>JARSSP010000051.1 GCA_029624675.1 Candidatus Contendibacter sp.
TCTCGACTGCGACCGACTGCTGGCCTATCAAGGACTCTAGCATTGAACAGCCCTGGAGAAGCTTTAGCGGCAGTCTAGCGAATTTAGTCCTCGATTTCGGCGGAAATGCGGATTTGCTCGCCGATCTGCTCCAACGGACTCATTACCAAAATATTTCGCTGCAAGTCACGCGCCTCGAAACCGATCGCATATTGCTGAACGCGACCATCTCTCAGTAATGTCGAATCCCGGCTTGATCGGGTTGCGCGGCAAACCCCACCCCTCCATCCCGGCTCATATCGTTTCATCCGACGACGAGGACGATCCGTTCGCAACCTCCCCGGTTAGTGGGCCGAGCAGAGTCTCGTTCCCAGATATCCCCTTCACCGTTACAATACATTACGTTCCTTGCCCAGCGCCCGACCGCGATCCGGACGTTTGCGGGCTTCGACCGTTATACCTATTCATCATGCTGGTCACCCGTCATTGCGGGAGCCGTAACATCAAGGGGACTTTTCCGTGCTCGAAAACTATCGCCAACACGCCGCCGAACGCGCCGCGATGGGCATTCCCGCCCTGCCGCTCAGCCCACAACAGACCGCCGATCTGGTCGCGCTCCTTAAAAATCCACCCGAGGGCGAAGCAAACTTTCTGCTGGAACTGATCACCCATCGGGTGCCGGCGGGCGTCGATCAGGCCGCCTACGTCAAGGCCGCCTTCCTGGCCGCCGTCGCCAAGGGCGAGGCCCAGTCGCCGCTGATTTCCCGGGTGCGCGCCACCGAACTGCTCGGCACCATGCTGGGCGGCTACAATATCCAGCCGCTGATTGACCTGCTCGACGACGCCGAGTGCGCGCCCGCCGCCGCCAAGGCGCTGTCGCATACCCTGCTGATGTTCGACTACAAGCACGGCGTCAAGGACAAGGCCGACCAGGGCAACGCCCACGCCCAGCAGATCATGAAATCCTGGGCCGAGGCCGAGTGGTTCACCAGTCGCGGCAAGGTGCCGGAAAAAGCCACGGTCACCGTGTTCAAGGTCACCGGCGAAACCAACACCGACGACCTCTCGCCCGCGCCCGACGCCTGGAGCCGCCCCGACATCCCGTTGCACGGGCTGGCGATGCTCAAGATGGAGCGGCCGGGCATCCAGCCCGACGAACCCGGCAAGATCGGTCCGTTGAAGCTGATCGAGACGCTGAAACAGAAAGGCTATCCGGTCGCCTACGTCGGCGACGTGGTCGGCACCGGCTCCAGCCGCAAGTCCGCCACCAACTCGGTGCTGTGGTGGACCGGCGAGGACATCCCCTACGTGCCCAACAAGCGTTATGGTGGCTACTGCCTCGGCGGCAAAATCGCCCCGATCTTCTTCAACACCCAGGAAGACGCCGGCGCGCTGCCGATCACCGATTGCGACGTGACGAAGATGAACATGGGCGATGTCATCGACATCTACCCGTATGAAGGCGTGGTCAGGAATCACGACACCGGCGCCGAACTGAGCCGGTTCAGCTTCAAGTCCGATGTGTTGCTGGACGAAGTGCAGGCCGGCGGGCGCATCAACCTGATCATCGGTCGCGGCTTGACCGACTGGGCGCGCGAAGTCCAGGGTCTCGGTCCCAGCCCGATCTTCCGCCGCCCGGTGGCGCCGAAGGATTCCGGCAAGGGCTACACCCTGGCGCAGAAAATGGTTGGCAAGGCGTGTGGTGTGGCCGGCATCCGTCCGGGCACGTATTGCGAGCCGAAGATGACCACGGTCGGCTCGCAGGACACCACCGGCCCGATGACCCGCGACGAGTTGAAGGACCTGGCCTGCCTCGGCTTCTCCGCCGATCTGGTCATGCAGTCGTTCTGCCACACCGCCGCCTATCCCAAGCCGGTGGACGTGCAGACCCATCACACCCTGCCCGACTTCATCTCCAGCCGCGGCGGCGTGGCGCTGCGCCCCGGCGACGGCATCATCCACTCCTGGCTGAACCGGATGCTGCTGCCCGACACGGTCGGCACCGGCGGCGACTCGCACACCCGTTTCCCCATCGGCATCAGTTTCCCGGCCGGCTCCGGCCTGGTGGCGTTCGCGGCGGCGACCGGCTCCATGCCGCTCGACATGCCGGAATCGGTGCTAGTGCGATTCAAGGGCAAGATGCAGCCCGGCATCACCCTGCGCGATCTGGTCAACGCCATCCCCTACGCCGCGATTCAAGCGGGTACGCTGACCGTCGCCAAGGAAGGTAAGAAGAACGTATTCAACGGTCGGATTCTGGAAATCGAGGGTCTGCCGGACCTGAAGGTCGAACAGGCGTTCGAGCTGTCCGACGCCTCCGCCGAACGGTCCGCCGCCGGCTGCACCGTGCGGTTGAACCAGGAACCGATCATCGAGTACCTGAACAGCAACATCACGCTGCTCAAGTGGATGATCGCCAACGGCTATCAGGACGCCAAGACCCTGGAGCGCCGGATCAGGGGCATGGAGGCGTGGCTGGCCAATCCGACGCTGATGGAGCCGGACGCCGACGCCGAGTACGCGGATATCATCGAGATCGACATGGACCAGATCAAGGAGCCGTTGCTGGCTTGTCCGAACGATCCCGACGATGTCAAGACGTTGTCCGCCGTGGCCGGCGACAAGATCGACGAGGTGTTCATCGGTTCCTGCATGACCAACATCGGCCACTACCGGGCCGCTGGCAAGGTACTGAGCGGCCAAGCCAATATCCCGACCCGGCTGTGGATTTCGCCGCCGACCAAGATGGACGCCCGCCAGTTGAGCGAGGAAGGCTACTACGCGATCTACGGCACCGCCGGGGCGCGGATGGAAATGCCCGGATGTTCGCTGTGCATGGGTAACCAGGCGCGGGTGGCGGATGGCGCGACCGTGGTCTCGACCTCGACCCGCAACTTCCCCAACCGGCTGGGCAAGGGCGCCAACGTGTACCTGAGTTCGGCGGAACTGGCGGCGGTCTGCGCCTTGCTGGGCAAGATTCCGACTTTCGCGGAGTACATGAAGTACATGGGCGAAATCGGAACCAAGGGCGCGGAGATTTACCGCTACCTGAACTTCAATCAGGTGGAGGAGTATCAGCAGGTAGCGGACACGGTGAAGCTGGCGGCGTGAGCGTCCGCGCTAATCCCTAAACCCCGCCCATCCCCGTGAGCTATGCTTGCGGGGATTGTTATTTTCGGAACCCTTGGAGAGGTGAGGCCATGAGCAGCGTTGCCCTGCTGGACCGGGACGCGGTCGCCACGACCGCCGCAACCGTGGAGACTTTAGAGCCGCTGACCCCCCACCGTTACCGTCTGACGGTTACGGAATATCACCTTCTGGGTGAAAGCGGGATTTTCGACGAAGAGTCCAGAATAGAGCTGATCCAGGGAGACCTGATCGCCATGCCGCCGATTGGAGAGCGCCACGCCAGCAAGACTAGACAGCTTAACCGGCTATTTTCACTACAAGTGGGCGATACCGCTATTGTGGACGTGCAAAACCCGGTGATGCTAGATGCGCATTCGGAACCCCAACCGGATATGGTTTTGCTGAAGCCACGCCCGGATTTTTACGAAAGCGCGCATCCTCGCGCGGAGGATGTATTGCTCCTGATTGAAGTGTCGGACAGTACCCTGCGTTATGACCGCGATACCAAAGTCCCGCTGTACGCCAAAGCCGGTATTCCTGAAGTCTGGCTGCTGGATTTGATGAGCCAGCGTGTTGCGATCTACCGGCATCCCAGCGCCGATGGTTATCGCCAGATTCAATTCCCTGCCCCGGAGGAACTCATTTCTCCAAGTCTATTGCCGGAATTGACCTTGCGTATTGCGGATCTGTTTTTACCCACTCGCTTACCCACCAACACCAACTAATTGCATGATGTTGGGTTGGGCAGCGCAGGAATTCAACGATTGAAGACGCCGTATTATCCGCCCTAATCCCCCCGCTCCACCCTCACCACCTTGATCAAGTTGGCGCCGCTGGACGCGCCGACGGGCACTCCGGCGGTAAACACCACGATCTCGCCTTCACGCACCAGATTCTTGTTGAGCAGAAACTCGGTGGCGGACCCGAGCAGATCGTCCACGGAGGTCACGACGGCCCCCAGTTGCAGCGGCGTCACTCCCCAGACCAGGGCCAGTTTACGCAAGGTCGCGATTTTCGAGCTGAACGCGATCAGCGGCGCCAGCGGCCGAAACTTGGCCAAACCGAGAACGCTCGATCCACTGTTGGTGAAACCGACGATGTACCGGGCGCACACCTTGTCGGCCAGGTCCATGGTGGCGAAATGCACGGCGTCCTCGATCCGCAGGCAGGCTTTGGCCAACAGGTCTTCCTGGGTCAGCACGTTCTTGTGCATCAGCGTCTTGAAAATGTCGCTGGCCTCGACGCTCAGGGCGATGGCCTTCATCATCCGCACCGCTTCGATGGGATACTGACCGGCGGCGGTTTCCGCCGACAGCATCACCGCGTCGGTCCCGTCCAGAATGGCGTTGGCGACATCGTTAGCTTCGGCGCGGGTCGGCCGGGGATTGGTGATCATCGATTCCAGCATCTGCGTGGCGGTGATTACCGGCTTGCCAGCGATGTTGCACTGGCGGATGAGTGTCTTTTGCATCAATGGCACGTCCTGCGGCGAGGTTTCCACCCCCAGATCGCCGCGCGCCACCATGATGGCGTCGGCCACGGCGATGATCTCCTCGATGTGCTGGAACGCTTCCGGCTTTTCGATCTTGGCGATGATCGGAATCTTGCGACCGTGGGTGGTCAGCATGACATCGATCAACTCCTTGACATCGTCGGCGTCCCGCACGAACGACAGCGCCACGTAATCCAGCCAGTGGTCGTAGGCGAACTGCAAATCGGCGCGGTCCTTGTCGGTGATGGCCGAAATCCTGAGCTTGACGTTGGGCAGGTTGACGCCCTTGCGCGGTTTCAGCCGGCCGCCGTTGACCACCTGGGTGAAAATTTCGCGCCCCTCGATCCGTTCGACGGTCAGTTCGAACAGTCCATCGTCGATCAGCACCCGGTCGCCCGGCTTCACTTCCTCATGCAAGCCACGATGATCGATGGACACTTTCTTGAGACTGTCATGGATTCCGCCCACCCAATCGTCGGTGGTTAACACCAGGGTCTCGCCGGTCGCCACCTCCAGAAAATCGCCCTCCAGTTGGCCGAGTCGAATCTTCGGGCCTTGCAAATCCTGAAAGATGGCAATGTAGCGATTCAGCTTCTGCGCCGCTTCCCGCACCAGCCGCACCGACAGCGCGTGATCTTCGTGATTGCCGTGCGAGAAGTTGAGCCGAATGACGTCGGCCCCTTCCCGCAGCAGTTTTTCGACCGTGTCCGGATTGCGGGAATTCGGCCCCAACGTCGCCACGATCTTGGTGAACTTCATGTTCTTCGCCATGTTCGGTGTCGCTCCCAGTCGGAACAGTTCTTAAAATCAAATGGTTATCCTCACATCCCTCAAGCAAAGTGTAAAGGATGCGACCGCCGTCCTCAAAGTGGTTTGCGCAAGAACCCTACTTATCCAAAGTTCGGCCGGCAATTCGCGCCAGCTTGATTAAACTGATGCGTGCAAGACAAACCAACGCGAGGTTTTCAATGGTTGACGTTTTCACCCGCATTTTGCGAATCGATCTGCCCGAAGCGCTGCAATGCGACGAATCGGGCAAGAATCCGGCTTTTACGATCCGCTTCGTCACCGACGGAACGGTGCCGTTTCCGCAAGTGATCCTGCACGCTCCGGACGGTCAGCACCTGATCAAGGGCGACGCGATCCAGGCCAGCGCCGGCAGCGGTGGCGAATACACCTACACCGCCAGCGTTCCAGCCGGGCTGCTGTGGCCCAACAACATCAACGTGCAGGTGGAAGGTTGCCGCAAGGCCGACATCCGCCAGTCCGGCGGCGGCGACTGGATCAAGGAGTTCCGTTCGTTGCGGATCGCGCCGAACGCCAAGATCAAGCCGGTCATCCGGGTCGCGACCGGGCCGGGCGACGCGCCGGTCAAGCTGTATTTCGGCATCCACAAACACATGCACCAGCCTTACTACAACGCTACCGACCGGCTGTACTGGGATGGCGAGAAGGACTCGATCTTCGGGGCGCGCGGCGGTCCCTACACCCATTTCATCCCGACCGCCGTCCGCCAGTACGCCAGCGGCGGCCTACCTCACGCCGGGCTGTCCACCAGTTGGAGCGGCTCGCTGATCGAACAACTGGATCGTTGCGCCGCCGATGGGCTATGCGGCGGGCGCTTCGGCGGCTGGAACCAGGAGCTGCGCGCCGTCGCCCAGGAAAAGACGGTTCTGGGCCATCCGCGCGTCGATTTCGTGGCCTTCGGCTTCTTCCATCCGCTGATGGCGCTGACTCCGGCCCGCAACATCGTCAAACAGGTGGAATGGCATCGCGGCATCATCCGCGCCGCGTTCGGGGTCGAGGCGTCCAGCGTGATGTTTCCGCCGGAAACCGCTTTCCACGTCCGCATGATTCCGGCGCTGAACCAGGCCGGGGTCAAGGCGGTGATTTACGACTCCATCCACCGCTTCCGGGCCTGCCAGGACTATCCCTACGCCGGGATCAACGAGGGCATGTTGCCGCCCAACCGCGCCGAGCAGGTCAACCCGCCGGTCAACGACTGGCTGCAACTGCACAACATTTGGGCCGGGTCGAAGATTTCGCCCAGTCTGCTGCGGCCGGAGTACGTCCAGTACGAAGACCCTGAGGGCCAGATTCATAAAATCATCGCGGTCCCGGCGGAGCGCTACATCGGCAACGAAGACGCCCGCGGCGGCTTCGGCGCACTGCAATATCCCGACGTGCTGGGGCAGGTCTACAACCGGATCGTCGATACTGGCGGCTTTGATCCTAAACATCCGCCGTTCTTCCTGTTGCATTCCGACGGCGACAATCACGGCGGCGGCGCGGACAGCTACTACAACCACAATACCGGGCAACTGGTGCAGTGGTTGCAGGGCGATCCGCGCTTCGAACTGACCACCGTGCACGACTACCTGGACCGCTTTCCGCCCGATCCCGCGCAGGCCGCGCACATCGAGCCGGGTTCCTGGAGCGGCGCGGACAACGGCGATCCACAGTTCATGAAGTGGTTCAGCCGCTACGACCAGCCCTACTCGCCCGACCTCAATTCCTGGGCGGTGCTGACGGCGTTCCAGAACGTGGTGCACGCGCTGGAGGACGCCCTGCCCGGCAAGCCGTGGCTGGACGACATCAGCCGGCTGATGCTGACCGCCGAGACCAGTTGCTACTGGTACTGGACCGGCCAGCACGTCTGGGACCAGCAAGTCACCAACGCCGCCAACGCCGGTTACGGGATGGTGAAAAGCGAGGTGGACGCGCTGCTGTCCGCCGGCAAGGACCGCACCGGCCCGACCATCTTCGCGCCGTGGGTCACGCCGGAAAATCCGGGCGGCAAGCGTTGGGGTCAGGGCTGCCTGCTCGACGCGCCGCGCGAGGGGACGGTGCATACCTTCGTCCACGACATCGCCGGCTTGAAGCGGGTGACGCTGGTGCTGCGCACCGCCACGGGTGAAATCCGCTTGGCGATGACCGACAACGGCCCGTATCCGTCGCAGACCGGCGCGGCCATCGTCGCGCATTATTTCACCGCCAAGCTGCCGGTCGGCGCGGGCGACGTGCGCTATTACATCGAGGCCGAGGACGGCAAGGGCAACGTCGCGCGCGGGGCATTGGAGCGGGTGTATTTGGCGTAGACTTGAAGTGGCCCGGCTGAGTTTCAAAACATTTGTGGCGAAAATCCGGGCCACTTCATCTTAATTCGACTTGGACGTGGGCGCTAACGACCATGGCGTTGCTCAGGCAGGACGACAACAAGACCAATGGGCTACTTCAGCTCGCGCTCAAATACCATCATAAAAAACGGTACGACGAGGCAGCGTGGCTCTACCAGAAAATCATCGACATCTATTCGCGGTTCTATTCCAAAAATCCACAAGTCGTTGAATATGCTCGCATCAATCTAGACAATCTTGCCAAGAAGATAGAGAACCTGCACCCGGTCAAGCCCAGGGAACTTCAGGCGGGCGATCCTTTGCTGGACGACAACGAGCCCGTTACCATCAACTCGACCACGCCCCCGGCGCCCTTGCCGATCCTTCCACCGCCCAGCGTGGAAACCGTTGCTACCCCCCATGCCACGAAACGAGTCATGAGACCCACGCGGGTCACTGTTCGCGTTGAAAACCTGTCGCGCTCCGGCAAGGCATACGAAAACGAATTTCTGGTCGATACCCGAGCAATTGACTGCCTCGCTCCCGCCAGCGCGCTGCAACAAGCTGGCATCGCCGTGGAGGGGTGGGATGTCTACGAAATGGGCCATGGCGAAGTGTTCAACTACCCCTATGGTTTTTCCCGCCTCTCGTTCATGGGCTCAAACACGGTGGCCCAGATCATTTTTGGCCCGGAGGACGCGGAACCCATCCTTGGCATGGCGGCGCTCGAAAACGCCGGCATCGGCATCGATCCCGTCACGCGAACCCTCAAGCGCATGACGGCCAAGCCGCTGAAGCAGGTCGCCCGGAAATAATTTGTATTTCATTGGGTTGAACTTATCGAACACGCAGATCACCCAGGAGTTGGAGTTGAACCCGGACGACGCGCAACCAATGACAGAGCGTAACCGTTCAGACCCCCTAGTGGGGTAAGGGGGCGAAGGGCAGTCCGGCGCGGCGGTTCGTTGGGTGACAACAATCTACCCGCGCCCGGGCCAACCGGGCAAGGCGCCCACCACTTCTTCCAATCCCGACATGCTACCCCACGCTCGACTGGTTACGCCCATCCAGCACGATAGCAGCAACTCAAATCCAAACGCCGCGCGCTATCCACCAAGAGGAAACCAGCATGGCAACAGACTATTACCTCGACAACATCGACCTGAAAAACGGCGCGAAATCGATCACGGCGGTTTGCGTCCCCAACGGCTTCAAGGCCGGAAGCAAAGCCAACATCATCCTCTTCCTGCACGGCACGGATCAAACTTCCATTCGAGATTACTTCCAGCAAACTGTTCACGACTTGCGGACCAGTCTGGACAGTCCAAACCCCATCAAGCAGGTCATTCTGATCGCTCCAACGCTTTCGAAGGGCGCGCAAGGCGGCAACTTGGGTGGAGACGAAGCGGATACCATCCCCTCCAACGCTTTGCAAGGGTACTTGCCCCTGGTCTCGAAAGAATTGCAAAAGAAAAAGCCCAGCCCGCCGATTCCCGAATTCGACGACCCCAGCAAGGTCGATAAGATCGTTCTGGCCGCACATTCCGGTGGCGGCAAGGTCATGCTCGCCTTGGCAAGAACCCGAGGAACGGACCAGTACGCCGACAAGATCGTGGAGTGCTGGGGATTCGATTGCCTCTATGGTCAAGCTCACGGAGCGCTATCGACGCCGACACCCGCGCCCGACCCCAAAGCGCTACAGCCGCAATGGACCGCGTGGGAGAGCAATAACAAGGCGCATCGGGAAATGCTCTGGGCCAACTGGCTGCGCGACAAAGGCAGCAGCGTGGAATTTTACCTTTACTGTGCCTCGGGAGCGCGGGGAGGCGGCACTACGACACGTTCCACCAACCTCGACAAACTGGTGAAGCGGCGGAACTTGACCAAGGCTCACATCCTCTTCGACGCCTCGGCAACCCACGACGGCATCATCAAACCCCGCTTCGAGGAACGGCTGCAAGCCCTAAATTTGTAATTTTATTGACACAAAATCGGACCTTATTGTGTTGGCCCTAACTTTGCTTATGTCACTCTGACACTCAAATAGGAGGAATCCATGGCTAAGCGCGCTCTGCCCAATTTTCTTTCACTTTGGTCGAGCTACCCCACCGAACAACATCCCTGCAATCAGGGTTGGGAAAATCAATGCGCGATTCGTATGAGCGTCTGCCTCATCGGCGCCGGATTCCATCTGACCCAGTACACCGAGCCCAAATGCAAGCACGGCCACGCACGTGGTGCCGAGTCCCTGGCTAACTATCTGTGGCAGCAAGTGGGCCGTCCCAAAATTTCCAAAACGGCGAACGAAACTCGCACCACGGTCAGCGGCAAGACCGGTCTGCTCTTTTTCAAAGACATCACCGGTTTTCGCGGCGGCCGCGGCGATCACTTCGATCTTTGGAACAATGGCGAAACCAAAACCGGCGAATACATCGATTCCTGCAAGCAAACCTGGTTTTGGGAGGTTACTTAGGATGATCGAGAAACGGTGTCTGCTGCTTTCCCTGGCAGTCCTCGCCTGCAACTCCGGTCACGCCGGAAAAGAATTTCCCGAAGGAGGGCCAACACCTCCACCGCCTTCGGCTCAATCGAGCGCGCAAACCGCTCATGTCGATAACTTCAAGCTGAGCCTGGCCGGCTGTCGCTTGACTTACGAAGGCGCCGGCAAAACTGGGGTGGTCGATTTCGATTTTCCGGCTCCCTGCCAGTTCAGCCGAAACGCGGCGGGCGAGGTGCGGGTGGTGCGCACCGGCAAAAACCGAACCCTGCTGGTCGAAAGCTCGCGCCCGGCGGACCCGTCCACTCGCTTGACCGCCAACGACTGCGCCACCTTTATTCGAGGCGTCACCGTGACCCTCAAGGATATTCGCCTATCGGTGCAAACCCAAAAAGTCGCGCAATGCTTGCCGGCGGAATGGGATGAAAAGATGTTTCATATCTTCGCCGCAAACACCCAACCCACGGATGCCTCATCCAAAAAATAAAACCGCATTCACCCTCTTTGCCCCAACTCGGCCGCCAGCCGTTCGATTTCAGCGAATTCCCGATCCGCCCCTGGCAGGGCCGGCCGTTCCAGCAGCACGACGGGAATGCGCAGTTGCCGCGCCACCGCCAGCTTGGCCTCGACCGCGCCGCCACCGCTGTGCTTGGCCACCAACACGTCGATCCGATTTTCCCGCAGTAGAGTCAATTCCCGCTCCAGGGTAAAGGGTCCAGTGGCGCACAACAGGGTCAGGCGCGACGAGGCGACTGGTTCCGCCGCCAGACAGCGCACCAGCCAATGCTGCTCCGGCGGAATTTCCGCCGCGTGGCGCAAGGGTTCCAGGCCAATGGTGAAAAACGGTCGGCGGAACTCCCGCAGCGCCATCATGATCCCGGCCCAATCGGCCACCAGGCGCCAATCGTCGCCGGGTTCCGGGCGCCACGGCGGACGTCGGTAGGTCCAGAGTGGAACACCGGCCAACCGGGCCGCCCGCGCCGCATTCTGGCTGATGCGCGCGGCGTGGGGATGCGTGGCGTCGATCAGCAGTTCGATGTCGTTCTCGCCCAGAAACGCCGCTAAACCTTCCGCGCCACCGAAACCGCCCACCCGTGTCGCACAGGGCAGGTCCAGCCGCCGCCCTTTTCCCGCGATGCTGTACGTTACGGTATGAATCGGGGCCAACCGCCGCGCCAGCTCCACCGCTTCGCCGATGCCGCCCAAAATCAGGATGCGCATTTTTCCCACCATTGCTTCGGAAAGGCCGAAAAGTACTGCTTATTTTGTTGAGAGGCGTTTTTAGTCAGCCTCTATAATTCTGGCTTGTTCCGACTCCAATAAAGGTCAATTCCCATGTTCGAAAATCTTAGCGAGCGTCTGTTGCGCACCATCAAAAATCTGCGCGGCCAGGGTCGCCTGACCGAGGACAACATCAAGGACGCCCTACGTGAGGTGCGCATGGCGCTGCTGGAGGCGGATGTAGCGTTGCCGGTGGTGCGGGACTTTATCGCCCGAGTACGCGAGCGGGCGGTGGGCCAGGAAGTGCTGCTGAGCCTGACGCCCGGCCAGGTGTTGATCAAGATCGTGAACGAGGAGTTGATCCGGATCATGGGCGAGGCCAACGCCGAGTTGGACCTGCGGGTTCAACCGCCGGCGGTGGTGCTGATGGCGGGCTTGCAGGGTTCCGGCAAGACCACCAGCGTCGCCAAGCTGGCCCGCTGGCTTAAGGAGCGCCAGCACAAGAAAGTGCTGGTCGTCAGTTGCGACGTATACCGGCCCGCCGCCATCGAACAGTTGCGCAAGCTGGCCGGCGAGGTGGGCGCGGAGTTTTTCCCCAGCGCCCCCGATCAGGATCCGGAAACCATTGCCCGCCAGGCGTTGGACCATGCCCGCCGTCACGGCGTGGAGGTATTGATCGCGGACACCGCCGGTCGCCTGCACGTGGATCCGGAGATGATGGCGGAAATCCAGCGGCTGCATGCCGTGCTTGATCCCATCGAGACCCTGTTCGTGGTGGACAGCATGACCGGCCAGGACGCCGCCAACACCGCGCAAGCCTTCAACGCCACCTTGCCGCTGACCGGGGTGGTACTGACCAAGGCCGACGGCGACGCCCGCGGCGGCGCGGCGCTGTCGATTCGCCAGCTCACCGGTAAACCGATCAAGTTTCTGGGCGTGGGTGAGAAGACCGCCGCGCTGGAACCGTTCTTTCCCGACCGGGTGGTGTCCCGCATTCTCGGCATGGGTGATGTATTGAGTCTGGTCGAGGAGATGGAGCACAAGGTCGACAAGGAAAAGGCGCTCAAGCTGGCGAGAAAGGTCCAGAAGGGCAAGGGCTTCGATCTGGAGGATTTTCGCGAGCAGATGGAGCAGATGATGAAGATGGGCGGCATCGCCAGTCTGCTGGACAAGATGCCGGGCTTCAACGCGGCGGCGGGAGCGATCAAGGATCAGGCGGCGGACCGGGAAGTCAGGCGGCTGATCGCCATCATCAACTCGATGACCCCGCAGGAACGCCGGTTTCCCGATATCATCAAGGGTTCGCGCAAGCGCCGCATCGCCAGCGGTTCCGGCAACCAGATTCAGGATGTGAACCGGTTGCTGAAACAGTTCGATCAGGCGCAACGGATGATGAAGAAGATGAAGGGCGGCGGCGCGATGAAGATGCTGCGCGGCTTGCAGGGCAAACTGCCGGCGGGCGCGTTACCGCCGTTCAAGTTGTAGCAAGCTGTCTAACAACGCCTCCAAAAACCATGACCGGCGAGCATGCTCAAGCAAAATCGGCATGACCGACCGACCGGCCCTCGCGGTCGGTGGCCCACACTTCCACTGCTACCTCCGGCGGCACGATGGCGCGGGACTGATCGCGCGCCATGACGCAAATCCGGTCGCCCAGCGGCAAACCCACCGCATGGGCCAGCGTCAACACCTGTTGGCTGGTGTTGGCGGTTCGCATCGCCGCTTGCAACGCTGTGTCCGCGCCCAAGGCCGCCGCTTCCACCGTCAGCAGGGCAAGATCAATGCTGGAACTGCGACTGTGTAAATCCAGATGCCCCGCCGCCAGCTTGCTGATCTTGCCAAAGCCGCCGGCCAGCGTGAGGCGGGGAACCGGCGCGCGCCGCAGGTGCTTGAGCACCGCCCCGGCAAAATCGCCCATTTCGATCAGCGCCATGTCCGGCAACGAATAATGCGCGCGCATGGTTTGCTCGCTGGTGGCGCCAGTGCAGGCAATAATGTGGGTGAGACCGTTGGCGCGGGCCACATCGATGGCCTGCTGGATGGAGGCGATATAGGCGGCGCAGGAAAACGGCCGGACGATGCCGGTCGTGCCGAGGATGGACAGCCCGCCGACGATGCCCAACCGAGGATTGAGCGTTTTCAGTGCCAGCGCCGCGCCGTTCTCGATTCCGATGGCGACTTCGAAGCCGCCACGATAGCCCTGTTCGGTGGCCAGCCGCGCCAGATGCTCGAAAATCATCCGGCGTGGCGTCGGATTGATGGCCGGCTCACCCGGTGGAATGGGCAAGCCAGGTTGGGTCACCATGCCCACGCCTGGCCCGGCATGGAAGCGTACTCCCAGCGATTCGCTCAACGCCACTTGGGCGAAAATCAACGCCCCATGCGTCACGTCGGGATCGTCGCCGGCATCCTTGATTGTCGCCGCCTCCGCCCCCGCCGCTGTCAACCGGCAGTATTCCAGCCGGAACACGGGCCGTTGGCCGCGCGGGAGCGTGATCTCCACCCGATCAAGCTCAAGATCGGCCAGCAATCGGCACGCCGCCGCCAGCGTGGCGGCGGTCGCGCAAGCGCCGGTCGTATAGCCATAGCGCAGGGAGGGCTGATTTTCAGGGGTTTCGGGACGCATCGAACCGAATCGGGATGGAAAATGTCATGCGCAAAAGGCTTCCCTTCCACCGATCACGCATACAATGGATTGTCGGCTCTCCACCGTCGCCGGTGGATGGCCGCCCAAATCTTCTCATGAACGTGATAAGCCAAGGTATTGCACGCCGGTTCCACCAAGGCAACCAGACCGCCAGCCAGGACATTACCCGTCATCAAATACACCACCGTAAATGCCACAGTGACATGGACCAAGGCAAAGCTGAACGTTTTCATCATGGTGGCAACTCCTCAAGAATAATCGCGGTGTGTCGCCTTTTATCATAGAGATTCCTGAAAATAGTTAAAATTAAATATGATTATGATTTTAATTTATATTTACTATTGACTCAATCCCCCCACTGGAATCCACCATGTCCGCCACCTGCCCCGCCCTCCTGCTCAGCGCCCCGGCTTCTGGTCAGGGTAAGACCACCGTCACCGCCGGACTGGCGCGTCATCACCGTAATCAGGGCCGCATCGTGCGCGTCTTCAAGACCGGGCCGGATTTTCTCGACCCAATGATCCTGGAGCGGGCTTCCGGTCAACCGGTTTATCAACTGGACTTGTGGATGGTCGGCGAACGCGACTGCAAGGCCCTGTTGTACCGGGCTGCCCAGGAAGCGGATTTGATTTTGATCGAAGGCGTCATGGGCCTGTTCGACGGTACGCCATCGAGCGCCGATCTGGCCGCGCTGTTCGGCGTGCCGGTGCTGGCCTTGATCAACGCGCACGCCATGGCCCAGACCTTCGGCGCGGTCGCTTACGGCCTGGCGCATTACCGTCCGCAACTCCCCTTCGCGGGGGTGCTGGCCAACCGGGTCGCGGGACCGGGCCACGCCGAACTGCTGGCCGAGAGCTTGCCGCCGGATTTGCGCTATTTCGGCTGGCTGCCGCGCGACGGTGAAATCGCCCTGCCCGACCGGCATCTGGGCCTGGTGCAGGCCGCCGAAATCGCCGATCTGGAAAGCCGGCTGGCAAGCGCCGCCGCGCGGGTCGCCAACACGGGGCTGGCCCGTTTGCCGCCAGCGGTTTCCTTCCCCGCCGCGAGCATGGAAACGCCGCCGCTCCTGCTGAAAAACACCCGCATCGGCATCGCCCGCGATACCGCGTTCGCCTTCCTGTATCCCGCCAATCTGGACACGCTACGAGCGCTGGGCGCGGAACTGGTGTTTTTCTCGCCGCTGGCGGATCAGGAATTGCCGCAAGTGGACAGCGTTTATCTGCCCGGCGGCTACCCGGAACTGCATCTCGATACGCTGGCGAGCAATACGTCCATGCGCGAGTCGTTGCGGCGGCATCATCAGGCCGGCAAACCGCTGTACGCCGAATGCGGCGGCTTGCTCTACACCCTGGAATCGCTGGCCGACAAGGCGGGGCATCGCGCGCCGATGCTGGGCCTGCTGCCGGGTCATGCGGCGTTGCAAGCGAAGCTGGCGGGACTGGGCATGCAAGGGGTGCATCTGCTGGAAGGCGAACTGCGCGGCCACACCTTTCATCACTCCAAGCTGGAGACGCCGCTGAAGCCACTGGCGCACGGCTATCGCCAGCGTGACGGCAAACCCGGTGAGGCGGTTTATCGGGTGGGGCGGCTGACCGCTTCCTATCTGCACCTCTATTTCGCCAGCAATCCGGCGGCCACGGCGCGGCTGTTCGCGCCCTGACCAGCCATTCACCCAATTTCTTTTTATTCTGAAATCAGATCCCCTGGTGGTTTTGCCCCGCATCGATGGGTTTCGTTCCTCAACCCATCCTGCAACCCGTTGTTTTTTCTTAGGATGGGTTGAGCGTAACGAAACCCGCCGCCGTACCGGACGAGAGGGGTTTGAACGGTTACCTCAACTCCAGCTTTTGAAGACCCCAGATCTTAAAACTGATCCCAGCGCCGCTTGCGCCGCCGCGCCGCGATGCTCGGGATGACCAGGCCGCACAACACCCCTCCCAAAACCGCTCCGGCCCCGGCGATGAACCAGTTGCGGTGCGACTGGTCGCGCAGGGTCGCGTTTTCCTGTTCCAGTTGCTCCTGCCGCTCGCGCGCCGTCGCAACCTCCTGTTGCAAGAGACGATTTTCCTCGTCGAGCGCCAACGCGCGCGATGCGGTGCGGCGAATCGCCGCCAGCTCCTCGTCGCAGCGCGACGCGGCGGCGCGCGTTGCGTCCAGCGTTTCGGTCTCGCCCTTCAGGGCACGGTTTTCACTCTCCAAGGCGGCGACCCGCGCCTCCAGTTGCCCCAACCGGCTCCGCGCGCTGGGCTGGGTCATCAGGTACTGGGTCATGATCCAGCCGACCGTCCCCTCGGGTGTCCTGACCTTGGTGTAACCCTGGATGTTGGGCTCCAACACTTCCAGCGATGTGCCACTGCCCACCATCCGCAAGACTTTGTACTGGGGAGCGGCGCCGCTCTGCACCGGTACGGAGCAGGCATCGGTCGCGTAGCTGCGGTCAGCCTGGGCGGGAGCGATGCCGACGGCGAACATCCCCAGCCCGCACAGGAGCAACCGGCGCCTCACGCGAACGCCCGCCGAGGTCCACGATGCGCGGCCAAATCGCGAGAATCAGCGGTGGGTCGCATCGAAATCGATCCGCTCCGCGCGGGCCCATCTCCCCAAATGCGCCCGCCGGTTTGAGAGTTGTCAGCGCAAAGGCCGTCATTCGCCACGATGGCTCCTCCATGGGTCAAGCGATAATGTGGACGCGGCGTTGCTCGCGTCTCGCGGTCCAGACTGTCTTTCGCCGCTTCAGACCACATCGAAACGGTCGAACGTCATGCTGAACTGACCGCGCCCGCGCGTCATGCCGCGCAGATCGGTGATATACCCCAGCAGCCGATCCAGGGCGCAGTCGCAATGAATGATGGTCATCTCGCCCAGCGTCGTCGTGTCCCGGATCACAGCCCGCCGCGCCTGCAAATCACCCATGACGGCGCCGAGATCGCTTTCCGGCGCCACCACCTCGGTCGCCATGATCGGCCGCATGACCAAACTTCCGGCCCGCGAAATCGCCTTGCGCGCGGCTTCCGCCACCGCCACCCGCAGCGCGCGCGGGCTGGACAGCGCGCCGAACAGTTCTACTTCCAGCACTCGCACCGCCAAATCCTGCAAGGGCGCACCGGTCGCGGGGCCGCTATCGAGCACGTCGCCGGCGCCACCCGCCACGGCATCCCGTTGCGCTGGGTTCAACTCCACGCCTTCCGGCCTGACGCGTGGCTCGGCGAGCACGGTGGCGCCCGCCCCCCGCGACAACGGCTCCACCACCACCCGCGCCCAAGCTTTCAATTCCAGCTTCTTGTTGCCGTCCGCTTGCTCGATCTGGCGATGGAACAGGTTCTCGGCCTCGGCGGCCTGGGCGACGGTTTCGCGCAACACCACATCGGGGTTACCGACCCGGACGTTGACACCGAATTCCCGCCGCAGTCGCTCGCCCGCGATTTGCAGGTGTAACTCGCCCATGCCCCGCAACACCCGCTGGCCGGTTTCACGGTCTTCCTCGACCCGCAACGTCGGATCCTCCTGCTGCAACTTATCCAGCGCCTCCAACAACTTTTCCTCGTCGGCGCTGGACTGCGGCTCGACGGCCAGGCCCAGTACTGGCGCGCGGGTCTCGATGCGCTCCAGCCACAGCGGATGACCTGGCGCGCATAGGGTATCGCCGGTGGTCGCCCAGCGCAGCCCGGCCAGCAACACGATCTGACCGGCGGTCGCCGCGTCCAGCCGGGTCTTGTGATTGGCGTCCACCTCGAACAGTCGCGCCACCCGTTCCTGCCGCAAGGTCCCGTTCGGGCCAGGGATCGCCACCTCGTCACCAGGTTTCAGAACCCCTCGATACAGCCGGGCGAACACATGACGGCGACCCTCCCACATTTGCACCTTGAACGCCAACGCCGCCAGCGGTCCGTTCGCTTCCATCGCCACCGGTTCCTCACCACCGCCGGGCCGGTGCGCCAGACTTGGCGGTCGCTCGGTCGGGGCCGGCAACAACCTCACCACCCCGTCCAACAACGGCTGCACGCCCTGATTGCGCAGGGCGCTGCCGACAAAACAGGGGCAGACCTTGCCGGCCAGCGTGGCCTGGCGCAGCGCCGCCCAGACAGCCTCCGGGTCCGGCTCTTCCTCCGCCAACACCCGTTCGGCCAAGGCGTCGTCCATCTCCGCCGCCGCCAGCAACAAGCTTTCCCGCCAAGGCCGCGCCCATTCCCAGTTCGCTCCGTTGCAGGGCGCGACCTCCACCCGTTCGCCCTTTTCGCCGACGAACCACAGCCGGGTCTTGTCGATCAGGTGAACAACCGAACCGTCGTAATCGGGTGACGGCACGGTGACCGCCACCGGGTCCACCGCCAACCGTTCGCGCACCGTCACCAGGGCGCGGGCGAAATCGGCGCCGGGCCGGTCCAGTTTGTTGACGAAAAACAGCGCCGGTAGGTGAAAGCGGGTGCGCTGGCGCCAGACGGTTTCGGTCTGCGGCTCCACGCCACGCACCCCGTCCAGCACGATCACGCAGCCGTCCAGCACCCGCATCGAACGCTCGACCTCGATGGTGAAATCGACGTGGCCCGGCGTATCGATCAACTGGATCCGATGTTCGCGCCAAGGCAACTGGGTCACGGCGGCAGTGATGGTGATACCGTGCACCTGCTCCTCGACCTGGTAATCCATGTGGGCCGCGCCTTCGTGCACCTCGCCGATCTTGTGGGAGGCGCCCGCGTAGTACAGCATCCGCTCGGTCAGGGTAGTCTTGCCGGCGTCCACGTGCGCGGCGATGCCGATATTGCGCACTCGCGCAAGGTCTGAATCCTTGGGCATGGGCTCACTCACGCGATGCGCCGACACTCCAGATAGAATCGCTTCTCGTCAGCCTCACCCATCGAGAAGGTCTTTCGGGGCAACACACCGTCGCGGATAATGGTGCGGAAGAAGTCTTCCTTGGCCAGCGCCGGCAGGTAAAAGCCGATGTTGCCGGGCCGCGCGCCGAGTTGCGCCAACGTGCCCTCGCCGTGGATGTAGTCGAGCCGCGCGCCGGGCTGGCTCGGCAGATACTGATCCAGAAACGCTTGCAGGCCGGCGACCGGCAAGGTCAGGCGCGGTTGACCGACAGTCAACACGCCGTGACGATTCTCGCTGACGAACGCGACGGCGTGGCGGCCAGGCGAGCGTTGCATTTCCCGCCACGCCTGCCGCGCCGCCTCCCAGGAGGGGTAATCGTGCACCGTCAGCGTCGAACCCTGCGTCGCGAAAAACGCCGTCAGCGCCGTCAACAATCGGGCGGGATCGATGTTGAACGCCACCCGATGAATCGCCTCGAATTCCAGCCCCTCGTCGTGGAGATTGACCAGTTCCACCAGAGCGTGGCGGGCCGGATGGTTCATGATGGCCATCGGATTGGGCGCGGCGCGCTTGAGGTTCTCCCAAATGATCTTGGCGGTGGCGAAGGAATGATTGCCGTCGCCCATGGCGTACAACAACACCGGTTCGTCACTGACCCGATAACGGGCGTTGAAGGCCGCTGGGTTCGCCAGCCGCGCCAACTGCTCGACCACCCATTGAATCAACATCGGATGCTCAACTCGCCAACCGCGCGCTCGACCGCCGCCTAGCATCAGCGGAAAGTCGTACAAGCTCTCCAGCGGCTCGGCGAACAGGGGGTCGATCACCGCGTGCTCCGGGTCGTCGATCAGCACCATGACGTGTGGTAGTTCCAACGACGCGCCCTCGCGCACCCGAACGCGCGGCGGCAGGCGTTCCAGAATAGTGTCCTCGGTGGGACGAATCAGGGTCTTGGCGCCCGGGTTGAAATCGTAATGCTCCAAATCCAACGCCACCATCAGACCCTTGCGCGTCCGGCCCCGCGCCGTCTCCCGCTCCACCCGCACCAGGCCGGGCGGCTGCGGAACCAGGATGCCATCGGCCAGATAACGACGCATGGCCTTCTGAATGGCCGCGATTCGTTGTGCTTCGTCGGCCGCGCCCAGATAGACCTCCGGCAAAATCAGCCGCAACGTGGACGGCGCATCGCCCACCAGGGCCTCCGCCCGCGCCCAGTAATCCGGTTGCGAGGTGTATTGATCGCAGGCGACCACCGCCCATTGGCTCGGATCCTCGCCGGATCGAGGCAAAAGCAGCGACGGG
Organism: Candidatus Contendibacter sp.; assembly: GCA_029624675.1. Classification (GTDB taxonomy): domain Bacteria; phylum Pseudomonadota; class Gammaproteobacteria; order Competibacterales; family Competibacteraceae; genus Contendibacter. Next base: position 20,199 of record JARSSP010000051.1, read on the forward strand.
ATCTGCAAACCGATTCCAGCGAAATTCATCAACGGCATCTCTCCAGTGGCTGGCGCGGGCGGGCGCGCCGGAAAAACCGGCGCAAGCTTAACAAAAAACGAGCGGCGCGCTCACCATCGGCAACGCAGTCGGCCATGACATACAATGAATCCATCAACCAGGCTCACCGGGTATCCATTCATGCGCAAGCTGCTGAGTATCGTCATCGCCATCGTCGCCGTTGCGATCCTGTTGGGTGTCGGCGCCATCGGCTATCTCTGGTACAGCACCAAACAGGAGGTGGATCGCCTCGTCACGGCAGCCAAACCCTTCGCCGAAATCAGCTACGGCGGCATCGACGTATCCCCAGCCGGATCGATGGGCGTCAACCGACTGCGGATCAGACCCGTCATCGTCAACGACTCCATCTCCATCGGCGCCATTCGACTCAACACTCCCAACTTCCTGGCCTTGCTCAATGTCCGCTGGCAATTGAGTCAGAACCAGTTGCCGGAAGCGTTGGCTCTGTCGTTCCAGGATTTCGAGCTGTCGCTGAGCGGCGGCATTCTCGGTGTCGATCCCGCTGGCCACGCCGATGAAAGCTCGCCGTTCGACCATCTGGACGCGCTGGGCTGTGGGCCGATCACCGCGTTCGGCGCCCCCGAATGGCGGGAAATGGGCTACGACCGCTTCCTCGGCAATGTGGAAATCGGCTATCGCATCGATTCCAAGAACAACCTGCTGGAGCTGCGCGTCGACAGCGACATGCGAGACTGGGCGACGCTGAACCTGAGTATCGGCCTGGCCCTGACCAAACCGCCGAAGTCGTTGATGGAACTGCCCCTCTCGCTCACGCCCAAGCTCGCCAAGCTGAGCTTCATGTTGCGGGACGACGGCCTCAACCAGCGCCGGAACGCCTACTGCGCCGCCAAGGCCGGCAAACCTCTGCCCGAGTATCTCGCCGATCATGTCCAGCGGGTGGTCGAGCGCCTGCGCGCCAACGGTGTCATTCTGGGGCCTGGCTTGATTGCCGCTTACCAAAGCTATCTGACCGAAGGAAGCGCCCTGACCATCACGGCCGCTCCCCCCGCGCCCATCAACCCCGCCGAGTTGCATGAATACGTTCCCGCCGACATCGTCAAGCTGCTTGGACTCAGGGTGAAGGTGAACGAAGTCGCGGTTACCGACCTTGCCGTCGACTGGAACGCCGCCGCAATCACCAAGGCGCTGAACATCAAAACGAAGCCTGAATCGGAACCGGAACTGGAACCGCAGACCGCCTCGGCGCCGCCTCCGTCTCCGCCCTCCACCGCGATCAAAAAAATCCACCCGACCTATCACCCCATTTCAGTTGGCGAACTCGGCCAACATGCCGGCAAGATCGTGAAGCTGCGCACTGCGAGCGGCGCGCAGTATCGCGGCCAACTACACAGCGCCACGGAAGATTTTATCCACATCACGGTGCGCAAATCCGGCGGCAGCGCGGTGCTTTCCCTGCGCACCCACGACATCACCGTGACGGAGGTGTTGTACTGACGGCCGAGAAATCGCTTGGCGGAGCGATCCAGCCGGCGCCGATACGGCCGAACTGGACGAAGAAAGAAATTGTGGCAGTGTTCCACCGCTTGCCGAATCCGGCCGACGCCCAGTCGGCGCTGGCCTCGCGACGGGGCTTGCAAGCGGAAGCCGGCGGCCTTGGCGCGCGCCCGGCTGGGACGACGGAAACCCGGCCAAGAGCATCTCCCAAGGAATCCCCGCCACCAATACGTATGGCAAGGCGTGAAAACAATCGCGATCGCTCTTGGACGGGCGACCGTTGCCGCACCCGATGCGAGCCGGCCAAATCGGCTCGAACAGCGCCCAGACCTCCTCGGGCAAGCGGCGCGCGAGGTTTTTCGGTTGCATTGGAACTCACCAAGTAGCCGGACCAGTTCCGGCTGTAGACCGCTTTTCGAAGGTTTTGTCCGGTAGTCCCAAGGCAGCGTTTTAGTTGTCCTTGGTCCGGACCTTGGATTCGTAGTTGCCACCCACCTCGATGCTACCGCTGGCCCAAACCGGGCTGCTCAACATCAGCAACATTGCCATCATCGCCAAGCTTTTCATTGTTCACGCTCCTGGAAAGTTTCGAGAGGCCCGGAGTATTCCCCTAGCAACCAAAACTTCGGGTTAGAAATGGGGCCACGGCTCGCCGTGCGTCGAAAAAATCGAGGGCAGTAGGGCAAGTAAGCCGATCCCTGCCATCGCCAGCCGGCATGTTACAATGCGCGCCTTGTTTCAAAACGGGTCCGTGGACAGCGAGCAGCGGCATTGCATGCACATCGAACAGGCCATCATCGAGGGATGCGAACAGTTGGATATCCGATTGCCGGGGGGAGCCTGCGGGTGCCTGGCGGCCTATCTGTCCCTGCTGGAGCGCTGGAACCGAGCCTACAATCTGACCGCCGTGCGCGAACCGGAGGTGATGGTGATCCGGCATCTGCTGGACAGCCTGTCCATCTTGCCCTGGCTGGAAGGGCCGCGCGTACTGGACGTGGGCAGCGGCGCCGGTTTGCCGGGCATCCCGTTGGCTGTCGCCCGGCCGGAATACGAATTCTGCCTGCTGGACAGTAACGGCAAACGCACCCGATTCTTGACCCAGGCCGCCATCGAGTTGCAACTACCGAACGTCAGCGTGGCGCGCAGCCGGGTCGAGGACTATCGACCGGACACATTATTCAATAGCGTCGTGTCGCGAGCGTTCGCAACCCTGGCGGAGTTTGTGGCGGACGCCGGGCGGCTGTGCGCGCCGACGGGACGGCTGCTGGCGATGAAGGGCGTTTACCCCGATGACGAGTTGGCCCGCCTGCCGCCCGCCTACCAGGTGGTCGGCGTGTATCCGCTGCGGATTCCCCACCTGGACGCCGAGCGCCACCTGGTGCATTTGGCGCCCGCTTTCTGAGATTGAATGCATGGCCGCCATCATCGCGATTACCAATCAGAAGGGGGGAGTGGGCAAAACCACCACCGCCGTCAACCTGGCCGCCTGCCTGGCGGCGCTGCGGCAGAACGTGTTGCTGATCGATCTCGACCCACAGGGCAACGCCACCATGGGCTGCGGCGTGGACAAGCACACCGTGCCCGCCACCAGCTACGATGTGCTGTTGGGCGAGGCTACCTTGACCGAGGCCTTGCAATGGGTCGAAAAAGCCCAGATGCAATTGCTGCCAGCCAATGGTGACCTGACCGCCGCCGAGGTCAATCTGTTGGAAAAGGATAACGCGCCGGATCGGCTGCGCGACGCTCTCGCCCCGGTGGTCTGGAATTTCGACGTGATCCTGATCGACTGCCCGCCGGCGCTCAACATGCTGACGGTCAACGCCCTGACCGCCGCCCAGTCGGTGATCATCCCTGTCCAGTGCGAGTATTACGCCCTGGAAGGATTGTCGGCGCTGCTCGACACCATCGAGAAGGTACGCAAATCCACCAATCCCAGCTTGCGCGTTGAGGGTTTGGTACGGACCATGTTCGATCCCCGCAACCGCCTAGCCAACGACGTTTCCGCTCAGATCGTCGAGCATTTCGGGGCGACGGTGTTCGAGACGCTGATTCCCCGCAACGTGCGGTTGGCCGAGGCCCCCAGCTACGGCCTGCCGATCATCCATTACGATGACAGCTCGCGTGGCGCCCAAAGCTACCGAGAACTGGCCAAGGAAGTACGGAAAAGACTGCGGCGGCCCGCCGCCAGGGTTGGAGAAGGAGCGGGCGCATGATCAAAAAAAAGGGCGGCCTCGGGCGCGGCCTGGACGCGCTGCTGGGCGTGGCGACGCGAAGCGAAACCCCACTAGACCCAACGGCGGCCGAGACGTTCCGGTCATTGCCGGTCGATTGCATCCAGCGCGGTCGCTACCAGCCGCGACAAGACTTGCGCGAAGACACTTTGCGGGAGCTGGCCGAATCCATCCGCGCCCAGGGCGTGGTGCAGCCGGTGGTGGTGCGGCCGCTGGGAGAAGAGCGCTACGAACTGATCGCCGGGGAACGGCGCTGGCGGGCGGCGCAACTGGCCGACCTGCGCGAAGTGCCAGCCGTGATCCGCGAAGTGCCCGATCAGGCGGTCATTGCCATGGCGCTGATCGAGAACATCCAGCGCGAGGATCTGAACCCTTTGGAGGAAGCCGCAGCCCTACAACGGCTGCTCGTCGAATTCAATCTGACCCATCAGCAAGCCGCCGAGGCGGTGGGTCGGTCGCGAACCGCAGTGAGTAACCTGCTGCGGTTGCTAGAACTAGCCGAGGATGTGCAGCGGCTGGTGCGGGAACGCAAGTTAGACATGGGTCACGCCCGCGCCCTGTTGCCCCTGCCGCCAGCCCTGCAACGGGAAGCCGCCCGCCAAGTATTGGTGCGCGGGCTATCGGTCCGGGAAACCGAGGATCTGGCCCGCCGCCTCCAACAAAGCCCCGATGTTCCAGCACCAGCGGTAAAACCGCTTGATCCGGACATCCGGCTGCTGCAGGACGATCTGTCGGAACGGCTGGGTGCGCGGGTGCGCGTGCGGCATGTGGCCTCCGGCAAGGGTTGCGTGGTCATCCACTACAACAGCCTGGATGAACTGGACGGCATACTTTCCCGAGTCAAGTGACGTGGTAATTTTCGTTGACCCCACCGCGGCAAATTCCCTATAATTCGTGGCGCTCTACGCAGTCAGGGAAGGCTAGATAAAAAGTGGTTTTTGGGGAATGATCCCCGGAGTTTCGTAGAGAAATAAAACCAAAACAGACCATAACTAGACCAATAAATGATGCCCCGCGCGGTGTGGCGCCTAGAGAATTAGAACAAATGCGAGCCATGGGCGCAAAACAGGTCACTCGGACCATCCTCCTCATTCAACTGCTGGTCACGCTGTCAGGCGCCACCGCCGCCCTCGCCTTCGGCGGCGCCCAAGCCGCCTACTCCGCGCTTGTCGGAGGTGGCATCAGCGCTCTGGTTACCTCGTACTTCGCCAGCCAGGTCTTCTCGGTTCACGTTGGTTCGCCCGCCACCAAAATCGCCCGGGCGTTCTACACGGGCGAACTGATCAAGCTGTTGTTGACAGCCGTTCTGCTGAGCGTTGCCCTTTTGTGGCTTCAGGTTTCGCCGCTTCCCCTCCTGTTGGCGTACATGGCGGCGCTGATGGCGTACTGGCTGGCATTACCCTTCACATTCGACGCCTCGGTGAGGACGCTATGAGCGAAAGTGGTCATTCCGCAACGGGATATATCGTTCACCACCTGACCAATCTCAAGATTGGCGAAGGGTTCTGGACACTTCATATCGATACCCTGTTTTTCTCGATCAGCTTGGGGGCGCTATTCCTCTGGCTGTTCATGAAAGCCGCAAAATCGGCCACCAGCGACGTGCCTGGGCCGCTACAGAATTTTTGCGAAATCATGGTCGATTTCGTCGACACGCAGGTCAAGGATTCGTTTCACGGCCGCAATCCGGTGATCGCTCCGCTGGCGTTGACCATCTTCGTGTGGGTGTTTCTGTGGAATGCCATGGACTTGGTGCCGGTGGATCTGCTGCCCGCCATTGCCAATCTGTTGGGGATTCATTATCTGCGCACGGTTCCATCCACCGATCTGAATTCGACGTTCGGCATGTCCATTTCCGTGCTGCTGCTCGTTTACTACTACAGCCTAAAGGTCAAGGGACCGGGGCATTTCGCGATGGAAGTGCTGACCCACCCCTTCGGCAAGTGGTTCATGCCCTTCAATTTGCTGCTGCGGATCGTCGAGGACTTGGCCAAGCCCATCTCGCTCGGCCTGCGGTTGTTCGGCAATCTGTACGCCGGCGAACTGATTTTCATCCTGATCGCGTTGCTGCCCTGGTGGATCCAGTTCACGCTGGGTTGGCCGTGGGCGGTGTTTCACATCCTCGTCATCACCCTGCAAGCCTTCATTTTCATGGTGCTGACGATCGTGTACTTGAGCATGGCGCACGAGGATCACTGAGCGGATCGGATCGGGCCAGCGCTCCGGTCGGGGCGTTCGGGTCGATCACAAGCCAGTTTCTTTCATCCACACCTCAATCTCTTAACGGGAGACACAAATGGAAGCTGCAAGCCTGATTGCCAACGTGCAGGGTATGACTGTCATCGCCGTGGCCTTGATTCTGGGCATGGGCGCGCTGGGCACCGCCATCGGCTTCGCCCTGCTGGGCGGTAAGTTTCTGGAGGGCGCCGCTCGCCAGCCGGAAATGATTCCCGCGCTGCAAGTCAAGATGTTCATCGTCGCGGGCTTGCTCGACGCGGTGACCATGATCGGCGTCGGTATTGCGCTGTTTTTCACCTTCGCCAACCCCTTCCTCGGTCCGGTGCAGGCTTTGATCAAGTGAGCTTTCGGGGCTCTTCGACGAGTTATACCTAATTTATCCGAGGAGGTAACAGCGTGAACTTCAATGCCACTTTGATAGGGCAGATGATCACGTTCGGCCTGCTGGTGCTCTTTACCATGAAGTACGTGTGGCCGCCGATCATGCAAGCCATGCAGGATCGTCAGAAGCGGATCGCCGACGGTTTGGCGTCCGCGGAGCGGGGCGTGCGGGAGCAGGAACTGGCCAAGGCCAAAGCCGCGCAAATGCTGAAGGAAGCCAAACAGCATGCCGCCGAAATCGTCGCCCAGGCCCACAAGCGCGCCAACGAGATCATCGAGCAATCGAAACAGGACGCCCGGGTTGAGGGAGACCGTCAGCTTCTCGCCGCCAAGGCCGAGATCGAGCAGGAGGTCAATCGCGCCCGCGAACAGCTTCGGAATCAAGTCGTCAGTCTCGCGGTCGCCGGCGCCAGCAAGGTTCTCAAGCGCGAGATCGACGAAGCGGCCAACGCCGCCATGCTGGATGACTTGGTCGCTCAGTTATAACCACACGGACCACGCCCATGGCTGAAACGACCACTGTCGTCCGACCCACCGCCGCTGCTCGGCCTTACGCCCGCGCCGCGTTCGAGGACGCCCAAGCCACCCAGGCGTTGCCGCTCTGGTCCGAACTGTTGCAGGTGACTGCCGCCGTCGCCGGCGATCCGACCATGCAACGGCTGCTGGGTCCCTGGAATCCGCAATTGCGCGGCGAGCAAAAAGCCGATTTGGTGGCCGGATTGTGCCGCGACGTTCGCGGCGCCGCCGAGGCGATACCGGAGACGTTCGTCACCTTCCTCAAGATGTTGGCGGAGTTTCATCGCCTGCACCTGCTTCCCAGCATCGCCGTTCTGTTCGAACGGTTTCGCGCGGAAGCCGAAAGCGTTCTCCACGCCGAACTGATTTCCGCCGCCGCCGTGACCGATGCCCAGCGCAAGCGCGTGACCAAGGCGCTTAGGATAAGGTTCAAGCGCAGCGTCATGTTGAACTGCAAGACGGACCCGTCATTGATCGCGGGCGCGGTGATCCGGATCGGTGATCGGGTGATCGACGGTTCGGCGCGCGGCCGGCTGGACAAACTCGCCACGGCCTTGAGCCAGTAAGGGGAATACCGCTTTATGCAACTCAAACCATCCGAAATCAGTGATCTGATTCGGCAGCGCCTGCAAGGTTACCAGGCGACCGCCGAAGCGCGCACGGAAGGCACCATCGTCAGCCTGGCCGATGGCATCGCCCGGATTTATGGTCTCGACAACGCGATGCAGGGCGAGATGATCGAGTTCCCGGCCCCCCGGGAAGGCGATCCGGTCACCTATGGCCTCGCCATGAACCTGGAGCGCGATTCCGTCGGCACCGTAATCCTGGGCGACTACGAACATCTGGCGGAGGGCGACAAGGCGCTCTGCACCGGCCGCATTCTGGAAGTGCCGGTCGGTGAGGCGCTGCTGGGCCGCGTGGTCAACGCCCTGGGCCAGCCGATCGACGGCAAGGGACCGATCAGCGCCAGCCAGTCTTCGCCCATCGAAGTCATCGCGCCGGGCGTGATCGAGCGGCAATCGGTCAGCCAGCCGGTGCAGACCGGCCTCAAGGCCATTGACGCCATGGTGCCGATCGGGCGTGGCCAGCGCGAATTGATCATCGGCGACCGTCAGACCGGTAAAACCGCCGTGGCGATCGACACGATCATCAACCAGAAAGGCACCGGCGTTAAGTGCATCTACGTGGCCATCGGGCAGAAAAACTCCTCGATCGCCAACGTGGTGCGCAAGTTGGAAGAGCACGGCGCGATGGACCACACCATCGTGGTCGCCGCCAGCGCCTCCGAATCGGCGGCGATGCTCTACACCGCGCCGTACTCCGGTTGCGCCATGGGCGAATACTTCCGCGATCGTGGCCAGGATGCCCTCATCGTCTACGACGACCTGTCCAAGCAGGCCGTGGCCTATCGCCAGGTGTCGCTGCTGCTGCGCCGCCCGCCGGGCCGCGAAGCGTTCCCCGGCGACGTGTTCTACCTGCATTCCCGTCTGCTGGAGCGGGCTTCCCGCATCAACGCCGACGAGGTCGCGCGCCTCACCAACGGCGCGGTGCAGGGCCAGACTGGCTCGCTCACCGCTTTGCCGATCATCGAGACCCAGGCCGGCGACGTGTCGGCGTTCGTGCCCACCAACGTGATCTCGATCACCGACGGCCAGATCTACCTGGAAACCGACCTGTTCAACGCCGGCATCCGACCCGCCATCAATCCGGGCTTGTCGGTGTCCCGCGTCGGCGGCGCCGCCCAGACCAAGATCATCAAGAAGCTCGGCGGCGGTATTCGGCTCGCCTTGGCCCAGTACCGCGAGCTGGCGGCCTTCGCCCAGTTTGCCTCCGACCTGGACGAAGCCACCCGCAAGCAGCTCGAACGTGGCCAGCGCGTGACCGAGCTGATGAAGCAGAAGCAATACTCGCCGATGTCGGTGGCCGAAATGGCGATTTCGCTGTTCGCGGCGGATCGCGGCTATCTCGACGACGTGGCGCTCAACAAGATCGGCGATTTCGAGGCCGGCCTGATGGCGCATGCGCGAGCGAACCAAGCCAGCCTGATCGACAAGATCAACGAAAAGGGCGACTACAACGATGAGATCGAAGCGGGCCTGAAGAAGGCCGTGGAAGATTTCAAGGCCCACTACGTTTAAGCGGGTGTCACCATGGCCGGCGCCAAAGAGATACGCACCAAAATCAAGAGTATCAAGAGTACTCAGAAGATCACCAAGGCCATGGAAATGGTGGCGGCCAGCAAAATGCGCAAGGCCCAGGAGCGCATGAAAGCGGCCCGACCCTATGCGACCAAGATCCGCAACGTCATCTCGCACTTGGCCCACGCCCATACCGAGTATCGCAGTCCGGGGTTGATGGAACGCGAACTCAAGCGGGTCGGGCTAATCGTGGTGTCGACCGATCGCGGCCTGTGCGGAGGATTGAACACCAACCTGTTCAAGGCGACCATCCTCGCCATGCAGGACTGGCGGAATCGCGGCATCGAGATCGATGTCTGCACCGTCGGCACCAAGGCGTTCCAGTTCTTCCGCCGGCTGAAGGGCAATGTCGTCGCCCACGTTTCCCACTTGGGCGACTCACCCCGCTTCGAGGATGTGCTCGGGCCGGTCAAAGTCATGGCCGACGCTTTCGCGGAAGGTCGGATCGACGCGATCTATCTGGTGTACAACGAGTTCGTCAACACCATGAGCCAAAAGCCCAAGGTCGAGCGGCTAGTGCCGATCACCGCCGAGGTGCAGGATGCAGCGCCCGTCCATCGCTGGGATTACATCTACGAACCCGATCCCAAGGAACTGATCGAGTTGCTGTTGCGGCGTTACGGCGAGTCGGTGGTGTATCAGGCCCTGGTGGAAAACGTCGCCTGCGAGATGGCCGCTCGCATGGTCGCCATGAAGAGCGCGTCCGACAACGCGGGCACTCTCATCGATGAGTTGCAATTGATCTACAACAAGGCCCGGCAGGCGTCGATCACCCAGGAACTGGCCGAGATCGTGGGTGGCGCCGCGGCGGTATAAGGTCACGGCGCGCGTCCGTTTTCGCTCTGGCGCGGGCGCGTGGTGAAACAAGCTTAAGAGGAACCCAATCATGAGTTCTGGCAATATCGTGCAAATCATCGGCGCGGTGGTGGATGTCGAGTTCCCACGCGGAGCGGTGCCCAAAATCTACGACGCGCTGCGTCTCGACGAAAACGGGCTGATCCTCGAAGTACAGCAGCAACTGGGCGATGGCGTGGTCCGCACCATCGCCATGGGACCGTCGGAAGGGCTGAAGCGCAACATGGTGGTCTCCAACACCGGGGCGCCCGTGACCGTGCCGGTGGGCAAACCCACCCTGGGCCGAATCATGAACGTGCTGGGCGTACCCATCGACCACAAGGGACCGGTGGAGACCGACAGCTACCGCGCCATCCATCAGCCGGCGCCTAGCTACGAGGATCAGTCGGGCGCGACCGAACTGCTGGAAACCGGCATCAAGGTCATCGACCTGCTCTGCCCGTTCGCCAAGGGTGGCAAGATCGGCCTGTTCGGCGGTGCCGGCGTGGGCAAGACTGTCAACATGATGGAACTGATCCGCAACATCGCCATCGAGCACTCCGGTTACTCGGTGTTCGCCGGCGTGGGCGAGCGGACCCGCGAGGGCAACGACTTCTATCACGAAATGAAGGAGTCGAACGTGCTCGACAAGGTGGCGCTGGTCTACGGCCAGATGAACGAGCCGCCGGGCAACCGCTTGCGCGTGGGGCTGACTGGCCTGACCATCGCCGAGAATTTCCGCGACGAAGGCCGCGACGTGCTGCTGTTCATCGACAACATTTACCGCTACACCCTGGCCGGCACCGAGTGCTCGGCGCTGTTGGGCCGCATGCCGTCGGCGGTGGGTTATCAACCGACGCTGGCCGAGGAAATGGGCGTGTTGCAGGAACGCATCACCTCGACCAAGACCGGCTCCATCACCTCCATTCAGGCGGTGTACGTGCCCGCCGACGACCTGACCGACCCGTCGCCGGCCACCACCTTCGCCCACCTGGACGCCACCGTGGTGCTGTCCCGCCAAATCGCCGAGCTGGGCATCTATCCGGCGGTGGACCCGCTGGATTCCACCTCCCGGCAGTTGGACCCGCTGGTGGTCGGCCAGGATCACTACGACACCGCCCGCTCGGTGCAGAGCACGCTGCAACGCTACAAGGAATTGAAGGACATCATCGCCATTCTTGGCATGGATGAACTGTCCGAGGAAGACAAACTGGTGGTGGCCCGTGCTCGCAAGATCCAGCGCTTCCTGTCGCAACCGTTCTTCGTGGCCGAGGTGTTCACTGGTTCGCCTGGCAAGTACGTTGCGCTCAAGGACACCATCGCGGCGTTCAAGGGCATCGTCGCCGGCGAATACGATCATTTGCCCGAGCAGGCGTTCTACATGGTCGGCTCGATCGACGAGGCCGTGGAGAAGGGTAGCAAGCTGTAATGGGGCGGCGGTCCCGTTTCCGGGACCGCATTCCATTCGCAACCGACAAGGGGACGCACCATGGCCATGACACTGCATGTCGACATCGTCAGCGCGGAGAAGGAATTGTTCTCTGGCGCTGCCGAAATGGTGACCGCGCCGGGGGAATTGGGCGAGTTGGGTATTTTGCCCCGCCATAGCCAGTTGTTGACGCGGTTGAAACCCGGCCAGGTTCGGGTTCGGCTGCTGGGTGGCGAGGAGCAGTTATTCTATGTGTCGGGAGGGTTGCTGGAAGTCCAGCCCCATGTGGTTACCATCCTGTCCGACACGGCGGAACGAGCCAAGGACTTGGACGAGGCGGCGGCGCAGTCCGCCAAGCAACGCGCCGAACAAGTGATCGCCGACCATCGCAGCGAGTTTGAATATGCCCGGGCCAAGGCCGAACTGGCCGAGGCAATCGCGCAGTTGCAAACGATCGAAAGATTGCGCAAGCTACGCAAATCGAGTTAATCCAGGCTAACAATAATAATCATCTCGACCCCGCTAGGCCGTGACCCCGCGTCACGGCCTTTTTGTTTATGCGAGAGCCGATGGAAACGGAGTTTTGAATCCGCCGCTCGAAGCTCGGATTGGGAAGGTTCGGTATAATGCACAAAAGTCTTTTTAGAGAGGCGCACCCGTCATGCAACAGCTTTCGGTGGTGATCCTTGCCGCTGGCAAAGGTAAAAGGATGGCTTCGGACTTGCCCAAGGTATTGCATCCGCTGGGTGGCAAACCGTTACTCGCCCACGTATTGGCGACGGCCGGCGATCTTGAGGCGACAGCGCGACTGGTGGTGCATGGTCACGGCGGCGAGCAGGTCAAAACCCTCTTTATCCACGAGCGAGGCGTGCAATGGGTGGAACAAGCCGAGCAACTGGGAACGGGTCACGCGGTGGCGCAGGCACTGCCGTTGCTCGACGCCGCCGGTGTGACGCTAGTGTTGTATGGCGACGTGCCGCTGATTCGCGCCGAAACCTTGCGGCCGCTGGTGGCCGCCGCTCAACAGGGCAAATTGGCGCTGCTGACGGTCGAACTGGCCGACCCGGGCGGATATGGCCGCATCGTGCGCAATCCACAGGGTCAGGTATGCCGCATTGTCGAGGAGAAGGACGCCACCGCCGAGGAGCGGTGTTTGCGCGAGATCAACACCGGAATTCTGGCGGTCGCCACCACGAAGCTGCGTGGCTGGGTCGCCCAACTCAACAACAATAACGCTCAAGGCGAATATTACCTGACCGACGTGGTCACGCTGGCGGTGCGCGACGGCGTGATGATCGAGGCGTTCACGGTGGCCGAGCCGGAGCAAGTGCTTGGGGTCAATGATCGCGGGCAACTGGCGCAACTGGAGCGGTTCCACCAGCGCCGCCAGGCCGAACGACTGATGCGCGAGGGCGCGACCTTACTGGACCCGGCCCGAGTGGATGTGCGCGGTACGTTGACCACCGGCAAGGACGTGGTCATCGATGTCAACGTCGTGTTCGAAGGCACGGTGCGGTTGGGCGACCGGGTACGAATCGGATCGTGTTGCGTGTTGCGCGACGCCATCATCGGCGACGATGTCGAGATTCTGTCACATTGCCGAATCGAAGGCGCGGAGGTGGGAGCCGGATCGCAGATCGGCCCCTTTGCCCGGTTGCGGCCGGGTTCGTTGCTGGCGGCGGGCGTGCATATCGGTAATTTTGTCGAGACCAAGAAGACCCGGATCGGGCTGGGTTCCAAGGTCAATCACCTGACCTATCTCGGCGATGCCGAAATCGGCGCGGAGGTCAACGTCGGGGCCGGCACCATCACCTGCAATTACGACGGCGCCAAGAAGCACCAGACGGTGATCGGCGACCGCGCCTTCATCGGTTCCAACAGTTCGCTGGTGGCGCCGGTGCGGATCGGCAAGGGCGCCACGGTGGGCGCGGGTTCCTCGGTCAGCCGCGACGTGCCGGACGGCGGTCTGTGCTTGACCCGCGCGCCACGCAGGGACATCGCCAACTGGCGGCGACCGGTCAAGCCGAAAAAGGGCTGACCCAGTTTCCTTTTCCCCATCACCCTCCAGGCAAGCCGACATGGTCAAAACCCGTTTCGCTCCCAGTCCCACGGGCTATCTGCATATCGGTGGCGCCCGCACGGCGCTGTTTTCCTGGTTGTATGCCCGCCGCCATGGCGGTCCCTTCGTGCTGCGCATCGAGGACACCGACCTGGAGCGTTCCACCCCGGAAGCGGTGAACGCCATTTTGGAAGGCATGAACTGGTTGGGGTTGGATTACGACGAAGGACCTTTTTACCAAACTCGGCGGTTCGATCGTTATCAGGACGTGCTGCGCCAGTTGTTGCGGGAAGGCAGCGCCTATTATTGCTATTGCACCCGGGAGGAGCTGGAAGCGTTGCGCGCCGAGCAGATGGCCCGCAAGGAAAAACCGCGTTACGACGGCCGCTACCGCGACTACCAGGGACCACCGCGCGAAGGGGTCGAGCCGGTGGTGCGATTCAAGAACCCACTCAACGGTCAGGTCATCGTTGAGGATTTGATTCGCGGCAACATCGTGTTTCAGAACGCCGAACTGGACGATCTCATCATCGCCCGCGCCGACGGCAGCCCCACCTACAATTTCTGCGTGGTGGTGGACGACATGGATATGAACATCACTCATGTGATCCGGGGCGACGACCATATCAACAACACGCCCCGGCAGATCAACATTCTCAAGGCATTGGGCGCGACGGTCCCCCACTACGCTCACGTGCCGATGATTCTGGGGCCGGACGGTCAGAAGCTGTCGAAGCGCCACGGCGCCGCCAGCGTCATGGAGTATCGCGACCAGGGTTATCTGCCGGAAGCGGTGCTCAATTTCCTGGTGCGGCTGGGCTGGTCGCACGGTGATCAGGAAATTTTCTCGCTGGACGAGATGGTCGAGCGGTTCGATCTTGATGGGTGTAACAAGGCGGCGTCGGCGATCAACCCCTCCAAGCTGATCTGGTTGAATAAGCACTATCTGAAAACCCTGGAACCGGCGCATGTCGCCCGTCATTTGAGCTGGCACATCGGCCAGTTGGGCATCGATCCCAGCGAGGGACCCGCTCTGCCCGAGGTGGTCAGGGCTTTCGCCGAACGTTCCGACACCCTGCAAGGGATGGCGCAAGCCGCCAGCTTTCTCTACCAAGAATTTGAAACCTACGACGCCAAGGCGGCCAGCAAGAATCTGACAGCCGCTGCCAAGGCGCCCCTGCAAGCCGTGAACCGGGCATTCTCCATCTTGGCGGAGTGGCGGGCCGAGTCGATTCATGCGGCGGTGAATCGGGTTGCCGAAGAGAACGGGTTGGCGCTGGGCAAGGTGGCGCAGCCGCTGCGGGTGGCGGTATGCGGCACGGCGGTATCGCCACCGATCGATATCACGCTGGAACTGCTGGGCCGGCGCAGAACCCTGGCGCGGATCGAGCGGGCGCTGGACTTCATCGCCCGCCCTCCCGGTGAGTTGTGACCTGGAAGTTCAAACCAAGGCGTCTTGGGGTAGCACGGGCTACCGCGTCGGTCGGATCTATTGGCATCGGGGCGAGCTGGGATGGATGACTTGCACGAGTCCCGCCGCTACAATCCCCTCCCCTTTTGTCCACCCACCGCGGATGACCCAAGCCATGCAGGAACTCAATCCCTATTTCAATCGGATCAACGACCTGCGGGGACGCTGTGCGTCCCTCAGGGGGTATCTTTGACTTCGAGACCAGGCGCGAGCGGCTGGACGAGGTCACCCGCGAATTGCAGGAACCGGATATCTGGAACAACCCCGAACGGGCGCAGGCGCTGGGCAAGGAACGCGCCCAGTTGGAGATCGTGGTCAACCGCTTGGAAAGCCTCGACCGGGGCCTGAACGAAGTCGCCGAACTGCTGATCCTGGCCGGCGAGGAAGGTGACGAAGCGGCGGTCGTCGAGGTGGCGCGGGACCTGGAAACCCATGCTCGCGTGGTGGCGGATCTGGAATTTCAGCGGATGTTTTCCGGCGAACTGGACGCCGGCAATGCCTTTCTGGACATCCAGGCCGGCTCCGGCGGCACCGAGGCGCAGGACTGGGCCGAGATGCTGCTGCGGATGTACTTGCGCTGGGGCGAGCGGCGCGGGTTCAAGACCGAGTTGCTGGAAGCCTCGCCGGGCGAAGTGGCCGGCATCAAGAGCGCCAGCGTGCGCTTCGAGGGCGACTATGCGTTCGGCTGGCTGCGAACCGAAACCGGCGTCCATCGCCTGGTGCGCAAGTCGCCGTTCGATTCCGGTAACCGCCGGCATACCTCGTTCGCGGCGGTGTTCGTGGCGCCCGAAGTGGACGACAGTATCGAGGTGGACATCAACCCAGCGGATTTACGAGTGGACGTGTACCGCGCTTCCGGGGCGGGCGGCCAGCACGTCAACCGCACCGAATCGGCGATTCGGATCACGCACCTGCCGACCGGCATCGTGGTGCAGTGTCAGAACGACCGTTCCCAGCACAAGAACCGCTCGACCGCGATGAAGCAGCTCAAATCCAAGCTTTATGAACTGGAGTTGCAGAAGCGCAACGCCCAGGCCCAGGCGTTGGAAGACAGCAAGGCCGACATCGGCTGGGGCAGCCAGATTCGTTCCTACGTGCTGGATCAGTCGCGCATCAAGGATTTGCGCACTGGCGTCGAAATTGCCAACACCCAGGCGGTGCTGGACGGCGATCTGGACGAATTCATCGAGGCCAGCTTGAAGAGCGGGCTGTAAGCGGTTTTCGCGGGCGTGGCTCAGGTTTCGCGCCCGAGCGCCTCCAACGCCTCCTGGATTTCCAGCCATTCCGTTTCCATCTCGGCTAGTTCCCGGTCCACTTCACCCTTCCGCACTAGCCATTCCTTGAGGCGGGTTTTATTGGCGTCGTCGTAGCTGCCGGGATCGGCGAGAGCGGTTTGCAGGTCTCGCTGTTCGGCGTGCAACGTTTCCATCCGTTGTTCCAGTTGCCTGACGCGCCGTTCCAGTGGCTTGCGCTGGATCGCGAGCTGTTGCCGACGCTCCGCGTCCTGGCGTTTCTGTTCACGGCGGTCGGCGGCGCTGTTGCCGTTGCCAGTGGCGCGAGGTGCGGTGTCCCGGTTGACGGCGCGCTGGCGCTCGTTCAGCCAGTCGCGGTAGTCGTCCAGATCGCCGTCGAACGGCCGTGCTTGCCCATCCGCGACCAGCAGAAACTCGTCGGTGACCGTGCGCAGCAGATGCCGGTCGTGAGAGACTATGATCAGCGCGCCCTGATAGTCCTGCAAGGCCAGGGTCAGGGCATGGCGCATGTCGAGATCGAGATGGTTGGTCGGCTCGTCCAGCAGCAGCAGGTTGGGCCGTTGCCAGACCAGCAGCGCCAGCGCCAGCCGGGCCTTTTCGCCGCCGGAGAACGGTTCGACCGGGTCCAGCGCCCGGTCGCCGGCAAAGCCGAAACCGCCGATGAAATTCCGCAATTGCTGGTCGGAGGCGCGGTCGTCCAGTTGTTGCAAATGCCGCAAGGCGCTCCAATCGGGTCGTAACTGTTCCAATTGATGCTGGGCGAAATAGCCGATGGCCAAGCCTTGCCCGATTTCGATCCGTCCGGCCAGCGGCGGCAATAGTCCGGCCAACAGCTTGATCAGCGTGGATTTGCCGGCCCCGTTCGGTCCCAGTAGGCCCAGCCGGGTGCCGGGGCCGATGACCAGATTCACTTTGTCCAAAACCTGCCGCTGGCCATAACCCGCCGCCACCTTCTCCACGCTCAACAGCGGGTTGGGCAGCCGCTCCGGCGCGGCGAAACTGAACGTGAATGGTGAATCGACGTGAGCGGCGGCGATGCGCTCCATGCGTTCCAGCGCCTTGATCCGACTCTGTGCCTGCCGGGCCTTGGTGGCCTTGGCGCGGAAGCGGGTAATGAAGCTTTCCAGATGGGCAATTTCCCGTTGCTGCTTTTCATAAGCCGCCTGTTGCAAGGCCAGCCGAGCGGCGCGCTGGTCCTCGAAGGCGGCGTAGTTGCCGGGGTACAGCGTGATCCGCCGCTGGTCGATGTGGGCGATATGGCCAGCGACGTTGTCCAGCACATCGCGGTCGTGGGAGATGAGCAACAGCGTCCCTGGATAGGCGCGCAGCCATTGTTCCAGCCACAACACCGCATCGAGGTCGAGATGGTTGGTCGGTTCGTCCAGCAGCAATAGATCGGAGCGGCACATCAGTGCACGCGCCAGATTCAGCCGCACTCGCCAGCCACCGGAGAACTCCGCGACCGGCCGGTCCAATTGATCGGCGGCGAAACCCAGCCCCGCCATCAGCTTGCCGGCGCGGGCGCGAGCGCTGTAACCGTCGATGGCGTCGAAATGGGCGTGCAACTCCGCTTGGCGCGCGCCGTCGTGGGCGGCTTCGGCGGCTTGCAGATCGCGCTCGATCTGGCGCAGTTCGGCGTCGCCGTCCAGCACGAAGTCCAGGGCGGGCGTCGGCAGCGCGGGGGTTTCCTGGGCGACATGGGCGATGACCCAGCGCGGCGGGAGATCGATGTCGCCGGCATCCGGATGCAGTTCGTCGCGCAGCAGCGCAAACAGGCTGGATTTGCCGCAGCCGTTGGCGCCGATCACCCCGACCTTCCAGCCGGGATGCACGATCAGTGAGGTATTTTCAAACAACGGCTTGCCGCCGCGTTGCAGGGAGAGTTGGCGGAGGGTGATCAAACGGGGAGTTCCTTGCGGGCCACCATAGCAATGCTATTCATTTTGGAGTCAACACTCGCCGTAACGCACGAATCTTCTGCCATAGTTGCACTTTGGGTAAGTTCATCGCCAGGGTTTGGATGCAGCGATCCAACCAGCCATGGCGGGTTTGCATGCGGTTGATCGCCTTCTCCAGGTCCTGGAGGATGGACTTGCCATAGGCTTGCTCGGCCTTTGCCACGGCTGGTCGCAGCAGGCTCAGTGGTGGACTCATCATGGCCAAATCGATCAAATCCCGGCTAAAAACACCATCGTCGCCCCAACGATCCGAGTTGGCCAGCAGCTTGCTCGTGGCCATATCGAGGGGCGTCAACGTGGCGATGCCGCAAACCTCGTCACTGGAAGCGGGTGCGGTCAGTTCGATGCGCCCTTCCAGGATGATTTCAAATTTGATCGGTTGGTCCACCGCCTGCACCATCGTCCGGATGCCGTACTGGTCGGCTCGTACCTCTCGGGTTTGGGCCAAGGGCGTTGCACCCTCGCGAATAATCGTCGTGATGCCTTGTGGACCAGTCAGCAACTGGCGCAGGGTGCGATAGCTACCGACATCGGACACCAGGAAGTCAAGGTCGACTGACTCGCGGTATTCTCCATAACGCAGCGCCATGGCGGTGCCGCCGCCGAACAGGCAATGGTTCTCGCGCAACAGCGGTCCATTGAGCGCAAACAAAACCTGGGCAAGCTTTTGGTGGCGCGGCCGTTCAAACATGGGTTCAGCCTTTTCCAAAGGCCAGGCGCAGTGCATCGATCAAATGCCGCTCTCCTGGCTCCATGGCGGCAAAATCCAGATGACGCCCGTTGCGCTCATAGATGTTCAGCGCTTCGACCGGCGTTAATTCATCCACGCCGTGGATTTGCCAGGCAAGCTGTTTAAGTTGCGGGTAGTCCGATAGACGAATGCGGGCGGGAATCCAGCCCTTTCGGTGGTCGTCACCAACTGCGGGGACAGCGCTGGGTGGCGGGAGGATGCCAAACTCCAGGCCCAGTGCCGCCATGACGTTGAGGTAAGCACCCATGGTCACCGCCGGTTCGCCGCGCTCGATCCGGTGCAACGTCACCCGCGACATGCCGGCCGCTTCCGCCGCCGTCGTGGCGCTAACGCGCAAGGTTTTGCGGTGTGCGCGAATCTGCTGACCCAGCAATTCGAGCTTTTTAGCCGTGGCGTCGATGATAGCAGGCGGTCGGGCAGGCATAATGTTTCTCATTCTATTCAAAATAGCTTAATTGTCAAGAATGAGAAACAAATAACGAAAAAATTCCTGTCAGCACACGTTCAACCGGAACTCCACTTCATACGTCATCATCTTGACGTTGGTCAGGGTCGAGATCATCTTCGTGGAACGCTTGTTGTGATCGGTCAAGTACGAAGAGGTGTATCCCAACGGCTATGACACGCTGGATGACGCCTATCGCGGGCTGTACCGGTATTTTGACTTCTACAACCACCAGCGGCCCCATCAGGCCCTGGGCTACCCAACACCGGCTGCGGTGTATGCCAACAGGTCATTGATCCTGTCACCCACAGGCGTAGAGGCTCTACCTTAAATTCGACCAAAACTTGTCTGGGGTTTGCCTTGTGGAACCGCCGGGCGGTCAAGGAACTGATCCAAGCGGAATTTAGCATGACGATGCCGATTCGTACGGTGGGGGAATATTTGCTGCGCTGGGGTTGGACGCCGCAACGGCCCCTCAAACGGGCGCTGGAACAAAACCCGATAAAAACAAGACGTGGTTGAAGGAGACCTATCCCCAGATTGCGCGCCGGGCCAAGGTCGAACACGCGATCATCTACTGGGGCGATGAGACGGCGGTGGCGGAGGACGGTCATTGGCTGCGTGGGTCTGCGCCAGTGGGCCAGACCCCGGTGTTAACGACGCCAGCCCAGCACCATGGCCTGACGATGGTCTCAGCCATCAGTAATCAGGGGTTGGTGCGCTTTGCGTTCCTTGAGCAGGCCATGAATCGAGATCTGATGATCGATTTTATGGAAAAGTTGATTGCGGATAGCGGCCAAAAGGTCTTTCTTATTCTCGATAACCTCAAAGCCCATCATGCCAAAGTTGTCACCGCTTGGTTGGAGGAGAGGAAATCGAAAATTGAAGTGTTTTATTTACCACCGTAAACGATTTTAACCCCGCAACCGCCGCAACCGCCATAATCCGCGCGACTTTCCCCAACCTCGCGTCGGATCCTGGCCCCCCATCGTTTCGGAGCACGAACCATGGGCGACTTCCAGCGCTGCATCGATCTCATTCTGGCCGAGGAAGCCAGCTTGGCCTTGGGGAATTCCGACACCAGCGCCCGCATCGCCGCTGAGGCCGCGCCTCGACCCGTGCTACCGAGCGGTTTCGATCAACTCGATATCCTTCTTCAGCAACTCGTTGACGAGTTGGCCGACGTCGATGCCCCTGGCCTTGGCGCGGGTGGCCAGATAGGCTTCCACCTCGGCTTCCAGATACACCGGCAGATTCAAACGAGTCTGGGGCCGGTGGAACTGGCCGCGCCGGCCTTGGGAGAAATCGATCTCGGCGGGGATATCGTCATGATCTTGATTGGTCTGCTTGCTCATAGCCTTCACCCGATTGCATTGCCTACCGGGGTTCGTTTTCGTACTGCCGGCGTTCGTTCCGGGTGGCTTCGCGCGCCGAGATGATGCGGACCTGGGCGCGGTGCGGTCCCGTGGTCGGGTACGTGTGCGACACCGCCAATAGCTTGCCTTCGCTGGATGGACATGGCGATCCAACAGTCCGATCCAGGACTACACTGTAAAGAAGTGCCATTTTGACTATTAGAACTCTTACACCGCAATCCCATGACCGACGACGAATTGTTACGCTACAGTCGGCAAATCCTGCTGCCGGAATTCGACATCGAGGGTCAGGAGCGGCTGCGCCAGTCCCATGCGTTGATCGTCGGTCTGGGCGGGCTGGGCTCGGCGGTAGCGATGTATCTAGCGGCGGCGGGCGTCGGAAGGTTAACGCTGATCGATTTCGACCGGGTGGACCTGTCCAACCTGCAACGGCAGATCATCCACCGCACGGCGGACATTGGCCGGTCCAAGGTCGAATCGGCCCGCGACACGCTCTTGGCGCTGAATCCGCTGGTGGAGATCGTCACCGTCCCGAAAATGCTGGACGACGCAGAATTGCTGGATCGGGTCCAGCAGGCCGACGTGGTGGTGGATGCCTGCGACAACCTCCCTACCCGCCTGGCGATCAACGCCGCCTGCGTTCGAGCGAGAGTGCCACTGGTGTCCGGGGCGGCAATTCGGCTGGAGGGACAGCTACTCGTCTGGCGACCGGGCGAGGAAGGCGCCTGCTACCGTTGCCTCTACCGCGACGTGGAAGTCAACGCCGAGACCTGCGCGCAAACCGGCGTGCTTGCTCCCGTGGTTGGGGTAATCGGCAGCTTGCAGGCAGTGGAAACGATCAAGGTGCTAACCGGACTTGGCGAGACGCTCGATGGTCGGCTGCTGCTGCTGGACGCCGCGCGCATGGAATGGCGGCTCATGAAAGTCCGACGTTGGCCGGGATGTCCAGCGTGCGGCGATAAAATGGCCTGATGGTGCATCCATCCGCCGAATTCAGGTAAACCGTAACGGAGCAACCCGCATGACCTTTTCCATCGTCGCCTTCGATCCCGCCAACGGTGATTTGGGCGTTGCCGTGCAATCCAAATTCCCCAACGTCGGCGTCTCCATCCCCTTCGCCAAGGCGGGAGTTGGAGCGGTGGCAACCCAATCCTACTGCAACACCAGCTATGGCCCGCGTGGGCTGGCGCTGCTGGAAAACGGCGCTTCGCCCGAGGAGGCGGTGGCGATTCTGACCGGCACCGACGCGCAGCGCGATTATCGGCAGGTCGGCATCATCGACGCCCAGGGTCGCGCCGCCAGTTTCACCGGCGCGCATTGTTTCGACTGGGCCGGCAGCTTGCGGGGAGAGTGCTGCGCGGCCCAGGGCAATACCCTGGCCGGGCCACGGGTGGTGGAGAGTATGGTGCGGACGTTCGAGACCACGCCGGGATCGCTGGCGGTACGGCTGATGACGGCCTTGCAAGCTGGCCAAGCCAACGGTGGCGACCGGCGCGGCCAGCAGTCGGCGGCGCTAAAGGTTGCGCGGGCCGGCGGCGGTTACGGCGGCTTCGACGACCGCTATGTGGATATCTCGGTTTACGACCATCCTACGCCGATTGCTGAACTGGAGCGGCTGTACGCCATTCACCGGCTGACCTATTTCCGCAGCGATCCTGACCAATTGGTCAGGATCGATACCGCCCTCGCCAACGAATTGCAACAAATCCTCCATGCGCGCGGTTTCTACAAGGGTGTCGCCAGCGGTGTTTGCGACGAGGAGATGCTACGGGCGCTGCGCGATTTCATGGGTTGGGAAAATTACGACGAACGCATCCGCGACGACGATCTGATCGACCTGGAAGTACTGGCCGATATTCGTCAAAAACACACGGTTTGGTTGCGGGCGCATGGCCGAGGTGGATAGCAACGCGACGGGAATCAGGGCGCCTTGTCCGCCGCGCCGGGCGCCTTCCGCGCCGGTAAAGCGGGGCTGTCGTCGAGATTCAGAAAAGGCACGGCACCGCCTTCACCCAGCAGGGTTTGCGGAACCACGCCGTTCCAGCGATCCGCCGCGACCAGTGACACCACCTCGGGATGGGCCGTGACCGCCGCGCCTCGAATTTGCAAGCTGGCCGCCTGGGCCTCGCCGATGATCCGCACCGCCTCGGCCTCGCCCTGGGCGCGGATGACCGCCGCCCGCTTCTGCCCTTCCGCCTGGATCGCCGCCGCATCAGCCTCGCCCTGGGCACGGACCCGCATCTGATCCGCCTCGAAACGGATGCGATTGACGGTGTTCTCGGCCGCCACGGCGTCGTTCTTGGCCTTCACCGCCGCCTCGACGCTGGCGACGAACGTCGGGCTGTATTCGATCTTGGCGATTTGTAGGTCCACCACCTCCAGGCCGAACAGTTCCGCCAATCGAGAACTGACCGCCTGGCGAATTTCGTTGGCGATGGCCTCGCGTTCCTCGGAAATCTTGATGGTGTTGCGGCGGGCGAACACCCGCATGGCCCGATCGGCGATGATCGGCTCCACGTTTTCGCGAATGCTGAAGTTGCCCGAGCGTCCCACCTGGTACAACAGACGGAACACCGCCGCTGGGGGAATCCGATAGGTCAGGCCCACCGAGATTTTCACCCACTGATTGTCCACGGTGTACATGGTCAGGTTCTGCACTTGCAGGATGTCGAGTGACACCTGCAAGCGATCCACCCGATCGATCAGCGGCCATTTCAGATGGATACCCGGACCGTAGGGTTCGCGGGTAGTCACCTCGCCAAAGCGACGCACGCCGGCCATTTCGGTGGGCTCGACCACGAACAAACCAAGCCAGAGCAGCAACCCGACCAGGATAACGAGGGGAATGAACGGCTTTTTCAACCAGCCGGGCACTGTCCAGGCACGTTGAGGACGAGGCAATGGGGGCAAGGACATGATGGTTCTCCAGGCGTGGCGTCAGCGATTTTCGTTTTGAGGCAAAATACTGTTTCATCCGTAAACGTCTTTCAAGCGTGCTTTCCATGAAACCTGACCGCCTCGATACCGCTCCCCTCGCGCAAGTCATCGCCTACCACCAGGCGAGCAAGCATCACCTGAACCGCTACGCGCCCGGCCCGGGCGGGCTCGACTGGGCTAACCAGCCCGATCCATTTCGTCGTTTCGCCGGAGCCCCGCGTATTGAATTACCGTTGCGGGCCGATGCCTTGGCAACCTCGTTCGAGTCGGTGCGCCGGGGCGGGCGGCCAACCGCGCGCCCGCTGGAACGCGATTCGCTGGCGGTGTTATTCGAACTGTCCTTGGGACTATCGGCCTGGAAACAGCACGACGGCTCGCGCTGGGCGCTGCGCTGCAATCCGTCGAGTGGCAACCTGCATCCGACCGAGGGCTATCTGATCTGCCCCGCCCTGCCCGGCCTGAACGCCAGCGTTTACCACTACCTGAGCCACGATCACCTGCTCGAACAGCGCGCCGCGCCAAGTCATTCAAGCTGGGGCCATGAGCTGGACGGCGGGGTGGTGCTGGCGCTGACCGGCGTCCACTGGCGCGAAGCCTGGAAATACGGTCTGCGGGCCTACCGCTACTGCCAGCACGATTGCGGCCACGCCATCGCCGCCGTCGCCTACGCCGCCGCCGCGCTGGGCTGGCGGGCGCGGTTGCTGGCCGGCTGGGGTGACGCCGATTTGGCGGCCGTGCTGGGGCTGGATCGGGCGGAAGATTTCGCCGACGCCGAACCCGAAAGCCCGGAGGTCGCGCTGTGGGTGGGACCCGAACCGCCACCGGCGGATTTATCGCCCGGCGCGCTGGCCCGTGGCCTTTGCTTCGCCGGTCGCGCCAACCGGCTGAGCCAGGCCCAGCGCGACTGGTCCGGCATCGACGCGGTTGACCATGCCACCCATCGGCCGGGTGGGATTGCGTCGCCCCCCTTCCGCCCCCCTCCACGCCCACCCCTGGCCCAGTCCGGCTGCCAGGCTAGCGCCGGGACGTTGATTCGCCAACGGCGCAGCGCGGTGGCGTTCGACGGGGTGACCACTCTACCCGCCGAACGCTGGTTCGGGATGCTGGACGCCCTGTTGCCGCGTCCGAACGCGCCGCCGCTCGATGCCTGGCCGTGGCCGCCGCGCGTGCATCCGTTGCTGTTCGCCCACCGGATCGATGGCATATCGCCCGGCCTCTATTTGCTGGCGCGGACGGCGGAGGCACTACCGGAATTGCGCGGCGCGTTGCACGGCGAATGGGAGTGGTCGCGAGTCGAACCAGCGCCAGAACATCTGCCGCTGTACCGGCTCACCGTGGGCGACGCCCGCGACGCGGCGCGGGTGATTGCCTGCCATCAGGACATCGCCGCCGATTCCTGCTTCGCGGTCAGCTTTCTGACCGAGTTCGTCGGTCCACTCCAGGGCCAGCCGTGGGCATACCGGGAACTGTTCTGGGAAACCGGCCTGCTGGGGCAGGTTCTCTACCTGGAAGCGGAAGCCGCTGGCATTCGCGCCACCGGCATCGGCTGTTTCTTCGACGACGCCATGCACCGCTTGTTGGGGCTGGACGGCCTGGCGTGGCAGTCGCTTTATCACTTCACCGTCGGCGGCCCAATCGAGGATCGGCGCGTGCGGAGCTTGCCACCTTACGCGCATTTACATCGATAAAATCGATAAGATCATCGTAATTAAACGATGAATCCATTCAATAAATTGAATTTTTCGCGTTTTTCTGCACCCACATGTCCACAGTGATTTTTCCGGCGCGCTCAAGCCGGAGTGCGACCGCGAAGTGCTGTCCTTCCTCCAGCGGTTGCTTGAGGTTCAGCAACAGCAGATAGGGCCCACCGGGTTCCAGCCGTACTTCTCCACCCGCGGGGATTTCAATGCTTTCCACGGGGCGTGTCGGCGGCGTATCGCCTGTTCCACTGTGGGCGCGCAACTCGACCTTCTCGGCTATTTCCGTCGAGGCCGAGAGCAATCTGTCGGACTTGCGACCGTTGTTCTTCAATATCAGATAACCCACGCCGCTGGCATCGCCAGCGACCCCCCGAGCCGTCGGCATGGCCCACGGATGGACGATTCTGATATCGCCCAGCCGATAGCCATGACCGCTGGCAAGGAGCGGTAACCCAATCAACGCCAGCGTGGCGAGCAAAGAAAAAAATCGTCTCGGGATCACCGAAAAGTCTCCTGAAATTGATCGGCGTGGTCCCGAATCGAAATTTTCAGCTATTGCATTCGGCGGAGGCGACCCGGCAGTCCGCACCGGTGCGCTGGCATTCGGCGAGGGCGGCCGCTTCGGCGGCGGCCGGAGTATCGCCCAGCCCCACGCCGAACCCGGCCTGCTGACCCAAGGCCAGGGTGCCGCATTGACCAGGACCAAACTCCAGGACCACCCGACAGTCGGCGGCGGGGCAGTCCTCAAGGACGACTTGCCGCACCCGCTGGGGGTCGACCACGCGCCAGCGCAACCGCCAGTCCTGCGTGCTGGGTGCGTAGGCCACGGCGCCGTGGCTGCCCACCGCGCCCAACCCCGCGCAACCGGCGGTTAGCACCAGGATGAGGACCATACCGAAGAGAATCTTCATGACTTCATGCCCTGAACACCGCGACCGCCCTTGCCATAACCATCCGGGGGTTTCCGCATCGTTTCGCCGCCGCCACCGCCGCCGCTCGGGCCGCCGCCGCCGCTCGCGCCACCACCGCCGTGGTGAGCATGGGCCACCGGCAGAAGGAAGGGCGTGCATGGAATCGGCAAGGTCAGAACCAGGGCCAGAACGATCCCCGCCGAGCGACAGTAAACGGCGAGCCTGCGAGTCAAGCCGACTCGGTGAGCTTTACCGAATGAGCGTTGTTTGAAATTGAGCACGAGCCACGATCTCCAAGGGGGTCAGTCAATTACAGCGGGGATGCCGGGGAAAATTGCCGAATGGATCGGTAAAGCGCGGATCGCACAGGAATTCCCAATCGGTGAGGCTTTGGAAAAAGGCAATGACATCCTGCTTTTCCTGCGGAGTCAGCGAAAAACCGACGATCAGCTCGCTTTTATAGGGGCTCTTTGCTCCATCTCCGGCCAGCGGTCCTTCCTTGATCAGCCGCCCGCCGCGCGAGTAGTGATCCAGCACCTCTTCCAGGGTGGCGATGGAGCCATCGTGCATATAGGGCGCGGTCAGTTCGATGTTGCGCAGGGTGGGGGCCCGAAACCGTCCCATGTCGGCGGGCCGCTGGGTGAACTCCCACAGACCGCGATTGTTCAACGGATAATCGCCCGTCCCGCCGATGTTGTAGAGGCCGTTGTTGTGAAACTCGGCTTGCGCGAGCGTCGTCCCCGCATGGTTGACCGACTGGCTGAAGTTGAAACCGCCATGGCAGTGAAAGCATTCCATCCGCTCGGAAAAGAACAATTCCTGGCCGCGCCGCGCCGCCGGGCTCATGGCATTGCGATCACCCTGAAGGGTAGCCTTGTCGTAGGGCGAATGACCCGAAATCAGGATCGACTCGAAAGCCGCGATGGCCTTGGCGACCCGGTCGGCGTTAAAGGGATTGGTCTCGCCCGGATAGGCATCGGCGAACAGCTTTTGATAAACCGCGTCGTGGCGGAAACGATCCAGGATTTCGGTTTCGTGGTCGCTCCAGCCCAACTCCAAGGGAAATTCGCCAAATATCGGGATGAGCGCCTGGGCGTGAAGGGTGGCAAGGATCGGGTTGGCCCAGTTGAAGGTGGCGTTGTAGACCACGTTGGTCAGGCTCATGGCGTTGCGCGGGTGGTCCTCGCCAGTGGCGCCGATGGACGTCAGCCGACCGTCGGTAAAACCGCGCGCCGGTTGGTGGCAGGAAGCGCAGGCCATGGTTTGGTTGATCGACATCCGCGGGTCGAAGAACAGATGGCGGCCCAGTTCGATCTTGGCGTCGGTCAGCGGGTTATCAGCCGACTCCCTGGGAGTGGGAAATCCCTGGGGCAGCGACCAGGAATAGCCGGTTGTTGGCGGCGACGTTTCATCGTCGCCGCCGCCATCGCCGCAGCCGGCCATCGCCAGCAGCGCGCTCAGCAGCAAGGTCCAACTCAGTTGTTGACTCATCACGGCTTATGGACGCTAAACAAGCGCTGAGGAACCACCTTGGGATACTTCTCGGGCGTCGCTCCGGCGCCGGCGACATAGGTAAAGTCCAGGTTCAGGCGCGGCATGATGGGAATGCACTCGGGATCGGAGTTGGCCGACATGCAGCCGGAAGCAGTATCCGGGGTGTTGAACGCAACGTTCGACGCTTCCAGCGCGGCGCCGATGTCCATGACAATGTGGTCCTGGTTCGCATTGAAATTATCCAGACAAAACTCAGCAATGTTCGGATAGCCACAGGCGGAGGTGGGGGGGGCATTGGGATCCGAGCCAGGGCACTGAGTGCTGCCCAGATGAATATGGAATGCGGTTGCCCGGGCGACGTCGCCGGGAGCGCCCGTCCCATCGATCCGGATGAACTTGCGCCCGCCCCGCCAGTTCCACAACATCCCCGAACTGTTCAGCGGCGAAGGCGCGGTGGCGTCGCTGATGTGGTTGAGTTGATAGGGAATGCCGACCTTGAAGCAGACCCCCGTGAAGCTCTCGTTGGCCACGGCTCCCTTGACCACGGCGTTCGACGGCAGGGCGCCGCCGCCACAATTTTTTCTCAGATCCAGCAAGGCGACGTTCTGATATTGCCAAACCCCGTCCTGATCCAGATCCAACGCCTGCCGGCTGCCATCGGATTTGACCAGCGCCACGTCGTGGACATAAAAGCGCCAGTCATTGACCTGGTAGGTGCCGGGTTGACCGATGCCGACGTTGCTGTAGGTAGTACCGCAGGTGAAATCCTGGCCGTTGACTTGCGCCTCGAACAGCACGCTGACCTGACGTTCGGTCGGACCGTTGTCGTCATCGCCGCCGCAGCCGGCCAGCAATACCAGCGCGACACCCAGTACCGTGGCGCTTCGAATCGGGAACAATAACTGCCGGTCGCAAGAACGAGCCATGCGGGATTCTCCTGAGATTAGGCGAGTTTTGGGATGAACCACGAAGGGCGTGTCGCTTCGGGTTATCCGATAATGCTAAGTCGCGGAGAATCAGGCGGGAATGCGACAAATTGTCGCATCTATTGAAACAATGGAGTCGTCCCTATGAATCCATCGTCATGTCAAATGTACAGAATCAAACCATTGAAACCATGAGGGGCAACCCGTTGGTTGCCCCACGAATATTGGGTTGGAAACCCGATGACCCTGGTTGATGGCGGAAGAGTTGTCCGTACAGGATCGACGTTGCTCGTCAAAGCGGTGGTTACAACGCGGCCCCAGCCTTCTCCAATTCGGCATAGGTGGTCGGCTGCCGCGATCGATTGATGTCCAATCCCAACCGCGAACCGATCTCCGACAGCGAGAAAATGCCGCGCACCGCCGGTATCTCGGTTTCGGGATCGATGTCCAATACCAGAGCGTGCTGGCGATTGACCTGCCGCAGGGTCGCGATGATGTCACCCACTCGCGCGTCCAGTACATCTTCCATCATCAACACTTCCAGTTTCGCTCGAAGGGTCATGACATCGGAGACGAACAGGTCCTCGCGAGCGCAGTCGGTCTTGGCCAGAATCCGGGTGACCTTTTCTCCGTCGATGTCGCGACTGGTGACCAATCCAAGGATGTTGTCGTCGGCATCGACGACCAAAAGGACGCGCACTCCGCGCTTGACCATGACATCCAGCGCCTTGCTGAGAGGGGTCGATAGTTCGGTGGTGACGGCGGTTACTTGGCAAAGGTCGGTCATCACCGACAACGCGGGATCATCGGTGGTGATACGGCGGGGTAACCGCTGCTTGGGCCGAGCATGGCGAATTCCCCGGTCTAATCGGTGCAGCGGCAACAAGTGATAAGGGTGTTTCATAAAGCTCTCTCCTGTATTATAGGTACAACAGCAGCCGTGGCCATCGTTCGTTATTATTGGTCGTCGAATTATAAGGGATTATTAGCTGTTAATAAATGTGGAAAATTGTCGTGCTCAATCTTCCGTTCAACCTTTCCCTCCACTTACCCGCCGCGCCCATGGCACCAGAGCCCCGCCAGCAGCAACCCTCCGCCTAGCAACCAGGCGTCCGACTGAAGCAGGATCAGCACCCCGCCGAGAACGCAAGCGGCGCCCAGAATGGCCCCGCGCAACCCAACCAGTGGACTGGCGGTCGGCGCCGGGTCCGGGCGGTCGAGCGCGCGGGACGACCGAGCCAGCAGTTCCGGCAGCCGCCCGGCTAGATCGAGCAGTTCCGGACCGTTGCGCCATAACTCCCGCGCCAGGCGCCTCACCTGGAACTGCTCGCGGAAAATGCGACCAATGTACAGCCGCGACAGCGCGACCACGTCCAGATCGGGGTCCACCATCCGCCCGACGCCCTCGAACGTGACCAGCGCCTTGACCATCAACACCAGATCCACCCGAAAATACATCCGATAGCGACTGCCCAGCCGCATCGACTTCAGAATCAGCCGGGCGATACTGAAATCGCCATGGCGGGCGCGCAGCAGGAAGCGTCGCGATAACTCGACCACCGCCCGCCGAAATTTGGCTGGGTTGCCACCCGGCCCAAGGTCGGCGATGCCGCTCAGATGCCAGGCGGCCTTTTCGACATCGCCGTTGACCAAGGCATGGTAGTAGTACAGCAACCGCCGCCGGGTCTGGTCCTCGAACCGGCCGACCATGCCCAGGTCCACGAATCCCACCCGAACCTCCGGACCCGGCAGGATTAACAGGTTGCCGGCGTGCAAGTCGGCGTGAAAGAACCCGTCCCGGTACAGCATCCGCAAAATCGCCAGCGCGCCCAGCTTGACCACCCGCGTCCGTGCCGCTTCTTCCAGTTCGAAGGTCGCCGGCTCGCCGGGTTTGAAACCCTCCAGATACTCCATGGTCAGCACGCTGGCGCTGCTCAGTTCCCGCATCATGCGCGGAAACACGATGGCCGGCAGGTCGTGAAAATGCGCGGCGAAGGTTTCGCCGTTGTCTGCCTCGCTGTTCAGATCCAACTCGCGGACGGTATAGACGCGAAATTCCCCGATGATGGCGGCTGGCTGGTAATGGGGAATCAGCCGGTTCAGCACGCCGCCGAGCAGACGCAGCAACACCAGATCGGCCAACACCGTCTCGCGCACGCCGGGCTTGAGCACCTTGATCACTACCGCCTGGCCAGCGCGGGTCGTAGCGCGATGCACCTGCGCCAGCGAGGCGGAACCCAGCGGCTGTTCCTCGACCTGGGCGAACAACGCCGCCAGCGGTTGCCCCAGCTCGGCCTCGATCACCGCGCGAATCGCTGGAAAGGGCGCGGCGGGAACCTGGTCGAACAGGTTTTTCAACTCATCGGTGACGACGCGCGGCAACATGTCCTCGCGCACCGCCATGATCTGGCCCAGCTTGATATAGGTGGGACCGAGCCGCTCCAGCCGGAGGCGCAGTTGGACGGGGAACGGCAAAGCGACCAGCGCCGGGTCCAATCCGCGCGCCGCCAGCGCCGCCGCCCGCCGGAGCAACCATCCCCCGCGCCCCACCGGCGGCAGAGCGCGCGCATAGGCTACCAGCCCACCGGCCAGCAACCCGCACCCTTCCCCATTGATCCGCAGCCAGCGCCACAACAACCGTCGGTAGCACGCCAGCGGTTGAAACAGTGAGGGTGGAATAGCGCCTGAACCCGGCGCCGCGGGGACGGGAGACTGGGGGGGCGTGCGCGAATCCTCGGCCATGCGGCGAATAACTGGCGGCTATTGTTCTAAAATAATGTGGAAACAGTCGCGCGGGCGAAGCGCGCGAATTGAAGCAGTATAGCAACCCGACGAAGAAGCTCATGAAATTCGGGCGATAACCGTCCAAGCGATGCTTCTCGCAACCACGGGTCAGAACCGCTCGGCGCGCATCGGGGACTGTCGAGATTCATCCGCGGGCCGTAAAATGAGCAACGGCGGCTAGCGGCAAGGAGGGCATGATGCATACCAACCATCTTGGATTTGACGGCAAATCGTTTAGCCTGAAAGATTCGCGCGGGTTTTATCGCAACGCGGACTTTGATACCGCTTGCGCCACTCTTCTGCGGGGCATCCGGACCCGGCGGGGACTCCTGCTGTTGACCAGCGAGGCCGGACTCGGCAAAACCTTGCTCCTGCACCGTTGCATGGCGGAAGCCGGCGACATCCGCTTCATCCTGCTTGGCAATCCTCAGCTCGATTTTCCCGATATCCTCAATTATCTGTGCGCCAATCTGGGATTGTCAGGCGACGAATTGGATGTCGAGCAGCAAAGCCAGCGATTACGCGACGCGCTGGCCGTACACGCCGGCCGGGGCCAGGCGATCGCCCTGCTGATCGACGACGCCCATCACCTGCGCATCGATGCCTTGCAGCGGCTATGGAAGTTCGTGGAGGAGTCGGCGGTCGAGGCCGACCAGCGTCCACAGGTCGTGCTGGCGGGGCTGCCGGAGATCGAGGGCAAGCTGCGTCAACCCGAGCTGCGCCCGCTCCAAAAATCCCTCCAGGTCCATTGCCGTCTCGAACAATTGAGCCAGATGGAAACGGGTTTGTTCATCGCCCACCAGTTTGAGGTCGCCGGCCACGCCGACGATCGGCTATCGCCAGCCGTGATTGAACGGATTGCTCACTACGGCCAGGGCGTGCCGCGGACCATCGCCTTGTTGTGCGACACGGTCCTGCTGCTGGCCAGCTTGCAGGCCGGTGAACTCACGCCGACGATGGTGGACGAAGCCGCGCGAAGCTGTTTTCTCAGCGACTCCGCACCCGCGCCGCCCGTCACGCCCGGCTCCAGCGACGAATTCGACCTGGCCGGGACGGTGCTGGATTTCAACTTCGATTTTGCTTTGGACGAGGCGTCCGCCGCCGAACAAACCGTTGCCCTCGCCCCCACCAGACCGGCGAAAACCGCCCCGATCCAAGCAGGCGCCTCGCAATCGGCGGGCATGGCCGCGAACGCCGATTCCACCCCCGCGCCCCCACCAGTTCAATCCTCTCCCACCCCTGCCCCCGCGCCCCCACCGGCCAAACCCGCCTCCGCGCCAGCGCTCCTGCCCCCCCTGCGTGCATTCCTGCAATTGCTCGATGAAATCGTCGCGAAACAGGATCGCAAAAACGCGCGCGATCGCGAAGTTCTTCGCGGATTTCGCCACCGCTATCAGTGGCTGGCGCGCAACGCTCCTCCCGCGTGGCTGACCCACTACGAACAGCGGATGGCGCGGCTGGCCGAAACCCAACAACCGATACTGGTGGCCCTAAGCATCACTCCACATGCTGGGCCGGAGCCCGGCGGCACCCTGGGCATCCTACTGATCAACCCCAGTTGGTGGCTGTACCGGGAAATCCGCATGCGACTGCACAGCACCGATCTGGAATTTGTCAACGGCGGTCAGATGCTTTCCCTGCGCTTGCTCGACGGCCGAGACGCCCAGCCGGTGTATCTGGATTACCGGCTGACGCGGGCCGAACCGAAGCCGGCCACGCTGCAAATGGAACTCGATCTGCTCGACCACCGGGGAACCTGGCATGCCTATCGCGGCCCGGACGAAATCCGCCTGGCTCCGCCATGTCGGAGCGAGACCGCTTGGGGCGTCGGCCAGGAGGTCACGCTCGCCCCAGGGCGCGAGCAATTCTGGCTGGATACTCCTGAGTCGCGAACCGATACCGTCACCCTGGTCGGGGCGACCGGCGATCCGAGCTTCACATTGCCGCTCGAATTGACGGTCGACGACGAACGCACCCACCGCCTACGGGCATCGGTCGCCGCCACTCATCAGGCGCTCGGTCGCGGCACGGCGCTTAGCCGGGCGTTGCTGCTGGCCGCCGATCCCACCCAGGCGCCGGCGCGGATCGAATTGGTGTCGCGCCCCTTCATCATCCTGGGGCGCTACAACCCTAGCACGGGCGCGGGCTTTGGCGATTTTGCCCTGGGCTTCATCCCGGAATACACCCGAATCTCCCGCTTGCACGCCGTGATTTGCGCCCTGGGCGACCAGTTGGCGCTGATGCCGGCCAGCGACCAGGATCGAACCTACACCGGCCAGAACGGCCAGCGGCTGACGCGCGGTCAATGGCGCCTGCTGGAAGCGAACGACAATCTAGATATCTGCGATTTGTATCACCTCAAGCTGACGCTGGCCTGGGATCGCCATGGAGAGCACGACCCGACCCTGGACTGGGATCCCCAGGAGCCACGCGACAAGTTTGGCCATTATCTGCTCGATCTGGTCGACGTCCTGCACCAGCGCGACCAGCAAACTAGCAACGAGGACGTGCGGGCCATACTGAGAAACCGTTACGCCAATCTGGTATCGATCCAGGACCGGATCGCCGAGATCAATGGCGTCGGCAATCCGGGAACCCTCCTACACGCGCGGTTCGAACGCGACGACGAGGCCAGCCGGCAGGTCGTCCACTATTACGTGCCCAAGTGGCTGTCGCTGGGCAGTTCCCCGCAGGCCGGCCTGCCCATCACCGCCGCTGGAGTGGCGCCGCTCCACGCCGAGCTACTATTCCGTGAAGGCATGTACTGGATTCAGAACCTGGCGGGGCCGGGTTCGATCCAGGTCGGTTGTCACGGCCTGGCGACCAACGAGGTGCTGGCCCTGGAAACGGGCGACGTGTTAATGATCGGCGCGGCCCGATTCGAATTCGAGGCCTATTGAGCTTGGCCCTCCCCGGCATGATTGGCTTTTGGCCATTGGCATAATAGACTTCCGGCCCGCTCGTTCGATAACCCATCATCGGCCGCCAGGAGTTTATTCAGTGGCAATGAAGAACACCGTGCAAATGCTTCGGTCCTTCCGGGAACATCTACCCCACCCCAGAAAAACCGCCGCCACCATCGACCGAAGCGCCAGCCTGGAGGAAATTTCGGAATTGGCCGAGGAAGAGGGTCTGCGCAAGCGGGCTTCGGGGTTGTTTGAGGCCGGGCGGGAGCAATTGCGCGCTTCCTATTCCTAAGTGACTTGAGGCGTGGCTTGAAGCGCGGCGGGCGCCGACTCCCTTCACCCCCTAGTTTCGGTTTTCTCCCCCACTGACTTTCTGGATCGCCGCCCGCCGGGCGACGAAAGGAATTATAATGCCTGCCCGTGGTCATTCTGGCGTCGCTGTTGAACAGCTTTCACGATCAGATAGGATAATGAAACGTTTGGTCAAGGTTTTTCTGCGCAGTCCTGGCGCCGCCTCGCTGGCTTTGTTCACCCGGGAAATCTGGGTCAACCCGCGGGCCATGGGCGCGGCCTGTCCCAGCGCCCCCGCGCTGGCGAGCGGCATGGCGGCGCGCGTCCCGCTGGAACGGGACGGACTGGTGATCGAACTGGGGGGAGGGACCGGCGCGGTCACCGCCGCCCTGCTCAAGCACGGCGTGCCGCCCTGGAGGTTGATGGTGGTGGAGCGCTCACCCACGCTGGCCCATCATTTGCGCCAACGCTTCCCACAGCTGCGCGTCATTCAGGGCGATGCCGCCCAACTGGGCCATCTACTGGGCCACCCCCGGCCGCGTTTGAACAGCATCGTGTCCAGCTTGCCGCTGCGCTCCCTGCATCCAGCCACCACCCGAGCTGTCGCTCAGCAGTTTGAAACCCTGCTTGAACCCGGTGGCCTGCTGGTGCAGTTCACCTACGACCTGCGAGGCACCCACACCCGCCTCTTGCTCGGCTTTCGGCGGCTGTCCAGCAAGATTGTTTGGGGTAACCTACCACCGGCGCGGGTGGAAACTTTCGAGCGGATCTGATCAACGCGAGCCGCGTTCCCGCTCGCGGGCCTGTTCGGCCTGAATCGCGGTCAGGGCGACGGTGAACACGATATCTTCCACCAGCGCCCCGCGCGACAGATCATTAACCGGCTTGTTCAAACCTTGCAGCATTGGTCCGATGCTGATCACCTCGGCGCTGCGCTGCACTGCCTTGTAGGTGGTGTTGCCGGTATTTAGGTCCGGAAAGATGAACACGGTGGCTCGGCCCGCCACTCGGCTATCCGGGGCCTTGCTTTGCGCCACTTCCTTGATGGTCGCCGCGTCGTATTGCAAGGGGCCGTCGATCAACAGATCGGGGCGCCGCTCGCGGGCCAGCCGGGTCGCCTCCTTGACTTTTTCCACGTCGCTGCCACTGCCGGAGGCGCCGGTGCTATAGCTCAGCATCGCCACCCGCGGCGCGATTCCAAAGGCCTGGGCCGAATCGGCGCTCTGGATGGCGATATCGGCCAGTTCCTCGGCGCTGGGGTCGATATTGATGGCGCAGTCGCCGTAAACCAGCACCTGTTCCGGCAGGCACATGAAGAAGATCGATGAAACTAGCCGGACGCCGGGCGCGGTCTTGATCAATTGCAGGGCCGGGCGGATGGTGTTGGCGGTGGTGTGGACCGCGCCGGACACCAGCCCGTCCACCTCGCCCAGGTGCAACATCACGGTGCCCAGCACCACGGCATCATGCAGTTGTTCTTCCGCCAGGCCCGGCGTCAATCCCTTGCGCCCGCGCAATTGCACCATGGCGTCGATGTAACGTCGGTCGATCTGGGTCGGGTCGATGATCTCGATATCCGATGGGATAGCCATGCCGCGCCGCGCCGACAACCGGCGCATGCGCCCAGCGTCGCCCATCAGCACGCAGCGGGCGATGCCGCGCTGGTGGCAAATGATCGCTGCCTCGATGGTGCGTGGTTCGTTGCCCTCGGGCAAGATGATCCGCTGGTTGGCGCGGCGGGCGCGCTCCACCAGCATGTGCCGGAACGCCGGTGGACTCAACCGACGCTCGGCGAGGGCGGTCAGCAGCGGCTCCTTCCAGTCCAGGCTGATGTGCGAAGCCACCGCCTCGGTGGCGCGCTGCATGCGGTCGCGGTCGTCGATGGGTATTTCCAGGTTGATGTAGGGCAGGTACAACACCGACTGCATGGTGGTGTAGGGAATGGTCAGCACTGGCAGGCCAGCGTCGAGCGCTGGCCCGCACAGTTTCCAAATGCGTGGGTCGGGCTTGAGGCCGCCAGTCAACAGGATGGCCGCGAGGCGGGTACCACTGATGGTCGCCATGCAGACCGCCAGCAGCAGGTCGTCGCGGTCGCCAGGCGTGATCACCAGTGCCCCGGGCCGCAACTCCTGACAACTGTTGGCCAGGGTGCGGGCGCCTAGCGCCACATGGGTGACGCGCCGGTCCAACTGGCCCTCGTTGATCGCCTGGGCGTCGATCATGTGCATGATATCCCGCACTCGCGGCGCGATCAGTTCGCGTTGCCAGGGAATGCAGCCGATCAATTTGAAGGTTTCCGGCCAATGGCGAACGCATTCGGCTCGGAAATCGGCCTCGTGGCTGACGCTGGAACCGTTTTCGGCGCGGCTGAAATCGAAGCGGATGTGGCCAGCCGGGTCCACGGGGGCGTCCAACAGATTGATAATGCAGCCCAGCATTCGCTCGTGGTGAATACCACCGTAGGCGCGGGCCACCACTTCCACGGCATCGGCCACCTGGCGCGGCGTATCGTGACCGGGCGCGGCAACGATGATGACCTTGGCATCCAGGCTCTGCGCCATTCTGGCGTTGAGATGAGTACCATAGGGTTGCTCCTCGGTATCCACCAACCCCTCGACCACGACGATGGCGGCGTGCTGGGCGGCCTGTTCGTAGCGGGCGATCACTTCTTCCAGCAGGATATTTTCTCGGCCATGGCCCAGCAGGTTCTCGGCCTCGGCCACCGGGATCGGTTCGGGCGGGGTCAGGCTGGTCACAGTGCGGGCCAGTCGGGTCGAGCGCTCCGGCCCAGTGTCGGTGGCGTGCGGCTGGCTGATCGGTTTACAGAAGCCGACGGGGATGCCCTCACGGTCGAGCGCATGCACCAGACCGAGGGCGACGGTGGTCAACCCAACCCGTTGCTCGGTGGGGACGACGAGAATGGCGGTGGTCATGGCCGTGCCTTTCTGGGTAAGCGATGTTGCAGTGCAGCGTAGCATATACCAGAACGGCCGGAGCGCCTAGCGCTCCCACCAGCGCGATTCCGCCGACGAATCGACCGCTCAATATGGCGGCAACAACCGTCGGAAACCGTGCGCCAGCACGATCAGCAGGAAGGCCAGATTACGCGCCGGAATCGCCGGCCAGAAGTAACGTACTGGCTCGGTGGGCTGACCGCTGGCCGCGACAGTCACCAATCGCTCGGCCAGGACGCGTAGCAACCCCAGCGAACGCGGCCAATCGGTGATACCTGTCCGCCAGGGTTCCGGAATTCCCGGTTCTCCAACCGTCGCGCCCGCCAACGCGCCAGCAATCGCGCCGACGGTATCGGTGTCGCCACCGCAATCGAGCACCGTCGACAAGGTTTGCCGGTAATCGCCACCGTGCCGAAACCAGGCATAGGCCGCGATGGGAACGGTGTGGTAAATGTAGCCCGTCACGCCCTTCCCCAATCCGAGTTGATCCGCCAGTTCCGCGACGGTGCGATTTTCCCGCGCGGCGTGCTCCATTGCGTCCATCAGGGTTTGCCAATCGCGGTCGTCCGGGCCACAGGCGCGGAGCAGGGTGATGAACGCATCCAGGGAGGGAGATTGGGTCAGTCGGTCGCGCACGATCCAGGCCGCCAGTTCGGCGATGGCGGTCGCGCCGATCAGGGCTTTTGGGTCGGTGTGGGTGATCCGGGTCGAAGCGGCGACGTAGGCGGCCCGCCGGCTTGGATCGTGGGCGAAGAACGCGCCGATGATCGCCACCCGCATCGCCGGACCGTTGCCGGCGGACCGGACGCCGCTATGTGCGGGCGAAAAACCCAGAGACAGCTTGAGAATTGCCCGCAGCGTGGCGAAACCAATGCCGGCGGGCAAGGACAGCAGCCAGCCGCATAAACACCAGCCCAGGCGGCGGGCGAACCGCTCCGGCGAATCGGGATGACATAGCAGGCTCTGGGCGACGAAGATCGTATGCTCGGTATCGTCGCTGATCATGCCGCGCCCGAACGCCAGTCGGTGCCGCCAGCCGCTGTTATAAAAGCGCCGCGCGCGGCGGCGGGACAAACCCTCGGCCGGCAGACCCAGCGCGTCGCCGACCGCCGTGCCGATCAGCAGGCCGCGTAACCGGAAGGTCCGTTCGGCGATATCGTGGTTTTCTCCACTGGCGCCGGTGGGCAACACCGCGACCGTCATGCCGCCCATCCCTCGGGGCAAGCCACGCCGGCGCCGCCCAACCCGCAGTAACCGCCTGGATTCTTGGCCAAATACTGCTGGTGATAGCCCTCGGCGTAGTAGAACGGCGGCGCGGCGGCGATCTCGGTGGTAATCCGGCCGTGACCGGCGGTGGTCAACGCCCGTTGATAAGCGTCGCGGCTGGCCAGAGCGGCAATGCGCTGAGCCTTGTCATGGACGTAGATCGCCGAGCGGTACTGGGTGCCGACATCGTTGCCCTGGCGCATACCCTGGGTGGGATCATGCGCCTCCCAGAAAACCTTGAGCAATCGCTCGTAGGCGACGACGGTAGGATCAAACACCACCAAAACCACTTCGGCGTGCCCGGTCAGACCGCCGCACACTTCCTCGTAGGTGGGATTGGGGGTGAAGCCGCCCGCATAACCGACCGCGGTGCTGTAGACTCCGGCCTGGGTCCAGAACTTCCGCTCCGCGCCCCAAAAACAGCCGAGTCCGAACAGCGCTTGTTCCAGGCCCACCGGAAACGGTGGTTGGAGGGGGTGATCGTTGACGTAATGTCGCGCGGGTGCGGGCAACGGCGTGGAACGGCCCGGCGGCGCATCCTCCGGGCGGGGCATCTGAATGGAACGGCGCAACCATGACATCGGCATTCTCCAGGCGCGGGAAACGAGCGGCGAATTTGACCGCATCCCACCTGGCGCGGTTCGCCGATAACGCGACTTGCGGGCGCGAGCGCGGCGGGTAATGCTATAGGCGAATCCTCAACCCGGAGAAACCGCCGTGCTCAAACCCTTGTCCTTGACCCTGTGTTGCGTTGGTCTGCTGCCCCTGGCCACGTTCGCCGCCAGCTACGACTGCACCCGCGCCAGCACCGCCGCCGAAATCGCGGTATGCGACAACCCCAGCCTCAGTCGCATGGATGAGGATCTGGCGGTGACCTATCGTTCCCTGCTCGACCGCTTGCCGCCGCGCCAGGCGGCTCACCTGCGCGATGATCAACGTTCCTGGCTGGTCGCCCGCGACAGTTGCGGGGCGGACGTGCGTTGCCTGCGCGCCCGCTACCAGGAGCGCATGGCGCGGTTGAGCGAGTATTGACAGGGGCCGGGGGCGCCGTCACAACGCCCTGCCCTACTCCCACCGAAACAACCAGACCCCCACCGCCATGAAGCCGACGCTCATGGCGCTCAACGCCAGCAGATGGCCCGAGATTGCCGCCAGGCCGGCCCCATCGATCATGATCGCCCGCGCCGCGTCGATGATGTGCGTCAACGGGGCCAGTTGCGCGCACTGTTGCAGCACCGGATGAACGCCCTCCAGCGAAAACCATACCCCGGATAAAAACGTCATCGGCCAACTGAGAACATTCAGGATGCCAGCGGCAACTTCCTCGCTGGTGGTGCGAGCGGCGACGATCAGCCCCAGGCTGATCAGGCTGACCGCCCCCACCAAAAACACGATGCCCAAATCGAGGTAGGAACCGTGCATCGGGAAACCGATCACCCCGTCGGTTCCGGCGAACACCAGCGCGGTGGTGGCCAGAATCAGCCAAAGTCGCGAGATGACCTGGGCCGACAGAAACTCCAGCGGCGTCAACGGCGTGGCTTTCAACCGCTTCAGCATCCCGTTTTTCCGGTAACGGACGATGACGTAGCCGACCCCGAACAGGCAACTGAACATCATGTTCATCGCCAGGATGCCCGGCGCGATCCAGTCCACGTAGCGGATGGCCCGCCCGCTCACGGTCTGTTTGTCGAACGTGGCGGGCACGTCGGAGCCACGTAGCACCCGCTCCAACACATAGCCCTTGGGGGACTCGTCATTGACCCAATAACGCCGCCCGGCCAAATCGACCAGCATGTCCAGTTGGTGGCGTTCGACCTTGGGCAAGGCGGCGGCCAGGTCGGTGATCGGGATGAACTGGATATGGCGGGTGTTGAGAAAGGCTTTCCCGCTTCCGCCGCTGGTATCGCCCAATACGCCCACCTTGTAGAGCGCCAACCCCGGCCCGGAAAACGCCACGGCGAAACCGGCAATCAGGGAGATGGGAAACAGCAAATTCCAGGTCAGGGTGGAGCGGTCACGCAGGAATTCGCGGTTGCGGGAAACGAAAACGGCCCAGAAACGCTTGAAATTCATGCCCGCAATCCCTGCCCCGTCAGTTCCAGAAACAAATCCTCCAGGGTGCGCGGCCGGATTTGCAACCGCGCCAGCGAGATATTCCACGCCAGCAACTCCCGGATGGCGGCATTGACATCGCGGGTAAGGATTTCCACCGCGTCCCGGCTCCGCATCACGGTCAGCGTCAGCGGCGGCGCGGGATCGGGAAAATCGGCCAGGGGTAATTGCAGCACCACATCGTCGAAGTGCGCGGCCAGCAACTCGCGCGGAGCACCCTGCGCGATGATCCGGCCATGATCCATGATGGCGATCTCGTCACACAGGTGATAGGCCTCTTCCATGTAATGCGTGGTCAACAAAATGGTCTTGCCGCGCGCCTTGATCCGATGGATCAGTTCCCAAAAATTGCGGCGGGCCTGTGGGTCGAGGCCGGTGGTCGGTTCGTCCAGAAAAATCAGTTCCGGATCATTGACCAGGGCGATAGCCAGCAGCAGCCGCTGGCGCTGCCCCCCGGACAGCTTGCGGGTGTCGCGGTCTAGAAACTCGCCCAGCGCGCAGGCTTCGCTTAGTTCGACCAGCGGCAGGGTGCGGCGGTAGAAACTGGCGAACATCCGCAGATTCTCCCGGCCGGTCACGTAATCCTGCAAGGCCGTGGACTGAAACATGATGCCGATGTCCTGGCGGAACCGGGAACCGAGGGGTTCGCCCCGGTAGCGGATCAGGCCACCGGTGGGTTCCTGGATACCTTCCAGCAATTCGACCGTGGTGGTCTTGCCCGCGCCGTTGGGACCGAGCAGACCGAAACAACACCCAGCCGGCAACGCCAAGTCGATGCCGTTCACGGCCTCCACGCCGCGAAAGTATTTGATCAGATTGTGGGTTTCCAGCAGGACGGTCATGGGATTGGCGCATCCGTATCCGCGCGGCTGAATGAAAAAGGCGGGTGGCGCCGCGCGTCCCCGCCTCCACCGAACAGAAAGCTCGTTACCCGATCACGCCCTCATTCCGTGGCCACCAGATCCTCGCCATCATCGTTCTTGTCCTCGGCGATGGCCTTGATCTCTGACTCGCTACTCTCGAACAAGTGCCCAGTACCGCCAGCTGGCTGGCTGGGCACCCAGTTATGTCGCCGTTGCAGGTGATAGGCCAGGCCGGTACCCGCTGGAATCAGCCGGCCGACGATGACGTTCTCCTTCAAGCCGCGCAGGTCGTCGCGCAGGCCGCGCACCGCCGCCTCGGTCAGCACCCGGGTGGTTTCCTGGAACGAGGCGGCGGAAATGAACGATTCGGTCGCCAGCGACGCCTTGGTGATGCCCAGCAACAGCGGTTGCCAGAGCGCCGGCATTCGGCCCTCGGTATGAGCCCGGTCGTTTTCCTCCAACACCCGGGGCCGCTCGACCTGTTCGCCCGGAATGAACGGCGTATCGCCCGAGTGGAGAATCTCGACCTTGCGCAACATCTGGCGGATGATTACCTCGATGTGCTTGTCGTTGATCTTCACACCCTGCACCCGGTAGACATCCTGGATTTCCTTGATCAGATAGGCGGCCAGCTCCTGCACTCCCAGCAACCGCAAGATATCATGTGGGTTGGGCTCGCCGTCGGCGATCACTTCGCCCTGCTCGACATGCTCGCCGTCGAACACGCCGACATGCCGCCATTTGGGAATCAGTTCCTCGTACAGGATGTCGCCGCCCTTGTCGCGGATCACCAACCGCTGCTTGCCCTTGGTTTCCTTGCCGAACTCGATGATGCCGGACTTCTCGGCCAGAATCGCCGGTTCCTTGGGTTTACGCGCCTCGAACAGGTCGGCGACCCGTGGCAGACCGCCGGTGATATCACGGGTCTTGGAGGATTCCTGGGGAATGCGGGCGACAACGTCGCCAACCGCCACTTCGGCGCCGTCGGCCAGACTGACGATGGCTCCAGCTGGCAGCGGATACTGCGCCAGGGTACTGGTACCGGGGATGAACAGGTCGTTGCCGTATTCATCCGTCAGCCGCACCAGCGGCCGTTTGTCCTTGCCCAGAGCACCGCGTTGCTTGGGATCCATCACCACCAGGCTGGACAGGCCGGTGATCTCGTCGGCGTGTCGTTGCACGGTGATGCCTTCCTCGAATTCGGCAAAACGGACGAGCCCCGCGACCTCGGTCACGATCGGATGGGTATACGGATCCCAACGAGCGATGACCTGGCCGGCCTCCACCAGACTGTCGTCCACCGCCGACAGCTCAGCACCATAGGGGACCTTATAACGCTCCCGCTCGCGGCCTTGATCATCCACCAGGGTAATTTCGCCCGAGCGCGATACCGCCACCCAATGGCCATCCCGCCGCTGCGCCACTTTC
The DNA here is from genome assembly GCA_029624675.1 of Candidatus Contendibacter sp. GTDB lineage: Bacteria > Pseudomonadota > Gammaproteobacteria > Competibacterales > Competibacteraceae > Contendibacter. Next base: position 63,426 of record JARSSP010000051.1, read on the forward strand.
ATCCGATGCAGCCGCAGCTTGCCCCGGGATTTGACTTGCACGCTGTTGACCACCGTGGTGCGGGAAGCCGCGCCCCCAATGTGGAAAGTGCGCATGGTCAATTGAGTGCCCGGTTCGCCGATGGACTGAGCGGCGATCACGCCGACCGCCTCACCGATATTGACTCGGTGACCGCGCGCCAGGTCGCGACCATAGCAAGCCGCGCAGACTCCGTAACGAGTTCGGCAGGTGATGGCCGAACGCACCAGAATCTGGTCGATATGCAACGCGTCCAACTTTGCCACCCACTGCTCGTCCAGCAGGGTGCCGGCGGGGATGGCGACATCGTCGCCGCCCGGCACGAACACATCACGGGCCGCCACCCGACCCAGCACTCGATCACGCAGCGGTTCCTTGATATCGCCTTCCTCAACCACCGGCGTCATCCACACCCCTTCCTGGGAACCGCAGTCGGGCTCGGTCACCACCATATCCTGGGCCACGTCCACCAACCGCCGGGTCAGATAACCCGAATTGGCGGTCTTGAGCGCGGTATCGGCCAACCCCTTGCGGGCACCGTGCGTGGAGATGAAATACTCCAAAACGCTCAGCCCCTCACGGAAGTTGGCCTTGATCGGGGTTTCGATGATCGAACCGTCCGGCTTGGCCATCAGCCCGCGCATGCCGGCCAACTGGCGAATCTGCGCCGCCGAGCCGCGCGCCCCGGAATCGGCCATCATGAACACCGCGTTGAAGGTCGGCTGGCGGACAGTCTGGCCCTCGCGATCGACCACCAGTTCGCTACCGAGGTTGTCCATCATCGCCTTGGCCACCTGGTCGTTGGTGCGCGACCAGATATCCACCACCTTGTTGTAACGCTCGCCCTTGGTGACCAGACCGTTGGCGTACTGCTCGTCGATTTCCTTGACTTCCTGCTCGGCCTTCTCCAACAATGCCGTTTTCTTGGTGGGAATCCGGAAATCCTCGAACCCGATTGAGGAACCCGAGCGGGTGGCGTAGTGGAAACCGGTGTACATCAGTTGGTCGGCGAAGATCACCGTATCCTTCAATCCCAACCGCCGGTAGCACTCGTTGATCAGCCGAGAGACGGTCTTCTTGGTCAAGACCTGATTGATCAGCGCGAAGGGCAGACCCTGGGGCAGAATCTCGGACAACAGCGCCCGCCCCACCGTGGTCTTGACCCGCGCCAACGCCTGGCGAGCCTGGCCGGTGGCGTTGATTTCCTTGCACGGCAGGCGCACCTCGATGCGGGCGTGCAAATCCACCAGCCGGTTCTCGTAGGCGCGGTGAACCTCGCGGACATCGGCGAACACCATGCCCTCGCCCGGCACATTAATCCGTTCGCGGGTCAGGTAATACAGCCCCAGCACCACGTCCTGCGAGGGCACGATGATCGGGTCGCCATTGGCTGGGCTGAGAATGTTGTTGGAGGACATCATCAGCGCCCGCGCTTCCAACTGCGCCTCGATGGACAGCGGGACATGCACCGCCATCTGGTCGCCATCGAAATCGGCGTTGAAGGCGGTGCAGACCAGCGGATGCAATTGAATCGCCTTGCCCTCGATCAACACCGGTTCGAAGGCCTGGATGCCCAGGCGATGCAAGGTGGGCGCGCGGTTGAGCATCACCGGATGCTCGCGGATCACTTCCTCCAGGATGTCCCAGACCGCCGGCTCCTCGCGCTCGACCATCTTCTTGGCCGCCTTGATGGTGGTGGCCATGTCCTTGTATTGCAGCTTGCTGAAGATGAACGGCTTGAACAGCTCCAGCGCCATCTTCTTGGGCAGGCCGCATTGGTGGAGGCGCAGGGTGGGGCCGACCACGATCACCGAGCGGCCCGAATAGTCCACCCGCTTGCCCAGCAGATTCTGGCGGAACCGGCCCTGCTTGCCCTTGATCATGTCGGCTAGCGACTTCAGCGGACGTTTGTTGCTGCCGGTGATCGCCCGGCCGCGCCGGCCGTTGTCCAGCAGCGAATCCACCGCTTCCTGCAACATCCGCTTTTCGTTGCGGACGATGATGTCGGGAGCCGACAGTTCCAGCAGCCGCTTGAGCCGGTTGTTGCGGTTGATCACCCGCCGGTAGAGATCGTTGAGATCGGAGGTGGCGAAGCGCCCGCCGTCCAGCGGCACCAGCGGCCGCAGATCCGGCGGCAGTACCGGCAGCACGGTCAACACCATCCATTCCGGCTTGTTGCCGGAGTGGAGGAAGGATTCCACCAGCTTGAGCCGCTTGGACAGTCGCTTGAGCTTGGTTTCGGAACCGCACTCCAGGATATCCCGGCGCAAATCGACGACGAGTTGTTTCAGATCCAAACCGTGCAGCAACTGGTAAATCGCCTCGGCGCCCATCCGGGCGTCGAAGTCGTCGCCGTACTGCTCGACCGCGTCCAGGTAGGCTTCGTCGGTCAGCATCTGGCCTTTCTCCAACGAGGTCATGCCGGAATCGATCACCACGTAGGATTCGAAGTACAGCACCCGCTCGATATCACGCAAGGTCATGTCCAGCAACAGTCCGATCCGCGACGGCAGCGATTTCAAGAACCAGATGTGCGCCACCGGCGAGGCCAGTTCGATATGGCCCATCCGCTCGCGCCGCACCTTGGCCAGGGTCACCTCCACCCCGCACTTTTCACAGACCACGCCGCGGTGCTTGAGCCGCTTGTACTTGCCGCACAAGCACTCGTAATCCTTGATGGGACCAAAAATCTTGGCGCAGAACAGACCGTCGCGCTCCGGTTTGAAGGTTCGGTAGTTGATGGTTTCGGGTTTCTTCACCTCGCCGCGGCTCCAGGTCCGAATCATCTCCGGCGAGGCCAATCCGATCCGGATTGCGTCGAAATCCTCGATCTCGTCGAACAGCTTGAACGGATTCAGCAGCTCTCTCATCATTCTCACCCACGGAATTGGATTATTCCGCCCCGAAGGGGCGGCGGGCGTCTCGGTGTCATTCGTCGCGTCTGGGCGCCACTACATCGTTTTCCAGCTCGATGTTGATACCCAGCGAGCGGATCTCCTTAACCAGCACGTTGAACGATTCGGGCATGCCGGCTTCCATGCGGTGGTTACCGTCCACGATGTTCTTGTAGACCTTGGTGCGGCCGTTCACATCGTCGGACTTGACCGTCAGCATCTCCTGCAAGGTATAGGAAGCGCCATAGGCCTCCAGGGCCCACACCTCCATCTCGCCAAAGCGTTGACCACCGAACTGCGCCTTGCCACCCAACGGCTGCTGGGTCACCAGGCTGTACGGACCGGTGGAGCGGGCATGCATCTTGTCGTCCACCAAATGGTTGAGCTTGAGCATGTACATGTAACCGACAGTCACCGGCCAATCGAATGGATCGCCGGTACGGCCATCGAACAGGGTGGTCTGGCCGCTTTCCGGCAACTCCGCCAGCCGCAACATCTCGCGCAACTCCAATTCAGTCGCGCCATCGAAGACCGGAGTCGCCACCGGTACGCCGTCACGCAGATTCTGGCTCAGGGTTAGGATTTCACTGTCGTCGAGTTGCGCCAAATCCACACGCTGCTCGCCAACGCCGTTATAAACCCGATCCAGACAGGCGCGCAGTTCCCCGATCCGCGCGTCCGCGTCCAGCAACCGGCCGATCTTGAGGCCCAACCCCTTGGCCGCCCAGCCCAGATGGGTTTCCAGCACTTGGCCGACATTCATCCGCGACGGCACGCCCAATGGATTCAGCACGATGTCCACCGGCGCGCCGTCCTCGAGATAGGGCATGTCCTCCTGCGGGACGATCATCGAGACGACGCCCTTGTTGCCGTGGCGACCGGCCATCTTGTCGCCCGGCTGGATCCGGCGCTTGACCGCGAGATACACCTTGACCATCTTCAGCACGCCGGGCGCCAGATCGTCGCCCTGCATCAGCTTGCGCTTCTGCTCCTCGAACTTCTTGTCGAAATCCTTGCGCTGCTGCTCGATCTGGCGGGCGATCCTTTCAAGCTGGTCGTTGAGGTCGTCGTCCCGCATCCGGATTTCGAACCAGCGCTCGCCGGACAACCCGCGCAGGTAATCGACCGTAATGGTCTCGCCGCCGCGCAATCCGTTGGGCCCTCCGTCGGCCGGACGGCCCGCCAACATCCGCTCCATGCGTTGATACAGATCGTCCTCCAGGATGCGCAACTGGTCGTTCAGATCCTTGCGCACCCGCTTCAACTCGGCGTCCTCGATCTGGCGCGCGCGCGAGTCCTTTTCCACGCCGTCGCGGGTGAACACCCGCACGTCGATGACCGTGCCGTCCATGCCCGACGGCACCCGCAACGAGGTGTCCTTCACGTCGGAAGCCTTCTCGCCGAAAATGGCCCGCAGCAGCTTCTCCTCCGGGGTCAACTGGGTTTCGCCCTTGGGCGTGACCTTGCCGACCAGGATATCGCCAGACTTGACTTCGGCGCCGATGAAGACGATGCCCGCTTCGTCCAGCCGCGCCAGCGCGCTCTCGCCGACGTTGGGGATGTCAGCGGTGATCTCCTCCGGCCCGAGCTTGGTGTCGCGGGCGACACAGGACAGCTCCTCGATGTGGATGGTGGTGAAGCGGTCTTCCTGCACCACCCGCTCGGAAATCAGGATCGAGTCCTCGAAGTTGTAGCCGTTCCACGGCATGAAGGCGACCAGCAGGTTCTGGCCCAGGGCCAGCTCGCCCATGTCGGTGGACGGTCCGTCAGCCAACACGTCGCCGCGCGCCACCGCTTCGCCGACACCCACCAGCGGGCGCTGGTTGATGCAGGTGTTCTGGTTGGAGCGGGTGTACTTGGTCAGGTTGTAGATATCGACGCCGGGTTCACCGGTCTCGGTCTCGGCGTCGTTCACCCGCACCACGATGCGGCCGGCGTCCACCGAATCCACCACGCCGCCGCGCCGGGCGATGACGCACACGCCGGAATCGCGCGCCACGATCCGCTCCATGCCGGTGCCGACCAGCGGCTTGTCGGCGCGCAGGGTCGGCACCGCCTGGCGCTGCATGTTGGAGCCCATCAGGGCGCGATTGGCGTCGTCATGCTCCAGGAACGGAATCAGCGCCGCCGCCACCGACACGATCTGCTTGGGCGATACGTCCATGTACTGCACCTTGTCCACCGCGGCCAAGGTGAATTCGTTCTGATGGCGACAAGACACTAGTTCGTCGATCAACCGGCCCTCGGCATCGACCGTGGTATTAGCCTGGGCGATGACATACTGACCTTCCTCGATGGCCGATAAATAATCGATCTGATCGACGACCCGCCCGCTCTCGACCCGCCGGTATGGAGTTTCCAGAAAACCGTAGGAATTGGTGCGGGCATAGACCGCCAGGGAGTTGATCAGGCCGATGTTCGGACCTTCCGGCGTCTCGATCGGACAAACCCGGCCGTAATGGGTGGCGTGCACGTCGCGCACCTCAAAGCCGGCGCGTTCGCGCGTCAACCCTCCCGGTCCCAGCGCCGAGACCCGGCGCTTGTGGGTCACCTCGGATAAGGGGTTGTTCTGGTCCATGAACTGCGACAGTTGGGAGGAGCCAAAAAATTCCTTGATGGCGGCGGCCACCGGCTTGGCGTTGATCAGGTCCTGGGGGGTCAGGCCCTCGGCCTCGGCCAGGCTGAGCCGTTCCTTGACCGCCCGCTCGACCCGCACCAAGCCGATCCGAAATACGTTTTCGGTCATTTCACCCACGCAGCGGATGCGACGGTTGCCGAGGTGATCGATGTCGTCCACCACCCCGTTGCCATTGCGGATGTCGACCAGCACCTTGAGCACGGCGAGAATGTCTTCCATCGACAGCACCCCCGAAGGATGCTCCTTGGCCGGCATGCCGGGCAGTGGCGTCCGGCGATGACCGACCCGGCTGTCGAACTTCATCCGGCCCACGTCGGACAGATCGTAGCGGTCGGCCGAGAAGAACAGGTCCTGGAGCAGACGCTGGGCGGCGTCCTTGGTCGGCGGTTCGCCCGGACGCATCATGCGGTAGATTTCGACCTGAGCGTCCCACTGACCGCGGGTGGGATCGGCGCGCAGGGTATTGGAAAGATAGGGACCGCGGTTGACGTCGTTGATGTACAGGGTTTGGAAGACAGCGATGCCGCTGGCCTGAATCTTCTCCAGCTTGTCGGTCGCCAGTTCGTCGTTGGCCAGCGCCAGCAATTCGCCGGTGTCCGGAGCACGCAGGTCGTGGGCCAGGATTTTGCCGATCAGGTATTCGCGCGGGACCGAAAGACTTTCCACCCCGGCCCTGGTCAGTTCACGGACGTGCTTGGCCTTGACGCGCTGGCCCGCTTCTAGCAACAGGCGGTCGCCGATTCGGATGTCGAAACTGGCGGTCTCGCCCTGCAGGCGCTCGGGCACCAGATCCAGGCTAAACCCCTCGTCGCCGACTCGGACCGTATTGGTCTCAAAGAAGATCTCCAGAATGCGCTCATTGACGCTACGCGCCTGGGGGTCGTTAGGGTTGGGTTCGTCGAACAGCGCCCGCAGCAGGATGGTCACCGGCAACTTGCGGCGGCGGTCGATGCGAGCGTACACGATGTCCTTGACATCGAACTCAAAATCCAGCCAGGAACCGCGATAGGGAATGATGCGGGCCGAGAACAGCAGTTTTCCCGAGGAGTGGGTCTTGCCTCTGTCGTGGTCGAAGAAGACGCCGGGCGAGCGGTGCAACTGCGAGACGATGACCCGCTCGGTGCCGTTGATGACGAAGGTGCCGTTGTCGGTCATCAGCGGCAGTTCGCCCATGTAAACTTCATTTTCCTTGATGTCCTTGATCTTGTGGGCACCGGCCTCGGCTTCCTTGTCCATCAACACCAGCCGCAGCCGCACTCGCAGCGGCGCGGCGTACGTTAGCCCGCGCAATTGACATTCCCGGACGTCGAAGACCGGCTCGCCCAGCCGATAGCTGACGTAGTCCAAGCGCGCGTTGCCCGAATAGCTCACGATCGGGAACACCGAGTGAAAGGCGGCGTGCAATCCTTCCTCCCGACGTTCTCCCGGCGGCGTCTCGGCTTGCAGGAACTTGCGGTACGAATCCAGCTGAATCGCCAGCAGGTAGGGCGTCTCAAGAATGCTGGGACGCTTGCCGAAATCTTTACGAATGCGTCGCTTTTCAGTGAAAGTGTAAGCCATCGGGATTCCTCTCGAAGAACCAGTCCAGGGTGGGAACCGATTTTCACCCCGCGGCCAGCGGCGGGGGCGGATTGAACAAGCCCTGCGCAATCAAACGGAAACAGGCCGGCGACCCCAGCAGGGATCGCCAGCCGTTTCCGCTTCAGTCCATCCAAGGCGGGCGATGCCACGCGCCGCCATCCCAGCGGAGATGGGAGACAGCGCGGCCCCTACCTGATCTCGACCTTGGCGCCGGCATCCTCCAGCTTCTTCTTGACGTCCTCGGCCTCGGCCTTGGGAATGCCTTCCTTGATGGTGGAGGGCACGCCTTCCACCGCATCCTTGGCTTCCTTCAGCCCCAGACCGGTCAGCGCGCGCACCACCTTGATCACTTCGACCTTCTTCTCGCCGAAGCTGGTCATCACCACATCGAACTCGGTCTTTTCCTCGACCGGGGCGGCGGCCACGGCAACCGGGGCAGCGGCCACGGCGGCGGCGGCGGTCACGCCAAACTTCGCTTCCATCGCGGAAATCAGATCCACGATTTCCATCACGGTCATGCCCGCGATGGCATCCAAAATATCTTCTTTAGAAACGGCCATTACCAATTCACTCCTGATAGGGACGCTATCAATCAATCACTTTCGACCAATTGGGCTGTGTTGCTGAAACGCTCAGGCAGCGGCTTCTTCCTTTTGCCGCCGAATCGCATCAAGGGTACGCACCAGCTTGCCCGGAATTTCGTTGAGGGTCCGCGCCAGCTTGTCGAGCGGCGCCCGTAGGGTAGCCATCAACAGACTGATCGCTTCATCGCGGGTCGGCAGGCTGGCCAAGCGATCCAACTCGCTGGCTGGAAATGCCTGTCCGCCGACCGCCAGAGCCTTGACGACCAGCTTGTCGTTGGCTTTTTCCTTGAGAAATTCCTTGAACAGCCGCGCCGCCGCGCCAGGGTCCTGCTGGGAGAACGCCAGAATCAGCGGTCCTACCAGACTCGATCGCAGGCACTCGAACTCGGTCCCCTGCACGGCGCGCCGCGCCAGGGTGTTCTTGACGACGCGCAGATAGACGCCGGTTTCCCGCGCTTTCACGCGCAGTTGGGTGATCTGAGCGACGCTCAAACCCCGATATTCGGCGGCGATCGCGGAGTGCGCACTGGCAGCCACCTTGGCGACTTCGGTCACCACAGCCTGTTTTTCCGCCAGATTGAGACTCATTGCGTTACCTCGCGGTTTCTTCTCCACGGTTTGGAGAATGGGAACGGCGGCCTTACCAGGAAGCATCCGGAGGGGCCTTGCCGTCTGCGCGGGCTACACCGGCGAGCCGGCGACGATTAAGCCTGACGGCGCCCGCGGTCTTTGACGCGGACCGGAAATTTTCCGGTCGGCCCAAAGTTCGTTGGATCCCCAGCATGGCGCGCCGGGGACGTTTGAGTTCAGAACGACAACGTGGCCTGATCCACCGCTAGGCCTGGACCCATGGTGGTGGAAACAGTCACGCGGCGAATGTAGACCCCCTTGGAGGTTGCGGGCTTGATCTTCTGCAAATCGTGCAGCAACGCCTGCAGGTTTTCCCGCAACTGATTCGGAGCGAAATCCACCTTGCCGATGGTGCAGTGGATGATGCCGGCTTTATCGGTGCGGTAGCGGACCTGACCGGCCTTGGCGTTGCGAATCGCGCCCACCACGTCGGGGGTCACGGTACCCACCTTGGGGTTGGGCATCAAGCCGCGTGGGCCGAGAATTTTGCCCAACTGGCCGACCACCCGCATCGCGTCAGGCGCGGCGATCACCACGTCGAAATCGAGATTGCCCGCCTTGACCGACTCGGCCAGATCCTCAAAGCCGACCACGTCGGCGCCAGCGGCTCTGGCAGCCTCGGCGTTGGCGCCTTGGGCGAACACCGCAACCCGCACGGTCTTGCCGGTGCCGTGGGGCAACACCGTGGCGCTACGCACCACTTGGTCAGATTTGCGGGGATCCACGCCAAGGTTGACCGCCACGTCCACCGACTCGCGGAACTTGACGCCCGAAACTTCCTTGAGCAGACCCAGAGCTTCCTCGACCGGATAAAACTTGCCCGGAACTAGCTTGGCGCGAATCGCCCGCATTCGCTTGGAATGTTGGGCCATGGCTTATACTCCTTCCACATTGAGGCCCATGGAACGGGCGCTGCCGGCGATGGTCCGCACCGCCGCGTCAAGACTGGCGGCGGTCAGATCGGGCGTCTTGGTCTTGGCGATCTCTTCCAACTGGGCGCGCGTCACGGTGCCCACCTTCTTGGTGTTCGGGTTGGAACTGCCACTGGCGAGACCCAGCGCCTTCTTCAGCAGCACCGAAGCCGGCGGGGTCTTCATGATGAAGGTAAAGCTACGGTCGCTGTAGACCGTGATCACCACCGGAATCGGCAAACCCGGCTCCAGATGTTGAGTCTGGGCATTGAAGGTCTTGCAAAATTCCATGATGTTCACGCCGTGCTGACCCAACGCTGGGCCCACCGGCGGACTGGGATTGGCCTTGGCGGCCGCGACCTGCAATTTGACGTATGCGGTGACTTTTTTTGCCATCGTAACTCCTGACGGGTACGAACGCCTCGCGGCTCCCCGAATGAACCGTCCGTGACCGGACGGCGAAAAGGCGACCGGCGAGTGCCGATCAGCGGGATACCTTATCGACCTGACTGAATTCCAATTCCACCGGCGTGGTCCGACCGAAAATCATCACCCCCACCCGCAACCGGCTTTTCTCGTAGTTGACTTCCTCGACCACGCCCTCAAAGTCGTTAAACGGCCCCTCGGTGACGCGCACCATCTCGCCGGGCTCGTAAAGTACCTTGGGCCGGGGCTTATCCACACCGTCCTGAACCCGTTGCAAGATGGCCTGGGCTTCCTTTTCCGAGATCGGCGCCGGCTTGTCGCTCGTGCCGCCGATGAAACCAAGCACCTTGGGCACGTTACGGACCAAGTGCCAGGTGTCGTTGTCCATCTCCATCTGCACCAGCACATAACCCGGGAAGAATTTGCGGTCGCTCTTGCGCTTCTGGCCGTCGCGCATTTCCACCACTTCCTCGGTGGGCACCAACACTTGGCCGAACCGGTCCTTCAGCCCCTCGCGATTGATCCGCTCCAGCAGGGAGCGCTTCACATGCTGCTCAAAGCCGGAATAGGCCTGCACCACATACCACCGCATCGCCATGCCGCTGCTCCGTCAGCCGGTAACCAATCGAACCAGCCAGAACAACAGTACATCCAGCAACCACAGCAACAAACCCATGACCACGACCATGGCGATCACGACCAATGTGGTTTGGGTGGTTTCGGCGCGTGTCGGCCAAGCCACCTTGCGCAGTTCAGTACGGGCGTCCTGAATGAATTCGAAGGTTTCCGCACCCCTTTCGGTTTTCAGGGCGATGGTCACCGCCGCGCCGGCCGCCGCCAGCAGCCCAATGACGCGGGCCAAAAGCGAATGGTTCGCGAAGACGTAAAAAGCGACCAGCGCGCTCAAAACGATAGCGCCGGCGGCAACTAGCTTGAAGGTATCGGCGCGATGGGGGGCTTGCGGTTCGGGCTTGGTCGAATTCATGCGATTTTGGCTCTACGCCCTCGGCATGGTTCGCGCCATCGGAACGGGCGGGTAGGATCGGAATCTGCCATCGGGAAGATGGCAGGCCAGGAGGGTCTCGAACCCCCAACCTGCGGTTTTGGAGACCGCTGCTCTGCCAATTGAGCTACTGGCCTGTAACTTTGAGGGTGGGCGGCTGGAATCGCCGAGGCGGACACCAGCTCGCCAAACCGGAGACTATTCAATGATCTTGGCGACGACGCCGGCGCCGACGGTACGCCCACCCTCGCGAATGGCGA
>JARSSP010000052.1 GCA_029624675.1 Candidatus Contendibacter sp.
ATGTACTTAAGCGATACACATCTGCGCTCGGCTCCACAAAAACCGACGAAGAACCTGATTATTTATGGTAAGCCATTAAATAATATCATCCACCCTTCTATTATCACCAAAAGCCTTCTCATCATAACTTCTAACAAGCTTATCAATTAAGTGCGTATTGTATCTTTTATTATGATTACCAAAATGCTCAAAAAACGCATACCGCTCTATTAGAAGTTTATATTCAAAAAACTGATCATCTTCACTTTCACAAAAACAATTTATTAACAATAGGTAATAGATATCTTCAGACAAAAACGAACGAATTATACTTGTATATAGCTTTTCCTCTTTAGAGCTAGTTGTTTTTTTTAATGAACCAGAAGAAAATGAATCTTTTACTGTGCTAGTTGGACAATTGGAGGCGACAAACTTTAAAATCTGATAGAGCACTCTAGCATACTGATTAACTTGCGGGTACATTTTTAGAAGTTTATCCTTCTTCTCATAAACACTTTCAGTATCTTCATTAAAAATGAGAGGGCCGCCAATAAGGTTATTTCTTACTATGGCAACCATACTTGTTTCTGAGTCCATTTCATCGTAAGAAGTTATATTAGTTAGGATACGATTATGCTCATCTAACAAAGAAAAAAACGTATCTTCGAATCTTTGCTTATCTTGATTAATGACTTGTTGCCTCAAAGCATTGCTAGAGTCTCTCATTTCTTTCCTTGTTAAAACAAGCTCTTTTTTTTGTATAATTATAGTCATAATTAATCCCATAAAAGTTAAGAACGTTAAAATTGGATTAGCAACCCCACCGAAAAAATCACCAAATTGGCCAAAAGGCTCACTACCAAAGTAAATTGAACTAATATCTACTAGAAACAAACCTATAATTATATAAGTTGCAATTTGGAATAAGCGGAAAAGATGCCTAGAAGTCTTATCTCTAGTAATTCCAACAAACCTTAAAAAGATCTTATAACTTCTTATTAAAAAAGCATTATAACTTCTTATCAATATCAAGAAATATTTTTTTTTCAATTGAATCCCCTAAAAAATAAAGAAGAAAAGTTTAATAAAAAACAACTCATAATTTCGCCACCACCTTCTCCATCCTTTCCTGCCCGACGTTGGTGTAAATCTGCGTCGTGGCGACGCTCTCGTGGCCCAGCAGCGCCTTGATGTCCACCAACTCGGCTCCGGCATTGAGCAGGTTGGTAGCGTAGGTGTGGCGTAACTTATGCGGGCTAATTTTCTTCTCGATGCCCGCCTTCTGCAACATCCCCCACAGGTAGGCCCGCGCTGCTTGCGGCGAGATGGGCTTACCGTCTGGTTTGGCAAATACCGCCTCCCCTTTAGGCCGGTCCTTGAGCCAGAACCCGAATACCTGGGCGAACGAGGCCGGCAGCGGCACCAGCCGTTCCTTGTTGCCCTTGCCGATCACCCGTACCGATTTGGCGATGCCCTCCACCAGCCGCACGTCCAAAACCTTCAGGCCGAGGGCCTCGCTGATCCGCAGCCCGGAGTTGAGCAGCAACCCAAACAGCATTTCGTAGCGGCGGCGGGTCTCGGTCATCCGTTTCTGGTTGTGGCCAAACACGTTGGTCGGGATGTTGCGGCGGTCCCGGATCGTGGCCTCCAGTTGGGCCTGTTCCTCCCGCTCCAGCCAGACCGGAATCCGCAACGGGCGCTTGGGCTTCTGGGCCAAGGCAACCGGGTCCTGCTCCACCAGGCCGCCGCGCATCAGCCAGCGGTAGAACGTGGACAGGGCGGAGAGGCGGCGGTTGACCATGGCCGGACTCACGCCCCGGTCGCGCGATTGCCAGGCGGCGAACTGCTCCACGTCCGGGTACTTCACCGTCTGCCAGTCCTTGCCCGCCTCGATGAGCCAGGCGCCCCAGATGCCCAGGTCGGAGTTGTAGGCGTAGCAGGTCGTCTGCCGGTGCCCCTGGGCATACCGCAGGTGCGAAAGAAACTCCCGCCGAGCATCGGCGAATAATTCTTGATCGAAATTCTCCGCCATGATGGGACCGCCCCTCCGTACCCTGTTCCATCCTTTCCTGCCCCACGTTGGTATAAATCTGGGTGGTGGCGACGCTCTCATGGCCCAAGAGCGCCTTGATATCCACCAGATCAGCTCCAGCGTTGAGCAGGTTAGTGACATAAGTATAGCACAATTTGTCGGGTGAAATCTTCTTGCCGATCTCAGCTTTCTTCAGCGTCCCCGCAGGTCGGCCCGCACCGCCTGGGACGACACCACTTTTTGGCCCGTTGCGCGGGCGAATCAATACGCACTGCGGGACAGGTTTTGGAGCCAGAGGGGTCCTGTCCCGTTCGCCACCGTTCCTTGCCCGGCCTGGCGGAACGTCAGATTGATCCGCTGTTCGCCCAGCAGCGCATGGTGCCCGACTTTGAGCGGCCGCACGCCGTGATAGCGCAACCAGTCGGGACCGCCCCACACCAGCCCATCGCCATGCACCAAGGGAATGTGGCGGGTCGGGTCCTTGCGCTTGAGTCCTCCCCATAGGAACACCGCTGGCAGGCCGATGGAGACCGACACGATGGGCGCGGTCAAGTCCCGCTCGTCGCGGTTCTGATGCAGAGACAGGTGTGCGTCCGACAGGTTTCGATCACCGCCGCGCCGCCGGCGCCATTCCCCAGCCCGACCGGCCAGCCGCCGGGATCGCTCCACGTCGCCGCGCCGAACGCGCCACCAACGCAGCTTTGCAACTGCACGCCGCCGACCGTCGCGGTACTCGCCCCCACCGTGATCGTGGTCACCAGCCGTCGATCGACCCCGGCGAAATTTCCATTGACCGTGGCCACCGTACACCCCGTCGCGGGGTTATTGATCGCCGCTCAGCGCAGCCGGCGCAGCGCGTAAAATCCCCCGCTCAAAAACAGCAGCGTCGGCAGGCCAGCGCCCACCAGCGGGGGAAAGCCATACAGCAACACCACGTTGCCCAGCAGATAGTTGCTCAGGAAGAACGCCAGCCCCAGCAGCAGCCCCACCAACAGACGATACCCCGTTCCCATCGATCGTTGCGGGCCGAACACGAACGGCATCGCCACCACCAGCATGGTGGTGTAAATGAGCGGCGCCAGCAGCTTGCGCCAGAGCACCAGCCGGTATTCCTGGGCATCCAGGCCGTTGTGTTCCAGATAGTCCACGTAAATCAGCAGGTCGCGGATGGACAACTCGCTAGGGTGGGTCGCCAGCACATCTAGGACTTGCGGGCTGATGGCCGAGGCGACCTCCAAACTCGGCAGATGTTCGGTGCGCGCCGAGTCGCCGTTCAACAGACTACGATTGACGCCTTCCAGCAACCAGCGCCCTTCCACGTAGCGTGCGCCCTGCGCGGCGACAATCGTTTCGAGACGGGCGTCGAGACCGATCTTGAAGACGTGGATATCCACCAGGCGAATGCCGGGCAGCACCGCCCGGACATGGATGAAATAGTCGCCATCCCGCGCCCAGAAACCACGGCCGCCGCGAATCGCCATGCTCTCGCTCTTGGCGGCGGCCCGCTGTTCGTAGGCGGTCTGTTCCAGCGGCGGCGCGACGAATTCCCCAAGAACCAGCACCGCCAGGCTCAACACCAGGCCGGCTTGCAGGGCGGAGCCGGTCAGCCGGGTCAGGGACAGGCCGGCGGCGCGCATGACGATCAACTCGCTGCCACTGGCCAGCGCGCCCATCCCCAGCAGGCCACCGACCAGCAGGGCCATCGGAAACAGCTCGTACAAACGTTGGGGCTGGATCAGCAGCAGATAATGGAATACCGCCAGCAGGTCGTAACGGCCCTTGCCGACGCTTTCCAGTTCCACCAGCAGGCTCAGAAAAAATTCGAGCAGCAGCAGCACCAGCAGGGCCACCAGGGTGGTGTTCGCGACCGTGCGGAAGATGTAGCGGTCGAGAATGTTCATGATTCCTCCACCGGACGGCGCGTGCGCTGGCGCCAACGGAAACCCAGGCCGTCGGAGTATTGCCGGAGCAGCAGGCCGATGCCAAACAGCAGGAACAGGCCATGAACCCACCACAAACCCACACCCGCGCCGACGACCCCGTGGCTCAGCCAGGATTCGCCGACGCCAATCAGGTTGAAATCGATGGCGTAGAGCAACACCGCCGCGACCACCCGGCCGTAACGGCCCTCGCGCGGCTTGGCGCGGGCCAGCAGCGGCGCCCACAGGGCGATGACCAACACCTGGATCGGGCTGTTGAGCCGCAGCTGCAACTCGGCGATCAGGCGCGGCTCGTTCGAATCGAGCAACTGGTGGAGGGGCAACGTTTCCCGGTGTTGCCAGTCCTGGGGCGGGGGAGTGGTGTCGACCCGCACGATGGCGCGTTCGAACTGGACCATCTCGTAATCGCCGCGCCCCGGAGTTCCTCGATAGCGGTAGCCGTGATCGAGAATGATGTGCCGGATGCCGTCCTCGTCGACTTCCTGCCGACCGCTCTCGCCGGTGATGATGCCGAGATCGCCGTCCGGCTCGCGACTTTGGACGAAGACGTTGCGCAGTTCGCGACCGTCCATGGCGCCGATGTACACCACATGCCGGCCGTTCATCACCTCGCGGAACGAACCCGGCGTGAACATCGAGACTTCGGCTTCCTTGCGCGCCCGGGCCAGAACCTCGAACTGATACTCCATGATGACTGGCCCCACCAGGAACGAAAGCCCGGCGACGAGCAAGGCCAATGGGGCGGCCAGCAGGAAGACGGCGCGGTAGACCGACAGCGGTCCATAGCCGCAGGCGGCCAGCGCGGTCATTTCATGGTCGCGGTGCAGCCGTCCCAGGGTGAGCATGATGCCGAGCAGAAACGCCAGGGGGATCAGAAGGGTCAGCAGGTTGATCGCTTGCAAGCCCAGCAGCAGAAAGATGGAGTCCCGGGCCAGCAGACCATTGGCGGCCTTGCTCAGGTAGCCAGCCAGGCGATGGCTGAGCACCGTCGCCAGCAAAACCAGGGTGGTCGCCACCAGGGTCAGGGCGATCTCGCGAATCAGGTAGCGGTCGATGATGGAAGGCACGGCCGAGGACGCTCCCGCGCGAACTGTGAGAGGGGGTGATTTCCGGCTAAACTCATTGGATTCACGATGCGCCCGATGAAAACAAGCGCCTGATAAAACCTAGGGTTATCCACCAATGGAATTCACGGTCAAAAGCGGCAATCCAGAGAAACAGCGCACCGCCTGCCTAGTGCTGGGCGTGTACGAATCCCGACGGCTGACGCCCGCCGCCGAACAGTTCGACACCGCTTGCGGCGGTTATCTCGGCACCCTGTTGCGCCGGGGCGATCTGGAGGGCAAGGTCGGCCAGTCGCTGTTGTTGTTCAACGTGCCCGAGGCGCTGTGCGAACGGGTGTTGCTGGTCGGTTGCGGTCGGGAGCGGGAGGTGGACAGTCGCCGCTTCCGCCAGATCATGCACCATGCCGCGTCCGCCCTGAACGAAACCGGCGCCGCCGACGCAGTGATCTACCTCACCGATCTTGCGGTCAAGGGCCGCGAGCTGAACTGGAAAATCCGCCAGTTGGTCGAGGCGTTCGAGGAATCCCGCTACCGTTCCGATGCGCTCAAAAGCAAGAAGGACGCGCCGCGTCGACTTCCGCGCAGGATTATACTCAGCGTGCCCGGCCGGCGCGAACTGCCGGACGGCGAACAGGCGGTGCGCGAGGGCGTGGCCATCGCCGCGGGGGTCAAGCTGACCAAGGATCTGGGCAACCTGCCGCCCAATCTCTGTACCCCCGCTGATCTGGCCGAGCAGGCGCAAGCCTTGGCCCAGGAATTTCCGGCGCTGCAAGTCGAGGTGCTGGAGGAAGCCGAGATGGAGCGGTTGGGCATGGGCGCGTTGCTGGCGGTGACCCGTGGCAGCGCCCAGCCGGCCAAGCTGATCCGGCTGGCGTATCGGCAGGGGCCGGCGGCGGCGAAGCCCTACGTGTTGGTCGGCAAGGGCGTGACCTTCGATACCGGCGGCATCTCGCTCAAACCGGGCGAGGGCATGGACGAAATGAAGTATGACATGTGCGGAGCGGCCAGCGTGCTGGGAACGCTGCGGGCCTGCGCGGAATTGAAGCTACCGCTGAACGTCGTCGGATTGATTCCGGCGGTGGAGAACATGCCGGGCGGCCGGGCCAGTCGGCCGGGCGACATCGTGACCAGCCTGTCCGGCCAGACCATCGAAATCCTCAACACCGACGCCGAGGGTCGGTTGATCCTGTGCGATGCCCTGACCTACGCCGAGCGCGACGAGCCGGCGGCGGTGATCGACATCGCCACCTTGACCGGGGCGTGCATCATTGCGTTGGGCCGCCATCCGCACGGGCTGTTCAGCAACCATCCACCGTTGGCGCACGCGCTCCAGGCCGCCGCTCACACCGCCCATGACTTGGTTTGGGAACTGCCCTTGTGGGACGACTACCAGGAAGGGTTGGACAGCAATTTCGCCGACATGGCCAACGTCGCCGGCAATCGGGATGGCGGCGCGATCATGGCGGCCTGTTTCCTGTCCCGTTTCGCCAAGAAATTTCATTGGGCGCATCTGGATATCGCCGGCACGGCGTGGAAAACCGGCAAGGCCAAGGGCGCGACCGGCCGGCCAGTGCCGCTGCTGACCCAGTATCTGCTGGATCGGGCCGCCGAAGCGGAGCGGGAGGATGGCCGTGCCGCGCGTTGATTTCTACGTGCTACCCGACCAGCGGACCAACGGTCGGGCGCTGCTGGCCTGTCGGCTGGCCGACAAGGCTTACGGTCTCGGCCATACGGTTTATCTTCTGGCCGCGTCGGAGGCGCAGGCGGCGGCGCTCGACGATCTGCTGTGGACCTTTCGCCAGGACAGCTTCATCCCCCACGAGCGCTATCCGCTGGCAGGAGAGGAAAGTTCACCGGTGCTGGTCGGGACGGTTTTACCGACGGAGGCCACCGCGCAAGTGCTGATCAACTTCACCGACCAGTTGCCCGAAGGCTTTGAGCGCTACGAACGGGTGGTGGAACTGGTGGACCAAACGCCCGAAGTGCTGACGCAGTCGCGCGAGCGGTTCAAGCAATACCGCGAGCGGGGTTGCGCGCCGGAGACGCACAAGTTGTAGTTCTCTCTCCCGATTCCTCATTCGACAAGTGGGCGAGGGAAGTAAACGTGACCCTATAGGAGATATCGCATGGATACCACGCCACATAATTTGAGCACGCTGTTCGATCAACTGGGACTGCCGTCCGACGTTGCCGCTATCAAGACGTTTATTCACTGGCATCGGCCGCTCGACCCGAATATTCCGCTCCGACAGGCGTCATGGTGGACGCCAGCCCAGGCGGAATTTTTGACGGAAGCCATCGAGGAGGATTCGGACTGGGCGGAACAGGCCGATGAACTGGATGCCCTGCTGCGGCCGGCGCGAGAAACATCCTGAATTGAGCCAAAAAAACGACCAGGGGGCTTCGCCCCCTGGACCCCCGAAAAGGGAAAAAGAAAAAAGGTCAAAGGGTTAACGTCCTGGCGAGACGGAACCCGGCGACGAGGTCCCCAGTGCGCGGGTTGAACCAGAAGCGAGCGGCCGACCGCAACCCCTCCGGTTCGCTGTCCCACGAGCCGCCCCGCAGCACCCGGGAACCGCCGGAATTCGGATCGCTGATAGTCTGCAATTCAGCGCCGCCATAACCTCCGGCGTATTCGGAACCGGTCCATTCCCAGACGTTGCCGTGTACCTCGTGCAGCCCCCAAGAGTTGGCCGGAAACTGGCCGACTTCAACGGTCTCTTGCTGGTACACGCCTTTCTGTCCCTTGCCATAGACGTAGTTGCCATCGTAGTTGGCTTGCTCGGTGCTGATCGTGGTCCCTAAAGAGAACGGGGTGGTCGTTCCGGCCCGACAGGCGTATTCCCATTCGGCTTCGGTCGGCAGGCGATAGGTCTGGCCGGTCTGTTGGGACAACCACTCCGCGTAAGCCACCGCATCGAGCCAACTGACGTTGATGACCGGGCGACGCCCTCGGCCCCAGTCTTTATCGGATGGCTTCTCTCGGTTAGTCGCCGTGGCGAAGCGGTCGTATTCTTCAAAGGTCGCGGCGAATTTACCCAATGCGAACGGCGCAACTTCAACCTCGTGCTGGCGTTCGCTGTCTCTTCGTTCCGGCTCATCCGGCGGCGAGCCCATCAGGAAACGCCCGCCGGGAACGACCACCATCGTTGGTCCCTCGCTACCGTCCTGGAGTCGGTCGCAAAATTCGACCGTCAGCCCAAATGCCTGGGCGGTTTCCTGTTGCAGCGTTTGCACCTGCTGCGCCGACCAGCCATGAACGTTCTGGATGGTTGGCAGAGCGGGCCGGGCTTTCGCTTTGTCACTTGCTGGTTCCGGTGGCTTCGTGGGAGGCGGTGCCGCTTTCAAAATCTCCGCTACCACAGCCCGAACCTTCAGGCTGTCATCCTCCGCCATGCCCTGCAACGCAACTTGCGCGGCAGCGGCTAAGCCTTTGTTGCCGTTCTGTAGCAAATCTCCAAGGTGGCGGGCGGCGCCCTCGCGCACCCAAGGGCGCGGGTCTTCGATGGACTCCCGCAATTCGGCTGGCAACGCGACCGGTTTTATGATCGGACGGGGATTGCGGGCGATGATGATGTTCCCTTCGGCAGCGAAAGCCCACTTTCGAGGTTTTTGTTGCGGCATCCGATCCGTCACACGTCCGTGGAGGTAAGCGTACAACTCGTCACAAGTGATTTTCCCGTCGCCGTCCAAATCGGCCTCGCCGGTCTCCAAGCCCCGCACCAGCGTATCGGTGAAGATGGAACACACGCCTTCGCCGCTCACCGCATCGCCCTCAAAAGCGTATTGCAGCGCATCGGAAGCGGTTAAGACAAACTGCCCGCGCCCTTGCCCGAAATACTCTCCGATATCGACCGTCTCGCCGGCCTTGTGATGCGTCTTGCCACGGGCAAAGGCACCGCTGTAGCAACAATCCAAGAGCAGCACTTGGCGCCGCGAATCGCAATCATTCATCAGATCGTGCAGCAAAGCCGCCGAAATCGTAGTGCTTCGAAGCAGTTTGCGGTCGGTGTCGATCGTGGCGAAGTGAAGCCGTCCCGCTGCGTCCTTGAGACCGTGACCGGAAAAGTAGAGCAGCAGCAAATCGTCCTTGGCGCCGCTGGTGAAGAACGCTTCGATTTCTCGGTTGACCAGACACGCAGGTTGGTTCAACAGAGTCTTGATAGCAAAGCCACCGATGGTCGGGTCTTTCAAAACCCGAGCCAAAGCTTCGGCATCTTGGGGTGGGGCCACCAACTGCCGCAAACCCGCATCCTGGTATTCGGAAACGGCAACAATGAGGGCCGAGCGGTTTTCGGCCATCGGCGTTCACTCTGGCCGGTGGCGTTGGAAAAAAGCTTCGATGAGTCGCTGTTGTTCGGGCGAGGGATTGCCGGTGATCTGTAGCTTTTCGCCACCTATCTCCACGGTCACGGTGGCTGGCTGATTGCGATTGCTCAGCCAAGCTTGGATCGTGTTGATGAGCGTCGTGATTACCCCACCCGAAGCGGCCAAAGTGAGCAATAAGGTGTTCCACTCGATGACACCGCCAGCTTTGGTGTTGGCTGGCGCTGGCCCACCGGTCACGAAATCGGCCTGCACGTCCAGCTCCGAAAGCTCATTCCGCAATTGTCGGGTCAGCCGTTCCATATCCTCGGCATCGGTATCGGGTTCGGTATCGAGGGTCACGGTCAATTGGATATTGTTCCCGGACATGAAAATCTCCAAAAAGCGTTGACTTGTAGGGTAGCAATTCTGTACCAATATAGTAGCAAACCGCCCATCAAAAATCATTGCGGGCCAATTGCGCCAGATAATCCAATCCCCGAATCGCTCGGCTGCCGTACCACGAGGTCATTTCGCCGTCGATCAGCCGCAGCTTTTCCGGCGGGCAATCGTAATCGCGGGCGAAGGCTTCCAGATGCTCGGGCAAAAAACGGTACGGCTCGCTGCTGAACAGGATCAGATCGGCGGCGTCCAGCAGCGCCTTGTCCAGCACCAGTTCGGGATAGCGCGCCTCCGACTCCGCCGGCAGCGTCTCCCAACCGACCAGCGCCAGCATCCGGGCGATGTAGGTATCCCGGCTGACGCCCATCCACGGCTTGCGCCAAATCAAATACAGCACGCGCCGCCGAGGCCAAGCGACTTGCCGCAATTCCGCCAACGTCCGTTCGAACTTTACCGCCAGCGCCTCTGCTTTCGCCGCCCGGTCGAAAATCCCGCCGAGCAACCGATACAGGGACACGTTGTCTTCCGGGACCAGCGGATGGGTGACGATCACTGGCAATCCATCGGCCATCAACCGTTCGGCCAGTTCGCGCGGGTTCTCATCGATGTTGACGATGACGTGGGTCGGTTGCAACGCCTGTAGCCGAGCGTATTTGATCTTCTTGGTGCCGCCCACGCTGGGAATGGCCGCGACCAGCGGAGCGGGATGAATGCAGTAATGGGTATGGCCCACCACCTGGTCGCCCAGATTCAACGCGAACAGCAGTTCGGTGATGCTGGGCACCAATGAAACGATGCGGGCGGGAGCGGTAACCGGCGCATGTCGAACGCCGGCGGCATCGATGAGGGTTTCCGGATCGATCTCCACGCCTTGCGTTACCGTTTCGCGGTCCAAGCCCGATTCATCAGGAAGCCGTTGGATCGGCTTGACCGTCCAGCCAGGCGGCAAGATCGTCCAAGCCCTGAAAGTCGAGCAGTTCTTCCGCCAAGGTTTCGGCGGCCTTTAGCGGCAAGCGGCGAATCCGCCGACTTTGCTTGATCGGGAGACGGCCAAAGCGTCGTTGTAGCTGCCGCAAAACCAATGCAACGCATTCTTCCTGGCGGCCCTCCTGGCGGCCCTCTTGGCGGCCCTCCTGGCGGCCCTCCTGGCGGCCCTCCTGGCGGCCCTCCTGGC
>JARSSP010000053.1:0-11116 GCA_029624675.1 Candidatus Contendibacter sp.
ACAGATCGTAGGATGGGTAGAGCGCAGCGAAACCCATCATGTAACGGACGACAGATCGTAGGATGGGTAGAGCGCAGCGAAACCCATCATTGAACATAACCGCTCAAACCCCTCTCGTTCCGCACGGCGATGGGTTTCGCTGCGCTCTACCCATCCTACGAAGCCACGAAGCTGTTTCCGGCGAGCGGCAATACTCGCACCGATGTTCGGCTCGCTGGCTGACGAAGGGATAGGCCGGATTCACGCCAGCGGGAGCGCCATCGTGCGCCGCTGGGCCGCCGCAAGTTCGGTTTCGACCAGTCGATCCAGTTCCGCTTGCCGGTCGGGCGGTAGCCCCTCGCCGCGATCCACCGCCCGCGTGGCAACTCCTTCCGCCCGTGCCAAAATGACCGTGGAAAGCGTCCACGAATGTGTGTCAAGAACGGAACCCCATCGGGAGGCTATCACCATGCAGACCCAAAGAATCTTCCTCGCCTCGTCTTCCGAACTGAAGGAAGACCGGCGGGAATTCGAGATTTTCATCAATCGCAAGAACAAGGATTGGATAGCCAAGGGCGTCTTCCTGGAACTGGTGTTGTGGGAAGACTTTCTCGACGCGATGGCGCCAACGCGGCTGCAAGACGAGTACAACCGGGCGATTCGCGAGTGCGACCTGTTCGTCATGCTGTTCTTCACCAAGGTGGGAAAGTACACCGCCGAGGAGTTCGAGACTGCCTTCGGCCAGTTCCAGGCCACCCACAAGCCGTTCATCTTCACCTATTTCAAAGATGCGCCGATCAACACCGGCAGCATCGATGAAGACGACTTGATGAGCTTGTTGGCGTTCAAGAAAAAGCTGAAAACCTTGGGGCATTTCGTCACCGTTTACCAGAACATCGACGCGTTGAAACACCATTTCAACCAGCAACTCGACAAGCTGGCCGCCAGCGGCTTCATCGAGTTCGAGTCCGACAAAGGTGATGCCGCCGCAGGCGGTGGCAACACGTACCAAGCCACCGTCACTGGCAGCGGCGCCATCGCGCAAGGACCAGGCGCGACGGCGGCCGGCGCGGGAGGCGTGGCCATCGGTGGCAACCACACCGGCAATATCAATACCGGCGCCCAGACGAACGTGGATACCGGGGGCGGTGCCTACATCAGCGGCAACGTCAGCACGGGTGGCGGAATGTTTGTCGGACGCGACCATAAATTGGGGCGTCCCCATGAATGACGATAGGTCCTCGTCGCCAAAAGACCCACCGCGTGGCAATAAAAAGGCCAAGGTCCGGGGTAGTGGCGCCGTCGCGCAAGGCAAGCGGGCCAAAGCGGCTGGCCGGCGTGGGGTCGCTGCCGAGGCTGTCATTGGCAATATCACGACTGGCGATACGTACCAACTCATCATGAATCAAGCGGCCCGGTCCGGGGCCAGCGCGGGCGATTTGCGACGCGCCTACCTCGCATGGCTCAGCGTGCGCGCTGACGACTTGCCCTTGTTGGCTGGCGACAGCGGAAAGCCGGTCCAACTGTCGTCGGTCTACACCGCGTTGTTGACCCAAGGCCGTGACGCGGGCGAGGCGCGCTTGAGGGCGGCGAGCAGCGCCACGCGGGTCCTGGCCGATCGCGCCGCCGCCCGGCAGTCGGCTCTGGAGGCGCTGGATCAGGAACGGTATCTGGTGTTGCTGGGCGGGCCGGGCAGCGGCAAGACCACCTTCCTGAATTTCGTCGCCCTGTGCTTGGCCGGCGAACGGCTCGGCCTCGCAACCCCCAACCTCAAGCTGCTGCGCACGCCCATTCCGTTTGAGCCGCACGAGCATACCCCCAAAAAAACCAAGCCCCAGCGCTGGACGCACGGGGCACCGTTGCCGGTGCGGGTGGTGCTGCGCGATTTCGCCGCCGATCTCCCACCAGCTGGCGTGCCCGTCACTGCCGACACGCTGTGGGATTTTATCGTCAAGCAATTGCCCGATTCCTTGCGGCGTTATACCGGCGACCTGCAAGCCGAGTTGCTGGGCCAGGGCGGCTTGATCCTCCTGGACGGGCTGGACGAAGTTCCCGACGCCTTGCGGCGGCGCCAACAGGTGAAACAGGCCGTGCAAGAGTTCGCGGGTATGTACCGGAACTGCCGCTTCCTGGTCACCAGCCGGACCTACGCCTACCAGCGCCAGGATTGGAAACTGAACGGCTTTGCCGAGCGGGAGTTGTTGCCGTTCACCCGCGGCCAGATCGAACGCTTCGTCGAAACCTGGTATGCCCACATGGCGCAACTGTTCCGCTTGACCGAAACCGACGCCCAGGCCCGCGCCGAAGTGCTCAAGCGCGCTACCCGGCGCGACGAACTGCGCGAGTTGGCGGAACGGCCGCTCTTGCTGACCCTGATGGCGCGGTTGCAAACCAAGAGCGGTGGTTCGTTGCCGGAGAACCGCGAGGAACTGTACTCGCAATCGGTGGACATGCTGCTCGACGAGTGGGAGGGCTTGAAGTTGCGCCGCGATTTGCGCTGCGATGCGAGCGGCCAACCGATCATCGACCAGCCCAGCCTGAGTGAATGGTTGAATTCCAGCCGAGAGAGCATCCGTCGCGAGTTGGACAAACTGGCCTACGCCGCGCACCTCAACCAGCCCACGCTGGTCGGCACCGCCGATATCCGCCAAAGTGAGTTGATCGCGGCGTTGATGGCGGCGGCCAAGGATCAGCCCGACACCAAGTTCGCTCGACTGGAGGAATACCTGCGCGACCGCGCCGGTTTGCTGGTCTCCCACGGCGAGGGGCTATACCAGTTTCCCCATCGCTCGTTTCAAGAGTATTTGGCCGCCTGTCACTTGGCGCGTTTCGATTTCCCCGACACGCTCAGCCGGCTGGCCAAAACCGAGCCTAACCGCTGGCGCGAGGTTGCCCTGCTGGCGGCGGCGCGCTCGAAAGGGGTCCCGAGCGCCATCTGGGAATTGGTCGAGGAGTTGTGCACCAAGGACGATGTGCCCGCCGAAGAGGCGCCTGAACCGGACAATGCGGCACAATGGGGCGCGCTGCTGGCCGCGCAGGTGCTGCACGAGACCGGACTGGCGGCTCCTGACCCCGCCTTGCAGGCGCGGCACGAACGCAAGCGTCAGCGAGTCCGCGACTGGCAGGTACGGTTGCTACACAGCACGGTGTTGCCCACTCGCGAACGAGTCTTGGCCGGCGACATCCTGGGCCGGTTGGGTGATCCCCGGCCGGGCGTCGGCGTGATCCCGGGAACGGACATCCCCGATCTCGACTGGGTGGACATTCCCGCTGGCTGGTTCACGATGGGGAGTCCCGAAGAGGACCAGGATGCTTACGACGACGAGAAACCGGCCCATCAGGTGGAGTTGCCGGCGTTTCGGATCGGCCGTTACCTCATCACCAACGCCCAGTACCGGCCGTTCGTGGAGGCCAAGGGCTACCACCAGGAAAAGTGGTGGACCGACATCGGCTGGGCTTGGCGGCAGGGCGCCGAAGCGGATTTGTCGGTTATCGACTTCGACGATGAGGATTTTAAAAAGCGCTACGCGGACTGGCTGGCCAGGCGGCCGGCGGAGCGGCGCGACCGGCCGTTCTGGTGGGACGATCCGCAATGGGGAGCGGCCACGCGCCCGGTGGTTGGGGTAACGTGGTACGAGGCGGTGGCGTACTGCCGCTGGCTGACGACGTGCTTGCGGGAGGCGGGCAAGCTGGCGGAGAACGCCCGCATCCGTTTGCCGAACGAAGCCGAATGGGAAAAAGCGGCGCGCGGTCCCGACGAACGCCGCTGGCCCTGGGGTAACGACTGGGAGGAAGATCGGGCCAACACCCAAGAGGCGGGATTGGGTCAAACCAGCCCGGTGGGACTGTTTCCCAAGGGCGCAAGTCCGTATGGTGTTTACGACTTGGCCGGCAACGTCTGGGAATGGACGGGCAGCCTGTGGGGCCGGACCAGCATCCGTCGACCCGACTACCATTATCCCTACGATCCGCGTGATGGTCGTAATCCTGAAGATGCAAATTCCCCCTTCGTCGTGCGGGGTGGCTCCTGGTACCTCGACCGACTGCTCGCGCGCGCCGCGTGTCGCGACAGGATCCTCCCGGACATCTTCTTCGGCCTCGACCTGGGATTTCGAGTGGTGGTCTCCCTGGCGAATTCTGAATTCTGAGTTGCTGATTTCTAAGACGCTGATTTCTGGGGGGATGGGGTTCGGGGAAGGGGGCGAAGCCCCCTTCCCCGGCGGTTTTTTTCAAGGAGGGTGGCAAGCATTGGGCAAAGTCTATCGCGATCTCTATCCGGCCTTGACCGATTTCCAGAATCTGCTATGCGCCTACCGCAAGGCGGCCTCGGGCAAACGCCGCCAATCCCAAGTCGCCGGCTTCGAATTCGAGCGCGAGAAGCATCTATTGCAATTGCAACGCGAATTGCGCGCTAAAACCTACCGCCCCGGCCCCTACCAGTCGTTCTACATCCGCGACCCCAAGCGCCGCCTGGTGTCCGCCGCGCCTTTCCGCGACCGGGTGGTGCATCATGCGCTATGCAACATCATCGAACCGCTGTTCGAGCGCACCTTCATCGGCGATTCCTACGCTAACCGAGTCGGCAAAGGCACGCACCGCGCCCTGGATCGCGCCCAGGCGTTCGCCCGACGCTACCGCTACGTGCTCCAGTGCGACGTTCGGGAATTCTTCCCCAGCGTGGACCATGCCGGCCTGCGCGCCGTCATCGCCCGCACGATCGCCGATCCCGACGTGCTGTGGCTGATCGACGCCATCCTGGACAACGGCGCGGACGTCCTGCGCGACGAGTACACCATGGTCTACTTTCCCGGCGACGACCTGTTCGCGATCAACCGCCCGCGCGGCCTGCCCATCGGCAACCTGACCAGCCAGTTCTGGGCCAACGTCTACCTCAACGAACTGGACCAACTGGTCAAGCGGGTCCTGCGTTGTCCGGCCTACCTGCGCTACGTGGACGACTTCCTCTTGTTCGCCGACGACAAACCCACGCTCTGGGCTTGGAAAAAAGCCGTGCGCGAGTGTCTGGCGGAATTGCGGCTGACCCTGCACGAACGGTCCAGCACGGTCTATCCGGTGACGGCCGGCATCCCGTTTCTCGGCTTTCGGCTGTACCCGGCCCACCGGCGGCTTCGCCGCCGCAACGGCGTGGCTTTTAGCCGCCGACTGCGGCGGTGGCGCGCGGCGGTGGCGCGCGGCGACATGGATTTGAAACAGATGGGACGCCAGATTCAGGGCTGGGTCGCCCACGCGGCGCACGGCGACACCTGGGGTTTGCGACGAGCCTTGCTGAGCCGCCACTCTCCGCCGGGCGGTCGTCCGTCGTGAAGGAATCGCCGCTGTTCGTCCAGACCTACGACCTGCTGCGCTGGCTGCTCCCCGCCACGATCAAGTTTCCCCGCACGCAGCGGTTCGTGCTGGCCGAGGCGGTGCAGCGTACCGCGCTGCGGTTTCAGGAAGACATTCTGGAAGCCGCCTACAGCCCGCAGCCGCAAGCCCTGCTGCGCCAGGCCGACGTCTCGCTGGCCAAGCTGCGCCTGTATTTGCGCCTCTGCCACGATCTGGAGCTGTTGCAGCGCCACCAGTACGAGCACGTCTCCCGTCTGGTGGACGAAATCGGCCGGTTGCTGGGCGGCTGGCGCAAGGCGCAAAGCGGCAAGCAAACCGGCTAAACTTCGCGGTGGGGCCGGGTCGCCACCACCCCTTCGTCGTGCGGGGTGGCTCCTGGAACAACGACCGACAGAACGCGCGCGCCGCGTATCGCAACAGGAACCTCCCGGACAACTTCAACAACGACCTGGGATTTCGAGTGGTGGTCTCCATCGCTTTTTGCAAGTGGCCGGCAGATCCCGACATCGAGAGATGCGGGACGGCGCCAGGGAAAAAAGCCAGCCCGGCCCGGCCCCGGTCGCGCCCGCCTCGCGGCGGCCGGCCCAATACGGAACCGCCCCCGCGTCCTGTCGGCTATCGGCGCGGCGCGGGGGCAACTCGCAAGGATCAAGATCATGCCGGATACGATTGACACCGGGGGCGGCTCCCACATTGGCGGCCCCGTCGACACGCGCGGCGGAACGTTCATTGGCCGCGACCAGATTATCGTCTTGAACGGCTACAGCGCCGAGCAGTTGGAGGTCGTGCTCGCGCGCTTGCGAGAGATGCTGGCCCATCCCCAGGCGGTTTTGCAACCGGATGTCTCCCACGGACGGCTGACGATCACCGCCCCCAGCGCGCCGACCGTCACCCTGTCCGATGCAGCAGGAGAAAGCTTGTTACTGGCGGCGGCGCGCCAGGCCGACGAGACCGCCTACCTGACCGCCGTGCAGGTCAACCCGCGTTATGGCCGCTGGGCGCGGCAGTTCGTGCCGCTGGCCGGAACGCTGACCACCGCCGAGCACCCGCCGGGTTTCGACATCAAGCCCGAGTTCAGCGAACTGGAAAGCATCGGCGAAGGCGCTCAGCGTCAGATCCGGCGCATCCGGCTGGACGACATCACCGAAGCCACCGCCCGTCATCCTGCTCTGGCGCTGCTGGGCGAACCCGGCGCGGGCAAGACCACCGCGCTATACCGCCTGTTGCTGGACGCCGCCCGCGCGCGGTTGACTGACGATACTGGCGTCATGCCCCTGCTGCTGCCGCTCGCGGAATACCGCGACTATCGCTCGCCCCACGCTTTCCTTGAAGCCAAGTGGCGGCAAGTGGTGGGCGCGCCGCACCTGGCGGAACGCCTGCGTCAAGGCAAGCTGCTGTTGCTGTGCGACGCCCTGAACGAAATGCCGACCCGCGACGGACGGGACTACCGGGAACGCACCGGCGAATGGCGGCGGTTCGCGGCGGAATGGCCCGGCAACCGGATGCTGTTCACCTGCCGCAGCCGCGACTACAGCGAACCGCTGGGGCTGCCGCAGGTGGAAATCGAACCGCTGGACGATCCGCGCATCCAGGATTTTCTGGGCCGCCACCTGGCGCCGGAGCAAGCTGACTCGACTTGGCGCAAACTGGACGGCGCGCCCTTGCTCAAGCTGGTGCGCAACCCCTATTACCTGAACATGCTGGCTTTCTTGGTCGCCAAGGACGGCGGCTGGCCGGCCAATCGCGCCGCCCTGTTCGATGGTTTCGTCAGGACGCTGCTGAAGCGGGAAAGCCACTGCAATCACCCCGACTGGCCGGGCGAACCCGCGCTGCGCCAAGCCCTGGCCGCGTTCGCCGAAACGATGCAGCCCTCGGTCCAGGCCGCCCGCTCGGGCGAGGGCACCCGCCTGCCGCGCCAAGAGGCGTTGCAACGCCTGCCGTTGGCAGTCCCGACCCCGGATGGCCCGGTTGCGACGCCGCCCGCGACCATCGTGCGCCTGGGGCTGGCGGCGACCTTGCTGGATGTCGAGCGGGCCGCCGACGGGCAGGAATATCTCCGGTTTTACCATCACCAGTTGCAGGACTATTTTTGCGGCCAGGCGTTGTTGCGCCGGTTCCGGGTCAACGAGGACTTGCGCGCGTGCTGGCTTCAACCGCGCCTGACCGGCGAAATGCCCGATCCCGGCCCCCTGCGCCCCGACGAACCGTTGCCGCCGCCGCCACCCACTGGCTGGGAAGAGCCGACCTTGTTTGCGGCAAGTCTCGCGCCCGATCCAGCGGCGCTCGTGGACGCCGTGCGCCGGGTCAACCCGACGCTGGCGGCGCAATGCCTGCGAGAACTCAGCGGGCTGGATGCCGCAACCACTGGCGCGGTGCAACAGGATTTATTGCGCCTGATGGGCGATCCGAAGGTTCATCCGCGCGCGCGGCTGGCCGCCGGGGAAGCGTTGGGGGAGTTGGGCGATCCGCGTTTCGAAGCCGTCGAAGTGGACGGCCGGCGCGTGTTGTTGCCGCCGCTGGTGCCGATTCCCGCCGGTCCGTTGCGCATGGGTTCCAGCCGCTGGGAAGTCTGGTGGCTGGGGCGGCGCGGTTTTCCGGCGCGAAATGAATTGCCCCGCCATCGCGTGCCGATGCCGGCCTTTGCCATCGGCCGGTATCCCGTGACCAACGCCGAATTCGCCTGTTTCATCGCTGGTGATGGCTACGCGGACGACCGCTGGTGGACCACCGAAGCCGCCCGGCGCTGGCGGCGCGGCGAATGGGCAAGCGGCGTGGTGGAAGACTGGATGAACACTTGGCGGGCTGTCAAAGCCGACCCGGCCTTGCCTCGCCGTCTAGGGTGGAGCACGTACACGATAGCCCGATGGGAAAAGCTGATCGAAATGGAAGAGGCGGAAGTCCAGGCGCTGGCGGCGAAACAGCAGGCGGAACGCGCCATGCACCAACCGGCCTACTGGAATGACCAACAGCTCAACAATCCGTCCCAGCCGGTTGTGGGGATCACCGTGTTCGAGGCGTGGGCCTACTGCCGTTGGCTGGAAGCGCATTGGCGCGCGGTGGGTTCTTGCTGTTCCCGGCCATTGGTGGCGAGTGAGCGCGTGGGGTTGCCGACCGAGGCGCAGTGGGAAAAAGCCGCCAAAACCCCGGCGGGCAGCCGCTATCCGTGGGGTGGCCGCTGGGCGGCGGACCGCGCCAACACCGCCGAGGGCCAGGTGTTGCGCCCGTCGCCGGTGGGCGTCTATCCGACGGGGGCCACGGCGGCGGGCGTGCATGATCTGAGCGGCAACGTTTGGGAATGGACGCGGAGTGGTTATCGGCCTTATCCCTACGATCCCCGCGATGGACGTAACTTTGAAGATACGAATGCCCCCTTCGTCGTGCGGGGTGGCTCCTGGAACTTCGTCCGTCAGGACGCGCGCGCCGCGTATCGCGACGGGGACCTCCCGGACGGCTTCTCCATCGACCTGGGATTTCGAGTGGTGGTCTCCCTGGCGAATTCTGAGTTCTGAGCTTCTGGTTTCTGAAGCCGCTGATTTCTGGGGGGAAGGGGTTCGGGGAAGGGGGCTCCGCCCCCTTCCCCGGCGGGTGGCATGAGTGGATCATGAGAGAGAGTTCGATGAATTCGATCACAAACAACCGAGCGTTGCTGGTCGGCGTGGGCGCGGATTTACCCAGCACGGTTACCGACGCCGAGGGGCTGACCAAAATCCTGACCGACCCGTCCCGCTGCCAATATCCCCCCGCGAACGTCGCGGTGTTGACCGAAGGTAACGCTGCCCGCGACCGCGTGCTGGCCGCCCTGGACGCACTGGCGACGCCGGCGGTCGCCGACGCCACGGTCCTGATCTATTACTCCGGGCACGGCTATCGGGTGACCTCCTCCGTGGGGGAAAACTATTACCTGATGACCCACGGCTACGACTTGGCCCGGCTGTACCAAACCGCGATCAGCGGCCGGGAGTGGGCCGACCGGCTGGCGGCCATTCCCGCCAAGCGGTTACTGCTCCTGCTGGACTGCTGCCACGCCGGGGGATTGACGGCGGAGCGCACCAAGGCGGTCGGCCTGACCTTCGCCAAGGCCCCGCTGCCGCCGGAAGCCGAAGCGCTGTTCACCCGAGGTCAAGGGCGCATTCGCATCGCCTCGTCCCGCGCCGACGAATTTTCGCTGGCGGGCACGCCCTACAGCCTGTTTACCCGTGCCCTCATCGAAAGTCTGAGCGGGCAGGGGGTAGCTCGCCAGGATGGCTACGTCCGCGCCCTCGATCTGGCGCTCCACGCGCGGGAGAAAGTACCGCAATGGTCCGGTCAGCGGCAGACGCCCATCGTCGACGTGGAGGCGGCGGACAATTTCGTCGTCGCCTACTACGCCGCCGGCGCGAAGTCCCCCTTGCCGCTGGACTTGCCCCCCGTCGATCCCGAGGAAGTCGCGCGATTGAACGACTTGGCGGGCGCCGCCGCCGCCACGACGAGGGCCAGCGTGATCGGTGGCGGGGCGATAGCTCAAGGACGGGGCGCGCAAGCCGCCGGCGAGCGAGGCGTGGTGATCGGCGGCAGCGTCGACCGCGCCACCATCATCACCGGCGACCGCATTGACACCGGCGGCGGCGCTTTCATCGGCGGCAACGTCAACACCGGCGGCGGAACATTTGTCGGACATGACCAGTACAACACCATTCCTGGCCCGCCAGATGTCGGTCTGGCGGAACTTCGGGCGCTGGTAGCCGAATTGGGGCGCTTGCTTCGACAGGCCAAGCTCCCGGCCGACATCGGCGAAATCGTGGAAAGCGATTTCAAGCAGATCGAACGGCAAGTGGAGCAGGACGCACCCAAGGGCGCCATCGTCAAAAGTCGCCTGGGCAGTTTGAAGGAACTGCTGAGCGGTGCGGAAACAGCGACGGGGCTGGGGGAAAGGATCGTGGCGGTGCTTGGCAAGGCCGCGCAACTGGCGGGGCTACTGTTTCCGTGAGGTAGTCCAACAGTAGTTGTAGGATGGGTAGAGCGCAGCGAAACCTATCATTCAACGGGATCGCCGGATCGTAGGATGGGTAGAGCGCAGCGAAACCCATCGCCGTGCGGGACGAGAGAGGTTTGAGCGGTTACGTTCAATGATGGGTTTCGCTGCGCTCTACCCATCCTAAGAAAAACAATGGGTTGCAGAATGGATTGAGGAACGAAACCCATCGATACGAGGTGAATTCAAGCCGACCATGACCGCCTACCGTCGTCATCGTGTCAGTGGAGGGACCTATTTCTTCACGGTCAATCTGGCCAAGCGAGATCGTCGCCTGCTGACGGAGCATATCGGCGCTTTACGGGACGCTTTCCGGCGGGTCCGCGCCGCGCATCCGTTCCGCATCGAGGCGATTGTGGTTTTGCCCGATCATCTCCATACCCTTTGGACGCTGCCGGCGGGCGATCATGATTTCAGCTTACGCTGGCGGCAGCTCAAATCGGCGTTTTCCAGAGCGGTGGAGACCGGAGAACCCCTTTCGACCAGTCGCGCCCGCAAGCGGGAACGCGGCATCTGGCAACGCCGATTCTGGGAACATGCGACTCGTGATGAAGAGGACTTCAGCCGTCACGTGGATTACATTCACTACAATCCGGTCAAGCACGGCCATGTGAAAAGCGTGGTGGAGTGGCCTTATTCGTCGTTTCACCGCCATGTTGGATGGGGGGTCTATCCGGCGGATTGGGCGGGTGCGGGGGTTGCGGATTTGGAGGTCGAATAGGGTTTGCGGGAGGATGGGTTTCGCTGTGCTCTACCCATCCTACGAAGCGATTTCCACGC
>JARSSP010000053.1:11216-71829 GCA_029624675.1 Candidatus Contendibacter sp.
ATAGGGGCGTTTGCGGGAGGATGGGTTTCGCTGCGCTCTACCCATCCTACGAAGCGATTTCCACGCATAGGGGCGTTTGCGGGAGGATGGGTTTCGCTGCGCTCTACCCATCCTACGAAGCTACGAAGCTATAGCGCGATTGCCCTGGCGATCCTGTTCATCTTTTCGAGTTGGAGTCAATGACCCCGTCCACCGCCGACCCCGTCCATCTCTTCGGTATCCGCCACCACGGCCCCGGCTGCGCCCGCAGCCTGACCCGCGCCCTGCGAGACCTCCAACCGGACTGCGTGCTGATCGAAGGGCCGCCCGAGGCTGATGGCCTGCTGGCGCTGGCCGGGGCGGACGGGATGGAACCGCCGGTGGCGCTGCTCCTGTACGCGCCCGAGGAGCCGAAGCGCGCGGTGTTCTATCCCTTCGCCGAGTTTTCCCCCGAATGGCAAGCCATGCGCTACGCGCTCGATCACGGCGTGTCGGCCCGGTTCATGGATTTGCCGCAGACTCACGCGCTGGCCCTGGCCAGGGAAGAGGAAACGGCGGCGCCGACGCCGGACAGTCCAGCGCAACTCGATGCCGTCGCGACTGAAACCGAGGCCCTGAGCGACGCCCCGGAGTTGCGCCGCGACCCGTTGGGCTGGCTGGGGCGAGCGGCCGGTTACGGTGGCGGCGAGGAATGGTGGGAGCATACGGTCGAGCAGCGGCAAGACGGCGCGGAACTGTTCGCGGCGATCGCGGAGGCGATGGCGGCGGTGCGGGCCGAAGCGTCGCCGTTGTCCGATCCGTTCGAGTCCCGGCGCGAGGCGTTGCGCGAAGCGGCCATGCGCCGGGTGATCCGGACCGCGCGGAAGGAGGGTCGGACGCGCATCGCTGTGGTGTGCGGGGCGTGGCATGTGCCGGCGCTGGCTCAAATGCCGGCCGCCAGCGCCGACAACGACCTGCTCAAGGGACTGCCGAAGCTGAAGATCGAGGCCACCTGGATTCCGTGGACCTACGACCGGCTGGCCGCCGAAAGCGGCTACGGCGCGGGCGTGGAATCGCCCGCCTGGTACGAGCATCTCTGGCGGCGCGGCGGACGGGCCGAGCCGGTGGCCTGGTTCAGCCGCGTCGCCCGGCTATTGCGCGAGGCCGAAATCGACTGCTCGTCGGCGCACGTCATCGAATGCGTGCGGCTGGCCGAGGCATTGGCCGCCGTGCGCGACCGGCCCGCGCCGGGACTGGCCGAATTGCTGGAGGCGGCGCGCACGGTGCTCACCACCGGCGAGGACGCGCCGCTGCGGCTGATCCGCCGCGATCTGATCATCGGCCGTCGCTTCGGCGCGGTGGCGGAGGGCGCCCCGACCGTGCCGCTGCAACGCGATTTGGAACAGCGCCGGAAAACCCTGCGTCTCGCGGTCAGCGCCAGCCGCGAGACCCTCGAACTCGATTTGCGCAAGGACACCGACCTCGCCCGCAGCCAGTTCCTGCATCGGCTGCGCCTGCTGCGGGTGACGTGGGGCGAAGTGAGCGGCGCGCGCGGCGGCAAGGGCACCTTCCGCGAAACCTGGGCGCTGCAATGGCGACCGGAATTAGCGCTGGCGGTCATCGAAGCGGCCCCCTACGGCAATACCGTCGCGGAAGCCGCCGCCGCCCTGGCCCAGCGGGCGGCGGTCGAGGCCCGCGATCTGCCGGCGCTCACCGAACTAGTCGGCCAATTGCTACTGGCCGATCTGCCCGCCGCGCTGACTGTTGCGATGCGCGAACTGGAGAACCGCGCCGCGCTCACTGGCGACATTCCGCAGCTCATGGCCGCGATTCCGCCGCTGGCGCAGGTTTCCCGTTACGGCGACGTGCGCCAGACCGACGCCGCCCAGGTCTTGCATGTGCTGGACGGCTTGGTGATT
Source organism: Candidatus Contendibacter sp. (assembly GCA_029624675.1). Lineage (GTDB taxonomy): Bacteria > Pseudomonadota > Gammaproteobacteria > Competibacterales > Competibacteraceae > Contendibacter. The sequence goes on from JARSSP010000053.1 coordinate 13,094, forward strand.
CGGGTGTGCATTGGCTTCGCCGCCGCTTGTCAATCGCTCGACGCCGAGGCCGCCGCCGAGATGGCGGGCCGCGTCCGTCGCCTGCATACGGCGGTCAAACTGGTGGATCGGCAAGAGCATCTGGACGCCTGGTTGAACACCCTCCGGCAAGCGGCGGACGCGGCGGGCGTCCCGGAACGAGTGAGCGGCCTAGCGGCCCGCCTCCTGCTTGACGAGCGCCACGACGCGGAGGCCGCCGCCACGCGGATGAGCCGCGCCCTCAGCCGAGCCGCCGCGCCCGAGGCCGCCGCCGCTTGGCTCGAAGGCTTCCTCAGTGACGGGGGCATGGTGCTGGTGCACGACGAGGCGCTGTTTGGGCTGGTCGATCAGTGGGTCGGCGGCCTGAGCGCCAACCATTTCATCCAGACGTTGCCGCTGGTGCGCCGCGCGTTTTCGACCTTCCCGCCGATGGTGCGTCGCCAGATCGGCGAACGGGTGCGGCAGGGTGGGGGACCGACAACGGCGGCGGGAACGGTGGCCGCCGGGCTGGACGACTGGGACATGGCGCGCGTCGAACCATTGATTCCGGTGCTACGCTTGATACTGGGTCTTGGGCCGGAGCAACCATCGTGAATGCCATGCACTCCATTTCCGCCGAGGAACGGCTACGCCGCTGGCGGTTGCTGCTCGGCGGTAACCAGGCGGAAGGAACCGGCTGTGCGCTGGCGGGTATCGATCTTGCGATCGACCGGGCGCTGGCGTCGCTGTACGATCCCGGCGCCGAGGATGGCGACGATCTGACGCGCATGGGTCCGCGCAAGGGCGGGACCGGCTCGTCGCGCCCCAACGTGGCGCGCTGGCTGGGGGACATTCGCCAGTATTTCCCCAGCACGGTGGTGCGCGTCATGCAGAAGGATGCTTTGGAGCGGCTGAATCTGCGCCAGTTGTTGCTGGAGCCGGAACTGCTGGAAGCGGTCGAGCCGGACGTGCATCTGGTGGCCAATTTGATCGCCTTGCGCGGGGTGATCCCGGCGTCCACCAAGGAAACGGCGCGGTTGGTGGTGCGCAAGGTGGTGGACGAAATGATGCGCCGCTTGCAGGAACCGCTGCGGTCGGCCATCGCCGGCGCCCTGAACCGCGCCGAGCGCAACCGCCGCCCGCGTTTCGCCGAGATGGACTGGCCGCGCACCATCCGCGCCAACCTGCGCCACTACCAGGCCGATTACCAGACCATCGTCCCGGAGACGCGCATCGGCTTCGGTCGCAAGCGCCAGCGCACCCAACGGCAGGTCATTCTGTGCATCGATCAGAGTGGGTCCATGGCCGCCTCGGTGGTGTATTCGAGCATCTGCGGCGCGGTGATGGCTTCCCTGCCGGCGGTCAAGACCCATCTCGTGGTGTTCGATACGGCGGTCGTGGACCTGACCGAGCAGTTGGACGACCCGGTGGAGTTGCTGTTCGGCGTGCAACTGGGCGGCGGCACCGACATCAACCGGGCGGTCGGTTATTGCCAGGGCCTCATCCACGATCCGGCCAATACCATCCTGGTGCTGATCTCCGATCTGTTTGAGGGCGGCGTGGCGGAAAACCTGCTGCGCCGCGCCAACGACCTGGTGCAGAGCGGGGTCCAGTTCATCGCGCTGCTGGCGCTGTCCGACAGCGGCGCGCCGGCTTACGATCGCGACCTGGCGGCTCGTCTGGCGCTGCTGGATGTTCCCAGCTTCGCCTGTACGCCGGATTTGTTCCCCGACCTGATGGCCGCCGCCATCAAGCGCGAAGACATCGCGCAATGGGCGGCGCGGCATGAACTGGCGACCGCCCGGCCGGTGGAACTTGGGCCTTGATGCGAGTTGAGGGGTTCCCGGAATGCGCCTGCGTTACTACCACCATACCCAGTTCGGCGCCGTCGTGGCGGGGATTCTGCTGTCGCTGTCGGCCGTTGCCGCCGGCGCGGAGTTGCTGACCGGGCCGTCGGCGTTGACGGTGCTGGGGCCGGTGCTGATGGGGGTGTTCCTGATGCTGTTAGGGACGCTCACCGTCGAGATCGACGAGTCGCATCTGCGGTTTCGATTCGGGATCGGCCTGATTCACAAGCGCGTTCCCTTGGCGGAGATCGTGGAGGCGCGACCGGTTCGCACCACCTGGGCCGACGGTTGGGGTATCCATCACACCGCGCGCGGCTGGTTATACAACGTATCGGGCTGGGACGCGGTCGAGATCACGCTGACCTCGGGCCAGCGTCTGCGGCTGGGCACCGACGAACCGCAACGGCTCACCCAGGCGTTGTTGGCGGCCAGGGTTTTCCGGTCGCCGGTCAAGGGCGCCATCCGCTGAACCTGGGCGACGCCGACGCACTACTTTGGAAAAACCGAATTGAACGCCTCGCCGCCTTCAAGGGGCGATCGACCGCGCCTCGCCATCCTTGACCAGCCGTTCCGCGACCGGGCCGCACCAGCGCCAGAAGAACGCCGGGGTGTAGACGAGGTCGAGCAGGGTCGAGGTCACCAGGCCGGCGAGCATGACTATGGCCATGGGTTGAAGGATTTCCTTGCCCGGCTCGCCGGCGGCGATGGCCAGCGGAATCAGGCCCAGTACCGCCGTGGTCGTCGTCATCAGCACCGGCACCAGCCGCTCAAGGGAACCCCGGATAATCATCGCCTTGGAAAAGGTTTCGCCTTCATGCCGCATCAGGTGGAGGTAATGGTTGATCATCATGATGCCGTTTCGCAGCGAAATGCCGGTCAGGGTTATGAACCCCATCAGGCTGGCGATGGAAAAGACCCCGGTCGTGAACCCGATCACCGCGACCGCGCCGACCGCCGCCTGGGGAATGTTCATCAGGATGCAGAGCACGATCCGGTGCGACCGGAAGTGGTTATAGAGAATGACGTACATCAACAGCAGGGACACCATCGACAACAGACCGATGACGCGGGTGGCCTGCTGCTGGGCCTCGAACTGGCCGCCGTAGGTGATGAAATAGCCGGTGGGCAGTTGGACCCGCGCCCCGACGACATCCCGAAGATCGGCGATGGTCCCGCCGAGGTCGCGGCCGGCGACGTTGGCCTGAATCACGATGCGGCGCTGGCCGTTCTCGCGCAGAATCTGATTCGGCCCCGCGCCCACGATCACGTCGGCGACGGCGCGCAGCGGCACCTTGGCGCCGGTCGGCGTATCGATCAGCATGTCGGCCAGGGTCTGCTCGTCGCCACGATACTCGTCGTTCAGCTTGACCACCACGGCATAGGTCTTCTGGCCGTCCAGCACTTCGGTGACGGTCTTGCCGTACAGGGCGGCTTCGAGCGTTCGCGCCAGATCGCCGACCTGGATGCCGTAGGTCTTGGCGGCGTCGCGATGGATCTGGATGCGGATTTGGGGGATGAGCACCTGCTTCTCGACGAATAGGTCGGTCACGCCGGGCACCGTCGCCATCGCCGCGCGCACTTCCTCGGCCTTGGCGCGCAGCGTCGCCAGATCGTCGCCGAACACCTTGACGGCGATTTGGGCGTTGACGCCGGACAGCAGGTGGTCGAGCCGGTGCGAGATGGGCTGGCCGACGTTGACGACCATGCCGGGGAAGCGGCCGAGCCGCTCGCGGATCTCGGCGAGCACCGCCGGTTGCGGCCGACCGCCGGGCTTGAAGTCGACCTCCAATTCCGACGAGTGCACCCCTTCGGCGTGCTCGTCCAGTTCCGCGCGGCCGGTGCGACGGCTGACCAGCGCCACTTCGCCGATGGCCAGCAACTCCTTCTCCGCCAGCGCGCCGATGCGGTTGCTTTCCGATAGCGAGGTGCCCGGCGCGGCGATCAGGGTGACGGTGATGGTGCCTTCGTTGAACGGCGGGAGAAACTCGCGACCCAGTTGCGTCACCGCCGCGAGGGCGACCAGCGCCAGCCCATAGAACGCGCCCATGACCAGGGTGGGATGACGGAGCGTGAAGCCAAGCTGGACCCGGTCGATGGCCTTGAGCTGGCGCACGATCCACGAATCGGCTTCCTCGCCACCGCGAAAGATCAGGCCCCGCGCTTCGAACCGGGCGCGCACGCCGTCGAAATAGCGACTCAGCAGCACCGCCGCCAGGGCCGGGGTCACGGTCAGGGAGACGACCAGCGAGGCGAGCACCGACACGATGTAGGCGATGCCCATCGGCGCGAAGATGCGCCCCTCGATGCCGCTCAACTGGAACAGCGGGACGAAGACGATCACCATCAGGATGGTCGCGTAGACCAGCGTGGAGCGGACTTCGTTCGAGGCGTCGTAGATGACGCGCAGAGGGTTGAGCCGCTGTTCGACTGGGCGAGCCGCGTTCTCGCGCAAGCGGCGAAAGACGTTTTCGATGTCGATGATCGAATCGTCCACCAGTTCGCCGATGGCGATGGCCAAACCGCCCAGGGTCATGGTGTTGATGCCGATGCCGGCGAATTTGAAGACGATGAAGGTGACGATGAACGAGAGCGGAATCGCGACCAGCGAAATGAGCGTGGTCCGGGCATTGAGCAGGAACAGGACGAGCACGACGGCGACCAGGATGGCGGCGTCGCGCATCACCTCGATCACGTTATGGATACTGGCCTCGATGAAATGCTGCTGGCGGAACACGTCGTCGTCCAGCTCCACCCCCGGCGGCAGCGCGGCTCGAATCTCGGCCATGGCTTTTTCGATGGTCCGGGTCAGCGCCACCGTATCCTGCCCCGGCTGCTTCGACACCATGACGATGACGCCGGGTTCCGCGTTGATGGAGGCATCGCCACGCTTGACCTGGATGCCTTCCAGCACCCGCGCCACGTTGCCCACGGTGATTGGCGTACCGCCGCGCGTCGTCACCACCGCGTCGGCGAATTCCGCGACGTTCCGAACCCGCCCGATGTTGCGGACCAGGTATTCCTGGCTTTGCTTCTCGATGAAGCCGCCGGTGCTGTTTTCGTTGGCGTTGGCGACGGCGCGCTCGACCTCTTCCAGGGTCAGGTCGTAGGCGCGAAGCTTCTCCGCATCGACCTGCACCTGATACTGCATCCGGCCACCGCCGATGGGGATGGCGTTGGCCACGCCGGGGATCGACAGCAGGCGTGGGCGCACCGTCCAGTCGGCCAGCAGGCGCAGTTGCACCGGCGGGACGTTCTTGCTTTTGAGGCCGATGAGCATGATTTCGCCCATGATCGACGAGATCGGTCCCATGCGCGGCTCGATGCCGGCGGGCAGACGGTCGCGGGTGGCGGCGAGCTTCTCGCCGACCAGTTGTCGCGCCAGATAAATATCCTTGCCCCAGTCGAATTCCACGAAGACGATGGACAGGCCGACGGCGGACACCGACCGGACTCGCTGCACGCCGGTGGAGCCATTCAGGGCGGTCTCGATGGGAAAGGTAACCAGGGTTTCCACTTCCTCGGGCGCCAAGCCTTCGGCCTCGGTCAGCACCGTCACTTGCGGCCGGTTAAGATCGGGCAGCACATCCACTGGCAGCTTCGCCATCTCGTGGAGACCAAAGAGCGTGAGCGCGAACGCCGCCGCCAGCACGAAGAGGCGGTTCTCGATCGAGAAAAGGATGAGTCGCTTGAGCATGACCTTGTGGTTCCCAGCCTCTCGTAAGCGGGGCGACGGGATCGGTGAGTGAACGGGCTGGACGGGGCGGCGGCTTCGGCGCGTCAGCGGCTCGGTTTCCCCACGACCTGTTGCCGGATGCCGGCGATCTCGGTCTTGAACCGGGCGAGAACGGCGCGGGTCTGGGTGGCGTCGCCGGCGTCACCGAACTTGTCGAGCAATGCCGCTTGCTGGCGGATGCGGCCGATGGCGGCGTCGAGCGCCTTGGCTTCCTCTGGATTGAGGCCGGCGACTTTCTCCGGCAGCGCGGCCAGCAGATCGCGGGCGGCGAAGGCTTCGCCGTGGACCTTGGCCAAGCTGCCCCCCGCGATGGCCCGGTCGATGGCCGCGACGCGCCGGTCGACGGCAACCAGGATGTCGGCGACGGTCGCCGGGATCGCGACCGGCTCGTCGTGCCCGTGATGTTGCTCGTGACCGGTGGCGGACGCGGCCTTGCCCGCTTGAGCGGGCGTCACCTCGACGCCGAAGGGAGCGAACACGGGCCGCCCACCGATTTGCACCTGGGCGAACAGTTTTTTATAGCCGCCGGTGGTGAAGTCGGTTTGGAATTCCAGGGTCGGCCCGCCGCGTTCCGCCGCCGTCTCCGGCTCCTTGCCCAGCGGATGAATATGGGCGATTTCGGCCCGGTCCTCGCTGAAACCGACGATGTGCGCGAACGCGCCCATGATCGGTTCCAACTGGGCGAACGGTTTTCCGTCCGGGCCGGTCACGGTCAACCAAGCCTTGTGGGGATGACCGGCGGCGGGCGGCTCTTCCGCGAATTTCAAATCGAACCGGTAACCCGCCACGGTCGTGGTCCGATTGACGGCTTTATCGACCGCCGTCGGCGTACCCGCCACCGTGAAGCCGGTCACGGCGTATTCCTGCTGGTTGGTGGCGACCGGCAGCAGATCGGCGAAGACTTTGTATTCACCCGCTTTACCGGGGGTGAGGGGGAAGGTGTAGGTTCCCGGCGTCGGCCCAGGCTTCGGATGCGCGTGGTGGTAGTCACTCAGGCTCGGATCGACGATGAGCAAATGGACTTTCTCGGTATGCGCTACCTGTAGATCGGCCAGGGTGATTGGCTTGCCGTCCTTGGCGACGAGCGACAGTGTAAACGTTGCCGGTTCGCCGACTTTCAATCCGCTGGCCGGCGCGATGGAAGCGCCGATGGTGGTCGGGCTGGCCGCGCCGTGCGCGCCGTGGTCGTGGCTTTCGGCGGCACTCGATGGGGCGTTGGCGACGACGGCGGCCAGCCAGGCCAAGACGAGCAGGGCGGCGGTGGAACGTCGGAATTTCATGGGAATCTCCTGGAAGGTCAAGTCGAGCGCATCGGTTGGAGGGAGTTGAAGGGTGGTGATCGATAGGGTTGGACAGGTCAACGGACCGACGAGTCGCCCGCCGCCGGCAAGGGCTTGGACAGGCGGACCTGATAGGTTCCCTGGAAGACGACGCGGTCGTCGGGTTTGAGCGTTCCGTCGTTGGCCAGTAGCAGACGGTCGCTCAGGCGTTCCAGAATCCGCACGGGACGCGCGGTGAACCGCTCGCCGCCGGTCTTCACATAGACCACGGGCTGACCGTCCAGGTCGACCAGCGCCGATTTGGGCACTGCGATTCCCGATATCTCGGCCCCGGTTTCGATGTAGACGCGCCCGAACATCCCGCCGAAGAGGCGGCCCGCGGCGTTGGGCACGGCGAAGAGCACCGGCAGGGCGCGCGTCCGTTCGTCGACGACGGCCCCGCGCGAGACGAGGCGGGCGGGGAACGACTCGCCGGGAAACGCTTCCACGGTGAAGGACGCCCGCTGGGCGGCCAGGATCGCGGCGACGTCGGTCTCAAAGACGCTGGCCTCGACCAGCAGCTCGAACGTGTCGACAATCTGGAATAAGGGCTTGTCGCGGCTGACGTTCTCGCCAAGGGTGACGTGCGTTCGCGCGATCGTGCCGTCGAGCGGCGCCCGAATGATTCGGAGTTTCTGGGCGAGAATCCCCGTGGTCGAGGCGGAATCGAGCAGCGCCACCTGCTCGACAAAGCCATCGCGCCTAGCCTTGGCCACCTCCAGGGCGTTGCGAGCGGCGGTGATGTCCTTGTCCGTGGCCACGCCCGCCAGCTTGGTCAGGCGGTCGTACTCGCGCTGGGCGAGCGCCAGACTCGCCTCGGCCTGCCGCAAATCGCTGGCGGCGCGGGCGCGCTCGGTCGCGATCGTGACGAGATCGGGCGCCGCGATGGATTCCTCGACGATGGCGATGACTTGATCCCGCTTCACCCGCTCGCCGAGGGCGGGGATCTTGTAGTCGCCGGCGGCGATCAGGCGACCTTCCTGTGGCGCCGTCACGATGGCCTCGCGTTCGGAACGGATGAGGGTGCGGCCCAGGACCCGGAGCGTGCGGGGAACGGTTTCCAACCGCGCGCGGGTCGTCTCGATCCGGGCCAGCAATTGCGTCTCGATGGGGACGTGGAGAGGGGTGGTGAGCAAGGCGGGCGGGGCGGTCGCCAAACCGGCGCCGGAATGGTCCTCGCCCTCGTGAGCTTGAGCGAGCGGCGCGGCGACCACCAAGACCGAGGCGATCAGCAGGCCGAGCGGGTTTCGAGTCACGTGGCGACTCCTTTGCGGGCGGTCATGCGACCCACCGCGAAGGCGGCGATCAGCAGCGGAACTCCGACCGCGGCCAAGACCGCCGGTCGGAGAGACGCCGTTCCGTCGCGGCGGAGGGAGGGATCACCGACGGCGAGGTTGGACTTGGGCGGGCTGGCCTGGAATCCAGTCAGGCCGATCAGGTCCGTGTCACCGCCCGCCGTTACGTCGAACAGCCACGACATCGGCGCGGCGGTCGTGGGGGTGACGGTGGCGCTGTACGCGCCAACCGGCCCGCCGGGTTTCGGCGCGAACGCCACGCTCGTGCTTCGGTCGCCCTCGGAAAGGCTCGCGCTGACGGTGGCGTCGGCAACCGGGCGATTGGTTTCCAGCGAGACTAGGTAGAGCGTCACCGCCACCGGGTCCCCCGGCGCGAAAGGGCGGTGTTTCAAAACGGCCTCGAACAGCGCGCCGCCGCCGCTCATCGTCAGAAGAGTCTCGCCCGGAATGGCAATCTCGACGGAGCCGGACGCGCCATGGTCCTCGCCTTCGTGAGCCAGTACCGGGAAGAGCGGCGCGGTGCCGAAGACGAACAGCATCGCGGCGAGCCAGGGGGCCGCGCGGTGGGTCGGATGTCGATTCATGGCTACGTCTCGGGTCGAGGAACGAGGATTTTGGGATGCGCCTCCCTATCCATGACAAGCGGATGGGCGAACCTTTGGAAACCACCCAGAACGCCCGGTGGGGCGCATCCCGTTCCTTGGACAGGACGGGCGATGAAACGGTCAACCGCGTCCCGCCAGCGCTTGCAGCACCGGGTCTTCCGCCTCGATGGCGGCCAGCAGTTCGTGGCTCCAATCGTCGGCCAGCACCAGCCGCTCGTAATCGAATGCCTGTTGCAGCGGATGATTGAGAATTAGCCAGTCGCCCTCATCCCCACCGGGCAGCACCCCGGCGAAGTGAAAGCCCAGCCGCTCCCAGTCGGGAGCGAAATCCGGCAAGGCCGGATCGCCCAGATTCAGATACAGCAACACGCATTCCATGCCTTGGCGGCGGAGTTCCAGCAACTGCCCGGCCACGACGCGCGCCGCGTCCTGGCCTGACTGATGCAGGGTGAGGATCGCGGTTCCAAGATACGCCTTGGCGGTGGTTTCCCAGCGGCTGATCGCGGTGGCGGGGGCCTGGCCTGGCGCGAACGACATCGGACGGTCGAGCCGACCGTAAATCCGGGTCAGCAGGTTCTGGTAACGCAACGGTGGATAAAGGGTTCGGGCCGGCGCGGGTTGCAGGGCGCGATACGCCAGCACGCAACTTTCCCGTTGCCGCAGTCGGTCGGCGATGCCATGAAACGACAGACTGGCCGGCGCCAGCCCCAGCAACAGGCCGCAGGGACGGAAATCCAGCCGGGCGCAAAGGTGCTGGCTGAAGGGATGCGAGGTGACCGCGTTGGCGTTGACGCCGTGCCAACCCTGCCGCGCCGCCCAGTCCAGCAGCCATGCGCTCAACTGGTGGGCGACGCCGCCGCTTCGGTAACGAGGCGAGACGGCGGCGACGCCCAGTTCGCCCGTGCGCGCCGTGGGGTCGGAGCGAATCAGGGCGGCGTGACCGAGCACCTCGCCGTCCGCCGCGACCGCCACCGCCGAGATCAGTTCGCCGCTGGCGTTCATCGCCGCCAGCCGGTCCGGGTAGTAAACGAAGTCGTAGACGTAGGAATAGCCGTAGCAGGCATGGATGCAGCGGGAGACCGCCAGGGCGTCGTCGGCTTGCAGGCGGCGAATGGCGAAGGCCGGGGTCGCCGCCGGCGCGGCGGGCGCGACGGGCGGCGGCTCCGCGCCCACCCGCGGCGTGGCTAGATACTTGACCAGTTGCCACTCCTGGCCTCCCTTGCCCAGATTGCGCCAGCAGGCTTCGTCGAACGCGCGCCGCATCAGGTAGGCGCTCAGGCCGTCCAGATGGGTTTCCGGCTGGTCCGGGTCGTACTCGGGCCAGCGGGAGCAATCCAGCGGCGACCCGTGGTGGCGCAGGCGCAGGATCAACCGGGTGGCCTCCGGCTCGCACACCAGTTCCAGGGTGGCGGTTTCGTCGTCGGCCAGCCCGATGAACTGGGCGACCGCTTCCTCGGTCCCCAATTCGATGGCGCGGCAGGCGGACGGGTCGAAGCCGCTTTCCTGGGCGACGACGCGGGCGTGAGCGCGGACCAGCGGAATGGAACGCGGTCGCGCCGGGACGATCAGTCGGCTGAGGTTGGCCGTTGCCATGGCTTAACCTGTCATCCGCTGGTCGACGATGGGTTTGAGCTTGCCGGTGCGCGGGTTGATTTCCAGTAGACGGGCATCGGTCCACTCGAACCGCGGCGGATGAATCGCGCCGCGCCGTTGCTCCTCGCGCAGCATGGGCCGGGCGGCGTACAAAGCTTCGATCAGCCGTTCGCTCCAGGTGGTTTGCGCCTCGGCGGGCGGGGACGCGGCGACCCGCACGGTCAATTCGTCCCGCTGGTCATAATGGCGGATCAGCAACTGAAAACCGCTGGCGTTCAATTCGGTCTGATAAGGCGCCAGCACGGCGTGTACGTCCTCGTAGTACAGCGACACTACCCCGACGCGCGCCCCTTCCTCGGAACGGCCCAGCAGGCGGAACTTGCGGTCGGCCATTCCCGCCGGTTCGACCCATTCCGCTCGGTCGCCGGCCGGATAGCGAATGATCGGCATCAGCAGCCGGGTCAGATTGGTGATCAGGACCTTGCCAGGTTGGCCTGGTTCGGTGATCGGCCGGCCATTGCCCTCGTCGACGATTTCCAGCAGGGTCGCCGCGCCAAACACCCGGTGTTCGTTCCAGCCGCAATCGGGACTGGCGTAACCGAGCAGACCGGCATCGACACTGGCGTAGCCGATGGAGGCGATGCCGGCGTTGGGAAATACCCGCCGCAGCGTGACCGCCTGGTCGGGGTAGAGGGTTTCACCGCCGAACAGGATGCGTCGCACCGAGGGCAGCGTTACCTCTTCGCGCGCCAGCGTGGCGGCCAGGCCCAGCAAGGTGGTCGGCACGCCGGCCAGGGTTTCCACCGCGAAATGGGCGACGGTGTGCCGCAACATGTCGGCGTCCACCCGCCCGGCCAACGGGAAATGCACGACCGGCACGCCGGAACGCTCCAGGGAATACGTGATGAACAGGAACGAGGCGTACAGGTCGCCGGCGTAGAACAGATTGGCCAGCCGCTCGCCAGGGCGCAGGCCACCCGCCGCCATGCCCCGCCCGAACCCTTCGCACAGGGTGTCCCATTCGCTGGCGCGGAAAATGGAGAATTTGGGTTTGCCGGTGGTGCCGCCGCTCTTGAACGCCGTGCCATCGGTCATCCGGCCGGTCAGCACCGCGCCGGTTTCCGCCGCTTCCCAGAAGGTCTTGCTGTCCACCGGCGGCAGATCGGTCAGCGTCCAGCCGCTCTCCGGCAAACCGGCATGGAGCGCGCGGTAGTAGGGCGACCGGGACCGCGCCAGGGCGACGATGGTTTCGAGTTCGTAGGCGATCATGACGGGCGCTCCTGGCGCAGATCGACGACATGCTGAAGCTTGCCGCTGGTCGGGGTCGCGATGAATCGCGCCAGCGGCAACCGCTCCACGCTGAATTCGGTCAGGCCGCGCTCCACCACGAACTCGCGCAGGTCGTGGTAATGAGCCAGCACCAACGCGCGGGCCTGGCTGGCCTCCAGGGCGGTCCGGTCGGACAGGCGCAACGTGATGCGCGACCGGCCCTCGCCCTGGGTCAGCACGATCTGGATTGCGCCGTCGTAGCCGGCCTGCTCGGCCAGGATAGCGGCGAACGTCGCGTAGCTGAAGAAATAGGGCGCGCGGAAGATATCGCCGTGGCGACCCAGCAACTCGAAGCGGGGTGCGCGGCGGCCACAGGGACAGATGCCGGCCACCCAGCGGCCCAGATCGCCGGTTTCGTAGCGGCGGATTGCCTGGGCGGTCCGCGCCAGCGGTGTGACCACCAGCCGCCCCACTTCGTCCGCCGCGACCGGACGGTCGGCGTCGAGGGCCAGAATCTCCAGGTGCTGAGTGCTCAGCAGGTGATGGACGCCGCCCGCGCAATGCGGGCACTGGTAGCCCATCGGTCCGGCGTCGTTGCTGCCATAGGCGGCGGAGCGGATGATGGCCACGCCAAATTCCCGATGCAGCCGCGCCCGTTCGACGGGTGGAAAATGTTCGCCACCGTAGAAGATCTTGCGCACCCCGCCATAGCGCTGCAGCCGTTCGCCCTGTTCGTGGAACAGCTTCACCAGGTAGAACGGCATACCCAGCAGGGTATCGACCTGGAAGCGTTCGATGATGGCCGCCACTTCGGCCAGATCGTCGATGGCGGTCATCGGCAGTTGCACGGCCCGCAACTGCTCCAGGGCGCTCCAGAAACTGATGAAGCCGCCGTACAGGTGGCCGGCGAAAAACAGGTTCATGCAGCGGTCGCGGACCGGATCGAGACCGGCGGCGTACAGCCCATCGCCGGCGGCACGCATTTGCCGGGCATAGTCGGCGTGGCTGAACACCGACACCTTGGGATCGCCGGAACTGCCGCCGCTCTTGAAGTAAAGCTGGGCGGCGGCGGCATCGGTCGGCAACGCCAGGAACCCGGCCTTGTCCATCACCGGCGCGGCGGCGGCGTCCGCCAGCAGGGGCGGCGGCGCTTCCAGTTCGGCGAAGCTGGTGATGCCCTGAAGACTGGCCGGCAGTTCCAGCGCAACGCGCCGGGCGTAGCGTTGCAGGCTGTAGACCCCGTCGTGGGGGCCGCCGAAGTAGCCGCCGACCTGTTCGCCGGGCCGGACGATGCGGGTGACGCCCGCGGCCAGCAGGGCGCGGCTCAGTTCGGCCAGCCGCTCCAGCGGGCAGGCCAGCCCGGCGGTTTGCAACCAGGCCCGCAGCGGTCGCAGGGTCGCGACGATGGCGGCCATCGGCAACGGCTTGATCCAGAGGGTGCGGAACAGTGGCGAGGCGCGCAGGCCGGGTTTCGGCTCGACCAGCAAGCGCCAGCTCCGATCCGGCGCCTCGATGACCCGGCTGCCGTCGATGGCGCCATCCAGCCGGCACAGTTCGCGGGTGGTGGTGATCTCGGCCTGCTCGTGCGGACCGGGGGGTTGGCCGCGCGGGATCGTGGGAGCGACCTCGGCCAGCACCGCCGCGAACCGCTCGGCGAAGGCGTGCAGCGCGGCGGGGTCGGCGGTTTCCAGATACAGGCATTGCGGGCTGGAACAGGCTTGCTGTTCGATGCAGCAGACATCGTGGGCCAGCGCCCGCAGCGCGGCGGGATCGGCGCTCGATTCCCGCGCGACGTAGGCGAAGGAAATCCGGTGGCCCCATTCGATCAGCCGCGCCGCCGGTGGAGTCATGGCGCGCACCGCCGCGACCGCGTCCTCGCCGCCCCAGACCGCCACGCCATCGCACAGCGCGAACAGGGCGCTCAAGACTTCGGGCTGGCGCGAGGACAGCCGCAGCACGTAGACGAACGGCTTCAGGGTCGGCTCCCGCTCCACCAGGGCGCGCAGCAGTTTCTGGGTGAACAGACCGTCCCGGCGGCTGGTTTTCAGCAGGTTGATATTGCCGGCCAGCAAGCCTTCGATCAGGCTCATGGCCGCCACGCCGCGCGCGTTGGCCGGGGTGACGTGGCCGAGCACGCCGAGCGGCGCCCAGGCTTCGAAGCGATGGTCGGCATGGTCGATCCGGCGCGGGGTGAACGGCGCCGGATCGCCGAAGGCGCGCAAGACCTGATATTCCAGAGTTTCGGCGCGTAGAAATTCCGCCAGGGTCGCCAGGGTCGCGGCGCCGTCGTCCGGCGCGTCGCCGGTTTGGGTCAATTCCTCGGTTAGCGCGCGATACAGCGGACCGTGTTGGGTCAATTCGGCGGCCAGGGCGGCGCCGGCGCGGTACAGGCGGGGTAGATCGAGGGGTTGTTGGCAGTCCTCGGCCAGGGTCGCGGCCAGGTTGGGCAGCCGGTCGGTCAGTTCGCGGTCGTCGATCCAGTCGCCGCGCCAGAGATGAGTGGGCGCCATGACGTTCCCTCCTATTTCAGCAGCTCGGCGGCGGCCATCGCGCAACTGCGGTTCTTGGCCGTGCCGGCGCGGCCCAGCAACTCAAAATACGGGGTCTGCAAGCCGCAGCCGCAGTCCTCGCCCGGCCGCCATTGGATCAGGTCGCCCATCAGGACGCTGTGGGCTGGGACCGAGGTGATGTAGGGGGAAACCGCGTGCAGGAAGCCGGTCTGGCCCGGCCCCAGCGGTTCCAGCGTCGCCACGTCGCGGGCGAACACCCGCGCGTAGACCGGGACGTGCAGCCGGTGACGGTCGCATTCGATGGAGGGGACGCTGTATTCCACCGCCCCGTAGCCGTCGCGGATGCGGAGATTGGGAATGCCCAGCCAGTCCTCGATCAGCGCGTACAACTCGGTTTTGGGCACGGCGCGCTGGGCGTCCTTCTTCCAGCCGCCGCCGAAAAATACCAGCGATGCGGGGTTCAGACGCGGCTTGTCCAGTTCCAGCGCCCGCATCCGCTCCAGGGTGGCGTGCAGGAAGGCGGGAAAGCCGAGCAGCCGCACCGGCAGGCCTTCGTCGGCGTAGTCCTGGAGGGCGCGGATACAGCCGAAGGGATCGTATTCGTGCCGACCGCCGCCGATGTGGCGCAAGGCGTAAGCGACCCGGTGGACCGGCGCGAAGCGCGCCAGGAACTGGTTGGTGAAGGCGGTGCCCACCTGGCTGCCGGTCACCGGTTCGTAGTTGAAAATCAGATAGTTGGTCGGCCGGTCCGGCGTATGCCAGCCGTAGCGGGCGAAGATGCGCGCCACCATGGCCTGACCGACGCCGAGCGTCCAGGCGTCGAAGAACATCTGCGATTTCTGGCCGGTGGTGCCGGAGGAAGTCAGGTGTGTGGTGATGGCCGCGCGGTCGATGGACAGCACTTCATGCTGTTTGAAGAAATTGGCGTGGATCGGTGGAATCGTGGCGCAGTCGGCGACGGTTTCCAGCCGCTCCGGCGCGAAGCCCAGCAGCGCCGTCAAGCGGGCATAGAACGGACAATGGGCGATATGCCAGGCGCAGATTTCCCGCATGGCACGGACGAACAGTTCGTCGCTGGCCGCGTCGTGGCGATAGGGATCGGGCAGGGTGCAAAGTTCGGCGACGGTGGCCAGCCAAACGGGATCGGGCGGATTCAGGGGGGTCATGCCGAGTCTCCTGGCGTGGCGGAGGAATCCGCCATGGAGCGGCGCAGCGCCGGGGTCGGCCAACTGCCGCGCACCGCCCAGAAGTAGAACAACAGGCCGGTCAGAGCGACGGCCGCTTCGTCCCAGCCCGCATCGGACAACAGCCCCAAGCCGTTGAACTCCCGGCCGCCGATCCAGGACAGCCCGGCCACGGCGACCAGATAATTCACCAACCAGGCGCCGCCCCGCCACTGGTCGCGCCAGTGGGGCCAGCCGGCGCGATGTTGATAGTACAGGAAAATCGGCAGGCCGGCGGCGATCAGCAGCAGCAGTTGCCCCGGCTTGGGCCAACTCGACCAGTACAGCAGCAGGGTGATCACCACGAAACTCAGGGGCGCGGCCCCGCGCAGGCCGGGCATCCGAACCGCGTCGTCGTCGTGGCTCCAGCGGCGCAGCGCCAGGGCGGCGGCCGGCGCGGCGATGAACGTCAGGGTCAGCATGACGCCGATCATCCCGGCCAGAAAACCCCAGCCCCGGAACAGCCAGAGGAAGCCCAGCCCGATGAGGAAGCACAGCAACAGCGCCAGGCGCGGATTCTGATAGCGCGGGTCCACGCGCCGCGCCCAGATCGGCATGTAGCCGGATTCGCTCATGCCCAAAGCCATGCGGCTGGTGGCGGTCAGGCAAACCGTGCCGGAACCGGTCGGCGACACCACGGCGTCGGCGTAGATCAGCAGCACGACCAGATTCAGATTCAGGGTCATGGCCAGGTCGAGAAACGGCGAACCGAAGTTCAATCCTTTCCAGCCGTGGGCCTGGATTTGGACGGGGTCCACCGCGCCGATGAAGGCGACTTGCAGGCACAGGTAGACCAGCAGACAGATGGCGAAGGTCAGGAACAGCGACCGGGGCAGCGTGCGGCGGGGATCGATCGCCTCGCCGGCCAGGTTGGCGGTCTGTTGAAAGCCGTTGAAGGTGTACACGATGCCGCCGACCGAGATGGCGGTCAGCACGGCGTTCCACCCGTTGGGCGCGAATTCGGCGGAACCGACGCCGAAGTTTTCCGGGTGGAAGCGTTCGGCCAACAGCAGTCCGGCGGTGAGCAGCGGGGTGATCAGCTTGAACAGGGTGACGACGGTGGTGGTGCTCAGCAACAGCTTGAGCGACCAGTAGTTGAGCAGCAGATAGCCGACCATGAAGCCGCTGGCCACGAACAGGCCGGTCGGGGTCATTTGCTGGGTGGCCGAATCGAGCAGGCCATGCAGCGCGGGCTGGTCCGCCAGATACGCCACCGTGGCCGAGGCTTCCGAGGGGATCACCGCCACGAAACCCAGCCAGTTGATCCAGGCGATGATGAAGCTGGCCAGCGAACCGTGCGTGTATTCCAGGTAGCGACCCAGGCCGCCGGAAGCCGGCAGACGGGCGCTGACTTCGGCCAGGCACAGGCCGATGAGCATCATCGCCGCCGCGCCGATCAGCCAGGACACGATGGCCGCTGGCCCGGCGATCTGAGCGGCGCGGTAGGCGGCGAACAGCCAGCCGGAGCCAATGGTGGTGGTGACGCCGATAAAGGTCAGACCGATGACGCCGATGCGGCGCTGGAGCGGTTCATCCTGAAGCAGCATGGTGTTTTTCCCCCTTGACGGCGATTTCCGACAATCGGAGGTATTTTATTTCCTTCACGCTACTATAAAATTATATCACGTAAATCTGACAAAGTGGAATCAAGAATAATCAAATCCATGGATTCGGACACAGTAAAACCAGGCTGATCAAGGTAACCTAAACTTTTCCCAAGACAGCCACGCCGCCGTGCCCCGTCAACCGATCCAAGTCAACCGCTTATGAGCACTCCCAATATTTTTATCAGCTACAGCCACGATTCCGACGAACACCGCGAGCGGGTGCTCGGTTTGTCCGAGCGACTACGGGCCGACGGCGTCGCCACGATCCTGGATCGCTACGTGAACGGTTCCCCGCCCGAAGGCTGGCCGCGCTGGATGCTGAACGGTCTCGACGCAGCCACGCACGTGCTGTGCGTCTGCACGGAAACCTACTACCGGCGCTTTCGCGGCCAGGAAGTGCCTGGCAAGGGTAAGGGCGTCGATTGGGAAGGCGCGTTGATAACACAGGGGCTTTACGATGCGCGTAGCGTCTCCAACCAATTCATTCCGGTGCTGTTCGACCGGGCCGACGAGCCGCACATTCCCGAACCGCTGCGGGGGCAAAACTACTACGTGCTGGACTCGAAAGCGAATTATCAGGCGCTCTACGACGCCCTGCTGAACCAAGGCGGCGTGGAGCCGGGCGCGGTCGGCGCGTTGAAGCGGAAGCCGCGCCTGACTGGCAAACCGTCGAGTTTCGGCGGCAGCCCTTAGCCGACTCATCGGAATCCGGCCGGCGTTCGCCGGTGAGTCCAGCTTCCAACGCGCCGAACGGTTTGCGGTGGGACATTTCTCGCCTCCTCAAATACGCCCCCGCCGACTTGATCGGCCGCGAAGCCGAAACCCAGCTCCTTGATGCCGCCTGGGCCAAGGCGCAAGGCGGCGAGCCGAACCGCCCCCGCGTCCTCACCTTCGTTGCGCTGGGCGGCGAAGGAAAAACCTCGCTGGTCGCTCACTGGGCCGCCACGCTCGCCGCCCAAGACTGGCCCGGCTGCGCCGCCGCGTTTGCGTGGAGCTTCTACAGCCAAGGCACGCGCGACCAATCGGCCGCGTCTTCCGACATTTTTCTCAAGGAAGCCCTGACCTTCTTCGACGACGACGCGGACAAGGCATTTGCCGCCAGCAACGTCGGCGCGTTCGAGAAAGGCCAGCGTCTCGCCCGCGTCGTCGGCGAGCGGAAAAACCTGCTCATTCTCGACGGCCTCGAACCGCTGCAATACGCACCCACTTCGCCCACGCCGGGCGAACTCAGGGATCAAGGCATCGCCGCGCTGCTCAAGGGCCTGGCGCAACACAACCGGGGTTTGTGCCTCGTCACCACCCGCCGCACGTTGCCCGATCTCAACGCTTTCCGGCAAACCACCGCGCCGGAAGTGGTGCTGCACCGCCTCTCCCGCGCCGCCGGCGTGTGTCTGCTCAAAACGCTTGGCGTGCGCGGCACGGCGCAGGAATTCGAAAGGCTGGTCGAAGACGTGAAAGGCCACGCCCTCACCTTGACCCTGCTCGGCGGGTTCCTGCATCGCGCCCGGCTGTTCCACGCCGCAACGCCGTACCCGTGGACCAGCCCGCAGGCCGATCTCGCCGCCGCTCGCAAGCTGATCGAACAATGCGGTTATGGGCGGCGCAAGGAAGAATTGGAAGACGCCGAAGCCGCCATACCATTCGGATCCCCTGGTGATTTCGCCCTGTATTGATGGGTTTCGCTGCGCTCTACCCATCCTACGAAAAATAATGGGTTGTAGGATGGGTAGAGCGCAGCGAAACCCATCACCGCGCGTGGCAGGAGGTTGTAGGCGAAGCGAGACCCATCGCCCGCCGCGCGGGGCGAGAGGTTGTAGGATGGGTAGAGCGTAGCGAAACCCATCGCCGCGCGTGGCGGGAGGTTGTGGGATGGGTAGAGCGCAGCGAAACCCATCGCCGCGCGGGGCGAGAGAGGTCTGAGCGGCTACACGGTATATTCGAATAATGATCTGTTTTAAAAATATTTAAATTTCATATGGGCTTTGCGTGAACCCGGCCAGGTAATGATCCAGCAGCGAACGGGTTACGTCCTGGATGGGTCGCCCCCCCGCCATTTCCAGCTTCTGGTCGAAACCCAGGATGCAGATGCCGTGAACCCCGCTCCACAGGGCCCGGGCGGCCAGGGCGATATCCTCCGGAGACCGCCGGGGACAGAGCCGCGCCAGTTGTTGCTGCGCCAACGCGAACATGCCCGCCACCTTATCGGTGAGGGACTCGGGCACGGGTTGACCCTCCGGCATCCGGTGCTGGTAAATGGCCAGCCAGCGGTGGGTTTCGGTCAGGGCGAAGGTGATGTAAGTCTGCGCCAGCGCTTGAATGGCGGCGGCCGGCGGCTGATCGGCGATGGCGGCGAGCAACCGGGCTTGCAGGCTTTCCAGCGTTCGCTCGTTCATCTGGACGATCAAATCGTCCAGATTGCGAAACACCATATACAGACTGCCGACCGTGTAGCCGATGTGGCCCACCACCTTGCGGGTGCTCAGGCCGGCCAGGCCGTGCTCGGCGACCAGGTGCTCGGCGGCTTGCAGCGCGATTTCTCGCAGTTCCTCGCGCGTGTGTTCGTTGCGTCTACCCATGGCCATGCTCCGGCTGTGACGGGCCGCCTAACCGCGACGGCGCCGCCAGAGGGCGTCCAGGCCCGGCGGGAACACCCGCAAATCGGCCTGGGCTTGCGCTTCCCGCATCGCCTGGTGCATCAGGGCGATATTGAGCTGGGCGCGCTGTTTGAGAAGTTCCGCCTTGAGTTTAGTCAGTTCGTTGGGTCCCGCCAGCAATTCCCGTTCGATCCGCGCCCGCTCCTGAGCGTATTGTCGATGCAGGCGGGCGAGGGCGGCGGGGTCTGCGCCTTGGCGGGGATCGTAGCGGAACCGCTGCTCCAGCGCCTGACGCCAGCCCAGCAACGCCGCCGCTCGTTGGTGGCCCAGCCGATGGCCGAAGCCGGGCACGGTTTTCAACGCCTCGGCGGTGATGTCGGCGGCGGTTTCGATGCCGTAGGAAGCCAACGCCATCTGGTCGGTGATGAGAATACCGGGAATCTGGGCGGCGTCGATGAAGTGGCTTTCCAGGAACGCCCGCAACTGAATCTGGCGCTGATCGGTTTCGATCCGCCGCGCGTCCCGCTGCAACTCGGCCGCCAGCGCGCGATGCCGGTCGCGCAAGGCGGTCAGGGCCTGCAAGCGGGCCGCGAACGCGTGCCCGGTCGCCTGTTGGCTCCAGGCGGCGCGCAGTTCCACCCACTCCTGGCGCGCGGCGAACAGCGCCAGCCGGCGCCGTTGCATCTCGCGGCGGACCGCATCGTCCCGCAGCAGCGACCAGGCCACGGCCGCCAGCGGCAGCCACAGCCAGACCAACCGCCCACGGACGAGCGTCGCCGCCAATGCCGCGCCGCCGATGGCCACCGCCTTGAGCGCGTTGACGCGCTGGATTCGTCGCAAGCCGTTTGGAAGCGGGGTGGGAGTAACCCCGGCGCCAGGCGCGGGCGTCGGCATCGCTTCGTCGGGGGGCGGCGCGATGGCCTGGATTGGGTTCCAGACGGATTCCAGATCGAAGGAGCCGGGACCGATACCCGGATCGTCCGCCGAAAAGCGTTCCAGGAGCACGAAGAACACGGCGCCGCTGGCCTGTTCCAGCGCGCACCAGGGACACTCCGGCAAGGCGCGCGGGTATTTGTGCGCGCCGTTGCGGGCGCAGCCGCGCAGTTCGGCGCCGAACTGGTCCAGCGCCCGCCGCCAGTCGCGGGCGCTGGGGCGGCCCTGGGCGAGTTTGGGCGGAGCGAAGGCCCGCTCGAACAGGTCGATGATCGTGGCGGGCAGGACGGCGAACGGCAGGGTGTGCGGTGGGGGCTCCATCTGCCGAGTGAGGGCGTGGCGGCCGAAGGCGAAGCGGCATTCTCGAATGGCGCGTTCAATGGGCATGTCGCCCTTGCCCTGGTAACGACCGGCGAAGGGGTGACGGCCCATGAACAGCAAATGGAAGCACAACAAAGCCAGGCCGAAGGCGTCGTGGTCTGGGCTGCGCCGCAACCCGTGAAACGACTGACCCTGCAATTCCGGCGCGGTGAACTGCGGCACGCCGACATCGCAGGGAAACAGCCGGCCGCCGGCGCTGATCTGGAACGAGTCGCAGTCGATCAGCTTGACCAGCGCCTGGGACGAAACCACCACGTTGCCGGGATTGACGTCGCCGATGACGTGGCCCCGGGCGTGAATCGCCTCGAAGGCGCTGGCCAGGTTGCGAGCGGCATGGACCAGGAACGACCAGTCGGCCTGGGGAAACGCCTGCTTGCGGTGCGCGGGGCCGTAGAGGCTGTGAATTTCCCGGTAGCCGTTGACCCGAGGCATGACGAAACCCTGCGTCGGGCCGCCGGGCTGGAGCCGCAACACGTCCACCGGCCAGGCGGCGATCTCCAGCAGGCTGGGATGGGCCTGCCGGGCCATGCTGTCCAGTTTGAGCGCCTTGTCGGCGCCGAGGGGCTGGTGATAAACCTTGGCGACGAAGCCGGGCCGACCGGCGATTTCGTGGACCGCCCCCTCGCCGCCGCGCCCCAGGCTCGAACCCAGTTCGAGCGGATGGCCCGCGCCGTTATACAGCTTCGTCACCGCGTGCTTCCTGGGCGGCGAGCGGTGGAGGGTCGGGACGGGCTGGCGCATCGGCCGGGGCGGAATCGGTGGTCTCGCTCGATTCGGCGGGCGAAGCGGCGACGCTCTCGATGGGCGCGGCGGGTTGCCGAGTGGCCAGGATCAGGGTCTTGTCGTCGTGGGTGCGCTGGTTGAGAGCGGGCGCGTCCAGAAACCGCGCCAGCGCGGCTTGCAAATCGGGCGGACAACCCGGCTCGGGAACGGCGCGCAGGCGTTGGAACAAGGGCCGGAAAAAAGGTGCGTGAGCCTGCCGGGTTTGATAATGCAAGGCCAGCGCCTGCAAGCCGTCGGTCAACAGGGCGATTTCGCCGACCGGTTCGGCCAGGGCGGCGAATTCCAGCCGGGTGGCGGCGCCGTCATCGGTCACGAAGTAGGTTTCGTTGGCGTACTCGCCGGCCTGCGGCCAGAACACCGGTCGGTAGTCGTCCCCAGCGCCGATCACGATGGCGCCGTCGCCGATTTGCAAGAACAACGCCTGGTGGTCAGCCAGCACCGCGCCGAGCAGGGTGCAGGCGAATTCCCGCGCCGGCAGTCCGGTGGCGACCGCGCGCTGGCTCAAGGCGGCTTGTACACGCTCGATCAGCGTTTCGGCGGTGGTCCGGGTCCAGTCGGCGCTGGGCGCTTGCGCCAGTTGGGCCGCGCATTCGGCCAAGAAAGTTTGGCAGGCCAGTTCCGCGCCGATGCGGGCTTCGGCGGCGCTGCCGGCCCCGTCGGCGGCAGCCAGCGCCAAGGCCGGCGGCGTGCCGGGAGCGTCCAGCCACTGGACCGCGCAGGCATCCTGGCACTCGGCGCCGCTGGCGCGGTGGGCCACGCCGGGGATGCTGGCGTACACATAGCGCCAGCCGCCGGCTTCCTTCATATCGAGGCCCAGCCGTCGGGCGTGGCCGGATTGCTCAGTGGTACTTCCGTGCCAGGCACCGAACGCGACACCGAGCGCATCGAGTTCGACAGCCACTGGAACAACTCGCGAAAGCGCAGTCCCTTCAGCCGCAGCGGCTGGCGCAGGGAAATGCGCTGGAGAATATCCAGATTGGCGCCCTCGACGCCGACCGCGAAGAAGGCGAAGGCGCGGCCTTCCTCACCCTTGCGGACTTCGAGCGCGGCGGCCTGCCAGTCGTCGGTGGGGCTGCCGTCGGTGATCAGGAACACCCAGGGCCGGAAGAAGGGGATGCCGTGTTCCCGGTACAACGCCTTGCGCTGGGCGAGCAGTTCCAGGCCACGAGCGATGGCCTGACCCATCGGCGTATCCTTGCGCGCGCTCAGGTGGGGCGGAGTGAAATGCTCGGCGGTCTGAAATTCGGCGACCACCTCGACCGGGCCGAAGCTGACGATGGCGATCTCGACCCGCTTGGCGGCGAGACTGTCGGCCATCAATTCCTCCTTGAACGTGGCCAGTCCCTCGTTCAGTTCGGTGATCGGCGGGCCGTTCATGGACCAGGAATTGTCCAGCAGTAGCACGCAGGGGCAACGCGGCTCCGGGTTGTCGGCGAATTCGGCGCCGCTGAAATCCGCGCCGAACGGGGTTTGTTGGGGAAGGTCGAGTTCGTTCATTTCAAGGATTCTCCGGGACGGCGCGAATGCGAGGGGGCTGACTATTGCCGGTAGGCGGTCATGTCCGCAATACCCGGACTTCGGGAGTAAGACCCTGTTCCCGTGCGGCCTTGCAAAACCCCTGATCGAAGGTGTGCAGGATGGCCTTGCTACAGGCCGCCAGATGCAGGGCGTCGGCGAAATCGGCGCCCAGGCGATACCAGTCCAGCGCCTGAGCCACGGCGTCGTGGTTCTCGATCACGGTGTTGTCGGTTTCCAGCAACTCCGCGAAAAACCGGCTGATTTGCTCCCGTGTCTCGCGGTAGCTGGCTCGCAACACCCATTCCGTTTCCAGCAGCACCGTTCGCGAGATGAACACCGCGTTCAGTGCCAGTAGTTGCCTCACCACGGCTACTTGAGCGGGATCGTCGTTGGTCGCGGCGCGCACTAGCAAGTTGGTGTCGAATGCGATCATCGGCTGTGCTTCTCGGACTCTTCCCAGTCGGCGCGGTAATCCACTGGCTTACACAATTCTTCGATGGGAATGGGCGGCCCATCGTGCTGGAGCATACCGATCAAGTCTTCAAGCCTTTTACCGCGTTTTTTCGGCGCCGCCTTCAACAAGACGCCATTGCCGGCGGGGGTCACGGTCAGTTCAGTGCCGGCTTCCCAGTGCAGCGCATCACGGATGTCCTTGGGAATGACGACCTGACCTTTGGTGGATAGAGTGATGGTGGCGGTGGGCATGGCGATCTCCGGTAAGAAAAAAGGTAAGGAGATTTAGTATGGTTCGGTAACGATTAGGGTACAAGCCCGATCTGACCCCGTATTCCGCATCACCGCCACCAGCGCATTGATCGAATGCAAGAACCGTCGCGGCCACGTTTCCACCGTCGACGAGTTCGCGCCTTGGTCGCGCAATGCCTGTCGGACTTCAGCGCGGTTTCCCACGCCGGACATTCGACAGACACCCCAGCGGAAACTATAGTTGCGCTAGGGCCATGCGCGCGGGCGGCAGCGTGGTGACGCTGGCCGAAAACCCGGTGAGCCAGGGCCCACAGACCCTCAACCCTTTCATAAGGAAGCTGTCCATGTCCGTTCCCAGCGACCTGCCGGTCTGGCAAGAATTGAAAGCTCATCATGCCGCCATCGCCGACCTGCACCTGCGCGACCTGTTCGCCGCCGATCCCGGACGTTTCGACCGATTCTCCCGGCGATTCGGCGACTTGCTGGTGGATTTCTCCAAGCATCGCATCACCGGGGAAACTCTTGGCCTGTTGATCGAACTGGCCCGCCAGGCGCAATTGCCGGCCTGGATCGAGCGGACGTTCAACGGGGAGATGATCAACCACACCGAACGCCGCTCGGTGCTGCACGTCGCGCTGCGCAACCGGAGCGACCGGCCGATCCTCGTCAACGGTGAGAACGTCATGCCGGGCGTGAACGCGGTGCTGGAGCACATGCGCAAGTTCGCCGACCAGATCCGGCGCGGCAAGTGGCGCGGCCACACCGGCAAGCGCATCCGCGACGTGGTCAACATCGGCATCGGCGGCTCCGACCTGGGACCGAAAATGATCTGCGAGGCGCTGGAGCCCTACGGTGATCCCACATTGCGGATGCACTTCGTCTCCAATGTGGACGGCGCCCATATCAGCCACGTGCTGGCCGAGTGCGACCCGGAAAGCACCCTGTTCATCGTCGCTTCCAAGACCTTCACCACCCAAGAGACCATGACCAACGCCCATACCGCCCGTGCCTGGCTGGTCAAGGAACTGGGCGACGAGTCGGCGGTGGCCAAGCACTTCGTTGCGGTGTCCACCAATGCCGCCGGGGTGGGCAAGTTCGGCATCGACACCGCTAACATGTTCGAATTCTGGGACTGGGTCGGCGGGCGCTACTCGCTGTGGTCGGCCATCGGTCTGCCCATCGTGGTCTATCTCGGCATGGACCATTTCACCGAGTTGCTGGACGGCGCGCACGCCATGGACGAGCACTTCCGCACCGCGCCGCTGGAGGAAAACCTGCCGGCGATCCTTGGACTGCTGGGGGTCTGGTACATCGACTTCTTCGGCGCCGACAGCCATGTCATGCTGATCTACGACGACTATCTGCGCTCGCTGCCCGATTATCTGCAACAACTGGACATGGAAAGCAACGGCAAGACCATCGACCGCGACGGTCAACTGGTTCGGGTCAATACCGGCCCAATTCTGTGGGGCAGTTTGGGCAATAACGGTCAGCACGCCTACTACCAATTGCTGCATCAGGGCACGCACTTGGTGCCGGCGGATTTCCTCGCTCCGGCGCACAGCCCAAACCCCATCGGCGAGCATCATCCGATCCTGCTGGCTAACTGCCTGGCCCAAGCCGAAGCGATGATGGTCGGCAAGACCGAGGCGCAAGCCCGCGCCGAGTTGGAAAAGCAGGGGATGAGCGGCGAGGCGCTGGAGAAACTGCTGCCCTACAAGGTTTTTCCCGGCAACCGGCCCAGCACTAGCTTGTTCTACCGTCGGCTGACGCCGAAAGTGCTGGGGTCGCTGATCGCGCTGTACGAGCATCGGGTGTTTACCCAGGGCGTAATTTGGAACATCAATTCCTTCGATCAGTGGGGCGTGGAGCTGGGCAAGCAACTGGCCAACGCCATCCTACCGGAACTCAAGGGTGACCGGCCTGCCAGCGGGCACGATGCCTCGACCCTGGGGCTGATTCGATTCTGCCGCGACGAGGGTTGACGACGAACGGCGGGTTGGGGCAGTGGCTAGGAATGCACTGGTGCCGCCTCAACCCATCGTGGCTGGGCCGGGTTCAATAATGTTTTTTCTGTTCGGCCTTGCGTTCGATGGCTTGGCCGGCGGCCTTGAGGTCCTGACCAGCCCCCTTGACCGTATTGCAGGCGCTCAGGCTGCCGGCAAGCAGCGGAAGCGCGCCCAGGCACAACAGAGCCACGCGGATGGATTTTCGGTTCATCGGCTTACCTTTCCTTATTGATTCAATCGGTTGTTGATCACCACCGAAATTCGGTCGGCGAGGCTGCGGGGCTTGTGCCGACGGGCGTCAGGCAGGTTGCTGGACCGTTGGAACCGCCTGACGATGGCGCGGGTGGCTTGATATACTGAAATTTCAAAAAACATTCATCCGTCCGCAACAGAATTCTGAGAGGGGAATCACCCGATGCTTGGAGAGAGCCACGATCTGTTCCATGAATTTCCCGAATATCGGGACCGCATCGCCGAACTGAAGAATGCCGATCCCGGATTCGCGCATCTGTACGACGATTACCATGCGGTCAACGACGAAGTGGAGCGCATCGAGCTTCAGATCGAGACGCCTTCGGACCACTACACCGAAACTCTAAAAAAACAGCGCCTGCACCTGAAGGACGAAATTTACACCATCCTGCGTCGGGCGCGGGCGCGGGCGCGGGAACAACAGGTTTGAGATTTTTCCCGCAGTTCCGGCGGTTTGACGCAAACGCCGGGCACCGCTGCGGCGCCCGGCGTTCTTGCCGCCACGGACTGGTCCTGAGGGCGAACTTGGCCAATATCTAAAGGAGCGGTGGCGATTCCTTGCCGCTGGTCGAATCCGCCAATGTCGATGCCGCGATTCGATTCCGACCCCGCCGGGGCCGGTCGCCG
Source organism: Candidatus Contendibacter sp. (assembly GCA_029624675.1). Classification (GTDB taxonomy): domain Bacteria; phylum Pseudomonadota; class Gammaproteobacteria; order Competibacterales; family Competibacteraceae; genus Contendibacter. The sequence continues at coordinate 39,894 of JARSSP010000053.1, forward strand.
GGCTGGCTCGGTTCCGTCGGTGTGTTTGGGAGTCGGCGTGACGAGGTCGGTGGTCGGCTAGCTTCGGCGATGGATCCGCCGCGCGCGCGCCGCAGCCAACCCAGCATTCGGCGTTCCAGCGCGTACTGCCCGGCGGGCGTCAGATCCCGAAAAATCAGCGCCCCGGTCCCCACCAGTAGCATCAATCCGCCCAGGAAAGTGACCAGTGGTTGCAGGAAGGCGATCGTCAGCGCCGCCAGGACGACCAGCAGGATGTGTCGAATTTTCATGGGATATCCTCCGTGGGTGAATGCTCGACGCGCCCCGGCCGGCGCGCGAGGATGATGGTGCAGTTGTCGTCCGGGTGGCTGCGCTGTCGGTAAATCTCTTCCGTGAGTTCGGCCAGCAGCGTGTCCGCCAGTTCCTCGAGCGGGCGGCGCGCCTGTCCCAGCAGCGTCGACCAGCGTTGGATGAACGCCTGGGGATTGGCAAGGCGCCAGAGACCGTCGCTGGCGAGAAGATAAATCCGCCCCGGTTCCAGCGCCAAGGCGCGGCGGTCGTCCAATCCGCGCAGGAACAGCGGTAGGTTACCCTCGTGCAGTTCGAACAGATCCGCCGCGATGGCCGTGGGATAAAGCCAGGAAGCGCCCAGGGTGCTGCCTAACCCGAAGGCTTGGCTGATCTGGGAATTGGCTTGAGCGTGGACCTGTTGAAACCACTGCGCGCTATCCAACAGGCCGAGCAGGGCCATGTGGGTGGCCGGGACATGGTCCACGGTCAGACAGCGAACCCGCCGCGCGTCCACGACGTAGAGTCGTGAATCGCCCACGTGAAACAGCAAGGCGGAACCACTGGGAGGAATTTCGAGCACGATCAAGGTACAGCCCGTTTCCAGTCCGGCCGACTGGAATTGCTGGCGCAGCCGATGGTGCAGCGCGTTCAGGCCCGTGGTGATCGGGGCCAGGTCCACGGTCGCCGGCAGCTCAAGTAGACCCTCAAGGGTTTTTTCGGTCGCTTCCCGGCCATGACTGTGGCCGCCCATGCCATCGAGGAGGGCCAGTCGCCGGTGGCCGGGCGGCCAGTCGGGCAGGCGCAGTTCAGTTTCCCGTTCGCGCCACAGGAAGCGGGCCTGTCCCTGGCCATCGATGATGAGGTAATTGTCTTGGTTTTCCTGGCGCCCGTGACCGGTGGGCGAACGCAACGAGCGCACGGCGATTTCCAGGGGTGGATCGGAAGGGAACGGCATACGGTCGGAAACGTCCGTGGGGTTCATCGTCTGGCCAGTGGGTGTCGGTTGGATCGTGGAGGTTGCGGAGGCGGGTTCGGTTCCGCGCGGACGCGACCGAATCCCTTGATCGAAATCGCCCCGGCGCGTGACGGTTCATCCTCTGCTAGACTAGATCATAATGCGACTGGACACGGTCCTGTCCAAACCAAATCTTCGAACCATACTGACGAATTCAAGGTCATGGATTTCGAAACGCATCCCGAATCACCTGCAAAAGCCCGCGTCGACAGCCAGCTAGCCCAGACCGGAGGGGGGCGCCAGGACCCAGCGCCGGAATCATCCGGATTGAACGCGGATGGGTGGCCCCCACCGGTCGATGACCCAGCGATGGATCCTACTCGAACGCTCGACTTGGACGTCGAGCCCGCGGTTGCGGAGGGGGGGACCGAAACCCTCGTGGCCGGACTGGTGATTGGGCCGACCCGGCGTCAATTTCGCTTGGTGAGCGAGCTGGGTGATCGGGGGCAAATCTGGCTAGCGCGCGCGGTGGCGCCGGTCCTGGACGCGGTCGAGGGTGGGTTGGAGGAATTTCGAGCCATCAAGATTTTTCTGCCCTCGACCGGTCTCCGGGAAGCCGATCACGAGGAGCGGGCGTTGCGAGCGGACATGATCAACTTGCGCAGTTACCTGACTCGGGTCAAGGCGCGCGTGGATCTGGCCCTGAAGCTGAATCATCCGCATATCGCCCGCGCGTATGGTTGGTGGCACGGCCCCGACGGCTGGCCGTTCGTCGAAATGGAATATCTGGATCACCAGCAAGGCCGCGACCTGGCGCAACTGCTGGCCGAACAGGGGCAGGACGGATTCCCGTTCGAGACCATGCTGGAATGGCTGCGGCCGGTCGCCGCCGCCCTGGATTACGGGCGCCGCGAGCACCGACTCGCCCATCAGCACCTTGACGTCGATACGGTGTTCATCACCGGCCAAAAGGAGGTCAAGCTGCTGGGATTCGGCCTGGCCACCGAACCGCGGGAACCGCGTAGCGTGTTGTTCAGCACGGGCAACTTGGCCGAGACACCCGGCCTGGTGGAGTCGGTGGCGGTCGAGACCACGTTCCGCCGTGATGTGTTCGCCTTGGCGCTGCTGGCTTATCGATTGCTGATGGGACGGAGCGCCTACGAAGCCCAGAATGGGCAGGCCAACATGGTGCCGCGCCCGACTGGGTTGACGGACGATACCTGGCGTGTCCTGCGGCGGGGGCTGGCGTATCCCAGCGAACTGTGTCCGACCGATGCCGGCCGATTCATGCGCGAGTTGGAAGCCGCCCAACAACCCCTCATGGGTGGCGCGCGCGAACGCGCGGTGGGCTGGAAGCGATGGGGTCTGGCCGGTGGTCTGGGACTGGCGGTGGCCCTGGGTGCCTACACGCTGGTCGAGCGTTATCTTGGCGGCTCGAAGCCAGTCCAGCCGGCGACGACCGACCAGGCGGTTTCGTCGGCTCCAACGCCAGCCCCGAACGCCGGGTTGACCGTTTCCGCGGGGGACGCGGAACGCGAGATCGATCAGCGCGCCTTTGAGTCCGCCAAGCGGGTGGATACGCCGCAGGCATACCGGCTTTATTTGCAGCGTTGCCCGCGTTGCGGCTACGAGAAGGAGGCGCGGGCCGCGATCGCGCGCATCGAGACCCAGGAGAAAGTGGATCAGCTCAAGGCCGATTTCGAGAAGCTGGCGCAGGTGTTGGAACGGGACAAGCGCGGCGATCGGGGTGACGAGGCCCTGTCCCGGCTGGAAGCGCTGGCGGTGTTGGCGCCCGACGATCCCTTGGTGGCCGAGGGTCGGCGACGCCTTGCGCTCGGCTGGGCGGCGCTGGCGCAGGCGAGCATCAACCGGAAGGATCTGGCCGACGCCCGAAAATGGCTGAAAAAGGCCGAGGCGATCCAGCCGAAACTGCTTGAATTGACTCGGTTGACCCAAGCTTTGGAGCAGGCCGAAACCGAGGAACAGGCCCGGCGACTGGACGCCGAGGCGTTCGCCGTCGCCCAGCGCGCCAACACGCGCCGCGCCTACTGGACTTATCTTGAACGGTGCGCGCCGACGACGTGTAGCCATCGCGCCGAAGCCGATGCGGCGCTGGCCCGGCTGGCGCCGCCCTATCCGGTCTTGCGCGACCGCCTGAGCGACGGTTCGCAGGGCCCGGAGATGGTCAAGATTCCAGCGGGTGGGTTCCAGATGGGGTCGCCAGTCCACGAGAAGGGGCGTTACAACGATGAAGCGTCGCGGTGGGTGCGGATCGAGAAACCGTTCGCCATCGGCAAATACGAGGTGACGTTTCAAGAGTACGACCGATTCGCGGCGGCGGCCGGTCGGGTCCGGCCCAACGACCATGGCTGGGGCCGCGACCGGCGGCCGGTGATCAACATTCCCTGGATGGGCGCCGTGGCCTATGCCGACTGGCTGTCGAAGCAAACAGGGGCCTATTATCGCCTGCCGACCGAGGCGGAGTGGGAATACGCGGCCCGCGCCGGGGTAACGGCCAGCCGCTACTGGGGCGACGATCCCGACCAGGGTTGCGCCTACGTCAACGCCGCCGATCTGGACGGCAAACAGGCGTTCGTGGGCTGGACGGCGATGAAATGCCGCGACGGCGAGGTTCACACGGCACCGGTGGGCAAGTATCGCAACAACGATTTCGGCCTGCACGACATGCTCGGCAATGTGCTGGAATGGACCTGTTCGCTGTACGACCAGAGTGTTCCCGCGCCGGTCCAGGAGTGCCAGGGTCAGGCCGGAGACCGACAATTCGTGGTGCGCGGCGGCTCCTGGAACGACGAGCCGCGCAATGTCCGATCGGCCGACCGGCATCGCGCCCGGCCCGATTTCCAGGATTATTCCCTGGGGTTTCGCTTGGTTCGGGAGTTGCCCTAGATTTTGCTTCCCAACGCCGCGCGTGGATCGAGCATGGCCGCGACCCCATCGACTCGTGGATGGCGGAGCATCGAGTCTCTGGGCCAGGCCACCCGCCAGTTGCCCGAGGGCGTGCTGGAGGAGCTGGATTTTCTCGCGGTCGTGCTGATGAGCGCCGGTTCGATGCCACGGGGAGAATGGCCGTTTCTGATCCAGCATGTCTGGCAGCAGATTTACTTCACGGCGGTGCGGCAGGCCTATCTCTTCACGGCGGTGGGCGCGATCATCGGGGTGTTGACGGCGTTTCCCCTCATCGTGTTTCGGATCGAGGACCCCCATTTGCTGGGGCGCATCATGCACATCATGATGTATCACCAGCTCAATCCCATCCTGGCTACCTTGTTCGTGGCAGGGCTGTCGGGCGCGGCCATCACCGCGGAACTGGGCGAACTCAGGGCCAACCAGGCGATCGAACATTTGGTGGCGATGGGCGTCAACCCCCACAGCTTTTTCGTGCTGCCTCGCCTGGCCGGCATGGCGGTGTCGTTGCCGATTCTGGTGTTGTGGCTGAATATTGGCGTCACGGTCGGCGCGGCGACGATGTTGAGCCTTTACCAGAATGTGCCGCCGACGGTGTTCTTTCGGATGTGTCTGGCGGAGCTGAACCTCGGATCGCTGGCCTTGACCGGCGGAATGGTGGTCATGCAGGCGATCCATGTCATTCTGGTGCAGACCTCGCGCGCCTTTCGGGTCGGCGCCTACGTCGATATTCCTCGGACCTTGCCCAGTGCCTTCGCGCGCTCGTTCATTGGGTGCCTGATCATCACGTTGTTGTTTTCACTGGTGCGTTATGGTTGAAGCGGTGGCGCGCGCGCGCGGTTGGGTGCTGGACCGGCGGCCGACGCCGAAACCGTTCGATTTCCAAATCATGCCCGGCGAGTTGTGGATGTTGGTGGGCGCGGTGGATTCGGGCCGGCGCGAGCTGATTTACAGTCTGGCCGGTCTGACCGAGCCGCGCGCGGGCCGCCTTGAGTTGTTCGGGCGCGATGTCGCGCGCTTGGGGCCGCGCGCGCGCGCTCACCTGCACCGCTGGATCGGCGTGGTGTTGGCGCAGCCGGGGCTGGTGCCGGCCTGGAGCGTGTTCGAAAATCTGGCGCTGCTGGTGCGCTATCACCGCCTGGCCCCCGACGGCGCGGTCGAGGACCACGTGGTGAGGTTCGTGGAGTCTTGCCGATTGCCGCGGGCGATCCTGGGTCGACTGGTCAGCGATCTGTCGCCGCTGGAGAGTCAATGGATCGGCCTGCTGCGCGCGCTGGTCATCCGACCGCGCCTGTTGCTGGTCAGCGCCTACCTGCCCCGGGAGACCCTGGTGGCGGGCTATGGCGTTTGGACGTTCTTCGCCGAGGTGGTCGCGCCGATGCACATGGCCATCCTGGTGGACGCCGGCCCGCAAGCCTTGCCTATCGACGCGGAGACGCGCTTGCTGGTGATGGGCGCGGGAACCTTGCTAGCGGCGGGCCGGGCGCGGGAACTGGCCCAACACCCGGACGCGGCGGTCCGAAGCCAAGTCAGGTTCGACCATGCTTGAAACCGCCATCGGCGCCCGCTATCGGCGCTATCAGCGCGCGGTCGGCTTGCTGATCCTGGCGACGTTGGGCGTGCTGTTCGCCCTGCTGTGGATGGCCAACCGCCAACTGGGTTTTTTCAGCCATACCTATCGCCTGCACGGCTTTCTCGACAATGTCCGCAATCTCCGACAGACCACCCCGGTCACGCTGGCCGGTTTGAAGATCGGCGAGGTGCGCGATCTGACGATCACCGACTACAACCAGATCCGGATCGAATTGATCCTCTACCGCGAATACCAGCCCCGCGTTCGCGCGGATTCGACCGCGCGGATCAAGACCGATGCCTTGGGGAACGCGACCGTCGAACTCAACATGGGCGATCCGGCGCGGCCCGTATTGGGAGATGGCGCGGCGATTCCGTTCCAACGCGCTCCCGATCTGGAAGCCGTGATGCACCAGGCCCAGGAACAATTGGGACAGATCGGCGTGGTGCTGGCGAATGTCAAGGCGATCACCGACGAATTGAAGCGGCCCGAGGGCGCCCTGCTGGGGACCTTGAATACTTTCGCACAGGTCATGGGCGAGTTGACGCCGCTGTTGCGGAATCTGACGGCCACTAGCCAGGAGATGAGCCAGTTGGCGGCCGATCTGGCGGTGGTCGGTGGGCGGATTCGCGCGGGACAGGGGGCGCTGGGTGGGTTGACGGATAGCGCCAGCCCCCTCTCCCGTCAGATTACGGCCAGCGTGCAAAAGCTGCAGGCGGTGATGACCGGCCTGGAAACCCTGGCGGTTCGACTGCCCGATTACGGCCAGCGGGTCGAGCAGATTCTGCGCCAGACCGAGGCGATCACGGCCAAGCTGGCCAAGGCCAGCGGCCATGCGCCCGACCTGATGGATCAAAGCCGGGAAGTGGCCGAAAACGTGGACGAAGTGGTGGACTCGGTCAAGCGTAGCGCCGTGCTGCGCGCCCTGAGCCCAGCGACGGATACACCCAGCCGGCCGTTGCTGGAAGCACCCCGCGATTGGGGAGCGCTGCCCGGGGCGCCGCCCTAGCGGAACTGGAGGCGCGCGTTGATGGCGGGATGGAAGGGCAGGGTGGCGCGAGTCATTGCAGGGCTGGTTCTAACCGGCTTGATGGCTTGTGGCGGTCCGGCGTTGACGCCCTTGCAGTCGCAATATCAGCGCGAGACCGAGCGTGCGCTGCGCTATCATGCCCGTGGCGAATTGCCGCGGGCGTTAGCCGCCTATCAGGAAAGCCTGCGCTGGGCCGAAATCGCCGACGACCGGCCGGCGATGTTGACGCAGGAATTGAATATCGGCGCGCTGGCGCTGGCACTCGGCGATTGGGCGCTGGCGGAAGGCAGCTTCCAACGGGCGCAATCCATGGCGGCGGCGTTGTCTGATTCAGCGGATGAGTCGCGGGCGCGGTTGGGGTTGGCCCAGGTCAGCCTGCGGCAAGGCCGGTATGACGACGCGCGGCGGGCGTTCCAGCAGGCGCTGGATGACAGCCGGGGGCGAGATGTCGCCGCCACGGTGGTGGCGTTAAACGGTCTAGGGCTGGCGAATCAGGCGCTGGGGCAAACGCCAGCGGCGCTGGCGGCGCTGGCCGAGGCCGAACCGTTGGCCCGCACCCAGGACGATCGGCGCCTGCTGGCGGCGACGTTGGCGAATCGGGGCGCCTTGGCGTTGCGAGCGGGCGAAGTGGAATCCGCAAAACGGAACTTAGAGGAGGCGGTCGCGCTGGATCGCGCCGCCGAGAATCTGCCAGGATTGGCCCATGATTTGCTTCTCTTGGCTCGGGTACGGGAACGGCAGGGCGGGGCATCCGCTGCCCAGGAACTGGACCGACGGGCGAGAACCATTCTCCAGCATACCGGTCAGCACCCCCAGCCGTCCGGCGCGAACCCAAGTCCAGTTTCCGAGGGCGTAAATCCTGGTGTGCGTTTGCGGCAAGCGGGATTAAAATCAGCCAAACGAGATAGTTCATCCCAGTGAGAACACCTTTCGATTTAACGGATGTTTGGAACGGTCGCCCGGCCTGGGCGGCGCTTGCTGGCCATCCCCACCGACGTCACGATGGGAAGTCATGAACAAGAAATCCAACACGCTGCCAGTCGGTTATCGCCTGCATCAGTACCGTGTCGAAGCGGTGCTGGGCGCGGGCGGGTTTGGCATCACCTACAAGGCGGTGCACGAGGCGCTGCAAACCCGGGCGGCTATCAAGGAATACTTTCCGGTGGAGTGGTCCTATCGGGATCGTGACGATGTCAATGTCCTAGCCAATACCCAGGGCGCGCTGCCGACCTCCGAGGCGGGCGAGGATGCCTGCTATACCTGGGGTCTGGAACGGTTTCTCAACGAAGCTCGCATCCTAGCCCAGGTCAATCATCCCGGCGTGGTGCGGGTGCGAGATTTCTTTGAAGCGAACGGCACCGCCTATATCGTCATGGACTACGAGGACGGTGAGCCGCTCAGCCAAATGTTGCAACGGGAGAAAACCCTGTCCGAGGAGCAGATTCGCCGTCTGCTCGACGACGTGCTGCCAGCCCTGGAGGCGGTGCATGCGCAAGGTTATCTGCATCGTGACCTCAAGCCCGCCAACCTCTATCGCCGTTCGGATGGCCGAACCATCCTGATCGATTTCGGCGCGGCCCGGCAGGCGCTGGGCCGCCGCAGCAAGAGCGTCACCAGCGTATTCTCGCCCGGTTACTCGCCGATCGAGCAATATCTGGTCGATGGCAAGGGCTACGGCCCCGCGACCGACATCTACGCCGTGGGCGCGGTACTTTATCATTGCGTGACGGGCGTGGCGCCGATCGAGGCACCGGCGCGCGTTCTCGACGACCCGCTCAAGCCCGCCGCGGTGGTCGCGGCCGGGCGCTATAGTCCGGCGCTGTTGCGGCTGGTGGATCGCTCGATGGCGGTCCGGTCCGAAAAACGCTTTCAGTCCATCGCCGAAATGCGGGAAGCGCTGAACGCGCCGGACCTGCCAAGCCCGCCGCCGGTTCAGATGGACGAGGACGATGGTAACCGCACAGTCAAATGGGAATCACCTTGGCGCTCGGTTTCGCATCCAAGCGGCGAGAGGCCGCGCCTGGTGATCGTCGAGCCGCCCAAGCCGCCGCCCCATCCTGGCCCCATCAAGCCTCCGTGGTTGAACTGGCGGCGGGGGGCGGGCATTTTGGCGGTGGTCGCGATGTTGGTTGGTGGCGTGGAGATCACCCGACGCATTATTTGGCCGCCTGGCGGTGGTTCCTCCACCCAGACGGAGTTGCCCAAGCCGGAGCCGCCCAAGCCGGAGCCGCCCAAGCCGGAGCCGCCCAAGCCGGAGCCACCCAAGCCGAAGTCCGGCCAGAATTACACCGAGCCGACGACCGGCATGGAATTTGTCTGGATTCCCCAGGGTTGTTTTACCATGGGCAGTCCGGAAACGGAAAAGGGGCGTAGCACCAACGAAACACCCCACCGAGTTTGTTCGCAGGGATTCTGGATGGGTAAATACGAAGTGACCAACGCCCAGTATCAGCGCTTCGAGCTCGGTCATGACAGTGGATTCTATGAGTCCTACAACTTGAACGATCCCGATCAACCGGTGGTGCGGGTGAGCTGGCAGGAGGCGATTGCTTACGCCGACTGGCTGTCGGGCAAGGCCGGTTTGCGGTTCCGTTTGCCGACCGAGGCGGAATGGGAATATGCGGCGCGAGCAAACAGCCCCCTTTACCGCCCCTGGGGAGACGATCCCAATCAGGCTTGCCGCTACGCCAATATCTACGATGAGACCGCACGCAAGACCAAGCCGCTGCCTTGGGCGAACTACCCCTGCGAGGACGGACAAGGCGTGGTCGCCCCGGTGGGCAAGTACGCGCCGAACAAATTTGGCTTGTACGACATGCTGGGTAATGTCGCCGAATGGACCTGCTCCGAATACGACAGCGCCTACGCCGGCGGCGAGACCCGATGCGCCGATCCGAACGCGGCCGGTGGACGTCGAGTCTTGCGCGGTGGTTCCTGGACCGAATTCCCGGAATTGCTACGGTTCGCTTACCGGTTTCCCACCGTGCCGGGCAATCGAAAGTTCGATTACGGATTCCGCCTGGTGCTGACGCCATGAACCCGACGGTAAAGTTTGTTGGAGAGCGGGGTATGGGGAAAATCCTGCTGATGAAGGTATGGGGATTGCTGCTGGGGCTGGTAATCGCGTTCTGGTTGCCGGCCGGGCCGGCGCGCGCGGCGGGCACCGTGCCCGAGGCGCGAATGACGGCGGCGGTCGTCGAATTCCAGGTGCGGGGCGGTCTCGACGAGCAGTCCGGCGCCATCATCGCCGATCAGATGATGGCGGCCATCGCCAATACCGGCCGGTTCGTGCTGCGAGACCGCCTGCCGCTGTCGGCGGCGGCCAAGATCGCCAAGGCCAGCGAGCTGGGCGAAACCGGTCTGCTCGATCCCAAGACCGCCGCTGAATTGGGTCGGTTGTACGGTCTGGACGCGGTGGTGACCGGTGGGGTTTACAAACTGGGAGACCTCATCACCGTCACCGCGCGCTTGATCGATACCCGGAATGCGTCGTTGTTGCGCAGCGGCCAGATTCAAGGCAAGGACATCGACACCATCCAGATCAAGATCAACGAATTGGCGACAATGGTCACAGCCCCGCCAGACGCCCCCAAGCTTTATGCGCTGACGGTCAAGACGGATCCGACCGACGCCAACGTCCGGTTGCTGAACAGCCCCAAGCCGTATCAACCTGGGATTCAGTTGGCGGCCGGAGAGTACGAAATCGAAGTAACCCGATCCGGATACGTGACGCGCAAGGAAAAGTTGCGGATCGCCGACCGTGCTCTGACGGCGAACGTCGCGCTGGAAAAAGCCAAGTATGGCCTGACGATCCGCCCGGAGCCGGCGGATGCGCAGGTTCGATTGCTCAACAGCCCGACGGCCTATCAGCCCGGTGTGGCGCTGGTGCCGGGCGACTACGAGGTTGAGGTGACGCGGGAAGGCTACGTGGCGCGCAAGTTCCCGGTCCGGATCGTGGATGGCGATGTGGCGGTGCAAGTGGCGCTGCAAAAGACACCTCTACCTCCGCCTCCTTCCCAATACCGCCTGACCGTGCTGCCCGATCCCCCGCAGGCCATGGTGCGGCTACTGAACTCACGGACGCCTTATCAAGCTGGCGTGCGATTGCCGCCGGGGGAATATCAGATCGAGGTTACCCTGGACGGCTATGAGCCAAGCCAAATTCCAGTGCGGATCGCTGGCAGCGACGTGACGTTACCGGTCGGTTTGAAGAAAATCGAACGACCGACGGCCTATCGCCTGACCGTACAGCCTGACCCCGCGACCGCCCAGGTGCGGCTGGTGGATTCCAGCGCGGTGTACCAGCCCGGTGTGCAGTTGACGCCAGGTCGCTACACAGTTGAAGTGACCCAGGCGGGCTATGAGCCGGCTTGGGTGACCGTGCAAATCGTCGATAGCGATGTGATGACGCCGGTCAAACTGACTCGAAAGGCCGAGGAACCGCCCAAGCCGTCGTCGTATCGGTTGACGGTGCACGCCGATCCCGCCGATGCCCGAATCCGGCTATTGAACGCCAAGACCGCTTATCAACCGGGCGTGGTGCTGGCGCCGGGCAATTACACGGTCGAAGTGTCTCGACAAGGATATGAAACCAAGCAAATTCCGATCAGGATCGCCGACAGTGACGTGACGGTGCCGGTCACCTTGACCAAGGAAGCCCCGCCCGAGCAGTACCGGTTGACGGTGCGCGCTGATCCCGCCGATGCCCGAATCCGGCTATTGAACGCCAAGACCGCTTATCAACCGGGCGTGGTGCTGGCGCCGGGCAATTACACGGTCGAAGTGTCTCGACAAGGATATGAAACCAAGCAAATTCCGATCAGGATCGCCGACAGTGACGTGACGGTGCCGGTCACCTTGACCAAGGAAGCCCCGCCCGAGCAGTACCGGTTGACGGTGCAGACCGATCCGCCGGGGGCGCGAGTGCGCTTGCGGGGAATCAAAACCGCTTATCGACCAGGGGTGACGTTGCCGCCAGGTTCGTACACGGTCGAGGTTTCCCAGGCGGGCTACGAAACGAAACAGGTTCCGGCGCGGATCATGGACAGCGACGCCACGATTTCGGTCACGCTGACCAAGCTGGCCGAACCCACGCAATATCGCTTGACGGTGCAGACCGATCCGCCAGGCGCGCAAGTGCGCTTGCGGGGAGCCAAGACCGATTACCGACCGGGGGTCTCGCTGCCGCCGGGGGGGTACACGGTCGAAGTTTCCCAGGCGGGTTACGAGACGAAACAGGTTGCGGTGCGGATCGTGGACGGTGACGTGGCGCTGCCGGTGACGCTGACCCGGCAAGTCGAGCCGACCCAGTACCGCTTGACGGTGCAGACTGATCCGCCGGGCGCGCAAGTGCGCTTGCGGGGAACCAAGACTGGTTATCGGCCGGGGGTGACGCTGCCGCCGGGTTCGTACACGGTCGAAGTCTCCCAGTCGGGTTACGAGACGAAACAGGTTGCGGTGCGACTCGTGGATGGCGACGTGACGCTGCCGGTGACCCTAGCCAAGGAAGCCTTGCCTGAGCAGTATCGGTTGACGGTGCGCGCTAATCCAACGGATGCCAAGGTGCGACTGGTGAATTCATCGTTCACCTACCGTCCTGGCGTATCGTTGCCGCCGGGTAATTACGTCGTCGAAGTGACCGGACGTGGCTATGAAACGAAACGCGAGTCGGTGCGGATCGTGGATGGTGACGTGACGTTGCCGGTCGAACTGGAGAGGAGCGCAAGCACGAGCGCGACCGCGCCGGCGGCCCCCTCGGCGCCGACCCGTCCTGGTGAATGGCGAATTAGCGCCGTGCAAGCCGATGGCTCGCTGGACGGTCCAGATCGGGCCGAGTTCATGCGGATCTTCGGGGGCTATGTCGGGCGAACGGTGACACGCGATACCCTGCTCGATGGCGCGCTGCGATTTTACCAGTCCACGGGAGTCACGCTTGGTTTCGCGGTGCGAACCGGCGGATCGGGAACCGCCGAGTTATCCGGGCGAGTGGTCAAGCGGGTCCGGCGTGGCTACGAAACCAACATTCCGATCCTGACCCGCGGTCAGCTCGAAAGCGCCGGCTTTGGCGTTTCGGTGCAGTGACGCGCGGAAGGATGACCGTGGCCTCGCCCGAGCATGTGGTCAGCCTGCCCCTGGACGAGCCGGTCTGGGATCGGTTTTTCAGCGTGTTTCGACTTGGCGGATGCGTTGCCAGGCGCTGATCCACAAGCTGCCCGGCCTGTCCAGCCCGCGCCTGCCGGACCTGGCGGCGCTGCCCGCGCTGGGTAGGAGGTTGCGCGAGCGGTTCGTGGTTGCGGGGCGATAGGCGATCCACGAAAAACCCGGTCCACCACGAACAGGGTCCGCCGTGGATAGCGCTGACTCACTCTGGTTTCTGATACCCCGGATGGTCGATCATCGCGGTGTGGTCGCCGCGTACGATGGGCAGATAGCGGGGTTTCCAGGACCGTGATCGAAGATAGGTATCGAGATCGCGCCCCGCCAAATCGGTCTTGCCGGCCACGCCTTCCTTCAATGCCTGCTCGATCACCCGCGCCGCGACCCGGATGCTGACCTCATGCAACTCGCGCACCGGCGGGTAAATTCGGCCGGATCGCAGATGCGCGGCGGCAGTGTAATCCGCCAGAGCATAGGCGGCTTCCAGCACCATGGCATCGGTTACTTCACGGCATTCGGCCAGGATGGTGCCGAAACCCAGGCCGGGAAAGATGAAGGCGTTGTTGCCCTGGCCGATGGAGTGGGTGTGACCGTCCCGCTCCACGTCCGGAAACGGACTGCCGGTAGCGACGATGGCGCGACCGTCGCTCCATTCGACGATGTCTTCTGGCAGTCCCTCGCAGGCCGAGGTTGGATTGGACAGGGGAAAAATGGCCGGCTGGGGGGTGTTGCGGGCCATGGCCTGCACCACGGGATGATTGAACGCGCCGGCTTGGCCGCTTAGACCGAGCAGGGCGGTGGCCTTGGTGTGTTCGATGGTTTCCAGCAGGGTCGGAATCTCGTTGGCGATTTGCCAACCCGCGATCTTCTCGCGAGGTTGCACGAAATCGCGCTTGTAGGCTTCGACGCTGCGCCCTTCCACCAGCAGACCGCCGGAATCGAGCACGCAAACCCGGTCGCGCGCTTCCGCGCGGCTCAACCCCTCGCGCATCAGTCCCTGGGTAATGGCCCAGGCCACGCCGATGCCGCCAGCGCCGGCGCCGAGGATGACGATGCGCTGGTCGCGCAGCGCCTCGCTCTTAAGTCGGCTGGCGGACAGCAGGCCGGCCAGCGCCACCGCGCCGGTACCCTGAATGTCGTCGTTGAAGGAGGGTAGCTGCTCGCGGTAGCGTTCCAGCACGGTGAAGGCCACGTCCTTGGACAGATCCTCCCACTGGATCACGGCGCGCGGCCAGCGGTCGTGGATCGCCTTGACGAACTTGTCCAGGAACGCCAGATACCGCTCGCCGCGCAGTCGCCGTTGGCGCACCCCCAGATAGAACTCGTCGTTGAGCAGTTCCAGCCGGTCGGTGCCCACGTCCAGTTTCACCGGCATGGTGTGGAAGGGGTCGACGCCGCCGCCGATGGTGTAGATCGCCAGCTTGCCGATGGCGATGGCCAGTCCGCCGTAACCCTGATCGCCGATGCCGAGGATGGCCGAGGAATCGGTGGCAACGATCATCCGCACGTCGTTCCACGGAAAATTGCGGACCACCCGGTCGGCGCGGTCGATGTTGAGCGGCGAGAACGACAGCCCGCGCGGGTTCTGATACAGGTGGCTGAACTGCTGCACCGCCTGACCCACGGTTGGGGTGTAGATGATCGGCATCATTTCCTCAAGATGCTGTTCCAGCAGGGCGTAGAACAGCGTTTCGGCCCGTTCTTGCAAGGCCCGCAGATACTGGTACTTAGCGATGGGGTCGGGCTCGCGCAAAAAGCCGCGATAGACCCGCTGGACCTGCTGTTCCAGCGTGTTGACCTGGGGCGGCAGCAAACCGTCCAGCCCCAGCGCCACTCGTTCGTCCTCGGTAAACGCGGTGCCCTTGTTGCTGAGGACCAACCGCAACAGGGCGATGCCCTCCAGGTAAACCTCCATGTAGTCGCGACCTTCGGCGTCCTGTTTGATATCGAAATACGGGCTGATCGGTTCTCGTTTCATTGCGTGGCTTTGAAGTGGGTGGAGATCGAACGCCGATCCGGTCAAAGGGGATAGCGCAAACGAACCGTCATTTATGACAGCTATCGGCGGCAGGGTCAAACAGTACGACATCTTGCCCGGCAATTCTCAATACGCTCGGGTTTTGTCCGGTGGCCTTTCCCTCCAACTCTTCTTTCCCAAAGGAAGAAGGTCGCCATAAAAATACCGATGTAAGCATTCAGACCTCCTCATCCCGCACGGCGCTGGGTTTCGCTACGCTCAACCCATCCTACGACCCATTGTTTCTTCGTGGGATGGGTTGAGCGTAGCGAAACTCATCGATGCAGGGCGAAACCACCCGGGGATCCGAACGGTTACATACCGACTTTCATCGTCGGGGGCGACGCCGCCGACATGACTGTTAGGGCGATGGAAGTCTCTTCGGTAAAATGTCGGGACTTTGACCAGATGGAGAGGAAGAGGATGGCCAGTTTTCCCTTGCTTGCGATCATCGTTGCCGCCTACACCCTGTTGGCCCGGGTCGCGCCGGGTTGGCTGGATACGGTGTTGTTTGACTTGCCGCTGCTGTCCGGGGCGACGCTGTCGTTTCGGGGCGGCGATCTGTTGCTGGTGATCGGCCTGTTTTTGTTGTGCGTCGAAATTTACCGCGCCACCAGCAGTTCCACGGGGGCGATTCTCAACCATGTCCTGTCGCTGGTGGTGTTCATCATCGCCCTGATCGAGTTGCTGGTCATGCGGCAGATGGCCAACATGACCTTCTTCCTGATCGTGCTGATGACCGTGAGCGACGTGATCGCCGGCTTCACCGTGACCATCTCGACCGCCCGGCGTGACTTGCAGCGTCCCTGAGCGGCGATCCGATGCTAGCGAATTCCCTGCCTTCCTGATGCCCACGTCCGAATTTTCCCTGATCGACCGCTATTTCGCCGCCCATGGCCCGCATCGGCCCGACGTGGCGCTGGGCATCGGCGATGATTGCGCGCTGCTGATCCCCCCCACCGGCCAGCAGTTGGTGGTGACGATGGATACCCTGGTGTCGGGCGTGCATTTTTTTGCTCATGTCGATCCGGAAGGTCTTGGGCATAAGGCGCTGGCGGTGAATCTGAGCGATCTGGCGGCGATGGGCGCGACGCCGGCCTGGGCCACGCTGGCGCTGACCTTGCCCAAGGCGGACGAGGACTGGTTGGGGCGATTTTGCCGGGGATTGTTCGCGCTGGCGGATCGTTACGGCGTGCAACTGGTCGGCGGCGATACCACCCATGGGCCGACCACGGTCATCACCATCCAGGCGCACGGCTGGGTTCCGCCGGGTTTGGCGCTGCGCCGCGACGGCGCGCGGCCAGGCGATGGGATTTACGTCACCGGCACGCCGGGCGACGCCGGGCTGGCGCTGGCGGCGGCGTATGGCAGGGCGGCGGTCGTCCCCGAAGGTTGGGCTTATATCCAGCAACGGTTGGAACGGCCGGAACCACGCCTGGCCGAGGGCATCGCCTTGCGCGGCGTCGCCAGCGCCGCCATCGACATCTCCGATGGGCTGGCGCAGGACCTCGGCCACATTCTGGAGCGGAGCGGCGTCGGCGCGCGGCTGGAAGTGGACCGCTTGCCGCTGTCGCCGACGTTGCGGGCCAGCCTGGACCCAGACGCGGCCCTCGTGACTGCCCTGGCCAGCGGCGATGACTACGAATTGTGCTTTACCGTTCCGCCGGAACGGATAGCGTGGCTGGAGAATGTGACGGCGGGTTGGGAATGTCGCTGCACCCGGATCGGTGTCATCACGGCGGAGCCGAGCCTGCGACTGATTCGCGCCGACAACTCCGCCTTGCATTTGCAACGTCTGGGTTACGATCACTTTGAGTGAGCGACTGAATATCATGCCTTCCAATGCTCCCCGGCGCTCCGGCTGGGACATCCTGCGGGTTTTCCTGAGCGGCCGGATGCTGACCGCCCTGCTGATGGGTTTTTCCTCCGGTTTGCCGCTGCTGTTGGCCACCGGTTCGGTATTGCAAGCCTGGCTGAAGGAAGCGGGGGTCGATCTCGGCACCATCGGTCTGTTCGCGCTGGTCGGGTTGCCGTACACGCTGAAATTCCTGTGGGCGCCGCTGCTGGACCGGTTCGCGCCGATTTCCGGCATGGGCCGGCGGCGCGGCTGGCTGCTCTTGATCCAACTGACGCTGATGGCGGCCATCGTCGGCCTGGGGTTCACCGATCCGACCCAAAGCCTGCCGCTGGTCACGCTGGCGGCGTTCCTGGTGGCCTTCTTTTCCGCCTCGCAGGACATCGTGGTCGACGCTTACCGCCGCGAGTCGCTGGCCGACGACGAGCAGGGCCTGGGCGCGTCGCTCTACGTCAACGGCTATCGGGTGGGAATGCTGCTGTCCTCGGGCGGCGGCCTGATCCTGGCCGACTTCATTCCCTTTTCCGCCGTGTATTGGGCGATGGCGGCGGCGATGTTGCCCGGCCTGATCACCACCCTGTTCTGCGCCGAACCGGACGTGCCGATGGGTACGCCCCGGACTTTGCGCGACGCGGTGGTGCAGCCGTTCGTGGAGTATTTCTCGCGCCAGGACGCCGTGCTGATCCTGTTGTTCGTGCTGTTGTACAAGGTCGGCGAAATGATGGCCAGCCAGATGACCACGCCGTTCTATCTGGACCTGGAATTCACCAAGACCGAGATCGGCGCCATCGTCAAGCTGTTCGGCTTTTGGGCGACGGTGATCGGCGGCCTGCTGGGCGGGGTGCTGATGCTGCGGCTGGGCCTGTACCGGTCGCTGTGGACCTTTGGCGTGTTGCAGGCCATCGGCTTGATCGGCTTCGTCATCCTGGCCCGGCTTGGGCACAGCCTGCCGGGGCTGGCGCTGGCCATCACCAGCGAGAACCTGTTCAGCGGCATGGCGACCACCGCTTACGTGGCGTTCATGGCGACGCTCACCAACAAGAAATTCACCGCCACGCAGTACGCCCTGCTCAGCAGCCTGATGGGCATTCCCCGGGTGGTGGTCAACACCCCGACCGGCTATCTGGCCGAGTGGCTGGGCTGGGAAGGTTTCTTCCTGTTCTGCATGGCGTCCACCGTGCCGGGCCTGTGGTTGCTGACCCGGTTTCGGAGCTGGATGGAGGCGGAACCCGCCGCGCCGCGCGGTTGATTCAGGTCAGCCGCAGGGTGGCGATCATCACCCCGTGATCCTCCGGGCAGGACTTGAGGGTAAAGCCCATCGCCCGGCACAGCGCCAACATCGGCTGGTTGTCGGCCAGGATCTCCCCGAACAGCTCGTGGATGCCTTGATCGCGGGCGTAACTCATCAATCGGCGCAACAGCAGGCTGCTCAACCCCATGCCGACGGCATCCCGCGTCAGGATGATGGCGAACTCGGCGCGTTCCCCGTCAGGATCGCCGACCAGTCGCGCCACGCCGCAACCTTCCGGCGCTTGTCCCGGCCGCTGTCGCAAGACGCCCAGCGCCATTTCCCGGTCGTAGTCGATCTGGATGAGGCGGACCAGGTCGGCATGGGTCAATTCCTTGACGGTGTGCATGAAGCGCAGGCGAATTTCTTCCGGCGACAGTCGGGCGAAGCCGGCGACGAAGACCGGCTCGTCTTCCGGGCGCACCGGCCGGATCAGCAGGGCGCCACCATCCGGCAGCGTCACGGTTTCCTCCAGTTCGCGCGGATAGGGCCGGATCGCCAGCCGCCGGTGGGCCGGTCCCGCGAACGCGGCGACGCCGATCCGCGCGCCGCCCACCACGGCGCGGTCGGCCGCGGCGAAAAGAGGCGCCAACTCCAGTTCGACCACTTCGCCCAGATCGGCGATCAGTTGCGCCACCTTGGCCAGCGTCAGGGCAAGATCGTCCAGCGCGCTTTCGGTAACGCCCAAGTGTTGTTGACGTTGCCCCATCCAGCCGTGTCGGATCGCTTCCCGCGCCAGCACCGGATCGAGCGGCGGCAACGCGATGGCGTATTCGTCGGAAGCCGCCGCTCCGTCCGGCCCAAACCGTAACGCGGGGCCGAAGGTCGGGTTATGGACCAGGCGGATGGACCATGCCGGCGATCCAGGTGGGGCAGGGGGCGCGGAAGTCCCCCCGTCCGGCGCCAGCGGGATGCCATGGGCGGTCAGGAGGGTCCGGGTTTCCGCCGTGGTCAATGAGTTCCGACTCTCGGCCAGCGCGGCTTGGATCAGTTGTCGCGCGGCGGGGAGATCGGCGCTGAACAGTTCCGGCCGGTTCGGTGGCGTTTCCATCAGCGCCCTTTGGTTGCATTGATGCCGCCAGCGCCGCAGGAATGCGCGGATCGCGTCGTCGGGGGTGTCGTAACTGGGAATGCCCTGAGCCTGGAACCGTTGCCGGGCCTCGCGAACGCTGTCCGCGCCCAGCCAGCACGCCAGCACGTTGGGACGCGCGCCGAGGGGAGGGTGGGCGATGGCCTCGATCACCGCGTCGGCGGCAGCGGTGGCCGAAGTCAATGTGCTGGGCGCGTGCAGCGCCAACAGGCCATCGAGTTCCGGTTCCCGCAGCAGCAGGGCCATGGCGGCGGCGAAGCGGGCGGGATCGGCGTCCACGCCCAGGTCGAGTGGATTGGCGGGCGCGGCGCCGGGAGGCAGAAGATCCGCCAGGGCCGCCTGGGTCGCGGGGCTCCATTGAGCCAGCCGTCCCCCTTCGGCCAATAGCGCATCGGTGGCCAGCCGACCCAGTCCCCAGCCGTTGCCGATAATCGCCAGCCGGTCGCCGGTCACTGGCGAGTTAAGTTCCAGGGTTTCCGCGGTATCAAGCAGTTCCCGCAACGATGGGACCCGCAATATCCCCACCCGCCGGAACGCGGCGTCGTAAATGGCGTCGGTCTGACGAGAGGACGCATCGCCACCCCGACCGAGGCGCACCGCCAGCACCGGCTTGATCCGCGCCGCCGCCCGCGCCGCCGACAGGAATTTGCGGGCGGTCGCCACCTCTGCCGACAAGGGCGCGGAGAGCGTTTCCAGTACCAGCAGAATGGCGCGGGTATCGGGATCGTGGCTCAATCCGTCCAGCACTTCGTCGTAGTTCAGATCATCGCCGTCGCCCAGGGCAAGGATGCTGGAGAAGCCGATATCCCGAGTAGCGGCCCATTCCAGGATTGGCGTCAGCACCGATCCCTCGGGCGCGATCAACGCCAGATGGCCTGGGCGGGGGAAAACCGGACTGAGCGAGGCGTTCAGGCCCCGGCGTGGCGCGATGACGCCGAAACTGCCCGGCCCCAGCACGCGCAAACCCCGCGCGCAGGCCATCTCGCGCCAGGTTCGCGCCTCGTCGCGGGAGTCGGCGGCGGTGGCGATGAGGGCGATTCGGGCGTTTTGCTGGTCCAGTGTGGTCAGCAGTTCGGGAACGCTGGGCGGCGGCGTGGCGATGACCGCCAGTTCCGGGGCGCGCGGCAGATCGGCCAGGCGCTGGTGAGTTGGCATGTCATGCACGCGCGAGTGACGACGGTTGACCAGGAACAGGTCGCCCTTGAATCCGCCAGCCAACAGATTGCGGGTCAACGCCGTGCCGATGGAGCCGGGTCGCTCGCTGGCGCCGATCAGCGCGATGGAAGCGGGGTTGAACAGATACCGCGAGAGGGTAGGCATGGCCGTCACTCCTGACCGGAACGGCTCAGGATATACGGCGCGGCGCGAGGGAATGCAATGGGCGCGATGGCTAGCCTGGGCAATCGCGGGTCGGCCTATGATTGGGGAGTGCGCCTGTTTTGCCCGGTAACCCTAAAGGGGGAGCACACTTACCGCCCATGCCGGGCCTGACCGCCGCCGCTCCGCGTCGTCTGTCCGGCCCGGCTCGCTCTATTCCCCGCTCTCGCCTCTGGCTCGCTTGGCCGGCTCGTTTGACCTCGGGCCAGGCGGAAGCCGTAGTAGTCGAGTCGATGATTGGGGTCGCCGCCAAAACGGGCAGCCAAACGTGCTAACACCGCTTGAAAGCACTATTCCTCCGGCACCCCAATCCCCAGCAACAAGGCCTCTTTCCAAGTAACGTCGGAAACTGGAATAGGGCCAATCCAGCGGGCGATTCACATAGCCATGTTTCACCGGATTGTAATGAATATATTCCACATGCCGCTGGTAATCGGCTTCGTCGCGCAGCCAATGTTCCCAGTAACGATGTTGCCAAACGGCCTGCTCGCCTTTTCGCAAGCGGGCAGCATCCGGTGGAGTTCGCATGGCCACGTCGCAATGTCGTGTAAACCAACTCTTCACCAAACGCCAACGGGTTGCAAAATCGGCGTCATCCTGGGGTAGTGTCCAGATGCAGTGCAAATGATCGGGCAGCACAACGACGGCGTCCAGCGTGAATGGGTACTTATCCATCACATGGCGAAAGGCGTTGCGCAATACCTCGACCTTGGCCTCGCTGGTAAACAACCTGCGCCGCTGTTCCGTGACGAGCGTGAAGAAATAGCATCCTCCAAGTTGTACCGCGCGACGGTATTGCATGGCGTTTTGTCGGGTTACGCTACGCTAACCCGACCTACGGGACTACAAGAAAGCCGGACCGCAGTTGTTGCTTCAGGCGTTTCTGCAGCGGATCGTGAACGGCGGCGGACGGATCGATCGGGAATATGGCCTGGGACGGAAGCGAACGGACTTATTGGTGCAATGGCCGCTGGATAAGGCGCGGGGTTTTCTCGGCCCAATCCAGCGGGTGGTCATCGAATTGAAGTTGCTGCATAAATCGCTTGATGCCACCCTGCGGGAGGGATTGGCGCAAACCGTCGATTATCTGGACCGCACCGGCGCCAGCGAAGGTCATTTGCTGATCTTCGACCGCACCCCCAACGTGCCGTGGGAGCGGAAAATTTTCCAGCGCGAGGAATCGCACGGCTCTTACCGAATTTGGGTGTGGGGGATGTAGAAACAGAGTACTGGGCTACCGATCATCCTGACCATGCCATTTGGCAGTTGTGCCATAAGCCGGCCAATTTTGCCCAGTCGCCCGCATCGAACGTGGCGGCGAACATCTCGGCGAGTAACGCAGCGCCGCGTAGGTGGTCATCGAGAAGATGCGGTAGCCATCGACCACCATCGTCTTGTCGGACATGTGCGAGAAACGCGGAAGGTTTGCTGGGCACGAAGAAATCCCCCTCTTGCAATACATCATGGACTTGGCGATGAGCTTCACTCCTGCCGCCCCCCTACCCGCTACTCTTCCAACCGTTTCACCGACAATGGCGCAACCGTCTTCAGTTCCTGGGGAATCGGGAGCCCTCCAATTTCTCCAGCAGCCAGTGAAATTAAATCGGTTTCGGGTCGTACTTTTCCTATGTGGCGTTCCGGTTTCATTGCCGCTGGCGCCACTCCCACAAGCGGATGATGTTGCCGCGCCGCTAGCGGTTCTCGTTTAGCCATGGGCGTTCACGCCGCTTGACTATCGCTAATAACAGGTTTAATTAAAAACAATAATTTTTAGGAGGAAATGCCATGTCATCCACAAGCGCGCGGGTTGGATTAGCTGGTTTGCTACTGGGGCTGCTGCTTCCCTTGGAGACGGCGGCGGCGATCATCGGCGCCTTCGAGGGACCGGATGACGGGCAGATAGCGGCTGGAGTGGGAATCATCCGGGGCTGGGCGTTTTCCGATACCGCTGGCGTGCGCGTCACCCAGGTGACGTTGCGCATTGACGAAACCCAGTCGCTCGCCATTCCCTGTTGCAGCGCCCGCCAGGATGTGCAAGGCGTGTTTCCCCAATATCCGGCCGAGAACACTTACAACAGCGGCTTTGGCGTTACCTTCAACTACGGCAACCTGGCCGCCGGCCCGCACACGCTGGTCGTGGAGGTACAGGATAGCAGCGGGGCCCAAACCCGGTTCACGCACCAGGTCGCCGTGGTCAAGCTGGCGGACTCAGCCTATATCGACCGGGTCGATTTGACCGGGGCCAGCGCGACGCGGGAGGGACAGGAGGTGCTGATCGCCGGGTTGCGCGTGCGTGACAAGGCCAGCCAGAAAATAGCCCAGGTCAATGCCCGGCTGCGCTGGTTCCCAAATCTCCAGGGGCTGGGGCTGGTGGCGGCCACCACCACCGGCACGGTTAGCGCCCTCGCGCCGCTGGCCACGCCGGTCGGAGTCAGCGCCACGCCCAGCCAGGCGGTGGCGGAAATTCCCCATGCCGCGCTGGAAAGTCCCAACAGCGGCGAAACCGGGGCGGGCATCGCCATCTTGCGCGGTTGGGTCATCGCCCCGGCGGGCCGCGCCATCCAGCAGGTACAGTTGCTCGTGGACGGCCAGCCAACGCTGACCGTGCCCTGCTGCTCGCGGCGAACCGACGTGGCGGCGGCGTTTCCCAACGAACCCAACGCCGCCAACAGCGGTTTTGGCGCAACCCTCAACTATGGCAACCTGACGCCGGGCGTGCACCGGTTGACCGTTGACATCACCGACAACGGCGGCGCCAAGCGCCGGTTCACCCGTGGCATCCTGACCCGGCGGCCGGGCAACTTCAGTTTTCTCACCCAACTGGATTTTGGCAGCGCCACGGTTCGCCTTGCCGGTGGCGAACTGGTGGTGCAAGGAGCGCTGGCGACCGACAAGGCGACCGGCCAGACCGCGCGCAGCGATTTGCGCTATCGCTGGGACAACGCCGCGCAAGCGTTCTTGCTAGTCGAGGAGAGTGTTGACACGGTCACCGTCGTCAACACCAACTGCGACGTGAACGGCGATACCTCTAGCTTGGATGCCTTGCGCCAACATCCCGGCCCCGATGGGATTTCGCTGCAAGAGGCCGTTCAGGCAGTCAATCGGATTGGCAATTCGTTGGCCAGCGGTAACCGAGTCGCCGTGGATTTTGCGAGGGGAGGCGAGTGGCCGTCGGAGTGTCCCGACATCCTCTACGGCAAGATTACCCTCAACGGTGATACGGATGGTGACGGAGTTCCTAACGTAACGCTTTCAGGCTCAGGCGACTTCCTTGGAACTTCTGGTAGCGATATTACCGTCCGAAGCTTCACGATCAATAAGGAGATTCGGAGCGGCGTTTCGATTAACCGTTCAGCGGCGGATATCGCTTTCCTGTCCAGCATCCTCGTCGGAGGCATAAGCTTGGGTTCAGCGGGGCCACATGTGGGCGAATCCGGGCAAGTGGGGCCAGTTACCGTGCCGGCAGCGGCCGACGACACTTCAATGAAGCGGGTTCTGATTAGTGGCAACGAGATAAAGAGTAGCGGAGACAGGTTGCTGCTTGCCTCAGTAGGCGACGTCAGTGATCCCGCTTTAATCGAGCTCACTCAAATCAATGTCTTTAATAATAACATGGCTTGTGAAAACAAATCCTATTGTCACGTTATTGTATTCGAAGACGCCCATAATTCAAAACTGGCGATCACCATGGAAGCAGTGGTCAGTCAAAATATTATTATTAACCAGGCGGCCGGAGGAAGCGCCGTTTGGGTCAGTGGTATTTATCAGGACAGACCAGTGGCGGTTAGCACAAAAATCATGGAAGTGACAGGTAATTCCATCGTTAATCAAAACAATAACATTGAAAATGACAAGCACGGCATCTTTTTGCGCGGCGGATACACGGAACCCTCGCAAAACAGTACGATCATTGCCAAGTTACTGGAAAATACCATTGAGGGCCATTTTCTCTCGGGAATTCATTCAGTGGCTGGATCGCAGGGAGCCAATAAAAACACCGCTGTGTTGGACATAAGAAACAATACCCTCAATCTCCAATTTTCGCAGTCGTCGGAGGAAGCGATTGCGGTACAGGGCGGTAACGACGCCTCATCCAATACCGTTGATGTTGAGCTTTTTCGAAACACGATCAATATCTCACCTCAGAGCAGTTCATCCGGTGCGAGGGGCATCCTCCTGTCTGGCGGAACAGCTTGCCTGGGTTGCAATCCGCCCGCTCCCAGCCTTGATAACCTGGTGACGGGAAATCTCACCTCCAACACCACTCAGGATGCTAATCCCGACAATACGGATATCGCCGTTTTTGGCGCGGTGCAAAATGATCCCACTAAAACGGTTATAGAAAACCAGGTACTCGCCAACATTATCGGTAATACCGCGCGTCGTATCCTTTGTGAAGATCACGTACCAGGCAATACGGCCAAATGCGTCTGCCAGGACAATACCACCGAATGCACGACGACGGCCTCGGCGGCCAGTTCGGGATCACGATCGCGGTCCAGTTCAGTCTCCACCCGATGGACCCAGCAGCTAACCGGCCACCAAGGCCGCGTTATGGCGCGGGAACAGGAATTTCGGGAAAAGGCGAAACAAACCAATGACCCGCAGCTAAGCCTCCAGTATCTGGAAATCGCTGATCGCTTTCATGATCTGAGTGACCGGCTGGCCACCCGCCTCCAGCGTGGCTGGTAACCTTCACGAAAATACTCAGGATGCCCCGCCGCTTGCGGCGGGGAGGAATGAGCAATCTGGGTAGTGGGTTCGATGCCCGCTACCCAGATTGGTTTTTGTTTTTAGTCTTTTAAAGCCCCGCCGCTTGCGGCGGGGTTCTTTACTGGGTATGGGCCACGGCGCCACAACCACTACTAGGGGCTATCCCTCCAATGCGTCCCGCCAGATTCCGGTCCAGTAGCGGGTCACGGTCAAGGGCAGGCCGGCCCACAGGCTGAACCAGTCCGCGTTGGACAAATGAGTCCCGAACGCGCGTGAGTGAAAGGGGACCAGCCATCGAGTCGCCGACTCCCGGCCACACTGCATCAGGCCGCTCAGGATCAGTACCTCGTCGATGGACGGCTGCCCGGAGACATCGCCGATCACTCCCGTCAAGGTCAACAGGGCCTTGCGGAACAGGGTGAGGTTTTCGGGAAACTGCATCGCCCCAGCGGTCCCCAGTTGGTCCAGCAGCGTCATCAGCCAGTCCATGCCTGGAAACGTTCCCTGGCGCACCTGGCGCAGACCCGTCGCGACGGCGGCGCGCAAGGCCGCCGGGTCGGACGGATTCCCCAGCGCCGCGAGCGCGCGGGTCATGCCGCTCTCGTCTTGGGTCAGGGCGCTCGCCACGGCTTGCACCACGGCGACGCGCTGCGCCTTGTCGAGCGGAGTGACCAGCGCCCAGTCCAGGATCGCCAAGCGGCCATCGTTCGTCGCGAACAGGTTGCCGGCGTGGGGATCGGCGTGAAAACAGGCGGCCGATGAGGGGTTGCTCCAGAACGGCTTGGCGAGCAGGGCTTCGATCAGGAGCCGCGCCAGTCGTCGCCGCTCGCCGGGCGACAAACCGGGATCGGTCACCTTGCGGCCCTCGACCCGTTCCATCGCGGTGATGCGCGCCGTGCAAAACGGCAGCAGACTCGGAATGAGGACCGCTGGGGAATCGGCATGGAACGCGGCCGCTCGCGCTAGATGGATTTGCTCGCGGTCGAGCCGGATTTCGTGCGCCAACAGTCGGCGGATGCTGTCGAGCGTGTTGCGATAATCGAGCGCCGGCAGTTGCCGATCGGCGCAGCGCTGTTCCAGAAAGACGCCGAGCGCCGCCCAGATTTCCAGTTCTTCGTGAAGCTGCTCCTCAACGCCGGGCCGCAGCACCTTGAGCACGCCCGATAGCGGCGCGGCGCCGGCGAGGGGACGCCAGACCACGGGCACCACCACGGCGACGCTGGCCTCGGCCAGCGCCGTCGGCGCGACTTCAAGACCCGCGACCGTCCCCAATTCCCGCTGGATGATGGCGGCGATCTCCACCATCGAGGTAGTGGGCTCCATCGATTCCAGCCCTTGCAGATTGGCGCGCAATTCGGGCGCCAGGCGCCGGTCGCGCGCCACCACCTGTCCCAGCTTGTGCAGGGTCGGGCAGCGGCGGAACAGGGTCGCCAACCGGCGCGCGGGCGAGGTGGCGCGCGGCAGGCGCAGTTGCTCGGCAAGGATGGCCGCCTGCCGTGCCGGCGACAGCCGCTCCAGGAAAAACCGCAGCCCGTCCATCAGCAGGGGACGATAGGCGGCGTGGGCCTCGGGCACGAACCCGGCGATTTGCAACTCCTCCAGCAAAGCTTGCCGGTCCAGTCGGCCGCTTGCGTTTGCCATCGGTCATCCTCTCTCGTAGTCGTGCGTTTCGGTTTCGCGCCGCCGTTGTTCCAGTCGGAAGGTGAGCGCCAGCGCGCCGCCACCGGCGATCAACAGGCTGAGCAGTACGCCCAGGTGTTCGGCCAGATGGGCGAAAAATAGGGTATAGATCTGAATCACCAGGAAGGTCACGCCATAGCCGGTCAGCATCCGCATGGCTAACCGCGCGCCCAGCCAGACCAGCGTTCCATTTAAGCCTGCCCACAGCGCATTGAACACGACTCGTTCGGCGATTCCAGCGTGATACCACCAATGACTGGCCAGATCGAAATTGCCGAACAGGGACAGCAGCCACAGCGCCATTTCCGCGAAGAACAGTCCGGCGGAAAGCCAGATTTTGCAGAATCCTCGATACCGCGCCAGCGGCCCGGCTTCGCTCTGCTGGTGGATGACGGCGACGGCGATCATGACGATGGCCGCCATCAGGAACCGCAGCGGGTAGTTCATCCCGAACCAGTACGCGCCCCAGCCGGAAGCGTAGCCGGTGAAGCCGCCGAACCAGGAGAAGAACACCACGGCGCTGAGCACGAGCAGCAACCCGTTGCGCAGTGCGTAGCTCAGGCCGATCAGCAATACCAGATCGATCAGCAGCAGGGCTGGCCAGTTGCCGGAACCGGTGGAATAGATCGCCCCGAGGGTGAAGGTCAGGCCGATCAGCAGCAACCCACCCAGCAATTCCACGCTCAGGCCGGTCCAGACCAGCAGGGGACGAGTGTGCTTGAGCCATTGCCCGCCGCCGAAACTGGCGAGCGTGGCGACGCCCAGCAGCACCGCCAGCTTGGTCAGCGTGAACTCGAACAGGGTCCGGCCGAGAATCACCAGGCCGGCCATGACGCTGACCGCGCCAAAGATCAGGAACCAGCGGCCCAGCGACCGCCAGTCCCAGCCCTCGGTGGGGTAGCGTTCGCGCAGTCGTTCATGGGTCATCGCGTCCAGCACGCCCTCGCGCAGCAACTCGTCCAGCTCCCGGCGAACGCGGCGATTGCGGGATTGCGGGTTCATGGCTGGCGCTCCCGGTAAGCCTGACGCTCGAAACCGTAGCCAAGAACCATCGCCAGCGCCCCGGCGATGAGGAAAAACGTCCCGGCGGACAGCCGGTCCCAGAAGTGCTCGAAAAAGCGGGTGTACAAGTCAATGGCCAGGAACACGATGCCGAACCCCGTGAAGCGGGCGTCGCGCAGCCGGGCGCCGACGACGATTTGCCCGATGCCGACAGCGGTGAAGAGCAGTACCCAGCCCAGCGGTTTCCCGAACAGCGTCAGGAACCACAGCGACAGGTTCAGGTACAGCAGGCCGAAAATCAGGTACAGCCCCCCAAACCCGGCGCAGCGTCGCAAGGGACCGGTTTCCAGCCGCCATTCATGCCAGAGACCCAGCCCGATGGTTGCCAGCGCCGCCAAGGCCATCAACCGCTCGTCCTGAATGTCAGCGAAATAGGCGCCGTGTCCGCCGTAGGTGTGCCAAGAACCCAAGCCGTGAAAGAACAGCAGCAGCGCCAGCAGCAACGGCCAGCGCAGGTAATAGCGATAGGCGGTCAGAGCGGCGAGCACGCCCGTGAGCAGCATGATCGTCGGTATGGTCCGACCTCGGGGTTCGCCGTTGAACGCAAGGTGCAGCAGCACGAAAGCGCCGAACGCCGCCGCCAGGCTGGCGGTGATCAGCACCGCGCCGGTGAAGGGATGAAGCTGTTTGGGATCGGTGGCCAGCCGCGCCCCGAGCCACCACAGCCCCGCGCCGATGCCGCCGAGCAGCAGCGCGGCCAGCAGGGCGGATTGCGCCATCATGGCGATGAAGGCCAGCACCGCCAGCCCGAGTTGGAAGATGGCGAACAGTCCCAGCCATTTCAGCAGCGCGGTCAAAAACCGACCGCGCGTTTCGTAGCGCGGCAGCAAAACGTTCAGCAGCGACCGGTCGATCAATCCCTGTTGATGCCAGTCGGTGACCTCGCGGGTCAGCAAGTCGCGGGTGGTGGGCAGCATGACGGAGTTTCCGGGTAGAGATGCACCCTCGAAGTATATGCCCTTGCGAGGAGGGGCTGACCGATGGTGCGATGACGTGGTCGTCGTTCAACCGGCGGCGCTGGGCCAGCGGACGATGACCCGCAGTCCTCGGCCCGATTCGGCGTCCTCCAGTCGAACGCTGGCCCGATGACGGTCGGCGATGCGCCGGACGATGGCCAGCCCCAGCCCGCTGCCGGGCGCGGTGACGTTCGCGCCGCGATAAAACCGGTCGAACACCCGTTCCCGCTCCGCCGCCGGGATGCCGGGTCCGGTGTCGCTCACGGTCAGCACCGCCTCGCTATCCGCCCGTTGAACTTGAACGTCCACCTGTCCACCCGCCGGGGTGTAACGCAAGGCGTTCTCCACCAGATTGCCCAACAGGGTGCGCAATTCGCCCGGATCGCCGGCCACGGTAGCCGTATCGCTGGGCAACAGGCCCAGGTCGAGATGGCGGTCGTCGGCGATGGGGGCGAACTCGGCGACGATCCGTTTGGCCAGTTCCAGCAAATCCACCCGTTCGGCCGATCCGGTGGTGGACGCGGCGTCCAGCCGGGCCATGGCCAGCAGTTGCTCGACCAGGTGCGAGGCGCGCAACAGGCCGGCGCGCAATTCGCCCAGCGTTTCCGCCCGTTCCGCCGGGTCCACGGCCCGTTGCGCCATCTCGGCCTGAAGCCGGACCGCCGTCAGCGGCGTGCGCAGTTCGTGGGCGGCGTCGGCGATGAACTGGCGCTGGGCGTCGAGGGTGTGCCCCAGCCGCGCCAGCAGGTCGTTGAGGGCGTGGACCAGTGGGGTGATTTCCGCCGGCAGTCGTTCCGCCGCCACCGGCTCCAGCGCGCCCGGCCGGCGTTGTTGAATATCGGCGGCGACGCGATGCAGGGGCCGCAAACCAGCGCCGACCCCGAACCAGATCACCAGCGCCATGCCCGGCAACAGCAACAGGAACGGCGCCAGGTTGCGCAGGGCGATGTCGGCGCTCATCCGCAACCGCAGTTGCGCGGGTTGCGCGACCTGGACGATGCGGTCGCCGGCGTACAGCGCGAACAGCCGCCAGCGTTGGCCGCGCCAGAGCAGGTCGGCGAAGCCGGGCTGGGTGGCGAAGGGCAGTTCCCAATCCTGGCGGGAGACGTACAACAGACCGCCGCCACGATCCCAGATTTGCACCAGCAGATCGCCTTCTCCCGCGCTTGCCTCGCCGCTCATCGCCAGCGCCAGCAGGTTTTGCCGCCGCAGAGCCAGCGCCGCTTGCTGCAACTGGTAATCGAACAGGGTGTTGACCTCGGCGCGGACTTGACGGTAGGTGGCGTAACCGGCGATGCCCAGCACCAGACCCAGACCGACCAGCAGGCCGAGCAGCAGGCGCTGGCGGATCGAGGTCACGAGGGTTCCCCAATTCGGTAGCCGACGCCCCGCACGGTGCGGATGATGCCTGGACTCAGTTTGCGGCGCAGGTTGTGGATGTGGACCTCGACGGCGTTGCTTTCCACTTCCTCGCCCCAGCCATACAGGCGGTCTTCCAGTTGCTCGCGCGACAGCGCCATGCCCGGCCGTTCCATCAAGGCGTGCAACAGGGCGAATTCTCGCGCGGACAGCGCGACCGGCTGGCCCTGGTATTCGACGGCATGAGCGACGGGATCGAGTCGCAGCGCGCCGATTTCAATGAGATCCCGCGCCCGGCCAGCCTGGCGGCGCAGCAGCGCCCGCATCCGCGCCAGCAGTTCGGCCAGATCGAAGGGCTTGACCAGATAGTCGTCGGCGCCGCTGTCCAGACCCTTGACCCGGTCCGGCACGGCGTCGCGGGCGGTGAGAATCAGCACCGGGACGGTCAGGCCGCGTTGCCGCCAGCCGTTCAGCACCGCCAGCCCATCTTTGCGCGGCAGGCCGAGATCGAGCAGCACCAGCGCGTAGTCGGTAGTTTCCAGCGCTCGTTCCGCGCTCCGTCCGTCCTGGACCCAGTCCACAGTGAAACCCTCGCCACGCAGCCCCTTACGCAGGCTGTCGCCGATCATCGGGTCGTCTTCCGCCAGCAGGATGCGCATTTCGGTTCGGGTGATAGAGGATTAGAGGTGGCATTAGCTGCAATATATAACACTTAAGGGCTTGTTAAGGAGTTCGCATATTTTTTTGCTGGCTTGATAACGGGTTATCGAACCACATTAGCCGGGGGCTACCGGAGTGCTACACAAAAAATATTCCGGTAGGGGGACTCAATCCACGCCAGCCGGGCCGCTGGCGGCCATGCCGCGAACAGTAGAACCCAGCAGGGGCAGACCATCCGCGCCGCTGACTCCAAATTCCAGAAACATCCGCTTGGCAATACCGCCGAAACTGCAACCCTCCGCGCGCCACTGGCGAACCTTCGCGCGCCAGGCGCGGCGTTCCGATTCGGGGAGTTGCCCGTACACTCGAAACCCACTAGCGGGCGCTAGTCCATCGCTAGCGTAACCCTCCATGACTTCCAAGGCTTGCCCGATGGTCGCGGCGTAGGGCTGACCGCTGGCCAGCGCCAGCCGCTTGAGCCGTTCAAAGGCTTTGGTGTCGAGTTGTACGGCGACTTGATGCGTTCTCCCGTTCACAGTCTGGATGTCCTTTGAAAAAGCCCATGGAACCGCCTGGGAGCGCCCACGGCGGGGGCAAAGTCAGGCGGTGGGTTTGGGATAGGGGGAACCTGCTTAAATCAGGGCGGCGCGTTGCCGACGTTGCGCGGCGGCCAGTTCGGCACGATGGGCCAATTGGGCCTCTTCGACAAAATCCACCGTGACGCGGCCGCTCGAAAACCACAGGTGTCCACCGAATCGGAGCGCGCCGCAAATCTTCGCGGCGGCGACAATCGCCGATTCCGAAACCTGGGCCGTCGCCGCCAGGCGGCGAATCTCGAAATAAGCACCAGACCGGTAAGATTTCTTCCTTGCCACGGCGGGTCACCTCATTCGCGCGGGGAGAACATCCCACGGGTGGCCGCGCGTTATGGGGCGCGGTTCTTCCGGGTACCGCTCGCACGGATCGGGGC
>JARSSP010000054.1 GCA_029624675.1 Candidatus Contendibacter sp.
GCGTCATCCGCCTTGCGTTGCGCGTCATCCGCCTTGCGTTGCGCGTCATCCGCCTTGCGTTCGGCAATCTCATCCTTGTTGGGCAGCATTTCCCCTTCCGGCGTGAACCAACGCAACCAGGTCGTTTCGACCTCCAGATAAACCCCTTCCCAGCAGCCCAGACACAGTTGCAAGGCCGGACTCAAAATCCGCCCACGCGCGTCGGGGCGCAGCGGTTGGTATACCCCGCCAACCAGCTTGAAACCAGCAAAATCCACCGGATTGAAGGGATCGAACCAATAGTATTCCGGCACTCGCACCTGCCGGGCGTACAGATCCTTCTTGCCAGTCTTGTCATAGCGGGCGGTGCTGCCCGACAGCAGTTCCACCACCAGGTCGGGAGTCCGGCCCTGTTCCCAGACCACCCAGCTTTTGCGCTCGCCGAGCGGCACATCCAGAGCCACGAAAAAATCCGGCCCGATGAAATCCCGATGACGGATTTGCTCCAGGCTGTAGTACAAGAACATGTTACCGCCGGCGAAACCATTGCCCCGCGCCTTGAGCCAGCCCTGCAGGGCATCGATCAACAACCACATCTGAAAACCGTGGCGGGGCGTTTCCATGGGCATTCCGTCGTCGCAGGGCAGGTCGTCTTGGGTCGGGAGACGAATGGAAAAATCCGCGTCGGGCGGCGGCAAGGGCTGCAAGGTGATCGCATTGCTCATCATCGTCTCTCCTCCGGGTTGGCGGCGGTTCGCCAACGAAGGTTAATCTGAGAAAATTATAGGGACTTCCGCTCACAACCGTCACCTTCGACCCTTATCCATGACCCCGAAACCCATCGCCCACGTCAAGGCCAGTCCAATCACGCTAGCAGCCGACGCCACCAGCGAGGACGCCTTCGTCACCATCATCGGTGCGTGCCTGCGCCACGCCGAGGCGAACCGACCGGCGGTGCTGGACGGGCAAACGGAGGGCGTCCATCAGATGCGGGTGGCGTTCCGCCGACTGCGGTCCGGCCTCAAGATATTCCGTCCGCTGATTCCCCGCGAGGTCAGCGCCGCCTTGGTGGAAGACATCCGCTGGCTGAACGGCTTCCTGGGGCCGGCCCGCGACTGGGATGTATTCGTGGAGGAAGGCATGGCGCCGATCCTGGCCCATTTCCCGCGCAAACGCGGCCTGGCTCTGTTTCGAACCAGGGCCGAGACCATCCGCCAGACCCACCATCGCACTCTGCGCGAGGCGCTGGCCGATCCCCACTATCGGCAACTGACGCGGGCGCTCGCCGCCTGGCTGGACAACCGCGCCTGGCGGGAGAAACTGGACGACAAACGGCGGGAACGCCTGGCGCAACCGGCGGTGGATTTCGCCACCTCATTACTCGGTCGCGACCATCGGCGGGTCGAGAAACAAGGCGAGGCATTCGCCGAGCTTTCCGCCGTGGAGCGACACAGGTTGCGGATTCGGATCAAGGAATTGCGCTACGCCCTGGATTTCTTCGCCAGCCTGTACCCCGCGTCGACAGTCAAGGCCTATCTCGGCGCGCTGGCCCGGCTGCAAGATAGCCTGGGCATCATGAACGACATCGCGGTCGCGCGCCGGTTGCTGGACGAGGCGCGGCTGCGAACCGTTGCCGCCGCCCGCCAAGTCATCGAGGGCTGGTACGGCTGCCGGCTGGATGTCCAGGAACACGCCTTCCATGATCTCTGGCGGGGTTTCATGGCGTGCGAGCGGCCCTGGAAGGATTGATCGGCAACCGCTCAACGCGCCGCTCGGCTACACTTTCGATCATGCCATCGCGCTCCAAGCGCGTTCTTCCAATGCCCCGCTCCGCCCCAAGGAGAACCGCATGAGCGATCCAACCCTGACCCAGCGGTTGACCGAACTGATCACTGCAAAACCCATCACGCCCGCCGATTTGGAGCACGCCGCGCTGTTGGTGCTGGATGCGATGGCGAACGCCCTGGCGGGACGAATGAGTGAGCCAGGGGCTATCCTGTCGCGCTGGGCCGAGGCCGCCGCGCCGACCGACGCCGCGCGCCGCGCCTTTCTGCTGGGAACGCTGACCCACATCCTGGAAACCGACGATTTGCATCGGGCATCGGTCGTTCATCCTGGTTGCGTCGTGGTCCCAGCCGCCTGGGCGGTGGCGGCGCGGGAGGGTATCCGCGGCCACGCCATGCTGCGGGCGGTGCTGTGGGGTTTTGAGGCGGCGACCCGGGTCGGGATGGCGGTTGGACCGTCCCACTATCGTCTGTGGCATAACACCGCGACCTGTGGTCCCTACGGCTCGGCCATGGCGACAGCGGCGTTGCTGCGCCTCAATGCGCCGGCGACAGTCAACGCCCTGGGCAACGCGGGCGCGCAGTCGGCCGGACTGTGGCAATTCCTGGAAGCTGGCACGATGACCAAGCACCTTCACGCCGGACGGGCGGCGGAAGCGGGCGTGCTAGCGGCGGATTTGGCGCGCTATGGCTTCACCGGGCCGCCGACGATGCTGGAAGGCGCGAAGGGCTGGTTCGCCGCCACCTGTCCCGATCCCGATCCCGAGGCGATCACGCGCGATCCGGACAGTCCCTGGCAGTTACTGCTGACCTCGGTCAAGCCCTGGCCGTCCTGTCGCCACACCCATCCGGCCATCGACGCCGCGCAGGAACTGCGCCGCCGCGTGGGGGCTGGCGCGATCGAACAGGTCGAGGTTGAAACCTATCCGGCGGCGCTGGAGGTCTGCGACCGCCCCGCGCCGCGGAGTGACTACGAGGCCAAGTTCTCCTTGCAACATTGCGTGGCGGTGGCATTGAGCCGGGAAACGGTCGATTTCGCCACGTTCGCCGAACCGACGCGGCGGGAGCTGGCGGGACTACGGGGGCAGGTGACCGCGCGGGTCGCCGAGCCCTATGCCTCGGCCTACCCCAAGGCTTGGGGTAGCGCGGTGACCGTCACGATGCGCGGCGGCCAACGCCTGACGGTGCGGCGAACGCACGCCAAGGGTGATCCCGAGGCGCCGCTGACGCCGATCGAATTGATCACCAAGGCGCGGATGCTGATGACTCACGGCGGGGTCGGCAAGACTGATCGGCTCATCGACGCCATTCTGGCCCTGTCCGACGACGAGGCGCTACCAGAACTACCTTGATGAGTGTCTTCGACGACATTTCTAGTCGGCCAGTTGCTTTTAAAACAAACCGTTTCTTTTTTTGCCAAAAAACAACAAAAAGTAGTGTGTTTACTCTAAATTTCCTGTTAAGATAGGTGACGTGTGGCAGGCGTTTTTCTCCTCTGTCTGCCGCACATCCTCCTTTGGTGGTTTTTGGCCGGGCGCTTCGCCCGGCCTTTTTTGCTTCAGGTTCCCGGTTGGGACGCCACGCGCCGATGTCGCAGCAACACCAGCGACCGGCCTTGCACCGGATAGGGATCCTCGGAAGGATGCTGAAAACCCTCGGTCGGCTGACCCTGGGGCAACGCGGTATCCAGCACCACATCAAACAGCGTTTCATCGCCCGGCACCGGCAATACAAACGAAATTTCCTCGTGATGGGCGTTGCACAGCAGCAGAAAATCGTCGTCCACCAACGGATGCCCGCGTTCATCCCGCTCCTGCAAGCCAGCGCCCGGCAGATACAGTCCCAGGCAACGGGCGTAGTCGTGGGTCCATTCCTCGTCGTTGATTTCGCAGCCGTCGGGATTGCACCAGAGAACGTCGCGGACGCCGTCGCCGTGAATACCTCGAAAAAAGTGCCGACGTCGGAAGGTCGGGTGTTGCCGGCGAATCTGGACCAGGCGTTGCGTGAACGCCAGCAGTTCACGATTTTCTTGCAGCCAGGCGATATCCCAGTCCAGCCAGCTCAGTGCGTTGTCCTGGCAATAGGCGTTGTTGTTGCCGCGCTGGGTGCGACCTATTTCGTCGCCAGCCAACAACATCGGCACGCCCTGCGACAACAACAGAGTCGCCAGCAGATTGCGCCGCTGGCGCAAACGCAGAGCGAGAATTTTCGGATCCCCGGTGTCGCCCTCCACGCCGCAATTCCAACTTCGGTTGTGCGATTCGCCGTCGCGGTTGTCTTCCCCGTTGGCCTCGTTGTGGCGCTCGTTGTAACTGACCAGATCGTAGAGGGTAAAACCGTCGTGGGCGGTGATGAAGTTGATGCTGGCGCAAGGCCGGCGACCATTGTGCTCGTACAGGTCGGCGGAACCGGTCAGCCGGTAGGCCAGTTCGCCAATCAGGCCGCCCTCGCCGCGCCAGTAGTCGCGCACCACGTCGCGGTATTTACCGTTCCATTCGCTCCAGCCCGGCGGGAACCGGCCTACCTGATACCCCCCCTCGCCCACGTCCCACGGTTCGGCGATCAGCTTGACCTGGGACAGCACCGGGTCCTGCTGGACGATGGCCATGAACGCGCCGGCCTGTTCCACCGCCTGCTGGCCTCGCGCCAGGGCGGCGGCCAAGTCGAAGCGGAACCCATCCACGTGCATTTCGGTCACCCAATACCGCAGGCTGTCGGCAATCAGTTGCAATACCTGCGGTTCGGCGGTGTTCAGGGTGTTGCCGCAGCCGGTATAGTCCATGGTGTAGCGCGGATGATCGGGAGCCAGCCGATAGTACGTGGCGTTGTCCAGGCCGCGAAAACACAGGGTCGGGCCTAACTGATTGCCCTCGGCGGTGTGGTTGTAGACCACGTCCAGGATCACCTCGATGCCAGCCGAGTGGAGGGTTCGCACCATGCTCTTGAATTCGTTCACCGGATGGTCGGTGGACGCATAGCGTGGGTCCGGGGCGAAATAGCCGAGGGGACTATAGCCCCAGTAATTGCGCAAACCCCGGTCCAGCAGGTGACGTTCGTCCACGAAATACTGGATCGGCAACAACTCCACCGCCGTCACGCCCAGCGCCTTGAGATAATCCACCACCGGCCCGCAGGCCAAGCCCGCGTAAGTGCCACGCAGATGGACCGGCACGTCGGGGTGGCGCAGGGTGAAGCCGCGCACGTGCAATTCGTAGATCAGCGTGTCGTGCCACGGCACGCGCGGCGGGCGGTCGTCGCCCCACATGAAGGCGGTATCCACCACCTGACATTTGGGCATCCCCGGCGCGCTGTTACGGGTGTTGAAGCTCAGATCCTCGCCGCGACCACCGATGCGGTAGCCAAATTGGGCGTCGCTCCAGTGAATCTGTCCGACGATGCTCTTGGCGTAGGGATCGAGCAGCAGCTTGTGCGCATTGAAGCGATAGCCCTCCTCCGGCCGGTAGGGGCCGTGGACTCGGTAGCCATACAATAAATCGGGCCGGGCTTCCGGCAGGTAGGCGTGCCAGACGCCGCCGGTGCGCTCGCGCAGCGGAATTTGCGCGACCTCATGCTTGCCCTTGGCGTCGAACAGACAGAGCACCACTTGCTCGGCGTGCTGCGAAAACAGGGCGAAGTTGACGCCTTCCCCGTCCCAGGTTGCCCCCAGCGGATATGGCCGGCCGGGCCAGACGGTCGTGGTCGATTTATTCATCGGCGCTCTATACGAAAATAGCATCAGACGCCGGGTGCGGGTCCGGGCGCCTGATGCCAAATGCCCGATTATTCGCTAAACGCCCGCATGGCGGTGCTTACCTCGCCCGGCCCCACCACCGTGATGCCGCCGGCGGTGACCGTATAACGACGCCGATCCAGCTCGAGGTCATGGCCGATGCGCGCGCCCGCCTCGATGACATTGTAGCCGCCAATGATAACCCGCCGCAGCCGGGCTCCGCGTTTGATATGGACATAGTCCTGAATGATGCAATCCTCGATCTCCACATCGTCCTCGATGATGACCTCGCGACGAATGATGGAGTTGCGGATGGAGGCGCCATGCACCAGCGAACCGGCGGCGATCACACCATTCTCGACCCGGGCGCTCATCAGGCGAGCGACCGGCCCCTGATAGTTACTGGAAAAGATCCGCCACTGGGGGTTGAACACATCGAAGCGCGGCGTTAGCCCCAGCATATCCTGATGGGCGGCGAAATAAGCGTCCAGGGTCCCCACGTCGCGCCAGTAGGCCGGCTCCTCGTAGGATTTGGCGCCGGGAACCTTATTGCTGGCGAAATCGTAGGCAAACAGCCGATGGGTTTCCTTCAAATGGGGCAACACGTTTTGACCGAAGTCATGCTCCCCCCGGCTATGAGCCGCCTTGAGCGCATCGACCAGCACTTTGGTATTGAACAGGTAATTGCCCATTGAGGCATAGGCGCGGGTGGGATCGTCCGGCATCGGCGCCGGATTGGCGGGTTTTTCCTGAAACTCCCGCACCCGGCCATCGCCATCGGCGGCGATGACGCCAAACCCCTTGGCGTCCGCGAGGGGCACCGGCAGCGCCGCCACGGTCACATCCGACTCGCGTTCGCGGTGAAAATCCACCATCTGCTGCAAATCCATCCGATAAACGTGATCGGCGCCGAACACCAGCACCAAATCCGGGTCATGCAACTGGATCAGGTTCAGATTCTGGTACACCGCATCGGCGGTGCCCATGAACCAGTCGCCGCCGCGCATCATCTGGGGTGGCACCACGGTCACAAACTCCTCGTTGCGCATCGGCGACACCACCCAGGCCTTGCGAACATGCTCGATCAGCGACTGGGATTTGTACTGCACCAACAGATAAATGGATTGAATTCCGGAGTTGAGCAAATTGCTCAACACAAAGTCCACGATCCGATAGCGGCTGCCAAAGGGGAGCGAGGGTTTGGAATTTTGCGTGGTCAACGGGCTCAGGCGGGCGCCTTCGCCGCCCGCCATCACGAACGCCAGAATTTTTGGTTGTTTCATCGTGGCACATCCTTCGTTGGTAGTGATCGTTCGCATAATCTCCGAGGGGGACGATAGCTTCTCGGAGTGGTGATTCGGTTCATCATGCCATTCGCGACAGGCATCCCCGATGAGGGACCTTAACCGTCAAAGGTATCGAAATCGCGCTCCGTGTGAAGGTGATGGCGAATGCGGAACACATGCGCCGGCATCCGGTTCGGATTCAACTCCACGTAGTTGCGCGGTCCGTTCCATAGGTAGTGAGCGCCGGTCAGCAGATCGTGAACCTGGAATGGCTGATGCGGGTCCACGCCCAGCGCCGCCAGATCCAGCTGAGTCATGCCGGCCTGGGTATAGTTCGGATCCAGGTTCACCACCACCAGAATGACGTTGGCGCCGTTGTCGGTCGCCTTGCTGTAGCAGATGATCTGCTCGTTGTCGACGCCATGAACGTGAGCGTTGGCGTTCGATTGCAAAGCTGGATTACGTTTGCGGATGCGGTTCACCAGGGCGATGAAATCGCGCAGGCTGTTGGGACCGTCCAAATCCTGGAAACCGCGATAACGCACCTGGTATTTCTCGGAGTCGAGATACTCCTCGCTGCCGTGCTTGACCGCGACATGCTCCATCATTTCATAGGCCGGGCCGTAAATGCCGTAATTGGCGGTCATGGTCGCCGCCATCACCAGTCGGGACATGAACATCGGCCGGCCGCCGAATTGCAGGGCCTCGGTCAGAATATCCGGGGTGTTGGGCCAGAAATTGGGCCGGAAGTACTCCCGACCCGGTCCCTGACCAACCTCGGTGAAGTATTCGCTCAATTCCCACTTGGCGTTGCGCCAGGCGTAGTAGGTGTAGGACTGGGTATAGCCGAGCTTGGCCAGCCGGTGCATCACCTTGGGTCGGGTAAACGCCTCGGCCAGGAAAATCGCGTTCGGGGTGTGCTGCTTGACTTCGCCGATCAGCCATTCCCACATCGCAAACGGCTTGGTGTGGGGATTATCGACCCGGAAGATGCGCACGCCCTGCTGAATCCAGAACTCGAAGATGCTCTTGATCTCCGCCCACAGCGCCTTCCAATCGCTGGTCTCGAAATTGAACGGATAAATATCCTGATATTTCTTGGGCGGGTTCTCGGCGTATTGCACCGTGCCGTCCGGCCGCCAGCGGAACCAGTCGGGGTGCTGCTTGACGTAGGGATGATCTGGCGCGCATTGCAGGGCGATGTCCAGGGCGATGTCGATACCGTGCTCACGGGCTTTTCGCACCAGTTGGCGGAAATCCTCCAGGGTGCCCAGTTCCGACAGGATGTCCTTGTGGCCGCCTTCCGCCGCGCCGATGGCCCACGGGCTGCCGACATCGGTTGGGCCGGGCGTGAGCGTGTTATTCTTGCCCTTGCGATTGACCCGACCGACCGGATGAATCGGTGGGAAATACAACACATCGAACCCCATGGCGGCGATGCGTGGCAACCAAGCCTCGCAGTCCTTGAAGGTGCCGTGCTTGCCTGGAACCGGACTGCACGAACGCGGGAACATCTCGTACCAGGTACTGAACCGGGCGCGCTCGTCGTCCACCACGATGCCCAGTTCCTTGCCGTAGCTCAATGCCAGCCGGCGGTCGGCATTGCGTTCCATGATTCGGGTAAATTCCTCGTCCAGCCCCAACTGACGGCGGTATTCGAGATCGTGCGAACCGGCCAGTTCCCTGGCGCGCTTGGCCAGCCATTTGGCGTCCTCGCCACTGGCGCGCTGGCTGGCTTTCTCGGCCAGTTCCGCACCGATCCGTAGCGAGAGCGCGATATCCTCGGCCTGCACCCAGCGCCCGAGATCGTGATGCCAGGACTTGAAGGCGTCCACCCAGGCGATCACCGTGTATTCATAACGCCCCAGTTCCAGCACTTGAAACTCGCCGTGCCACCGGTCGTTGACCAGAAACCGCATCGGAGCTTCCCGCCAGACCGTCTCGCCCGCCCGGCGGTATTGCAGAACGCAGGACAGCGAATCGTGGCCATCGGTGAACACGTCCGCCTCGACCGTCACGGTATCCCCCACGGTGCGCTTGACCGGGAAGCGACCACCGTCGATCTCCGGGGTCACGCCTTCGATGATCACCCGCTTGCGGCCATCCATCCCCGCTGGGCCGCCTTCCGGCTTCGGTGGCGCGGCCGGCTCGGCCATAGTCGCTTTCGGAACATCCGAGGCAACCTGTTTCTCGGACTGTTTGGAATGATCCCGCTTGGCGGGATCCGCCGGCGAATTCTTCGACATACCGAATACCCTCGTTGTGTTTTATTTCATCGGGTTGATCCGCGCGCCCATCGTCATCGCGACCGCTAGCCTGCTGCCGTTCGGGGGCCTGGGATGGTAAAGTTTCCATTGGGATTCGAGCCGCCCGCGCGGCGGCCCGCCAACCGGGTCCTTATCCCCCCTTATTATGACGGTTTTTGCGGCCGCGCCCAAACTTGACTGATGAGCGCGCCGCCCCTGCCGAGGATGTTCCCCGATGAGTGAATTGCAACGGATGATTGAAGAAGCATTCGAGCGCCGCGCCGAGCTGGACGCCGCCAGCGCCCCGGCCGCGCTGCGCGAGGCGGTGGAGGATGCGCTGGGCCTACTGGAACTGGGTCGGGTTCGGGTCGCTGAGCCACGCGACGGCGTCTGGGTAGTCAACACCTGGCTGAAGAAGGCGGTGCTGCTCAGCTTCCGCCTGAACGACAGCGTCATCATCCGCGATGGTTATACCAACTATTTCGATAAGTTACCGCCCAAGTACGCCCAATACGGCGAAAACGACTTTCTAGCCGCCGGCGTGCGGGTGGTGCCGCCCGCCGCCGCCCGCCGGGGTTGCCATATCGCGCCTGGCGTGGTGCTGATGCCGTCCTTCGTCAACGTTGGCGCTTACGTGGACTCGGGCACGATGGTGGATACCTGGGCCACGGTCGGCTCC
Source organism: Candidatus Contendibacter sp. (assembly GCA_029624675.1). Classification (GTDB taxonomy): domain Bacteria; phylum Pseudomonadota; class Gammaproteobacteria; order Competibacterales; family Competibacteraceae; genus Contendibacter. The sequence goes on from JARSSP010000054.1 coordinate 9,705, forward strand.
TGCGCCCAGATCGGCAAGAACGTGCATTTGTCCGGCGGCGTCGGCATCGGCGGCGTGTTGGAACCGTTGCAGGCCAGCCCCACCATCATCGAGGACGACTGTTTCATCGGCGCCCGTTCCGAGGTGGTCGAGGGTGTGATTGTCGAGCGCGGTTCGGTGGTCTCGATGGGCGTCTACATCGGCCAGAGCACCAAGATCTACAACCGGCTGACCGGTGAAACCACTTACGGTCGAATACCGGCTGGGTCGGTGGTGGTGCCCGGTGCTTTGCCCGCCCCCGATGGCAGTCACAGTCTGTACTGCGCGGTGATCATCAAGCAGGTGGATGAAAAGACTCGCGGTCGGGTCGGCTTGAATGAGTTGCTACGGGATTGACCGGCTGGATCACGCATCCAAAGCTGTCTACACTTTGAACAATGCGCCTCTGCGGAGGCGCGAACTTACGACGGTAGACAGTACGGCAAAGGCAACCATGTGCTAGGGCATGATTTCCGCCTAGCACTATTATAGCCTATTCTGCCTATTACAATATTGACCCATTCTGTCTAATCAACTGTTATGTCTCCAAGGGGATGTTATGAGCACACCAATGACAAAAGACACCCACCATATCGGGCTTGCCTTGTCGAAATTGGAAGAAAGCGCTAACTTCTCTAGTATCCTTGTTCGGTTGGAAAGAGGTGCGCGGGAGTAATGAATATCCAGCCATTACCACGATTCACAAACGCCTCAAAAATAACGGGGTCAGAATTGAATTTGCACCAGAGACATTAGGAAAGGGACCCGCAAAACACATGATATGCTATGAGCCAAGCGGTATTCGAGTGGAATTCATATGGCTAGGCAACTAAACAACCACCGGCTAAAGCCGGTGGGTTTGAGTAACGGTCTGAAAGACC
>JARSSP010000055.1 GCA_029624675.1 Candidatus Contendibacter sp.
GGTGCTTTCAGGTACCATATTTAACAATTCCATAACCTGCAAAGGAGCGCTATATAAATCAATCGATCATTGGGTTAAGTAGGAAATAAATTAAGCAGCTACTTCAACATATTCCACCTAACTGGAAGGCTCTGGAATCTGCAAGCCATCTTCCCGCATACCGCGCAAATGCAATTGAATGGCTTCCTGAATCTGTGTTTCTATCTCTTCCAGGGTTTGGCCGGTTGCTACACAACCGGGAAGATCGGGAACATAGGCTGCATAGTTGTTTTCGGCTTTTTCAATCACTACTGCATAGCACATGGCAAAGCTCCTATCACTTTTTCAGATCTGTTCGCTTCAGGCTACTTCCCGCATAGGGCGAACTTTAGGCGACGGCAGTTCTCGACCTTCTTTGGCAAAATGCTGAATCACATCCTCTATGACCTCACATAGCTCACTATAAAGCTCAGTGGGGTTAACGCCATGAATTCCCGTGATCAAATCAGGACATTTGCCAATATAAACTTGATCTTCTTCGCTCCATTCAATCCACTTATGGTATTGATCGGTTAGGTTCATTTTTGAGCTTTCTATCATGCCGTCTTCGCCATAACATTCGCTTGCCCCATCGGCAAATCCACTCGAATCGCCGGATGCGCCCGCCGAATTTGCACCAGAGCCGCGACGCAGTGTTGCCATTCGTTCTTGGCGCGGGAATGGCGGAATTCCGTCAACACCGGCGTCACCAGTTCGGCAAAAGCGGCATCTTCCAAAGCCAGCGTCTTGATGGCCTCGATCAGCCGGCGCTTGCCGACGCTGGCCGGCCACGGCCGCTCGGGCGCGGCCTGTTCGGCGTCCAATTCGCGCCGTTCCATCCGACCGGGCGGCAGACCGAACAAGGTCTTGCGCAGGAATTGGCGCAGTTCTTCGACTGGAGCGCCGGGTTGAGGCTCGGCGACCTTCGCGGTCGGTGCGAACTTCCGACGCTGGCGTTCCCACAGCAGCCGCACGGTAAACAGCCCAACCTCGCGGTGCGGGCTTTCCATTAGCCATGCTAGCCGCGCTGGATCGCCGAGTTGTTCCTGATGGCGGCGGATCAGGGTCAGCGCCGTCTCGCGGGTGATCTTGTGGCGGCTTTCGGCCAACTGAAACACCCGTTCCGGCAACAGCCAGTCCAGCGGCAAGGCGGGTTCGACGGTTGTCTCGCCCAGCCGCAGCAACTGTTCGATGGCGAAGGCGCGCGGTTCGCGGTGTTCGCTGTCAGCCAGCCGATAGAGTAGAGCGGGTTCATTCCAAGTCCGCAGTTCCTCCCGCGCGATGGCGACCGCTAGCCGGCGCAGGTCGGGCCGCTGATCGAGAAACAACGGCCGTAGCCGATTCAACGGATAATCGGCGGCGGTCAAGCCGGGTTTGATGTTCAGAGCGCGGGTTTCGGGGTCGCTCGGGCCGATTTGCGGATGATGGGCCTTGAGATAGGTGGCGGCGAAGCGGCGCACCAGTTCCGGTTGCGTAGGGCCACAGGCCAGTTCCCACAGGTGATCGACGCCGCTACGGTCGCCGCTGGCGAAATCACCGGGCTGGAACGATTGCAGCAGATAACGATGCGCGAAATCGTGCAGGGTCGGGTCGGCTTGCCGCGCCATCGCCAGCAGCCAGGGCAGTCCGATGCGGCTTGGGACGATCAGTTTCGAATCGCCGAGCAACTGAAGCGCCAGCGGCCGCAGCGCCGGCCGCAAGGCGAGGCCCTTCAGCCACTCGACATCCAAATCCTCGCCTTTCAACTTGCCTTGCCGCAGCCAATTGGCGACCGTGTTGTTCAGTTGCGGGTCGAGCAGGGCTTTTTGCAGCCATTCCGTACCGATCTCGCGCCCCGGATAATCGGCCAGCGCCTTCAAGGCCCGCTGCCGCGCCAGCGGATTGCAGCGCGGATCGTCCAGCAGTTGACGATAGTAAGCAGCAGGCACCTTGACTTTGGAGTCCTTGAAGAATTCAAGCACCGCATCGAGCGCCGTAGAGCCACCGCGCTTGCTCAAGTTGTTGATGATGCGCTCGAAATCCATCTGTGCGCCCTGCTGTATCAGTTCCGTCAACTGCTGTATCTGAAGCTCGACCGTTCCCGCGTTCGGCCCGGACGGCGCGAGCGCGACTTCGACGAATTGCTCGGCGGTGATGTCGGCCGGCTTGAAGCCCTGCCGCAGCTTGGTCTTGGCGAGCGCGGCGCTGGCTGGTGCGCCCAACAATTTGAGGATCGTCGGCAACCCCAACTCGGCGGGCGAGCGTTGTTCCAGCAGCGCCACGGCGAAGGTCTGCACGTCCTGGACGCCGTTCGACACCAGCTTGACCAGTTCGGCGACCGACAAGTCGGTCGCGTAAGCGCGGGCGTAGTCGATAGCGTAACGGCGAGCCGGACTATTGTTGCTGTACAGCAGGCCCAGCATCATGTCGTGCAGGCCAAGCGGTTTCAGCTTCGATTGATGAAATTCCGGGTTGTCGCGCAACAGACGCAGGATGAATTCATGCACGATGGCGAGCGGTTTCGCGCCCAGACGGGCGAGCCAGGCTGGATCGGCGTGGCGCAGGGCGTCCTTGAAATCCTGCTCCAGGCAGCGAATGGCGAAATCGCACACCTGCGTGTTGCGGGCGTCTTCCAGCAGGCGCAGCAGCGGCGCGGGGCTGATTTTCCAGGCATCGTCGAAAGCGCGCCGATCCAGCTTGTCGGGAAGGCCGTAAGGGCTGACGGCGCCTTGGTCGGTCTTGCCGATCAAATCCTTGTGTCGCCAGATTTGATTCAGAATCCAGCACTGATGCAGGGGTTGGGGCTCCGGGTAGTGGCGCAGCACCTGTCCGGCGAACACTGGAAACAGTTCCGGCAGCGCCTGTCCCAGTTGCCGCAGAAAGCGCCAAGCGCGGCGGCGCATGTACAGCCAGGTGCCGCGCGAGATTTCGCCGCCGGCCGTGACCGGTTGCACGTCCAGCCGGCAGCAGAGCGCGCCCAGCATGGCGAGATCGTGGCGCTGTTCGGCCTGTTTGTAGATGCCCTTGATGCCCTGCCAGACGCCCCAACCGATGGAGTTCGGCGGCAGTTGCGGGATCAATTCCAGCAGCAGAGCGCGGGCCGGTTCGTCGTCGGCCGCGTACAAATCCAGCAACAGTTGGCCCAGCTTTAAACGTGGCGGGGGATTGGGTGTCGCCAGCAACGCGGCCCAGGCGCCGATACGCGCGGCTTGTAGCTCGTCGGCGGTTTTGCCGGCCAAAGCTTGCGGGTTCAGGCTCTGGCGCAGGCGATCCAGTGACCAAGCGTCGGGCGGCAGGGGTGGCGCCTGATAATCGTCCGGCGGGTCTTCCGGCTGACCGGCGGGTGGGTCGGGTTGAGCGAGAAATTCCAGCGCCCACGGGACGAATTGCGGATCGCGCCGGACTGCGGCGTGTTCCAGATCGGCGAATAGAATGGAGCGGTCGTCGGCCATGAGCGTCGCCTATTGAGGCCGGTAACCTTCGGCTTCCAAAGCCGCCCGGACTTGAGCGAAAGCGGCTTCAGCGGCGGAGGCGTCGGGGTAGTGTTCCACGCCGTGGGTGTGCAGCGCGTTACCTTCCACGCTCAGGCGCAGTTCCAGGCGGCGCTCGCCGAGGGTCAGGACCAGCGTGCATTGAGTAGCGGCGGGGGTTGCGGGGGCCGATTCGGTCGCGGCGGCGGACGGCGCGGATGTTTCACTCGGGCCGCCGTCGCCGTCCACGTAGCCTTTCTTGTATTTTTCCCGCGCCTGTTTTTGCAGCTCGGCGGCGGCGTCTTCCGGCGAATCGTAGCGTTTGGCCTGACTCTGGCCCTGGCTGCCGATTCGGCCAAAGTTGACTTCCAGGTTGTTGCCGATGCAGCGCGCCCGCCAGAATTTGTTGGATTTGCTGTCCTGAAAAATCAGGGAAACTTGCCACTCACTCATCCTTGCCACGCTCCTCCAGTTGTTTGAGTTGCGCCAAAAACGGTTTGGCTCGCTCCGGGTCGGTCATGTGCAGAAAGGCCACCCAGCCGCGCAGTTGCGCCAGGCTTTCGCCGTTGCCGGGCTTGCCGTTCAGCCGGTTGTGCAGGGCGGCGCGCAGGCGTCGAACCTGGGCGCGCGGCACTCGGGCCGGGCTGCCCGCCGGCGCTTCGTTGATCACCAAGCCGGTCACGGTCTGCCGGCGACCCCGGCGCAGAATCCGGGTTTTTTCCGGGTGAGGGACGAAGCCCTCGGCCTTGAGAATCAGGTGAACGCAGCGCAGCAGGCGGCCCAGCGGCGGCAGCGCTGCGTCGTGCCAGGAAAAGGTCAGATCGTCGGCGTAGCGGGTGTAGCGGAATCCCAGCTTTTGGCTCAGGCCGGACAAACGGCAGTCGAGCCGCAGGCAAACGGTGTTGCTGAGGGCGGGACTGGTTGGAGCGCCTTGCGGCAGGGCGCGCGGCCCGCTGGCGACATGGTACGGCTTACCGTTGATTGGCAGCAGTTCGCGCGGTGCCTCGGTACACAGCAGGGCCAGCACGGTGGCGACTTGTTCGCCGTAGCCCCCCTTGCGGAACAGGCCCTTGACTCGCCGCCAGGTGACGGTGGGGTAGAAATGGCGGATGTCGAGCTTGACGACGGTCCGGGCGCCGGCGTGAACGGCGGCGTTGCTGAAGATGCTGCGTCCCGGCAGGAAGCCATGCGCCGCACCGTGCACCGGCAGGCGTTCGGCGATCTGGCGCAAAATCCAGCGTTGCGACTTTTTCAGCGTCGGCTTGGGCGCGCTGATCAGGCGGGCGCCGCCATCGCGCTTGGGGATGGTCCAATACTGATAGTGGCTGCCGCTGTCCACTTCACGGTGGAACGCCAGCCAGCGCAAGCGGGGGATGGTGAGATCGAGCGCTTTAGCAAGCGCCTGGGCGTCTTTGAGCGCCGGCAGGGCGTTGGCCTCGCGCCGGGTTTCGGGATCGGGCAGGTCGTAACGGTCCTGGTCGGGCGTGTCGTGGTGGAACACGTCCGCGCCGAGATGGACCAGATGCGCCTGGCGGAAAGCGGCCCAGCCCTGCTGGCGCAACTGCTTGCGGACCTTGCGCTCTTCCTCGCGGCGGGCCTTGAACTGGCGCAGGGCGGCGCCGGCCAGCTTGGCGGGATCGGTGGTCTCGTCCAGCAGGCCGAGTTGCCGTAGCCGGGCGACGACCCAGCGTTCGATATCGCCGACTTGGGCGATTTCTTCCCAGGTGGGGGGTGTCTCGCTCATGCCGTTTTCCAGACCGAGCGTAAGGATTGCTGGAGCGTGAGGCGCAAACCGCTACTTCTCACAAGGGACACGGTAGGCTCACCGGCCAGCCGCCAGTACCCGGCCCTAGTTGTTGGCGGAAACCGCGGTGGCGTGGTTGGCCCAGCTCCGCCAACAACTAGGGCCGGGTACTGGCGAAGCTGGCCAAGAACAGCCTACCTTGTGGCGTGTGTGGCGTTGGAATTCCCGGACGGCGCAACGCCGCCCAAACGGCTAATGGAGGAACGCCTCACGCTCCAGCAATCATTACGCTACGGGCTTTTCGCTCCCTTGTCAAAGGTGGTGGTTAAATTGAAAAAGTCTGTGCTCACACCGCCGTCGCCAGCGCCTTGTGGAGCCGTTCCGCCGTTTCGGTCGATATCTGAACGGGAGCAAAGCACCTTTCGGGATAAAGATAATCCTCGCCAGAATCATCGACGATACGGACCATGCCATGCAAATCGGTCTCTTCGACAAGCTCGTAAAGCTTTCCCACTGTCAGGTCTTCGGTGGAAAAGTCGCCGAAAGGGGCCTTTTCCATACAGACGACGAAGCTCATAACCACCTCTTCAGTTTCATTTTGACCTTGCCGATGCCGTGGGCTTCATACCAATGGACCTCTGCTTGAGCGGTGGAACCGTCCGGAAGCTCGATCGTGGCAATTCCTTTTTTCTTGCGCCAACTCCCGCGACCGTAGCGTTCCCGCAGATCGGTAAGCTCTCGGATACCGTGGCCTTCCGCAATGGTTTCGATTTCCAGGATAGGACCGACAATGCGTACATCCATCGGAACCAGCCCTTTCGATGTACGGTCGAGTCGAATTGCGGAGAGTCGAGTCGATTGTATCGGCCATCATGTCAATGACGTCGGTTATGCCCCACTAGCATCAATAAAGCCCTGTTTCGCCAGCCCGTCGAGCCGGGCGAAATAGGCGTCGCGGGCTTCGTCGGGACGGTTGAACAGCAGCCGTTGCTGGCGCAGAGTTCGGGGATCATTACCCCAGCGCAGCAGCACTTGGCGCTCGTCCAGGGAAATCCGATAGCTCAACACGGCTTCGCCCTGGCGGCGGGTCAGGGTGCGGGTTTCGGCGCGAATCAACCGGCGACCCTCGGCGGTTTCCCGCGCCTGCTCCAGCGCGGCCTGTTCGCGGGCGTAGCGCAGCCGCAGCGCGATCATGTGCGGGCAGGGGCCTTGCTTCAGGCCAGCGCGGCGGAAGTCCGCGCAGGTGCAACTCGCCTTGACGGTGCGGCCCTCGCGGTCGAGGGTGAACGAGGTTTGGTAGTGGCGATGGGCCTGGCGGTCCTGTACCTCGCCATCGATGGCCGTTCCTTCCAGACCGAGATCGTGAATGCGGGTCAGTTGCACCTGGTCCTCGGTCGCCAACAGCCGGTGCGCCTGTTCCTCGCGGGCATCGCGATAGCGCAACCGGTCCAATTCCAGCGGTTGGGCCAGCAGCGGCCGATGGTGGAACAAACCGCTGGCGATGTCGTGAACCAACGTCCCCTTGAGTAGTTCTCCCAGCAATGCCTGCCGGATGGTCTGGCGCGGCTGGCGTAAGGTTTCGGCCAAGGCGTCCAGAGTCAGCGGTTGTTCGGCTACCTGTTTGACGACCCGTTTGGCCAGCACTTCATCCTTGCCGTCGCCGGGTACCAGTAGGTCGAAAGTGGCGATGCCGGCCCAACCGCTGTCGGTCCAGCCGCTCAAGGCCAGGGTCAGGCTAGCCGATTCCAGGTCCAGCACGTAAAAAGCTGGCAGGCCAGCGCCGAGCAGATAGACATCCACGGCCTTGGTGTGAGGAAGCAAACGGCCGAGCAAACTCAACCGCTGGCGGCCCCAGGTGCGCACTACTTGCGGCGCATGGCCTTGGTAGGGCGATCCGCTGGCGTTCAATACCTGTTCCCAAGGTTCCAACACCAGCCGCGGTAATTCGCCGGGCACCAGTTCGTAGCGCAAGGCGCGCGGCGCGGTCTTGGCCTTGCGCAGCCGCAAGCTCAGCAGCACGTTATAGAGATCGACCGGGGCCAGGCGAACCCGCTCGGCGGGCAAGGTCGAGGCCGCTTGCACCTGCCCGAAGGCGCGCAACCAGCGATAGGGCACGCGCACGGTTTTGGCGTTGCCGCCGGTCGCCGCGTAGCCCTGCAAGAAGGTGGGGCGATGAGAGCGGATGCCGCGCAACGCTTCCAGCAATGGCGGCGTGAAGCGCAGATGCGAGGTGCCCGCCGCGAAGGTCTCGGCGCGGTAGGCCTGGCCGGCCTTGAGATGCAGGCGGGCGTAGGCGGATTCGTCGCGCGAGAACGCTTCGATGGCGATACCGTTCGCGTCCACGCTGAACAGGGGGTCGAGCGGTGCTTCCTGCTGGGTGGCTTCGCCGTACTTGGCGGCCAGAAAAGCCTTTTGCGCGTCCCAGACCGCCTGGTTGGCACGCTTGCCCTGGCGCAGCAGATAGGCTAGATAGTCGGCGCGATCATCGGCCTGGCGACGCAGGTCGCTGGTCAATACCTCGCCAAGAACCAGCAGGCTGTCCCGAACCAGATTGGGCCGTCGGATTTCGGCCTTGATCTGGACCTCGGGACGCGCGCCGTCCAGCGGCACGTCCAACAGGTAGGGTTCGCTGTCACTGGAGGGAGCGGTGAATTCCCGGTAGCGGTGGATGACTTCGGCGCTGGCCATGTCGTGTCGGACCTTACGCAAGGGCATTTTGGGGGTTGACGATTCGCCGGGGCGGCGCGGCGTGCTGGCAAAAATTATAGTACAAGAATAACAAATGGTTGTTTCGGTCGATTTTGGGTCGATTTGAAAATGATCGGGCGACGGGGCGGTTTCTCTGTAGGTTCGCGGCAGACGCGTATAATTTGATATTCGTCGATCCCTTGGATGACCTCAATCATGAGCTATCAATCTCCACGCCATATTGGCGAAATCTTGCAAAAGCTTGAAATTGAAGAGGCGCTTGCGCCGGATGATCCACGCTATGTCAACACCCGAGCCGCGCGGGGCAGCGAACAGACGTTCAAAAGGTTCGCCAGAAAGTTCGGGTATTCCACAAGCGATAGTCGCCTGTTCAGGCCCACGCAGCGGCACGTACTGTTCTTCGGCCATATCGGCAGTGGCAAAACCACCGAATTGCGCCGCTACGTCAACGATCTCGGTGGGCCAGGGCGATTCTTCACCGTCGAGGTGGACATCAATGTCCTGCTTGACCGCCACAACTTGCAGTATGCCGATGTGCTGATGGCCATGGCTCGCGCGTTGCTCGAACGCCTGCGCGACGAAGGAGTGGCATTACCCGCCGACGCGCTGCGAGAGTTGGAAAACTGGTTTGCCGACAAGGTATTGAGCCAGGAAGAAACCAGGGAGCTTACCCTGGGCATCGAAACCAGTATCTCGGCGAAGGGCGGCATCCCTTACTTACTGGAATTACTGGGCCGTTTCACCACCGCGTTCAAGAACAATCACACTTACAAGGAATCGTTGCGTAAGGTCATCCGTAATACTTTCAGCGATTTTGCGGTCGCTTTCAATCGGTTGCTGCTGGAGGCCGAAAACACTCTGGCCGACGCGAACAAGGCGCTGCGCGTGCTGTTTCTCATCGATGGCACCGACAAGCTGCGTGGCGAGGATACCCGCCGATTTTTCGTTTACGACGTGGAACAATTGCTGGCGATTACAGCGCTGGCGGTTTACACCGCGCCGATTACGCTCAAGTACGAAAGCAATCTGGCCGGCAAGCTGGATGCCGATCTGGTGCTGCCGATGATCAAGCTGTACGAAAAGGAGGGCGGGCGTTGCGATGCGGGCTGGGACGCCATGCGCGACATTTTGCTGCTGCGGGCCGACCGTTCGGTGTTCGCCAGCGAGGCGGAGATCGACCGTCTGGTCGAGCATTCCGGCGGCCATCCGCGCGAGTTGCTGCGATTGCTCAAGCTGTGTTGCGAGTTCGCCGAGGACAACACGCTCGACGCGGCGACCGTCGAGTCGGCGATCAAGCAACTGGCCGCCGAATATCGCCGCTTTTTGGAGCCGGACGATTACGCGCTGCTGGCCCGGATCGACGGCGACGATGTCCACGCCGGCAACGACGAGCGCACCCGCCGGCTGCTCTACAACCTGGCGCTACTGGAATACAACGATGCCTCCTGGCGGCGCAGCCATCCGGTGGTGCGCACGCTGGAAGGCTACCAGCGCGCGCGCTCGGCATTGTCATCGGCGGCGGGGAACTAGCGCCCCGTGACGAGGAACGATCCATTCCGCTTCGATCTCGCCCGCCATCGGGCGGCGGCCGAGTTGCGGCCCGAACATATCGCCGATTTTCAACGCCTGGTCAAAACGCTGCGCTATGGCAGCGGTTTCCAGCTCTTGTTCGCCGAATTCACCGAAGCGGATTACCGCGACGCGCTGATCCGGCAGTTCGATCTCGTGCTCGCCGATCTCAGCCAGTCGGCGGCACGAATCGATCTATCCAAATACGACTTTGCCGATTTTGCCGCACTTGAAGCCGAACTGCGCCGACTGGCCGCCGACCACGGCGCGATTCACTTGACCGGCGTGGACGGCTGGTTCGACGAGAGCCGCTGGCGGGACTTCAATGTCCGCCGCGAAGCCATCGCTTTTGGCGTGCCGGTGCGTCTGGCTATTTGGCTCGGTGCCGAGAGCGTGACGCGGGCCATCGTCTTGGCGCCCGACCTGTGGGCTTGGCGCGGCGGCGTTTATGCCTTCACCACCGTGCCCGCTGGTCCCCGCGAAATACCCCAACCCCAAATCGGCCCCATCGACCCGCGCACGCTGGCCGAGCGCAGCCGCCGCATCGCCGTCCTGCGGGAGGCTATCGCCGCCGAACCGCCGCCAGACGATGAAATCCTGGGCTTGCTGCTGGACGAACTGGCGGGTTTATTGGCGAGCATCGGCGAGCTGGACGAAGCGCTGCGGATTCGGCGGGAGGAAGAACTGCCGGT
>JARSSP010000056.1 GCA_029624675.1 Candidatus Contendibacter sp.
TTTGACAAAATAAGATGGTATTTGGAAATTCCACAACCGGTATAGGAGCGCTATACCATGAAAAAAATCATTATAATTGCGATTATTTTAGTTATTGGTTGGTACGGAAATCACTTATATAGAAAAAATGGATCAATTTTTATGCAACAATCAACCACTGATTTAACCTATGATAATCCAACAAAGTGCGTTACAAAAGATGGGCGCGTTCTTTATGGCGATTTACCTCAAGGAACAGTTTGCGTAGAGCAAAAACCAGTGGAAGGAGCATTGACAGTAATGCCTTCGCAAAACTCCGGCAAGGTAGTAACTTCAAGTTTTAAATGTGATGGCAGAACCCACTGTTCACAGATGACCTCTTGTGAAGAAGCGACTTTCTTTTTGAGAAACTGCCCTAATGTAAAGATGGATGGAAACAATGATGGGGTTCCCTGTGAGAAACAGTGGTGTGGGCGATAATCTAATTGGCTTCTTTTGTTGTAGCTAACACTACCACTGCCAAGCGTAAACCGTATTCTAAAAGGAGCCGCCCGTGGCCAAACAATACGCGCCCCACATCGAACGCCTATTGGCGGTCGCCGCCAGCGGCAAACTCCTCGCGGTCGGCGGTCGCCGCGACGCTGCGGGCGTGGATGACTCCAGCGTCCACCTGCTGCAACTGCCCAAACTGAATTTGCGCTTCAGCGCCCCGCTGGATGCCGCCGTGTCCGCGCTGGCCTTTTGCGACGATGATCTCTTGCTGGCCGGAACCGTCAAGGGCGATCTGGCGATTTGGCGCACGAGCGGCGATGGGAAAACGCCCGATTGGCAGCAGGCCGTTCACAGCGGCCCGGTGCGGGCGCTGGTTGCGTCCGGCTCGCAAGTCTTGAGTGTCGGCGACGACGGCGTACTGGCGCTGCACGCCATCGAAATGGACGGCGACCGCTTGCAACTGCGCGAACAGGTCAAACGCCGTTTGAGCGAGCAGGCGCTACGCGCCGTGGCGCTGGACCCGGCGAGTGGCAACGTGGCCGCCGCCGGCGCGGATAACACCATCCATGCGCTACCCCTGGCAAACCTCAAGGACGCCGAACCCCGCGTCATGCCCTGTGGCGAGCGTGGCATTTTCGCGCTGGCCTTCACCGGCGACGGGCGGATCGTGGCCGGCTGCGGCGACGGCTCGATCCGGGTCTGCTTTCTGGAAGGCGCCATCGACGAAGAAAATCGCAGCGGCGACGCCGCCCATCAGGGTCCGGTACGCGGCCTGCTGTTTAGCGCGGCGCTGAACGACGAGCAGTGTCGACCGCTGCCGCGCCGGCTGTTCTCGCTTGGCGAGGATGGCGAACTCAAGGTCTGGAATCTGGATCAGCGCCGCAAGCCGCGCACCGTTCCCGTCGGCCGCAACGCCAGCGCACTGGCCCTGTTCGACCCGCTGCCGCAAGCCAAACCGGAACTGCGTGGCGGGACGCTGGTCGCCGTCACCGAACAGCGGCAAATCTGGCTCAGCGCGGTCGATCAAACCGGCAACCCGTCCGGTAATCCCGAAACCTGGGATTCGCGGCTGCAACGACTGCTGGATGAGGTCAAGGCGACGCGCTCCTCGTCGGCCACCTTGGACGCTTTGGCGCAACTGGCTGAGGACGAGGCGCGGGAAGCGCTGGAATACGTGCTGAACCAGGACTCCCGACCGGGGCAGCGCATCGAAGCCGCGCAAAAGCTGGGCGCCACCCTGCGTCGCCGCAGCCGGCCGGCGCTGGCCAAGGCGCTGAACGACGACCATGTCGGCGTGCGCAAGGCCGCACTGAAAGCGTTGGCACAGATCGACGCCGAAACGCCGTTGCAAGCCCTGCAACTGGCGCTGGGCAGCCGTCACCCGGATATTCGGCTCGATGCAGTGCAACGCCTGACCAAGTTGCGCCAAGCGTCGCCGCTGGTGCCGAGGCTTCTCAACGAACGGCTGAACGATTCGGACGAAAAAGTCCGCGAAGCCGCTCTCGACGGCCTGCTGGCCCTGGAGCCCGATGCCGGCATCGCGCTGCGCGGCGCGTTCGAACGCGGCTCTCCCGACATCCGCCGCGCGGTGCTGATCCGGCTCGGGCGGCGGAACCTCGGCGCGACGCCGGAAGGCCGCCGGTTGCTCGGCCACGCCATCAACGATGACGCTTTCGCGGTTCGCCACGCGGCGTTCTGGATCGCGGTCGCGACCCGGCCCGCGCTGACCGCCAACCTGCGCGCCAGCGGCGCCGATATCGCCAAGATTCTGGACGAGTACGCCGCCCTCGGCATCGAAGGCGCGGCAGCCACCGTCGGCGCGACCCCGACCGAGCCGGACCTGGAACCGCTGTTCGCGGCCCTGGTTTGCCGTCAGCCGGACATGGCCCTGCAAAGTGCCCTGTGCCTGAGCTGGCTCGGCGACGACCGCGCCAGTGGTGCCTTGCTGCAACTCAGCCGGGAACCCAACCCCAACACCCGCCGTCTGGTCGCCGCTTTTCTGGCCAACGCCACCATCAATCTGGCCGGTGACCGGCGCTTGCGTCTGCGCCTGCAATGGCTGCTGAACGACGAGGACGCGCAAGTCCGCGCCGCCGCGTTCGACGGCTTGCTCAAGCTGGCCGAACCCGAAGGTCCAGCCGGCGAAATCGAGCTGGCCGAACTGGCGCTGCGCACCCAGGCCGGCGAGATTCGGACCCGCGCACTGCAACTGCTGGTCAAACACGGCGCCACCGCGCAAGGCGAACTCGCCACCCGCATCGACGGGCTGCTCGGTCACGCCCTGGACGACGAGGCCGAGGACGCGCGCCGGGAAGCCATGCGGACGCTGTGGGCCTGGCACAGCAAGCGCCCCGAAACCACCCTGCGCCGGGCGGTGACCTCCGTCCACCCCGACATTCGCCGCTGGGCGGTGGACGAACTGGCCCGCCAAGCCCGCCAGTCGCGCGCCTGGGCCAGGGAATTGCTGATCGAGCGGGTCGGCGACAGCGCCGCCGAAGTCGGTCTGGCCGCCTACGAAGCCCTGACCAAGGAAGACGCCGACAAGAAGCGCTCAAATTACCACTTGGCGGCGCTCAACTCGCCCACCATCGAAGTGCGTTTGGCCGGACTCAAGGGCGCGCTGGAAGCGACCGACCCGGCCCCACTGCGGAACCGCTTGATCGAACTGCTGCAAACCGAGGAAGCGCCCCAGTTTCTCGCCGCCATCGAAGCGCTGGACAAACTGCTGCCGAACGACGCGCAAGCCTTCGCCCTCGCCTTCGACAGCCCGTTTTATCTGCTGCGGGTGCGCGCCGGCGAATTGTGCGGCAAGCGACGCGACGCCCGCGCCGTAAAACCGATGCAGGCGTTGCTGGGCATCCCGAAGACCGACCGCGACCGCCCCGCCGATGCTCTACGCCAGCGCGCCGCCAGCGCCCTGGCCGACGTGGGCGATCCGGCCAGCATCCCTTTTTTCACCACCCTACTCCGCGACGACGACTCTCTGGTGCGGGAACACGGCGCGCGCGGCCTGGCTGCCGCCTGCCAAAGCGGCAACGAGCAACCGCTGGTGGCCGCGCTGGCTCATGCCGATTTGGCGGTGCGCAGTTGGGCCGCCGACGGTCTGTCGAAGCTGGGCGACACGCGGGCGCTGCCGGTGCTGGCCGGCACCCAGCGTCACGAGCATTTGCCCATCCGGCGCGGCGCGCTGTACAGCTTCGTCGCGCTCGGCAGTGCCGGAGTGCAAGGCTTGCTGCAAGGGCTGGAAGACCGCGAGCGCGATCTCCAGGAATTGACCTTCGCCGTGATCGTGGCCCGCGATATCGCCCTGGCGCGGGCGCGACTGGAACCGGATTTGCTGCTCAGCGCCCTGAGCGCCGGCCAGCCGGAAATCCGTTTCGCCGCCGCGCGCGTGCTGGAAGCGCGATTGCTGGACGAGGATTTGGGGCAATGGGGATTGGAACTGATCGGGCCGCGCCAGCCCGAGAAAGCCAGCGACATGCGCAACTGGCCGGAACCGGCGCAACGGCCGCGCCTGCTCAACGCGGTGGTCAACGCCCTGGCCAGCGACTCTCCGGCCCGGCGTTACGCCGCCGCCCAGGTTCTCGGATTGCGCCCGCAGCCGGAAACCTTCTGGCGCGAGGCAAAACGGCTCGCCGAAATCGCCACCGATCAGGCGCCGCCACAAACCGCGCCCGAAGCCGAAGCGCGGCTGGAGCGCAAGACCGGCTGGATTCGCGGCCTGTTTCAGCGCAAGCCCCAACAGCCGAGCGGCTCCGCCACCCAGCGCCTGCTGACGGTGTTGCGCTTCGCCGGCGGCGGGCGGCGGCCACCCAAGGATGAAGAGCAAGCCGGTGCGTCCGAATTGTGGCGGTTGGCGTTCGGTACCTACGCCGGTCTGATTCGCCAAGCGCCCGTCGCCAAGGGGCCGGACGATTACCAACGGGTGCGGCGCGACAGCATCGCCCGCCTCGCGGTGCTGGCCCAGCAACCCGCCATCGGCCGGGAAGCCGTGTTGCCGGTGCTGCGCCAGGCCCTGGGTGACCCGCATCATCTGGTCCGGCAGGCGGCGCTGAACGCGCTGGCCGAACTGCATCCGCGCGAGCCGCTGGAGCCGCTCGCGCTGGCCTTGAACGTGGATTCTGCCGATCTCGGTCGCAATGCCTTCGACCGTTTGCTGGCCCTGGCCGCGACCGGCGATGCCAAGGCCACCGAACTGGCCCGTGGCGCGGTCAATGCCGCCAACGCGGACACGCGCCGCCACGCCCTGGAACAACTGCCCCGCCTGTATCCCGCCGGCAGTCTGGAACCGTGGTTGCTGGCGCTGAACAGCCGCCATGACGATTTGCGGCTGACCGTGGTGGATCGCCTGCTCGACGCCAACGATCCGCGCATCGCGGCGGCCTTGAGTCGCGCCCTGGAGAGCGAGCACGAGGAGTTGCGCTTGCGGGCCGCCGTGGGCCTGGCCCAGCGCGGCGAAGCGCTGGCGCTGGACGTGCTGGCGACCGCCTTGAACGCCGAAGCGCGCGTTGCCAACCGGGCGCTGGAAGCGTTGGTTGCGCTGGCGCACGCCCGTCCGAACGAGCAGGTCGCGGTGCAAGCGGCGGAGGCCGTGACCACGCGACTGGAAGACGATCCCGACCAGACCGCCGACCGACCGGCCCTGCTGCGCGCTTTGGGGCGCATCGGCCACATCGCCGCCACGTCGCTGTTGGGCCGCTGGTTGCTGGACAAGGACAAAGCCGCGCAGCACGGTCTGGGGCTGGACGTGTTGCTGCAACTGCTGCGCGACCCGGTGCAACCCGAGCAAAAGCGGGCGGACGGGCGGAAATACCCGCGTTATCGGGAGGAGGTCGCCCTGCAAGCCTTGCCGCCGCTGCTCGATCACGACAGCGCCGCGATTCGCGCCCGCGTCGTCGAAGTGCTGGGCAATCTGGAGGCGAAACCGGCCGAAACCTTGCTGGTGCGGCTGCTGGAAGACCGCGACGAGGCGATTCGGGCGCTGGCCTGCGCGCAACTGGCGCAACGCATCGTCGCCGGTATGCCGGGCGCGAGCCTGGAACCGCTGACGCGGGCGTTGGCCGGCGGCCGCCGCGAACTGCTGCTGGTCGCCGCCGAGGGGCTGGCGAAGCAGCAACGCCCGGAAGCCTTCCAACCGCTGCTGCTGGCCTTCACGGCGGGCGCGGAGACGGAACGGAAACGCGCCATTGCCGCGCTGGGAGAATTGGGTGACCGCCGCGCGCTGGAATATCTGGAACCGCTGCTCGACGACCGCGCCGACCTGCCCGCCGACGACCGCGCCTTGGCGCCGGACGCCGCCGAAGCCCTCGGCGCGCTGGTGCCCCGCTTGACCGATGCCGACGAGCGGCAACGGGTGCGCGACACTCTGAAACGTCTGGCACGCGAAGGACGGGGCGAACTGCGTTGGCGGACCTTGAGCGGCTTGCGGCGCATCGGCGACGAGCGCAGCTGCGCCCTGCTGGAACGCCTCGCCAGCGACCCTTACGAGGATGGAACCGCCCGGCAACGCGCCGCCGTCGAATTGGGCGAACTGGGCGCGGTTACCGCCGAGCCGGTGTTGGAGTCGCTGCTACACCAGCGCGACGCCCATCTGCGCAAGGCCGGTTTGGAGGCGTTGCGGCGGATTTATCCCAGCGACGCCACCCAAGTCAACCTGCTGGCCCTGAACAGCGAATACGCCGAGATCAGCCAGCCCGCCGCGCGCTTCCTGGCCCGGCAGGGCGACCCCGCCACCCTCACGCAGCGGCTGGGCGTAGTGAAGGATCAACAGGTTCGGGAACGGTTGCGGCGCGGCTTGATCCGCCGCCAAGCCTTCTCCCGCGACGCCTTGGGCGAGTTGCTACGCAGCGAGGCGGCGGCGATACGAGCCGAGGCGGCCTGGATTGCCGGCAACAGCGGTGACCGGGATTTGGCGGCAGGGGTGCAAGCCGCGCTGGAGCGGGCGGCCAACGGCTGGCGGCAAGCCGACGAGCGGCATTCTTGGGAACAGACCGGCGCGGAAGCGCAGGCGTGGCGGGCCAGTCTTTGGGCCGCCCGTCAACTGCAACTGGCCATCGCGCCAGCGGCGCGGGCCGCGCTCGCCGATCCCCGCCATCCGATCTTGGTGCGGCGCGAGGCGATTCGCTGTCTGGCCGAGTGCGGTGATGCCAAGGACAGCAATACGTTGTTGCAAGCCCTGGAGGATGTCGATGCCGGCGTGCGCGCGGCGGCCAGTGCCGTCTTGGCCCGACTGGGCGGCGAGCCTGTGCTCCAGCATTTGGAGCGGTCCAAGAGCGCCGATGGCGCGGCGTTGCGCCCGGTTCTACGGGCGGTTTTGCCCAAAGCGGATGGCCGTTTGCTGGCCAACGCCGAGCAGCGGCAGACCGCGTTACCGGTTTATCTGGAACAGCGGGAAGTCGCGGCGCTGATCCGTCGCGCCACGGCGACCGACGGAGAAGCGGCGACGCGCTCCAGCGCGATTGCGGCTTTGGGGCGGCTGGGCGGCGAGGCCGCGCAAACCGCGTTGCAGGACATCCTAGCCAACAAGAGCGAGGACGGGACGATACGAGCCATCGCGTTCAAGAGCTTACGGCGGCTGGAACGGCGGATGGTGAGTTGGGCTGCTTCGGGTAGAGAGGTGTCGGATTCCGGATGATTAATAGGTCTTTTTTGAAAAAGTTCGGGTTTGGCCGGGTAGTACTCCTTCAGTTTGGCGATTGGGGTGGCATGCCCAAGATTCTTTTGCGGGATGTAGTGATTATGGAGGTGCAGATACCTGAACTTACACCGGAGTTTTTGGAACGATTCCGAAATCTGCCAGAGCGGATCAAGCAAACCGTTAGAAAAAACTACCGGTTGTGGAAGCAGAGCCTACGCCATCCCAATGTGGAATTTAAAAACTGAGCACTTTCATGTCGGTTTACACAGCGTAGGCCAATATTAGTTGGCGGGCGGTCGGAATTAAGAAAGACTCGGATACTATCGTGTGGTTCTGGATCGGTTCACACAGTGAGTATGACAGGCTATTAAAAATTATGATAGCGGAAAAATGGGTCGTATTCGACTTATACGATAGCCCTAACAAAAGCGTGCAGCCGCTGTTGCTACGCGCGCGGCTGATGCTAATCGTTAGGCTACGAGCACCACAAACCAAGACCCAAGAAACCACGTTGGCGGGCAACCTTACATCGCTGACATAACCGAAAAGGAGGAATCAACCTATGAGCATGATCACCACCAAAGACGGCGCCAATATCTATTACAAAGACTGAGGTGCTGGACAGCCTGTTGTTTTCAGCCACGGCTGGCCCCTCACGGCCGATAGCTGGGAAGCGCAAATGTTTTTCTTGGCCTCCAATAGCTATCGCTGTATCGCTCACGACCGCCGCGGCCACGGTCGTTCCAGCCAGCCCTCTGAGGGCAACGAGATGAACACCTACGCCGACGACTTGGCGACCCTCATCGAGCACCTAGACTTGTAGGGCGCTGTGCTGATTGGCTTCTCCACAGGGGGAGGTGAGGTCGCCCGCTACATTGGCCGGCATGGTACCAAACGTATCGCCAAGGCCGTGCTGGTCTCAGCCGTTCCGCCCTTGATGCTCAAAACCGACGCAAATCCAGGTGGCTTACCCAAAGAAGTGTTCGATGGTTTCCGGGCGAGTTTTCTCGCTGATCGCTCCCAGTTCTTCAAGGATGTTGCCAGCGGCCCGTTCTTTGGCTTTAATCGTCCTGGCGCCAAGATTTCCCAAGGCATGATCGACTCGTGGTGGCTGCAGGGCATGATGGGTGGCCACAAGAACACCTACGAGTGCATTAAGGGCTCGTCAGGAAATAACAAAATCATTTGTTGTCTATTAACCCGGCAATCAAATACCCGATATTATGCCGCATACAGAACGGCTGAATGATTGAAATAGGCTTTCACCCGTTCCGGTGTTTCGGCTCGGGATTGCATAAAGGTTTGTGCCTTCAATAGCAGCGCGTTCTTGGTTTTAGATCGACTGACCAGTCGTAAATTGGTCTTCAAATCCCGATTCAGATACTCGTCCGGATTGAGTTCAGGGGAATACGGTGGTAAATAAAACACTTCAATTTTCGATTTCCTCTCCTCCAACCAAGCGGTGACAACTTTGGCATGATGGGCTTTGAGGTTATCGAGAATAAGAAAGACCTTTTGGCCGCTATCCGCAATCAACTTTTCCATAAAATCGATCATCAGATCTCGATTCATGGCCTGCTCAAGGAACGCAAAGCGCACCAACCCCTGATTACTGATGGCTGAGACCATCGTCAGGCCATGGTGCTGGGCTGGCGTCGTTAACACCGGGGTCTGGCCCACTGGCGCAGACCCACGCAGCCAATGACCGTCCTCCGCCACCGCCGTCTCATCGCCCCAGTAGATGATCGCGTGTTCGACCTTGGCCCGGCGCGCAATCTGGGGATAGGTCTCCTTCAACCACGTCTTGTTTTTATCGGGTTTTGTTCCAGCGCCCGTTTGAGGGGCCGTTGCGGCGTCCAACCCCAGCGCAGCAAATATTCCCCCACCGTACGAATCGGCATCGTCATGCTAAATTCCGCTTGGATCAGTTCCTTGACCGCCCGGCGGTTCCACAAGGCAAACCCCAAACTCAACTGGGCGGGAGGGTTACCCAGAATCAGCGTCCGTAATCGTCCTTCCTGTGCCAGGGTCAAGGTGCGTCCCGATAAATACCGACGGCCACGCGTCTTGGACTTCAAGCCGGACTCCCCTTCGGCACTAAACCGCTTAGACCAGATCAAAACTGTACTCACATGGACACCGACAACTCGGGCAATTTGATTCCAAGGCAGTTGTAATTCTTCTCGGATTCGCATCGTTTGGCGACGCATTTCATCGAGCGCATCACGGGGTAATTTACGGGCATCAATTTTTTTCATACTTATTATTATATCATAGTCGGGTATTTAATTGCCTGGTTAATAATAGGATAGAGAGGTTAATCAAGAGGAGGGCCGTCATGACTCCAGATCCGATCAGGCAACGGTATGAGTTGATTGCCGGCCACTTGAACGAACGCCAGCGGCGGTTGTGGGCCGGTACCGAAGCGCGGGTGTTGGGCTGGGGCGGTATCGGCCAGGTGTCGCGGGCGACGGGTCTGTCGCGGGGAGTGGTGGCGGCGGGCTGCCGGGAACGGGTCCAGCCGGAACGAGCCACGCGGGGGGCGCAAACGGCTCACGGCGCGGGATCCGACGCTGAAGGCGGATTGGGAGCGGTTGGTGGAGCCGACCAGCCGGGGCGCACCGGACTCGCCGTTGCGCTGGACCTGCAAGAGCACTCGCCACCTGACGGCGGTACTGCGCCAACAGGGCCATGTGGTCAGCCACACGGTGGTGGCGGAACTGCTCCATGGGCTGGACTATGGCCTGCAAGGGGATCGGAAGGTCCGGGAAGGTGGCACCGAGCCCGATCGGGATGCTCAGTTTGCGCACCTCAATGCGGAGGTCGTCCGCTACCAAGCCGAGGGCCAGCCGGTGATTTCGGTGGACGCCAAGAAACGGGAGTTGATCGGCAACTTCAAGAATGCCGGGCGAGAAGGCAGGGCAATCGCGCTATGTGGGGGATTGACAGGAGGCGGATCGCCAGGATAACGA
>JARSSP010000057.1 GCA_029624675.1 Candidatus Contendibacter sp.
CTGGTGTCGGGACTTGCACCCGACTCGCTTCGTGCCATGCCCGGCACACACGTTCAGCATCAGCCGCGCGCGTAGCGCGTCGGCTGCATGCTTTTGTTAGGGCTATCGGAATAAATAGCCTGGCTCCTTTTTGCTTCACGAGATACCAGATATCCTTTTTTCTTTTGGCTTTTAGGCGATAAATTTATCATAATCGGCATGACTACCGATCCAAATCCATTGAATCCCGTCCGGCGCGTCAATGCCAACAGCCCGATAATGTTGCCCCACTCGCACCGACCATAGTTCTTCAATACGCTTGAGTTGCAATGAAGGATGACGAGGGTTGGCTTTCAGAAGCCCGTAGTTTTTATCAGCCAGTTCGCGAATTTCTGGTGGCAACTTCCGGTATGCATCCCAAAAATCCGAGGATGTGTAATGTTTCACAGTTCACGGGCCTTGCCTTGGGCAAATTCTGCTCGCGCTTTTTCGATCAGGTTATTAAATTTACCAGCTTTAAAATCTGAGGCTATTTGTTGATCCCAGCACTCGTTTTCAAACTCATAGAACCACTCTCGTAGGCAGGCAAAATCTTGGGGCGGCAGATCGCGAATGCGGGCTTCGATAGCTTCAACTTCGCTCATAACAGTACCTCTTGACTATTTTTGGTTAACTTGGTTTGAATTTCGCGTGGGCAAACGATAGAGCCGTTTGCCCACCCTACCAGGCTTTGAGTTGCCGAAAAAACGGCAACCAACCTACATTTAAGAGCAATCCCTCCGTGCAGAGATTTCGATCTGGTTCCACATGTCCGGTCGTCCGTTTTGATTTAACCACCATGAACAATGTTCACCAGCTCTTTTATAGTAATAGTCACTACTCATATTACCGGCATCATTTATTGCTGAATTTTGTATTTGAAGCCACCAATCTCCTTTGCCTTGGTTGCCTAAAAACCACTCACAATGCTTAGCGAGCTTTTTATGATAGCAAGCTTGGTTAGGTGCTGATCGACATTTATCTCTCCATTCACTCAATAAAGCGGGTTCATTTCGCAGATTCCACTCACAGTGATCGACAACTCGTTTAAAGTAAAGATCACTGGTGGTGCTATTAGCATCGTTAGTTGCTGATACTCTGATAGCTTGCCATAAAGTACCTCGTCCTTTAGAAGTAAGTGTCAGGTCCCGCGAGATTATGTTGACATTAGGAGCCGCCGCCTGCTGGAATCGCGACGGTTCTTACACGATCTGATTCTTGCGCTACGGAGGCCCTGATGGAGATTCGCCTGCACGCCAACGCCACCACCACGCCCAAGCAACGGGCCCACATCCAACGCTCGTCGCGCCCGGCGGCCGAACTGGCCGTGGAGTTGGGCGTGAGCGAAACCACCGTTCGTCGCTGGCGAGCGCGGGACACGGTTCAGGACCGTCCACACGCGCTGCACCGCTTGGCGACGACCTTGAATCCGCTGCAAGAGTTCGTGGTGGTGGAATTGCGCAAACTGCTGTTGCTGCCGCTGGACGACCTGTTGGTGGTGGCTCGCGAGTTCGTCTGTCCCGAGCTGTCGCGCTCGGCCCTGGACCGGTGCCTGCGCCGCCATGGCGTGGCCCGGCTGGCGGACCTGTTGCCCGAGGCGGAAGGCAAACCCCCGTTGCCCAAGACCTTCAAGGCCTACGAGCCTGGGTTCGTGCATGTGGACATCCAATATCTGCCCCGGATGCCCGACGAGGCCGAACACCGTTACCTGCTCGCCGCCATCGACCGCGCCAGCCGCTGGGTCTATTTTGAGATCCAACCCGACAAAACCGCCGCCACCGCTGCCGGCTTCCTGGAACGCCTGCGTGCCAAGGCGCCGTTCGTCATTCGCACCGTGCTGACCGACAACGGGAAAGAATTTACCGACCGCTTTTGCGCTACCGGCGAGCGCGAGCCCACCGGCCAACACGTCTTCGACCAAGCTTGCACCGCTCATGGTATCCAGCACCGACTGATCAAGCCCAAGCACCCGCAAACCAACGAGATGATCGAACGCTTCAACGGTCGCGTCGCCGAGGTGTTGAAAACCACAACGTTCATCTCCGCCCGTCACTTGGAAACCACCTTGCAAAAGTATCTTCACCTCTATAATCACTACATCCCACAAAAAAATCTCGGGCATGTTACCCCGGTTGCCAAACTGAAGGAGTACTACCACAACAAATCCGCCCTCTTTCAAAAAAGACCTATCAATCATCCGGGACCCGACAAGTAAGTACTTGTTCGCAAGCATTGGTTAAACATTGATTATCGCCTTGAGCTATGGCGTCAAAATTTGGCGCTAAAGCTAAAACAGTTACGATAACAGCGTAACGGGTGCTTTGGATTCGCATATTTCCTCCTAACCAGTGATTATACGATTCCGCCTATCTACCATGATCTGCAATCTTTGATAAGAATTGCTTGATTATGATAGATTTTATTTGCCGTTTAAATCGCAAACCCTTTAGCCCTGAAAATTCCGCCTTGCCCGCCGTCCCCCGAAGCGGGCCTGACGCCACGAGGCATCTTTGACCTATGAGCATCTTCCATGCCATTGCCGCGCCTGGTGCGGATGGTGTTATCCGTGAATGGGTTATCGGTACTGGTTCATTTTTTGAGCGCTTGGGCGGTTTCAATTTGCAACAGGGAATTTCACGCTATTTCAATTTGAAACGAGCGCCTGGCGATTAAGGAAAGCCACCCGCCACGCTAACGCCGAGCGTGATCCATGCGGCGAGATGAGGGCGTCATTCAGGGTGGCGGATGACTAGCCGCTCAACTCCATCAGGGTCTGCAAGCTGGCGCCATTTTGGGATTCAGCATCGGCCATTGCTACCATCAAGCGCCGATCCGCGCGCGACCGGACGGCGAACCTTCACCAGACAAGAACGATCCCGCACTATCGCGGCTGGCGCTTCACAGTCGACGAGACCGCCCTTGGCTTGCGCTCGTGGTTCGGTAAGAGTCTGGCGAGCCGCTGGCGTGGGTTGGGGGTTGTAAGCAGCGTTGCCGGAAAAAATACTGATTCTGACGCTGGTTAAGTCCAGCCCCGTCTAGCCCTGTCCATGCCCGTATATTGGGCAATTCTTGGGCAAGAATCCGGGATAAATCTCTAACCCTATGATTTTATTGGCGCTCCCTAGGGGTTTCGAACCCCTGTTCCCGCCGTGAGAGGGCGGTGTCCTGGGCCACTAGACGAAGGGAGCGGGATGATGGGTGGCGTCTTGGAGGGAAAGTAGTATTATACCGACGCTTCCGCTGTAAACAAGAGTTGGCGAACGCGCCTTGGAATCCACTCGCTCGAATCCCCCACCTCTCGTCATCCCCCGCCCCGAACATAATATCTCGCGGGCCAACATCAGCCCCAACGCGGTCAAGGTCCTGTACCGGCTGCGCGAAGCGGGTTATCGCGCCTGTCTGGTCGGCGGTGGAGTACGGGATTTGCTGCTTGGCCGGGAACCGAAGGATTTCGATGTGGCCACCGACGCCCGCCCCGAACAGATTTACAAGCTGTTCCGCAATTGTCGGTTGATCGGTCGCCGCTTCCGGCTGGCTCACGTCCAGTTCGGCCAGGAAATCGTCGAGGTCGCCACCTTCCGCGCCTGCGGCCACGACAGCGACGACGGCGATGGTCCCAGCGTGGAACGGGCCGCCGACGGCCGCATCCTCAGCGACAATGTCTACGGCAGTATCGAAGACGACGCCTGGCGGCGGGATTTTACCATCAACGCCCTTTACTACGACATCGCCAATTTCGCCGTGCTCGACTACGTCGGCGGCATGGCCGATCTTAAGGTCGGCCTGATCCGACTGATCGGCGATCCGGCGCAACACTACCACGAAGACCCGGTGCGCCTGCTGCGGGCGGTGCGGTTCGCCGCCAAGCTGGGATTCCGGCTCGACCCCACCACCGAGGCGCCGCTGCACCGACTGGGCCATCTGCTGGAAAAAATTCCGCCGGCCCGACTGTTCGATGAAGTTCTCAAGCTGTTTCTGGGCGGCTGCGCCATCCAGACTTTCGAACTGCTGCGCCATTACCGGCTGTTCGGCTGGCTGTTCCCAGCGACCGAGCGCTGCCTGAACCACCAGCAACACCACTACCCGAAAACCCTGCTGGTCCGGGCGCTCGCCAGTACCGACAGCCGGCTGGCCGAAACCAAGCCGGTCAACCCGGCGTTCCTGTTCGCCGCCCTGCTGTGGGAGCCGCTGCGGGAACGGATGCGCCACCTTGAGGCGGAGGGGCTGGACGCGCACATGGCCCTGCAGGAAGCGGCCGAACGGGTCATCCAGGCGCAAATCCGCCACACCGCCCTGCCCCGCCGCTACAGTCTGCCGATGCGGGAAATCTGGGAGCTGCAACAACGACTGACGGTTATCGCCGGCAAGCGCGCGTTGCGTCTGCTGGACCATCCCCGCTTCCGCGCCGGCTACGATTTTCTGTTGCTGCGCGCCGAGACCGACGAACAGGCGGCGGCGCTGGCCGACTGGTGGACCCGGTTGCTGGCGCTGGACCCCGCTGGCCGCGTCCAGGCCACCCAGCCGGCGGCCAGGGCCAAAACGGGCAAATCCCGTCGGCGGCGTAAGCCGCGCTCCGCCCGCAAGGGCGACCAAGCGACTCAACCGGCGCCCGAGGCCTGAGTCCGGGGATTGTCCCATGCGACCCGCGCGGGCCTACATCGGCATTGGCAGCAATCTGGACGATCCGGTCCGCCAGGTCCGGCGCGCGCTCCTGGCGCTGAACGGGATTCTCGCCAGTGGCCGCGTGGCGCAATCACCGCTCTATCGCACGGCGCCAGTCGGTGGGCCGCCCGGTCAGCCGGACTACATCAACGCCGTCGCCGCCCTGGATACCGGCCTGACCCCGCAACAATTGCTGATGGCGTTGCAAACGCTTGAACTCGCGCAGGGTCGCGTCCGGACCGTGCGCTGGGGCGCACGCATCCTGGACCTGGATTTACTGTTGTATGATCGACTGACCAGCGACGATCCACGGCTGACCCTGCCGCATCCCCGCCTGCACGAACGGGCGTTCGTACTTTACCCCCTGCGCGACATCGCCCCGAATCTGGATATTCCCGGCCACGGGCCGCTGACCGAGTTGCTGGCGCGCTGCCCGCCCCAGGCCATCGTCCGTCTGGACAGCGCTGATTAACCGGGTACGATAACCTCGCCGGTCCGGCCTCCCAAAACCCCTTCTCGAACCCGCCACCGTCGCGCCGCCCGCCGCCCACCGGGCAGCCTGACCTTACATAGAGCACGCCATGTACCAGGAACAACCGACCCGCAAGCCCATCACGATTAAAACCTTGGCGAAGATGAAGCGCGACCGGGAAAAATTCGCGGTCCTGACCGCTTACGACGCCAGTTTCGCGGCATTACTCGAAGCGGCGGGCGTGGAGGTCATTCTGGTCGGAGATTCGCTGGGCATGGTGGTGCAGGGCCAGCGCACTACCGTCCCGGTGACGATGGAGGACATGATCTATCACACCCGGCTGGTGGCGCGTGGCTGCCCGACCGCGTTGCTGATGGCGGATATGCCGTTCGCCAGCTACGCCACGGTCGAGCAAGGGGTGTACAACGCCGCCCGGTTGATGAGCGAGGGCGGCGCCCAGATGGTCAAGCTGGAAGGTGGCGACTGGCTGGTCGAAACCGTGCGCCAACTGAGCCGCAACGGCATTCCGGTCTGCGCCCATCTCGGCCTGTTGCCACAATCGGTGCACAAGCTGGGCGGCTACAAGGTGCAGGGCCGCGAGGAAGCGGCCGCCCGCCAGATCATCGACGAGGCGCTGGCCTTGCAGGACGCCGGCGCCGACGTGGCGCTGGTGGAGTGTATCCCGGCCGAGTTGGGCGCGCGGCTGACCGAGGCGCTCGACATTCCCCTGATCGGCATCGGCGCCGGCCCCCACTGCGACGCCCAGGTCCTGGTCAGTTACGACATGCTGGGCATCACGTCCGGCCGCCGGCCGAAATTCTCCAAAAACTTCCTGACCGGCCGCGACAGCCTGCAAGCGGCGGTGGCCGCCTACGTGGCCGCCGTCAAGAGCGGCGAATTCCCCGGCCCCGAACATTGCATCGCTTAAGCGTTGAGGAGCGTGTGTCATGCAAACCGTCCACGCCATCGCCGCACTGCGCGCCCAAGTCGCGGCCTGGAAACGGGCCGGGGAGCGGGTGGCCTTCGTGCCCACCATGGGCAACCTGCACCGGGGTCATATTCACCTGGTCGAGCGCGCCCGCGCCCTGGCGCCGCGCACCGTCGCCAGCGTCTTCGTCAATCCGATGCAGTTCGGTCCCAACGAGGATTTCGCCGCCTATCCGCGCACCCTGGCCGAGGACTCCCGCCAGTTGGAAGCCGCCGGGCTGGACTTGTTGTTCGCGCCCAGCGTGGCCGAGGTGTATCCGCGCCCGTTGGAGCAGATGACCCAGGTGACGGTGCCGGAACTGCCGGCGGTGCTGTGCGGCGCCAGTCGGCCCACCCATTTCGGCGGCGTCACCACGGTGGTCAGCAAGCTGTTCAACCTGGTGCAACCGGACGTGGCGGTGTTCGGCGAAAAGGATTGGCAGCAACTGGTGATCATCCGCCGGATGGCGACCGATCTCGACATGCCGGTGGACATCGTCGGCGTGCCGACCGTGCGGGAGCCCGACGGGCTGGCGCTCAGTTCGCGCAACGGCTATTTGTCCGCCGGGGAACGGGCCGTCGCGCCCACCCTGTACGCGACCCTGCGAGCCACGGCCGAACGGCTGCGCGCGGGTGAAGGGGATTGCGCGGCGTTGGAAATCGAGGCGAAGGCCAAGCTGGCGGCGGCGGGCTTTCAACCCGACTATTTTGAAATCCGCCGCCCCGCCGACTTGCGGCGCCCCCTGGCGGGAGATCGTGAATTGCGGATCTTCGCGGCGGCCTGGCTGGGCCGGGCGCGGCTGATCGACAACCTGGCGGTGACGCTGCGATAGGTTGCGGCTCAGGGCGGACGGGAAAATGCCCGGATCATTACTGAATACGTTCCTGAATCAGATCGCGCTCGCCACTCCCCTGTTTGTGCTCGTCTTCCTCGGCTATGCGCTGATGCGCCTTTTCCGCTGGCCGAAAGCGATGGCCGATCACATGACCCGCTTCGTGTTCTCGGTGGCCCTGCCGGTCATGCTGTTTCGTCTGATGAGCGATTTTTCCAAGCTGCCGCCGGTGGATGCTCGGTTACTCGTCGCCTTCTTTGGCGGGTGTCTGGTCGTGTTCATCCTCGGCCGGCTGATCGCCTGGCGAATCTTCAACCTCGACGGTGTAGGCCAGTCGGTCTTTGCGCTGGGCGGGGTCTTTTCCAACAACGTGATGCTGGGCCTGCCGCTGGCCAAGGTGGCGCTCGGCGAGGCGGCGGTGCCATCGGTCGCGCTGGTGTTGGTGTTCAATGCGTTGATCCTGTGGACCCTGGTCACTATCTCGGTCGAGTGGGCGCGGCATGGCAGTTTTTCCGTGCATGGGTTCGCCAAGGCGGCGCGAGCCGTGCTGGTCAACCCCATCGTCGTCGGGATTCTGTCGGGAACGCTGTTCGGCATCACCGGCCTGCCCCTGCCGACCCTCATCGAACAACCGATTGCGATGCTGAGTCCGGCGGCCACGCCGCTGGCCCTGATCGCCCTGGGCATGGGGCTGACCGAATACCGGTTGCGCGACGACTGGCGGATCAGCGCGGCAATCAGCGCGGTCAAGCTGCTGATCCAACCACTGGTGGTCTGGCTGCTGGCCCGGCTGCTCGGTCTGGGGACGCTGGAAACCCAGGTGGTGGTCTTGCTGGCCTCGCTGGCGGTGGGGGCCAACGTGTATCTGATGTCGCGCCAGTTCGAGGCGCTGGAAGGACCGGTGGCCGGCAGCCTGATTCTGTCGACCGCCTTGGCGGCGCTGACCACGCCGCTGGTACTGACGCTGATGATGCTGATGGGGTAGTCTGGGTTGGGAGGCCGCTCAGCGATCAGCCCGCACAGCGGCGGTTCGCCGGAAGCGATGTATGCCCCTATGGCCAGCCGCCGGTGAAATCGATCACTTGGCCAGTGACGAAAGGCGAGCGTCCCGAGGCAAGGAACCCGATGAGTTCGCCAATCTCCTCCGGCTTCCCCAACCTGCCCAGCGGTACCTTGGCGGCGATGTGCGCCCTCCCAGCCGGATCGTCAATAAAGCGGGCGCGAGGATAGTACGCTTCGCTGTAGAGGTAGTTCGGCGCCACCACGTTGACCTGGATGCCGTATGGCGCAACCTCACGCGCCAGCGCCAGAGCGAAGACGGTCGTTGCCGCGCGGATCGACGTTGCGACGGCAAAACCGGGCTCCGCTTGCCGGTAGCGCGCCGAGGTGACGAAGACGAGACGTCCGCTTCTCCTCGCTTTCATCGCTGGTAGCAGGCGTTGCGTCAGTTGCGCGGGGAAAAGCAGCAAGGCGTCGAAAGCGGCTTGCAGCATCTCCGTCGGAATCTCCTCAATCGGCAGCGGCGTATTGGGATGAACGTCGTTATGGATCACCGTGTCGATGGCGACACCGTGCGCAGCCAACTCGTCCGCGAGCCTGTATGGGGTCTGCGCGGCCAGCGCGACCGCGCCGACGTGCTCGGCCTCAAAATCTCGTGCCGCCGCTGGATCGACAAAGCTGGCGTCGTGGCAGTAGAGATTGTGCTGTTCGCGCAGCAAGACGGGTACGCTGCCTGGGCCAGCGTATTGGCGGGCGTGGGTCAGCAGGACGCTCATGACCGCCTCGTCAATCGTGCTTCGGCATCAATTCGGTCAGTTGGCGTACCGCTGCCTCGTTCAGCGGCTGCGACCGACGGCTGGTTTCATTCATCTGCACGATGACGGTCTGCGCCGTCGCCACGCATCGACCTTCCTGGAACAAGCCTTGCTCAAGGGTAAGCGAGCTTTTGCCAATGGCGGCGACTCGAGTCCCGATGTCAACCTGCCCAGGCCAAATGATCTCACCACGAAAATCGAGATGCAGGCTGGCGATAACGAAAGCGCATCCGATCTCGTGCAGCGGTTCATCGGGCGCATAGAGCAGTTCAACGCGACCCGTTTCCAGCATCGTGGAAAAAGTCGCGTTGTTGACGTGCCCCTGCCGATCGGTGTCCGCGTAGCGAAGCTTTTCGTAAGCTTGGAGGGGGTAATCGGCGAGCGATGGCGTGGTCGACAGCATGACAGGTACTCTTTAGTGATCATCAGGGTGCGGAGGTTCGGAGGCAATCCTGCCAGCGGCAGCGATGCACGCCTGTAGAATGCGTTCGGAAAATGCGTCGTCGCTTACCGCGCGAGCTAGCGAGATACCGCCAATGCTCAGCGCCATGAAGGCGATTGCATCGTCAAGGTGCTCGTCGGTCGGTATGGCCTCGGCTTTGCTGCCACAGCAGATGGCGTGCAGCGATTTTCGTAACTCATCTTCGTAGGCTTGGCGAAACGCAGCGTCGCTGCGGGCTGCTTCGGTAGCGACCGCCGCCAGCGCGCAACCCTCAGCGGGTTTGTCACGATGAGCCTTGGTCAAGTAACGGCGCGCCAGTCGCTGGAGTCGTTGCATCCACGAGTCGTGCTTCAACTCTCCGATCCAGCGCCGCCGATTACCCAGCAGGGCATGGCGTAAGGCGGCCATGGCGAGTTCGCCCTTGCTGGCAAAATGGGCGTAGAAGGCGCCGTGCGTCAGACCGGCGTCGCGCATCACATTGGCGATTGCCGCACCGGAAAGGCCTTCTTGACGCAAGCGAGACGCGCTTGCATCGAGAATGCGTTGCAGGGATTCCGCCTTGAGTTGGGTTCGGGTGGTCATATCTCGCATTTCAGATGACGCTTATCATGTGAAATATGATTTCATAGCGCACAGTGTTGGGGAGATGGGTCGCTGCCTTGCTGATGAGCTCCAGATTATGCAAGGTGGCGTCATAATTTGGCCTGCGTTTATTTGATCTTAATATCGTTTCTGCACGTCTGAGAAATGGTTTTAAAGTCGCTGAACGCCATGGGGCACTGGGCTCAAACCGTTGGATATGCCCTTGTGTCTGGACGTTAGGCGAGTT
>JARSSP010000058.1 GCA_029624675.1 Candidatus Contendibacter sp.
GGAATGACTGGACGATTAAACCCGGAACGAGTGGTCAGAATCGCCGGAATACCCACGAATACCTCACCCGGCATTCCAACCCGCCGTTTACGGTTCTGACCCCCATCAAAAAAGAGAAAGGTAATTCGCATTCAACAAGTCTCGCACGGTACGCCGTTCTGGTCCTCATCTAGCGACCCCACGCCGCACTATAGGCTATTCTTTAAAAAACCAGAACCGAGGTGAGGAAGGCCAAATATGACGACGCAAGAACCCGACGATGAGCTTTTCGAAACTCGCATCATAGACGTTGAGAATCGAAGACGCAGGCCTGGCGGCACGCAACGCCCATCGCCGTCGACCGCTATTGCCCCGAAAGTGCAAGAGACTCTGTTAGGAAAGCCAACTATCACGACGCAAGAACCCGACGATGATCGTTGCGAAACGCTGGATTCAGGGGGCGAGCAGGCGACCGGATCGGTCTCGGTGGAGCAACTCCGCGATCAACTCAAGGATGCTCGCGAGCGGATCAAGAGTATGCAGGGGCAGCAGAACCGATTGATGGCCCTGCTGGCAACCGAGCGGGCCGCCCGCGCCGCGCTGGAGCAACGCCTGCCACCAGCCCCGACCCCACCGTCGAGCAGGGTCGGGCTGTGGACGCTGGCGCTCTTATTGCTAGCCGTCCTGGCGCTGGCCGGCTGGTATTTCCGCGAAGGCATCCTGGCCATCCTGGGGCTGTGACCCGGCATCGCAACAACTGGCCGAACTGGATATATTCAGCTCCCGCCATCGCGTCCCCTCACGCAAATTCACGATAAGGACTAAATGGCACAGCGTCTCGCACGGTACGCCGTTGTGGTTGCCATCCAGGGAGTGGACGCCGCACCACGTATTGAGGTAGAACCGCGCCTCCTTACAGCTCGTCATTTCGCGGTAGTACCGCTTGTCGGCGCAGGTGAAGCCGCTGCTGGCGGCTGGGGTCGGACCGCTGGCGCACGGGCAGCCGGGGCTGATGCGGTAGCGAAATCCCCTTCCGCTAGCCCCAAGGTGGGCAGCGTTCCGCCTCCGGTAGACCCCACGAGCCCCTCTTGGCCGCCTTGGCTTCCGCTTCCAACGCCAGCAGCGACGACCCGATGGAGTTTGAAGCCATGGAACCAGCTCATCGAGGTTTTGCCCCGGCGGGCGACTTTTTGGAACACTGGGTGACTGGAATGCGGCGGTTGTGGCGGACCACCAGCGAGGTGACAGTAAAAGGCTTTAAAATTGTGGTACCGGGCCTGATGGAAATAGATCAGAATCGTCATGATTTCACGGAGGGTCAACCGGCTGGGGCGCTAGCGTGTACCGTCGGTCAGGAACTGGCGATGCCCGTTGGGGGCGGGGAAGGAGTAGCAAGAAGCAGCGGATACTGGAACAGCTTGCTTGGTTCCTGTAAACCTTGTTAAGGGTGTGAAGGGATTAATTGGCCCATTTTGATATAAAAGTATTGAAATGAGATTTAAATCTTATTAAGATACTTTCATATCAAACTCACCGAGAGGTTACCACCATGCCGCTGACCCCCCAACAGATGGACCAGAAAATCGATGAGCATTTTGTTTACGAGCATCATGACGATATCGAAGGCGTTCTTGCCACTTTAGCGCCGGATGCAACCCACGATGTCGTGGGTTGGCCTAATGGCCCCAGCCATGACCGTGAAGCAGCGCGGAATTTCTATAAGACGTTGTTTGCGGATCTTTCCGGAGAACAGGTGACCCCCTTGCGGCGGTTGTACGGTGATGGTTTCCTGGTCGATGAATCACGCTGGCGAGGTCAAGCGCCGGGGCGTCCCTTTGGCCTTGAAGGTCGCGGGCGACCTCTCGATTTCCGCCTGCTGCATGTGGTGGAGTTCACGGAAACCGGGCAGATTCAAAAAGAGCAAGTCTGGATCGATCTGGCGGCGATCCTCCAACAACTTCCGCAAGAG
Organism: Candidatus Contendibacter sp.; assembly: GCA_029624675.1. Classification (GTDB taxonomy): domain Bacteria; phylum Pseudomonadota; class Gammaproteobacteria; order Competibacterales; family Competibacteraceae; genus Contendibacter. The sequence continues at coordinate 1,949 of JARSSP010000058.1, forward strand.
CAATGAGCCGTCCACGTGGGCCGAGCAACCAAGAGTTGCGCACGCGCAAGGATTTGTTGTTGGCCGCCAGTCGGTTGATGAAGCAGGGCCGCACCCCCACGATGGATGAAGTGGCGGAGGAGGCCCTGGTATCGCGCGCCACGGCGTATCGTCACTTTCCAAAGATTGAGGCGTTATTGGTCGAAGCGCCGCTGGACGCGGCGATCACCGACCCGTCGGAACTTTTTGCCAAGGACTCTTCTGACGATGTGGAAGAACGGATAGATCGGGCCGAGGCGTCCTTGCACGAGATGGTCTACCAGAACGAGGCGCAGCTACGGATTATGCTGGCCAACTCGATCCGTCGTGACCTGACGGATGATTCAATACCGGCTCGGCAAAACCGTCGATTACCGTTAATCGAAGCCGCGTTGGCTCCGGCGCGCCATCGTCTTCCCGAAGCAGATTACGAACGGCTCTGCGCCGCGTTGGCGCTGATCTTCGGAACAGAGTCGATGATTGTTTTCCGCGATGTCCTGGGTATTGATTCCGACACCGCGCGAACCGTCAAAAGCTGGGCGGTGCGGGCGCTAGTCCATGCCGCGTTGCGGGATTCAACTTCTACCGCCGTCGAGTGAAGGGACGCACAACGAACATCTGGCTGAAGGCTCCCAGCGATGGTGCTCGCCGCTCCTTGTCGCCCTTGCCGATGACGCGCACGGATTTCGCCGAGCCGTCCACTCGCCGCCCCGCCGCCGGTCGTTCAGTTCCCGTTCGCAATTCATTCAGCACGCGCTCAGGCTCACTTCGGAATCATTCGCCTTACCAGGCGATGGATGGCGGATCGCTGGCCCCGCCTTCGCGGGGAGTCCCACCCCCGTCACTGATTGAGAACCAGATCGCCCCGTCCGGTGGGCAGGAGTGAACCGATGAAAGCCATGAAGTGGATACTGGGAGCCGTCGTCGCCACCGCGATCCTGGCCCCGCTGCAAAGCGCCAACGCATGGGGCGGTGACCCCTACGGCGGGGGTGATCCCTACCAAAGTTACCGCGCCCACTACCGAGGAGATGGCTACTACGGCGGTTACCGAGGTCACTACCGAGGTCATCGCGGCTACTACGGGCGTCACGGCTACTACGGGCGTCACGGCTACTACGGGCGTCACGGCTACTACGGGCGGCCTTGGTACGGCTATCGAGGGCCGGTGGTGGTGGTTCCGCCCCCGCCCCCCCCACCGTTCCCTTGGTAAGCCCGGTTGGATGGAGCAGTGTATCGCCCTAATCGCCCTCCAGGTGGGCGGGAGAGACGGTCGCCTGGGGGGACCGAAATCGCCATGAACGGTGGTGTTTGTTATATACATAGAACGTAATACGTAAAATATTAAAGCAGCTAGCGGGTTCTTCACCCTCGATAATGGCGTTTATGTGGGGTCAATCGGCCCGGTCGGATATACTAAAATCATGACTGCTCCCGATCGCCTGATTCCCGCCGAACCCCGACCCGTCCTCCCGGGTCGGACCCTGACCGCCGCCGAGTTTCAGTGCCTGGCCGAAGTGCCGCCCGAGTGGGAGTGGTTCGCGAACCTGCCCAACGCTAAAACCCGCCGCGCCTACCAGCAAGATGTGGCGGACTTCACCGCCTTCGTCGGGATCGGCCGTTCGGAGGACTTTCGGCGGGTGACCCGCGCCCACCTGATCGCCTGGCGGAGAGATCTGGAAGCGCGGAACCTGGCGCCGTCTTCCATCCGTCGCAAACTCGCCGCGCTGTCCTCGCTGTTCGACTACCTGTGCGAACACCATGCGGTCCCGCACAACCCGGTGGACGGGGTCAAACGGCCCAAGGCCGACCACCGCGAGGGCCTGACCCCGGCCCTGGGCGACGCCCAAGCGCGGGCCTTACTTGACGCACCGCCCGAAGACACCGTCAAGGGAAAACGGGACCGAGCGATCCTGGGTACCCTGCTCTATCACGGCCTGCGCCGGGAGGAGCTGTGCCGCTTGAAGGTCCGCGATCTCCAGCAGCGGGAAGGTATCCTCCATCTGCGCATTGAGGCAAAGGCGACAAGATTCGCTTCGTGCCGGTGGCGGCTAAATAAAGCCGCCTGGTTGATTCAAGCGTACCTGGATCAGGCGGGACATGGCCACGACCGGGCGGGACCGCTGTTTCGCCCGGTCCGGAACAACACCACCGGCACCCTCAACAAGCCGCTGAACCCAGCTTCGACCTATCAGGACGTGGTGCGGCGCTACGGGAAGCAGGTGGGGATCAACGCCGCCGTCCACGGTTTCTGCGTGCATTCGCTGCGAGTCACCGCCGCCGCCAATGCCCTGCAACATGGAGCCGACCTCGCGAAAGTACAGGCCTGGCTGGGCCACGCCGACGTGGTCACCACCCGGCTGTACGACAAGCGCAACTATCGCCCGGAAGACAGTCCGACGTTTCGGGTGGAGTATTGAAGTTGCTCCACCGCGTAGGCTTCTGACTACCGCATCGGAAAGCCCGAACGTCGCCGCCTGGGCCGTTTGGCTAATTAAAATTTAAGTAAACCACCGGCTTTGCCGGTGCGACTAGAACAGGCTCTGCCGTTCCAGCGTAAAAAGCCTTCCAAGGGAAGCTCCGAAGGCTGAACTCCCAATAGGTGGCGCGTCAGCGCGTTGACGCCGCGGGCGGCGCGGCGGGCGGCTTCCAGCAGGGCGACGATAGCGCCGTGAATGCCGCCGTAATCGATGAGACTTGGAACGATGTCCGTCGTTGTCGTACAGGATCGCGCGGTGCTTGTGTTTACCAAGGGATAGGCTGACCATCCCGGAAAAAGCCACCGGTCGGGCCGTCGGGTCCCACCAGCGCTGCCCACACGATGCCTTGGGCGCCCTCCTCGATGGTGCGCGTGGCCCCCGGTCCACCCATGGCGGTTCTGACCCATCCCGGACTGACCGCGTTGACCCGAACGGCCGACGCCGCGAGCTCCTGGGCCAGAATCCGGGTAAAGGCGTTGAGTCCCACCTTGGAGATGCGGTAGGCGTTGGCGGGCCAGCCCCGTTCAAGATGCCGGCCCGCTTCCACGTCGCGAACGAAGCGGTTCAGCAGGTCCACCAAGTCGTTCCGAGTCAGCACCGGGTTGAGAAACTGATCGCACAAGGCCGGTGGCAGCCCGTCCATTTGCCCCATGGCGCTGGAGACCATGACGATGCGACCGTGGGGTGCCAGCAGCGGGAGCAGTCGGTCGGTGACCGCCATCACCCCGAAAAAGTTGACCGAGAGGGTGCGGCGGGCCACGCCGGCGTCGAATCCCTCCAGCGCGACGCCGGCGTTGTTGACAAGGGCATCGATGCGCCCGCCTTCCCGTCGCAAGGTGTCCGCCAGCGCCGCCACGCTGGCTGGATCGGTCACGTCCAGTGAATGGTAGCGCACCGCAAAGCCTTGGCCTCGAAGCCGGTTCATCGCCGCTTGCCCCTCGGCCTCGTCGCGGCTGGTGAGCATCACCCGGAGGCCACGCTGGGCTAGTTGGCGGCAAGTTTCCAGGCCAAGACCCCGGTTGGCGCCGGTGACGACCGCAAGTTGTTGACTATTTTCTACCATTTGCAAGCAATATCGTCTATGGTGGAATAAATCAAGCTAGGTTCATCGAATGTAGCAAGTTGCTACGAATCGCGCGAGCCTTTGGTGGATGCGTAGCAACTTGCTACATGTTTTCCAGCGAGACCCTTCACATATGCGATCATTCGAACACGTAAACGGTTCTTTTCGATCCCTATGAGACAGCACAAAGAAACAAAGATTATCGCGGTGGCCAACCATAAGGGTGGTTGCGGCAAGACGACGACCGTGGTGAACCTGGCTGCGGAATTTTCCAAAATGGGTTTGTCGGTTCTCGTGGTCGATGTGGATCCTCAAGCTAACGCAAGCCTTCACCTGGGTAAAATGCACCCGAGCGAGGTTCCAATCACTTGTGCGGAGTTGCTGCTTTCCGATCTGGAGAAGCTGCCCCTTGCCATTCAAGAGGATACCAACATTGAGGGCGTATCGCTGATCTACGGATCGCTGGCGCTGGGTAGAACGGAAGATGAATTGAGAGATACCACACCGAGACCATCGGAAGAACTTCGGGCAAAGCTCCAACCACTCGATGGACTGTATGACATCATCCTGATCGACTGCCCTCCCAGTCTAAAATTGCTGACCAGCAACGCTCTGGCGTCCGCGACCCATCTGATTATACCGGTGGAATCCGGCTCTCAGTACGGCATGTACGGTGTAACCGACTTGATGAAGCACATCGCGAAAATCCGCCGAATCAACCCTCGACTTGAAGTGCTCGGCGCGCTGCTCATCAAGCATGATGAACGATTGATGGTTAGTAAGCTCATCGAAAACATGGCGCGGGAACAGATCGGCAAACTCCTGCCCATCAAGATTTCCACCAGCACGAAGGTAAACCAGGCTGCCATGGCGCAAAGCAGTTTGCACGCGCTGGATCGTACCGCCAAAGTGTCCCGCGAGTTTCGGCAGCTTGCTCGCGAACTGGCAAAGGAGCTTGACCTTAAGGAAGTCGCGGTGGGGGACAGCCATGCCTAAGAATTTGAAGGCGTTGCTGGCGAAAAAACTGGCCGAGAACAGCCAACGTCACGCGGACGCACGACAAGAGACCGAATTGGATGTTGGGCGACATCACATCAAGCTGTCCGTCGATGAGATCGAGCCAAACCCCTATCAGCCCCGCAGAGTTTTTCCGCAACAGGAATTGGACGAATTAGCGGCCTCGATTTCCGAGGTCGGGTTGCTTCAACCCATTTCCGTTCGGCAGATTCGTGATCGCTACCAGATCATCGCGGGCGAACGTCGATGGCGGGCGTACAAGCTGCTTGGGCGCTCCACGATCGAAGCACTGGTTATTCCCGTCGAAGAATCCGACATGGCCGTGCTCGCGTTGGTCGAGAATATAGATCGCGCGGACCTTTCGGACTACGAGATCGGCAAGGCTCTAAGACAAATCGAAAGCTTATTCCCCACCCGAAAAAAACTTGCCGAAGCGTTGGGGATGAACCGAGAGGACATGTATCGCTACTACGCTTTCGAATATTTCCCGGAACCGATTCTTGCCAGGCTCGACGCAAATCCACGCTTGCTGTCTAGGGCTGCGGCAGCGGACATCAAACGGACAATGCAATCGATTGATCCGCCATCGCTGGCGCTAGAATTGCTGAATCGGGCTTGGGAGTTGCTCGAAGCCGGGGCATTGGAGCAGACCAAATTCTCTAATTTTCTGTTAAGGGAACTGCGAATCTTCAAAGAAGAGAATGCGCCAAGGTTCCACGAGGTTCGCCAGACACTGGCACGGGAGGGCAAGACCGTTGGCTCCATTGCTCGCGACTCAAAGCACTTGGTCATCAAGCTGAAGATCGATGCGTTGAGCGACGAGAACGAAGCCAAGCTGCGGAGCTTCGTCGAACGGATCGCGTCAGGAGATTTGTAGCAAGTTGCCACACAATCCAAGCGTGTAGCAAGTTGCCACACTGGTATCAGCGCTACTGGCACTTCGTTGACGGTTGCTTATGGAAAGGACCTCCATCCAGTTAGGCTATAACCTGGGTGCTGCGAACATACCCTAACCCAAGAGATTTATCGCCATGATCGTTGACCTTCGCAAGCGCATCGTCGATTTGAGCAAAAAAGCGGCTTTTGCCGCCAACAAACGCGGAGTCGAAGGCCAGCGCGCCCAGGTGGTCTTGGTGCTGGACATTTCGGCATCCATGAGCACCCTTTACAAGTCCGGCGCGGTGCAACGAGTCATCGAGCGCATTCTTGGCCTGGCAGTCGCCTTCGACGACGACGGCCAAATCGACCTGCTGTTGTTCGGCACCCACGTCTACCAGTTGCCACCCGCGACTTTGGACGAGATCGAGGGTTACGTCGAACGGATAATCTTGGCGCAATACAAAATCCGGGAAGCGACGAACTACGCGCCACCGTTGCGGTTGCTGCTGAGCAAGTACCAGACGCCGCAGCCCGCGCCTGCGTTCGTGGTTTTCCTGACCGACGGCGGTAATGCCGACCGGCGCGAGAGCGCGGAAGTGATCCGCGAACTGTCGGCCCAGCCGGTATTCGTGCAATTCGTCGGGATCGGCAAGGAAGACTTCCCGTTCCTGCGCAAGCTCGATGAGTTGTCGGGTCGGCTGATCGACAACGCCGGCTTCATGCACGTCAACGATCTGGACGAGATCAAGGACGCCGAATTGTACGACCGGCTGTTGAACGAGTTTCCGCGCTGGCTAACCAAGGCACGGGAACAGGGCATCCTTATCGCATAATCAGCTAGTTTTACCAGCCGCCGAGAGCCTTTGATTTCGAGAAAATGAAACACAACTCTGGACGAACACCAAGCCGGCATCCTGGCCGCCTCCCCTACCAGGAAGGCGGGCACTTGTACTGTTGCCCACAACTGAGGAACCAGGTTGAGTCCGCCTTCGTTACCGGCGCGCATTGCGGCGGTGCCGACCGCCCTGGCGTCGCGGCTCGAAGATCGGCTGGCATCGTCAGCCTACCACGCTCGAAACGTGGTGGGGTTGGTACGTTGCCCGCGCGAGAACGGAGAAGAGCGTCGGATTTCGCCCGACGACTTCGCCGCGCCGGAGGTCCTACTAATGAGCGGGCGGCGCGATGCCAATTAACCCCGACCTCCGCCATCTGTATCCGCCCGATTGGCGGGCGCTGGCGAATTGGGTCAAGTTCGAGCGGGCCGGCGGGCGCTGCGAGTGGTGCGGTCGGCCGCACGGTGCGCGGGTGCTGGTGATCGGGGAGGGTGGCTGGCTGGACCCGGCGACCGGCGAACGGTTCGGCGAGCGGGGGCGGTCGCTGGGATGCTGCCAGCAAGGGGACTGGCCGGCCGGGCGGTTCGTGACCACGATCCTGACGTGTGCTCACCTGGACCAGAACCCGGCCAACAACGACCCGGCCAACCTGGCGTCCCTGTGCCCGCGTTGCCACTTGCGGCAAGACCGGCGCCAGCACATCCAAAGCGCGTACCGGAACCGGCGCCGGCGGTGGGCGATCAAGGACTGGTTCGATTGATCAAGGCCGATACCCGATCCGTTCCAGCATCCCCTCCAAAATCTCCAGGTTGGCGAAGTCGACGATCAATTGCCCCCGGCCGTCCGCGCCGTGGCGGATCGTCACCGGCGTCCCGAGCTGTTCCGCCAAGTCGGTTTCCAGTCGGGCGAGGTCTGGGTCCCGTGTTGGCGGCGCGGGCGTAATCCCGGTGCCGGCCCGAGCAGGGTCATGGCCCTGTTTGCCCGCTTTCGCCAAGGCTTCCACCTGGCGGGTAGTCAACCCCTCCCACGCGATCCGTTGCGCCAGGTCGAGCTGGGCGCGCTCCGACAGACCGACCAAGGCGCGGGCCTTGCCGAGTTCCAGCGCGCCGGTTGCGACCTGTTGTTGGACGCTCGGCGCCAGCCGCAGCAACCGCAGCCGGTGCGAGGCTTCGGTGCGCGACAGTCCCATTGCGCGCCCGACGGCGGCGATGCTCCGGCCCCGCGCTACTTCGGTCTGGATCGCGCGGGCTTCGGTAAGGGGATCGTAGCGGGTTTGGTCGGCATCCAGTTCCACCAGCCGACGCGCGTCGGCGTCGCTCAGGTCTTCCACGACTTGGACGGGGACGGTCGAAAGCTCCGCCCGCTGGGCCAGCAACCAGTGCTTGAGGCCGGCGAGGATTTCGTAGCGGGGTGGGGTGGTGCCAGGCAGCGGCCGCGCCGTCACCGGCTCGACGAAGCCGACGGCGCGGGCCAGGGCCACGGCCCGTGGAGTCGGCCACGGCAAGGGGACCGCCGGGCGTAGGGCGCTGACGTGCAGGAGATCGAGGGGAACGGTCGGCAAGGGTCGGAAAACCGCGTCACATGACGCAGTTAGTGTAGAGGCCCACGTCCCTTTTGACCATCCCCGGATTTCCGGTCTCCAGCACGGTCTCCAGCACGGGCCGTTCGCGTCGCCGGCCGGCGATTGGCTACACTACACCATACCGATGCCGCCACCGGAAACCCTCGCCATGTCCGACCCCAACCCCGCCGCTGCCGAACCGACGCCCGCGCTGGCGCCCGGACCGTTAGCGCTGGCCGCACTGTATCCGGCCTGCTTTAACTGGGAGCGCCCCAAGCCGCTCAAGATCGGCATCCACCACGACTTGGTCGCGGCCGGTTGCGAGCGGGCCGCCGTCCAGCGCGCGCTGGCTCGCTACTGCCACCGGCCGCTCTACCGGCGCGCGCTGCGACCCGGCGCGACGCGGGTCGACCTGCACGGCCAACCGGCCGGCATCGTGACCCAGCAAGAAGTCCGCCAAGCCCGACTCGCCGCGACCCCGCGCGCCGAGCAAGCCGCCGCCCTCGCCGCGCGACCCCCCAATACCACCCCCATCCCGAAGGAACACCTCGTGCCCGGTCGTCTCGAACTCACTGTCAAATTCTCGGAATTGCCCCGCCACCTCGCCGTCCGGGACGGCCTGAAAATCGGCATTCAAACCGAGGAGGGAATTGTCACCGCGATCCTGCCGGCCAAAGCCTGGCGCAAGCTGGAGCAAGCGGCCAAAAACTATCCGCGGTGGGTGGCCGCGCTGAGCGGATCGCTGGAGCGGTTCGCCGACGGCGAGATCGCCCTCAAGAACCCGGCCTTGCAGGTGTTCGAGAAAAAGGCTCGACCCGAGGTGGCGGCGGAAGGGAAAGCACCGGAATCGGCCTAACCGATCCCGACGACGCCCCGCACCGAACCGACCCTGAAGGCTGTCGATTCCATACATCTCTCACCGGTTGATTGAGAATGGAGGTCGGAAACCAATTCCATCCCCCAGGCGAGATCGCTTGCGCTGCAAGCCGATCCCCAGGGCCTGGGGACCGGGTGGTCCATCGCATTTGCGCCCCAAATGGCCGCCCAGACGGGCGATCCAGCCGGGCCGGGCCGGCAGCGACGGCGGGATAGCGGGTGAAGAGGGTGACGGTGAATCGCGACGTAAGCCGCCCGCCCTTTGGCCGAATTCAGGACCCCATCGCACGGCGGGTCAGGGAGAGAATTGCTGGATCAATGGCTGAACGGCGGGTCTCGACGCGCCATGGCTCACGATCACCACCTCCAGATCGTGATGCGCATGGAGTCTTAGGGCGCGTTCGATGGCGCTCGTGATCCACTCGGGATCGTTGCCAAACGCTCCGCCGCCCAGCAACGTCAAGAACACCCGCCGATTGCCGGTGCTCCGTGCGTTCAGGATCGCGGCGCAGAACGTCGCTTCATACGCGGCGTCGAGCACGAGGCGCGCGAAATGTTCCCAGAGTCTGGCGGGGAGGTTGGAGTACGCGACGGGGAGGGCGGAACAATACGCCTGGGTGACCCGATGCTGGCAATCCTTGAGCGTGACCTGGGTATTCCATTGCAGGCCGATCCGCAGGAACCGCCGCAAGGGGTCCAGTTCGCCCTCGCTCGACGCGGCTAGCCGATTCGAAAGCTTGCCGAGACCGCCGCGTGACGCCAGGACATAACCGTTTTTCATTCTCCAGAAGTGTTGATGAGCATTGTCCAGGGCCGCGCCGAGATCCGCCAGGCAGTCGATCTGATGATGGGCCGACTGACCGACATGGCCATTCACGGGGACGAAATAGTTTCGATAAATCGTTCCGGCGCCAGCGGCAATGGCGCACGCCGGCCCCTGGGTGGGATCGTTTTCGTAAATGCCGACGCCTTGTTCGGGGGTGACGCGCGGCGAGATCATTTCCAGCAGATTGAACTGGGAAGCCACTTGAAACAGGGAGCCTGCGTTCGCGGGATCGGCGTGCAACTCCGTTACATCGGCGACGGCTTCACGCAACGACAACCGGCCCGTGGCCGGCCCCAGGGCCGCGACCCGATTGCGCAATTCAAGCAGAGAGGGAGTTTCCAGGCGGCCATGCACATAGGTTTTGCCGTTGACCAGCGAGGTCAAGGCGTCGCCCTCGATCCGAAGATTTTCGCGGACCTGATGGGGGGAGATTTCGTCGAATCCGGTCAACCGTTCAAACCAGGTCATTGCGTTGAATCACAACCGCCGCATCTTGATGTCGAGGGTTTGAATGCGATAGGCGATCTGGCGCGGGGTCATGCCCAGCAATCGGGCGGCCTTGGCCTGCACCCAGCCCGCTTGTTCCAGGGCCGCGATGACCCGTTCCCGCTCGTCCAGGTCGGGAGCTTCCAGATCGGTCTTGCCCGGCGCGGAAAAAAGGACCGGGCCGGCGCCACGCGGACTCAAACCGTTCAATTCGATCACATCCTGCGCGATCACGCCGTTGGCGCTCATGATCGCGCTGCGCTCCAGGCAGTTTTCCAGCTCGCGCACGTTGCCGGGCCAGGAGTGCCGCATTAACACGCGGATGGCGCTGTCGGTGATCCCCAACGCCCGGCCTTGTTGCCTGGCGATCTTGTCCACCAGGAACCGCGCCAGATCGGGAATGTCCTCCGGGCGCTCGCGCAAGGCCGGCATGAAGATCGGCATCACGTTGAGTCGATAGTACAAATCCTCGCGGAACGTCCCAGTTTCCACCGCCGCTTCCAGGTCGCGGTTGGTCGCGGCGATGACGCGCACGTCCACTCGCAAGGTCTGGCTGCTGCCGACCCGCTCCAGTTCGCCTTCTTGCAACACCCGCAACAGCTTGGCCTGAAACGCCGGAGAAATATCGCCGATTTCGTCGAGAAACAAGGTGCCGCCGTGGGCCTGTTCGAAGCGACCTTTGCGCTGGTTGACCGCCCCGGTGAATGCGCCTTTCTCGTGCCCGAACAATTCCGATTCCAGCAAATTGTCCGGCAAGGCCGCGCAGTTCAGCTTGAGCAGCGGTCCGCCGGCGCGGGGCGAATTGTAGTGAATGGCGCAGGCGATCAATTCCTTACCGGTGCCGGATTCGCCTCGCACCAGCACCGTGGTGTTCCACTTCGCTACTTGCCGCACCTGCTCGAACACCCGCTGCATCGGCTGGCTGTGGCCGACCATGCTGTCGAAACCATGGTGGCCGCGCACCGCCCGCCGCAGGCTGTCGCGTTCGGCGGTTAGCGCGCCGCGCTCGCGTTCCACCTCCCGCGCAGCTTGCACGCTGCGGGCGATCAGGTTCGCGACCATCTCCAAAAAGCGAGCGCGTTCCTGCAACCATTGGTCGCGGCGGGGCGGTTGCGCCGCCAGCACGCCGCTATACTGCGTCGGTCCCGCCCGGATCGGCACGCCGACGAATGGTAGTTCGCGGTCGTACAATTTCAGCCGGTTCAAAAAGCGCGGCTCGTCGGCGATGCGCGGCAGCACGATTTTTTCGCCTCGCTCCAGCACCATGCCGATTAAGCCCTCGCCCGGTAGATAGCGCACCGGCTCGTCGTCTGGGGAGGGATGTTGACCGTGGATCGCGCTGACCAGCAAGGCACCGCTATCGGGGTCGACCAACGACACCGTGCCACGCAACAGTTCGCCCCGGTCGTGCAACACTTGCAGAACCCGCGCGAGCGTCTCCTCCAGCGGGAAGGGCTGGCCGAGAATTTGGCTCACCCCAAACAGGGTCGCCAGTTGAATTTCGAGCAGCTCCGAACGATCCACGGCGGCCTCTCTTCGCGGGCGGTCAGGCACCCTCGGCGTATTGGATGGGCAGCGATATCTGCCAACGACAGCCGGTGGTGTAGTCGGGATCGAGAGCGATCACGCCGCGTTGCTCGTTGACCACTTCCTGCACCAGCGCCAGGCCCAGACCGGTGTGAGTGGTTGCGCGCTTGGTGGTGAAGAACGGCTCGAAAATCCGCCAGTGCAGATCGGGAGGAACGCCGGGACCAGTGTCTTCGATGGTGACTTGCACGGTCTGGTCGCGAACACCGGTGGCGATGCGCAGTTCGCGGGGTTGGTGGCGATTGCCTTCCATCGCGTCCAGGGCATTGTCAAGTAACTGCTTGAACATGCCGCGCAGGCGGCTGGCTCGGGCGGTGACGGCTGGCAAGATCGGCGCTGGCTTCCAGTCCACGATCATGCCGCCCGCCAACAACCGTTGCTTGCACAGTTCCAGTACCTCCCGCAACAACTGGTTGATGTTGACTGGCGCCGCCGCTTCCGACGGTACCTGGGGAATCAAGGCCCGCAACCGTTCCAGGGCTTCCCGGCCAGCGGTCGTCGCCTGGCGCAGGGCGTTGCGCAGGGCCGGATCGCTTTGCGCGCCGCGCCGTTCCAGCAAGTCGTGGGCGGCGGCGATCAAGTTCAGCGGTCCTCGCATCTGGAAAATGGCGGCTTGCAGCGCTTCCCTCATGCTGCGGACTTTCTCTTGCTCGGCCAGCAGCGCCCGCATGGCGTTCATGCTCACCGCTTCCTGCTCGCGCTTGAGCGAAGTGATTTCGTTGGCCATCAGCAATAGATAGGTCTGCCGTACCGGCTTGAAGAAATTGGCGGCGCTGCCGTCCCGCTCGCGAAACCAGACCCCGGAACAGGAGAACCAGCGCGGCTGCCCCTTGCCACCCGGATCGAAGCTGACTTCCTTGTCGCGAAAACCGTGCTCCGCGTGCGGACCCCAGGGAAAGGTCTCGCCCAGGGTTTCCCGCAGGGCGCTTAGAAATTCGGTCGCCGGTTCCCGCACGCGCAGGTCGCCGACCAGTTTCTTGTATTCGTGGTTGTCGAGAATCACTCGGCCGTTTTCGTCGAGCAGGGCGATGACCGCCGGCGCGGCGTCCACCATCGATTCGATCAGCGCCTTCTGATAGTGCACCTGTTGTTCCAGATGGTGCATGGCGGTCACGTCGCGGTAGATGCCGAGGAAATAGGCGGTTTGCGCCCATTCGTCCCGCACCGGCAGCACGGTGAGTTCCGCCAGATAGACCGTATCCTGCTTGCGGCGGTTGGCCAGCAGCCCGGTCCAGGGTTGGCCGCGTTTGATCTGGCGCCACATCTGCTCGTAGACCCGGGGAGGAGTGCATTGATCGGACAGCATGGCGGTGCTCTTGCCGATCACTTCGCTGGCGGCGTAGCCAGTGACTTCGGTAAACGCGCGATTGACATAGAGAATGTTGGCGGCGGTGTCGGTGAGGCAAACGGCGGTGGTCAACTGATCGACGATCTTGGCGAACATCCAGGCCGGCAGGTTGTCGGCGGCCGGACAGGTTTCGCTGACATCGGTTCTGGTGATGGAAGAGCGGCCGACGGTCTTCTGATCGTTTTGCGTGGTCATGGGCGTGCTCGGCGCGGCGCGTGGAGTGAGAAGGTGGTTTGACGACACCATGCAAAACCGTGACCAGCGCCGTTATCGGGGACGGCCGACTGGGGCCGACGAGGTTTTCTCCGGAACTTGGCGAGAGGGGTCGACCGGAGGCGGCAACCTATCGACCCAATTACAGTGCGGCATTTGCCACAACCGACACCGGCTCCCGCACGGCAATGTCGCAAACCCTACAAGCTTTCGGCTGCTCCCCGTCTTGAATCCCCGTCGATAAAATTTTGATTGAAATAGAAATGGTTGTAACGGCCAGCATTGGCACGATTGCTGCCCGATGCGGGACGTGACGCGGAGGCCGACATGCGCGATTACCTGTTCATCCTGCTGGGCACGGCGTTGGTCAACAACGTGGTGCTGGTCCGATTTCTGGGGCTGTGTCCGTTCATGGGTGTTTCCAACAAGGTGGATTCCGCCGTGGGCATGGGCTTGGCCACCACGTTCGTGCTGACCCTGGCGGTTTCGATCTGCTGGTTGTTGGAGCGTTACGTGCTGATTCCGCTCGATATCCAGTTCCTGCGGATTCTGGCGTTCATCCTGGTCATCGCCGCGCTGGTGCAGTTCACCGAAATGTTCGTCCGCAAGGCCAGCCCCGCGCTTTATCAGGTTCTCGGCATTTATTTGCCGCTGATCACCACCAACTGCGCCGTGTTCGGCATGGCGCTGCTGAATATCCAGCAGCCGCACAGCTTGTTGGAAAGTCTCCTGTTCGGGTTCGGCTCCGCCCTGGGATTTACCCTGGTGCTGGTGTTGTTCGCCGGCTTGCGCGAGCGGCTGGCGCTGGCCAGCGTGCCGGAAACCTTCGTCGGCGCCCCGATCGGTTTCATCGCCGCCGGCCTGCTGGCGCTGGCTTTCATGGGGTTCGTGGGCCTGCCGACGCGCTAGTCGCCCCTCACCCTAACCCTCTCCCGCAGGGAGAGGGAATGAATTGTTCCCCTTCCTTGTTGGGAGAGGGAATGAAGTTTCCCCCCCTCGCCTCTTGGGAGAGAGGATGGGGGTGAGGGTAGTTGTTCAAGCAGTGGGAGCGAATTGAACATGATCGCCGCCGTAGTGAGTTTAACGCTGTTGGGAATCGCGCTGGGGTGGGTGCTGGGCCTTGCCGCCCGCTATTTGCGAGTGGAGAGCAACCCCTTGCATGAGGAAATCCAGCAAATGCTGCCGGGGGTGAACTGCGGGCAGTGCGGCTATCCGGGTTGCAACGGCGCGGCCGAGGCGCTAGCCGACGGCAAGGCAGCCGTCACGCTCTGCCCGCCGGGTGGTCCGACCCTGGTCCAGGCGCTGGCGGCGAAACTGGGCGTCGCGGCGGACAGCGCAGCGAGCAACGGTCCTCCCCTGCTCGCACATGTCAACGAAGCGACCTGTATCGGCTGCGCCCACTGCGGCAAGCGTTGTCCCACCGACGCCATCATCGGTGCGCCCAAGCAGATTCACGGCGTCATCCAGGATGCCTGCATCGGCTGTGGGCTGTGCGTGGAAGTGTGTCCGACCGAATGCCTGCAACTGCGTCCCATCGCTTCCACCTTGAAGACTTGGCATTGGCCCAAGCCGGCGCTGAGTTTCGGAGTTTGACGCTATGAAACTGTTCGATTTTTGGGGTGGCGTACATCCGGCCGGACAAAAGCACCTGAGCGCCGATCAAGCGATTCGGGTGTTGCCGATGCCCGATCGGTTGCACGTTCCGCTGCAACAACACACCGGCCGGCCGGCGATACCGGTGGTCAAGGTCGGCCAGAAGGTCGGCAAAGGCGAGTTGCTGGGTCGGGCGCAAGGCGGCGTTTCGGCGTCGGTGCACGCGCCCACTTCCGGCGTGGTCGCGGCTATCGGCGATTTCACCGCGCCGCACGCTTCCGGCCTGTCGCTGCCGACTATCACCTTGGAAAGCGACGGCGAGGATCGATGGCTGGAGCGGGAGCCGTCGCCGGACCCGTTTGGTTTGGAACCCGAGGAGGTCGCCGCCCGCATCGGCGAGGCCGGCATCGTCGGCATGGGCGGCGCGAATTTCCCGGCGGCGGTCAAGCTCGGCAAGGCGCGACAGGCCAAGGTGCATACCCTGGCGGTCAACGGCGCCGAGTGCGAGCCTTACATGACCTGCGACGACCGTTTGATGCGCGAACGAGCCGACCAGATCGTGGACGGCGTTCGCCTGATGCTCCACGCTTTGCAGGCGCCCGACGCCGTGATCGCCATCGAGGACAACAAGCCGGAAGCGGTGGCGAGCATGAAAGCGGCTTGCCAGCCCGAGCGCCAGATTCGGGTTGTGGTGGTGCCGTCGCGCTATCCCGCCGGATCGGCCAAGCAGTTGATCCAGATTCTGACCGGCCTGGAAACGCCCGCCGGGGGACGCGGCACCGATACCGGGGTGCTGGTGCACAACGTGGGCACCGCCTACGCCGTGCATCGGGCGCTGCGTCATGCCCATCCGCTGATCTCGCGGATCGTCACGGTCACCGGCGGCGCGGTCGCCCAGCCGCAAAATCTGGAAGCGCCCATCGGCGCGCTGGTGGACGATTTACTGGCGTTCTGCGGCGGCATGGCCGAAGCGCCCGCCCGGCTGCTGATGGGCGGGCCGATGATGGGCCAACCGCTGCCGAACACTCAAATTCCCATCGTCAAGGGCACCAACGGCATTCTGGCGCTGACCGCCGCCGAGGCGCGGCTGGAAGCAACGCCTTCGCCCTGCATCCGCTGCGGGCGCTGTGTCGAAGCCTGCCCGATGGGCTTGATGCCGCTGGAAATGTCCAAGCGCGCCCGCCACGACGATCTGGACAGCGCGGAGGCGTTCGGGTTGGTCGATTGCATCAGTTGCGGTTCTTGCGCTTTCGCCTGCCCCTCGCACATCCCGCTGGTGCAGTATTTCGAGTACGCCCGAGGCGCGCTCGAAGCCCGGCAACGGGCGGAACAGAAAGCCAAGGAAACCCGTCGCTTGCTGGAACAGCGGCAAGCCCGGCTGGCGCGGGCGGAGCAGGCCAAGGCCGAAGCCGCGGCGCGGCGCCAGGCGGAAAAACGCCAGGCCAAGGCGAAGGGCGGAGCGACGGCATGAGCATGTTCCCGACCAGTGCGCCCCACGCCCATGCGCCCGACAGCGTGCCGCGCATCATGGGCCTGGTGTTGCTGGCGGTGGCGCCGGCGACGCTGTACGGCATCATCCTGTTCGGCTGGCCGGCGCTGAATCTGCTGCTGGTGACGGTTCTGGCGTGCTTGTTGTGCGAGGCGGCTTGTCTGCGGCTGGCCGGACACGCGGTGCGACCGTTTTTGCTGGACGGTTCCGCCCTGCTGACCGGGGTGTTGCTGGCGCTGTCGTTGCCGCCGTGGGCGCCGTGGTGGATCGGCGCGGTCGGCGGCTTTTTCGCCATCGTGATCGGCAAACAGGTGTTCGGCGGCATCGGCCAGAACATCTTCAACCCCGCGATGCTGGCGCGCGTCGCCCTGTTGGTGTCGTTTCCGGTCGAGATGACGCTCTGGCTGGAGCCGCACCCGCTGTTTTCCAGCCACGCACCCGGTGTTCTGGAAGGTTTGGCGATCACGTTTGGCGGTATCCCGAACATCGACGCGGTGAGCGGCGCCACCATCCTGGGGCGCATCCGCACCGAACTGGGCATGGCCCGCGAACTCGGCCAAATCCTGCCCGGTCATTATCAGGCTGGAACCGCCGCGCTGGGTTGGACCGGCGGCAGCTTGGGCGAAACCTCCGACTTGCTGGCCCTGTTCGGTGGGTTATGGCTGTTGTGGCGGCGGGTCTTCACCTGGCACGTTCCGGTCGCCATGCTGGCGACGGTGCTGGTGCTGGCCGGTGGTCTGCATCTGCTGAATCCCGAACGGTTTGCCAGTCCGGCGGTGCATCTGCTGTCGGGTGGGTTGATGCTGGGCGCGTTCTTTATCGCCACCGATCCGGTGACCTCGCCGACCACCAAACTGGGGCAATTGATCTTCGGCGCCGGTTGCGGCGCATTCGTGTACATCATCCGCACCTGGGGCGGCTATCCCGAAGGGGTGGCGTTCGCCGTGGTGCTGATGAACGCGGCGACGCCGTTGATCGATCACTATGTCCGCCCGCGCATCTACGGCCGCACCTGGCGAGGCCGGTCGCGGCCGGTACCCGAGCACGCCAAGCGTCCGCCCGTCGGATCGGGAGAAGCCGAATGAACCTGGGGTTCCTGAAGCCGGAATACCGGCAGCGGCTGGGCTATCACGTCGCGTTGCTGGGTGGCGTGGCCCTGCTGACCAGCGCCGCCATCGGCGTGGCCGACCACTTGACCCGCACCGACATCGCCCAGCGCCAATTGGAAGACCTGCAAATTACCTTGCAACAGGTGGTTCCCGCGAAGTACTACGACAACGATCTGGTGCGCGACACGGTGACCGTCGATTATGGCGGCCGACCGCTGGTGGTGTATCGGGCGCGGCGCGGCGGCCAAGTGCAAGCGGTGTGCTATCAGGTCAGCGCGCCGGGCTATGGCAACACCGCGATGGTGATCGCCATCGGGATAGATCGCACCGGCACCCTGCTGGGCGCGCGGGTGATCAGCCACAACGAGACGCCGGGCTTGGGCGACAAGATCGAATTGAGCAAGTCCGACTGGATTTTGAGTTTCGCTGGCCGTTCGCTGAACGATCCCCAGCCGGACCAATGGGCGGTGAAAAAGGATGGTGGCGTATTCGATCAGTTCACCGGCGCCACCATCACGCCGCGCGCCGTGGTGAAGGCGGTCAAGGGCAGCTTGGATTTCTTCGCTGCTCATCGCGCTTTGTTGCTGGACGAGGCCGCGCCCGGACCCATCGCCGGTCAACCGGCTGCTAGCGGAGGAAACAACTGATGAACGAGGACTATCGCGGCATTCTTGCCGATGGCCTCTGGCGCAATAACGTCGCCTTCGTGCAAATACTGGCGCTGTGCCCATTGATGGCGGTCACCACTACCGCCACCAACGGTCTCGGCATGGGCTTGGCGACCACCGGCGTGTTGCTCGCCTCCAACGTCGTCATCGCCAGTTGCCGCGACCTGATCAGCCAGGAAGTGCGGATTCCGGTGTTCGTGCTGCTCATCGCCGCGCTGGTGTCGCTGGCCGACATGGCGATCAACGCTTGGCTGCACGAGTTGTATAAGGTACTGGGACTGTTTATCCCCTTGATCGTGGTCAATTGTTCGGTGCTGGGCCGCGCCGAGGTTTTCGCTTCCAAGCAGCCGGTGTTGGCCTCGGCGGTGGATGGTTTGGCCATGGGATTGGGCTACACCGCAGCGTTGATGCTGCTCGGCGGCTGCCGCGAGATTCTGGGCAGCGCCACCTTGTTCGCTCATGCCTCGCTGCTACTGGGGGACGGCTTTGCTTTTCTCGAAACCACGCTGATCCCGGAATACAAGGGCTTTCTGCTGATGCTCTTACCGCCCGGCGGTTTTCTGGTGCTGGGATTTCTACTGGCTGGCAAGCGAGCGGCGGAACGGCGCTGGGAGCAGCGGGCGGCAGGTCGGGGCAAGGCCGCGACAGAGGTACAACAGTCGCCATTCACGGTCTGATTTCCTTTCAAAATTAAGGAGAGAATCATGCAAGTCAGCGTTGCTTATACCGAACCGGCGCAACAAATTTGGCTTTCCCTGGACATACCTGAGAGCAGCACGGTACTTCAGGCCATCGAACGCTCCGGCATTCTGGCCCGTTGTCCGGCCTTGGATTTGAAAAAGAACAAGGTCGGCATCTTCGGCAAGATCACCAAGCTGACCGCGCCGCTGGCCGACGGCGACCGGGTGGAGATTTATCGACCGATCACCGTCGATCCCAAGACCGTGCCGCAACGAAAAATCGCCCTGCTGGACGAGGATGAAGATGACGATTAATAGGTTCGACGGTAATCGGTCACTTCCCTCGCTCTGTGTCGTCCACCGACATCCTCCTGCTCGTTGAGCCCGCTGGCGCGGGCTGGATCGCGCTGGGCGACCCGCTCGTCTTATACTTCATGTATCCTTCTGGGTTAGCTTGCTACCTTATATAGCCCTCCCATACCGGTTGTGGAATTTTCACTCCTTGAATTAACGTGAGTTCTGTTCTGTAAGGATGGGGGGATGGCCCTTGAAGCGGAACCTGCTAAGGTTCCCGGTGATCACCTCCGCTGCCCCAGGAACCACTCCCATAAACTTAGAAGACCTACTCACCAGGGCAGGGACACCGGGATCGCCTTTTTGGATAGGTTCGCCGGAGTGAGGAAGCGGGCCGTTATGACGATGAAGGGCCTCGCCATCAAGTCACGCTAACTCTCTCTCCTTCCAAGGTCATGACCATCGCCCTGTCCGGCGCCCGCGCCTTCCGCCATCGAGATTTCACCCGGTACTGGAGTTCGCGCTTCGTCTCGGCTACCGCCATCCAGATTCAGGGTGTGGCGGTGGGCTGGTGGGTATACGACCTCACGCGGGATCCATTGGCGTTGGGACTGGTGGGGTTGACCATTTTCCTGCCAGCGATTGGCTTGGCGTTGCTGGCGGGTCACGCGGCCGACCGACTCGACCGCCGCGCCATCCTGCTGGTCTGCTACACCATGGCGACGCTAGCGGCGGCCGGCTTGCTGGGGTGCGCTTGGAGCGGCGTGCGCCAGGTCGAGCTGATCTACACCTTGATCCTGGTGTTTGGTGTAAGCCGGGCGTTCGCCAATCCAGCTAGTCAAGCGATCGTGCCCAACCTGGTGCCGGCGGAGCATCTGGGTAACGCCATCGCCTGGCACGCCTTGGCTTGGCAGACCGCCACCATCGTCGGCCCAGCCTTGGGTGGGCTTCTCTATGCCTTCGGCGCGCCGGTGGCGTTCGCCGCGGTCACGCTAAGCTTCGCCCTCACCTTGGGCCTGCTGGCCGGCATCCGCCACCGTTTGGCTCAGCGCGCCCACGAGTCGTTGCGCTGGGTCAGTTTGCTGGCGGGTCTCCGGTTCATCCGGTCGCAACCGGTAGTACTCGGCGCGATCTCGCTTGACCTGTTCGCGGTATTACTGGGTGGGGCAACCGCCCTGCTGCCGATCTACGCCCGCGACATCCTGGACGTCGGTCCCTGGGGTTTGGGGTTATTGCGCAGCATGCCGGCGGTGGGGGCGGTGCTGATGGCGCTGTGGCTGGCCCAACGGCCGCTGCAACGCCACACCGGACGGCGTTTGTTCCAGGCGGTGGCTCTGTTTGGGCTGGCGACCATCGCCTTTGGCCTGTCGACCAATCTCTGGCTGTCGCTCGCCTGCCTGTTCGTGCTCGGCGCGGCCGATATGATCAGCGTCTTCATCCGCCAGACCTTGGTGCAGATCGAAACCCCCGATCCGATGCGCGGCCGAGTGGCGGCGGTGAACACGGTGTTCATCGGTGCGTCCAACGAGCTGGGCGAATTCGAATCCGGTGTTCTGGCGACGCTGATCGGCGCGGCGCCAGCGGTCGTGGCGGGCGGGGTCGGCACGCTGGCGGTGGTGATGCTTTGGCGGCGCTGGTTCCCGGCCCTGCGCGATCGCGACCGACTGGTGAGCTGATTCCTCATCCCTCGGAAAACGAGGCAACCATCATCGGACTATCCAGCACCGCTTCAGGCACCCGCAACAGTCGCTTTCCGAACAAGACGTGATAGTCGGTGGTGGTTTCCGGTTCGCGCAGAACCGCGATCACTTCCCCGACCGCGCCGACCACCGCCGCCACTTGGCCGCCGACAGCCAAGGCCCGGCGGGCGATGACCCGATCGCCGCGTTCGAAACGATTGGGAATCCACGGCGCGTCCGCCGGGATCAATTCGGTTTCTCGGCAACCGACGATACGGTTGCCGGCTTCGAGAAAATGTACGCTGTAGATCAGTTGATCTTGCAGGAACACGCCGATATGGCGCACGTAACCGACGCTGCCGCGCCGCACCAACGGCGCGCCGGTGACTTCACCAGGATAGGTGCCGTCGTTGCGGATGTTGCGGATCACCCGAACGGCGTCATCGCAAGCAAAGCGCGGATTCAAGATCACGTCAGACGACCGATGTCCGCCAGGGGTACGCGCGTTTCGCGCGCCCGCGACTGCCGATGAAAGACCTTGAACACTTTCTCGGTCAGTGCATCGGAGTGGACAAAGTCTTGATAAGCCTGACGCAGGCAACGGGCGTAGCCATCCCAGTCCGCTACATCCGTTTGCTGCAAGTAATCGTGAAACCGTTGCAGGATATGCAGCCGGTTGACCTCCACGATGGCGGGATCAAAGGGAATGAAGAAGTAATTCAGGAAATCCTCGGCCGAGGCCATTTCCGATAGTTCCTGCTGCAAAGTCGATGCGGTCATGTGGATACCTCGGCGGGGTCAATGTTCGCCATGACGCGAGACGGCATCGTCCATCCCGACGGGGGGATGCGCGGTCCCTCTCGCACGGTTTACGAAAGATACCACCAGAGGTTTTACAAACGCCGTGCCAAATGTAGAGCCTTTTATGAACAATGACTTATATCAAAAATTTTGAGCGCCGCGAAAGGTTTCAAACAGCGGGTCAGTTGGTTTGTCGAGAATGTGACAAACAGTCAACGCATCTCCATATACTGCCAGGCGCGAGCCTTGAACAAACAGTAGACGGTATCGCCTTCCACCAAGCCCAGATCGTGGACGGCCTTGACGGTGATCTCGGCCAGAATCGGCACGCCGACATCGACTTCCACCAACATCCGGTCGGCGATCCGGCGCAGGCCCAGAATGCGACCGGGTACCTGATTTTGAATGGTGATGTCGGCAATCGGACGGCGAGCCAGGGCAACGTCGGCGGCGCGCAGCGTGATCCAGGTCTCGGTTCCCGGCGGTAAATCGGACAGCGGCAAATGCAGTTCGTGATGATCGTAGCGCACGGTGGTGCAGCCAATGTCCGGTTCGTGCCGGCTGACCGCTACCCGCAATACGTTCTCCAACCCCAGCGAGCGCGCCAACCCGAGAATAAGGTCCTGGCGGACCACTTCCGAAAACGGACCCTGACCTAGGATGCGGCCCTGTTCCATCACCGCCAAATGGGGTGTCAGATACAAGATCTCGTTGATGGCGTGGCTAACGTAAAGCATCGGCAAGCGCAGTTCGTCCCGCACCCGGCGCAGGAACGGCAGAATCTGTTGCTTGCGGCCTTCGTCCAGTGCCGCCAGCGGTTCATCCAGCAACAGCAGGCGGGGCGACGCCAGCAGGGTCCGGCCCAGCGCCACCCGTTGCCGCTCGCCACCCGATAGGTGGCGCGGCCGACGGTGCAACAGATGACCGATGTCCAGCAGGTCGATGATTTGCGCCGGGGTAAATTGCCGTTGCACCGGTGGCAGCAACTTGAAACCGTACAGTAGATTGTGTTGGACCGAGAGATGAGGGAACAACTGGCTGTCCTGAAATACCAGTCCGACCCGCCGGTGGTGCGGCGGCAGATCGATCCGCCTTCGCGCGTCGAACAGCGGGGTGCCGTCAAGATGAATGTATCCGATTCGTGGACGCACCAAGCCGGCGATGGCGCGCAGCAAGGTGCTTTTGCCGCAGCCGGAAGGACCGAACAGCCCGCTCACTGGTTGCTCCAGTGTCAGTTGGCCGCGCAGGGCGAAGGAACCTTGGCTGAGTTCGAGATCAAGCTTGAGCATGAAAGGCCGTGGGGTTGATTTTTGCCGGGTCTATATGGCGTCGGAAATCCGGTGGCTCGCCAGCGGAGGGATGTCTAATTTCTCTAACACCTGCCGAAAAGGAATACCTATAAAGTCGGATCGACAAAATCGGCAGGGGTCACTAAAGCTTAAAAGAGCGATCAAGCCCCTGGTCGGATCATACAAAATGCTCACTTTGCTCCAGCGTTTCCTGCCGGATACCCCGCCACTTGCCGCTAGCGAGGCGCTGCGAACCGCGGTCGCCATCGGCGTAGCCGTGCTGTTTACCGGCATTTTTTCCCCCCTGCTGGTACCAGGGGCCTTGACGCCGGTACTGGTTGCTTCGATGGGCGCCTCGGCCATCCTGTTGCTGGCTTTGCCCACCAGCCCGCTGGCCCAGCCTTGGCCCTTCATCGGCGGCCAACTGATCAGCGCCATCATCGGGATCAGCCTGGCGCGCTGGATTGATCCCCCGCTGCTGGCCGGCGGTCTTGCCGTCCTCTTGTCGACCTTCGTCATGCTTCGCCTGCGCTGCCTGCACCCGCCGGGCGGGGCCACCACGCTCATCCCGGTTCTGGCCCACCACGAAGCGCCGTCGTTCGGTTACGACTACCTGCTTGCCCCGATAGCCATCAATGTCCTGTTGTTACTGGTCCTGGTCTGGGGACTCAATCGTCTGCTCGGTCGCACGTATCCGCCTCGGCCACGCCCGCCGCTGCCCGACCCGCATGGCACGGGCGATCCGCTGCCCACCGAGCGTACTGGCGTGCAAGAAGAAGACGTGCGCGCGGTGCTAGCCCAGGAATCCGTGATGCCGGATATCGGCACCGCCGAATTGCGGCGCTTGATGGCGCGGGCGGAGGATACAGCGGTCAATCGGGTGTTTGGCGAAATCGACTGCGCGGCCGTCATGTCCCGTGAAGTGGTGACTGTTTCTTGCCAACAACCGGCCGGCGAGGCATGGCGTCTGCTGCGTCACCACAAGGTCAAGGCACTGCCCGTGCTCGATCACTTCAATCAATTGGTGGGCATGGTCACCCTGGTGGATTTTCTCAAACACATCCCGATAGCAGGATTGCAGCAAGATGTCCATACCTTGGCCGTGTGGCTGTCCGGCCAATCCGACCTTGAACCATTGATCGAGGAGGTAATGACCCGCACGGTTCGGACGGTGCGCGAGGATCAATCCCTGCTCGATCTGGTGCCCATGCTGTCCGATTTGGGTTGGCATCATCTGCCGGTGGTCGATGCCGACGGCAAGCTGGTGGGCATGATCACCCAGTCCGACGTCATCGCCGGCCTGCACTGGGCACTGGTGCGGCGAACGATGGATCGGTGGGAATAGGACCATCAGTTGCGCCTGCTTTGGCCGCTGGTTCGTTATGTCGCGCAAGACTCGCAGCCGATCCGCCTCAACAGCGGATGTTGCCCTAGCACGCGGAAATACTCACCTTGATGTCGACGGGTGGCGCGAAATAGGGGGCCGACGTCACCAGGATATGGGCGCCAGCGCGGGCGTAGTCGGCGGCATTGGCTGACTTGACTCCACCGGCGGCGGCTACTTTGACGGAGGACGCCATATCGGCCAGCCGCGCCACGACGGCGGCCACCATCTCGGGCGGTAGCTTTTCCAACTGCACCACGTCGGCTCCGGACTGAGCGGCCAGCACGGCTTCGTCGAAGCTATTGATCTCAATCACGATCTTGCGCTCGGGACAGGCAACCTTCAGCCGCGCCAGGGCCAAGACTTGGCCTTCCTCGGCTAGAAAAGCGCGATGTTCGGGAAACACCAGCACCGTTTCGGACAGACCCAGACGGTGCGGTATCGCGCCCCCCGCCAGGATCGCCTTGAGCGAGACCGCCTTGGTGCCTACCGCTCGAACGCAGTTCGCTCGCCGTGCAGCCGACTCGGACCAGCAGATGGGCAGCCTCTTCGGACGCCGCTACCACCATCGTATCGCGCGCCGCGAACACCATGTGTCCCGGCCGCTCGCCGATGCCCAGCGCGTGCGTGGTCAGATCGCCGAAAGGTACGTCTTCGGCCAACCAGCGGTCGATTTCGGCGTCGGAGATCAGTGGCATCATCATGGGATTGTTGGTCCGGCTTCGCCGTGCTGAGTTTTCATGCCCGGTTTCTGCTCCGCTCGGCGGGCACGTGGAGTTGTTCCAGCAAATATTTTTTAAACTCCGCTGCATACGGTTGATTTTTGAGCGCTCCTTCCATGCACGACAGCCACGCATCGCGTTCGCTAGAACCGATTTCAAAACGGCTGTGCGCTTGCGGTATGTTGATCGGACCGTATTTTTCCGCGTAAAGCTTCGGACCACCCAGCCAGCCGCACAGGAATCGAGCCAGCTTGTCTCGCGAAACGGTCAGGTCTGCCGGGTGCATGGCTCTGATTTTTGCGGCTTCGGGGAGTTGATCCATGGCATCGTAAAAATCATCGACCAGCCTTCTGATGCCCGTTTCGCCGCCCGCCGCCCGATAGGATGCATCGCCCACCCCGTAGGGAGGACTGTCTTGGTTTTCGAGTCCCGGGATAGCCAATGGTCCGACTCCTCAAATACGAATGGATCGAATGGCTCGGGTATTCGGCTCGTCGATGGCGGTCGCGATCATGCCCGCCGGTTTCCCAGCATCCGTTCCACTCGCCGCGCGCCCAGTTCGCTCACCCATAGCGCCGCCAGCGCCAACAGAATGGAAATGACGACCAGCCGCAGCGCCGGACCGTCGCCGCCGGGAATCTGGGTATAGGTATAAATCGCCAGCGGCAGGGTGCGCGTTTCTCCGGCCACGTTGCCGACGAAAGTCACCGTCGCGCCGAATTCGCCCAGACTGCGGGCGAAGGCCAGCACCAGTCCGGTCAAAATGCCGGGCAGCGACAACGGCACGGTCACTGTCAACCAAACCCGCAGCGGTCCCGCGCCCAAGGTGCGCGCCGCTTCCTCCAATCGGGGTTCCACCAGCGTCACCGCCAGCCGCACCGCCCGCACCATCAGCGGAAACGCCATCAGCGCCGAAGCGATCACCGCGCCCTGCCAGGTGAACGCCAGCGCAATGCCCCAGGTCTCGTACAGCCAGCGGCCGAGCGGCCCCTGCCGGCCGAGCAACAGCAGCAGCAGATAACCGGGGACCACCGGCGGCAGTACCAGCGGCAAATGCACCAGTCCGTCCACGATGGCCTTGCCGGGGAACCTTACCCGCGCCAGCAGCCAGCCGGTGACGATGCCAGGAACGGCGATCAGCGCGGTGCACCACAGCCCGATCTTGAGCGACAGCCAGAGCGCGGTCAGCTCCTCGGGCGTGGGTTGCAGCGACGACCACACGGGCGACCGTCAGTTGAGGACGGTAAACCCGTACTGGCGGAAGACCTTCGCCGCCGCCGGGGTGAGCAGGAAATCCAGGAACCCTTGCGCCGCCGGCTTGGCGCCTTGCACCAGCGCGACCGGATAGAGCACGGGCGAGTGGGTATCGGCGGGAAAGACGCCGAGCACCTCGACCTTGTCGGACACCTTGGCGTCGGTTTCGTAGACGATGCCGACCGCGCACTCGCCGCGCTCGACGAAGGCCAGCGCCGAGCGCACGTCCGGCGCCGCCGCCAGGCGCGGTTCCAGCGCCGCCCACCAACCCAGCGCGGTCAAGGCCTGTTGGCTATACCGACCGATAGGAACATCGGGACCGCAGGAACACCAGCGGCCCTGAAACGCGCCGGGCAGATCGAAGCCTTTTTCCAGCTTCACCGGAAACGCTTTGCCTTTGGGCGCGACCAGCACCAGTCGATTGCCGAGCAGATTGCGGCGGCTGGTTTTGACGATCTTGTCCTTGTCTTCGAGGTAATCCATCCATTTCAAGTCGGCGGAAACGAACACGTCCGCCGGCGCGCCCTGCTCGATTTGCTTGGCCAGGGCGGAAGCGGCGGCGAAGGATGTGGCGACCTTGACGCCTTTCTCCTTTTCGTACAGCACGGCGAGGTCTTGAATCACGTTGGTGGTGCTGGCGGCGGCGAACACTAAAATCCCCCCGGCTTCGCCACCCCCCTTTGTCAAAGGGGGGGAGGGGGAATTTTCGGCGGCCTGAGAGGGAGCGGCCAGCCCGGTCGCCAACCAAAGCAGACCGATTGCCAGCGAGCGAAGCAAGGTTCCACGCAGCATCGAAATTCTCCTTCCGTCGGCCGCCACTACAGCGCCACGCCCAGAATGACGCTGGATGACTTGATCACCGCCACCGCCGGATCGCCTTCCTTCAGCGCCAGTCCGTCGATGCTGGCGTTGGTGATGGTGGCGGTGACGGTTTTGCCACCCGCCAACTGGAGAGTGACTTCGCCGTTGACCGCCCCTTTCTTGCAGTCCGAAACCGTCCCGCGCAACTGGTTTCGGGCGCTGAGTTTGAGCTTGGGTTCACCGGCCACAATGATCACGGAAGACGCTTTCACCAGGGCGAAAACCTCGCTGCCTTCCTGGAGCCCCAGATTTTCAACGCTGCCACGAGTGATCAAGGCGGTGATGTGATCACCACCGCCGATATCCACGCCGATCTCGGCGTTGATCGGGCCGATGTTCAGGCCGGTCACCCGACCTAGGAACTGATTTCTCGCGCTGGTCTGCATCATCAATCTCCGCATGAAGTTCGTTAACTCGTCCACGTCGTGGACTTTTTCATTCAACCGACCGACGAATCGCCGGTATTCGTTTTCCACGATGTCGTACAACTGGATTTGCCGCAGTCCGTACTCGGTGATCCGGCTGCCGCCGCCGTGCTTGCCGCCCGTGGCGCTGGCCACCAAGGGTTGCTCGGCCATGTTGTTCATGGCGTTCACGGCATCCCAGGCGGCCTTGTAGCTCAAGTCGACCGCTTTCGCCGCGTGGGTAATCGATCCGGTGGCGGCGATCTGGCGCAGCAGCGCAATCTGCCGCTGGCCCAACAGGGGCTGCTCGCGCGCCGAATCGGAGCGGATCAAACCCATCCATACACCCGCTTCGTTTCGATTCCGCATCGCGTATTCCCGCCAAAGCCATCGTTATAAACTTAAGTATATAACGATGGCCACAATCCATACAGTTGTGAATGCTTGAAAAACCACCTCACCTTCGACCCCTCTCCACATGGAGAGGGAATTTTCGGTGTGAGCTGCGAAACCACTCACGCCGCCAGCGGTAGCGCTGCGTGAGTAAAGCACGCCTTGGGGCAGACTCGCGAACAAGCTTCGCAACCGATGCAGTCCAGGGGATTGGAGAGCGTCATGAAGGAATTGTCGCTGTCGTCATCGTCGTCATCGTCGTCATCGTCCAGATCGACATCGTCGATCGCCCGTTGCACGATAGTCAGCACATCGCGCGGGCAAACCTTGAAGCAACGACCGCAACCAATGCACTTTTCTTCGTTCAGGGCAGTCACAAACTGAGGTGTCCAAGATGTGCCGCCACGAGTGATGCCAGTGATAATAGGTTCAGCTCCCATAATTGTTTTACCTCGCTCGTTAAATGGCCCCCGGTACCGGACGCAAAATCGGACCAGGAATCGCAAAAAACCGTCGTCTATTCTTTATTCTCGCCAACCTTCCGCTTCCATCATGGCAAAGCGTTCGTCGGCGCTTTCGGTCTGGCGTTGGCGGGCGATGGCCCGGTTGAGCCAGGCTGGCCCCTGGCCGCCGCGCAGGGCTGCCTGAAGATCGGCGAGCAGGGGAGCGATGACCGCGCCGGTATCAACCCGGATCGGCTGGATCCCCAAAGCGAGCAACTGCTGGATGGCGGAGCCGCCGACTGCCTGGCAATAAACCACCGTACAACCCTGCAAGAGCGCCAGCTTGGCGGCGAGTTTGTCTTCGTGACCGTCCTGGTCAAGATCGCCAAACTGGGCGAATTCCACGACGGTCGCCTGCTCGGGGGTGACGGTGTAGATGAGAATCGCGCTAGCGGTACCAAAATGCTGGTCGATCTTGTGGCGGTCGCTGGTGGCGAAAGCCGCCTTGATGCTGGGGGTCATATGCCGTCCCTTCACCTCAATGCCACCGGTCACTATTCGCAAATGCCTGCGGAGCGCCATAACTCGCCTCCTGCCGTGAGTCGGCCTTGCGGGAGTAAATGGAGTGATAGGGAGCGATACCGTGGTCGGCTTGTTCAAGCAGCGCGTTGGCCAAATCGAACAGTAGTTGCCGGCTGCCCCCGTAGCCGATCCAGGCGCGCTGGTAACCCCCAATGCGGTCGTATTGGGGGATACCCGCACGCAGCAATGGGATACCGAGGCGTTCGGCGGTTTCAACGGCGTGGGAATTGCTGATGATCAGCTCCGCTCCATGCGCGCGGGCCAAATCCTCCAAATCCTCCAGATCGCCGATGCGCACTTGGGGCAAGGGCGTCCGAGCCAGCACCGGCGCACGGCTGGAAGCCACCGCCGCCACGACTTCCGCGCCGGTTTCGGCCAGCAATTCGCTGAAAGCGTGCAGCAGATCGGGATCGGCGCCGACCGCGATCCGGGCTTGGCCGAGCAGGAAATGGGTGTCGAGCAGGGCGTCCTGCAATTGCGCCCGTTGTCGTTCCAGCCGGGCCGGCGCCTTACGACCGGAAATACCGGCCAGGGTCATGACCAGGCGGTCGTTGGCGTTTAGCCCCAGCAGGTGATCGAAGCGATGCACCGGCACGCCCGTCCGACTTTTCAACAACTCGGCGGCGGAATAGAGCGAGGGACCGATCACCAGCGTGGCGGCGGCGTCGCCCAAGGTGGCGAAAGCGGACCACGGTGTGCCGCCGATGGTGACCGGCGAGAAATCCTCGGCGTCGAGATGGCCGTCCAGCGAATCCGACAGATCGGGAATCAGTACCGGATGCAGCCCGAAGCGCTCGATCAGATCACGCAAGGTCTCCAGGTCGCCTGGTGTCAGCAGCGAGCCACACAACACATTGACCTGGTGCGCGCGGCGACCCGGACAAGTGCCGACATCGTCGGCCGATGGCACCCACTCGGCAATCATGGCCTGCACCGCCGCCGCGAAACCGCTTTCCAGGCAGCCACTGAAATCGGGTGTGTTGACCGGCACGATCCGCACGTTCTGAAATTCGGGATGCCGGGCGCGGAACACCTTGAGCACGCGGTGAATGTCGGCCCCTTGCGCTTCCGACAAGCCGGTAGTCAGGAGACCGATGACCGCTGGCCGGTTTTTCTCGGCGATGGTTTTCAACGCCGTGATGAGGTTGTCGTCCGCGCCCATGATGCTGCTGACCTGATCCATCGCGGTGCTTTGCAGCGGGATCGGTTCGCGGAAGTGCCGGACCAGGAACACCTTGGCGAAGGCGGTGCAGCCTTGAGCGCCGTGCAAAAGAGGCATGGCGCGATTGAGGCCGAGCACAGCCAGACTGGCGCCGAGCGGCTGGCTGGTTTTCAGGGGACTGACCGCCAGCGGTTTGCTGCGACCGAGGATTTCAGCCATGACTAACCTCCAATCTACCCTCACCTCCAACCCCTCTCCCAGTGGGCGAGGGAAGCGAATGCCAGGGCGCGGGCCGCCGCACCGCTTCCCAGACCGGGTTTTCCAAGGCCCGGGTCAGTTGCCGCGCCAAGGTCAACATGCCCTGGTAGCCGGCGTAACCGTGCTCGCGTTCCTGGTTCACATCCAGGAACGGCAGTCGCGCCTTGAGCGCGGTGTACATGTTTCTGCCGCCGGCGATCAGGATATCGGCTCGATACTCGCGGGCCAGATTCAGCAACTGGCGCGCGTTGCCGTCCTCGATCATCCTGGCGTCCTCGCCCATCAGCGCGCGAATCCGCTCCTTGTCTTCCTCCGTGGATTTCTTGGTGCCGGTGGCGACGACGTGGATGCCCAAATCCTGCAAGGCGGCGACGATGGACCAGGACTTGACCCCGCCGGTGTAGAGCAAAGCGCGTTTGCCGCGCAGCCGCTCGCGCCAGGGCGCCAGTTCTATCGTCAACCGAGTCTCCTCGCGGGCGATCAGCGCTTCGGTGCGGGCGTTGAGATCGGCATCGTCGAGCAGCCGGGCGAAGTCGCGCAAGGCGGTGGAGACATCGCCGATGCCGTAGAAACTGCCCTCGAACCAGGGAATGCCGTAGGATTCTTGCAGCTTGCGGGCGACGTTGAGCATGGCGCGGGAACAGACCACCATCGTCGCTTCGGCGCGGTGCATGGTCTGCACTTCCCGAAAACGGGCGTCGCCGGACAGGGCGCACAGCACGCGCAACCCTAGTTCATCGAACAGCGGCAGGGTGTGCCAAAACTCACCGGCGATGTTGTATTCGCCGATCAGGTTGATGTCGTGAACGCGCAGGCTGGGGCGGGCTGGATCGACCGGGGCCGGTTCCGGTTCGCGCCCGCCGACCACATACTTAACCATCGCTTCGCCGGCCAGCCGGTTGCCGAGGTTTTTGTTACCGTAAAAGCCGGCGGCATCCACCGGAATCACCGGCACGCTCCAGCGCGAAGTTGCTGCCTTGCACACGGCTTCCAGATCGTCGCCGATCAGGGCAGTGACGCAGGTGCTGTAGACGAACACCGCCGCCGGGGAATAACGGTCAACAGCCTGCTTCACGGCGTGGAACAGCCGTTTCTCGCCGCGCCCCATGATCACGTCCTGCTCGCTCAAATCGGTGGTCATGCCGATCTTGAACAGGGTCGGACCGCTGGAACGGGTGCCGCGATTGTCCCAGGAACTGCCGGCGCAACCGCTCGGACCATGCACGATGTGCGCGACATCGGCGATGGGCAGCAGGGAAATCTGCGCGCCGTCGAAGGTACATCCCCCAGCGGTCGCGCCGGGCATGGGCCGCGCGCAACCGGATTTGCTCTTCAGGTTGTGCGTGCAGGCCGGCTCGTTCAGCAATGCGGCGAGTTCGCTGGTTTTCATCGCGGTGTTCTCCGGGTCGTGGTTCCCGTTGTCCTGTCGAGGGCGCGGGCGGGCGCGGCGCGATGCTTCGGCGAGCGGGTGGCGTCAGCCCCCTGTTTCGCGGAATCCGGCAAGGCGTTGGCGTGAGCGGCCGGTTCGGAAACAGCGGACTCACGTCCGCCGCTCGCCGCGTAGTCCGACATGCGGTCGTATCCTAAGAAGCCACCGTCTCGCCCAACAATTCGGGCTTGACCAATTCGAGCCATTCCTCCAGCCGTTCCTCGGTCAAATCGGCCTGATTGTCCTGATCGAGCACCAGACCGACAAATTCGCCATCGCGGAATGCCTTGGATTTGGTGAACTCGTAACCCTCCGCCGACCAGCTTCCGATCAATCGCGCACCCATTTTCTTGAGCTTCTTGTACAGAATGCCCAGCGCATCCACGAATTCGTCGGGATAGCCGACCTGATCGCCCAGGCCATATAGGGCAACCGTTTTGCCGCTCAAATCCACGCCTTCCAGGGTTGGGAGAAACTCGGTCAAGGTTTCGGGCAACTCGCCGTCACCCAGAGTCGGAGTACCGAAGATCAAGGCGTCGCAAGCGGTCAGATCTTCCGCCCTGGCGCCCTTGACGTTGAACAGCTCGATTTCGCCCTCGTCAAACTGCTTCTTGATCATCTTGGCGACTTTGCGGGTGTTGCCGGTGTCGGTGGCGTAGAACAAACCGATCTTGGCCATGGTGATTACCTCGTTGAATGGAAAGTCGTTTCGATCAGGAATCCACACATTCGGTGGTGACCGCCAGCACGACCCCAGTTGCCGCCTGAAAATCCTCGGTCAAACGCAGGCAATGCTGTCGGCCATCCACCAGATAGAGATTGATGCCCGCGCCACGTAGCGCCGGTTCAACATCGTTGATGTCGTCGTCCAGGCAATGGGTGAAATACACACCGGGATACACTTGGCGTAAATGGCTCAGCGCGGCGTAATCCACGCCCCTCGTTTCGGCCCAACGAACGATATCGTTGAGTTGGCGTGGCGTGATCATGAGGTTTCTCCCGTTTCGGCCAGGAACGAAGCGCCCGCCAGCGCGGTGGAAATGGCCGAATCGCGGCCGATGATCCGGGCCAGCCAGGGCGGCGGCTCGCCAGCCAGCACTTGTTGCAACTCGGCCAGCAGCACCGGGATATCCTCGGGTTGGGGGTGCTTGATGGGATGGATACCACTGTTGACCACGCGGGCGGCGGCGGGACCGCCGATGGATAGCACGCAGAGCAAATTGCAATCCTCGATCAAGGCGACCCGACCCGCGCTGTGGTCCACGGTGAGGCGAACCACGGCGGATGCCGGTCGTACCGCGATCAGCCGCGCTTCCGTCGCCGAGACCTGATAAATCAGGAAACGGGCGCAAGAGCCGAAATGGCCATCCAGCCGCTCGCCCCGGTTCGAGGCGCAGGCGACGCGGATGGAATTTGGCAAATCGCCTTCGCGGTAGGGCTGGGGATCAGGTATCGCGGTGGCCGCGTCGATCCCGTCCTCGCCTTTCAGGCAGGAGAGGGCTTGACGCAAGGTGGGGCCGTCGATTTCGCTCAAAAGGCCATCGGCGGCGGTCTTGAGGTCCTTGACGGTGAGACGGGCCAGTTTGTCCTCGGTCAACGGCTCGCCCAACGCCGCGAGCAACGCTCGCAGCAGCGGCGCGGGGTTGCCGTCGGGCAGAGCGCGGGCCGCCAGGGCCACGCGCAAGGCGATGCAATCGGACAGCGGCGCAGTGCTCATAGCCGCTTCACCCGCACGGTCAACGGCAACTTGGGCGGCTGATCGAACGGTTCAAGGTAAAAGCGCGAACCATCCGCCAATTCCATCTCACCGCCCCAGGCGCCAGGACCGGCATGTTCCAGCGCGACCACGATTTCCTCGTGATCCTTTTTGGTCACATAAAAAACCAGTTGGCCAGCCGCGTTGTTTCGCAACATGACGTTGGGCATGGTTGAATTCTCCTGTCTTGTAGGAGCGTCTCTTGGGCGCGAACAGCCGGCTGCGACGTTAGGGCCAAATCCCCCGCTTGCTGCGCGCGCTCCCCCCTTTGATAAAGGGGGGTAGGGGGATTTTGATGGTCTGCGATCACCGAATCAGATCGAAGGCGTAATCGGTTTCGCCCATTTCCATGGTTTCCTCGTCAAGCCGCTCCATGACCGCGTTCACCAAAGCCTTGAGAATATGCATCGCGCCCTCGTAACCGAGCGTGGTGTCGCGGTGCAGGTGGTGGCGGTCGAACAGCGGGAAACCGAACCGGATCAGCGGTACCTCGAACTCCTTGCCCTTGTGCAAGGTATCGCGCTGGATGAATTTGCCGTAGGAATTACCGATCAGGAAATCCGGCTTGTCGGCGAACACCAGCGAGCGCAGGTGCCAGAGATCCTTGCCAACATGGACCTCGGCGCTCTGGCCGTAGGGTGAATCCTTGAGCAGCTTGGTGATGTCCTTGGCCCAACGCTTGTTGCCGTTGTGACAGAGGACGTGCAGCGGCTCCGCGCCCAGTTCCAGCAGGAATTGGCACAGGCCGGTCACGAAGTCGGGATCGCCGAACACCGAGAACCGCTTGCCGTGCAACCAGGAGTGCGAGTCGGTCATCATGTCCACCAGCCGGCCCCGCTCCACGGCCAGCGAATCGGGAATCGGCTTGCCGGTCAGTTCCGAGACCTTCATCAGAAACTCGTCGGTCGCGCTCAGGCCCATCGGGATACCGGCAAGACTGGCCGGATGCTTCCAGGTTTCCTGCACGTACTTCTTGGTCTTGGGCAAAGTCCAAGGTTGCAGCAGAAGGGTGTCGATGGCGTTGGGGGCGTCCTTGATCTCCTCGATCCGGGTGCCGCCGGCGTACATGCGAAATTCGCCGTCGGTCGGGGTGTCCAGAATGTCCTCGGGATCGGACAGGAAGGTGTACTCGACGCCCATCTCCTTCAACATCCGCTTGATGACCCGGAAGTTACCGAGATAGGTCTCGAAGCCGGTGACGATGTTGATCTTGCCGTTGCTGCCGACCGTTTTGCCCTCCATCGCGTTGAGGGTGAAGTAGCGCAGCACGCCTTCCTCCATGTTGTCCCATCCGGTGGTGTGGCTGCCAACGAAACTGGGGGTATGGGCGAAGGGAATGGGAAAGTCCATCGGCACTCGGCCGTCCTTGCGCGCGTTGGTGATGAACGCGTTCAGATCGTCGCCGATCACCTCGGCCATGCAGGTGGTGGATACCGCCATCATTTCCGGCTGATACAGCTTGAGGGCATTTTCCAAGCCCTCGAACATATTCTTCTGGCCGCCGAACACCGCCGCGTCCTCGGTCATCGAATCGGAAACGGTGGCGATCGGTTCCCGAAAATGCCGGTTGAAATAGGTGCGGAAGTAGGCCACGCAACCCTGCGAACCGTGGACGTAGGGCAGGGTCTTGTAAAAACCCAGCGCGCACAGCACCGCGCCCAGCGGCTGACAGGCTTTCGCGGGGTTGATGGTCAGGGCTTCGCGCTTGAAGTTGAGCTGTTTGTACTCTTCCGTCGTGGTCCACTGGAACACTTCTTCCAGCTTTTCGTTGGGAGGACTTTCCTCGAACACCCGCTTGCGGGCGAAAGCCTGCTGGTAGTCCTCGCCGGTGAACAGCGGATAACCCGGATTGATGCATTCGCTGGTTTGCATGGTGGTGTCCTCGTCAGGCGGCGACTGACAACGCTTCCGCGCCAGTGCGTTGCCAGGGTGCTTTGAGCTTGTTCCAGCAGGGATTGTTGATGGTCATGTCCATGTCGCGGGCGAAGATGGCGAAGCCGTCGTAGCCGTGATAGGGGCCGGAATAATCCCAGGAGTGCATCTGCCGGAACGGAATACCCATCTTGTGAAATACGTACTTCTCCTTGATGCCGGAGCCGATCAAATCCGGCTTCAGTCGCTCGACGAAGGATTCCAACTCGAAACTGGTGGCGTCGTCGTAGATCAGCGCGCCGTCTTGCAATTCCTTGAAGGTGCGGTCGTAGTCGTCGTTGTGGGCGAACTCGTAGCCGGCGCCGATCACTTCCATGCCGAGATCTTCATACGCGCCGATGACGTGGCGGGGGCGCAGACCGCCGACGAACAACATGACTCGCTTGCCTTCCAGCCGGGGCCGGTATTTGGCGATGATGGCGTCCATGATCGGCTGATACTTGGCGATCACCCGCTCGGCGTTTTCCTTGATGGTGTCGTCGAAAAACGCGGCGATCTTGCGCAGGCTTTCGGCGATCTTGGTCGGGCCGAAGAAGTTGTATTCCATCCAGGGCATGCCGTACTTCTCTTCCATGTGTCGGCTGATGTAGTTCATCGAGCGGTAGCAGTGCAGCAGATTCAGCTTGGCGTGGCGGGTGGTCTGCATTTCCGGGATCGATCCGTCGCCCGACCACTGCGCGATGACTCGCAGGCCCATTTCCTCCAGCAGAATCCGCGAAGACCAGGCGTCGCCGCCGATGTTGTAGTCGCCGGTGATCGCCACGTCGTAAGGAGTGGACTCGAAGCTTGGGTCGTCGTCGCGGCCGTGCAGCACCCAGTCGCGCAGCGAGTCGTTGGCGACGTGGTGGCCGAGAGATTGGGAAACGCCCCGGAAGCCCTCGCAGCGCACCGGCACCACGACTTTGCCGATTTCCTTGGCGGATTTCTTGGCGACCGCCTCGATGTCGTCGCCAATCAGGCCAATCGGACACTCGGATTGGATGGTGACGCCCTTGGCCAGCGGGAACAGGCTGTCGAGTTCGGCGATGAGCTTGGCGAGTTTTTTGTCGCCACCGAACACCACGTCCTTTTCCTGAAAGTCGGAGGTGAAGTTGATGTCGTTGAAAATGTTGACCCCGCTGTGGCCGGTCACGTAGTTGCGGCGGCCGGCCCGGGAGAACTGGCCGCAGCCGACCGGGCCGTGCGAGATGTTGAGCACGTCCTTGACTGGCCCCCACACCACGCCCTTGGCGCCGGCGTAGGCGCAGCCGCGCGCGGTCATCACGCCGGGCAGGGCCTTCTTGTTGGCGACGATGCACTTGTTGGATTTTTCCAGGGAGGGATCGTTGGCCATCAGGTGCTTGGCGCGTTGCTTGCCGGTCGCTTCCGGATAGACTTCCAGCACTTCCTGGATCAGTTGTTCGGTTTCCTGGCGGTTCATGGTCATGGTGGTTACTCGACTATCGAATCCGACCTCCTCCCCCACCGAGGGGAAGGGCTGGTAAAAGGTGAATCATCAAGCGGCGCACAAATTGGCTTCGGCCGCGGCGGTCTTGCCAACCAGGCTCTCGTCCACGTCGTCGGCGATGCCAAACTCCATCAGCAGTTCTTCCAGCTCGTCCATGGTCAGCGGCTTGGGAATGACCAGTTTCTTGTTGTTGATGATCTTGTCGGCCAAGGCGCGGTACTCGTCGGCCTGCTTGCAGGCGGGGTCGTACTCGATCACGGTCATGCGGCGGATTTCGGCGCGCTGCACCACGTTGTCGCGCGGCACGAAGTGGATCATGTGGGTGCCCAACCGGTCGGCCAGCGCCTCGATCAGTTCGGCCTCGCGGTCGGTCTTGCGCGAGTTGCAGATCAAGCCGGCCAGGCGGACCCCGCCGGAGGTGGCGTACTTGCAGATGCCTTTGGCGATGTTGTTGGCGGCGTACATCGCCATCATTTCGCCGGACACCACGATGTAGATTTCCTGGGCCTTGTTCTCGCGGATCGGCATGGCGAAACCGCCGCAGACCACGTCGCCCAACACGTCGTAGAACACGAAATCCAAGCTATCTTCGTAAGCGCCTTCCTCTTCCAGGAAGTTGATGGCGGTGATGACCCCGCGACCGGCGCAGCCGACGCCCGGCTCTGGGCCGCCGGATTCGACGCAGCGGACGCCGCCGTAGCCGACTTTCAGCACGTCGTCCAGTTCCAGGTCTTCGACGGTGCCGGCGTCGGCCGCCATTTGCATGATGGTTTGTTGCGCCTTGGAGTGGAGAATCAAGCGAGTGGAGTCAGCCTTGGGATCGCAACCCACGATCATGACCTGCTTGTTCAGGGCGGCCAATCCAGCTACCAGATTTTGCGTGGTGGTGGATTTACCGATGCCGCCTTTCCCGTAAATCGCGCATTGACGTATCATGGACTGCTCTCCTAATGATCGCTGAATGAATGGTAAACCTTGCTTACGCCCATTCTGGTTCAAGCGCCGTGCCAAGGAGAGATTTTCAACAATAGCCTGTTTTTGCTGTTATTTTTCTGGTGGATAGCCGGGAGAGCAGGTTACATAAATGACAAACGCGGCCGCTTGTCAGATTGATGACAATTCCACTGTGGCGCCCGAGTGGGGGCCACGTCTTCCCAAAAGCGCCTGCCTGCCGATCAACCGTTGTAACCTGCCGGCGGCGATTCTGGGTGGCCTGACCTTCCAGCGTCATCCAGCGCCGTTGCTGCTCGATGGGGTGGCGGAACTGCACGCCGATCTGTTTCCCCTGTTGGAGCGGTTGACGGATTCCGCCGAACGGGCGCGACGCTTCATGGATTACATGACCGTGCACTTCCGGCTGGAGGCACTGGAAGAGGCGGGGCTGATGCCAGATCGCTCGACGGATGCGCGGCGGGGTCGACCCAAGCTGCGCGGACGGGCGGATTATCTGCGCATGGTGCGCGGCTGGGCCTTCGATCCCAACAGCCGGGAAGGAGCCGTATTGAAGGCGTGGGTGGAATCGCGCTTCGGGTTGCTGACCCGCTTCCACGGTGTCTTGCTTGATGATCGCACCGAGGACGCCTACGAGCATTTTCTGGAAATATGCAGCCAGGGTTTGTACAACACCAACGCCCTGGAAGCGCAACTAGACCTGCTGTACACCTATTGTCAGTACGAACTGCGCCGCCAGCAGCCGAACTTGACCCATCTGACCCTATATCGCGGCTTCAACCGCTTCAGCGACGATCAGGTGCTGACCAAGCCCGACCGCCGCCGCTGGATCGTGCTGCTCAACAATCTCAGTTCCTTCAGCGTCCGCCGCGAGCGCGCCGAGGAGTTTGGCGATCACCTGCTGCGAACCCAGGTGCCCACGTCCAAGGTGTTTTTCTACAATCGCCTGTTGCCGGGGATGTTGAAGGGCGAGGATGAATATGTGGTGATCGGGGGGATTTGCGAGGTGGAGAGGTTGGCTTGATTTGTTTGAAATTACCCGAATGGCTTCGGGTTGCGGGGATGTCATAAGGCTAATAAAAATCTTTAAAATCAATTTTTTATATTCAAAAATAGCGGATCATGATGGACAAGCGGAAACTGTATTTATAGCGTCGCCAATTATGATCTATACATGACTTAGGTCATATTGTTATTTGTCATTATAACAATAGTTCGGACCGTTTTTGACCAAATGAATCAAGAGATTATGGTTAAAAATAGGGATTAAACCCATGTGAGGGGGCAAGCCCCCAATTCTGAACCCTAACTCCTTGATTAAAACCGGTCAAAACTGTCCGAAGTGTTGTTCTGAAAACATCGCCAAAAATATTAAATTGCGAAAAGTCAATTAGTTAAATGACAAGCTCGACAGTCTGCTAGGCCACGCCGTCGCGGTCGAGAATGTCCAGGACTTCCTTGCGTTCCTTGCCGTTGAGCTGGTCGCGGAAGTCCGCGCGCCGCGTGCCCGATTGAGCCGCGACCGCGCGGACGGTGGTGGCGGGCAGTGCCGCTAACAACTTGACGACCGCTGCTTCATCGAGTTCGCCTGTCCACCCATCGAAAAGCTTCAGGAACATGGTGCGTGCGTCCGCGGTCGTGAGTCCCTGGATGGTCGCGGTATCGGCGCCGTTCGCGAAATTGCGGACCAAACGGTTATCCCACGTGCCGGGGTTGATGGCCCCCGCCGAAACCAGTCGCTTTACCAATTGCGTGTATTCCGGTCCCTGAAACTCAGGAAGCAGATCTAGCTCAAGCGGTGCGAAGAGGGTGCGCAATCGCGAATCCGAAAGGCAGCCGAAAACACGGATGATCGCTTGTTCGTCCGCGTTCGACGTCACGTTTGGTTCACCCTTTCGCCCCTCGACGGCGCCGATCAGAATCTTGATCGAATCGGAAATCTCCGCATCCGACAGTGCGTCGATCTCCGGGCACGAGAGCGTCGCGAACTTTTCCCGGACCCGGCGATCTTCCGTCAGGTGAATCACAATCTTTACGCCCTCCACGATGAGCATGATCGCGGTAATGATCAAGATGATGAGGAGACGGTAAGGCCCTGGCGTCGGTAAGGGCACCTCTTCCCCGTCGATGATAATATTTGTATTGCTATCGAGCTGCTCTTCGAAAGATCGGGTCGTTCGAACACCGTCAGCGGCCACGGCCTGAAATCTCTGGGCGATGTGTTCGAGATGCGCGGGCGCCTCGTTGAACAATCCCACGGCGGTTTTTTCGCCCACCAGCCGGTTTAGGTCAGTGAGACTCAGGCGCGCGGCTGAATCGATGGCCAAAATCACGGCCGTATCCGCGCCGGCCTTCGTCAATCGTCGATGCACGCGGGTTTGGAGCCGAGGGTCACGCCCATACTCGACAAGCAAGGATTGGACCGTTCGCTCCCGCAGGCTGGGATCACGGTGGCAGTACTCCGCAAACGCCCGCATGATCGGCGTCAGATCGCTGAGTGTCTGGGCGAAACCCGTAGCGTCGGCCTTGATGCGTCTCATCCTGGCCGCTGTCGCGGGCGGTAGCGCCCCCGCGGTTTCGATGCGATTGAATAGAGACGTTATCAGCGCTTGATCCCCACGATCACCAGGTTTCGCATTGGGGTGAGAACGTGCCGCCTCGATCTCCAACCAGGCTCGGAGAGTGCGCCAGAGGCCGAAAAACACTGGCCGATTGAACGCTGGTAGCCTCTCCGCGGCATCGCTCAATGACTTGCCGATCTGATTCCCAACTAATCGTTCACGTGACATTTCAGCATCCTTCTCGTAATACGTCAGCAGGTATCCCTTGGCAAAACCAAGGGCTTTATTGGGGAAGGTCTCAAAGGCATTACCAAACCATGCGCTCCTCAAGGCGACATGGGCCATCAGTCAATGAAGCCTGTTCGGCTGGAAAGCTTTCGCAATCATTCAGGCTTTCTTATTGCAAGATCGACCAATCAATGAGTTGCCGCGGTTTACCGCCCGCGATGGGTAGCCATTAACGAATGACCGACCATCGTCTTGAAAACGATGGTCATTCATTAGCCGATCGGGTCGGCTATGCCGATCATGTCGCCGCCTGTGCGTATCCGGTAGCGAATCTGCGTGCCGCCCGTGCGATTCCCAATAGCCTTGATCGTGGCGGTGGGTATCGCCTGAGCCGTGGTCACAAACAGATAATCCGTAGCGACCGCCAGTTGGGGAACGACGCCAAAGATAACGCGGGCCAAAAATACCGTGCCTTGACCTTCGATGATCTGGACCGAGAATTTTTTGCCCACGCTCCGATGCAGTACGCGCGTTTCATTTAAAGACAGCGTCTTGGTCTCTTCGATAATAGCCATGTTGATATCCTCGTGGTGATTGACTGAAACCCGAACTTACCGAACACATACCTGCCGCATCACGCGATGCCCCGTAAGGGCTTGGCGGACTTGCGACGTTTTTCAGGACCGCCGCAATCGAGGGCGGGATACTGTCAACAGTCGATCGCGCGCCTCCTTCATCTGCACTTTCAATTCCGTGGGTTGCCGCAAGGACGGTCGCGCCTGGTTCTTGTCCCGCTGCCGGCGCAGGCGCAAGGCAAACCGCGTTCCTTCGACGACATTGCTCAAAAACTCGCGCCTTTTCTTCGGCGGCGACTGACCCATCGTTGGAAACCGGACCCGATCCGCGCTCGCAGTTAAAGATCGCCCTTCACGCCCGGACGGTTCTCGGTTGGAGCCCACGCCAGGTCCATAGCCCTCTTGCGCGCTGGATTCGACAAAGCGGGGACGGCTTTCATTCAACAAATGCCCCAGGTGGTGGGTCGTCTCCGCGGTGACGCGCGGACCTGCGGCGGCGGGAATGTTCCCGTTCGCATCCCGACAGAACTTCAGCAGGATCGTCTTGATGAGCGAGGCATGGTCAAAGCGGCGATGCGAGACCAGTTTCCTACCCACCCATGGCGATACCACGAGGGCCGGAACGCGCACCCCCAGACTGCGGAAGGCCGGGCTTTCGGGCTCGGTGTCCAGGTAGGGCGGTGTCACCGGATCGAAGAAACCGCCGTGCTCGTCATACACGATAATCAGCAGCGTTTTCGACCACCGCGGGCTGTTGAACAGAGCGTTGAAGATTTCCAGCACGAAGTGCTGACCGTGCGTGATGTCGACCGGCGGATGATCGTCGTTGGCGGTATTGAGATCGTAAAAATGACTCAGGCCATAACCGTCGGTATCGAACGAGGGGTCCCAATTGCCGAGATTCTCGCGCATGTCGCCGATGTCCATGAAATTGGGATCCACCCAGAACACCTGGGGTAGCTTGCCGTCCGCCGCATCCTTGAAGAATTTGTCCAGGGGGCGGATGCGATTGGGGCGACCCTGCAAGCGGTTGCGGAATTCCGACGCATAGCTGGCGTCGACCGCCAGCAGGGAGGGCATATCCTGCGAATAGAAAGCCCAGGTGATCGCCTCCCCCTCATAGGTGTGCTGGTCGAGAATGCGGAAAAACGATTCCTCATCGAAAGGCATGTCGTTGTCGGTGATGAACTTGGCATGATCCTCGTGTTCCGTGCCAGTCAGCGCCGCCACCACGGCGTCTCGGTCTTCCTTGTCGATGTCCTTGGCGAAATTCTCCTGGCGGGCCGGTTTACCGGTGAGCGAGAGGGTGCGGTTCACCCAGGTATTGCCGGGATAGGAGGAATACCAACGGTCGCAGACGGCGAATTCCGTCGCCAGCAGGTCGAAGGCGGGCACCGCTTCGGCCGGATAGTAGCCCATGATGTCCCGTAACTGTTTGATCTGCGCCTCGAACTCGGCGCTTCCCGGATTCGCGGCGTGTTGCAGCACGAGATTTTTACGCGCCTTCAGCACGCTGAAGTAATCCTCGACGAAGCCGATCATGGCCCGCCGTTCATCGGGATCCGCCGATTCGGTCAGGCTTTCACGAGCGAGGGGGAGTTCTCTCACCCCTGGATTCGGCCAGTGCGGGTCCACCGCGAAACCGTCCCTGGCGAGTGGATCGCGGGGATCGTCCGTGGTCGGCGCGGTATCGGGATTGTCCACCGACAGGAAGCGTGCGCTGGCGAATATTTGGTGCTCGGTGTTCGATACGGTATGGCCGGGGTCTTCCTCGATCGCGGTGTTTTCCAATCGCGTCACCGGCACTCGATGATCCTGGCCGAGAAACGCCATCGCCGATTCCGAAAACAGGCAGTCCTGGCCGACGGGACAGAGTTGATCGCGCGTCTTGGCGCGCAGCACGTTGAACATGTCCGTGGTGGGACCATCCGCCAAATCGATGCGGCCCCGATCGTTGGCCAGGAAACCGAGCATCTGATGAAAGGAACGGTTTTCCAGCATCACCACGCCGATATGCTCGATCTTGTCGAGATGGCGCAGCGCAAGTTCGGGATCCTCGGTTTCCTGAGCGGGCGACGGCGGTGCTGCTACCTTACCGACCCCCGGCACCACGCGCCACTCGAACTCCAGATCATAGTGGGCGACGTTTTCCTTGAGCACCAGTCCCTTCTGGACGAATGTGAAAGACTTCACGGCGCGTGTCGGTGAGCCGAAATCCAACGAGCCGGCGTCCCCGATGCCGTCGGGTATGCCGAAGTGAAAAGCGATGGCCTGGGATGGAAACAGGTCGTCCTTGAACGCATCACCAATCGTCTCCAGCAGGGCCAGGCCGGCGACGGCGAGCAATTGGTCCAGGATCACCACGCCGAGCCACGCCAGGGCGAGCGGCAAGGTCCCCACGATGCCTAGGTACAGCACGCAGTAAACGAGCGGTCCCAGGCCGATGCCGATGGCCTTGGCCAGACCGTTGGCGTCGAAGCCCTTGTCCGCCGCCACCGAAATACCCAGGAGCGAGAACAAGGAGACGGCGTGCAGCAGCACGAATAGATCCCGCATTTCATGACTGGACAAGCCCTGTAGATCAGCGACCGCTTTTTCAAAGCCGCCGAAATCCTTTTCCGCCAGGTAGACGCTGGCGGTGTAGGTCGCATCGCGCCACGTTCCCGGTGCAACGGGGATGGAGGCAATCAGCAGGTCATTCATGGGCCTGTTATCGCCCTTTTTGAATTTCCCCAGATCATGGGGGGCAAATTTAATATCCTGGCGGTGGTAGATGTCGTGTACGACGGCGGCAAAGGCGATTTCGTCCTTTCCCCATTCGTTCTTGAAGTCCTCATGGCAAATGACCCGCTTCAAGCGCAGTTCAAGCGTCTTTGGCTGGATTTCCAGGTCATTGAATTCATCATCCAGAATCGGCCCCAACCCGAAATCCGGTTCGATATCGATGACGTTATTTTTTGAAAAAGCCAGTTTCTTCAGAGGCTTTTCAGCAGCCGCTTTGGCCAATTCCATTTCCAGGGTTTTTCTAAGTCGATCACTGGCTGGCTTGATCTGGGCATGATTTGAGAATTGGGCTGCCAGTCGATGGAGCGGTAGGGCTTCCTGGATCCGCAACGACGCGAAGAT
This sequence comes from Candidatus Contendibacter sp., assembly GCA_029624675.1. GTDB lineage: Bacteria > Pseudomonadota > Gammaproteobacteria > Competibacterales > Competibacteraceae > Contendibacter. Next base: position 46,204 of record JARSSP010000058.1, read on the forward strand.
GCCATAGTGCTGCTGTTTTTCGCTGGCGTTGGCATTCAGTCGCGCCAACGCCTGCTCGGAAAGTTGTCGTCTGATGCCGACCGGCAAGGATTCCATCCTGGATTTCAGTTGCTGTTCCAGTTCGCCGGAAACCGGAAAATTGCCTGGCTGAGCGATATGCGCCAAAACCCTGTCGAAAGTAAATCGGACAAGCTTTGCCGAATCTCTTCGCAGTCTCTCAAAATCGGTCTTGAATTCCGAATGGCCAGCGAGCCGCTTTCGTAGAATATCCATGATCTTTATCCTCCGTAGTTGATGATAGGCGTACCCAGTCGAGCGCGCGGTAGGCGGCGGGCCAGGCCGGGGCTGAAAAGAGCGGTGGGCACCTTGCCCGGTTGGTCCGGATGTGGGTGGTTCGGTAGTTCTAAAATGCGAATGATCCATCGAGCGTTTCCCCCTTTAGCAAAGGGGGGTAGGGAGATTTGAACTGGTCGGGCCGAGCGAAACCTAAATTCCCCCTGCCTCCTTTTTCATATGCAGGACTACCCAATAAGTTAGCTTCAATCTGACAAAGTAGAAGTAGATTTGTTATCACTGAACCAACGATCGCCCGAGAAACCCACCGTTGATGTCGCGCGGGCCGACCTTGGGCCGATCCATGCGGGGATCCAGGCGGTGGTCGGCGGCGGTGGACATCGAATCAGTTACCGGAATTGGAAGAGATCAAGGTCCGGCAGGGCCAGAAACCCGAAGAGGCCCGCGCCTCCACCACTGACGACCAGGCCACGGTGATGAAGATGGCGGTGTGAAATCCATGTCTGGAACACTACCCTCTAACGTCCTACCAGCGATTTGTCCGGGCGCTACGGATCGGGTTTATCGCGCCGCTGCCATCCTTATCTGTCGCTGGGTCTCGCGCCCTGGTCCACGATGGCGACCGTGCCCGGCGTGGCCACGGGGTCGGCGCTGTGGGTGGTGCATCTGCCCGAGGTGGGCTATGTCTATCTGGCGCGCCTCGGCGACCGTAGAGGCAGGCGCGCGTCATGATCCCCCCCATTCCGCGGATTCAACACCTGGCGGCGACCGAGTATTTCTTCGCGGAAGGTTGTTTCATCACCGAGTGGTGGAACGGCCCCAGCGATGCCGACCTTTCGGTGGCCCGCGCCCGAGTCGAGCCCGGCGTGACCACTCGCTGGCATCGCCTGCGGGGCGTCACCGAGCGGTACCTGATCCTGGAGGGGCAAGGGCAAGTCGACGTGGGGAACTTACCGCCCGCCGAGGTCGGACCAGGCGCGGTGGTGCTCATCCCGCCTGGAACCCGCCAACGCATTACCAATACGGGAGGTACTGACCTGGTCTTCCTGGCACTATGCACGCCGCGCTTCACCTGGACAGTTTACGAAGACCTTGAACTCCATGGCTGGCTGGAGCAGGGCCGTGACCCTCAGTCGTGATGACGCGCCCGTCGACGCCCACGTGCACGTCGTGCCGCCCGGTCTACCGGGACTGCGCGCCTTTCCTACGGTGCTGGACGAGGCCGTGGCGACGGTGGCCGCCGCCGCGCGGGCGGACATGGCGGCGAGCGGTACGATCCAAGCCCTGGCGATGGGGGAACTGTCCGACGATCCCGATGATCCACCCCTGGTTCATGGACGCCGCCGAGGTCGTCTACAAGAACGCCAACGTCTGGGCCGACCTGTCCGGGATTTTCGCGGGGGACGCGGCCGCCTTCGCGGCGCTGGCCGCGCGAGGGCGATTACAAAGGACGGTCGAGCGGCTGCGCGAGGCGCTGGAGTATGCCGAGCGGCCGGACCGGTTCGTGCGGCAGCGACTGGCCGCTCGCCCCGATGACGGCGTACCGGGCGTTTCTCGCCCCGCTGCTGGACGACCCGGAATGGCGGCCGATTCGGGCCGCCAACGCTCGCGCGTTGTTTGGCGGGTGAGCGGACGGCGGAACCCGGCAAATCATCCGTCGAAGTGGCCGATGGCGGTCAGAAAACCGCTGGGTTTGCCATAACTGAACAAGTAAGCCTGTTTCCGTGCTCGGGTCAGCGCCACGTACAGCAGGGAGCGTTCTTCCAATTCGCTCGTCGCTCGCTCCACAAGGTCGGCGGTGTCCAGCGCGACAGGTAACGGTACCTGATCGTCGTTGACGCTGGCGACCATGACGATGTCGAATTCCAATCCCTTGACCCGGTGCATGGTCGCCAGTCGCACGGCTTCGGCCGATCCGGCTTCGGTTTCGTCGATTCGGATCGTTTGACCGATCACGCCGTGCTCGCGCAGCCGGCGTTCGAGATCCTCCAGCTCATGATGGGTGCGGGCCACGATACAAATCGCGGCGGTGGGTACTTGCTGGGTGTGCGCTTCCCGAATCCGCCGGACGATGGCGACCGCCTGGTCGGCGGCCGACGCACAGGGGATGTGAACGGGCGGTTGGCCGTGGGTCAGCGACTTGTCGTTGCGCTGGTCGTCGGCGCCGCCATCGAGATCGTCCACGGCGCACCCTTCCAGCAACGCCACCGCCGCATCGCGAATTTCCTCGGTGGTCCGGTAGTTGATCCGCAATTTGCGGGAGCGGCCCCGGATGTCGATGCCGCATTTCGACAGCACCACCTGGTTCCGGCTGTAGATGCGCTGGTGACCGTCGCCGACGATGAACAGGTCGTTCGGCCCCTCCGGCGCCAGGGCGCGCAGCAGTCGAAATGCCTGCGGTCCCATGTCCTGCGCCTCGTCCACGATCACCGCCGCGTAGGGCAGGCCGGCGCGGTCCTCGGCGATCAGGTGGGCGGCGTCGCGGTAGGCGTCCTCGACTTCCTTCTTGCGAGCCTCGATCATCCGGCTGCGGTATTCCTCGAACACCGGCCAGACCTTGATGCGGTCGGCTCGCCCCAGCGTCGTGCCGCGCCCCAGCCGCGAGGCGCGCTTGTAATCGTCCAGGGTTTCGATGCCCTGGGGTTGGATGACGCGCTGCCATTCCTCGCGATAGAAGCGGGCGGGTACGTTCACGTCCGCCGGTTTGAGCGCCAGGGCCAGCTCCCAAAGCCGCTCGTCAGCGCCCCAGACGATGTCGTATTCGTAGTGGCGCTGACGGAGAAAGCGGCGCACCCAGGCGTCGAGATTGATCACCTCGATGCGCGCCAGCGTTCGCGGCGAGCACAGCTCCCGAAGGTTGGCCTGAATATCGACCGCCAGATTGCGGGTGAAGGTGGTGAACAGCACCTTCCGGTTCTCCGGCAACGCCTGTTCCGCCAGCCACTGGGCGCGATGCATGGCCACCACGGTCTTGCCGGTGCCGGCGCCGCCCAGCACGCGGACCGGCCCCGACCTGACCCCTGCCACCAACCGGCGCTGAGAGGGGTGCAGAAACACCCGCCACTGCGCCAGCGAGGCGTCGAGCACCGCCGCCAGTTCGGTTTCGTTGTCGACCACCACGAAACGGGACTGGCTTTCCAGCGCGTCGAGCGCCGCATCGAAATCGGCGGTATCGACCGGCCGATCCGCGCGGGTGTCGCGCTCGGCCAAAATGCGTTCGACCGAATCGCCGGCCGCCACCAGAAACAGGCCCTCGTAAGCTTCGGCGGGCAGGGTCGATTGCAGCGCGTCCAGTTCGTCCTCGCCACGAATCTGGCGGACTGTCGGCAGCAGTTCGGCGGGTACGCCCAGCAGGGCGAGATCGTGATCCGGGAGGTGATCGAACAGCGCGGGCGCGGCGGGAGCGGGCTTTTCTGGCGACGCGGCTTCGACCGCCTCGACCCGCACGGTCTCGAAAACCTGAATGGCGCCGGTCGCGGCGTTGATCGCGCAGCGATGCCGGCTCGCCCAGGCGTAGGCCTCGTCGTGGCGATCCACCCAGAGCAACAGGAACACGTTGTCCTGCTCGGGTTTCAGGACGATCCCGCGCCAGGCTTCGTCGATCCGCACCGAACGCATGTTGGGATCACGGGCGGCGTTGATCCGCTCGTAATGGATTCCCGGGGCGGTCGGGTCGCGCTGGAAGTTGGTCAGGAACTTGGAAACCTTGGTCTGAATCCCCTGCGGCAAGCGAGCGAACGCCCCGAGGAAATCGTTGGATATCGCTACCTTGGCCATCTGCCCCATCTTCAGGATCTCCCGTGCGCGGCCCGCACCGCCGCCGCCCAACCCGCCGCCACGATCGCCACCGTCCAGCCCGCCGCCCGCCAGGCTGGAGCCTGTTCCGCCTGATCGGAGCGCAGCACCGCAATCCGCGCATCCTCCCAGGCCAGTTCCGCCTCCGCGATGATCGCGCCCGCCGTTCCGGTCAACTCGTAACCCACCGCCGGCGCGGGGATGCCACGGGCCATCAACTGCCGCAGTCCGTCGGTCGCTTCCTCGGCCGCCTCGGCGAGCGCGGCTCGCCATTCGGCGGAATCGGGTGGCGACACGGCGCCGTCCTCTTGGGCGACGCGCCGCCAGCCGGCTCGTTCGTAAATGCCGGTCGCGGCGCCTTCCGCGACGAGCGCCGGCGCGGCGGGCAGGAATTGCAACAGGTTGGCCGCCGCCAGGAAGCGCCGCCAAGCCTGGCGCAGATCGGCCTCATCGGCCAGGGCCTTCGGATCGAGCCACAGCAGCGCCAGCAACGCCGTCGGGCGCGGCGCGGTTTTGAGCGCGGTCGCCGGCAGCAGCCAGCCGAGCGTCGGTGCGGTGGTGGGATCGCCGAGTCGCGCCTCGCCGCAGAGCGCCGCCTCCGCCGGATCGAGCCGGTCGCGCAGCGGTGAGGGCGCTCGCTGGGCGAGCCATTCCCGCATCGCCGCCACGGCGCCGGTATCGTTGCCCGGTTTGGCCCAGGACAGGGCGCGAGCGAACACCGCGCCGCTCCAGCGCGCCGCATCCGGTAGGCGCAGCCACTCGATCAATTGGGTGAAGGGCGATTCGACCAGCCTCGGCAGCAGCTCCTCGACGCCGAGTTTCTCCGCCACTTTCCGGGCGGAACTCTCGAAACCGCCGACCGCGGGCGGCAGGGGGCGCAGCGTACCCGGACTGTTGGCCAAGGCGTCCTCGATGTCGTGCCAGGTCAGCGACCAGACCCAGAAGCGCCCGCTCTGGACCAATGCCAGCCGTTTGAGGGCGTCGTCGGCCAGGGTGTGCCGGTGGTACTCGAAGCCGTCGGCGAAGACCGCCACCGGCAGGCCGGGTTGGGCGGCGCGGGCCGGTCGGATCAGAAAATCCGGTTTCGAGGCGACCGCCACGCCCTCGCCCGGTCCCAGCAGCACTTGCGGTTCCACCGTGTACTCTTGCTCGCCGACCCGCAGGTAATAGCCCGGCTTACCGCGCACCACCTCCTGCTGGATGCGCACGCCGGGATCGATCCCCCCGCGTCGCTTGAGCGCCTCGATCAGCCGCGCCTCCAGCGCCGAGTCGAAACTGGGGTTGATCAGGATATCGGAGAGGGTCGCGACCGGTTCCAGCCGGTCCTGGGCGTCGAGAATGTCGCCCAGCAGGGCGATGGCGGTATCGCGCGAGGGCGTGGCGATACCGGCGCCGAGCCGGTAGGCGAACAGGCAGCGGTAGCAACCGTCCAGAGCCGGATCCTGCCGGCAGTCGCAGGCCGCCATGCGGTCGCGGGCCAGCCGGAACACCTCGAACAGCCGGCCGGCGTCGCGCAGCAATTCGTGCAGGTAGCCGGTGCCGCCCGGCACCGTGTCGTAGAGCAACAGGTAGCGGCGGGTCACGCCCGCCGCCCGATCCGGTTCCTCGTGGACCAGCAGATCGAGATGATCGATCCTGCCGCCGAAGCGCAGCTTCAGCCCCAGGCGAATGGCCGCCGCCAACGAAGGGACTACCCGGCTGTCGGTTTCGGTTCGCGTCGCCGGCAGCAGAATGCGCAACGCCTCGGACTGAAACTCGCGATACAGGTACAGGCAGTCGACGAGGGCATCCGGATTTTGGCGGTCCCGTTGCGGGCAATCGTAGGCGTGCGCCTGCGGCGGGTCGCCGTTCTCCGGCCCAAGCGCGGCGGGTCGCTGCACCTTGCCGCAGTGCCGGCAGAGACGGAAACCGCGCCGGATCGCTTCCCGGCCGGCCACCACGCTGGCCTCCCCGACGGTCGAGAACGCGCCGAAGTTCACGTCGCGGAAGACCACCTTGCGGATGAACTCGAAGCCAAACGGCAGCGCGTCGGACGCGATGCGATGGGCGAACTCGACGTCGTCCCGCCGGAAATCCGGCAGCATCTGGCGCTGGTGGAACTGCAAGTCGCGGTCGTCGGCGCTGTCGTCGATGCGGCTGCGGCGATCCTCGGTGGTGGCCAACACATGCCGCAGCCGCACCAGGGACCGCTTTTGGCCGACATCCGCCCAGTGGGCGTCGCCGCAGCGCGGACAGGCCGGGTGGGCATCGCCCTGGGCGAGCGGCTCGGCGTGGCTGCACGCGGGGCACAGCCGCCACGCTTCGATGGGCGACAGGGTGAGATCGACCTGATCGACCTGGACCCGACGCCCGCCGGCGAAGAAACAGTTGAGCGGGGCCAGCTCGCCGATGGCCGCCGCCGCGGCCCGCCCGTATTCCACCACCCAATTCTCGTAGGGCGATGCGCCGTCCGGCGGCTCGCGCCGCCGCCGCCAGAGCACCGAATGCAGGGTGACGCCTTCCTCGGGAAAAGCGTAGTTCGGAATCAGCCCCTCGTCGGTCAGGAAGCCGAGCAAATCGCGGCCGTTGGTCTGGCGGTTGATGGCGAGCAGGGCCTCGCGCTCGCGGCGCGCCTCCTCGATCCGGGCGGCGGTCGCCTCGTCCCGGGGCGCGCCCTTGAGTTGGTCGATCTCGTTTTTGAGGGTGCGGACGCGGCCGGCCAGCGCCTTGCGGGTCTCGGCGGTGGCTTGCAGGCGCTTGACCAGGCGCACGCGCAGGCTGTCGGTGGCGTCGCCGCCGAACAGGAAGTCGGCCAGCGCCTCGCGGGTGCGCTCGGCCAGGGCCGGTTCCAACAGCGCGCAAAAACCGGCGAACAGGGTCTGGCCGTGGTTCTTGACGAAGGCGATGAGATTGTAGGGAAAGCGGGTCGGTTCGTAGCGTTCGACCGCATCGAGCGCCGGGCCGAGCGTCGCCGGCAGGGCGGTCTGACCGATGCCGGTCGCCACCCAGCCGTCCAGGCAGAAGGCGGTCAACTGGCGAAACAGCACCGAGGAGGCGTTCAGGAACACGCCGGGCGGCTGCACCGGCCCGGTCATCATCTCCTCGGGACGGGCATAGAAATACAGATCGTGCGGGCGACCCGCCGCCACGGTCAGGGTCAGGGCGTTGCCGTCGCGCCGGCCGGCCCGGCCGATCCGTTGCAGGTAATGGGCCTGTGCCGGCGGCACCGAGCAGAGCAGCACCGCCGACAGGCCGCCGATGTCCACGCCCATTTCCAGGGTCGGGGTGGCCGAGAGCAGGTTTTCGTCCCAGGGTTGCCCCGGCTCGGCCTTGAACCGTCCTTCCAGCGCCTCGCGCGCGTCCCGCTCCAGCAGGCCGGTGTGTTCGGCGGCGATCACCCGGCGGATGGCGGCGCGGCGATAGAGGGGGGCCAGCCAGTGCTCGGCCACTTCATGGGGCTGATAGGCGCCGGGCGCGGCCAGATCGAGGGCGGGGAGGCCGGTCAGCAGTGGGGCGAGGCGGGCGGGAACGACCAGGGTCGAACCGCCGTCCGCCGTGGCCAGCCGGGTCACCATGGGATCGAGAAACAGCGCCGCCGGATCGAGCGCCAGCACCGGCCCGCCTTGGGTATCGAAGCGTTCGAGCGCTCCGGCCGCCGCCAGCGCCGCGCTGGCGAGGCGGTAAATCTCGGGTTCGATGTGCTCCGGCAGCAGCCGGTCGGGCGCCAGCGCCTTGCGGACCCACTGCTGATACCAGGTGGTCCGGTTGGATCGCTCGACCGTGTCGAATTCGGGGTGACGCCGGGCCAGGGCGAAGAACATCGGGCGGGGCGTGTGCGGGCCGAAGTTGGGCAGAAAGGGCAGGGTCCGGCTCAGGATATAGCCGCGGCCGCCCTGCTCGACGTAGGCGCGCAGGAAGTCGTGGGCGATGGCGCCGCGCCGCTTCAGGTGCAGCAGGAAGCCCCAGACGAAGGCGTGCAGGCGAGTATCGGCGAGATCGCGCAAGCCCAGCCCTTCGCGCAGTTCCGGGCCGAGGCGCGCGATGGCCTCCGCCACGCACTCCGGTTGGATGCCCAGCGCCGCGCCGCCGACCGTTTCCAGCGAGCGACCGCGCCGGGCGAGGTAGCCGAACTCCGCCAGCGCCTCCCATTGCAGCCGCTTGGCGACGGCGTCCCGCAACCAGTCGCCCTGGAGCGAACCGGTCCGCTGGAGCGCCTCGTACTCGGGCATCCAGGTCATGTTCGGGCCGATGAACTCGACCACGAAGCGTTCGGGGGTCATGGCGTGGGGGTTATGCCCCTCTCCCACCGGGCGAGGGGAGTTTTGTAGCCAGTAAGCCGGCAGGCCGGCGAGGAATTCGGGCCACGGCGCCGGCTGGATCGGCCAGGCTTGTAGCGCCTGGACGATGGCGGCGCGGACGTTGCTGGCATAGGTGCGGGCGGCGAAGAAGCCGGCCCGGTGGGCGGCGTCCTGGACGGAATCGGAGAAGGCGATCAGCTTGCGGTGGTCGTTGGCCGCCGCCGCCCACAGATGCTGGATCGCCACCGCCGACAGCGAGGTGGCGCGAGCGCCGAACAGCAGCAGCGCGTCCTCGGCGCCGCAAACCGGACAGCGGTGTTCGGACTCGACCCGGGTCTCGTCGCGGCGGGTCACCTGCCGGGCCGCCAGCGGCAGGAACACCGGCACCAGATCGTCGCCGCCGCAGCTCCGACAACGGTCTTGAGAGGTTTGCAGTTGGCCGCAGCCGCCGCAGGCCCAGGTGGTCTCGCCGCGCGAGCCGGTGGCGCGGACGTCGGCCTCGGGGTAGAGCAGGGCCAGCTCGGCGCGGCGGTTGAAGAAGGTGTCGTAGATGCTTTGCAGGTTGCGGTCGAGGCAGCGGTCGCCGGGCGGCAGGCGGGCCAGCCAGGCCGAGGTCAGGCAGTCGCTGCATTGCACCAGCGGCAGGTGGACCGATCGCGCTCCCGCCGGCAGATCGTCGGCGGCGGCGAGGAGGCGTTGGGCGGGGTCGGCGGTGAGCCGCACCACCATCCGGCGCTGTTCCCGCAGCCACAGTTGCAGGCGCAGTTGCACGAAGGGCCGCTCGGGATGGTCCGGGTCGCGCGCCCAGGCGACCAAGGCCAGCAGGGCGTCGAGCACCGGCGCCGGGCAGGCTTTCGCCGATCCGGGCAGAAAGCGCGGCAGTTCGCGGGTCAGTTCCGCCAGGGGGCGCAGCGCCGGGTCGAGCAGCCGCAGCAGGTTGTTGAACTGGAGCTGGCCCTTGAGTTGCCGTCCCAGCGTCGCCCGCCAGGCGGGGTCGTTGGGCCGGGCCGGCTCGCCGTCGGGGAAGAACAGCCGGTGCCAGACGGCGATGGCGGTTTCGCTGTCCGGGTGGGCGCGCGGGTCGAGCCGGCGTTCCAGGTCGGGGACCGGCGCCAGTTGATGCTCGATCAGCGCCCCGGTCAGGAATTCGTTCATGGTCAGGCGTTCCTCGCCGATCACCGCATCGTCGGCGACGGGTTCGCCGAAGAGGTCCCGGGCGTAGGCCAGCAGGCCGGCGGCCTGGTCGGCGTCGCCGAGGGTGGCGGAGGTGCCGACGCAGAGCAGGTGGCCGGCGGGGGTCTGGAGCCGGGCCTTGAGCCGGCGGATCAGCAGGGCGAGGTCGGTGCCCTGGGCGCCGTCGAAGGTGTGGAGTTCGTCGACCACCAGGTAGCGCAGGGTGCGCGGGCCGTTGTCCTGCCACAGCACCCGGTCCCGGGGGCGGAGGAGCAGGTAGTCGAGCATCTTGTAGTTGGTGAGCAGGATGTCGGGCGGATCGCGGCGCATCGCGTCCTTGGCGGTGATGACGCTCGCGGCGCTCATGGCGTCCGCGCCGGGGGCGCCGCCCTGGCCTTGGCCGATGTAGAGGCCGACCCGAATCCGGCCGCGCAGGCCGGGGCTGGCGTGGACGGTTTCGGCGAAGCGGCGGGCCTGGTCGCTGCCGAGGGCGTTCATCGGGTAGATCACCAGCGCCTTGATGCCGCGCCGGCGGCCGGCCCGGTGCTCGCGCCAGCAGTGGTCGAGCAGCGGGTAAAGGAAGCATTCGGTCTTGCCGGAGCCGGTGCCGGTGGCGACCAGGGTCGAGGCGGGGGTTGCGGCGCTGTTCAGCCGCCGCCAGGCGAGTTCCTGATGGTGGTGGGGAGGATGCCGGGTTTGGAAACCGGGAAAGCGGTTCCGGTCGCCGGCGCCGGGCCGAAACGGCAGGCCGAGCGAGAGATAGGGGCCTTTGTGGAGGCTGCCGGGCTGGTCGAGGAAGGCGCGGACGATGCCCCGGAAGGTGGGGTTGGACGGCTCGAAGCCGGTGATCAGGTACTGGCGCAGACCTTCGATGATGTCATGGGCGACGAGGCTGGGGATCATGGGCTGGGGCGCGGTTGATCGTCGGGGGGAAGTTCGGACAGGCTCCAGTCCTCGACGACGAGATCCGCGATCAAGGTAAAGTGGCGAACATTGAGGGTGGCGACGATTAGTCCATGCGTTCGCGCGGTGGCGGCAATCAGCAGATCGAGATCGGCGACCGGCTTGCCAGCCCGCTGCTGGGTGGCTTTCATCTCGGCAAATACCGCACCCACCGCCTGATCAATGGGAAGCACGGAGAGCCTTCCCTTCAAAAGGGATCCATACGCTGCGTGCAGCTTGGCCGAACCCTTGAGCGCCAAGCCGTATTGCAACTCGGCTTCGGTGATCACCGAAATCGCCAGCGGTGCATCCCCCAAGGCTTGCCATTGGGAGACCACGTTCGCGTTGGGCGTGGGTTTGAGCGGTTGCGAGTAGACCGAGGTATCGAGCAGGTAGGCCAGCGCCATCGTCATTCATCCAGTGGATTGCGCCAGGCGTTCTCGGCGATCTCACGTGGTGGCAAGTCGAATTCTTCGGTCAACCGGCCCTGTTCCCGTTCGAAACGCGCCCGGGCTTCCCACACCGAGGGCGTGATCGAGACCGGCTGATCCAGTTTCGCCAGTCCCAGGTCGATCAGGTTTGCCAGTACGTCGGGCAGGGGTTTCCGCAACCGCGCTTGCAGTCGCGTCAGCCGTTCGGCGTGAATCGGGTCCAATTCGGTTTCAATGTGCATCGGGGTGACTGTCTCCGTTTTGGGTATGGTCGTTAGGACTCTTGCCGCCCCGCGAATTCCACCCACGCCCGGGCGTAGTCGTCCTCGCGGGCGCAGCGGTCGAAGGGGGCGACGTAGCGGATCGTGCGGCGAATCGGGCCGCCGGGCCGGGTGTCGTCGTCGATCTCGCGTTCGATGATCCAGCCGGCGGGCAACTCGCGCACGTCTTCCCAGCCGAGCGGTTTGGAGTCGCGGCGACCGTCGGGATGGACCCGCGTGCAGGGGGCGTCGTTTTTGCCCGCCCGGCGCGGCAGACCGACCCCGACCAGCCCCTTGCTGGCGGTGAAGACGATGCGCCCGGCGGCGTCGTACCAGGTGTCCTGCTCGTACTGGCGCATCACCGGGAACTGCACCCGGTAGATCGTCAGCAGTTCCGCCAGCGTCAGGCCGAGCGCCTGGGCGGCGAGTACGTCGATTTCGACCAGCGCCTGACGGCGGGCGTAGTCGGTGCGCAGGGCGCAGCCGCGATGCCAGGCGGGGCCGATCTGGGCGAAGAAGTCGGCGGGCAGGCGCGGGTCGGTTTGGGTCCAGGCGTCGCGGGTGAAGTCGGAACGGAAAGCGTCGCGCCAGAGGGGAGCGTAAGCGGTGGTGAGGCAGTTGAGGGCCAGCGCCCGCAACCATAGAGCGCATCGCAATGGATCAGGCGTCGCGCCATGCAGCATCGGTAACTGGTCGATCAGCGACTTGTTGGCGTGGCCCATGCCGGTGCTCTTGACTCGATAATCCACCGGCAGCGAGAGCGTCATGGCGTGATAGTCGAGCAGCGCTGCGGTATTGCGGAATGCGGTGCCGACACAGGTATGGATATACCCTACGCCGGGGCCGGCGATTTGAGAAATCAGAGTGCGCTCGCCGGACTGGGACAACATCTCGCGGTTGATATGGCGAAAATACTCCGTCACCGGCTTCGCCACCGTCTCCCCTTCCTCGATCCACGACACCCTCGGCGTCCGCCGCCGATATTCATCCGCATCGCAAGCGGGCACGTAATTGGTGCGTGGCAGGTAGTCGTCGGCTAGGGTTTCGAGGTCAAGGTTGTCATACGCTTTGTTGGTGTTGCAAACGGCGCGTGGAGTCTTGAAGAATGGATTGCCCACGAAGAAATGCGGCCCGGAAAGCACCCATTCGGCGGCGGTGGCGGGAAAACGGGTGTCGCGCTGGATAGTACCCTCCTTCTGGGCCATTGTTTCGTGCCACATCTCCAACGAGAAATACTCGCCTGACAAATCGCCAAGCCGCTTGGGGTAGGCCGCGAACTTTTCCAGCACCCCCAGCAGTTCCCGCGAATGCAACGCCGGCAGCCGGGCTTGCAAAGCGGGCGTTCCCGGCTCGTCATAGAGCTTGACGAAGGTGGCGAGCGCTTCGGCATCCACCGGGATGATGCGGCTTTGGTGGCCGCGAATATTCCATTCGCCCTCGTCTGTCTTGATGCCCGGAACGAGGCCGTGCCCGTCGTGGGCATAGCAAATATCTATTGTGGCAGGATTAAAAATATTGGCTAAGTTGTTAAAAAATGGAGTATCGGAAAGAGCACCATAAAGATTGATGCTGAATAAAGTTTCGTTATGAACTTCGCTGAATAGTTTATGTTCATTCCAAAACTGAAAATGCGCCCGCAACCGGGGATAAACCGCTGCCCGAAACAGGCCCCCTTTCGGATCGTCATAAATGCCTTCCGGGTGCAGGAATCCGGCCACCGCCCCCGCGTTGCCGATCATCCATGCCTGCGGCAGGAAACACTTGTAGAGGTTGGTCTGGACGCCTTTGAGCAGCGGGTAATTCTGCATCGCGTTCAGAAAATTCTGCGTCGCCTCGGCCTCGGTCAATTCGTCCAGCCAAGCCGCTTCCAACCCCTCGTAGCTCGCAAACGCCGCCTCCCGCTCGCGGGTCAACTGGGTCGCCGAGAAATTCCGCAGCGCGAACAGCGGATGGAAATCCGCCAACACCCCGGACTCGTTCCATTCCACCTTGATCCACGGCGGATTGCCCAGAATCAGGTCGAAACCGGCCCGGCCCGCGAAGATGTCGGCGAAGGTCAGTTCCCAGTGGAAAAACCGCCGCCGCCCGGCGATCTCGTGGACCAGCTTCAACCGGGGAAAGAACTCGAACAGCTTTTCGATGTGTAACTGCCCGAAGCGGTCGGTGATGTCCCGCGTGGTCGGCGGAGCGCCGAGCGAAAGCTGCACCTCCATCCCCGGCAACGCCGCCTGGGGCTTCGGGGCGAACGGTTCCGGCGCGGCCGTAGCGGTCAAGTCCAGTTCAGCCTGCGGCCGGGTATCCACCACGTTGCCGCGCAGCACCAGTCCCAGCTCGAACCAGAACTGATCCCGGTCTGGCAGCAACTCCGCCCGATCCAGCGGCCAGAACCACAGCGCGCACCAGTAATCCATCACCAGCTTCAGCCGCCGGTAAGCCGACGCCACCGAACTGCCCTCGTTGAAAATGCCGTTGGCCCGCACCCGATCCTTGTCGCCGGTGCTGCTGCGCGGCCCCTCGGCGTCCGGTTGACCCCATACCGGCAGCCAGTCCTCGGTCCGGTCGCGATCCCGCGCCAGTTCCCGCGCGTGCAGCGCCCACAGCTCATCCACCAGCCCCGACAACTCCTGCAACAGCGCGATCTCATCATTGTTCAACGGCCGGCAGAACGCCTTGCGCCACGTCTTCAGCCGCTGGAACGCCGCCGGATAGCGGGCCTTGGCCACCTTGTCACCATAATCGGCCATGCCCGGATCGGGCAGCAGGAAGTGATAAACCTCCTCGGCCTGGCGGTCCGGCTGGCCGGGGCGCACCCGTCGCGGCGCCCGCTCGTGCCAGAGCGGATCGGCGCGCGGCCCGAGCCAGGCCGGATGCACCACCTGCCGCCGGGCGCCCACCAGCGAATTGCCGCAAAACAACTGATAGCCGAACCACGGCACATGGCTGGAACCGGAAATGGCGTTCAGCCACAGCGACACCTCCGCCAGCTCCACCGCCACCGGATTCAGGTCCACCCCGAACACGTTGCGGTCGGCGATGAACATCTTGGTCCGCTGCAACTCGGCGGTGTAGCGGTCGTGGGGGATGCGCTGGCCCCGCTCCGCCTGCTTGCGCTCCAGATACGCCTCGGCCAACTGGTTGACCGCCTCGTTCAGGAACGCCGCGCTGCCCATCGCCGGCTCGCAGATCGTCAGCCGCAGAATTGCGTCGGCGCTCCGGTCCTTCAGCAATGCCTTGAGCGCGTACTTCACCAGACAGCGGGTCAGCACTTCCGGGGTGTAGAAGGACGCGCTTTTCTCCCGGTCCCGCCCGGCCAGCCGGTAGATGAAACTGCCCTTGGGATACAGCCGCAATTTGCGATGTCCCGCCTCGTCCCGGTCGTAAACCCGCTCGTCCTCGCGGTATAGCGCCAGCGCCTCGGGCGGCACGAAGTGGGCGGCGTCCAGCGCATCGGGGCTCTCTCCGGCCGGCTTCACTTCGTACAGATCGGTTTTGGCGAAGAAACCCCGATAGGACAACAGCGCCTCATAGACCGCGCCCAACTGGTTGATGCCCAACTGGGCGTAGGACACCCGCCCGCGCCGGCGGCGGTTGCCCTCGCGGGACAGCGACATGAGCTGGATCACCTGCTGCCAAACCGCGTTCGGAAAGCGCACCCGGTCGAGCAGCGGGGTGCTGGCCGGATCGAACAGGTGCGCGTCGAGCGCGGCGATGCGGAAGCTGTGATGGATCGCCTCGTCCAGCCGCCCCTGAGCCGAACCGGCGCAGCCCTCGTGGATCAGCCGGAACAGCCGGCGGATCGAGTGATCGAAGAACAGCCCGTTGCGCGCCTCCTCGCCGACCAGCGGGACCAACTCCAGATCGCGCAGCATCTCCAGGCTGTAGCCCTTCTGGTAAGCCTCCGAGTTGCGGATCGGCACGTAGCCCAGTTCTGGCCGCGCCTCGATGTAGAACAGAAACAGCAGCCGGTACATCAGCCGCAGGCATTCCAGCGTCAACGGCCCCGCCTCCAGCTCGCGCTCGCCGCTGAAAATGCCCTTCTTCTGTTCCCTCGCCAGCGCCACCAACTGCCGGGCCGCCTCGTTGCCCAGCCATTCGATGGCTTCCCGCAGCGCGTACTTCAGGTCTTCCGACACCGCGAAAGCGTGCTTGTGGGCGTTCTCGTCCAGGGCGTCGAGCAGCGCCTCGCCCTCGTCCGGCAGCAGGCTGTCGCGGCCCAGCAGCGCGGCGGCGGCTTTCAGGGTGGGGTCCTCGCGCCGGCCGAGAATCTCGTTCCAGTCGAAGCGCAGCAGCCGGTTTTGCGGCCACTTGGCCCGGTCGATCAACAAGGTTTGGGTCGAACCGGCCAGCACCACCCAGCGCGGCGGGTGGTCGGCGCCGAACACCCGGTCGGACAGCACCTCCTGCCAGGTCAGGCCGTGCAGCGTCGGCGGCATCGCCGCGCCGTCCCACAGCAGCTTGTGCGGCTGGAGGGTCAGCGCCTCCTCGCCGTCCAGGGCAACGTCCCAGGCGTGCAGGACGAGCAGGCGCGGCGGTTCGCCCGGCCGGCCGAACGCGCCCAGCGCCGGCAGCGTCGCTTCGCCCAGCGGCAACCCGATCGGTTGCAGCGCGTAGCCCAGCGCCGCGAACAGCCGGCCGAGCAGGGCGCGCTCCAGCGCCAGCCGCTGCCCCTCGCCGCGCTCGCGGCCGATCCGCTCCCGGCCGGCGAACCAGTCGCGGGCCAGCGCCCGCAGCCGGCCGAACGGCGCCCGGTGCGTCTCCTCGCCGGGATGGGCGTCCTCGGCGGTCTGCCAGCGGTTCACGGTGTCCTGAATGTCGCCCCGGAACACCTCGGCCAGATAGTGGTGACTGAAAAACTCGTTCTCGTTGGCGATGCCGGCAAACGTGGCGGCGGTTTCCGGGGGGGCGTTCATGCCGGACCTCCCACCACGGCGGCCATCACCTGCAGATAAGGCTCGCGTTCCGTGGTCAGGGTGTCCTGAATCCACTGCTGATAATCCTCGAAAATCCGCTTGATCTCCCGGGTGCGCGCGGCGCGGCGATGGTCCTTGATGGTCTGGGCCTGTTCGCTGCGGGTGAGTTGGAGTTCGAGCTGCTCGAACTGACGAGCCTGGAGCCGGGCCAGTTCCGCCAGTTGCCGGTCGAGCCGCTCCCGCAACTCGCGGTCGAACGCATCGCGGCGGCGCACGAGGTCCGCGCGGGCGGCGGCGACCGCATCGGGCAGCAGCGCTTGCAACGGCGTCAGGTCCAACGCCGCGCCGGTGTTCACCAGCGGCGTCCGGCCCAGTCCGGTGCGGTCCAGGAAGGCCGCCAGTTCCTCCAGCGCCACCCGCCGGCCATCCCGATAGCGCGCCGCCAGCCAGTGCATGACCAGCGGCTGGCCCTTGCGATTCGGGATCGTCCCGGCGATTAGGAACGCGACCTCGCCGGCCGCCAGCGCCGGCAGCCGCAACGCCGGCGCCTGGTGCCGGCCGAAGGCGGCGCGCAGCCGGTCCACCAGCCAATCCATGACCACATGCCGCGGCCACAGGTAATGCAGCTTTGGCCAAGCGGTTTCGTCCTGGCGACAGCGCGCCACTTCCCGCTGAATCTGGCCGGCATCGTCGGTCAGCACGAACTGGCCGTGCTCCGGCCACAATTCGCGCGGCAGTTGCCGCAGCCGGACCTGCAAGTCCAACGGCGCGGTCAGCACGATGCGCCGGGCGGCGGCGTCCGCCTGCCAGTGGAGTGGCGGCGCGGCGCGGCTCAAGGTCTCCAGCGCCGCCTGGCAGAACTCGAAATCGCCGGCGAACAGGCCGGGCAGGGCGACGATGGCGTCCAGGCTGTTCGGGACGGGAGTCGCGGATTCCTCCGGCGCGGTCATGAACAGGCTCAGGAAATCCTCGCCCTCGTCGGCTTCCGGCCGGTAGGTCGCATCGAAGGTTTCGGCCGACATCCCTTCGGCCATGGCCGCTTCGGTCAACCGCTCCTCCGCCGCCACGTCGTAGACGCGCATGAACACCGACGGGTCGCCGATGTTCCGGTACGCCTGCTCGTCCTTTTGTTGCAGCACGTCCAGAATCCGCAGGTCGCCGCGAATCCGGGGATTGACGCTCTCGGTGATCAGGTAGGCGATGATCGGGGTTTCGTTCTGGCCGTAGCGGTCCACCCGGCCATTGCGCTGCTGGAACACCATCAGCGACCAGGGCAGATCGAAGTGGATCAGCCGGTGCGACAGGTAGTGCAGGTTCAAGCCCTCGGCGGCCACGTCCGAGCAGAGCAGCACCCGCAACGGCGCTTCGGTCTTGCCGAAACTCTCCACCAGTTCCTGTTGTTCGATATCGGGCAGGCCGCCATGCAGCACCGCCGTCGCGCCGGCGGGCAGGCCGAGGTCGGCCCGCAACCGCGCGTCGAGGAAGCGCAGGGTTTCGATCCGCTCGCTGAAGATCACCAGCCGGTCGTGGCCGGCGGTCGGACTCCAGCCGTAGCCGACATCCCGCAGCAGCTTCAGCAGCCGCTGGTATTTGCCGTACCGCTCGGGGTCGATCTCGGCCAGGCGGGCATCCAGGGCGCGCAAGCCGGCGATCTCGTTGTCGGTATCGGCCCTGGCGTCGCCCCCTTCCAAGACCCGAATCCGTGCGGCCACCGATTGCCGGGCGGCGGCGGGACTGGAGAACAGCGCTTTTTGCAGGCCGATGCGGACCAGTTCCGTCCGTTTGCCGCCCTCGTGCCGCCCGCCGAGGGTAAAGGGAATCGCCAGCAAAGCAGCGTAGGCCGCTTCCTCGGCCGGCGACGCCGGGTGGCGCTCGCAGCGCACCGCGCGCTCCTGGAACGCGGCGCGCACCTGGGCCTGGATGTCTTTCTTGAAGCGGCGAATGACCAGTCCCTTGCCGCGAAAATCCTCGGCGCGGTACTCGTCCGGGTCGGAAATCGCGGTCGGGTCGAGCATGTTGACCAGGCTGGCGAAACTCCGCGCCCGGCCGTCGTGCGGGGTGGCCGACAGCATGATCAGCGTGTCCGAGCGGCCGGCCAGCAGCTTCGCCAGCCGTGCCCGCTGCGAGGTCGTGCCGCTGGTGCCCCGGTCGGCGACGTTGTGGCATTCGTCGATCACGATGATGTCCCACCAGGCGTTCTCCAGATAGTTCCGGTATTCGAGATCGCCCTTGAGGGTGTCGATGGAGATGATGGTTTTATCGTAGTGGTAGAACGGATTGTGGTTCGACGGGATGCGGGCGCGCACCCGCGCCAGACCGACCGAGTCCAGCCGCACCAGGGGAATGGTGAAGCGGTTCCAGAACTCCTTCTGGAACTGGGTCAACATGCTTTTCAGGGTCACCACCAGAATCCGGTTGCCCCGGCCACGCTGGATCAGTTCGGCGACCAGGATGCCGGCCTCCAGCGTCTTGCCCAGGCCCACCGCGTCGGCGATCAGGATGCGCTGGCGCGGTTGACCGAGCGCTTGCAGCGCGGGATCGAGCTGGTACGGCACCCGATCCATCGCCCCGCGATGGCCGATGTAGAGGCGGCCGTCGTTCGGCGCCTGGGACCGCAGGGCGTTTTCGATGGACAGCAGGCTGGCGCTGTAGCGAGGGGAGTCATCGGCGAAAAACCGGGTGTCGGCGGGATCGAGCACCCGCACGGTGTCTTCGAGCCGGGTCAAAAAAACGGCGGTCCGGTCGCGCACCACCTCCGAGACGCCATCGCAGGTCAGTTGTTGGCCGCCGTCGGACGCATTGTCCACCCGGCGCACGATCCATTCCGCGTCCCGGATGACGACGCGGGCGCCGGGCGAGGGCGGAATGGCGGGACGGGAAGCGGAACCGGACATCGCCATGGGGGCTGCTCCGTGAACTTGGCGTTATTGTTTCCGGGCGGGGTCGAGCGCCTTTCGGGTTGCATTATACGGGCTGTGAAATCCGTCACGGGAAAAGCGAACCCCCGACCCGGACGTAGAGCCGGCCGCCGGTTGCCGAACGGATTGAGCAGGTAGGTGTCGGCGGTATAGTCGCCGCGTTCGTCGGCGAGCGGGGTCATGGTGGAGTTTCTCTTCGTGGATCGGTGAGCCCTGAGATCAGGGGGTGGTGGAGAAAACCATGAGCGGCGGCCAGACCGCTGCGGACCGGGCGGCGCTGGATGTCGGGATGGGGCTAGGCTTGTCAGTGGGCGGGCGGGTATCCACCAAGGCAATCGCGCTAGCCCTGGTTACTAGCCGACAATCACGCAAATTACATATACGTAATACGTATAATTATAATCGGTTCAGTCCTGACGCTATGATTTTTGAGGTTCCCGTTTTTATATCATCATATAATTTTCACTTTCCCACTTATCCTTTTCCCCCACCCCTGCCGCCAACCACCTGTTTTTCGATAGGGCAGCGACCGGAGCCAAAAATCCCCGATTTCGGGGGGTTAAGGAGTACGAAAAACCCCGCCGGATTGTTAGACTATCCGGAAATTCCATTTGGGGGTTTTCGGATATGTTGATCGGTTACATGCGAGTGTCGTCCGACTCCGACCGGCAGACCACCGACCTGCAGCGGGATGCATTATTGGCGGCGGGGGTGGACGAGCGCCATCTGTTCCAGGACAAGGCCAGCGGCGCCCGTGACGACCGACCGGGTCTGGCCCAGGCACTGGCGTTTCTCCGGCCGGGGGACGTGTTGGTGGTGTGGAAGTTGGACCGGTTGGGGCGGTCGCTGCCCCACCTGATCGAAATTGTGAATGGGTTGAAGACCGCCAGGGTCGGCTTTCGCTCGCTGACCGAGCAGATGGATACCGCGACCCCGCACGGGGAGCTGCTGTTTCACTTGTTCGGGGCGCTGGCGCAGTATGAGCGGGCCTTGACCCAGGAACGGATCAAGGCGGGCCTGGCGGCGGCCCGGCGGCGGGGCCGGGCCGGCGGGCGGCCACGAGCCCTCGATGCGGAGCGTCTGGAGGCGGTTCGGGCGGCTTTGGGTCGGGGAGAAAGCAAGGCGGCGGTGTGCCGGACCTTCGGGATTCCGCGCAGTACCCTCTACGATGCGCTGGGGCGGGGGGGGGTTGAAGGAAAGATAAGATGATATAAATTTAGGGGCATTCTAAGCCCAGCACCAGGCCGCTTGCCCTGAGCGGTCGCCGCTCGCTTCGGTTTCTAGCACGCGCGACCTGTTGTGGGGTCAGTTCGAGCGCCCACCGCAGCGCTTGCAACGGCATTTCGTCGATCAGCCGCCGGGTTTCCGCCGCGCTGTGCGCCTGCCGTTCTTCCGGTATTGGCGCCACCAGGTCACGAAATTGTTAGAGCAGCGCATCGAGGCCCTTGCGGTCCAGCAGGTTCAGCAGCTTGAGCGAGGGACCGCTCGGATGCTTGTCGCCGATTTCCCACTGCCGCACCGTCGAGAGGCTGGTGTTGAGCACCGCCGCGAACACCGCTTGGCTCAGTCGGTGGCGCTGGCGCAGCGCGCGAATGTGCGCGCTGGAGTACGCCGGCACCGGCGGCAGGCACAGCGCGTCGTACTCCCGCAGCCGACGCCGGTCGATCAAACCGGCCACGTGGAGGTCGGTCGCGGTCTCGTGGACCGCCGCCAAGAGGGGGCGGGTCGCTTCAGTTTGGCGGTTCATCTGCAAATCTCCGCTAAAACGTCGTTCTCGACTTGGCGGTCGAGTTCGGCCGAGGAGAGCTTCAACAAATCCGTGGCGAGGGCCTGCAATGCCGCCAATTCCTTCGCGCTCACGTTGGCCCGAACCTTCTTCTCGAAACCGAACACGAAGAACCAACGGTCACCCTGGTGGGTGGCTACCAAGGTTCGCGCACTGCCGCTTTTGCCTCGACCAGGCAGTGCGACGCGCTTTTTCAACACACCCCCGCCCAGGTCGGCATCGATCAGGCCGCGTTCCATTTCCAAGACCGCTTGGCACAGCGCAGCATCATTCAGGTCGGTCTTGCGCAGCCAGCGGGCGAAAGGGCGGGTCTTGAACACTCGTCTCATTAGCAGCGAAATATATCACAAAGTGTATCTTTTAGCCACTGCGGATAATGACAACGATTCGAGCAAAATCCTCATACATCCCGCAAACCCACTGAACGACCTTCAGAGGCGTTTACTAATTCTACTTTGTCAGAACACCTGTCACTATTCGTTAAGCGGCTGTTTGCGACA
>JARSSP010000059.1 GCA_029624675.1 Candidatus Contendibacter sp.
AGGGAATGCCGTTGGGCAAGTCCAAAAAGCCCCGCAACCCGGCTTCCTTCTCCTCAGCAAACGCTTCCATCCCCACCCAACCCTCGACGCCACTGAGCACCGCGCACCGCACAATCATCAAAACATCATGCAGTTTAATTTCAGCGGCCCGCTATCCATTGCGATGCCGCGCATGGAATCGCTCGCGCATGATTTGCTTGCGGCGCTGACCGCGATCCGGTTCGCCGCTGGCATGACGGCCGAACAGCCCGCGCCCCAGGATGTACGGATCGGTCGGCTGCGATTCCCGTTCGAGTTTTTCGAGGATGGCCTGGCGAATGAACTCCGACAGCGAGGTGCCGTCTTGCGCCAGCCGCTGTCTGAGTTCGGCTTCCAGGGTCTCTTCCAGCCGCAGTGAAACGGTCATGGCGCTGCCTCGTAATACCAGAATGTCGGAAAAAGTATACCCTATCGGATACCAGAGAAACTTTGGAGCGGCGACAGCGGCTCGCCAGCCGCCAACAGCGGAACCGACACCGATATGGACTGGAAACAGGGCTTGCGCCAACCCGGCGTGATAGCCGCCTTGAGCGCCGCGCTTTTGTTCGGCAGCGGCACGCCTTTGGCCAAAGGGTTGCTGTCGAGCATCGATCCGTGGCTGCTGGCCGGCTGGCTCTATATCGGGTCTGGAGCAGGGCTGGGCCTGTACCGCCTCGCGCGCCGCGCGCCGATGCAGCGGTTGCCGCCGGTCGAGTGGGGATGGCTCGCGGGAGCAATTTTCGCCGGTGGCGCGGTGGGTCCGGTGCTGCTGATGTTCGGCCTGAGCGGGATGCCAGCGGCGGGCGCGGCGCTTCTGCTCAACGCGGAAGGGGTGTTGACGGCCTTGCTGGCGTGGTTCGTGTTCGGCGAGAACTTCGACCGGCGCATCGCCTTGGGGATGCTGGCCATCGTCGCTGGGGCCCTGGTCGTCAGTTGGCCCGGCGAGGCCCGTTTCTCGACCCCGTGGCCGGCCTTGGCCGTGGTGGGGGCTTGCTTGGCGTGGGCCATCGACAACAATCTGACCCGCAAGGTGTCGCTGACCGACGCGACTTGGATCGCGATGCTCAAGGGTTGGGCGGCGGGAAGCGTCAATCTGGCGCTGGCGTTCTGGTCGGGCGCGGCTTGGCCACCCCTGCCCGCGCTCGGCGGCGCGTTGCTGGTCGGCGGGTTCGCCTACGGGATGAGTCTCGCGCTGTTCGTGATCGGCCTGCGTCACCTCGGGACCGCCCGCACGGGAGCCTATTTTTCCGTCGCGCCCTTTTTCGGCGCGGCCCTCGCGATTCCACTACTGGATGAACCCCTCGGCGCCCGGTTGCTGATCGCCGGCGGCCTGATGGGGTTGGGCGTCTGGCTGCACCTGACCGAGCAGCATCGCCACCCGCACGTCCATGAGCCGATGGCGCACGACCACGAGCACGAGCACGATGCCCATCACCAACATCCGCACGACGAGGGAGCGCCGACGGGTAGCCCCCATCGTCATTGGCACCGCCACCAACCGCTGACGCACTGCCACGCGCATTTCCCGGACGCGCACCATCGGCACGGCCATTAGGCTTGGCGCGCGACTTTTTTCCCGTCGCGAAAATACAATCCCTATCGCGGCCGCTCATGCGGCGCGGTTTGCGCCAACCAGCCATCCAGCGCTTGAGCGTTGAGTTCCAGATACTCGTCCAGCAGCGCGTGAAGTGATTCAGCCGCCGCCCGCCAGCCCCGGCGCACGGCCTCGATTTCCACCTGCGCCCACAGGCCGGCCAGCAGCCGCGCGCCGCGCGCCGGGCCGGCGTCCCGCTCGCGCTCGGCGAGAACCACCTGCGCGTCCAGCAAGCGCAGCAGGTCGCCGCCCAGGCGCGGCGCGTCCTGAATCCGGCCGAAGTGGGCCAGATAAAGCGCGGGCGGCCGATGGGACAGAATCCGTTCCACCGACGCCCGCATCGCCACCGGGTCGAACTGGGTCGGCGCGATGGCGGGCAGGATCGAGGGGCGGCCCTCGATATCCAGTTCGCGCAGGGAGATGCCGAAAGCTTCGCCGGCGAAGATGCCGCCGCCGCGGATGTCGAGCAAGCTGAGATGATGGCGGGCATGGCCGGGCGTGTCCAAACAGATCAGAGCGCGGCCACCGAGATCGAGGGTATGGCCATCGGTGGCGGCAATGATGCGGTCCGGCGGAACCGGCAAAGGTTCACCGTACAGCCGGTGGGCCTTGGCCTCGCCGTACACCGCCCGCACGGCGGCGAACAACGCCGTGGGATCGGCCATGTGCCGCGCTCCGCGCGGATGCGCCACCAGTCGCGCATCGGGAAAGGCCCGCATCATGGCCCCGGCCCCGCCGGCATGGTCCAGATGGACATGGGTTGGAACCACGTAATCGACGCTGGCGGGCGATAGATCAAGGGCTTGCAACGCCGCCAGGACGCGCGGCAGACAGGCGTTGGTGGCGGTGTCCACCACGGCGACCCGACCGCGCTCGACGATCAGGTAAATGGCGGCTAGTTGGGGACGAAGATAGCCGGCGTCAAGGATGTAAATGCCGGATTCGTGGCGCGACAAATCAATCATGGGCGTTCGATCAACGAGGGAATCGAGGCATTTTAACCGTGACGGATGGTGGGCGCGTGTTTCCCCGACCGGAAATGTTGGAGATCAAAAACCGTCGATTTTCTTGTCGGTTTTCCAACAATCGCGCTGCTAGCCTGTGCGAAATCTCGTGCTTTCCTTGGAACAACCCACACAACTAACCGATTTAAAAAAACTTTTTTATCGGCACGCCGTTTGCTGATTTCCAGGCGAACCTTGTCTGGGGACGTGACCGCCATGATTACCCTTCCTCGCACCATCGTGATCGACGATACCACCCTGCGCGACGGCGAACAGTCGGCGGGCGTGGCGTTTACTCAGGATGAAAAGCGGGCCATCGCCCGCGAATTGGTGGCGCTGGGCGTGCCGGAATTGGAAATCGGCATTCCGGCGATGGGTGCGGAAGAGCGGGAAAGTATCCGCGACCTCGTCGCGCTGGATTTAAACGCTACGCTGCTGGTATGGAGCCGAATGTGCGAATCGGACATTCGACTGTGCCGCAATCTTGGGGTGCGGTGCGTGGACCTGTCGGTGCCGCTGTCCGACCAGCAACTTCGACACAAGTTGGGTTGGACCCGTGAGCGGGCACTGGACACCATCCGCCGCCGCGTGCTCCAGGGGCGGGATTTGGGTCTGGATGTGATCGTCGGGGGCGAGGACGCCTCGCGGGCCGAGCACGACTTTCTGTTGCGCGCCGCCGAAACCGCGCAAGCCGCGGGCGCGCGTCGGTTTCGCTTCGCCGACACGCTGGGCATCATGGAACCACTCGGTACGCTGGCGGTTTTCCAGCGCTTGCGGTCGGCGGTGGACTTGGAACTGGAAATGCACGCTCACGACGATCTAGGGCTGGCCACCGCCAATACCCTGACCGCCGCGCTGGGCGGCGCCACCCACGTCAACACCACCGTCAATGGCCTGGGCGAGCGGGCCGGCAATGCCGCGCTAGAAGAGGTCGTGATGGGATTGCGCAAGCTGTATGGCTTCCAGGTCGATATCGATCTTTCGCGTTTCCCCACGCTGTCACGTCAGGTCGCCACCGCCGCCAATCGACCGTTGTCCTGGCACAAGAGCTTGGTTGGCGAAGGCGTTTTCACCCATGAAGCGGGCATTCACGTGGACGGCCTGCTGAAACATCCGCTCAACTATCAGGGCGTGGATCCCGCCGAACTGGGCCGCAACCATCGACTGGTGCTAGGCAAGCATTCCGGCACACACGCGGTGCGTCGGGTCTACCACGATCTCGGCATCGTCCTGAGCGACCGCCAGGTCGACGTTGTGCTCCAGCGTATCCGTGCCTTCGTCAGTCAGCACAAGCGCTCACCCGAAGTCGCCGAACTGAAATCCTTTCACCGCGACCGGGCGGACCGCTAGCCCATGGTCCAAGCCAAACTCACCGCTCCCCATTCGGCGGCGGCGAGTTGGGCGGTAGCCGATGGGGCTGACGGTGCGGGCCGAGCAGGTCACACCGCACCCCCAGAGCAGCGAACCGGTGACGGTTACCGCACCGCTGGCGTGGGCAGAGTTCCCGCCGGTCGAGGTCGAACCGCTCGACGGGCGCCGGCTGACCCACTGCCCGGCCACCCCCTTGTCCCAGGCGGCCGAGTTGCTCAAATGGTCCGGAAACCGTTGGAGCATCGAGGTTTTCTCCGGAATCTCCAAAACCGGTTGCCGGGTGGAAACCTTGCGGCTCGGCACCGTGGAACGCTTGGAACCGGCCTTGGCCTTGTACCGAGCATCGCTTGGCGGATTCAGTACTTGACCGCGCTGGGGCGGACGACCCCCGACGCTGCCAACGTCCCCACTGCCTTTCCAAGCCCGCCAGCGCGAGGTCCGCATTGTACTGTTACCGACAATCGCCGCTTCCAGGTTGTGGCGAATACCACGGCGACCTAAATCTATCCAACAAAAAAAACAATAGCTTACAAAATAATTAATAGAGATTCCCGTTCGGCACGCCGGTTGCTAAGAGTTTTCCGACCGCACTTCGTCTTGACCATTCTTCGGGGGAAAGCTTATGGAACCGACTCGCCAGCCGACCGCCGCCGGTACTCCGCCCACACTCCATCCCTGCTATTCCCCGGAAGCGCATCGGCATTTTGCCCGCCTGCATCTGGCGGTGGCGCCGAAATGCAACATCCAATGCCACTACTGCAACCGCAAATACCATTGCAGCAACGAATCGCGCCCCGGTGTGGTGGCGGAGTTGCTGACGCCTGAACAGGCGGTCGGCAAGGTGCTGGCGGTGGGCGCGGCCATTCCACACCTGGCGGTGGTCGGCATCGCCGGACCCGGCGATCCGCTGGCTAATCCCGAGCCGGTGTTCGCCACCCTGGGCGAACTGCGGGAAAAAGCCCCGGATTTGCTGCTCTGCCTGTCCACCAATGGACTGGCGCTGCCGGATCAGGTCGAAAACCTGGTGGCGCATGGCATTCACCATGTCACTATCACCATCAACTGCGTGGATCCCGACATCGGCGCGCGGATTTATCCATGGATCGTCCATCGGAACCGTCGCCTGCGGGGACACGAGGCGGCGACGACGCTGATCGCGCAACAATTGCGGGGGCTGGACCTGCTGGTGGCGCGCGGCGTCCAGGTCAAGATCAATTCGGTGTTGATCCCCGGCGTCAACGACGCCCACCTGCCGGAAGTCAACCGGTGGGTCCGGGACAGAGGCGCGATCCTGCATAACATCATGCCGTTGATCGCCAGGCCGGAGCATGGAACCCATTACGGCATGATCGGACAACGCGAACCGACCGTCGAGGAACTGGCGGCGGTGCGCGCCGCTTGCGAAAGTAATGCGGGGATGATGAGTCATTGCCAGCAATGCCGCGCCGACGCGACCGGAATGCTGGGCGAGGAGCGTGGTGCTGAATTCAGCCTCGCTAAGGTCGCGGCCATGAAAATCGACCCCCAGGGGGCGATGGCCAAGCGGGCGGAAGTGCGCGCGGCCATCGTCTCGCGACTAGCGCGATCTCCCCAGTTGGTATCGCTGGCGGCGCGGCAATCGACCAGGACTTCCCGTCGCTCCGCTACTCCCGAAAACGCGCTGCGGATCGCGGTGGGTAGCACCGATGGCCAACGCGTCGACGCCCACTTTGGACATCTGCGGGAATTGCTGATTTTCGATGTCACCGCCAGCGACGCGCGTCTGAGCGAACGGCGAGAGATTGCCCGCTATTGCCATGGCGCCACGACCTGCGGCGATGGCGAAACGGCGCTGACCGGCGCGATTCGCGCCTTGCACGATTGCACGCTGCTGCTATGCGCCCGCATCGGTTTTACCCCCTGGCGGGCATTGCAGGACGCCGGGATCCAACCCGACAGCGAACACGCGGGGGAAGAAATCGCCGCGGCGCTGCGAACCGTTCATGCCCAATGGCGAGATCGCGGAGGGATAACGCAACCATCGCACGTCATTTCCACCCACAGCGGCTCCCAACGATGGGGATAGCAGCCGCCAACACCAGGCCGCATCCATGGCCTTCCAATCCACCGACTTCAACGCGCGCGAGCAACTGAAACCATGGCTAGGGCGAAGCTTACTTTTGCGGATGTCAACATCACCGCCACCGTGCCGGCAGGCACCCGAGTGATCGAAATTTCGGACAAGATCAGTTCCGGCATCGTGTACGGTTGCCGCGAGGGCGATTGCGGCACCTGCCTGATGAAGGTGGTCGAAGGCATGGAAAACCTGAGCCAACCCTCGGTGCTGGAAGCTCGAATCCTCAAGGAACACCTCGCCGGACGGGACGTGCGGCTGGCTTGCCAAGCGCAGGTGTTGGGCGACGTGACCGTGCGCCCCGCTTGAACATTTTTCACAACTTTACCTCGGCCTATCAGGAGATTCACTCATGCCTTCGATCACTTTTTCGCACCCGGAACATCGATCCAAAACTGTTTACGCCCCCGCTGGCAGCCACATCGACACGGTTTTGAAAATCGCCAAGGCCAACAAGATTCCGATCAACTTCGATTGTCAGGACGGCGAATGCGGAACCTGTCTAGTGAAGGTATCGAGCCTGGATGAAAAAGACCGGATGAGTGGTCCGCCGACCGAGAAGGAAAGGAACCTACTCAAGCAGTTGGGCAAGCTGACCGACGAGGACATCAACCGCATTCTGGTGGACGACATCCCGCCGCCCTGGCGGCTGGCCTGTCAGATGATCGTGCGCGACGAGGATATTTTGGTGGAATACTGATAGGTTCGCACCCATGTTGCCAAGCCCGCGCCTGGAATCTCCGGCGCCTTTCGAGGCCGGCGCCCATTGGCAAACCTACGGCCTGTTGATGAGCCATGGCCGGGGTTTGCCCAACGACGACGCTTTGGCGCGGATGCTGGCGACTCAGGCCGGTGGCGGTGGTTCGTTGCCGGTCGGCCTGGGGCTGAAACCCACCGAGTTCGCGGCCCTGTTGGGACGACATTTTCCGGGCGCTGCCTTGCCGGTTGTGCCCAATCGGCTACCACCCGCCTGGGACCCGAGGCTGTTGGAGGAAAAAGAGGAACTGATCAAGTTGCTCGACTTTCACCGGGCGGGACGGGATAGGTCGGAACGCTGGATGAGCGTGATCGTCGCCACCGGCTGCATGGCTAACGACCATCTTTGGGAGGACTTGGGTTTGTGGTCGCGGCGGGATTTGAGCGAACTGATGGCGCGGAATTTTCCGACGCTGGCGGCCAGGAACGATCGCGACATGAAGTGGAAGAAATTTCTCTACAAACAACTGTGCGAGCAGGAGGGCATCTACCTGTGTCGCGCTCCCTCCTGCGCGGTCTGCCGCGATTACGCGCTTTGCTTTGGGCCGGAGGATTCGGCGGCCCGGTCTTGAAGGCTGTGCAAGATCACTTGGGTTAAATTATCAAGATCCGTCTTTCGCTCTCCACCTTGATGGACCGCGCCAGACTGCGGGTTGCCGATGTCGCGCGGCTGACCGGCCTCAATCGCAGCACGGTAACCGCGCCATGCCGGGATCGAGCGACACGGATCGAACTGCCGGCGGTAGCGCGCCTGTGCGCACTCTTCCAGTGTTCGGTGGGCGATCTGTTCGAGTATCTGCCCGATGAGGACAGGAGGTCAGCATGAGCCTCGGCGCGGCCCGCTGGCATCCCATGACCGAGTCCGGTTTCCCCTGGGAGCGCGAGGCACTCGACTGGCTGCGCGAGCAACTTCCGGATCGGGAGCCATGGCAGGTTTGGAGCAACTTCGAATTCATCGACGACCAGGGCAAGGTTGGTTAATGAGGTGGATGCGCTGGTCCTGTCACCGGCCGGGTTGTTCCTGGTCGAGATCAAGAGCCGGCCAGGCCGGGTGGCGGGCGATGCGTGCTCCTAGACCTGGGTAGCGGAGAGGCGGACGAGGACGGTCGATCTCGCCGACCGCAAAGCCAAGCGCTTGGCCAGTCTGCTGAAGCGCCAGCCAGCGATCCTGAAGGCCAAGCCGCGGCTGCCCTTCATCGAACCCCTCATCTTTCTTTCTTCGACCGCCCTCGACTGCCGACTGTCGGATCGGGCGGCGGCGGGAGTTTATCGCCGGGGGCAGCCTGGCGCTGGCGATGACGACGGCCTTATCGCCGCGCTAGCGCAGGGCATTCACGGTCCGATGCAGCGCCCGGTTGATCGCCAGCAGGCGCAAGCGCTCGCTCGGGGGGGGCCTGACCGAAGCCGGGGTGCGTCCGTCCCACTCGCGCCGGCAGGTCGGCGACTATGAATTGCTTGAGTTGCTAGCCGAGGGCGACGGCTTTCAGAACTGGTTGGCTCGCCACACCAGCGTCGCTGCGGTGCAGCGCCGGGTGCGCATTTACCCGCTGTCCGCCGCCTCCAGCCCGGAGGAACGCGCCGCGCGGGTCCGGCAGGCCCGGCGCGAGTTTGCGGTGCTCGAAGGCATCGAGCACCCCGGCATCCTGCGTTGCAAGGACTACAAGGATACCGAGCTGAGTCAAGACGACGCGCGCCGATCCGGCGCACGGCGCCGAACTCGATGTATTTTCGCTGCGGTGTCTCACCTATCTGATTTTCAGCGGCCAGGCGCCGGCTAGCTCCACGCTGGAGCTGGCGGACAAGCTCCGGGCGGGGCAGGGCCTGCGCCTGTCCGACGTGATGGATGGCTGCGGCGCCCGCCTGCAGGAACTCGTGCAGTTCGCCACGCACCCCGACGTGCTGGGCCGGTACGATACGATGCAGGGTTTTCTGGCCGACCTGGAACGGGTCGAGGACGAACTCACCACGCCCGATTCGGAAATCACGGTCGATCCGGGCATCGCCGTGAAGGGGGATCGGCTGGAGGGCGGCTTTACCGTCATCGAACGCCTGGGCCGCGGCGCGTCGAGCGTGGCGCGGCTGGTGCGGCAGGACGCGACCGACGAGGAATTCGTGCTCAAGGTCGCCAACGACGCCACCCACAGCGACCACGTACAGGCCGAGGGCGAAGCGCTGGCCAAATTGCGCCATCCCCACATCGTCGAATACCGGCAAACGCTGGCGGTGGCCGGGCGCGCGGCGCTGTTGCTCAAACTCTTCGAGCATCAGCCGGCGCCGCTCGTCGCCACCGGCGCCGACTGGGCCGATTACGCGCGCCGGTTGGGCGCGGTGGCCGACGCTTGCGCCCTGGCCGACCCGCTGTTGCCGCCGGCGCGCGTCGTGCAGGCGCTGGAGGGCGTCTTGTCTCCAGCCGACCTCAAGGACAAGACACCGGAACTGACCCGCGCGATCCAGCCGTCGCGTCTGCTGCGGCTGGCGGCGGCCGCCTCGCGGGCGGCGGCGCTATTCAGCCGGCAGGAAATCTACCCGCGCGGGATGCCGGCCCTGCAGGCGCTGCGCCAGTCGCTCAGCGCTCTGGTGGGCGTGCCCGAACTCGGTGTGGAAGAGTTGAAGACCCGTGTTCGTGGCCGCTACGCCGAGGCCGAACCGCTGTCCGACCGGCCGGCGCTCGACCGCCTGCTGGAAGCGGCGGAGGCCCCGTTGCAGTGGGACGAGGCCAGCCGGCGTTATCGCTGTCTGAATTTCGGCGGCGGCCTTTCGAGCGCCTCTTCCTCCTTCCAGCGCCTGACCAAGGCCGACGCTGCTGCTGTGGCCGACACCGCCGCGCAGGAGGCTCAGCATTTGGGAGCGCGTCTCCTGTGCACAACCGGCGCCAGGGCGGTCTGCTTTTGCTCAGCGTGGAGCCGCGCCTGGCGGCGCGGGCGGGTCTCGACCCCTTCCCAGCCCTGACCGGCCGCCGTCCACGCGGCTCCGCGCATGAGGCGTTCGACGGTCGTTTTGACCCCCGGCGTCAGCCGCGGCTTGAACAGATACGGGATGCCTTCCTGCTCGGCGCGGGCCCGATTGGCTTGGGTGCCCCAGTCGCGGTCGCCGCGAAGCAAGGCCGGCCAGTGCGGGCGGGGCAGACACCCGAGCAACTCCCACAACCCGGGCGAGCTGTACTTGGAGGCCGTCTGGTTACCGGCCTGCACCTCCACCTCCAACACCAGGCGCAAACGTCCCGCGGGCTCGGGGCATTGGGGCTGGTAAGTCGCAACGGGCAGTTCGCCACCCAGGGGTCGAACAGCCCGCTGACCTGGAGAAATTCGGTGAAAAACGGCAATTGCCCGAGCGGGGTGACGGCCGCCCGTGGATCCTACTCGACGTGGATGCGGCCACCCAAGGTGTCTACCGCCACCGGGCCAGCAACCGGCACCAACGCGGTAGTGTCGCCCTCACCCGTTGGGTGAAGGATCAAATAAGGATCAAATCGTTCATCAACGCCTCTTTGTGCTAATATTTCAACCGGTTAGCTCACCCAAGGCAAGATATAACTGCTCTTTTTAGGGTCACAGATCCCGCTCCAGTTCGCGCGCCGGCTGGCCGGCGCGGGCCGCCGCCGCCACGAACCTGGTCAGCTCCGCCAGGCGCGCTGACAGTTCCATTCAATCGGCAGCGGCGACATGATCGTGATCATCGGTGGGTTCCTCGGGTGATTGCGTTTTCGACGACCTCAACCTACCCACGTCCGGGCCACCCGGGCAAGGCGTCCACCGCCCTTTTCCATTCCAGCACCCTATCCCGCGCTCGACGGGTTACACCCATTTGAAACATCTTGAAATTCAATTGTTTCAAATTGAAACCGCCCCTCTCCAAAAAAGATAAGTCTACTTTAATAACCACTTAATAATTAACTATATTGTATCTACTGTGTTTATTGGCATGAGAAATGCCGCATAAAAATACGGCATGGCTACTTAATTAAAGTAACCCACCCACTTTGCCAGTGCGACTAAGACTGGCTGTGTCGTTCCGTCTAAATTCGAATACTTATTTCAATCATTACTCTGAGCCAGCGCCGCCGGCGACGGTGGTTACTGAGAAATTTTAATTCCTGACTGTTCTATTGTTTTATATCAGGTTTTTTGTGCGCTACGGTTCAAGCATGTTGTGGTATCTAAAACCAAACCTGCCGTGCCCTACCCTTGGAGAAGCACATCTATGTTCAGGAAAGCTGCGTTGTTGTGGTTCATTCTGGCTCATCTAAGCAGCTCTGCTTTTGGTCAGGACATCACCCCTCCGACGATCACCTCTTTCACTTTCCCCAATCGCCCATCGGGGAACAAGATCGGCGGTATCGTTCCGTTCAGCGTGACCGCCGCTGACGACATCGGTGTGACGCGGGTGGAGTTCTACAAGGATGGTGTTCTCGTGGGTAGCGATTCCGCAGCGCCTTGGGGTACGAATATCGACTTCAACGGCGACCCGGTAAACCGGGATTACACCCTCACAGCCAAGGCTTACGATGCGACCAACAACTCCTCTACTTCGACTTTAACCGTCAACAAACCCGACTGGAACATGCGCGGCGCGGGTGCCATGCTGGCGGAAAATGGCTGTTTCTTCAGCGTGTGGGCGCCGAGCGCGGACGCGGTCCAGTTGGTTGGGAACTTCAACGACGTTTATGGAAACGGTGCGCCGGACATCCATTATCTGACGAAGGACAGCCGCAGCTATTGGTTTGGATTCGTGCCGGGGTGCGCCGCCGGCCATCGGTACAAGTACGTCATCCGCAACCCAGGCGGCTCGAACAACACCGCCGGAGCGTACTGGAGACTCGATCCCAGGGCCAAGGACTCGGACCATTCCTTCAACGGCGACAACGGAAACGAAAAGAAGCTTAATTACAACGCCAGCATCATCGTGGATCCCAAGTACAGTTGGGTGCCCTTCACGTCCCCCACGTTCAAGGATTACATCATCTACCAACTCCAAGTCGGCTCCTTCGCCGGCATGAACGACGGCATCGACATGGCGGGCCATGGCGGTAATGGCACCATCGCCACATTCGGCGATGTCGAGACGAAATTTCAATACATCAAGGACATGGGGTTCAACGCGATCGAACTACTCCCCATCCACGAGTTTGCGGGGGACCGGTCCTGGGGTTACAACCCGGCTCTCTTCTT
This sequence comes from Candidatus Contendibacter sp., assembly GCA_029624675.1. GTDB lineage: Bacteria > Pseudomonadota > Gammaproteobacteria > Competibacterales > Competibacteraceae > Contendibacter. Next base: position 12,025 of record JARSSP010000059.1, read on the forward strand.
CGCCCCCGAATCGGCCTACGGTTCTCCCGACCAGTTCCGCCATTTTGTGAACGAAGCGCATAAAAGGGGCCTCGCCGTGATCGTGGACGTGGTCTACAACCACTCCGGTCCCAGCGATAACTCCTTGTGGCAATTCGACGGCAACACGAAGGACGGCGGCATTTATATCGAAGGTGGCTGGGATACGTGGTGGGGCAAGGGACCCGCCTGGTGGAAGCAGGAAGTGCAGGACTTCTTCTTCGATAATGCCAAGATGTATATCACGGAATACAACGTGGACGGCATCCGCTTCGACGCCACCACCCAGATCGACGGGAACAAGCTCAAGGAAGTGCTTCGAAGGATCGTTTCGACTTATCCGGACAAATACATGATCGCTGAGCATCTTCCCGATCACCCGTGGATCACGAAGGACGGCAAATTCCATGCGACGTGGTGCGCCCGCTCGCACCACGAATTTCAGCGGGCGGCCAACGGGCAGGATCCCGTCAACAAGGTGGCGAGCTTCCTCGGCTGGGATGGTTATGATCACTCTTGGAACTTAGTGAAATACGCCCTGGGTTCCCATGACGACATTGGCGACCAGGAAAAGGGCGACGCGGAAAAGGGTTTGGCAAACTGGGATAGCCGTCATCGCTATTTCACCGATCTTTTCGGCGGTCGTGATAACTGGGACGCTCGCGCCAAGGCCAGGATGGGCTGGGCGTTGACCGCGACCATGCCGGGCACACCCATGCTGTTCATGGGCACCGAGTTCCACTTCAATCCGCCCTGGGGGTACTGGCATGACGGCATGGATGCTAATGGCGACCACCGCATCAACTGGTCCTCCGCAGTCGATTCGACCGCCATGCCGATGCGCAACATGGTGGCGGCGATCAATTCCGTCCGGTCGAACAATCCGGCGCTGCGCAGCGATACCCTTAGCATCCTCCATCGGGACTACACGAATAACGTGATCGCCTTCAAGCGTTGGGACGGCGGCAATGTCGTCCTGACGGTGGTTAATCTGGGCGCAAACAACTTCACCAACAAAAGCTATGGCGTCGCGGTCGATTCCCAAGGGCAGTGGATGCAGATCTTCTGCAGCCAGGATGCCGATTTCGGCGGATGGAACGGCGCTGGCAACGCCTTTTATGAGCCGTGGACGCAAGGCGACGGCAAAATCTACATCAATCTGCCCAAGTACAGCGTCCTGGTCTTCAAGCTGAAATCAACGTAGAGCCTGGTTTTCCCCAGCAATTTGAGAAGATCGAACAGCCATGCGGCATCGCGATCCTCGGTCGCGAAGATGGTCGATGGCCGTACTCGATAGGTTTGCTTTGCGCCATTCCACTAATCGTAAGGGAGGTTTAAAAGATGTTTGGATTAGAAGCGCTCGATGTATTGATCGGTCTCGCCACCGTCTATCTCGCGTTCGGCGTGGCGTGTACCGCGGTTGTTGAAGCGGTCTCGGCTTGGTCCAACGTGCGGAGCAGCACGCTCGAAGCGGCGCTAAAAGAGTTTCTGGCTGGAGACTGCAAGCAAAACCAGCGGACCGAGCCATTCGTTACGGCCTTTTACAACCATCCACTCGTGCAGGCGCTCACCAAGGACAAGGACGGGCGACCATCGTACATCCCTCCCCAGATTGTCGGACAGGTCGTGGAGGCGTTGGTCACCGCGAACGGTACCGCGACGTCGCTCGCGGAATCCGTGCAATCCCTGCCCGATGGCCGCATCAAAAGCCTCCTCGAATTTTTCGTCGCGCAGGCCGGCGAAGATGCGGCCAAGTTTCGCAAAGCGGTCGAGGATCATTTCAACGCCGCGATGGATCGCGCGTCCGGCTGTTTCAAGCGCTTCACGCAGTACGCGGCGCTCGTCATTTCGGCGGTGCTGGTGATCGCCGCAAACGTCGACACCATCACCATCGCGAACTCACTCGCCTCGGATCCAGCCGCGCGGGCCAAAATGGTCGAAGTCGCGCAACAACATCTGACGACCGCACAGATCACCGAGAATTTGGTAAAGGCTGGCTAGACCACGGGAAACACTACGGTCGAACAGGCCATACAACAGGTAGCGGCGGCCCGGGCCGCCTTGAACCGGGCGGTATCCGACACGGAATCCGCGGGCCTCCAGATCGGGTGGCGAGACTTCCCAAAGACCTTCGGCGACTTTCTCACGAAGGTAGCTGGACTGCTTGTCAGCATCTTCGCGGTTTCGCTTGGAGCGCCATTTTGGTTCGACGTGTTGCAACGCTTCATGCGGGTGCGAGCAACGGGCATCACGCCCGGCGAATCGAAGTGACGAGGAACTCGCATCATTGACGGAGGATATCCCATGCAACGTCTTTCGCGCGCCCCGACCAACTCACACCTAAGATTCATCCTCTTGCTTGTCGCGCTGAGCGCTATCGCGATTCCAGCGGCGCCCGTCTGGTCCGCCTGCTCGCTGGAAACAGCCGCCGTAATGGCGCCGCTGGAAATCCGCAACTCCACCGAAATGCAGGCGTTTCAGGATCTGCTTGCCGAAGCCAAGGGCATCGGCGTCAACGCCGTGTCGGTCGATGTCTGGTGGGGCAAAGTCGAAAGGAACAGCGACCAGCAATTCGACTGGACCTACTATGACCAAGTCTTCGATAAGATCCGTCAAGCCGGCCTTAAGATCGTGCCGATTCTGTCGTTTCACCAATGTGGCGGCGGACCTGGTGATGATTGCAATATCCCCTTGCCGAACTGGCTGTGGTCGAGTTTCGCGGCGGCGGGTCTCTCCAGCAACGACCTGAAATACGAGAGCGAAACCGGTCGGATTCAGGACGACGCCATTGCGCCCTGGGCAACGGCGACGCCGGCGGTACTCGAGCAATTCCGCGAATTCATGCAGGCTTTCGCCACCCATTTTGCCCCGATTGCCGCCGATTTCGTCGAGATCAACGTCAGCCTGGGACCGACCGGCGAACTGCGTTATCCGGCCTATAACAAATCCGACGGCTGGAATTATCCCGACCGCGGCAACTTCCAGGCTTATAGCCGGCTGGCGCAACGCCACTTCCGCGACTGGGCGCTCGCCAGTTTCGGCGGTCCGAGCGGCGTCGCGACCCGCTGGAGCATCCCGCTCGCCAACCCCGAAGAAATCCGCGTGCCGGGCGGGGGATTGCCGGCCGGTTCCGGCCGCCGGGCGCAAACCTTCGTCGACGACAACGACCATGTGGACACCCAGTACGGCCGGGATTTCATCGACTGGTATAACCAGTCCCTGGTCGAGCACGGGCGCAGAATGCTGCTGGCGGCCGCCGGCGCGCTCGATGGCGCGATGAAAAACATCCCGCTCGGGATGAAACTGCCGGGCATCCACTGGCAAATGATGGCCTGCGCGCCCCGGCCGCGCATCGCCGAGATCACGGCGGGGCTGGTGCGCACCAGCCTGAACCTGTCGGCGCGGGCGGACGCCCACGGTTACAAACCGATCATGGACATGATCGCGGAGGTGAAACAACAAAGCAGCCGTGATGTCATTTTGCACTTCACCGCCGCCGAGATGGATAACGACCCGGCCTGCGGCGAAGGAAACTCGATGGCGGAAACCCTGGTGTTCTGGATCTCGGAAGCCGCTCGCGACTGGAACATCACTCACAAAAGCGAAAACGCGCTGGCCTGCGTCGATACGCCCAACGATGATCGCACCTGGGACCATGTCCGCAACGTGCTTTCGAACGCCTCCTATAAGGGTTTCACGCTGCTGCGATTGACTGATGCGGGCTGTCGTCCCTGGTCGGTGGACAAAGCCCAGTACCAGCAATTGATCAAGGACTGCCCTCCAAGCACGTGCTTTTTCCGCGGTACCCCGAACGACTGGGGCAAGACCCCGATGACGCCCAGCGCGGGCACCAACCGCTTTGAAACCTGCCAGACCTTTGCCGGCAAACCCAATCCACGGTTCAAGATCTGCTGTTCCGAGGACTGGCGGGCGTGTTATCCGTCCCGGGACTTCATCGTCACCGATGGCACTTATCGCCTCGCGTTCGACGTGGGTTCCCAACAGATCACCACCACCCCGGTGGGCGCCGATTGCGGACCGTTGCAGAATGCCTGGTATTTTCGCGGCACACCAAATAGCTGGGGTACGACCCCGATGGAGCGGGTCGGCGACAGCAACGTCTTTAGGACTTGCCAGACGTTCGCCGGGGTACCGAATCCACGGTTCAAAGTCTGTCGCTTCCCGGACTGGCGGGAGTGTTACCCGCCCGAGGATCAATCCGTCAAAGACGGCGCCCAGGAGATGACGTTCAACGCCGACACCCACAAGATTACCGTGTCCGCCATCCCAAGCTGCGGCCAGGATCGCTGGTTCTTTCGGGGCACGCCCAATGGCTGGGCAACCACGCCGATGGAGCAGGTGGACAACTCGGACGTGTTCAAGATCCCGGTGGATTTCGCACGCCAGGATCCCGCGCCCCGGTTCAAAATCTGTCACTTCCCGGACTGGCGGGAGTGTTATCCGTCCCAGGACGTTCCGGTCGACGACTGCTCGCGTTATGAGATCACGTTCAATCGGACTACCAAGGTAATCAACCAGAGCAAGATCGGTCCGGTAACCGATGTCGACTGCCGCAACGGGGCAGTCGACATCAGGGCCAAGCCGTCGGCCGGTCGCTACCCCGCGCCGCAGTGTATTACTTTGGAGCCCAAACCCGCCGGAGCCACGCTGTATTACACGACGGACGGCTCAACCCCCACGGAACAGTCAAACCGCTACACTGGCGACTGCATCCCAGCGCAGGTTGACCTGAATCTGCGGGTGCTGGGCAAGGCAGACGGTAGGACGAACGGGAGGTCAGATTTTCCCTACCAGATTGCCCCACCAATCTCCGGCCAAGTGCATGTCTCGCGTTTCTGGCACAACCACCAGCCGATTTACTGGCCGGAGTGGAACGGCAACGGTTCTCAGACCAACCGCGTCCAATACGCGTGGGATTCGATCGCGCGCAAAGACAGCCAAACCTACGGTACCGGCGTCGGGCATCCGGACAACAATCTTTCGGAGATCTTCGGCCAAGATGACCGGCGCGCCGCGTACCAAGGGCGTCCGCGCGATTCGCTGGCGGGCCTTCCGGTCGAGGCCGGCTTTGCCATGAGTTACTCCGGATCGCTCGTCGACAACGTCCGCAATCTCGCCGCCAACAACCAACTCGGCTACGGCAGCAACTGGTGGAATGGAAACCGCGAGGCGAGAGGCTGGATCACACCGCTCGGCAGCCGCCGGCTCGACCTCGTCGGTTTCACCTACCATCACTCGCTCGGCGCGGTCCTGCCCAAGTCTGTACTCCGCAAGGAGATTCAGATCTTCAAGCAGGCCTGGTGGAAGGCTTGGGGCGGAAAACAGGATCTGAGCGATCACTCGCGCGGGTTTTTCCCGACCGAGATGGCGTTCTCGACGCCGATGATCGACGTGCTCGTCGACGAAGGTTACCAATGGGTGATCGTCGCTAGCCATCATCTCAGCCGAACCTGCCCGACTTATTTCAAGCAATTCGATCTCGCCGGCGGCAAATACAGCATTTATTCCAGTCCGCCGAACAAGGCCGATCTGCTGGGCCCATCGCCGACGACCGGTTGGTGGTACAGCGAGCCGAACCCCGGCAACGCCGCCTGGAACGTCGCACCGTTCGCCTACCAACTTCACCGCACCAAATACGTGAACCCGGAAACCGGCGCGGAAAAATCCATCATCGTGGTGCCTTCCGACGACGTGCTCAGTTACCGTTTCGGCTACGCCAACGAAGGCATCTCCAAGATTAAGGACCACATCGCGCCGTTTGCCACCGACCCGAGCCGGCCGGCACTGGTCATGCCCGCCACCGATGGCGACAACGCCTGGGGCGGCGGTTTCTCCTCCTGGATGGAGGCCACGCCGCAATTCTTTAATGACTCGCGCGGCGCCGGCTACACCGTCTCCACGGTTCAGGACATGGTGAACAAAAAACCGCCTCCCGATGGCCAGTATATTCATGTCGAGGACGGTGCCTGGATCTTTCCCGAGACCGATTACGGCTCGCCGTATTTCCTGAAATGGGTCGAGCCACCGCTCAAGCCAGGCAGCCCGAATGCTTATCCGGGCACGATGGTGGATCTCGAAACACCCGGCTTCGCGCTCAAGTTCTGGAGCTGGGCGCCGGTGATCACCGGCGCGAACTGGGTCGAGACCGCCGAGCAAATCTGGCGCGACGAAGGCGGCACGGTCGATCCGTGGAAAATCCAGGCGCCCTATGATTGGAACGGGGTCTGGGCGAGCCCGAACGACATCGAACTTGCCTGGCACATCTATCTGACGGGGCTCGACTCCGGGTTCAACTACTACGGCGGACTCGGCAACGACGATGAAGTCAAGCCATCGCTCGCCACGCGCCGCGCGATCGAGAAGCTCTCCAGCTACGTCAACGCGCGGTTGCCCAACGACCGAACACCACCGTCGGTCTTCAAGCCCCAGCGCTTCCCGTGGAATCCAGGCGGTTACACGTTCGGCTGGTTCAATAGCATCCCAGGCGACAAACGCTATCTCAAGAAAATGCCATCCGAGTTCTACATCTGGACGCACGTCTACGATGTCTCGGGCGTCGCCAGCGTGAACCTGAAGGTGCGCCTCGATGGCGACGGCTTAAACCCGCTTTCGAACAACCAGAACGAGACTTACGTCGGCGGGCCCGAGGTAGGTTCCTGGCTGACTATCCCGATGACCAAACGCGTGCTGCCACGGACGCAGCCCGAGCTGAACGCTGCCGCCAACAACAGCCAGATCAACTACTTCATTACCAGTCCGGAGCTGGCCGATTATTACTTCGCGAAGGTCACTAACGCCACGGTGCCTGATTTTCAAGGCAAGCTGCTCGATTATTACATCGAAGCTACCGACGCCCGGGGCAATGTTTCAAAGTCCGACATCCAGCACGTGTTCGTCGAGGACGACAGCGCGGTCCCCGCGGGACCTGGGAGATCGGTAACGCCTTAGGACTACCCGGCAAAACCCGAGCGGAGGAAGATGAAACAAGTGGCCAACTCACATGTTTCGGCATGCCACGGGTTACAAACTCGCTCACGACGGCCAGGAACCCACGCCATCCAGCATGACCTCGGGCATCGCAATATTCCTTGCTTACCGGGTAGCGCACTATTTGACAACAACAAGGAGAACCATGATGGCAAAGCCAAGCATCAAGAACAGCAGGGGATGGTTTCTGACGACTGCGGCGATTTGCGCCCTGACCATCGCGCGGTGCGCGACAGCCGCTCCGACATTGAAAGAGGTCGGGGCTGGCGTCAACATCGATCCAGCTCAGATCTCGGTTTCCGGAATCTCGTCGGGTGGCTTCATGGCCCACCAGTTTCATGTCGCGCACTCCGAAAACATCATGGGGGTAGGCATTGTCGCCGGTGGCCCCTACTACTGCGCGGGTGGGAGCATCCTGGACGCAGTGACGAAGTGCAGCGAGTTTGTCGTGCTCGAATGTACGAAGCTCGGGCTTGATCCGAAATGGTGTGGTAAGACCGACCTGGCTCCGAAAGACACGAGCGCTGCCCAGGCCGTCGCTCAGGCTTCTTTCGGAGAGGCCCAAAAACAGGAAGCGGCGGGCACCATCAACAAACTGACCGGCCTGAGGAACGCCAAGGTCTATCTGTTCAGCGCCGAATACGACGCCATCGTTCCCCACGGCGTGATGGATGCGGTCTTCCATTTCTATGCCGACCCCGACAAGGCGGGTATCGAGGCGGACAACGTCGGCTACAACCGCACGTTTCCAGCCCGTCACACGATGGTCAGAGATGGTTTCAACGAACCCGCCGACGGCGCGGTGGGCGACTGTCCCTTGCCGCCAGCGCCGTCGCCGCCGCTCGATAAAAACACTTTCATCGACGACTGCGAATCTGTTGCGAAGCGGCAACAAGCCAAGGATGGCTGTGTTTGTCCGCCGCCTGCGGCGGGCGAAGCGGCACGCAGGACAATTTGTCCTCCGGCCGACAAGCAGACGGCCTGCAAGGATCTGCGGGATGTTGACCTCGCTGGCGCGATCCTAAAACGCATCTACGGCGAGCAGGTCCTCAAAGGCGGCCGGGTGAAGGTCGCGGAGGGAGAAGTCAAGGCCTTCGACCAAGTCCGAATATTCGGGATGTTTTCGGATTACCCCTTCACCGAGACGCAGAACGCGTCGATGGCAAAAGAGGGTTACGTGTTCATCCCCAAAACCTGCAAGGACGGCCGGAAATGCAAGCTGCACGTTGCTTTTCATGGCTGCTTGCAGGGTGGTGGAGCGACGGACCACAGGAGCGGCCAGCACGACAGCAATCTGTTTGCCAAATTCGCGGGCTACAACGAGTGGGCGCAAGCCAACGACATCATCGTTCTCTATCCCCAAGTACGCGTTTGGAATAGCGGTCCGCTCAATCCGCAGGGATGCTGGGACTGGTGGGGTCAGCTCTACACACACGACAATTACCACACGCAAGGCGGCAAGCAGATCAAAGCCGTGGCGCAGATGATCGACATTCTTGCTGGCAAACAACTGCTGCCGATACCGGCTCAATGAGGTGTATGCGCCAGCAGGCAAAAAGCGTTTTCCAAACGCTCATGGTGTGCGCACAGTTTTGCAGTTAGCAATGCAATCGATACGGAGGACTAAAAAATGACGGATATATCGAAGTTGATGACCGATTGGGTCAAGGCGATGAGCAGTCTGGACGTGACCAAGGGAAGCGAGCAATTGCTGAACGTTTTGGCCAGCCTTGACGTGCCGGGCGTCAATATGGATGCCCTGGTGGCGAGTCAGCGCGAGAACCTAGAAGCGCTTAGCGCTGCTAACCGCGCTACGATGGAAGGAATCAAGGCGGTGGGTGAATGGCAGATGAAGATCTTGCAGCAAACCATGCAAGAACTCATGGCAGCAATTGGCAGTCTCGCCAATATCGGTTCGCCGCAGGAGATGGTTGCAGTGGAAACCGAATTGACCAAGAAAGCCTTCGAGACCGCGGTCCGCAAGATGCGGGAGCTGGCGGAGATCGTGACCAAGGCGAATCAGCAGGCCACCGATGCCCTCGTCAATCGCATCCCCGCAAGCCTGGACGAAATACGGGAAGTGCTGAAGCTTCCACAGCCCCCGGAGCCTGAATCTCCGCGTGAGGTGACCCAATATATGCGCTAACTCAATGGGTAACTGATTGAACAAACATAAAAGAATGACAAACCCCACAGGGCGGGGGTAGGGTTTTGTTTTTACTATGTACTTGGATTTTCCCCTCACAACCTCGCCACCACCTTCTCCATCCGCTCCTAGCCGACGCTGGTGTAAATCTGGATGGTGGCGACGCTCTCATGGCTCAGTAGCCTTATGGCCCGCGATGTTGTCCATAATGAGTAGTAACCGTATGGCGGTAACGCTTCCAATAGCGTGAAGCGAACCGACAGCTCTTCCCGCCAGCGTACCCAGGCGGCGTGATTCTCGACGGCATCGGGGAGTTCATCCAGGGGCGGTGGGGCGGCGATGATCGCCGTTAATTCCCGCTGTAGCCAAGGATGTAACACCGTGTTGGGGCATGGGCGACCCCTTTGACCCGCAATTGCCCAGTAGTGGGATGAAATAAGGTCAACAATTTAACAGTCTCACCCCAGATATGCTCATGCGGGTAGCAGACCGGTTCACCGATCGGTTGCCAACTGGCTACCGAGTTGTGGAATCGCTGGATACGGCCCGGCTTCATGCGCTTTTTTGGCCTCTGGATCGGGATCGGTCACCGTCACCATGACGGTCTGACCTCCCTTCCTTCGCGGTCGCTGAGCCGCACCCGTGTCGCACCACGACCGATGCTTTTGCCAGCTCAAGCCTGCATCGACCAAACGGCACAGAAGGGGGTTGATTGGCAATTTACTACTCCCGATGCCCGGATCAAGCTTCGACGGCTTCATCCACGAATTCAAACATGACAGACCACCAGTTTAAGTATCCGATCCATGCGCTGACCAGCGACCACACCATTTATCGCCTTTCCAACGTTATCTCGAAAGCACCTCGCTTTCATGGAAAATGAGCATTCAAAACTAAATCATTCAATAGCTTAACTAGGATCGCTGGATTCTTCGCCAACTCTAAACAAACCCCTATACGGCCAGATTCGCTGGCTACAATCAGAGGGCAGCCATCCCCTTGCCCCCGTCCGCTCCATACTACGGCTGCCCGTTTCCCCAGGAGCGCCGCGCCGGGGGCGTCAATCGGAGGACTAACAAATGAATCTGCGATACTTGGCTGTACTGAGTGCCACTGGACTGTGCGCGATGGCCGCGACCTCGGTGGTCGCCGATGATCGGGACGACAAGGCTTCCGACTGCCGTGGATTGCCGTCACACGCGGCGCTGAAAGCCGCGCTCGATCAGGCGCGCAAGGAGAAGAATGGCGGCTTCAATCTTGAGATGTGGGGCACGATCGTGAACCGCGACGGAATCGTCTGCGCTATCGCCTTCACCGGCAAGGACCGCGGAGATCAGTGGCCCGGTAGCCGCGTGATCTCCGCCCAGAAGGCCAACACGGCCAATGCGTTCAGTCTGCCCGGTCTGGCGCTGTCCACGGCCAACCTGTACTCGGCGGTTTCTCCGGGCGGATCGCTGTACGGTCTCCAGCACAGCAACCCGGTGAACCCGGAAGTCGCCTATCGCGGGAATGCCGCGAACTACGGCACGGCCCATGATCCGATGGGGGGTGGCAAGATCGGCGGGATCAATCTCTTCGGTGGCGGGTTCGCGCTCTATAGCCAGGGTGGAGGGATCGTCGGCGGACTGGGCGTGAGTGGCGACTCCTCCTGCGCCGATCACAACATCGGTTGGAGGACACGGCAAGTTCTTGGACTCGACTATGTGCCAAAGGGCGTGAGTGGGGATCCCAAACGACCGGACAACATCGTGTACGACATCACCCCACAAGCGGGGCAACAGGAGGGGGTCAGCGCGAGCGGCTGGGGCCATCCCAAGTGCGGCGCCGAAGCGAGCACGGTTGCGGCCGACCTTCCGGCGACTCGCCAGCCCTGAGCAGGAGCGGGGCCACCTCCAAACGAAAGGGCGCGCCGCGTTCGGGGAACGGCCAGCGGCCGGGTGGCCGGCCCGGCCTTATCAGTACAGGTGGCGTACCTGCGGGTGGCGAGTTGGACGCGGTGGAACGATCGTCTTTCTCCAGTCGCTGCGTCATTCATATGCAGTGCTCGCTGGCGTTCTCTCTCCTGGCTCCCTGCGTTCGTCGTCTGGCCTGCCGTCCCCCGCGCCGGGGAACCGACGTCTGCGGTTCGGGCCGTGCGGGGCGGTGTACCGCGCCCCGCCGGGGTGACGCTCCCACGTTTGGAGGCCCGACCACCGCCATGCGCCACGGACTCAATGTTCCGATTTACGACCGGGCCGCGTGGGCGCTGTCCGCTGCCTGGAGAAATTGAGCCAGCACCCGCCGCACGTAAGCGGGAGCTAGTCGATGACCCTGATCGGGCACGATGACGATGCGCGATCCTGGAAGGAGTGAACCCCATTGCCGTGCCAGAGCGGGGTCGCAGCCGTCATCGAGCGCCCCAGTGTGGACTTCCAAGAATTGCGGTATCGGGAATTCATGGTTGTGGGCGAGTTGCATGAGCTTGTCCGCCCGAGGCGGTCGCGAAAGATAGAACCTTTTCAGGTCCGTGGCCGCGCCCAGCACGGGAGCGAGCAGCAGAATCCGTCCGGGAAAGGATTCCCGATCCGCCAGCGCGTGCAGCAGCAAATACGCCCCGTAGGAATGGCCAATCAGCGGGGCGCCGGGGTGCCAGAACGTGGAAGCCAGGTCGTGTTGGATCAGGCGGATTTGATCGGCAAAGCCCAGCCTGGCGAAGGACGACGCTAGCTCCCGGCCATATACGTCAAACCCCAGGCGGGTGACCAGGTCTCCCAGATCGCGTAACCGATTGCCTCTGCCGGGCAGCAAGTACACAGCGTTCTTCACGGGGCGTTCTCAAGCCATGGGGCGGGCAGTTTGGGTTTGGCCCGGTCGAACGTGGGTGGGCGCAGCAGTTTCCCACCCAGGACTTCCACCTGGCGGGCGGCTCCGACGTCGGTGGTCATCAGCTCGCTCCAGCTAAAAGCGCCATGCTTCATCAGGTTTTCGTGCATCGTCATCGCCTCGTCAGTTTAAACAGGGGGAAAGGAAAATCGCCGTGAGGGGTCAGGAGAAAACCTACCCCGGCCAGGGCATCCCCACTGACCCGCACTAGGAAGGTGCTTTCGGGATTTTGGATCAGGTGGTCGTCCAAACACAGGCGCCGCTCGACTGTGTCGTCAGCGGGGGGAACCCAGCCGGGATCGGCGCGGTCAGCCTTCGCCTTGGAGGCGGGCATCCCTTTCATCAATAACCAAGCGGAACGGGACTTACGCCCCGCCAAAAGATGGCCAAAAACTACAGGGTCGGCGTTAGAGAGGTGCCCTGGAACAGGGTTCCCGCGATCATGGAGGTTTGCACTCGTCGGTTCTGGCACTGAAAGGTCTTACGGCAACGGACCGCACCGGTACAACCCACCTGTTACCGCCGCCGATTTCGAATTGGATCGTTTCGTCGCTCACGGGCGTTGAGCCAGTCGATGCGGCCACTCCGGACATAGCGCCACATCTCAATGCGGTCATGGTCTCTCTCGACCGTTTCTTGGACCGGCAAGCGTCCACACGCGACTTCTGTTGGATAAGTCCAGAAATCCCCGTAACCCAGCTTCTTTTTCTTCCGCAAACGCTTCCATCCCGACCCAGTCCTCCACCCCACTCAGCACCGCGCACAGGACAATCATCAGGACGTCATGAAGTTTGTGGAGCTTGTTCTGCGTCTCGCGGCGCGGATCAGGCAGGTCGGTAAAGTAAGGGCGCGGGTCAAGCAGTCGGGGTAGCATCAGGTTTCTCCATCCGATTAATCCCGTCCCGTTACCCGGACCATCCGTCTTGCTGTCAACCCCCCACATAGCGCGATTGCCCTGCTGGAGAAGCTGGAAGATTGCACGCGAGTGGCGATTGCCCGCTATAATGGAGAAATGATCGGATGCCCGACCGGGCGGTCCGCATCGACGACGAGGTTTGACGACACCCGCAACGAGAAATCGCCAACCCCAAAACCGAAAACCCCCGCGTTGTGAGCGCGAGGGTCCTAGGGGAGATACTTGGGAGTGCCGGCCAAAGATCCGCTAAGGACGACAATCAGAATTCATTCACTGAACTCTGATTATAGCGGACCGGCCGAGACTTTCAAGACCTTCCCCAGAGGTTTTTTACCTTCAATCCAGGGGAATCCCATGAACGTCCCGACTATCGGCCCCGAACGCCTTCGGTGCGCCCCGCCCTGCACCAATCTTGTGACGTCTTCGGTCTTAACGCACGGCGCGCCCGCGCCCGCCCCGGCCATCGCGCTCAGCCTTCTGAATCCCGCTCCCATCGGCGGACCGTTGAGAGGGGACGGCGGCCCACCGGCAGCCCTCGTCCGGCTAGTCGTCTCCGGCAACCGCTGCGGCCACGACCCAGCCTGTCCGCGCTGGTTCGAGCCGCCGCCGCATCACGCCCCCCACCCTAAAATCCTGGTCAAGCTGCAAGAGGCGGTGCGGGCCTACTTCGCCGACCCAGCGGTGCTGCCCAGCCTGAACGCCGCCAACGGCTCGGCCCGGCAACAGCGCAGCGAGCGGCGGGAAGCCTGCCTGTCCCTGCTGGGCGCTCTGATCCACTACCTCGACCTGGTGACGCTTCGGGTTGGCATCCCCCAAGCCGACGGCACGTTCAAGGGCCTGACGCTGGAGTTCCTGGCCGAGCGCGCCGGGCTGGGCTTGCGCCGGGCCGAGCGCGCGTGCCGCGACCTGCGGCGAGCCGGGCTGGTCGAGATCTATCCCATCGCCCAAAAGACCGAGGATGACCGCTACAAGGGGCTGCCCGCCATCCGTCGCCTGCCGGTGTCGCTGTTCAAGGTCTTCGGCCTGAGCCGGTGGCTCCAGCACGAGCGGGACAAGGCTTCCCGTCGGCAACGCCGACAGCGCCACCGGCGGGAGGCCGCCGAGACCGAGACCGCCATCGGGCGGCGCGAGCTGGCCCTGGACGCCGCCCGGCGGCGGGCCAAGGACCGCGCTGCCGCCGCAGAACCCGCCACCACCGCCGAGGCCGACCCCGCCGAAGCGGCGCGGCGCGAGACCGCCCGGGCCACCCTGGGCACGCTGCGGAACCTGCTCAAAGGGCGACCACCCGCCTGAGCTAGGGCGAGACCGCCCCAGCCCCGGCCCCCCTCCTCCACCGCCCTACCCCGCCGGCGCGAGTTTCGTTTGCTCGCGTGAGCCCCGCTCGCCCTCTTCCGGCGCCTCCGCCCCGCCTTTCGCCCCTCGACAGCGCCGAGCGAGCCCCGAAGCCGCCGGACCCAGCCCAACTCGCCCAATTCGCCCACCTGCGGCGCCGGTTAACTGTCGGCAGGTTTTGCGACAGGTGTTTGTTCATTCGCCGACCCCTTTCGCCGGCGAAAATTAGTGTCGGAGATCCCCCAGCTTAAGTGGCGGCGCTTTCCTCGGAAATCCTTCTCAGAACCCCCAGGCAAAAAAACCCAAAAACTCCACCCGCCACCAACAGGGCACCACCATCTCCCACCCACCGTCAACCCGAAAAACAAAGACGCCATCAAGGAGAAGAATTCGTTCAAACCGCTGTCTTGAGCATCCCAAAAAAGAAGCGCCATCCATCCTCTTTAGCACCGAACAACGCGACAGCAGGGTTATTCCGAAGTTGACAGACGTTGACGACTTACACGATGTTCCCCTTAAATCCAGGAACATCTTTATAGCGCAGCGCCCACCGCGCATCTGTCCCTTTCTCCACCCTGGATCACCCGCTCTTCACGCCGAACTAGGAGGTTCCGCGCCGATGCCCACACCAAACGACGACCGACCGATCCGTATCCTGCATCTGTCCGACATCCACTTCAGGGCCGACAAGGCTTGGGATGTGGACCCGGTGTTGCGAGCCCTGACCAAATTCATCACCGAGGAAGTTAAAAACGGGCTTATCCCCGACTTGGTGGCAATCACCGGCGACTTAGCTTTCGCCGGCACGTCCGACGAGTACCAACTGGCGCGCAACTGGCTGGACCAGCAACTGTGGCCGGCGTTACCGAAGGACTTTCCTCAGGATCGGCTGCTGTTGGTGCCCGGCAACCACGATGTGGACCGCAAAAAAGTCGATCTTGCGGCCAAAGCTGTTCAAGAGAAGTTGTTGACCCCTGGCGATCAAAAACCAAAATCAAATCGCTGAAATCCTCGGTGACGCCGGACAGCGCGACGTGTTGCTGAAACGCCATGCCGCTTACCTGGAGTTCCTCGGCAGGTGGCTGGGCGAGGCGCAACCACTGCCCTGGTGGCAGCGATCCATCGAAATCCATGGAACTCGCCTGCACGTCGCCGGACTTGACTCCGCCTGGATGGCGTGTGGCGATGAAGATCGCGGTCGGCTGCTGCTGGGGCGTTACCAAGTCAACCAGACGGTTCTTCACCAAAACGCCGACGATGCCGACTGGCGCCTGGCGCTGCTACACCACCCCTGGGACTACTTCGCCGAATTCGACGGTCACGAAGCGCGCTCGACGATCCACCAACACCGCGATCTGCTGCTGCGCGGCCATCTGCACCAGCCGCTGACCGAGCGAGTTGTTCCGCCAGACCCATCCCGCGCCTGCCTGGAAGTAGCCGCCGGCTGCGTTTACGAAAACAGTCGCTACCCGAACGCTTTCCAGTGGATCGAACTCCATCTTCGGCCACGCCGCGTCAAGGTTCTGTACCGAGCGTGGATTCATGGTGCCTGGATTATCGACCGCAACCAGCCGGGTTGTCCGAACGGTGAGGCCGAGTTTGAGCTATCTTCGACGAATCGAGGCAAGGCGGATAATCGTGGCGAAACTTCGCAAGAAGAATTTTCAAGCGATGGAAAACGCACTATCCCGCCTAAAGCCATCGCCGCCATCGCCGAGTCTCTCGATTTGATCCCCGCCCTCCGCGATGCGCTCGCCCGTCAGCCGAAAGTTAACGGCGCGAAACCGACGGAGCTCGCACAATGGCTGTGCGCGCCGGACGGCGACGTTCGCGCGGCTATCCGATCCGTTAAGGCCGCTCTGGTCGATGCGGCCAAGAAGCGGGGAGATATTTCGGCTCTCCGGGAACGGGCCTTGGATATCCTGGGCTGGATGGTGATCACCACGGTCATGGAAGGTTACGAGCGCGAGGATGCCGAGCTGGCCAAGACATGGTTTGATGAGGTCACGTTCGAGATTCCTCTGGGTCGTAACCCTTGCGTTGAGGTATTGATGGCCCGCTGGCGAGGAAACAAGGCCGAATTTGTCGTCGAGAAAACTCGTTACGGCTACGGTGCGGACGATATCACCCCCGGCAACCTGCAAGAACTGGGTTTTGATGATCCCACCAAACCGGAAACCGGGCGCGCGGTCGATTACGTCCGACGCTTGGCTTATCAGAAAATTCTTCACGTCTCGGTCCCAACGAAGCTGTCCTTGACCCAAGAACAGGATCTCAATGCCAGATTGGACGACGAACGAGAAGAGAAGAATCGGCGCCTGCGGTTGATCGTCGACCGGAACGACCCGGATTGCGCGCTCGGCTCGCGAGCGGTGATCGAGGCCATCCATACCGCACTTCCCCAACTGCTTCTGATTTTCATCCACAGCGGCCGAGAGCCCGATAACCGCGTGTTCGTGATTCCGCCCAGCAAGCTGGCTTCCGCCATCTACGGATTCCTGGAAGAAATCGAGAAACTGTCATGATCCCCGACCTCCCCGTCGATGAACCCATCCCCCTGGACCGCTGCGGCACCTGGCCTGTCTCGGTGCATCTTTTCGACCCGCAGAGCGCCGACGCCGTGCTGGCCGCGCTCGCCGCCGAGCGCCCTTTGCTGGTCCGGGGCGAACCTGGCGCGGGCAAAAGCCAGTTGGCGAGGGCGGCGGCCCAAGTTCTGAAGCGTTCGTTTATCGCCACAGTGGTTCATTCGCGCAGCGAGGCCCAGGACCTGCAATGGGAATACGACGCCGTCGCCCGGCTGGGCGAGGCGCAGGTACTCGCCTCGGTGCCTTCCGAACTAACTTCCCAGGAGCGTCTTGACCCGCGCCGCTTTCTGATTCCCGGTCCGCTCTGGTGGGCGTTCGACTGGCAATCCGCTCAGGAGCAAGTCACTAAATACAGTCTGTGCAAGGCCAATCCGCCCTTTAAGCCCGAGGGTTGGCAGCCGGAACAGGGCAGCGTGCTGCTGATCGACGAGATCGACAAGGCCGAGGCGGACCTGCCCAACAGCCTGTTGGAAACGCTCGGCAACGGCGCTTTTCCGGTGCCGTGGTTGGACGCTCCCGTGGGTTTGCGCGCGGGTGTTCCGCCGCCGTTGGTGGTCATCACCACCAACGAGGAACGCGAACTACCCTCTGCTTTTCTGCGCCGCTGTATGGTGCTGCGCCTGGAGTTGCCCAAGGAACAAGATGCTCTGGTGGCTTGGTTGGTCAAGCGAGGCGAGAAGCACTTCGGGAAGGATTGCGCTGAAAGCATTCGCATTAAGGTGGCCAACAAATTGTTCGAGGACCGCGACAGGGCAATTCAACGAGGTTTATACAAGCCGGGTCAGGCCGAATATCTGGATATCTTGCGCGCCCTGGTGCAGGCTTGCGGCCCCGACAAGGCCGCTCAGGAAAAGCTGTTCAAGCGCATCGCCAGCTTCGCACTCGATAAAGCCGGGACCACGGGCGCATGACCAGCCCCGACGCGGACCGCCAGCACATTGGGCGAACCAACGTAGGCCGGGCGGACCTGATCCGCCTGTACGCCAAGTTGGAAGATGAAACCCGTTTCCGGCGTGTCGCGGAGGCGATGGGTTATCGGAAAGAACCGGATGATATTGAGGTATTGTCCGATACGGTGATCTGCCGCGATCATATTGATGGGATTGTGACCTCAAAGCCAGTGGCCGGGGGAGTGCGCCACCGTCATTATCGGCTGGTGAAACGTCGTGCTTTGGCACCGCCACCGCCGTCACCGGTCGAGGTTTTGCCTCCACCGGACGAAGAAGAGTCGGTCGCTCACCTCGGGCCGAGTCCGCCCCTGATGCCCTGGCCGCGCCTCTGGCCGTTTCTGCGCGCCGCGCTGGGAGAATACGCCGAACGCCACCGCATCGACTTGCGCCGCGTGGTGGCGGCTGTCGCCCGTCGCCGACCCCTGCGGCGCCTACCGCGTCTCAAAGGCCTGCACTGGGCGCCGCAAGGCCAGTTGATTCTTGATCTGCACCCGCGCCTTTATCCTTTCTGGAGCGATTTCAACGCTCTCAAGACCGAGCTGCCTCGGTTGCGTGGCGTAACCGGCCTCGACATCCTGTGCATGACCCAAGGCCCCGCCGGACCGGTGCAGCGTTGGGAAGACAAGGGCTGGGGAGCGCACCAGCCCTACGTTCCGCCGCCGCCGGAAACGCCGGTGCTGATTGCCGGCGATCTGGGTTGTCTCGGCACGGAAGAACAATGGCGACCGTGGGAAAGTTTGGGCCGTCGTCTGGCGGCGCGGGGCATCCTACCGGTGGCGCTGACGCCCTGCCCCGCTCGCTGGTGGAATCCGGCTCTGGCCGGGCTGTTCTATCCGGTCGTGTTGGACCGCGCCGCCCCCGTTCCGCCGCGCCCCACGGGACCGCGTCCTTGGCCGGCGCGGGCGGTGAACATCAGCGAGGAAGCCAGTCGGGATGCGGGTGCCAAGCTGTTGCTGACCCTGCTCTCCGCCTGCATCGGCATCACCCCGGCCCTGTTGCGCCATTTGCGCCATGCCCTGCCGGTCGAGCAAGCGGACGTGGGCAGCGAGGCGGCGGCTTGGCTGCATCCCGCATTCCGTCGCGGCGATTTTGCCCTGCTGCCGGGCGATATCCAGGCCATTGAACCCTTGCGCGAAGCCTTTCGCGGCCTGGACCCCGACGCGCGTCGCCTGGCCTGGAACCTGATCCGCGCCCAACAGCACGAGGTTTCCCTAGCGGTGCGGATGGAGGAACGTGCTTTGTACGCCGCGATGGAGGGCCGCACCGACCCGGAGGTTGAGGCTTTCATGGATCGAGTCGCCGCCGCCCTGAAACAGGCGCGGGAACAGTCGGGCAACGAGGCGGAGTTGACCCGCTTCCTAAGCACCTGGGCCAACCGGTGTGGGCGGCGGATGCACCCGGCCGCTTGGAACCATAGCCCGCGCTTTGAGGCGCTCTGGGTGCTAGCCAATCCGGAAATCGCGGACGCAGGCGGGGAACTGCCCGCTGGGCTCGACATCCATCGCGCCTTGGCTGCCCTGGATCGCCCGGAGCAACCCCAGACCTGGCGCCTGGTCCAGCGGGGGGAGCGGTTTGAGGTTGAAGCCGCCGCTCGCGCGGAGCGCGCCTACGCCAGCGGTAGCCTCATCGCGGATTTTTCCACTCGCCGCCCGATGATGCAGTTCAACGAGAGTCGGCCGGGGGCGGTCGATGCCAGCCTGCCGCTGGTGGATAGCGCCGGCCTGCCGGTCAACGAAACCGGCTATCGATTGACGACCGATAGCGATGAACTGGTCATCGAACCGTTTTCGCGGCCAGTCTGGGCGCACACTTTGGGGCGGGACGGTAAAGGGCTTTTCGCCGCTTTCAGCATCCGTGGCGTCACTCAGCGCGTGCGCTGGATTTCGCCCGGTCGTTTTTGGATGGGTTCACCAACAAACGAGCATGGGCGCTATGACAACGAACTTCAGCATGAAGTGATTCTGACGCGGGGCTTCTGGCTGGCCGAAACCGCCTGCACTCAAGCCCTGTGGCAGGCGGTGATGGGAGGAAATCCCAGCCACTTTAAAGGCGACCGGCGGCCGGTGGAGTTAGTGAGCTGGAACGAGGTTCAGGATTTCATCAAGCGATTCAGCGGCACGGTACCGGGGCTGGCAGCGCGGCTGCCGACCGAGGCCGAATGGGAATACGCCTGCCGGGCTGGGACGACCACCCCCTTCTCCTTTGGCGAGGACATCACGCCGGAGCAAGTAAACTACGACGGCAACCATCCGTATCGCGGGAACCAGAAAGGGCGGTATCGTGAGGAAACCATCGAAGTCGCCTCGTTGCCGGCCAATCCCTGGGGGTTATACGAAATGCACGGCAATGTTTATGAGTGGTGCCAGGACTGGTACGGCGACTATCTTGAGGGTTCGGTGGTCGATCCCACCGGCCCGGAGACCGGCGAGAGGCGCGTCCTGCGGGGCGGTTCCTGGATCTTCATCGGTCGCTCCGCGCGCTCCGCGTCGCGCAACCGCCTCGAGCCCGGCAACCGCCTCCGCCTCATCGGCTTCCGTCTGGCCCTAGGTCCCGAGCTCCGGCAAGACAAGCAGGCCGGTCGAGGCGAGGGCGGGGCCGGCCAGACCGCGCGCGAAGCGCCCGGAGGGCGCGAGAAGCGAGGGCGGGGCGGCCCCGCCGCGCGCAAATAACCAGTGAAACGCGACCATGAAATATCGCTTTTTCCATATTCTCGCCCGAGACCCGGCCGCCGAAACCGAAATCCTGAACCGGTTCCTGGCCGAGCGGCGCATCGTAGCGGTGGATCGCCAGTTCGTCGCCGACGGCGGCAACAGCTTCTGGGCTTTTTCCGTCGCCTATCGGGACGGCGCGTCCGCCTCGAAGCCTGTCGGCGCTCCCGGCCGACCGGAGAAGGCCAAGATCGATTATCGCGAGGTTTTCGACGAGCGCGACTTCGCCACGTTCGCCGCCCTGCGGACGCTGCGCAAGGAGTTGGCCGAAGCGGAGGGCGTGCCCGCTTACGCCCTGTTCACCAACGAACAACTGGCGGCCATGGTGCGCGGCAAGGCGCGCACCGTTGCGGATCTGGCCGCTATCGAGGGCGTCGGCAAAAGCCGGGTGGAAAAGTACGCCGCCGCTTTCCTAAAAGTGCTGGCCGACTCCGCCAAAACCACCGCGACCAAAGAGGGCGACCGTGCGCCGAGTGCGGATTGAACTGGCCGAAGTGGCCGCTATCCCCAACCTGATGGAGGCGACGGCCCGCGCGGCGCGCGGCAAACGCGAACGGCCCGTGGTGCGCGCCTTTCTGGATCGGCTCGAAGCGCATCTGGCGGTCCTAGCCGAGGACATCGTGGCCGGCCGCGCGCCGCGCGGCGAATATTGCCGCTTCCGCATTCGCGACCCCAAGCCGCGCGTCATTCACGCCGCCTGCTTCGCCGACCGGGTGTTGCATCACGCCGTCATGCTTCCCGCAGGTCCGGTGCTGGAGCGGGCCATGACCGACACCAGCTACGCCTGCCGTCCGGGCAAGGGAACGCTGGCGGCGGTCCGGGCCGTACAAGCCGCCTTGCAACGCTTTCCCTGGTACGTCAAGGTGGACGTGAGCGGCTATTTCGAGCACATCGACCACGCGCGTCTGTTCGATGTGCTGGACCGGCGTTTCAAGGGGGCGGGATTCATGGACCTGCTGCGACGCATCGTCGCCGGCCACGAGACCGCGCCCGGCAAGGGCTTGCCCATCGGCTCCCTGACCTCGCAATACTTCGCCAACTATTACCTGGATGGCCTGGATCGCCTGCTGTTGGAAACACTCGGCGCGCGCGCCGAAGTGCGCTACATGGACGACATCCTCTGGTGGTGCGACAGCCGGGAGCAGGCGCGGGAAACCCTGGCGGCGGTCGGCGACTGGCTGGGCCGAGAGCGCCTGCTGCGGCTGAAGGAGTTCAGCCCAATCAACCGTTCCAGCCACGGGGTCGGCTTCTGCGGTTACCGCGTGTCGCCCGGCGCGCTGCGTCTGAACGCGCGACGGCGCAAACGCTACCAGGAACGCCGCGCCGCGTGGGAGATGGCTTGGCGCGAGGGGCAAATCGATGCTTTGACCCTGCAACGGGGGTATGATGCCGCGCGCGCCATCACCCTCCATGCGGACGGCCGCAACTGGCGGCGCAACGAACTGGCGCGTCATCCCGCGCCGGAGGTGTAAGGGTGGGAGTCGAAACCGGCGAGAGGCGCGTCCTGCGGGGCGGTTCCTGGATCAACAACGGTCGCAACGCGCGCTCCGCGTACCGCAACCACAACGAGCCCGGCAACCGCAACCACAACATCGGCTTCCGTCTGGCCCTAGCTCGACGGGGTGGTGGATGCCGCCCCATGGACCAGACCCCCATCCCGTCCCGCCGTTTGGCGGGCGAAAAGCGAACGGCCACCGGCGTGCTGGTAGGGAGAGCGGATGCCTCTCGAACGCTCGCCGGTCGGCCGCCTTCTTCGAAATCCGGGAGAGAGTGGGCGTGAAGAACCCCGCCCCCACCCCGCCGCCCGGTCCCGCACCGGAGCACTTCCCTGCCCCTTGGGCCAGCGACTGGGGCGAAGACCCCTACGGATTGTGGCAATCCTTGACCTATCGAGGCGTGCGCCAGGCTTTCCGCTGGTTGCCGTCGGGACGGTTCCTGATGGGCTCGCATGATCGATTCGACGATGAACTTCAGCACGAAGTGATTTTGACTCGTGGCTTCTGGCTGGCCGAGACCGCCTGCACTCAGGCGCTGTGGCAAGCGGTGACAGGGAAAAATCCCAGTGGGTTTAAGGGCGAACGGCGGCCAGTGGAGACCGTGAGTTGGAACGAGGTTCAGGATTTCATCGAGCGCATCAACGGCACGGTGCCGGAACTGGAAGCGCGGCTGCCGACCGAAGCCGAATGGGAATACGCCTGCCGGGCTGGAACGACCACGCCCTTCTCCTTCGGAGAGGACATCACGCCGGAGCAAGTGAACTACAACGGCAACTATCCCTATCGTGGGAGCAAGCAAGGGCTGGATCGCGGCGAAACTGTCGAAGTCGCCTCGCTGCCGGCCAATCCCTGGGGGCTATACGAGATGCACGGCAACGTCTGGGAGTGGTGCCAGGATGGGTACGGGAGCTATCCAGAGGGTCCAACGGTCGACCCAACCGGCCCGAAAACCGGCGGGAGGCGCGTCCTGCGGGGCGGTTCCTGGTTCAACCTCGGTCGCAACGCGCGCTCCGCGTACCGCATCCGCTACGAGCCCGGCAACCGCTCCCACTACATCGGCTTCCGTCTGGCCCTAGGTCCCGAGCTCCGGCAAGACAAGCAGGCCGGTCAAAGCAAAGGCGGGGCCGGCCAGACCGCGCGCGCAGCGCCCGGAGGGGGCGAGAAGCGCGGGCGGGCCGGCCCCGCCGCGTAAAATTTCGATACCGGGCAAACCCGGATTTCAGCCCAACGGAATACGGATTTTCTGGCCCGGATAAATCAAGTCGGGGTCCTTGATCACCTCGCGGTTGGCTTCGAAAATCTTGGGATAGGCGGAAGCATTGCCCAGGAATTTCTTGGCGATGGCCGAAAGCGTATCGCCTTTCTGGATCACGTAATACTCGACCTTGCCGGTTTGCGGCGGCGCTTGCAGTTGATCGGCGGAAACCCCGGCGACGCCTTGCACGTTGCCCGCCATCAGAACCGCTTTTTCCATCGCTTCGGCGCTGGTCGCCTCCCCGGACAACTTGACCTGGCCGTCCTTGAATTCAACGCCCAGATTCTTGACGCCGGGATTGGCCGCTTCGATTTCCTGCTTGATCTTGGCGGCGGGGTCGTCGCCCGCGCCGAACAGCTTCTTACCCTGATTGAGAACGAAATCGAACAGTCCCATGATGGTCTCCTGAAATGATTGGAGTGGTGTACTGTTCCAGTAGAAGAAGAAAGTTTCAAGTTGGCCATGGCTTGCCAAGTTGAGTAGAGACTAGGAGCACCGGGCGATAGCCATGTGGGCGCTACCTCCGCGCCCGGCTCATCGAGACCGGGGTGGCCATCTCACGCCGGTTCGAGCCGAATCGGGCGTCCCGCGTTGGCGACCGCGTTTCCGGTCGGTCGCGCGCAGTCGGCCACGTCAAGGCGTCCATTCGTCGGGAAAGGCAGGAGGTATCGCATGTCTGAACTTTGGGTGCACAAGATCAAAAAGCGCGCGGTGGCGCGAGCGACTCAGATCGACATGGGCGAGCTGTTGTCGCCCGAGATCGCGCCGCCGCTGGAGGCCGACGCGCGGTCCCGCGCCGAACGCGCGCTCGGCTTTTCCCTCCCCGCGTTGTTGGTGGCGCTTTACGCGAAAATCGGCAACGGCGGTTACGGTCCCGGCTACGGGCTGCTGGGCGTGGCCGGCGGCGCCACGGACGACCAGGGATACGACGCCGTCGAACTCTACGCGCTGTACCGGCAGCTCGATCCGGACGACCCGTCCTGGGCGTGGCCCGAAGGGCTCCTGCCCGTCTGTCACTGGGGTTGCGCCATCTACAGTTGCGTGGACTGCGCGCGCGCGCCGCATCCGGTCATCGTTTTCGACCCTAACATGCACGACGACGACTGGTCGCGGTGCTTCCTTCCGCACCGGGACAGCTTTGAGGGGTGGCTCGCCGCCTGGGCCGACGGCGTCGATCTTTGGGAGGAATTTTACGGTGACGGCAGCCCGGCCTGACCGCGTCACGGGCCGGTGCGGCGAGCCCTAGCCGTCGGGCATCTTCGGCCATGAGCTACCCCGCCGCGCGCGATTGCCTGGATCTCCTGCAAGGTTTCGCGCTGCCGAGGAACGCCTCGGATTGAGGATAAATTAATTATACGTCACTTACTCAAAAAAGACGTGCATTTTGCTGGTGGCCGTATTACTCTTCGCGGGTGACGAAATCACTTGCGAGATTTCCTTGGGGGCTCGCGGACGACAATGGGCATTTCGAACACGTTGGCACGTTATGAATTCAGCGAGAGGCTTGCCGACATCCTCGGCGAGTCGCGGCGCGACTTGCGTTTCCGCGTCACTCTGCTGGTAAGCAGCGGGCTGGTTGCGGCCGGGCCGCGCGGGCGAGGGTCGCCGCCGGCAACGGCGGAATACGCGGCGCGGCTGTTGATCGGCGCGATGGCTGCGCCGCAGCAGTCGCATACGATCGAAGCCATCCGCTGCTATTTCGGCTTGGTGCCGATGGCCTTTGGCCAGCACGCGCCGCGAGTTCTGTTCGGTCCGCCGGCGTCAGTTGCCGACGACGGCGGCGCCGGAAGTTTGTTGCTCAAGCTTGAAGGACTGTGTTTTGGCGAGGCGTTGGGTGGCCTGCTCGAACTGGCTTGCGCGGACGAAGCGCGGTCGCTGGTCTCGGCGGAGCTGTTTGGCGTCTCGATTCAACGCGGTTGTCCAGTCGCCTCGTTGCAGTTCGTGACCCGATGGCAGGGCAGGCGGGCAGTGATCAGTCATACATACGGTCTGGCGCCGGAGGCTGCTCCGCCCGCCTGGCTCGATCCGCAATGCGGTGGGAGTGCCGATCCGGGCCTCTTCCACACCGTCTTTCTGCCGGGCCGAAAGCTGATCGAAGTCGGCCTGCTTACTACCTCGTCGGATGACAGGAGAAGCCTGATGCTGAACAAACTCGGCCACCGCGTGGCCACTATTGCCCAAATGGCGAAACACGCTGCCAGCAAGCCGCACGGCAGCCGTTGGGAGAAGTTGCTGTCGGCTCTGGCCACGGTGGAAGCGTGGTCCGACCAGGTCGACCAGCAGGAGCACCGGCTGATCGAAATCACCGATTTCGGCGCCAATCCGGGCGAGTTGCGCATGTTCGCCTACCTGCCGCAGCAGTTGCCGCGCAACGCGCCGCTGGTCGTCGTGCTGCATGGCTGCACGCAGAGCGCGACTTCGTACAACAAGGGCTCCGGCTGGTCGACGCTGGCCGATCGGCACGGGTTTGCCTTGCTCTTTCCGCAGCAGCAACTGAACAATAACCCCTTGCGCTGCTTCAACTGGTTTCGCCCGGAAGACAACGAACGGGGGCGCGGCGAGCCCGAATCGATTCGCCAGATGGTCGAAGCGATGGCGCAGCGACATGGAATCGATCGGCGGCGCGTGTTCGTCACCGGCACATCTTCGGGTGGCGCGATGACCAACGTGTTGCTCGCAACGTACCCCGACGTCTTTGCCGGAGGCGCGGTGATCGCTGGCGTTCCCTACCGTAGCGCCAGCGGGTTGCAGGAAGGTCTCGAAAGCATTTTCCAGGGACGTTGCCGGCCTGCCAGCGAGTGGGGCGACCTCGTGCGCGGCGCGTCCTCGCACGAGGGGCCGTGGCCGCGCGTCTCGGTCTGGCACGGCGACGCCGATACGGCGGTCAAGCCGGTCAACGCCGAGGAGACGATCAAGCAATGGAGCCACGTACACGGACTCGACGCCCGCCCGACGGTGGAAACGAGCGTCGGCGGTCATCCGCGTCGCGTCTGGCACGGAGTCGACGGCGAGGAGCTGATCGAGTCTTACACGATTACCGGCATGTCGCACGGCGCGGCGCTCGATCCTGGAGCCGAGCCGCACCAGTGCGGAACCGCAGCCCCGTTCTTCAATGCGGTCGGCATTTCCTCGACGCACCGCATCGCCGATTTCTGGGGGCTGCTGGCCAGCCAGCCAGCCGCTGTCGAAGTCGCCACTGGCGAAGTTGCAGAGGTGGCTGCTAACGCTAACGCGCCCGGCGCGGTGCAGGCTCTTTGGTTGCCGGCGGTCGGCTCCGAATCGCGCGAGTCCGGGCCACATACGGCGTCTGATACCGCT
Organism: Candidatus Contendibacter sp.; assembly: GCA_029624675.1. Lineage (GTDB taxonomy): Bacteria > Pseudomonadota > Gammaproteobacteria > Competibacterales > Competibacteraceae > Contendibacter. The sequence goes on from JARSSP010000059.1 coordinate 38,619, forward strand.
TCGGCTCGTGCGGGCGATGCCTCGGGCAACGAGCGGCGAGGCGCCGCCGGGCGGACGCTCGGCATCGACGTGCACGGGATCATTTCCGCGTCGCTTGAAGCGGCGGGTTTGCTAAAGGGCGGCGCGGGTCGCCGATCGGAAAGCAACGCGCCACTCGGCATTGACATTCCGGGGATCATTTCCACCGCGCTGGAGGCGGCGGGAGCGTGGAAGGAGATCGCGCAGCGTGCTGAGCCTTCCATTTCTCCCGCAACGGTAAATGGGTCAGGCTGGGAGGGGTCGGGCTGGGAACTGCTGCGAGACGACCCGCGCGCCTTCCGCGGCGGCTCGATGTTGTATGGTCATGCTTCTTCCGGCGACAACGGCGTACTTGGCGCGCGGGCGCACTCGATCAGCCGAAGGATCACCTTGGGCGCGCGGCCCGAGCTGAGCTACGTGCGGCGGCTGGACCTCCGTGCCGCCGTTAATGACTATACGAGCGCCAGTTTCCGCGTACTGGCGAACGGCGTGGTGGTGGACGAAGTCACCGCGATCGGGATGCTGCACCAGGAAACCGAATGGTTGCGCCAGACGGCGATCGATCTGTCGCGCTTCGCCGGTCAGACGGTCGTGCTGACGCTTGAGGTGGCGGCGTACTCGAACACGTGCAGCACCGTTTTTGCGAAAGCATGGATCGATCAGATCACGATCAAGAACGTGGTCGATACGGTTACTTACTGACCGGTAGCGGGAATGCCCGGCGGTCCAGAGCCACGCAATAGTCGCGCGGCGACTCACAAAGCTCCCCGCGCCCTCTTGCGGCAAGAGGGCGGGGAAGAGGGCACGGTCATCGCCTCGACGATTCGCGGAAAGCTCGAAACGCGATGACCGTTACGTAACGCTACCGGCTCGGCACAGGCGCCGAGTTGAGCGCGCGCGACCGCCGACTGGTAGCCAGTAAAGAGATAGGAAATCCAACCGCACGACAGGTGGATTGGGCGAGACGCTACCCTCGCGGAAGCATGCATGCAAGGGTGTTTGCGCAAAGGCTAATGGGGCATTTGCTTTGTCCATCACCATTAATTCCACTCCGTTTTAACAAAGCCACGTCGGATAAATCGGCCAGATTCGTCTTCTTAGTACGGACAACCGCCTCACGCAGCGAACGCCCGCGTCCAAGATGGATCAAGAGTTACCGCGATCCTGGCCCGTAAAGAACAGCCACCCGCCGGTGAAAAGCCCATCGAATGGCGGTTGCTCACCAAGCGGACCGCCGAAACCTTGGACGCGGTGGTCGAACTGATTGACTGGTATCGCCGCCGCTGGCGGGTGGAAATTTTCTTCCGCATCTTGAAATCGGGTTGCCGGGTGGAAGCCCTGCAACTGGGGACGCTGGAACGGCTCGAACGCGCCTTGGTGATCTACCTGAGACTCCTGCAACTCCACGCCTTCGCCATCGGTATCGCCGCTGCCAAACAAGCCTTCATCCCTCCCGGATGATTTGTGGGTAATCAGGTGCCCACAAGGGGGAAGGGGATTCCATGGTTTTCAATACTAACAAAATCAATTTGTTGGAGATATGTGCAATGGATAGCGTTCATCGGGCGGGGGTCTTCATCTTCGGGATAACAGGATTTTCATGATTTCCGGATTACTGTTTTTCGATGCGATATCAAAGGCGCTCAAGCCGCTCGTACTTTTTTCATGAGCGTTGGCGCCCTTGCTGAGCAACAATCTTGCAATGTCGATATCGACCAGATTCGACGCCATCATCAAGGCCGTGTAACCCTCATCGGTTTTTACATGCACATCCGCTCCTCTCTCCAGCAACAGGCTCACAAGTTTCGTATTACCGTTCATGGTGGCTACCATTAAAGCGGTCAGCCCACCATTTTTCGATTTCGTGTTGACATTAACACCGATATCCATCAAATATTTTACGGCGTCCATATCGCCCTCATGCGCCGTGACAATCAAACACGAGTCAAGGATCAAGTAGTCGGACTGCAAGGTTTCGACTTTTCTTCTCTCCACCTCCCTGGCGGCCCGCTGCGCCATTTCCTTCTCCCTGGCGGCCCGCTGCGCCACTTCCCTCTCCCTGGCGGCTTGCTGTTCCATTTCCTTTTCCCAAGCGGCCTGTTGTTTAGCCAGTTCGGCCGAAATTCTCTTGTTCTCCATTTCTGCCTTCGCCTTCGCCTTCGCCTTCGCCTCCATGTCTTCCATTTCTATCGCCGGTTTCGGCTTGGCTTGCTCAACGACAGCAGGATATCTTTCAATTTCCCTTTTATTGCGGTTTTCGATTAACGCTTTTATTTTAGGATCATTAGGGTCAAATATAAGCTCAATGACATCTCCATTGGGTAATTTACCCGCTGGCCTCTGTTCCTTGACCCAGTATTCCGGTGGGGTGGTGGTCATCAGGATTTTTCCGGTGGCTGGATCAGTCCAGCGATAGACATTGTCGGCCATCGATGAGTCAATAAGAAACATCGTCAAACCAACTATGGCCATTAGCTTGGTTTTCATCGAGAAATACCCCTATCCTGCCGAGAATGGCTTGCGGCGTGGATTTCGATGACGACGGTCCGATTGCATCGTCGGCTGGCATCCGAATCGTTCGGGCACGGGGCGTGGCGCTCGTCGCCGATGGAGGCGAGCCACTCGTGCTGGTCTTCATTCTGCATCGCGACGACTGCGTTCGCGGCGCGGTAAAGGGCGAGTTGCCCGTTCTTGACCCAACGACCTCCCGGCCGTGACGGCACGGTATCGGTGAATCCAACCACGCGCACCCGCACCGGTTCGGCGGTAGCCTTGAACGCTTCGGCGATGGACTGGAGAAGAGCAGCGCCAAGCGGATCCGCATCGGCGGAACCGGAGGGGAACAACCCACTGGTTGGCGTTACGCGAATCGTATCGTTTAGCTGTTCGACGTGGAGTCCTTTGAGCGCCCCAAGCGCGATAGAGAGGTTGCCGATGGTTTTTGAAGCGGCCTCGTCGGCGTCGGGCGTCGTCGCGGGCGTAACCGCCAACGGGTCGGTAGTTTGCGATGTCGGCGTCGATACCCTGCTTTCCGCTTCAGCTAAAGTAAGCGATTGGACAAGAACCGGACTGTCGACGCCCACCGGATTGGGTGGGGTGGAGGCTTGCGTATCCGATGGTTGACCGGCACTCGCCGAAATCGCCACCTCATCCGGCTGTTTGGTTTCGGATAAGATGGTTGGCCGAGGTTCCAATGCGGCGGCACTCGGCGTCGCGTGGACTGGGCCGTGTTCGTCGCCGGTTATCCGACCCACCACAAAAGAGCAGAGAGCAAGCGTCGCCGCGCCAAGGGTCGCAGCGAACGCAAGAGTCTGAAATCGCCGCGCCCGCGCCCGATTTGCCTGGGCCAGCAAGGATTTCGCGTTGTCATCATTGGGATGCTCGTCGGCAACACGGCGCCATTCGTCGATGGCTTCGCCAGTACGCCCGGTTTTCCAAAGCACTTTTCCAAGTAAGACTCGTACCGGCGCCGCCGAGGGATCCGCGCCGAGCGCCGCCTGCAATTCGCGAATTGCCGCGGAATGATCGCCGTGGCTGGCAAATGCAAGCGCCGTGTTGTAACGCCAGGCGGCAAGCTCGCGTATTCGACGGATCGGCGCAAGATCGGCCCCGCAGTTCTCGCAAGTCAGGTAATTCGCGGCAATGTTGGTGGCGGGACAAACCGGACAGTTCATCGTATCCAATCGCTCGCGCTCCTCTTTGGAAAGTTTAATCGATTCGACTGCTAGTCGGCTTTACAGACGAAATCCGCCTTGGGAGGGAAATTCCCTGAGGCCCTGCCAAGATCCAGCTTAGTTATGATTAGAACTAGGATCAGTTGAATTCCTGCGGAAATTCCCCATAACAGCATCCATGCAATAGTCATATATGCGGGCCAATCAAAGAACCATGCAATGGCTGGAACGATGATTAACGATAAGCCCATGAGGCTTCCAGTTATCAAGGTGATCAGGGAATCTTGATTGAATTTGCCCTTTTTACTTATTAGAATCATGAGCGGTAACCCCATGGTGACCCACACAATAATTACGCTGTGGCTGGATTTGAAAATGTTCGTAATCCAGAAAAACTTTGCGCCATCCAGTTCCATTTGAGGTACCCATGCGCGTAGCGACAATAAAATCCAGATGGCGAATAAGATGCCAATGAGTTCGCGGAGTGATTCTAGCTTGAAATTTATACCGCGTTTCTTGTACAACTGGGCTATTTCGATATTCATCTGTATTAAATTACCAGCATTTTCTTGCCTGATTTTTTCGATTTCTGGTTTCAGGATACTGTTTATTCTTATCATCGTCACGAGAAAAGGTAATTCGATTAGCTTTATAAATATTGCCAGCACGATTAGCGCAAAAAAGTAGGCATATGGCAGTGGAAATAGCGAGTTGGAACGAAGCCAGTCGAGCAGGCGGATCGAAATATTATCCTTGCGTAAGTCGACGAGGCCCAGGTTGGCGGCACGATGCGTCGTCGTCTTTTCCCATGAACCGGCAGTGCGGAACCATCCATCGGTTGCCGGTTTTTCGAGCGACTCCTTGTAGGCTTGCTCAAGTTTGTCTGGATCAATCGCATCCAACTCGGACTTTCGCATTTTACCCGTGGCGACGTATGGGCCGCCGCCTTGGATCAGCCTGGCGTAATAAGAAAAAGCTGCGGTTTGGTCTCCAAGACTTTCAAGCGCGGCTGCGATCAATAGCATGGTCATCGAACGGGTTTCGTTCGACAGATATGGTAACTGCTTTTGGAGTATGTCGATCTCAGTTCTTAGCTTCTGATCACTTGCCGAATCGGACACTCTGCTGTCGATTTTCATGAGTGCTGTCGTGACTTGATCGACTAAAATTCTTTGCTTCAGGACTTGCTGGCTAGACTCCATCGATATCCTTGGTACTGGTTTTTCTGGAATCCGGTTTTTAGCGGATGTCGTTACAGCAGTATTCTGAGCAACTCTGCCAGAAAATCTATTTTGGTCGCCAAAAGTGTTTGGCATATACATTAATCCCACTAAAAAAATAAACAACCACCCACCGAGAATAACCTCGGGAAAGATCAAGAAAATGGCTTTTAATGGCTTTCTATTCCAACTGAACCAATTGGCGAATAGCAATAAGTAAATTCCAATCGTGCAAACCAAAGTTGCGGAAGAGGCAGCAAACATTCCGAGATCACTACTACTGCGAAGCGCCAATAGCCAATGGTTAGACGGCAGGTAGGTCTCGTAGAAAAAAGAGCTTCCTTGATCGTAGCTGGCCACTCCAAAAGATAGGAAAAAAATGAAAAGGTTAAATAGGATAAAAATTGAAGACATAACTGTAAATTTTTTGCCAAGCTGACTCTCAAACCCTGAGATGGCTTTTTCAACGTATCGAAGATGTTTGGTGACGGAATCATTTGATGGATCAAGTTTTTTAGCTTCATTAAAATCATCTCTGGCGGGATATAACCGTCCTAATCTGCTTTGCCGATCCAAGCCAGGTGTTTGCATCGCATCATCCTCGTAGCTCATACCACGCTGTGCGATGACATTGGCAAGATCTTTTTTAATTTTTTCCGATGCTCGTGGGCCAAGCAGATTGATAGCTTTACGAAACTTCTCTATCGCCTCATCCCAATCCTTGCGTTTCCAGGCTGCATAAGCCTCATCCAAATTTTTGTGAATAATGACATCCTCAAGATCTTTTTTAATTTTTTCCGATGCCTGTGAGTCGAGGTGGCTAATCGCCTTTTGAAATTTCCTTATCGCCTCATCCCAGTTCTTGCGTTCCCGCGCCGCGTAAGCTTCGTCCAAAAGTTTCTGAGCAATGATATCACTACAATCTTTTTTAATTTTTTCCGATGCCCGTCGACCGAGGCAGCTAATCGCCTCTTCAAGCTTCCTTATCGCCTCATCCCAGTTCTTGCGTTCCCGCGCCGCGTAGGCTTCGTCTAACAGTTGCTGGGCTTCGGCGGAAATTGGAAATTCTCGGGGAAGATGTTTCGAGGCTTGCGAGCCGAGTTGGCTGATCGCTCTTTCAAACTTATCCGCCGCTTGATCCCAGTCTTCGTTTTCCAGCGCCGCGTAAGCCTCTTGTAAAATCTTCAAGGTTCCGGCGGAAATAGAAGGTTTCTGGCGATCATTTGGTTGTAGTTGTGTGGGGATTGAGGATTCTAGTTGTGAAATTTGTTGTTCAATGCCCCGAAGGTTTTGGAGAGCATGGTCGTTTGATGGGTCAAGCTGGATCGCCTCGCACAGGGTTGTACAGGCGCTATATAGCAATTTCCATTGAGGTGTCAGCGCAACACGTAACATTTCCAGTCCTTGGGGTATCCGCGCCGCATCTATAGCCCCTGCCAACATTTTGACCAGTTCTGATGCTGCTACATTGAAGCGATCCGTGCTGTAATTGTTAAGACAAACCGACAGATTCTTTCTGAGCTGATTCAACGCTCTTGAATTAGGTTGCTTAAGAGCAAGCTCCCTAAGCGCTTTTCGGAGTTTCCCTATCGCCCGCTCCCAATCTTGTCTTCCCCCTGCTTCGTTGGCTTCTTCCCAAAGCTTTTTGATTTCGGGAGGAAATTTGAGTCGTTCGAGCACCTCGCTCGCGTCTTTGTATGGCTTCGCCGCAGGTTCGGATCCGAGTTCCTTCGCGGCGCGCCTGAGATCGGCGATTCCACGCTCGGCCATCTCAATGGTTTTCTCGCTCGGCGGGTCTTCCTTTTCCGCCTTTTTCTTAGCTTCGACCACTGCTTCGATGCCGCGCTGCGTGAGCAGGTCAGCGAGTCTGAGCCGCAACTTCTCGCTGTGCGGAGCGATTCGAAAGCCACTTTCGAAAACGCGGATGGCCTCGTCCCGAGGTGGATTTTGCGTGGAAAAATTGATACACGCCGCTTCCGCCGCCTCGGCAATTTCTCGTCGCAGGTTATCGGACTGAGCGCATTGCAGCGCCCGTTCCCAGCAAGCAAGGGCCTCATCAAGCTTATTGACGCTGGCAAGCTGCTGCCCGAACTGAAAACGGGCTTGCGCCTCAAACCCAAGAACTTCAGGTAATTCCCGTTCGCTGGGCGATAGGCTTTCGATCTGATTGATCGCCGCCTCAAAGCGGCCGTTCTTAATGAGCGCCGCGATGTTGCCGTAAGACGAAAAGTCTTCCTTGAGCTTGCGTAGAAGATCAAGATGTTCTTTAGTGGCGTTGGAGGGAGGGTTACGGAGCCTTTCGTCGATATAGGCAACGATTTGCTCGACCAACCTCATCCGAACGAGCATCAGGTTTCCGAAGCAGATAAATTTCTTATTGATCTTTGCCTTGGCGTCAAGCAGCGTTTTCGCGGTTTCCAGTTCCCTGATGAGGTCCATTTCAAGCTGCTGGAAGCGATCGGCCGCATCGTCGTGTCCCGCATCGCGTTGAAGCTGGGTGAAGCGATGCAAATCCGATGCGATGCGTTGTTGCACACCCGCTCGAATATCATCCTGGGTCAGCGAGAAAGGCGGACTTTTTTCGGCCCAGAAGTCGGGTGTCGTGGCGACATAGGCCCAATAACCCATGGCCGATTCCCATGAATCCTGCCACGCTGAAATATCGCCATCGCTCTGTGCGCCCGTTTCGGCGAACTGTTCGGAGGCCTGGCACGCTGACCAGTACCACAGAATACCGAGCGCGCGGGCGATTCCTGGATCGGGAAACGTACTGCCACGGAACTGCTTGCGCCACTTGCTGGCTGTTTCAGCGCGCTGCGAGACATCGAGAGCGTCAGGATCATGGAGTGGATTGGGATCGAGCTTCTCCAGCACCGCGTCGTCGTACAAGAAAAGATTAAGAAGCGCGCGATCCAACGGCCGGCTGAGGAGGAATTGCCTGGCGTCTTGCTTTTGTTTTACGTTCTTACTTTTGCCGAGTCCTTTTTTAAAAGCGTCGTCAATTTCTTTTGCCGTAGCGTCGGGGCTGACGCTCAAAATCTCGTAGGGAGTCGGTTGTTTCTGAAGTGGGTCTTTCATCGCGGCACGCCTGCCTCAGTGTTTTTCTCTTCGCTTTTGGAAGTGGTATGGGAACCCTCGCCCGCAAGCGAGCAAGGGGTAGGAGTGAGAACGATTTTTCAGTAAGTTGGGTCATAACAAGGCTGTACAAAAACGCCTCCCAGCTCTTCACACTCCATCATCGGATGAAAGATTCTTGGGGCCGATGCTCAATGAAGAATCCAGGTATCTTCTCCGCAGGTCGGGCAGAATCGCTTTCCTTGAGTTGGATGACCCTGTGAACAACAAGCACCGCCAGGCTCCACCTCCTGGATCGCCTGCCCAATGCGCTCGGCAAGCCCATTCAGTTTGCCGAGTGCTTGAAAATCCTGTCGCTTGAGCCCATTTTCAATCTCCTCCACTTCCTTGAGCAGGCCAGCGGCCTTTCTGGGATCACGTGGCTGGATACGCGAGAGAATGGCACTTCTTATCCCCAGGAAAAGCCTGATAACATCCGGAATGGCGTCCGTCGCCTTGTCGAGCGCGTTGACTTGCGTTTGCAAATTGCGCGGATCATTCGCATCAAGCGCCTTCCTGGTTGCCTCGACAACGCGGGTCAGCTGATAGGTTTGATTCGGGTCCGTCATGAGCTCGCCATACTGACTCATGACAAACTCAGCGAATCGGATGAGATTTGCAGCCTTCTCCCGCAAATCCTCATCGTCGGGAAGGGGGTTGTCCAATCCGTGGTTGATTTCCACGATGTCATGGAGCGCCTCGTCAAACTCACGCCGCTGCAACCGCACATAAACCTGGTCGCGCTCGCGTTCCGCCGCGGCAACGACCTTGGGGAGACGTTGCCTGGTGGCTGGATCGACCAGTCGCTGATTGAGCTGCTCCAGGTTTTCGATAGCCTTGGCGTCGGATTCGCCGGTCATGACCCAAGGATTGAGACGGGTTCCGTCCCCAAGCCATGCCTCCACTTGAAATATGCCATCGCTGTTGAGGATAAGCTGGACCCGGACAGGAGTTTTTTGCGGCAACGCCACTGGAAGCAGCGCCAGCGCCTGGCCCTGTAGTTCGTTGGCACTGGCTTTTTCGAGGTGGTCACCGCCGTAGACCGGGATACTGACGATCCGCTGATTCGGCATGCGAGTGTAAAAAGTTTGTGGCTTTGGGTCCTCGGTGGGATAAGGATCACCCTTTTGAATGAAGACGTTGTACTTGTCTCCGGCCGTTTGTGTCCCGTAGCTGTAAGGCGCAATTCCGCCCACTTGTCCCTTTCTGCCGACCTCTCTTGGTTTTTGTTGGGTCGCGAGCGCATCAAATTCCTCGATGGGCGTTTCCTCGGAAACGAACGAGTCGGTTTCCTCGGCCAATTTGAGAGGAGCGCCACAATTGGCGCAGGTTTCGGCGTCGGGGTCGTTGACGTGACCGCACTCGCGTTTCGGATCGGCGGGATCGGGCGCTTGACAGACGACGCGATCACCGACCCACCGCGCGGTAATCGCCGCGCCCAGCGCGACGCAATGCTTGGGATGGATCGTGCGGAGCACTTTCTCCGACCCGAATTCCGCCTCCATTTCGCGTTGAACCAGCGGCACGATGGTCGAGTTGCCGGCCATCAGCACATAGTCGACCTGGTCGGTGGTCAGGTTAGCGTTCTTGATCGCCTCGTGAACCAACTGAAGCGATTTCCCGATCCGCTCGGGACCGCGCAGCGGCTGCCCGCATTGGGCGCAGTGGGTGTCTTCGCGCAAATTCGCGGCGCCGCAGGCGCATTCCCGATAGCGGCCCACCAGCGGAACGATCAGCCGCTCGAATTCCTTGCGGGTGATTTCCAGATCGACATCGAGCAGGTTGTCGTCGTCGTCGCGCAACAGGCCGGTGATGAGCAGATCGGCGCTATTGGCGGCGGTCAACCGTTCCTTGGTGGTTTGCGCCGCCTTGCGCAGTTCGGCCATGAACCGGCCGTCCTGGCTGGGATCGATTTCGTATTCGTTCTTGATGTGCTGGAGCGCGTGATCGATGATCTTCTGGTCAAAATCGTCGCCGCCCAGCCACATATCGCCTTCGAGATTCAACGGGGCGAACACATTACCGGCCAGCATCAGGACGGACACGTCGAAAGTGCCGCCACCGAGATCGTAGACGACCAGCGTGCGCGGTTCTTCATCGGGCGATTCCACCCCGAACGCGACCGCCGCCGCCGTCGGTTCGTCGAGAACTTTGATAACCTTCAATCCTGCCTTGAGACCCGCCTTGCGGGTTGCGTCGCGCTGAATCTGACTGAAATAGGCCGGCACGGTGATCACCGCGTGGGTCACCGGCTCGCCCAGCCGGAACTCCGCGGTTTCCTTCACCTTTTGCAAGATCATCGCGGAAACCTCGATCGGCGAGTATTGCTTGCCGCCGATGACCACGCGGACGCTGTCCTTGGTGCCGTCCTTGGGCTCGACCACCGCATAGGTCGCCCGCTGGCGAATCCGTTGCACCTCGGGATCGGCCACGCCGCGCCCCATCAGGCGCTTGACCGACAGTACCGTGTCCTTGGGCGCCATCCCCCAGTTATCGACCGCCGCGTCGCCCACCAGAATCTCCTCGGTCCCCGGGTCGCCCTTCCTGCCCTTGCGTTTCTTCAGGCTGACGGCCGACCGAATCTGCGGCTTGCCTTCCTGACTGTCCAGCACCCGAGGCCGCGGCCCGTCGATGATCGCGACCACCGTGTTGGTGGTTCCCAAGTCGATTCCCACCATTTTTCCCATGATCTTCATCTCCTCCGGTTTTCAGGTTCAGGTTTGATTGATGACATTGGCGTCATCGTTGCGGACGATGACCACTTCAGCCTTGCGCAGGGTCGTTCCGTTCCAGAGATAGCCACACCGCGTCTGCTCGACGATGAACCCATCCGCGTGCGCAGGGTCATTCACCGTTTCGATGGCTCGATGCCAAACCGGATCGAATCCGCCATCCAGATTCAAGATCGGCGTGACGCCATGCTCGGTCAACATTTTTTCCAACATGCGGCGCACGGTGCGGAAGTTGTTGATCCAGATTTTCATCTGCTTGGTGATCTGATCTTCCTTTTGGTGAATATTGCGAAAGACGCGATCGAAGGCATCGAGAATATCGAGCGTCTCCAGTAGAAACTTGCGTTGCGTCTCCTCATTTTGCTTGCATGCTTCGTCAACGGCGAAGCGCGCTTCGGCCCGTTCGCGCAGCAAGCGGCGAATATCGCTTTCAAGATTGGTCAGTGGATCGGATTCCTGGCCGCTCCATGCATGCAACGGAATCGGTGTTTCGTCGATTTCGAACGGGCTGTCGTTTCGAGTCAAAGCGATGAAGGGAATGGCAAATGACATTTTTAACCACCCTGAAGAACCTTAAGCAGGATTGAAGCGTGACGGTGCAAGCTGGCGTCCAGTCCGAGCGCCATCGCCCGTTCCAAATGTCGCGCTGCATTTTTTCTCTGTCCTTTTCTTTGCAAGGCAAGCGCGAGATCCCAATGCAGCAGCGCGTTGTCGGGATTCGTTTCAATACCCTGCTCAAAGATTGCGATCGCCTCCGGATAACGCTGGCACCGGTTGTAAAATTCGCCCAAGTGCTGATGAATTCTGGGCTGATTCGGGCATTTCTCCAGTAATTCCTTGAGGCGCTCCTCAATGTCGGCGACGTCGGCCGGCGATTTCATCGCACTGATTTGCACACGAATGGATGCCAGTTCATGCTCGATCTCTTCATCGGTCGAGCTACCACGCGTTGCTCGCAGCGCATCGAGCATCTCCTCGGCGGTGCCGCGCTGACTCGGATCGCGTTGCAGCGATCGAAGAATGAAGTCGTTGAGTGATTGCGGCAGGTCGGGGCGCAATTCCTTCGGTGGTATCGGTTCCGCGCGACAGATTTCCTCAAGGACACGTCCGATCGGCATTTCGCCACCGTCGGCTATTCTGCCGACGCCAAACGGCAGTTGCCCGGTGATCATTTCGTAGAACGTGATGCCCAAAGACCAGATGTCCGAAGGGAAAGAGGCACCCCCACGCCAGATCTCGGGAGACATGTAGTACGGCGTTCCAGCCGTTGTGATGGCGATTTCATCTGAATCCAGCATCCGTGAAATTCCGAGGTCGGCGATCATGGGCGTATCGCCATCGAGCAGGATATTTTCGGGTTTGATATCGCGATGGAAGATCTGCTCCTTATGCAGGATGACGAGACCGGCAAGGATTCCCTCGGTAATTCGAACCGCCTGGTCGATGGGTAACGGCCTTTGCGCGCCAATCCTGCCGAGAATTTTCCGCAGACTTCCACCTGACACGAACTGCATCACCATGACGATGGAATTACGGAACACGGCAAAGCCAAGATAGCGGACCAGATTGACAGACTGAATTTTACGCAAACGGACGTGGAGTACGGCGTTCATCTCCAGCTCACGTCGCAGAACGCGCTCCTTTTGGCGGTCAAGTGGTATTTTCAAGGCGACGATATCGCTGCCGAATTCTTCTTTAAGCTCTTCGTCCAAGACGCGCGCCTTGTAAGTTTCAGCGAACCCTCCTCTCCCAAGATGACTAATCAACTTAAAGGGTTCCTGTTCATCGGACTCTTCGAACTCTTCAAGCATTTTTCGAGCTTTTTGCAGGGCCATTACAGCTTCCTTTTTCGGGGAATCTTCTGGAAGGTAGGTTGGGAAGAGGATTTAATAACCGACTTATTCGCTCGGTATTTTCGCTCAAACTCGTTCGTAACCGACGAATCGAAACGCATCATCAATATGATAGCCCTTGAAGGGATCGACATAAACGATCCAGCCTTGCGGCATGAATTCATACCTTTCTTATCAACTTCTCTCTTTCGTCAGCGGGAGATGAAGTGTGAACGGTTGCCATACGAAAAAGCTGCAATCCATGACCCAATAACGGTGCCACTCGCGTTTTTTCACGCCTTCGACCCACGGAAATAAAAATCGCCAATCTCTTCGTCCGAGGTGAAAAAGTCGGGATTAGCGCGTTTACCCGAATAGAACGCCGCGCGCGGTCGGAGATCGGTGGTTCGCCTCCAGCCCGACGAACCGGCTATGGGCGCTGACAGTGAGCGTGGGCGCGGCGGCTGGTCTCCCGTCGCTCGACCAGGCAGCGAATGACGGGTGTGGGGTGGATAACATGGCTTCAGGGTTTCAAGGCCGCGTCTTCAAGCGTCTGTCACAGAAGGGAACTTAAGGGAAGGGAAATAAGGTAAATTGTAACCATTCGGTCCTCTCTCTCCCTGCTAAGGGGGAGAAGGCCAGGGTGAGGGGAGCAGTCTTTGAAACCGCTGTCCCCACCCCACCTCTCTCTCGCAAGCGAGCGAGGGAAGTGAACGGCTACGGTAACTTGATGCCTTGACCCCAACCCGACAGGAGGAACCGTGGAATCCACGCGCCTTGGCCCCGAGCCTTCCGATGAAGATTTATTGCTGGCGGCCCGAACTGGGAACTCGCAAGCCTTCGAAAAGATTGTCAAACGGTACGAGCGGCTGTTGTTGAAAATCGCCTACGGTCTACTGCTGGACTGGGACGACGCTCAGGACGCGGTGCAATTGGCCTTCATCGCGCTCCACAAGCACCTGACCGATTTGGACGCGATCCGGCCCAACACCGTGCGCGCCTATCTGATCACCTGCACCCGCAACGCGGCTCTCGACAGGCTGAGAAAGAATAAGTTGAGAGACTCGATCAGTTCGGACATGAGCCTCGATTCGAACCCGATATCACGGGATCCCCTCGGCGAACTGTTGCGAGAAGCGGAGCGCGCTGTGCTGAGAGAGTGCATCCGCCAACTCCAACCCAAGGAGCGTCTAGTCATCGTCTTGCGCTTTCCGGGCAATCTGCCGGACGCCGAGGTGTCGAAACTGCTGAGGGAGATGGGTTGGAGCGAGGTGGAGGTGGCGGAAACACTAGCCGCCGATGGAGGGAAAAAAATCAGGGAAATCGTGGACCACACCGGCCCATTGGGCATTCACACGGTCGGTGGAGTGGGCAACATCCTCAACACCGCGAAGCGGAAGCTTCAAGCATGTTTCGAACAAGATGACCGAAGGGCGATGAGTAGCCTGAGAGGACCGAACCATGAATGAGGGGTATTTCGAGCGCGTGTTCGCCGATTGGCAAGAATACACCCGTCAGGAACTAGATCGCCGCGTGGCGACGGCGGAGTGTCTGTCCTTTGACCGGCTTCGGGAATTGGCCCATGGCGATGGCGAAGAACCGTCGGGCGCGGAACAGCACCACCTCAAAAACTGCCAGCGTTGCCACAGGTTGCGCGAGGGTTTCCAAAAAGCCCAACAGACGCAACCGTTCCTTGCCGATCCGGGCGAGGGATCATGAGGTGATTTCCAACAAGGACCTTACCGATCAGAAAATCGCCCAGAACCGGTGGAGAAAAACTTAGCCCACCCCCAGTGGACCTGATGCGCCGCCTGGATGAGGAATACACGGCCCATCCGTTTTACGGCAGCCGACGGATGACGGCGGTGTGCGCCGGTCCGGCTAGGCGGTGAATCGCAAGCGGGTGAGGCGATTGATGCAGCAGATGGGGTTGGCGGCGATCTACCCCAAACCGACGCTGTCGCGCTCCGACCCCGATCACCGCTTCTACCCGTACACCCGCCGAGGTGTATGTCGACCGGGCCATCATCCTGTCACCAATAAACGCAGAGGCACTACCTTAAATTCGGCCAAAAGTTGTCTGGACAATGGGGTCCACCTCACTTCCCCACGGCGGAACGCATTCGGTTTCAACATGGCCGAGTGCGAGTTGGCCGTACTGGGCGGTCAGTGCCTGGATAGCCGCATCCCCAGCCTGGACGTCTTGCGCCAAGAGATCGCGGCCTGGTAGGGACCACGCAACGCGCGCCAGACCAAAATTCACTGGTAATTCAGTACCGAGGTGGCCCGGACCAAGCTCAAACGCCTCTATCCCACCATCAAGCCTACCGAAGACTCGGCCAGCTCGGCTGGGGCTTAACTTATCAAAACTTTTGCGGCAACCCACTAGGCCGGCGGAACCCTATCGGCCGCGCAGCATGTGCTCAAGCGACCTGCCCGCGCCGCCGGCGTCGCTACCGATGAGAGAGACAAGTTCCTGAAGCGCTTTTTCCATCGCCTGTCGCGCGACCGGGTTGCCAGCCGGGCCGGTGCCGAAGCGAAATCGCCTCACGGCGTTATAGAGATTCGTCCTGGCCTGGGCCTGAAGAGTCGCCTGAATCGGCCGTATTTTTGCGTCAAGCGCCGCGATCGTCATGCGCCCCACGATGCCGTCTTGCGCCAGACCGTTCGCCGCTTGAAAGGCGATCACCGCCGCGCGCGTTTCGCGGCCGAATATGCCATCGGGCGCGCTTTGCCCCGCCTGGGTCGAGGACGGCATCTGGGCGCCCAGGGCGATCAGAGCCAATTGCAGCAGTTTGACGCCCGAACCTGTCGCCCCCATCTGCAAAGGCGGCGCGTTGGTGGCTGCCTTCATGATCTGTGCATCGCCAGAGAATAGGTCGCTGGTAATCATGTTGCCCCGCCTAGTTGTTGCCGTTGACGAAGATCGGGCCGACCTTTCCGAACCGCGTGTTGAGGATGAACGCGGCATAGCGGTTCATCGCACACGAGAAAACGCACCAACTTGTTATGAGGTACCATTTATAAGCGGTGGACTGCGTGAAGCCGCAATCGACCAGCCCACACGGCACAGGGTCCGGCTTGCGGGTATCCATGATCACTTCGGCGCACACCGAACCGCATTTCGCTATGATCGGATTGACGGCCTGAACCCGCCGTGGAGCGGGTAAGAGGGTTATCGATGGAGCCAGTCCGGCGGCAAAAGCCCGTTGAGCGGCGACCGCCTGCGCTTCAAGCCGGTCGCGACCGAACAGGCGTCTGTCATATCCGAGGCCAGTTCTTTGCTGGAGGACATGGACAATTTCATGCGCCAGCAAAGCGCCGTCGTCGGCCGCCATCGCCGCGACGGCTTCGCTGCCGAGCACGATGCCATCGCCCAAGACAAAGGCTTGCGCGCCCAAATCACTCGTGGCGCGGTCCGCCGCCGCGCCCATGTGCAGCCGCACCGCACTGAGGTCGCAGCCGAACGCACGCTCAAAGCGCCGGCGTTCGGCGTGAGGAATAGGCAGGCCCGCGGTCTCCAGCGCGTCAGCGATGAGGTCATCCGGCGCGTCGTCACAATCGCCACAGCCGCAGGCGCAAGGTCTGGGCTGGATGTCGGCGATCCGCCGACGGACATGGCGGTAGACTGCGTCGAACTCGTCCTCGAACTGGCGGATTGCCCAGCGGTCCAGCGCCACGCTGCCGTTCCATCCGGCGACCGATCGCAAATCAACGATGCGTTGCATCATGATGTTCTCCTACCCACGCCCTCGGAATAATAAAGATAGGTTCAAACTCGCTGATGATCAACCACCGCCGGCGCGGGCCAGGGCGGCGGCCATCCGTTTCAGGATGGCCCGTTCGCCGAAGGGGGAGCTTCCGCGCATAGCACCGCCGAAACTCGTCCGCCGCCGGGTGCGCCGCGACCAGAGATCAGAGTTTTCATCGATCAGAGAAAACCAATGGGGACGCCACCACCCGAAAACCGTCGTCGTCGTCGCGGTCGTCGGGCTCGTAGTCGTCGCGGTAAGCGCAGCGCGCGTACCACGCAATGCTGCGGAACGCGCCGCCCCGCAGCACCCGGCGGCCGGTGGCCACCGGGTCTTCTCGCGCCTGGCGTTCTGCACCTTCCGGGGAGTAGGGATAGCCACCAGACAGACTGCGCGTCCATTCCCAGACGTTACCGCTCATCTCCTCGCAGCCGTAAGTGCTAGCCCCGCCGGGAAAACAGCCCATGGCACTGGTCATATTGAGACCGGTCTTGCTGTAGTTGGCGCGGTTGGGGTCGGGTTCGTTTCCCCAGGGATAAATTTGATCGTCGTTGCCGCGCGCCGCTTTTTCCCATTCCGCTTCGGAGGGCAAGCCGACCCCCAGGGAACCCTCGGCCAGTCCTTGCCAGAACCGGCGTTCGGATTCGGACAAATGTTTTCCCGCATCCAGCCGTTCGGGAGCAATTTTCCGCAATTGCTCGTTCAGCCAGCGACAGTACTCCAAGGCATCGTGCCAGCTCACCCACACCACCGGATGGTTGGCGATTCCCTTCAAACAGTTGGAGCTTGCTGACTCGTAGCCGCTATCCCGCACGAAGGCCGCGAACTGCGCCACCGTCACCGGCCAGCGGGCCAGGTAGTAACCCGGCAGCGAAACCCGGCGCGGGTCATCGCCCATCTTGAAATCGCCGGCGGGGATTTCGACGAAGCCGAACAGCGGTTCGGCGGGCAGATGCCAATGCTCGGCGTCGAAGCGCGGATCGCCCAGGGCGGCGAGGTTGTCGCCGGCCAAACCCGTTCAGGGAGCCTCGCTTCCCAATCGTGCGGGGGCAACATCTGGCCTTCCTGGAGAGAAGACCGCAACGCCTGACCTCGGTCGGGTTAAAGCCAAGCAACATTGGTACGCGGCGGCATCAAGTTTCGAGAAATGCGCCGTTATCCGCCGGTTGCCCGCCGCTTAGGTCAGGAAGGCGTGGTTATCCTCGCCATTGAGATCAGAGCGAACGGCGAATTGCGGTCTACGACAGTTTGGTGCTGCTCGATCAGGCCGCCACACATCTGGTTCGGGATGCCGTCACTGCCTTGGGCGGCTAGTTGTCGCCACCAGGCAAAGGCAGGCTGGAAATACCCGTCGCCTATCGGCTGGACAATTGAGTCCGGCTTTGCTCCGATTCGCTTGTGGTTCAATAGCCATCCAGCCTATCGCCTCAGCTTCCAAAAGCTCGCACCCTGATCCTCGGCGGCTATGATGCGCTGTCGTTTCTCCGGCGATTGGCCGTGGCGCATGAGGTCGTAGATGTCGTGCAGCAGCGCTTCCGCCTGGGCGAAGTAGCCGTGGCCGAGCAGGTCGATGTCGAAGTCGGGGACCGCTACCGTGTCCACGCCGGGCGCGACGGTGTAGGGCGCGAAATAGCCGGCGCGCGGGGCGTCGTGGAGTTTGGCGGAGAGGTGGACGGCCTTGTCCGCTTTTGAGGCGTAAAGGGTGGCGCGCTCGGCGTGTTCGGGATAGAGGCGGGCGAGGTCGAGGAAGAGGTCGCGGTCCACGTCGGGCGCGGCGAGGAAGATTTGGCCGAATTTGACCTTGCCGCGCGTTTGGGCGTTGGCGGCGATGCGCTGGAGCGCGCGCAGCAGGCCGCGATTGCCCATGCTGTGGGCGATGACGTGGACTTTCTCCGCGCCACAGTTCGCGGTGAAGTCCACCAGAAAGTCGGTGATGGCCGGTTCGCTGGCTTCGATGGTGGCTTCGTCGGCCGGATAGGCGGCGACGCTGCCGCGCGAGGGCCAACTGAAGAAGGCGGTGGCGCCGGGAACTTTCAGGTCGACGCCGAGTTGCGCGGCGCGGATGGCAGCATCCTCGAAGGTGACGTTGAAACCGTGCAGGAAAAACAGGGCGTGGGGCGTTTCGCCGCTGGCACGGGCGATCCGCATCGCTTCGTTGATTTCCGCGAAGAAAGCTTCCCGTTCCCGCCGCTCCACGCCTTGGAGGCGCAGGCGGTCGTCGCGCAGGTCGAAACGGAGCAGGCGGCGCCAGAAGCTGGTGCCGGTCTCGCCGAAGCGGTGGGCTTCCGGGACGTGCACGAGCGCGCGGCCGAGGGTGGTGCGGTCGTGGCGCTCGCCGGTGAAACCGTCGCCCGCCGGCTTGCGGTTGGTGCCGAACCATACCGGATAGACCAAGCCGGCGGCGTCCGGCGACCGGTTGCCGCGTTCCAGATTGAACACCTCCGGGCCGAGGATTTCCGAAGCGAACGTGGAATGAACGTGAATGCCGCCGTGCACGTCTCCGCCCACCGCCACGCCGCCCGCGCCGGCGGCCACGCCGCCTTCGGTGGCGATTGCGCCGGGACCGGTGTTCTGGATCGCTGCGGGAGGTGGTTCCATCGGTAGCTCCGGCCGCTTCAGGGGGGCTTGCTGTAGAGCGTGCGCCACGAACGCGGCGGCGTTGCCCGCCGCCAGCCGCTGGCGGGCGTCTTTATCTTCCGCCTTGTTGCCGTCGGCCCAGTCGCAGATGGCCTTGATGACGATCCAGTCCACCTTGGCGTCCTGGCAGGCGACGTACAGGCCCGCCCCTTCCATCTCGCCGCCGAGGGCTTCCGGCGCCAACCGCTGGAGTTGCTCCCGGTAGTCGAGGTTGTCCACCAGCTTCTCGCCGGACAGGATCAGGCCGAACTCGACTTTGGCCCTGGACTCGTCCCGATCCAAGTCGGCGTGGCGGAAATGGTCGATCAGCCGTGGTGACGCATGGGGCTTGTCGCCGCGCAAGACGATGTGGTCTTTGCCGACCCGCTGCAAGTCGTAGAGCTGAAGCTGCTGCGAGACGAGGATATCGCCGATCCGCCGCTTTTTCTCGTCCGCGCCGAACGCGATGCCCACCAGGAGCACCGCGCCTGGTCGGAGCGCCTCGATGCCTTTTTGCACGGCCTGCTGCGAGGCGCCCAAGCCGCCCGAACCCATTTCGGTCAGTGCCAGAAACACCCGCGTTCCGCCCACCGCGCCGAGATCGCGATAGGTGCGACGGTTCTCGGTCACGATGCGGGCGGGCTGACCGGTCAACTCGGCGAAAGCGTCGAGGACTGCTTTGCTTTCGACTTTGGTGGCGGTGACGATCAATACATCGGCGGACGGGACATCGGTGGGCGGAACCATCGCGTTATTTTTCCTTTTGGCGCATCGCGATGTCCCAATTATAAAACTAAAGTGAGCCAGAAAATAGGCCGGACGTTCGGATCGCGGGACAGTGCAACCGCGGAGAGCCATCACGACGCCGCCCCGGACGGCCGTTTGACGGTTCCACCCGTCGGGCAAGTCGGCGTGAGGGTCCGCCCCGTTTAGGCGAAATCGGCTGGAAGGTGACCGTCTGGTTCGATGGCGATGGCGGAAGCCATCAGTGATTTTTTCCGAGTTCAGCGCGGGCGAACGGGCCGGCCGGGTTCGGAAGCGTCTCGCGATTCCCCGCTTAAAACGCTCTCACAGCCGCGCGCAGCTCTTGCAGCGGCATTTCGGCCATTAGAATATGCGTTAACAATCTGAATATTAAAATCATTCTCAAAATGGACCGTTATCGAGAATAGCCACTGCCACCAAGAATCGGTGGATTATTCGGCAACTCTATACAAACCCCCATTCAAGAAAATCTCGTCACCCCAGCGTCAAGGCGGCCAAACGGGCCGGCGAGTGGGGATCGCCGAAATCGGCGACGGTTGACTGTATGCCGCCATGCCGCTGTGGCGGTTTGGCGTCACAGCGTCATCCACACGACCGCCACTGGTCAAACAGGGTCCGGGTCATGGCGATATTGTAGAACCGCAGCCGGTTTGGCTACGGCGCGCGTTCGCCCGCCCGTTGCCGCGCCAGCCAGCGATCCAGGGCGTTGGCGAACGCCTGTTTGTCGCGGTTATGGTAGGGCAACGGCCCGCCGGTCGCCGCACCCGCCGACCGCAGTGCCTCCTTGAGATCGCGCAGGGTCAATCGTTCCTGGATATTCTCGGCGGTATACGCCTCCCCGCGCGGATTCAACGCCGCCACGCCGCGCGCCACCAGCCGCGCCGCTAGGGGAATGTCCGCCGTGATGACCAGATCAGCGGCTCCCGCTGCTTGCGCCAAATAATGATCGGCTTCATCCAGCCCCGAGCCGACCCGGACGGCCGCGATCAGCGGGGAGCGCGGCAGTGGCAGCGGGCGATTGGCCACCAGCGTCACCGGCACGTTGGTCCGGCGCGCGGCGCGGAACACGATGTCCCTGACCGGACCGGGACAAGCGTCGGCATCAATCCAGATTCTCACCACGACTTTACTCGTGCTCCCACGATTCGGGTCTCCCGGCCTTCGCCCACCAGCGCCCACGCGCCCAACCGGGTCCGGGGCACCGCGATGGTCTGGAACCGCCACCGGTTGCGGGCGGGGTCGCGCCGTTCGAGGTGGATCGGGATCGCCGCTCGCAGGGGGCTTGGCGGCAATACGCCGTTACCGGAACTCAACTGGACGCGCTTCTTGATTCTTCTTAACCACCAGCATGGTGGTCTGGTATTCGATCACCTGCTGCTCGCGCTGGTTGTAGGCTTTGTTTTGGTAGATGAACAAGAACCGCTCCGGGTTTTGGGTGGGGCGCAGATCGACCACCTCGGCCTCCGCCCGGAGGGTATCC
Organism: Candidatus Contendibacter sp.; assembly: GCA_029624675.1. Lineage (GTDB taxonomy): Bacteria > Pseudomonadota > Gammaproteobacteria > Competibacterales > Competibacteraceae > Contendibacter. Next base: position 59,822 of record JARSSP010000059.1, read on the forward strand.
CCAAACAACACCGGCGCGGTGATCTTCATTCGGTCCACGCCGATGTACGCATAGATTTCATAGCCGTTCTGGGTCAGAAACTCGGCGAGGGTGTCGGCGTGGTGGATCAACCCGTCGGCGACGGCGAAGATGACGGGTCCCGCCAGGGAACGCTCCTTGAACCAGGTGCCCCTGGCATACTCGGCGTTGCTGTGAATCGCCATGTTGAACCAGGTGAGCTGATGCAGGAGGGAGAAGTCCCCCCGATCCAGCGTCCGGCGGACCCGCCCCGGAATTTTGGCACCCACGGTGATTTTACCCATAACACGATGGCTCCTCATGCGATTAGGGATGATTCCGCTCCACTCGCTGCCCCGCGCCGGGCGCGACGCCGCGCCTGCTCCCCTCCGCCATGATGCGGCGGATGGCCTCGGCCTGTTCGGGCGTCACCCAGCCCTGCACGTGCACCAGGCCGCGCCCCCCTTCCGGCGTTGGCGCGGGCGGTGCTGCTGGTCGGCGTTGCTATAGGCCATGGGCTACCCTATAGTGGCTTCTGTCACATGTTACCGAATCAGAACCAGAATCTCATGCGCGGTTTCCTCCTGACCAACTGGGTGCTGGCCGGACTGGGGGTCGCCCCAAGCGTCGCCTTCGAAGGCAAACCCAAGTTCGGCCCGGAGGCCGTGCCGATCACCCAACAGATCGAGTACCTCCGCACCGCGCCGGCGCCCGATTACTGGAAACTAAGTCCTTTTTACGTACCGCAACAGACCTCCAGCGCCTGTTCGCTCGCCAGCGTGGTCATGGCATTGAATGCGCTGCGGGGACTGCCGGCCCGGTCCGACCAGCGGCTCGTCACCCAATCCATCTTGCTCAAAAAGATGAGTCGGGCGAAGTGGACCAAACAGGTGGCCGAGGGCGGCAGTGGCGTCACGTTTAACGGCTTGGTCGCCCTCGTGCGGCAAAGCCTGGCGCGGTTCCAGTTGCGCGACGATGACGTCGAGGTCATCCGACCGGCGGACGCGCAGCCCGAAACCTTGGCGCGACTGCGACAGGCGCTGACCGACAACGAGGCGTCCGATCGCGACGTCATCTTGGTCTATTTCAATCAGGGCGTGGTGACGGGGGATTGGGATGGGCCGCATGTCTCGCCGATCGGGGCCTACGACGCCCATACCGGACAGGTGCTGATCCTAGATGTGGATCGGGAGTGGTACGTGCCCTATTGGGCGGCGGATACTCAACTGCTGAAGGCCATGCTGCGCCCGGCGCCGGCCCGGCACGGCCCGCTCGCCGGCGAAACCGGCGGGTTGATCTGGATCAGGCCCCGGACCCGCCACTGAACATCGCTGAACGTACTCGCCGCCTCCGCTCACCGGATTACGCTACCTGATGGAAGACCGCGCTCCCTATCGCACTAGCCCCGCCGACGCCCCGAACCCGCCCCGCGCCACCGAGGATTTGGTGGCCCGGGTCCACGCCCATCGCCAGGGCATTCCCTACGAGACCGGCGAACAGTTGCTCACCTAGCTGCCCCAGCGGTTGCGCGCCCTGGCCGACCTCATCCTGGGCGGCAAGATGCCCGCCGGCGATATGACTTGGCGGCCGTGCTGATCGATAGTATCGAGCACGCGCCGGGCGATGCGGGACGACGCCACCACTGAATGGAACTGACTTGATGACCGCTGTCCTCTCGCCGATTCAATCCCACCCTGAAACCGACCACCCATGATTGACATTCTCCTCCCGGCCGGTCGCGCGGCGATCGACCTCGCCCTGTTCGTGCTGCTACCCGTGATGGTGGTCATGCTGTCCCTGATGCGCCTGCTGGAGGCCAAGGGCCTGCTGGATTGGGGGGTGGCCCGGCTGACCGGCGCCGCGCGCCCATTCGGACTGACCGGCCTGGGGCTGTTCGCGGCGCTGCAAATCAACTTCGTCAGCTTCGCCGCTCCGGTCGCCACCCTGACGATGATGGAGCAGCGGGGCACGTCGGATCGGCATCTGGCGGCCACCCTGGCGATGGTGTTCGCCATGGCCCAGGCCAACGCCAGCCTGCCGCTAGCGGCCCTGGGCCTGCGCTGGGGACCGACGCTGCTGTTCTCGCTGGTGGGCGGCCTGGCGGCGGCGGCGGTCACCTATCACGGTTTCGGTCGGCGGTTGTCCGGCGAGGAACACCTGACCGACGATACCCTGCATCATCCCACGGCCGAAGGGACCAAGGGCGTACTGGATACGATCAACCGGGCCGGGGCCGAAGCCTTCAAGATCACCATCGGCGCGATCCCACTACTGGTACTGTCGCTGGTGGTCGTCACCGCCCTGCGCCAAGCCGGAGCCGTGGACGCGCTCACCCACGGCTTGACACCGCTGCTGGGCGCGCTAGGAATCGATCCGGCGCTGGTCCTACCCACCGTCGTCAAGTACCTGGCCGGCGGCACCGCTATGCTGGGCACGGTGGACGAACTGCTGCGCCAAGGGCACTTCACCACCGTCCTGCTCAATCAAAGTGCCGGGTTCCTGCTCAACCCGCTGGATCTGCCCGGCGTGGCGATCCTGGTGTCGGCCGGCCGCCGCGTCGCCGGGGTCTGGAAGCCCGCTGCCCTGGGCGCCGGCGTGGGCATCGCCGTGCGCACCCTTGGCCACGCGCTGTGCCTGTGACCGGTACCGCGTCCGCCTTCCCCCTTCATGCCCGCAAGCCAAACAACGCCCGGGCGTTGTCGGCCCGGATCGCCCGCCATTCTGGATCGTCCAGCAGCGGGGCGAGAAACGCCCGATACGCCGCCATCGGGGCCAGCGGCCAGTCGCTGCCGTACAGAAACCGGTCCGGCCGTTCGGTGTACTCCAGCGCCTCGCGCAGGCGCTCGATCGTCCGTTGTAATCGACCGCGGGCGGCCAGGGCCGCGAACGCGGCCTCGTCCCCGACGAAGATGCCGGACAGGTCGGCCCAGACGTTGGCGTTCTTATAGATGACCTCGGCGGCATCCATGAACCAGGGACAGCCGCAGTGGGCGATCACGAAGTTCGTCTCGGGATAATCGACCGCCACCTCGTCGACCCGCAGGGGATGGGCGTACTGGAGCTTGGCCGAGGCGGCGTAGGTGTCCCCGCTGTGGAAGATGACCGGGATTTGATAGCGGGCAGCCAGGCGATAGTACGGCGCATACCCCGGACTAGCCGGCCCGTGGTGCAGATAGCCCAGATAGGCCTTGAGGCCCTTGATCCAGCCTTGCCGTAGTTGGTGTTCGACTCGATCCAGGTGGGCGGGATCGCCGCGGCGCGGATCGGCCACGCCGATGGCGTGCAGACCCGGCACCCGATCGGCGATCCGCAACGTCGTCGCCACCCCGAGTGGATCATCGGGATCGTCAGACAGCACCCCCATCGCCAGGGCTTGGGTCGTACCACTCGCCGCTATGTCCGCCCGCACGGCGGCGGCCACCGTCGCCACGGCCTCGTCCAACACCGCGGGGAAGCCGTGCAACCCCGGTAGACCGGGCGGCACGACGTGCACGTGGGCGTCGATGAGCATGTCGTCAGGGTTGGGCATCATGGTCCTGCTCCGGCCAGCCCTCGGATTCGAGGTCTTGATAAATCGTCCGGGTGAAGCACGGCGTGCATAGGGCGAGAAAGACCAGGTCGGTGTCCCCGGCGTTAGTGATGCGCTGGCGAATTCCAGGAGGGATCAGCACTACCGCGCCTGGCCCGACGGCTTCGGGCGGCAAGTCACCCACCTCGACGCGCCCCCGGCCTTCCAGGATCAGGTACCGTTCGGTCACGCCCCGCAGGCGATGCCAGCGGGTGGTCACGCCCGGTTCCACGCGGGCGCGAGCGACCGACACGGCCGGATCGGCAGTTGAATTCCACCACTCGGTGATGAAGCAGCCTTCCGCGAAGAAATACTCGGTCGCCGTCGGGTGTTGAATCTGCGGAACGAGGATCATGACACGCGCCTGCCTTTGAGGTCGCTGAGGCGCGCCAGATAGACATAGCCCACCTCGGGCAAATGCACCACCCACAGCGCCGACCCCGTGGCCACGCCGGGCACGGTCGCCGTCGTGGACCGGGGCGTGAGACCCAGCGACAGGAAGGATTGCCGCGGCGCGATAAAACCGATCCGCAGCGCCTGGACGAATCGCTGGTAGGGCGTCAGGGGATTGTTCCGGCGGAGGTCATCCAGCAACTGACGCTGCACGTCGCCGAGAATCGTATTGAATACCCGGCAGGCCGCGCCGACCAGGTCGTTGAGGTCCAACGAGGCGATGGCATCGATCAGTTTTTTGATCTCCTCCAGGGTCTGGGCCGGATCGAATCCCAGCAAATCCCGAATATCGAAGGTGATCAGGCTGACGGTGCATGCCCCGCCGTAGCCGTCGCGTTGCGGGTTCTTGACGGCGATGAGCGGGTCGGTATCCGGATAATCCATCTGGCGGTTGACGATGCCGCGGGTGGCCTGACTGCCCGCCACCGCCGCCTCCTTGAGCAGCACGTCGATATTGGGATCGCAGGCTTCGGTGGCGGCGTTGAACGCATAGCCGCCGTTGATATAGTCATACGGCGCGGGATTGGTAAAGATCGCCTCACCGGTGGCCGGATCGTAGCTCAGTTGACCGCCGGCCTCGATGGCATCCAGCGTGGCCTGATTGACGCAGAGCGTGGCATCGATGCGGATCGGTGCTTCCGGCGGACATGCCGCGATGGGGTCGGGTGAGACGCCGATCACCGGTTCCTCGGCGCGAACCGACCGGCCGTCTGGAGGGGCCGCGGCCTGGCTGGCCGCCAGCGGTCTGACTGAACCGGCAGTGGCGGCGGTGGACGCCCACGGCGAGACCGGGGGAACGGGTATCGCGGGCGAGGTCTTCGGCGGGGACTGAACCGGACTGCTCCCTACCCCACTGCCGAGCGGTGGCGCCGCAGCGGTTGGGAGTATCCACCCCACTCCACCTCCGAACACGACGCCGGTCAAAACCCAGCCGACGAACGTGGAATGATTGATGGAAATCATGCGCGGAGGGCTCGGTTCCGATCAGAAATTGAGGGGCGCGATCACAGGATCATTATTATTGCTTATCTATAAATATTAAACAATTTTAATGGTCAACCCTCCTCGGCCTGGCCTCCCGCTGGCGAGCGGGCTCGCCGCTCAGGGCTTGCGCCGGGCGCGGCGGGGTTTCGGCGGCGCGGCCGGATTCGCCGGCGGTTCCGCCGGTGGGGGAGCGGCTTTTTCGCGCCAGGAGTTGCGCTCCCAGAGGTCGATGCCGCGTTGCGCGGCTTCCAGTTCGACCCGCTCCAACCAGCGGCGCAATCCGGCCGCGCCGTGGGCGCGCAGCACGGCGTCGAATACCAGCATCAGCCGGCGGGTTTTCTGGCGGGCGTTGCCGCGCGGCGCGCCGGGCGCCAGCCAGCGAAAGCCGCTGGTGCCCTCGCGGCCGAGCAGCAGACTGAACGCTTTCTTGGCGGACAGCCGCCGCCGTCCGGGGAGTTCGAGCGTGTCCGCCAGTTCCTGAAAGGTGGCGTACACCGCCTCGACCTCGGGATACACCGGCAGGTAACTCTGGGCCGGGAAAGTCAGGATCGACCACACCAGCAGGGCCAGGGCAGGATCGTCCAGCGGCTCGTCGGGTCGCTCGGTGGTCAGTTCGCGCCAGCGCGGCGGCGAAATGCCGAGCGCAGCGGTCAGTTCGGTCAGGTCGAGGCCCAGCCACTGCTGCAACAACAGCAGGTCCCGCCCCACGATCGGGCGGTCGCCGAGATCGAGGACCAGCGGCGGGTAGTGCTTGGGGGAGGAATCGGGATTCACGGTGCGGGGTAGGCGATTCGAGCAGCGAGCAAAAGAAGGGCGATCCCCGACCAGCGGAAGGCGCCCGGCGTTTCCCGCTATTTTGCGTTAAAATGATCAATAAACAATGATTCGAAGTGGCGGACCCCCACCCGATGGGCAACAAACCCCAATCCCGCGCCCTGACCTGCGCCTTCCTCCGGCCCGGCGCGCCGACCCCGGCCGAACGGCCCCTGCCCCATGCCCCGGTCGGTCATCCCGCAGTCGTCTTGCCGGTGGACGGCTTGAACGTGCTGTTCGGGCGGTCCGCGCCGCGCGTGGTCAGCCTGGCCCTGCGGCGGGCGCTGCAGCAGGGCTATCGGCCCGTCGCCGTCGGCTTGGAATTGGCGTTGCCCCGTGCCCTCCCGGGTCCGGTGGACCTCGCCGATCTGGCGGCGGTCTCGACCCTGATCCTGGACAAAACCCGGGTGACAGTGGCGCTGGCTACCGCCATCGAGGACCGGCTAGCGGCCTATTGGCGCGCCGAGGGCCAGGCGCCCGGACTCCGGCGGGCGGCGATCCTGTTCGACGGGGTGGGCGCCCATCCCCATCTGCTCGCCCGCCTGGTCCAGGAACCCGAGTTTGCTCACCTGCGCGCCATCGGCTACACGGTGCCCGGCGACGACGGAGGGCCGACCTGCGTGTTGCTGTATCTGCGGGATCTGACCGCCATCACCCGGATCGACGTGCAGCAGGCCGGGGCGGAGCCGATCACCTTTCGCCTGCCGACCCCGGCCGAACTAGCGACGCCCGTGGCCGGCTACAATCCGTTCCGGGCCGGGGCGAGCGGCTGAACGATGCCCCGGCCCGCCCGCCCGAGCCGTCGATTATCCCCCATCAGGGCGCTCCACGCGGCGCGGATCGCCCCATCCCGGCCAGCAGCCGCTTTAACGACCGAACGATCGAACGCTGATAACGCTGGTGGTGGCGCGGCGTCCGGCTGTGGTAATTGCCCACCCCGGTGGCGAAGTCCGGCGCGGCGCGCAACTCCCGCGCCAGGATGGCGGCCCCGACGTGGAGGTTGTAGCAACCGTGGTCGCGCAAGTCGCGGGCGTTCAAGCCTTCCCGGCGGACCCAGCGCGTGTTGACTTGCATCGGCCCGAGATCGTGGCTGCCGTCGCGGTTGCGTCGGGCCAGGCCGGGCCGTCCGCCTTCGGTCTTGAGCACCGCCAGGATCAATGCTTCCGGGATGCCATAGGCGGGGGCCGGCGTGGAACGGACGGGGGCGCTCGTTCCCGCCGGGGTCAGGTAGGCGCCCAGTTGAGCGGGTGGGATCGCGGTACTGCGCACCGTGCTCATGTCATCGGTTCTCCCCGGGAGGTCCCCACCGGTGGGAGGATCGGCGCACCGGCCAATGCCGCCCCACCGCCGTCGATGCCGCGCCTCAGGCGAACCCGACCGGGAATCTGGAGGTTTTAGCCAGCGGCTTGGCTTTTAATAATGAATTAAATATAATAATAACCAATAGTTCAAGATCGCTACCCAGATGAGGCGGGGCGTCCAATTCAGTGCCGCCGGCGTGCTGTTAGTGGCGCGCACGGTCGAGCCGCTGGCGGTGCTGCTCCCCACCGACTGGCTCGCCGGGCGGCGCTGGCGAACATACCCTGGTGTCATGTGACGCCGTTAGCGGTGGCATACTTGGATCGGCTGCGCCAGCGCCCCGCCGTCCGCCGTGGGGTCGTTGCCTGCCCCGGCGACTTGCAAACGACGCGAGGGGTTCCGATTCCCATCCTGGATGGGTATTCCGGGCCAAATCGTCCACTGATTCCGGTGCAACCCGTCCACTGATTC
>JARSSP010000060.1 GCA_029624675.1 Candidatus Contendibacter sp.
AATCTGCCCGCCTGAAAGGCGGGGGTTTTAACCTTCAATATGGAAATAAAAAAATTGGAAAATAATCAAGCGTTTGTTATTCAGGTTTTAAACGAAATTCAAGTTAAATTGAATCGGACTCTTTATGATCCTAAAAAAGATTCATTTGTTGCCCCTCAATACTTTGGGGAGTTTTTATATGATATAGTTTGGCTAAAATATAAAATTGATTATGAGAAAAAACATCTTATCACTGAGCGTGAGTTTAAAAAAAATTTTGACCAATTTCCCCTAATCGATTCATTGCTAGTAGGCGAATCAGACTGGGGTTATTTCGATGGTGTCAAAGAAGATTTTGAGAAGCTTCTCCTTGCACGATCCAAGTATAGAATCATGGTATTTTCTGTCAAAAATGAAAATGAATTCAATCAATACATCAGGAGGCTAACTGAATTGATACGTCAATATGAATCTAGTCAGCCTGGTGATCGTTATCTCTTTTGTGGGACAGACGAAAGCAATAAGATTTTTCGATTTAATCAATTTATAGTCCCGTAAGCCACATAGGTCGGGTTGCGATAAAGTCGCAACCCTTGACTGCAACAGCGGGGTGTAGGGCGGGTTAGCGTAGCGTAACCCGCCGATACCGTAGCCAAATCGGCGGGTTACGGACTGACGCTTTAACCCGCCCTACGATGCCGTGATGAAGTCAACCTCTATTACCGCAACATTGGATTCCGATGACGCACCCAAACTAACTCAGGACGACTTTGAGCGGGCGCGATTTCGCATAGGATTCAAAGATGTTTCACGCGAGGAATGGCAGGAACCCGCTCTCGCCCGCCTGAACGAGAGCCAGAAGATCAGCATTATGCTCGATCAGGATGTGATCGTCTGGCTTAACACACAAACAGATGCGCGTGACTATCAGACTCTGATTAATGCCGCCTTGCGCGAGGCGATGCAGCACCAGTCGTTGGAAGCTCTATTGCGGCGTGTGATTCGGGAAGAGTTGACGCGCAATTGAACAACCGCCAAGAGATATTCCGCCGATTTGGCGAGAGCCGCATCGGCGGCAGGGCATCAGGGAACAGTGGCATTAACTTCCTCTGCCTCGGTCACCGATTGAATTCATCGAAGTTCATGCATGACCATGGGTAAATCCACCTTAGCGTAAAGGTCCCGCAACGGGATTTCACACTGGATTGAAACCAGACCCAGCCTGTCCTCCAGACTGTCCAACTCCGTCAATACCCACCGCCTGTCCTGCCGGATGTAATGCTCGACCCTGACTTTATCCTGAGCGATTAACACATACTCCACGAGCGAGGGTAAACGGCGATAGTGGGCAAATTTATCGCCCCGGTCATACGCCTCGGTGCTGGGAGATAAAATTTCGATAATGGCGGACGGATTCAGCAGCGTATCCATCCGCTCATCCTCGAACTGGGGTTCACCGCACAGCGCCGCCACGTCGGGATAGGTATACAAACCAGTGGCGTTGACCTTGACCCGCATATCGTTGACATACGCCAGACACGGACGATTTTTCAGTTGACCGTGCAACTCCCCGGCGATATTGAACGCAATCTGATTATGCTCCCTGCTGGCGCCGGCCATCGCAAAAATACCGCCATTGATGTACTCGCTTTTATAACTGGCCTGACGTTCCAGGGCCAAGTATTGTTCCGGTGTATAAAGCAACTGCTTCAGCGCGGTCATAATCAAATTACCCCGACAGCATCAGGCCTGATGTACTGGAATGATCAGCCATACGGACACTCGCAGGCGATCACCGAGGCTTTCGTCAAAGCTAATCCCTGCGCAATTTTGCTTCGGAAACCCTCGCGGCTTTCCCTCAATGGCAGAATACAGTCCTCCCCACGCTTCATCAACGGAAATATTTGCTTGCAAAGCCATCGCGGCTTCGCAAAGCAGTTCATCGCCAAATTTTATTCTTCCTCCCCGATCCGGGCCGCGACATATCGCAAAGAACCCATTGGAGAAGGTTTCCTGCTGATAGCCAAGCGCTGCCAATCGGGGAAAGATCTTTTCATCCAACATCGCCGAAAATGACTCTCCCGGATCACCTAACACACTGGCGTAACCCAACTGAACCGGTTTATCCGGCATCGCGTCATAGAGAAAGCAGGGATTGGCATTCAGAAAAAAAGTGCCTGGCGGATCAGGCTCGAAGAAGACTCGCAACATATCCAGCAAAGTTTGCAGAAATTCATTAGGACGATCAAACTGGCTGGACACGCCAAACAGCGGCTTATCGTTATCATCCGGATCATACGGACGTTCGGCGGCCAGGTCGAAGACTTCATAAAGACCCTCTACCACCTTGCGCAAAGCATTAACACATTCGTTGGGATTATTGAGCATGGCCTGACTCGTAATGAATGGTTAAAAAAGCCCCTTGACCTAATCAGCTTCGTCCTGCGGAAAAGGCATCGCGCCCGGATTCTCGGCCAGCGCCTTCCGGGTCAGCGCCAGCGCCTCGGCGGCGTCCGGGGTATCGATCAGGATACCATCCGGGCACAGACTCCGGGCCACGTCGCCGACCTGAAAGCCGATTTGAAACCGTTGCTCGGTTTCCTCGGAAACCTCCTGCCAGTCGGGACGGTGGACGGTCAGCCACAGCCGCTTCGGGCATTGCCGGAATGCTTGCAGCCGGGATTTGGACAAGCCGTGGGACATGGTCCAACCTCCCGATGGGTGTTTCGGAATTGATCCGGGTTGAATACGGGTTGAATACGGGTTGAATAGAGCATGGAAAGCAGTGAACGGCGGAGAAAATACTGCAAACACCCGACAGGATGCGTCGGCTATATTAAGCGACAAGTAATGACGGTTGAATCCGACGCAACTTGCCGCAAAGCCAGAGTATGCTTGATTTCAATAGTGGGCGACCGCCAAACACCGCCCGCGCCCAACTTCCCCACCCGAAGGACATCGCCATGCCCCGTAAATCGACGCTGGACCCCCAAGTCAAGGCCCTGCTGGACAACCTCAACCTCGACGACGGCGGCGAGGAACTGCTCGCCGAACCCGCCGAGGATGCCACTCAGCACCTGCACACCCTGTACGAACGCCTGACCAATGGTCGGGAGCGGGCATTGCGCCCCGGGCAGATGGTCACATGGAAGCCGGGACTGAAGAATCGTCGCTTCCCAGCGTATGGTCAGCCGGCCATTGTGGTCGAACGGCTCACGATTCCGATTCTTGATCACGAAGCTGAGGCCGGGTCTCCGTATTATCGCGAGCCACTGGATGTGCTGTTGGGCATCTTGCGCCGGGACGGTGATTTTCTCGTCTACCATTTTGACAGTCGCCGCTTCCAACCGTACCAGGCAGACGAAACCGGAAGTCGTTAGCGGTCGTTGTCAGCGCCCGGACGTTCGGCGCAAACGCCCGCTCTCCCCCGCCCCATCAGGGAACCGCTGATGAAAGAAGACGCCATCACCACCTTCAACCGCCGCCTGCGCATCCTGGCGATGTTCAAGGGTAGCGAACCGCTCACCACCCAGATGATTTTCAAGCGGTTGCAGGGCACCGCCGAAGCAATGGACGAGCGTTCGGTGCAGCGCGTCCTGGCGCTGCTGGGGGAGGGTCGTTTTCTGGAGACCGTGAATCCCGACGCCAAACCGTTGCAGTGGTGCTGGCCCAAGAACCGTAAATTCATGACCCTGCCCCGGATGGCCGATCAGGAAGCGCTGGCCTTTCGGTTGTTGGAATTGTTCCTCAAACCGCTGCTACCCCGGGAGTCCTACCAGGCGCTACGGCCCTACTTTGAGACCGCGCGGGACGAACTGGACCGGATGGCGTTCTGGGCGCCGGTCAAGAACTGGGCGGCGAAAGTGCGGGTGGTGCCGCCGGCCCAGCCGCTGCTGCCGCCGGAGCCGCCGCCCGAACTGACCGGAGCAACCGCCCGCCAGGACTGGGAACGCCAGCAGGAGCGGACGCGGGCGGCGCTCCTGGAAGCTTTGTTCGAGAACCGGCAGTGCGCGGTCGAGTACCAGCAGCTCTGGCGGGACAAACCGGTCCGCTGGACGATTCATCCACTCGTTTACCTGCAACGCGGACCGGCGTTCTACCTGCTCTGCACCATCGAGGACTACGCCGACGTGCGGCAACTGGCCGTGCATCGGATGCTGTCGGCCCGGGCACTGGACCGGAAGGCGAGCCGGCCGGCGGGCTTCGACGTGGATCGGGAGGTCGAGCGTAGTCAGGGCATGGGTGGTAGCGGCGAACCGCTGCGTCTGGTGGCCCGCTTTTGGAAACGCGCCGGGCTGCACCTGCTGGAAACCCGCCTGGCCGCCGATCAGGTGGCGGAGGACGAGGGCGACGACCATTTCCGGTTGACCGCCACGGTCAACGACACCGCGCAACTGCGCTGGTGGTTGTTGTCGTTCGGCTCCAAGGTGGAGGTTCTGGAACCGGCGGGCTTGCGGGAGGAGATGGCGAATCAGGCGTATTGGATGAACAGGATGTACGCGAGGTCTGCGCCGCTAGACAGCCCGCCCGATGCGGGGCGGTCATGAGGCGGTCGTGGCGAATTCAGCCGGCTTTCCACGGTCAGGCCCGGAATCCGGCCAAACTCACCGATATTTAGTTGGTCGCCACGACCGCTTCGCTTACCCCTTGATCGGCTCCATCACCGCGTCCAGATTCAGATCGTCGCAAAAATCCAGAAATTCCTCGCGCAACAGGGCGATGTGGGTGTTGGCGGGGACCCCGATGGCTAGGTTGACCGAGAACATCGGCGTGCCGGTGTGCGGCGCGCTGTAGCTCTTGGTGATCATGTCCTCGATGTTGATCGAGCGGCTGGCGAAGAAACTGGCCAGATGATGGACGATGCCCGGCTGGTTGACCGCCACCACCTCCACCGCATAGGGCAGCGCATCGCCCACGGGGGGGCGGTTCTCGGTGCGCTTGGCGACGACGGTCAGGCCCAGCGTTTGCTCCAACCGCTTGAACTGCATTTCCAGCTTGGTCAGGGTATTCCAATTGCCTTGCACCAGCAGCAGGATAGCGAATTCGCCGCCCAGCACGGTCATGCGGCTGTCAACGATGCCGCAATCGCAATCCAGAATCACGCGGGACAGCTCGTTGACCAGACCGGGGCGATCTTCACCCAGGGCGGAGACGACCAGATAATTTTTCACGGACGGAGCTTCCTAAACGGGCCAGGGAACGGGAGTCGCACCGCGTCAGTGTACCGCCATCCAACCGGGGTGAAAACCGCCCCCGGCGAGCGCTTGTCAAGCCCGCCCGGTCACCGTACCATGCGGCGATTGCGGGTAGACCAGGAGCATCAAGATCATGTTTCGCGGCAGTATGGTGGCGGTGGTAACGCCGATGAAGGAAGACGGGGCGCTGGATTTCGAGGCGCTGGCGCGGCTGGTGGAGTTTCACATCGAAAATGGCACCGACGCCATCATTGCCGTCGGCACCACCGGCGAGTCGGCGACCGTGGATTTCGAGGAGCATATCCGACTGGTGCGCCGGGTGGTCGAACTAGTCAAAAGCCGGATTCCGGTCATCGCCGGCACCGGCGCTAATTCGACCGCTGAGGCCCTGCATCTGACCCAGCGTGCCATGGAGGTTGGGGCCAACGCCTGCCTCCTGGTAACTCCGTATTACAACAAGCCGACCCAGGAAGGCTTGTACCGGCATTACCAGCTTATCGCCAACAGCGTGGCGATTCCACAGATTCTTTACAACGTGCCGGGCCGCACCGCTTGCGACTTGAGGCCGGAGACGGTCGAACGGCTGGCCGATATTCCTAACATCGTCGGCATCAAGGAAGCCAGCACGTTGGAACGCATCCAGGACCTGGTGCGCCGCCTGGGCGACCGCATGGATGTCTACAGCGGCGACGACGGTATCGCCGCCGAAGCCATGCTTGGTGGGGCCAAGGGGGTGATTTCGGTGACAGCCAACGTCGCCCCGCGCCTGATGCGCGAGATGGCCGCCGCCGCGCTGGCTGGCGACCGCGTCCAAACTGAGGCCATCAACGCGCGGCTGGCCGGCTTGCACCAGGCGCTGTTTCTCGAATCCAATCCCATCCCGGTGAAATGGGCGCTCCATCAGTTGGGCCTGATTCCGCCGGGCATTCGCCTGCCACTGACGTCGCTGTCCGAGTCTTGCCAGCCGGCGGTGCGCGCGGCGATGCAACAGGCCGGAGTGATCTGACCCGCCATGACGATACGTCTTTCCTCTCCTCCCCTGCGGCGTGCGGCGCTGCTCGCCGCCGCGCTGACGACGCTGACCGCCTGCTCCACGACCTTCGATACCCTGCTGCCCGACCGACGGCCGGACTACCGTCAAAGCAAGCCGGGGCAAACGCTTGAAGTGCCGCCGGATCTGACCTCGTCCACCATCGACGACACGCTGGTGGTGCCGGAGATCAATCCGGCCGGTTCAGCCAGCCTGTCGGCCTACGCGGGCGAGCGCGGCGGTCAGAAACCGCAACCCCAGGCCAGCAAAACCGAAACAGTGTTGCCGCCACAACCGGGCATCACCCTGGAGCAGGACGGCAACCAGCGCTGGCTGCGGATCGCGGCCCCGGCCGATCAGGTCTGGCCCAAGGTGCGAGAGTTTTGGACCAGCAATGGTTTCACTCTGAAACGCGACGATCCGACCATCGGCATCATGGAAACCGACTGGGTGGAAAACCGCGCGGACATTCCCCAAGACGGCGTGCGCGCCATCCTGAAAAAATATCTGGACGTTCTCTATTCGGCGCCCACCCGCGACCGGTTCCGCACCCGACTGGAACGGAGCGCCGACGGCAAGAGCACCGAGGTTTACCTGACCCATTCCGGGGTGGAAGAGGTCGCGATGGGCGGCGCCAGCGCCAGTTCCACCAATACCTACATCTGGCAGCGGCGGCCCTCGGATCCAGAGCTGGAAGCCGAGATGCTCAACCGGCTGACGGTTTATCTGGGCGCCTCGGAGAAACGCGCCGAAGCCCAGAAGGCCAAGGCGGGGACAACCCCGGCCGGGCCGCGCGTGCGTCTGGTCGAGCAGGGTGGCGAGAGCCAACTGGTGATCAGCGAAGACTATTCTCGCGCCTGGCGACTGGTGGGACTGGCGCTGGACGGCGGCAATTACGCGGTCGAGGAGCAAAACCGGGGTCAGGGGCTGTACGTGGTCGAGTATCGCGATCCCGAAAAGGAAAACCAGAAGCCGGGAGACGAGGGCTTGCTGTCCAAGCTGGCGTTCTGGCGCAGCAAACCGGACGCACCGCCGCCGGGAACTCGTTACCGGGTTCGATTGGCGGGCCAGGGCCAGCAAACGGTCGTGGTCGTGCGCAACGCCAGCGATCAGCCGGATAATTCGCCGGGTGCTCGGCAGGTGCTGGAAACCTTGCGGACGGTGATCAAGTAAGCCGCGCTGGGCAGCGCCGACGTTCGGTCGGCGCTGCCCAGCCGCGCGATTTTCCTCTCTCCTTCCGTCGTGGGATTTTCCTTAACTGGTGAGCGCGCGTATCCAGCGGTTGCCGCCGCAACTGGTCAGTCAAATCGCCGCCGGCGAGGTGGTTGAACGCCCGGCCTCGGTGGTCAAGGAATTGCTGGAAAACAGCCTGGACGCCGGCGCGACTCGAATCACGGTCGAAGTCGAACAAGGCGGCGTTCGGCTGATCCGGGCGCGCGACAACGGCGCTGGCATTCATCCCGACGATCTGGCCCTGGCGCTGAGCCATCACGCCACCAGCAAGGTCGCCAGTTTCGGCGATCTCCAACGGGTCACCAGCCTCGGCTTTCGTGGCGAGGCCCTGCCCAGCATCGCCTCGGTGGCGCGGTTGACCCTCACCTCCCGGGTTTCTGGCCAAGAGACGGGTTGGCGCATCACTGGTGACGGCGGCGACACCATCGACGAGCCGTTGCCGGCGTCGCATCCGGTCGGAACCACGGTCGAAGTCCGCGACCTGTTCTTCAACGTTCCGGCCCGCCGTAAGTTCCTGCGCGGCGAGCGGACCGAATTCGGCCATATCGAGGACAATCTCATCCGACTGGCGCTGAGCCGGTTCAAGGTCGGTTTCGGTTTGTGGCATAACCAGCGAGCGATGCTGGACCTGGAACCCGCCACGAGCGACGCAGACCAAACCCGGCGGGTAGCGGATTTGCTCGGCCGCGAGTTCGCCGCCGCCAGCATGTTCCTGGACCGCGCCGACGCCGGATTGCGGTTGTGGGGCTGGCTTGGGCTGCCGGCGGTCGCCCGCGCCCAACCAGACCAGCAGTATTTCTTCGTCAACGGCCGGCCGGTGCGGGATCGAACCCTCGCCCACGCCGTGCGGCTGGCCTTTCAAGACGTGCTTCCTCAAGGCCGCCATCCGATGCTCGCGTTGCATCTGGAGTTGGAGCCAACGGCGCTAGACATCAACGTCCATCCCGCCAAGCAGGAAGTACGGTTTCGAGAGTCGGCCCTGATCCACGCCTTCATCCGCCAAGGCGTGCAGACGGCGCTGGCGGAAGCGCGACCCGGCGTTGCCCCGGCCCCGGTCATTCGGCCCCCCGGCCAACGACCGTGGCCGGCGAGCGGATTCGGCGGTGGATCGGGCGGTGGGGTCGAGGTTCGGCAACCCGGCTTGCCGCTGGCGGTGAACGAACGGCTGGCGGCGTATGGCCAGCTTCACACCTCTCGGCCGGAGGTTGAGTCCACCCCCATCGCCCCGCCGGACGAGGTCGCCGAACCGCCGCCGCTCGGCTACGCGCTGGCGCAATTGCACGGTTGTTACGTGTTGGCCGAAAACCCTGCCGGGCTGGTGGTGGTGGACATGCACGCCGCCCATGAGCGCATCTTGTACGAGCGGCTGAAAGCGGCGCTGGCCCAAGGCGGCGTCAAGACCCAGGCCCTGCTGGTTCCGGTGACGGTCGCGGTCGGGCCCCACGGGCGCCAGTGGATCGAAGAATACGGCGCGCTGTTCGCCCAGACCGGACTGGACGTAGCCGCGCTGGGGCCGGAAACCGTGGTGGTGCGACAAATCCCAGCGCTGCTAGCTGGACTGGATATCGCCGGGCTGGTGCGCGACTTGCTGGCCGATCTGACGGCGCGCGAGGCCAGCGACCGGGCGGAGCGAGCCATTCTGGACGTGCTGGCCAGCCTGGCCTGTCACGGCGCGGTGCGCGCCAACCGGCCGCTCAATCTGCTGGAAATGAACGTCCTGCTGCGCGACATGGAGCGCACCGACCGGGGCGGCCAGTGCAATCACGGCCGGCCAACCTGGGCGCAACTGACCCTGGCCGAGCTGGATCGGCTGTTTCGGCGCGGGCGCTGACGGCAGGCCATGACGGTTCCCGATTCGTGCCCGTCCGTGCTGTGCCTGATGGGACCGACCGCAGCGGGCAAGACCGCGCTGGCGGTGGAACTGGTCCAACGGTTGCCGTTTGCAATCGTCAGCGTGGATTCGGCGCTGGTTTACCGGGAGATGGACATCGGCACCGCCAAGCCCGATTTGGCCACCCGCCGCCTTGCGCCCCATCGCCTAGTGGACATCCTCGACCCCGCCGAAGCCTACTCCGCCGGTCGGTTTCGCGTCGACGCCCTACGCGAGATCGCTGCTATTCAAACCACGGGCCATGTTCCGTTGCTGGTGGGGGGCACCATGCTCTATTTCCGGGCGCTGGAACGCGGGCTGGCGAAATTGCCTTCCGCCGATCCGACCTTTCGCGCCCGACTGGCGGCGGAATTGGCCGAGCAGGGCAGTCCAGCCTTGCACGCCCGGCTGGCGCGGCTCGACCCAGCGGCGGCGGCGCGAATTCATCCCCATGATCCGCAACGAATTCAGCGTGCGCTCGAAGTTTACGAGCTCACCGGGCGACCGTTGACGGAACTTTGCGCTCAATCGCGCAACGAATCCTTGCTGTTTCACCCCATCAAGCTGATCGTGGCGCCGACGGATCGGGGGGTGTTGCACGAGCGCATCGAGCGCCGATTCAAGATGATGCTGGAACAGGGATTCGTCGCCGAGGTCGAGCGTCTGCGCGCTCGTGGCGATCTTGATCCAAATCTGCCCTCGATGCGGGCGGTGGGCTACCGACAGGTCTGGGCCTATCTCGACGGCGCGCTGGATCATGCGGCGATGGTGGAGCGCGGCATCGTGGCCACTCGCCAGTTCGCCAAGCGGCAACTGACCTGGCTGCGCGCCGAGTCCCAGGCTATTTGGTTGGACGGCAATGGAAGCCGCCTGTTGGATCAAGCCATTGCCCATCTGCGCGAGCAGGGGGTTTTTCCAAGCAGGTCTCAAAGCACTTATGATAAAATGTAACCTCATTTGGCTGACCGCCTCCATGCGAGCGATAGCGGTCCATTCCACGATTTTCGATAATCCCACGGACCACACATCATGGGAAGTGATGAGCCGGTCGTCCGGCGGAACGTCCCGGGAGCAGGCGCGCATTTTGCAGTGCGCCATCTGTTTTTTGAATTTTTAGCGAGTATTCTCGCGCTTGTTCTTGATGGTTTTTTTCCAAGTCTCATAAAAAACAGGGGAGAGTCATGATGGCAAAAGGTCATTCCCTTCAGGAACCGTTCCTGAACGCCTTGCGCAAGGAGCGGATTCCGGTTTCGGTCTATCTGGTCAACGGCATCAAGTTGCAGGGTCAGATCGAATCCTTCGACCAGTTCGTGGTGCTGCTCAAGAACAGCGTCAGCCAGATGATCTACAAACACGCCATCTCCACGGTCGTGCCAGTGCGCAACGTGCGGCTGAATCTGGCGATGGACGACAGCAGCGCTGGCGGCGAACAGTCCTGACGGGCGCGAGCGTAGGCGCGGGAGGCGGTTTGTTCGAGCGTCCACGCGGCGGCGAGCGCGCCGTTTTGGTGCGTTTGCTGCTGGATGGGGCCGAGGAATCCCAGGATGCCGCCGAGTTTCAAGAACTGGCCGTCTCGGCGGGCGCCGAGTGCGTGGCCCTGGTCACTGGCCGCCGGCAAACTCCCGATCCACGCCTGTTCGTTGGCAGCGGCAAGGCCGAGGAAATCCGCGCGGCGGTCGAGGCGCACGGGGCGGAACTGGCTCTGTTCGATCATGCGCTGTCCCCGAGCCAGGAACGCAATCTGGAAGCCTTGCTGAAGCGCCGCGTGGTGGACCGCACGGGCCTGATCCTGGATATCTTCGCCCAGCGCGCGCGCAGCTTCGAAGGCAAGCTTCAGGTGGAGCTCGCGCAATTGCGTCATCTGTCCAGCCGGCTGGTGCGTGGCTGGACGCACCTGGAACGGCAGCGCGGCGGCATTGGCCTGCGCGGTCCCGGCGAAACCCAGTTGGAAACCGACCGGCGACTGCTGGGCGACCGTATCCGACAGATTCGCCTGCGGCTGGAGCGGGTCGAGCGTCAGCGCGAGCAGGGGCGACGGGCGCGACGCAAGGCCGACTTGCCGACCGTTTCGCTGGTGGGCTATACCAACGCCGGAAAATCCACCCTGTTCAATGCGTTGACCCAGGCGAGCGTGTACGCGGCCGATCAGTTGTTCGCCACCCTGGACCCAACCTTGCGCCGACTGGAGTTACCGGGCGCGGAGCCGGTGGTGCTGGCCGATACGGTGGGCTTCATCAACCGCCTGCCGCACGAGCTGGTGGCGGCATTCCGCGCCACCCTGCGGGAAACCCGCGAGGCCAGCCTGCTGTTGCAGGTGATCGACGCCAGCCATCCGGATCGGGACGCGGTGATCGCGCGGGTCGAGGCGGTCCTGGCGGAAATCGGCGCGGACGAAACACCGCAATTGCGAGTGTTCAACAAGATCGATCTCAGCGGCGAGCCGCCCCGACTGGAACGCGACGCCGAGGGCCAAGCGCGCGCCGTGTGGCTGTCGGCGACAACCGGCGCGGGTCTCGATCTGTTGCTGGCGGCCCTGACCGAACGGCTCCGAGGCGACACCGTGCATGGCTGGTTGAGTTTGCCACCGAGGGCGGCCCGGCTGCGGGCCAAGCTGTTCAGCCTCGGGGCGGTGGTGACCGAACGCACCGGCTTGGAGGGCGAATGGCTGGTCGAGGTGCGCACGTCGCGTGGTAATCTGGAGTGGCTACGCCGTCGGGAAGGGTTGCGGATGGAGTGGGTGCGTTCGGGTTTTGAAATCCCGGTGGTATCAACGGTGATCTGACGAGGTTAGGGTACGACATGGCCTGGAATGAACCCGGTGGTGGCAATCGCGATCCCTGGAGTGGGGGGGGACGCGAGCAGGGGCCGCCCGATCTGGATGAAGTCGTCCGCAAGCTGTCGGACAAGTTCGGCACCCTGCTGGGCGGTCGACGCGGTGGAAATGGCGGCGGCGCGGCCGGTTCGGGCGGTTCGAACTCCGGGTTCGCCGGCATCGGCTTGATCGTCGGCGTCATCGCCGTGATCGGCTGGCTAATCGCCAGCATCTACATCGTCAACGAGGGCGAACGCGGCGTGGTGCTGCGGTTTGGCCGCTATCTGGAAACCACCCTGCCCGGCCCGCATCTGCGGCTGTTCCCGATTGACCGGGTGGAAATTGTGAATCTCGAACAGCGCCGATTCCGGGAGATCGGCTATCGCTCCGGCGCGGGGGGCGCGCGCCAGCCGGCGGTGCGCACAGTGCCCAAGGAAGCCTTGATGCTGACCCAGGATGAGAACATCGTCGATGTGCGCCTGGCGGTGCAATACCAGATCAGCGATCCCCGCGCCTATCTGTTCAACGTGCTCGATCCGGAAAGCGTGCTGGTGCAGGTGGTCGAGAGCGCCGCCCGCGAGACCATAGGCAAGAGCACCATGGATTTCGTGTTGACCGAGGGTCGCAGCAATATTGTGGCCGACATCAAGACCCTGGCGCAGCACATTCTGGACAGCTACGGCCCCGAAGAACAGTCGACCAAGGCGCCGACGCCTGGAAAGGGAGAAGAACCGCTCCCCCCGGCCAAGGGCGCCGGTCTGCAAATCGTGACTGTCGTGCTTCAGGACGCCCAGCCGCCCGAGGAGGTGCAGGATGCCTTCGCCGACGCCATCAAGGCACGCGAGGACGAGCAACGGTTGAAGAACGAGGCCGAGGCTTACGCCAACGAAGTCATTCCCCGAGCCCGCGGTCAGGCGGCGCGGCGGTTGCAGGAAGCGTCAGCCTACAAGGAACAGGCCATCGCCGAGGCCCAGGGCGAGGCCAGCCGGTTCGAGCAATTGTTGGTCGCCTATCAGAAGGCGCCGGAGGTGACTCGTGAACGGTTGTATCTGGAGACCCTGGAAACGGTGCTGGCGCGATCCAGCAAGGTGCTGGTGGATGTGAGGGGAACCAATAACCTGTTGTATCTACCCCTGGATCGTCTGCTCAAGTCTGGTGAAGGGGCGGAGACGCGGGCCGCGCGGGCGGGCGGCGTCTCGGCGACCGAACCGTTGCCGGCCGCTTCGACCATGGCCGACGACAACGCGGCGGCCAGTCGCTTGCGCGATGTGAGTCGTAACCGGGAGGTGCGCTGATGGCCCTGTCGCGATGGCCGATATCCCGTAATGTGTCGTTGGGCGTGTTAGGCGCCGTGGTGGCGTTGCTGGCGATGGCCCTGTTCGCGGTGGACGAAACCCAAACCGCCATCCGTTTTCAGTTGGGCGAGATCGTCCAGGCCAACTATAAACCGGGCCTGCACTGGAAATGGCCGCTGATCAACAATATCCGCAAGTTCGACCGACGGTTGCAAACCCTGGACACCGAGCCGGAGCGGTTTTTGACCGCCGAGAAAAAGAACGTGATCGTCGATTCCTTCGCCATGTGGAGAATCGAGGACGTGCGTCAGTTCTACACCCGAGTCGGTGGCGATCCAGCTCAAGCCAACGTGCGGCTCGATCAAATCATCAAGGACGGTCTGCGCAGCGAGTTCAGCAAGCGCACGATTCAGGAGGTGGTGTCGGGCGACCGTGACCAGATCATGGAAACCCTGAGTCGCCTGCTCCGCGAGCAGGCCACGCAACTGGGCATTGCGGCGGTGGATGTGCGGATCAAGCGCATCGACCTGCCGCCGGATGTCAGTAATTCAGTATTCAGCCGCATGAAAGCCGAGCGTTTGCGGGTCGCCAAGGATTTCCGTTCCCGTGGCGGCGAGGCGGCCGAGCGCATCCGCGCCGACGCCGACCGGCAGAGCACGGTCCTACTGGCCGAAGCCTATCGCGATGCCGAGCGCCAGCGCGGCGAGGGCGACGCCCAGGCTACCGACATCTATGCCCAAGCTTACGGCAAGAATCGGGACTTCTACAGTTTTCATCGCAGCCTGGCGGCCTATCGGCAGAGCTTCAGTTCCAGGGACGACGTGCTGGTCTTGCAACCGGAGGGTTCCCAATTCTTCCGTTTCTTCAATCAGTCGCAATGACCCGGACATCTCGCCAGACAGACGATGGCGCGGCACCGCCGCCGACCGAACACCGCCATGTGGGATGAACTGCTGGCGGCGTTCGGGTTGATGCTGGTGCTGGAAGGCATCCTGCCCTTCCTCAATCCAGGCGCCCTGCGCCAGACTATCCTGCGCATGGCTCAACTGAAGGATCGGACGTTGCGGTCCGCCGGTCTGGCCAGCATGGCGTTGGGATTGTTGGTGCTGTATTTTTTCCGCTGAAGCCCACCATGGATCCGTTCGCCGCCCGCCTTTGCCGACTTACCCACCGTCCGCCATGACCGCCGAAGACCGCTGGCTGTTGCCCGAAGGCATTGAGGAAATTCTGCCCCCCGCCGCCAGTCGGTTGGAGCGACTGCGCCGTGACCTGCTCGACCTCTACGCCGGTTGGGGTTACGAGCTGGTGATTCCGCCACTGATCGAATTTCTGGAATCGCTGCTGACCGGCACGGGCAACGATCTCGAACTGCAAACCTTCAAGCTGACCGATCAGCTCAGTGGCCGGATGATGGGAGTACGCGCCGACATGACCCCGCAGGTGGCGCGGATCGACGCGCATCTGCTGAAACGTGACGGCCCCGTCCGGCTGTGCTACATGGGCACGGTACTGCGCACCCGCGCCGACGGCTTCGGCGGTTCCCGCAGCCCGTACCAGGCTGGGGTGGAGCTGTATGGCCACCGCGGTGATGAAAGCGACCTGGAAGTGCTGGCGCTGATGCTGGAAACCCTGACGACGGCGGGCATCGACGGAGCGCATCTAGATTTGGCGCACGTGACGATCTTCCGTGAGCTGGCGCGGCGGGCTGGCCTGAACCGGGAGCGCGAAGCGTTGCTGTTCGAAACCCTGCAACGCAAGGCGCTGCCGGAGATTCGCCAGCAACTGGCCGCATGGGCGCCGCCAGCACCATATGGGGAACAACTGCTGGCGCTGGCCGAGCTGAACGGTGGGCCGGAGGTGCTGGATGAGGCCGAAGTCCGCCTGGCGGCGGCGGGTGAAGACATCCGCGCGGCACTGGCTACCCTGCGGTGGTTGATCGCTGCCTTGCGACGACAGTGGCCAGCATTGCCGATTCATGTGGATCTAGCGGAGCTGCGGGGCTATCACTACCACACCGGCGTGGTGTTCGCCGCTTATGTACCGGGGCAGGGACAGGCGGTGGCGCAGGGCGGGCGCTACGACGAGATTGGCCAAGTGTTCGGCCGCGCCCGACCGGCCACCGGTTTCAGCACCGATCTAGCGACCCTGTTGCTTCTGGGTTCGACGCCGAAAGCGGTCAGCGAGGGCATCTACGCGCCAGCCATCGCGGACATCGCCTTGGATCGACGCGTGGCCGAGTTGCGCGGTCGAGGCGAACGAGTGGTTCGGGAATTACCCGGCGCGGCGGCGAAGCCGGAAGATTTGGGGTGTGATCGCCGACTGGTTTGGCGGGGGGAGGAATGGCGCGTGATCCCGCTGACGGTGGTCGCCTGAGTTGGAACATTGATCGAAAACCATCAGGAAACCGACATGGGCAAGAACGTGGTCGTCATCGGCGCGCAGTGGGGCGACGAAGGCAAGGGCAAGGTGGTGGACCTGCTCACCGAGAACGCGGCGGCGGTAGCGCGCTTCCAGGGCGGGCACAACGCCGGCCATACCCTGGTCATCGGCGGCCAGAAAACCGTGCTGCACCTGATTCCCTCGGGCATCTTGCGTGAAGGAGTAGCTTGCCTGATCGGTAACGGCGTGGTGTTGTCGCCAGCAGCGCTACTGGCCGAGATCGACCGGTTGGAAACGCGGGGCGTGGATGTGATGGAACGCTTGCGGATCAGCGAAGCCTGCCCGCTGATCTTGCCCTATCACATCGCGCTGGATCAGGCGCGCGAGCAGGCGCGCGGTGCTCGGGCCATCGGCACCACTGGGCGCGGCATCGGGCCGGCTTACGAGGACAAAGTCGCGCGGCGGGCGATGCGGCTGGCCGATTTGCTCGACCGGGAACGCTTCGCCGTCAAGCTGGGCGAGGTGCTGGATTTCCACAATTTTGTATTGCAACGTTATTTGCAGACCGATCCGGTGGATTTCCAACAGACCCTTGACGAGACGCTGGCGATGGGCGAACGGCTGCGACCGCTGGCGGCGGATGTGACCGGGCTGCTCGACGCGCATCGGCGGCGCGGCGACAACGTGCTGTTCGAGGGCGCGCAGGGCGCGATGCTGGACATCGACCACGGGACCTATCCCTACGTCACCTCCTCCAACACCACCGCCGGCGGTGCGGCCACTGGCACGGGGCTGGGACCGCGTTATCTAGATTACATCCTGGGAATCACCAAGGCCTATACCACTCGGGTGGGCAGCGGACCGTTCCCGACCGAGTTGTTCGATGCGACTGGCGACTATCTGGTCGAACGCGGTCACGAGTTCGGTTCAACCACCGGCCGGCGGCGGCGCTGCGGTTGGTTCGACGCGGTGATCCTGCGCCGCTCCATTGTGAGCAACAGCGTATCGGGGTTGTGCGTAACCAAGCTGGACGTGTTGGATGGGTTGGATCGCGTCCGGCTATGCGTGGGCTATCGGTGTGGAGCGGAACGGTTGGACAACGCGCCCGTGGGCGCCGAGGCGCTGGCGACCTGCGAGCCGATCTACGAGGAAATGCCGGGCTGGCGCGAATCGACCCTGGGCGTGAAGCGTTACGAGGAATTACCGGCCACCGCGCGGGCTTATCTGCGGCGGATCGAGGAGTTGACCGGCACGCCCATCGACCTCATTTCCACCGGCCCGGACCGGGTGGACACCATCGTGCTGCGGCATCCGTTCTCGGGTTGAGCGGCGTTCGGTGCCTCACCACTTTCCAGGATCCGTCAACTCTCTCTGGCTCAAACGGAGGCGCTGGTCAAGGCGGTCCTGGACTTCCAGACCGCCGCCAATTTGACCGCGTGGCTAGCGGCGCCTCCGAAGTCCACATTGAGGCCGGTCATCACCTGGTTTGACTGAAACCGTTGGGCGGAGCGGACGGCTTTCAAGGCGGCGCTGCGGCTGTATCAGCCGTTTTTTGAGCGGTGGCCCCAAGTGTTTGGGGAATGGTTCCGCAACGGCCTACGCAACTACACCAATCTGGTCGAGGAAACCGAACAAGACCCGTGGTGACAGCTTTGGCGGGGGCTGGCAAGCGGGCAAGGGGAGTGAACGGCTCCAAAACTTCCCCTCCGCTCTATCTAAACCTCCCTATAATCGTCATCGGTTCGGCAGGCAACACACCCACGCGCGTCGCGTAAGGGTTCGGAAAAACGGATCGCGGTCGTTGCCCGCCAATCACCACCTAGCATCATCGAGACAGCTAAAACCCAGCCAACGAACCTATCCCCGAGGAGGCGCAAATGCACATCGGCGCGTTGTTGACCCGACATGCTCGCTACCGGCCCGACCACCTGGCGCTCGTGGTCGGCGATCGACGCCTGACCTACCGCGAACTGAACGCCAAGGTCAACCGACTGGCCAACGCCCTGCTGGCCGCCGGTTTGCGCAAGGGTGACAAGGTAGCGACGGTGCTGCCCAACAGCCTGGAACTGATGATGGCCTACTGGGCTGTCGCTAAGGTCGGCTTGGTGATTGTGCCGTGCAGCCCCCTGCTTCAGGAAAGCGGTCTCGCCACCTTGTTGAACGATTCCGACACGCTGCTGGTATTGGCCGACGCTGGTTCCGCCGCCACCCTGAACCGCACCCGCGAGCAGTTGCCGGCGATTCGGGCCGACCGCTACGTTTCGGTGGGTGAAGGCGCTCCGCCGAGCTTTCGGCGCTATACCGACTTCGTCGCCACGGCTTCCGCCGACGAACCGCCCGACGCCCGTCTGGAAAGCGGCGACGTTTACAACATCATGTACTCCAGCGGCACCACCGGCGCCCCCAAAGGCATCGTCCACACCCACGCGGTGCGCGCCAGCTACTGCACCCTGTTCGCCGCCGCTTGGCGGATGACCCCCGAGAGCGTGGTGCTGCACGCCGGCTCCATTGTCTTCAACGGTGCCATGCTGACGCTGATGCCCTGGATGTTTCTGGGGTGTTTCTACATCCTGCACGAAGCGTTCGACCCCGATGCGGTGATCGACGCCATCGAACGGGAGAAAGCGACTCACGTTCTGATGGTGCCGTCGCAGATCATCGCAATCCTGAACAGCCCGGCGTTTCGGCCCGAGCGACTGCGGTCGTTGGAAATGCTGCAAAGCCTGGGCGCACCGCTGCTGCTCGAATACAAAAACCGCATCAACGAGATCTTGCCCGGCCGTTTTTACGAACTCTACGGGCTCACCGAGGGGTTCGTGACGATTCTCGACAAGAACGACAACCAACGCAAAACCGGCTCGGTTGGGGCGCCGCCACCCTTCATGGAACTGCGCATTCTCGACGAGAACGGCCACGATTGTGGCGTCGGCGAAGTCGGTGAAATCTGCGGCAAGAGTCCGATCCTGATGCCAGGCTATTACAAGAAACCCGAACTGACCGAAAAAACCATCATCGACGGTTGGCTGCACAGCGGGGACGCCGGCTACATGGACGAAGATGGCTATCTGTTTCTGGTGGATCGCATCAAGGATATGATCATTTCGGGCGGACTGAACGTCTATCCCCGTGACATCGAAGAAATCGTGATCCGCCACCCGGACATCAACGAAGTGGCGGTTTTCGGTGTGCCCGACGACCGATGGGGCGAAACTCCGGTCGCCGCCGTGACGTTGCGGCCCGACGCCAAGGCGACGGCCGCGGAACTCAAGGACTGGATCAACGGCCGGGTAGACGCCAAGTTTCAACGGGTCAGCGATGTTGTGATCATGAACACTTTTCCCCGCAACGTCGCCGGCAAGACGCTGAAACGCGAGATGCGGGAACAGTATCGCAGGCACTGACGCGGGCGAGGGGGGCGAACGATGTCGAACCCTCTCGCTTTTTTGGAAAGACAGTCGAAAAACTCAGCGTTGATTTTTCTGAAAAATTTTCCGTGAGATAGCCTTTGTGCGGCTGGATCAACCAAAAACCGGTTAGAAGCGATATTACATCCATATTAATCAATAAATTAGTTTTTAGACGGCTTCTCTATCCGGTGATGGATTCCAATAGCTTCTCCACCTCCGCCGCCCGCGTTTCAGCGTCGGGCAGATCCTTGACGAAACGGAGCTTGTCCTTGCCGTCCAGCTTGTAGACCTTGTGTTGCCGCTGGATCAGGCTTACCAACTTGGCCGGGTCCACCTTCGGGTCCGGCCCAAATACCAGTCGTCCGCCCTTGGGTCCGGCCTCGATTTTCTTGACCCCGATTGGCAGCGCCCGCAGTTTCAGTTCGGTCACCTGGAACAGGGTTTTGACCGGGACCGGCAACAGCCCGAAGCGGTCGATCATCTCCACCTGCAACTCGCGCAATTCCTCGGCGTCGCGGGCGCTGGCGATGCGCTTGTACAGGATCAGCCGGCTGTGAACATCCGGTAGATAATCGTCGGGAATCAGCGCCGGACTTTGCAGATCGATTTCGGGACCGTGATCCAGCGGCCGGTCCAGTTCCGGAACCTTCCCCGCCTTCAGCGCCGCCACCGCCCGCTCCAGCAAATCCATGTACAAGGTGAAGCCGACCTCGTGAATCTGGCCGCTCTGCGCCTCGCCCAGCAACTCGCCCGCGCCGCGAATCTCCAGATCGTGACTGGCCAGCAGAAAACCCGCGCCCAGATCCTCCAGCGATTCAATCGCCTCGATCCGCTTGATCGCGTCCGCCGTCATCGTCTTGCGCGGCGGCACGATCAGGTAGGCGTAGGCGCGATGGTGCGAGCGCCCGACCCGCCCGCGCAATTGGTGCAACTGCGCCAGCCCCAGCTTGTCGGCGCGATTAATGAGAATGGTGTTGGCGCTGGGCACGTCGATGCCCGATTCGATGATCGTGGTGCAGACCAGTAGGTTGCAGCGGCGGTGATAGAAATCCAACATCGTCTGTTCCAGGTCGCGCTCGCGCATCTGACCGTGCGCCACCGCGATTCGCGCGCCCGGCGCCAGTTCCGCCACCTGGGCCGCCATGCGCTGGATGGTTTCCACCTCGTTGTGCAGGAAATAAACCTGCCCGCCGCGTTTCAATTCGCGCTGGCAGGCTTCCCGGATCGTCGCCGGGTTCCACTCGCCCACGAAGGTCTTGACCGCTAGCCGTCCCGTCGGCGGGGTGGCGATAATGGAAAGATCGCGTAGCCCGGCCATCGCCAGGTTCAGGGTGCGGGGAATCGGGGTGGCGGTCAGGGTCAGTACATCCACCTCGGCGCGCAGCGCCTTCAGCCGCTCCTTGTGCCGCACCCCGAAACGGTGTTCCTCGTCCACCACCACCAGGCCCAACTGCTTGAACTGCACACCGTCTTGCAACAGCTTGTGCGTGCCGATCAGGATGTCCACCCGCCCGTCGGCCAGTGCCTGGAGCGTCTCCGCCTGCTGCTTGGCCGAACGGAACCGCGACAGCAACTCGATTCGCACCGGCCAGTCGGCGAAGCGGTCGAGAAAATTCTGATAATGCTGCTGGGCCAGCAGGGTGGTCGGGGTCAGCACCGCCGCCTGCCGGCCATCCTGCACCGCCACGAACACGGCCCGCATCGCCACCTCGGTCTTGCCAAAACCGACATCACCGCAGACCACCCGGTCCATCGGCTTGCCGGAACGCAGGTCGGCGATCACCGCCTCGATGGCGGCCTGCTGGTCGGCGGTTTCCTCGAACGGAAAGGCGGCGGCGAACGCGGCATAATCGGCCTCGCTCAAGCCGAAGGCATAACCGGGCCGGGCCGCGCGGCGGGCGTACAGGTCCAGCAGTTCCGCCGCCGCGTCGCTGGCCTGCTCGGCGGCCTTGCGCCGAACCCGCTCCCACTGGCCGCTGCCGAGCTTGTGCCAGGGCGCGGCGTCCGGCGTGGCCCCCGTGTAGCGGCTGAGCCGGTGCAGGGACGCCACGGGGACGTACAGCCGGTCGTCGCCGGCGTATTCGATCACCACGAATTCGCCGTCGATGCCGGCCACGTTCAGCCGCTCCAGTCCGGCGTAGCGGCCAATCCCGTGTTCCTCGTGGACGATGGGAGCGCCCAGGCTAAGGTCGGTGAGGTTGCGAATGATGGCTTCGGGGTCGCGACTGGGCGCGCGGCGGCGAACCTGCCGCGCCCGTTCGCCGTACAACTGCGCTTCGGCGATGATCGCCAGCGGCGGTTCGGTCAGCAGCAGGCCCTGTTCCAGCGGCGCGACCGTCAACGCCAGCCGCGCCTCCTCCCGCGCCAGAAATTCGGCCCACCCCTCGCAGGTCACCGGTCGCAAACCATGGCCGTGCAATGTTTCCAGTAACGCTTCCCGCCGCCCGGCCGATTCGGCGGCGAACAGGACCCGTCCCGGAAATTCCGCCAGAAACCGCTCCAGCACGGCGGCGGGTCGCTCGGCGCGCGGTTCGAGCGGCAGAACCGGCGGCGGCGCGGTGGGGAAGTCGATATCGCCGCTCGCCTCTTGCATCTCAACCCGAAGATAACGCCCCAGCGCCCGTTCCACCTGGGTCGCTCCCAAGAAAAGCAGCGGCGGTGGCAACAAGGGCCGCTCCGCGTCGTGCCGGCGCTGCTCGTAGCGATCCATGATCTGTTCCTGAAACGCCGTCATCGCCGCATCCACGCCTTCGAGCCGGATCGCCAGGGTGCTGGCGGGCAAATGATCGAACAGGGTCGCGGCCTGCTCGAAAAACAGCGGCAGGTAGTACTCGATGCCGCCGGGCGCGTGGCCGGCGCTGACCTCGCGATAGATCGGGCTACGCTGGGGATCGCCCTCGAACTGGCGGCGCCACGCCTGGCGGAAGCGGGCGATGGCCTCCTTGTCCAACCCGAACTCCCGCGCCGGAAGCAGTTCGACGCGCTCGACTTTCGCCACCGATAATTGAGTGTCGGGATCGAAGTCGCGGATGCTTTCGACTTCGTCGTCGAACAGCTCGATTCGATACGGCCGTTCGGCGCCCATTGGGAACAGGTCGAGAATGGAACCGCGGACCGCGAATTCGCCGCGCTCGACCACCTGCGAGACGCAGGCATAGCCCGCCGCTTCCAGTCGCTGGCGGAAGCGTTCCAACTCCAGCCGTTCGCCGACCGTCAGCAGCAGCGCGTAGCGGTCCAGGTAGTCACGCGGCGCCAGCCGCTGCATCAACGTGGCCACCGGCGCCACCAGTACCCCGCGTCGTCGCCGCGGCAACCGATACAGGGCCGCCAGCCGTTGCGACACGATATCTTGATGCGGCGAGAACCCGTCGTAGGGCAGCGTCTCCCAGTCGGGAAACGCCAGAATCTCCAGATTCGGCCCGCCGAACACCCGCAGTTCGGTTTCCAGCCGCAGCGCGGTTTGACTGTCCGGCGCGATGACCAGCGCCAGACCATGATGACGGGTCGCGGCGGCGGCAATCAACAGGGCGGGGCTGGCACCATGCAACTGGCCCCAGCGTAGCGACCGCTGGCTGTCCAGTGGTAGCGCCGGTCGCGGCAGACGGGACAGGATGGGCGTGGCGGTGGGCGTGGACATGGGCGGCGACGAATCCGAGTGACGAGACATGCCGCTTATTGTCCCATGGCGGCGGCTCGGATTGAACGGAACGGAATCCGCGCTTTCCGCCGTCCAAGCGCAAAAAAGCCCGGCGCTGGCCGGGCTCTTGAAATTCTGGCGGGATTAGTCGAGCGGGCGGATGTTGGTGGCCTGCTTGCCCTTGGGGCCTGTCGCCACGTCGAAGGAAACCTTCTGATTTTCCCTGAGCGTCTTGAATCCCCGCGCCTGTATCGCGGAAAAATGCGCGAACAAATCGTCACCACCATCGTCAGGCGAGATAAAACCAAAACCCTTCGATTCGTTAAACCATTTCACGGTACCAGTGGACATGCGAGATTCCTGAAAACTGAAGGACTATTGAACAGTCGGGGCGATCACCCAAACAAGCCGCACGAAAATCAAGGCAGGGAATATGACGAACGGAACTGCCGACCGAGGGGAGTTGCAATGAACGAGCAAATTCACTTGCTTGAGAATCATACGACACCACTATAGGTGAAGAACCGGGATGAAGCAAGCCGATTCTTCGGCAATCCATCGGCCATTCGAACTTGGAAGTCAGGCGGCGGCGAACGCCAGCGAAACCGCGTTGGGGCCAAGATAGGCGGCGCCGGTAGCGCTCATGATCGAGACCATCACCTCGATACCCCACTGCCGGGCATGGCGTTCAAACTCGATGAAGGCGCGCTTGCGCTGGAGTCCTTGTGGATCACCGGCGTAGCTGAGCACGACCAGGGGATTGCGCAAGCCCTGATCGATTTCCAGCTTGGTGCGCTCGAACAAGCCAGCCAGGGCATGGTCGAAACCGCGCGCCTTGAGCACCAACTCGGTTTCGCCTTCCACGAAGCGGGCGACCGGTTTGACGCCCAACAGCGAGCCAAGATGGCGGGCGAGAAACCCGATGTCGTTCCCGCCCTTCCCGCCAGCCTGATAGCGAAGGTGGGATAGGCTGTCGAGCAGAACGTAGCAGCGGATGTGGCGCCGGAACGCCTCCGCCTGCCGGCGCAGTTCGCCAAAAGGCAAATCCGGGTTTTGCAACAACCGGATCACCTCAAGCGCCAACACCGCTTGGCCAGCGAAGACCGTCCGACTGTCAAGTACATTGAGCTGGAACGGGGTGTTCAGACCGGCCCGCTGGCGCCGCTCGCGATAGCCGCGCACGACGGCGAACGACGCCTCGGTCGCATTCTGAAACAACTGGCTGCGGGTTTGCGAGATCGTGAGCAGGATCGTCCGATCATGATTGATCACCAAGCGATTCAAAAACAGCTCAGCGATGGCGTTGGCCGAACAGGGATCGATCATCGCTTCCCAATTCCGCGACTGGACAGCGTGACGATGATGAAAAGCTAGCGTCAGATTGACGTCGCGGGTGTCGGTCAGTATCTGATCGCCCACGATCACCCTGTGTGGCAGCAGATACAATTGATGCTGCTGAATATAGGCGGCTGGCAGATCGCAGGCCGAGTCAATCACCA
Organism: Candidatus Contendibacter sp.; assembly: GCA_029624675.1. Taxonomy (GTDB): domain Bacteria; phylum Pseudomonadota; class Gammaproteobacteria; order Competibacterales; family Competibacteraceae; genus Contendibacter. The sequence continues at coordinate 24,337 of JARSSP010000060.1, forward strand.
CCGCCGTTTTCATCGTCGCGGCACTCAACCCGCATCGACGAAGGGGCCGCTGTAAATCGCGTCGAACTGGCAACCGTATCCAAGCCGTCCATCTTGGCGCGCGGGTACGAGGCGCACGATAGTCGCGGTCACCTCCATTTCCGTGTCCCCCAGTTCCTCGGCGCGGATGCGCAGATACAGCGTGGTTCCGACCGGCAATTCATCGTCGGTCCATAATAGAACGCCACCCGCGCTGATATTGCCCAACCAGCCGTCGCGTGCCGCCTCGCCGTCGGCAAGCCGGTACTGGACCGCCGCGTTGACCTCGGTTCGGGCGAATCGCCGCTTTTCCACGCCATCGCGCATGGCCACGCTCCGAGAAGGGAAACGGATCTTGGGTAGGAAGGGGGCGAGGTCATGCTATCGCACCCCCCGTGAAGTGGGCTAAACTGGAAACAGACTAAATCGTCATGGGATTATCGCACCCGCTGGCCAGTGTGCCAAGGTGCAAAGAGCAGGCAACCGTCTCCATGGTCCTTATTGCGCGAGGAGGGCTCGCTCCATGCAACATCAGGATCTCTCAAACCAGATCGAGAAATATCAATCCTTCGCTCAGGGCGAGATCATCTTTCGGGAGGGCGATCCGGGCGACTGTCTCTATATCGTGGCTGAAGGTCGAGCCGATATCGTGGTGGACAACCTGATTCTGGAAACGGTAGAGGCCGGCGGCATTCTGGGCGAACTGGCGTTGATCGACGACAGACCGCGCAGCGCGCGCGCGGTCGCCCACACCGATTGCGTGCTCACCTCGATCACTCGGCAGCACTTTTTAAATCTCGTGCAGCGTACGCCGTTGTTCGCCCTGCAAGTGATGCGGGTCATGGCCGAACGGCTACGCCGCGCCAACGTCCGTGCCCGCGCCTAGCGTCGCGCTCGCGCGCCACCGCCTTCGTCAAACCGCGCCGTCGGAGGGGTCGCCGTTCCCGCGTCATTGGCCACCGCGCGAACTTCAAGCTGGGTTGTACCGGTGGGCAGGGTATCGCGTTGTTTCTCTCCGTGGAAAAATTCATGATCGAAGCCGTATCCCTCGCTGATCCCAACATTCCAAGCACGCCCAGCAATACCCTAATCGACGACTACCCGATTCCCAAGTCCGGCTACGACGAGATGTACGCGGCACCGGGCGTGCTGCGGTCCCACTGGCGCGATTTGGCGCGGTTTTTGGAGGAAACCGGTGGCGAGGAGCTGGAGCGTCGCCATGCCGAGGTTCAGCGTCTGCTGCGAGCGGATGGCGTCACCTACAATAGCTATGGCGACCTACGCGCCGCGCCGCGCCAGTGGCGGGTGGACATCGTTCCCCTGCTGATGACTGGCGAGGAATGGAGCGTCCTGGCGGCGGGGTTGGAGCAACGCTCGCGCCTGCTAAATGCCCTGCTGGCGGATATTTACGATCAGCGGCTGGCGCTGCGCCAAGGTTGGCTACCACCGGAACTGGTCTACGCCTACTCCGGGTTTCTTCACCCTTGCCACCACGCCTTGCCGACCGGCAGTCGCTGGCTGATTTTTCACGGAGTGGACCTCGCCCGTGGCCCGGACGGCGTGTTTCGGGTCTACGGCGACCGTGCCCAGTCGCCTTCCGGCGCGGGCTACACGCTGGAAAACCGGATCATTTTGGCGCGGGCGCTACCGATGCTCTACCGCGATGCGCCGCTGCGCCGGCTGGCCAGCTTTTTGGAGACCGAACGCGCCACCCTAGCCAAGCTGGCGCGTCACCATCCCGAGAATCCTCATGTAGTGCTGTTAACTCCCGGCCCTAACAGTCCAGTCTATTTTGAGCACGCCTATTTGGCCAACTACCTGTCGCTCAGTTTGGTCGAGGGCGAGGATCTAGCGGTACGGGACGGCCGGGTCTGGCTGAAAACACTGGGGGGCTTACGGCCGGTGGACGTCATCCTGCGGTGGGTGGCGGACGCTTACTGTGACCCGTTGGAGCTGCGCGGCGATTCTCTACTGGGGGTTCCTGGTCTGCTACAGGCGGCGCGCGGCGGTCATGTCGCCTTAGCTAACGCTCTGGGCAGTGGTTTTATTGAAAATCCTGGTTTGGCCGCCTTTCTGCCGCTGCTGTGCCGACAATTGCTGGGCGAGGATCTCAAGTTGCCGTCGCTACCGACTTGGTGGTGCGGCCATCCCGACGACCGCAGCTATGTCCTGGCCCATTTGGAACGGCTGGTGGTGCATTCGATCCTGCCCGACCAGCCCCGCTGGGATGGTTCCCGACTCGACGCGGCGGCCCGCGCGCGCCTGGTGGAGCGCATCCAGGCCGCCCCGCACCTTTATGTTGGCCGGGAAATGTTGCCCCTGTCCACCGCTCCGGTGTTGGAGGATGGCCAACTGACACCGCAGCCGGTCATGTTGCGCGGTTTTACGGTCGTTGACGGCGATGGTTACCGGGCGATGCCAGGCGGTCTGGCCCGAGTTTCCTCAGGGCTGGAAACCTTGCAGGCCGCGGTACGGCAGGGCGGCATCAGCAAGGATTGGTGGGTACTGGCGCCGACACCGCAGAAACACGTCAGCCTGCTGCGTCAGAGCTACGGTCCTATCTTCGTCACCCGCGACGGTAATGACCTGCCCAGCCGGGTGGCCGACAATCTGTACTGGCTGGGTCGCTACAGCGAACGGCTAGATGGCACCACCCGTCTATTGCGGGAAGCGTTTGGACGACTGCTGGAGTGGGAGCAGGATAGCACCGACGAGCGTTACCTGGACGATCTGCTCGACGCCCTGGATATCCCAACACCGCCGGTGGCGGAATCGCCACGTGCCCGCTTCTTCGCCCTGCGGCAGGCTTTGCTCGGTCCGATGATGGACGCGGATCATGCTGGTGGTTTGCGAATCATCCTGGATGGGATGCTGCGCACGGGGCGCGCGGTGCGTAACCATCTGGGCGACGATAGCTGGCGCCTGCTGAACCGTCTGCAACAGCGGATTCAGGAGCTACCAGCGCACTTGGGCGCCCGGCAAGCGCGCGAGCTGCTGGAAGAGAATCTGATGCTGATCGCTGGATTCTGCGGCTTGAACAACGAAACTTTGCCGCACCACCAAGGCTGGCTGTTTCTCGACATCGGTCGTTACCTGGAACGGGTACTACGCACATTGGATCTGTTCCATCTGGCTTTCATTACCGCTCGTAACCGGGGCGTGTCGCTGTGGGAAGTGGTGCTCACCATCACCGATAACTTGACCGCCTACCGGCGCCGCTACCGTTCGGCCCTACACCCGACCGCCATCATCGACCTGCTGCTGTTCGACGAGGATAATCCGCGTGCCGTCGGTTACCAGTTACGGCGGCTGCACCGCCACATTGGCCGGTTGCATCAGGCCAGTAGTTCTCCTTACCGCAGTGCCGAGGAACGGTTGATTTTGGAAGCCACCGCCACCCTCCAACTGGCGGATATTGAGGCACTGGCCAACCTGTCCCCCAACAGCACCCATGCCAACGCCGAATTGTCCCGGCTGCTGGAAGCCTTGCGACGCCCACTGCTGGAACTTTCCGACGCCCTGACCCATAGCCACTTCAGCCACGCCGAGGTTCCCCGGCAACTGATCGCCATGCAGCCACAATGAAGTACCTTATTACTCACCGCACCGTTTACCACTACAGCAGCGACGTGGCGTTGTGTCACAACGAAGCGCGCTTGCTACCCCGGGAGACGTCCTGGCAGCAGTGTCATCCCAGCCGGGTCACGATTCGCCCACGTCCGGCGCTCTCGGTGGAGCGACGGGATTTTTTCGGTAACCGGGTGCTTTATTTCGTCATTCAGGACATCCATCAGCAATTGGAGGTTACGGTTGCCACGGGGGTACGGGTATTGCCCACGCGGCAATTCACCGAATCCAGCCCATCGCCCTCCTGGGAGCAAGCGCTGGCGGCGTTACGGGAAGATCCGGACCCGGAAATCATCGATGCCCGGCAATTTATGCTGGACTCGCCGTTCGTGGTCGCCGCGCCACCGTTTCGGGAATACGCCGCGCCAAGTTTCTTGCCGGGCAGACCGCTGCTGGAAGCCATGGCCGATCTGAACCGACGCATTCACCGGGAGTTTGCCTACGACCCGCATTTCACCACGATCGCCACCCCACTTGACCAAGTGCTCGCCGAGCGGCGCGGCGTCTGTCAAGACTTCGCTCATTTGGCGATGGCTTGTTTGCGCGCCTTGGGATTGCCGGCGCGTTACGTCAGCGGCTATCTGGAAACCCTACCGCCGCCGGGCCAGCCGCGGCTGATCGGAGCGGACGCCTCTCACGCTTGGCTAGCGGTCTATGTGCCAGGCGTTGGCTGGGCGGAATTCGATCCGACCAACGACTGCATGCCTGGAGAAAAACATATCACGCTGGCTTGGGGGCGGGATTACGGCGATGTCGCCCCACTCAAGGGTGTCATGACCGGCGGCGGCTCGCACTCGCTGGAGGTGTCGGTGGATGTGGCGCCGCAGCCGGAGGAGGAAGAGGGAAGGCTAAAGGTGGTTAACCTTTAACCTTCTTTAGCCTTTCGCCTTTGGTCTTCGCCTTCAAATCCGTACCGCCAGCACGTCGCAGGGCGCGCCATGCAGCACAGCGTTGGCGGTCGAACCTAGCAGCAGTGCCAACCCGTGGCGACCATGGCTGCCCACCACGATCAGATCCGCGCCGTGGTCTCGGGCCGCGCCGAGAATGCCTTCCTTGGTGGACGGCGCGTTGATCACCCATTTTTCAGCATCCTCCACTTCCAACCGCCTCGCCAACTCTCCAAGCAGTTCCCGCGCTTCCCGCAACAGGGCCTCGTCGGGCAACTCTGGCAAAACCGGCAGCAATTCGTAACCCCCGCCGAGGCTGATATTGAGATCCTCGACCACGTGAATAAGGCTCAAGCGCGCCCCGCAGCGCCGGGCGATCTCTCGGGCGCGTTCTCCCACCCGTGGCGCGTCATCGGAAAAATCCGCCGCGAACAGAATGTGTTGGTATGTCATGTCATGCCCTCCCACTGATCGAACACGCGGCGCCGGGTTACCCGCCAACGGTTATTGCGCCGCTTATTGCGCCGCCTCCAATAGCGTTTGCAAAAACTCGCGGGTTTCCCGACGCGCCGAATCGTCTGGCGGCAATCGTCGTTGCGCCTCGCGCAGGGCGCCAACCCCCAGTCTGACCTGCACCAGGCCGAGATTGTGCAGGGTTCGAGCTTCGTCACGACGGCGCAGCGCTTCCCGGTAGGCGCGTTCCGCCGCATCCAGCCGCCCCTGCTCGGCGTACAGATTACCGAGTTGAAACCAGGGTCCGGCGTCGTTGGGTTGCAACCGGATCCATTGCAAATAGTAACCCTCCGCCACGTCCCATCGGCCGGTTTCGTAAGCTTGCCGGGCGCGTTCCTCGACGAACGCCGGAGTGGGCGGTTTGGTGGTGACGGGTGCCGGTGGAGGAGCGGATGGCGTAGTCGCCAGGCCAACGCCCTCGATCCATGGACGTTCGGTGGCGGCGGTCGCTCCAAAACCGCTGTCCAACGCGGCGCAACCCGCTAGTGCCACGGAACCCAGGACGGCCAGAACCATGCGGGGCATGCGATCCCTTTTCAATGATTAAAATCCGTGACCCTCCGATGCCCTTGGATTTTATCCTCGTTCACACACTGAAGCTTTCTCCACAGCCGCACAGATCCTTGGCGTTGGGGTTGCGAAAACGGAAACCCTCGTTCAGTCCTTGTTTGGCATAATCCACTTCCAAGCCGTCCAGGTAGGGCAGGTTTTTGGCGCTGACCACGACCTTGACTCCCCGCGATTCGAATACCTCATCGTCGGGAGAAATCGCATCCGCTAGTCCAACGGTGTACATATAGCCGGAACAGCCGGTGTTGCGCACGCCCAGTCGTAGGCCATGCGCTTGTTCTTTTTTAGCCAAAAAAGCGTGGGCACGGGCGGCGGCGGTTTCGGTGAGGGTGATCGTCATGGCGGTTTCTCCAGATGAAAACGTTTAGAGATGATCGGATTGGATAGCGACGGGCGAAGTTGGTTGCGCGGGGCAAGCGCGCAGCGCTTTTTTGAGGGCGGTTTCGGCCAGCACGGCGCAATACAGCTTCTCCGGCGGCACATCGAGAGTCTCGACCAGTTCGTGATGCCGCAAGCGCGCGGCTTGCTTCAGCGTTTGGCCCTGAAGCCGTTCGACCAGTAGCGAGCCGCAGGCGATGAGCCAGCCGCAACCGTAGGCCTTGAATCGGGCGGCGGTGATCGAACCGTCCGCGCCGATTCGCAGATGCAGTTGCAGGATGGCGCCGCTAGCCGGTTCGCCCACCCGGGCCGTTGCCACGTTGGGGGCATCCACGTCCAGCGTGCCCACATGACGCGGCTGGTCGAAATGGGCGCGCGCCGCCCCGCTAAGTTCCCGCATGGCGGCGCTCAGGCCGAGGCGTCGGCGTTCCGTCCGGCCGGAGCCACGCCTGGATCGTCGGGTTGGGGCCAACCCTCCTGGCTGGCCGCCGAGTGCAGCGCGCAGCCATTCAGCTTGGGCAGGCAGAGTTCGCCCGAATCGATGCCGGCTTCGCGCAGCGCCTGGCAAAGCTGGCGAATGGTCCGATCCAGGGCGTGAATGTGATCCAGCATCCGGTTGATGGCATGAGCCTCGGGATCGGGCAGGTCGGGAGTAGCGCCGTAGGCATCGAAACCAAGCTTACGGGCGATTTCCCGACGCACGTCGTCGGTCGCGCCACCCGCCTCAATCACCCGCCCCGGCACACCAACCACCGTGGCATTCGCCGGCACCTCCTTGATCACCACCGAGTTCGAGCCAATGCGCGCGTTATCGCCGACCTTGAACGGTCCCAGCACCTTGGCGCCAGCGCCGATCACCACGTTATTGCCCAAGGTGGGGTGGCGCTTGCCCTTGTTCCAACTGGTGCCGCCCAGGGTGACGCCCTGATAGAGGGTGCAATCGTCACCGATCTCGGCGGTTTCGCCGATGACCACGCCCATGCCGTGGTCGATGAAGAAGCGCCGGCCGATCCGGGCGCCCGGATGGATCTCGATCCCGGTCAGCCAGCGAGCGATGGCCGACAGGAAGCGCGCCAGCCACTTCAGTCCCAGATTCCACAGGGCATGATTGAACCGGTGGAACAGCACGGCGTGGATGCCCGGATAGGCGGTGAGGACCTCAAGGACATTGCGCGCCGCTGGATCGCGGTCGAATACCGAGTAGATGTCTTCCCGCAGACGTTGCCAAAACGCCATGATGGTCGTATCCGTAAGAATATATTTATGGGGAGAATCCCGCGCGCGGCGGTGGCAAGGATTGGGATTATAGCAATCCACCAGACGGGCATCGCGCTGGTTTATGGATTTCGTCCGGTTGGAGGATACGTCGACCGCAAATGAGTTGGGGATAATTTCGAAGACCGGATTGGCTTTAACCGACACTCGGCCCTAAGATTGGCGGTGTTCTTGGCGCTGTCCGCGATTCGGGCGATGGCCCGAAGCCGATGGCTAAACGATTTCATCAGGGTTAGAGGGTCGCGACCGTGAAGCCGTGGATTCATGAAAATATTCTCAAGACTTGGACCGATGCTCAAAAACGGCTGTGGGAGAGCCTCTGTTCGGTCATCCCGTTGCAACCGCCCGCCGGCGTCGAGGCCTGGCGGGAAATCTACTTGAAGAACTTGGCGAGTTGGGAAGCCGCGATTCAACGGTCGCTGGAGCAGGAGGCGGCTTGGGTGGAGGAGTGGGTGCGGCGCATCGCCCAGGAGAAGGGTGCGCCCGAGGTGATGGCATCCTGGACACGGCAGATGGAAGAAGTTTTACAACGCTGGGTTCAAATCCAGAATCAATGGTGGAGCGACTACTTCGCGGTCCTGCGCCACGGTGGATTTGGTTCGCCCGCTCTGGCCGAACCGCCGCCGACAGTGGATACCCTGGAAACCACCGTATCGGAGCCACTCGCCGTGGTGGAACCCACGGTCGCGGTGGAATCGCCCCCCGTCACACCCGCGCCGCCGTCCGCCCCCAAACCGACGCCAGTCGCCGAAGCGCCCATCATCCAACCCACCGCCCCCGTCCCCGAATCACCCGACGACCTCAAGCTGATCAATGGGATTGGTCCGGCCTTGGAAAAGAAGCTGAATGCTTGCGGTGTCACCAATTTTCGGGAATTGGCCACTTTGAGCGACGCCGATATCCAGCGGGTTGAAGCCGCCATCAAGTTCGCGGGCCGCATTCGCCGCGAAGACTGGATCGGCCAAGCCAAGGCACACTACTTGCATAAATACGGTCAGTCACTTTGAAGGTTACGAGGAGTGGACCGTTCGATATCCGTTCATCTCATCGCCGCCGTGCTGGATGGCCGCGTCCCGTCCGGCAGTCGGGCCATGGTGCAAGGTTGGGTGCGCACCCGCCGCGATTCCAAGGCGGGCCTATCCTTCGTCTCGGTCCACGATGGCTCGTGCCTTGAACCCTTGCAGGTGATCGCACCCGTCGAACTGCCGAATTACGCCAGTGAGGTGACGCATTTGACCGCGGGTTGCGCGATTCGCGTCACTGGCGAACTGGTTCCCTCCACCGGCAAGGGCCAGAGCGTGGAATTGCGGGCCGAGCGCATCGAGGTAGTGGGCGAGGTCGAGGACCCGGAAACCTATCCCATCGCGCCCAAGCCACACAGCTTCGAATATTTACGGACGGTGGCGCATCTGCGCCCCCGCACCAACAGTATCGGTGCGGTGACACGAGTACGGCATTGCCTAGCCCAAGCCATTCAGAATTTCTTCCACCAGCGGGGCTATTTCTGGATTCACACGCCGATCATCACCGCCAGCGACTGCGAGGGCGCCGGTGCCCTGTTCCGGGTCAGCACCCTGGACTTGGTCAATCCGCCACGCGCCGCCGATGGCGGAATCGATTTCAGCCAGGATTTCTTCGGCCGCGAAACTTTTCTGACCGTTTCCGGCCAGCTCAACGTCGAGGCCTACTGCCTGGCGCTGTCGAAGGTCTACACGTTTGGTCCGACCTTCCGCGCCGAGAATTCCAACACCAGCCGCCACTTGGCCGAGTTTTGGATGGTGGAACCGGAAACTGCCTTCGCTGACATCCACACCAACGCCGATCTGGCCGAGGCGTTGCTGAAGTTCATCTTCCAGGCGGTGCTGGAAGAGCGCGCCGACGATATGGCCTTCTTTGCCCAGCGGATCGATAAAGCCTGCGTCCAGCGGCTGGAACAGGTGGTGCGGTCGCCGTTCGAACGCATGGACTACGACGAGGCGATCCGAATTCTGCAACGCACCAACCGGTCGTTCGAGTTTCCGATCACGTGGGGCATGGACTTGCAGTCCGAACACGAGCGCTATTTAGCCGAGGATTATGTGGGCCGACCGCTGATACTGATGAACTATCCAAAGGAGATCAAGAGCTTTTACATGCGATTGAACGACGACGGCCGCACGGTGGCGGCAATGGACGTGCTGGCGCCGGGCATTGGCGAGATCATCGGCGGCAGCCAGCGCGAGGAACGGCTGGAGGTGCTGGACGCGCGCCTGGATGCGCTGGGGATGAACAAAACCGCTTATAATTGGTATCGGGATCTGCGTCGTTACGGCAGCGTACCCCATGCCGGATTCGGGCTGGGGTTCGAACGCACGGTCAGTTACGTGACCGGCATGGCCAACGTCCGGGATGTCATCCCCTTCCCGCGCACGCCCCGCGGCGCGGATTTCTAGCCGCCCGTTTCACGCCACAGCCGATTCGCCGTCATGAACATAAATACCGCCCAGCCATCCACGCCCTCCAAAAGCGGCGCTCGCCGGACCAACGCCTTGCCGTCGGGCTACCATCTGGACGAGTATCGCATCGACGCCATCCTGGGGGCCGGCGGATTTGGAGTGACCTACAAGGCCCTGGACACGCACCTTGACGCTTGGGTCGCCATCAAGGAGTACTTTCCCGTCGAATGGTCGTTCCGCGATGCCGACGGCGTGATGGTCTATGCCAATACTCAGGGGCTGTCCAGCGCCGCCGGCGGGCAAATCTCGGATTACGAATGGGGGCTGGAACGCTTTCTCGACGAGGCGCGAGTGCTGGCCCGCATCCAGCATCCCTACGTGGTGCGGGTCAAGCGTTACTTCCGCGCCAACGGCACCGCCTATATTGTTATGGAGTACGAGGAAGGCGAACCCCTGAGCACGATTCTGGACGAAAGCAAAACGCTGGGCGAGGATCAGGTGCGTGGCCTGCTAGAAGACGTGCTGCCAGCCCTGCAAGCGGTGCATGAACAGGGCTATCTGCATCGCGACATCAAGCCGGCTAATCTGTACGTCCGCGCACGCGATCATCGGGTCATGCTGATTGACTTTGGCGCCGCCCGAGCGGCGATCAACCGCCACAGCCAGAGCGTGACCAGTCTAGTAACGCCAGGGTACTCACCGCCGGAGCAGTACACCACCCGCAATGATCGCTACGGCACCTGGACCGATCTTTACGCCCTCGGCGCCGTGCTCTATCGCTGCGTGATCGGTCACACTCCGGCGGAAGCCGCTGAACGATTGCTGGACGACCATCTGGCGCCGGCGGTCACGGCGGGTGCTGGGCGCTACAGCAGCAATCTGCTGCGGGTCATCGACCGCGCGCTGGCGGTGCGGCCGGAAATGCGGTTCCGCGACGTGGCTGAAATGCAGGCCGCGCTTGCTGGGTCGCAAGACGACGGGAGCGACGAAACCGTGATCATGATGGCGGCGCCGGTGATCAGGTCCGGCAAGCCGTCGAGCCAGGAGCCGACCGCACGATCCGTATCCGGCCATCCGCCGACAGCGCCACCGCCGCCGAAGATGGAATTCAAGGAAGGCAAAGCCGAAGCGACTCCGCCCGCCGTTGAGAGTCCTCGGCTCGCCAACCAGCAGGAAACGCCCGCCGCGTCCCCGGTGAATGCGAATTCACCTCCCCGCCGGGCGCCGATGGCGATCTTGGCCGGCGGCGTGGTGGCGGTGGCGGTCGCGACGGCGCTGATGGTGGCATGGCTCTGGCCGTCCGCGCCGACGCCGCAGCCGTCTCTCGTTGGTCAGGGCCCGCACGGGCAACCGACCGAGCCGGTCGCCGCGCGACCGCCATCGCCACCGGTGTCTGGAGTGCCCGAGTCAACCGTCACGCCACCGCCGCCCACCGTCCCGCTGGCCGAGATTGGATCCGCCACCGGGGTCGCGCCGGTGGAGTCAGCCACGCCATCCGCGAGCGCGCCGCCGCTCATCGTGGAAACCACCCTGCGCGAATCTCCACCCACGGCGGAATTCGGGGCGCCGGCGCCAGGCGGCGAACCGTCCGCGCCGCTCCTGGAGCACCAAGGCCAGGTCGTGCAACCGGTTCGGTTTCAGGAAGAACCGACCGTGGCGCAACCGGCGCAGCTACCGGAGGAACCCACGTCCGAAAAAGCGCCGGAAGCGGGCGCGACGGAAACCAGGATCCTCCCTTCTCCCACGCCGACGCCGGCGTCCAGGGAGAGTCAGCTTCGGCCGGGCACGGCGAACGAACGGGTGGCGACCAAGCCAGACGCGAACAAGAAAGCGCCCGCGCGCGTGGCCGAGCCGACTCGGTCAAGGACCGCCCGATCAAAGGATCGCCGCAGCCAAACCCGGCCCACACCGACCGTCGCAACGCCGGCGGCGCCGACTCGAAGCGCGCCATCGGCCCACGCCGGCAATCCCTGGGAATCGCCCACCTCGACGGGGTTCAATCAAAAATGAAATTGACATTCTGGCCATTTTCGCGTCGGCGGGCCAACCCACCGGAAACCACGGTGACGCGGGCGCGGTTCATTCGCACCGACATGCCGGGCAAGGGCGATCTTCGATTACGCTCGCCGTTGTGCCGGTTGGGTCGGCTGCCGGACAACGATTTGTTCTTCAACAACAATTCGGTTTCCAGCCGTCACGCCGAGATCTATCATCTGCCCGATGGCACGTTTCAAATTTGCGATCTTGGCTCCACCAACGGCACTCGGGTCAATGGACAGCCAATTCAAAGTCAGGTTTTGCACCATGGCGATGTGGTGGAGCTGGGTGAGGTACGCCTGCACTTTCGAATCGACGGGTGAATGCGCGAAGTATCGGTTGCCATTAACCTTCAGAAGGGATCAACTCCATGCCTCTTTATCGTGGCTTCTTTAAAAAGGGTCCAACCATCCCCGAACAGCCGGTCGAACCTACCCGCCGCATCGTTCGTTCCGAACCGGTGGAAAAGGCTCGGCCCACCGCTCCGGCCGCGCCTCCGCCGGCCGCGCCCGCACCACTCGTGCCTCCACCGGCCACGCCAGCCCCCGGTCGAACAATCGCCTCCTCGGTCCCGGAGGCGCCGAACGTCGCGACTGGTCCGGTCGTCGGCTGGCTGGCGATTGTCGCGGGTCCGGGACGCGGCCAGACCCTACAACTCAGCTATGGCGTCAACGATATCGGCAGTGGGCCGCATGCCCGAATCCGTCTGAACTTTGGCGATCCGACCATCGCGGCCGACAACCACGCGGCAATCATTTACACCGCGCGGTCGCGCCGTTTTTACCTGGCGCAGTCGGCCGCCTCGGAGACTTGGCTGAACGGCCAGCCCGTTCGAGAATCGGTGGAGCTGGTGGGTGGGGAGACAGTGCGATTTGGTCAAACCCAGGTGCGATTCGTCCCGCTGTGCGGGCCAGGTTTCGACTGGCGCGACGGTGATTGACACCGGGAAGGATGAAATGACATGGTGGCGTGGGTGCACGACGAAGGCGCGGCGCAAGGGAGTCGTTCCCAACAGGAAGATGATTATGGAGTTTTTGAGTTACCGCCGGAACTGGAAGCAGGTGATTTACTGCTGGTGCTGGCCGACGGCATGGGCGGCGAACAGGGTGGCGCCCGAGCCAGTGCTCTGGCGGTGCGCAGTTTCATCGAACTTTACGACACGGCGTCGGCCGCTACCATCCCCGAACGCCTCGAACAAACCCTGGCGCGCGTCAACGAGCGAATGGCGAAGGACGTGGCCAGCGATCCGCACGAATTGCGTGGCATGGGTTGCACCCTGCTAGCGGTGGTGCTGACGGAAGAAGGTCTGTACTGGATCAGCGTCGGCGATTCACCGCTGTGGTTGTGGCGACGGGGGCGATTGCATCGACTGAATCAGGATCATGCCTATCGCAGCATCCTGGCCTATCAAGTGATCAATGGGGAGATCAGCGCTGCCGATGCCGCTCGCCACCCTGATCGCAACGCCTTGATCAGTGCAGTCACCGGCGCGGAACTGGAGTTGGTGGATTTGCCGCGCCAAGCCTATCCTCTCAAACCCGATGACCAGATTCTGTTGGCCAGCGACGGTCTGTTGACGCTGGGCGAAAAGGAAATTGCGGCGGTACTGGGTCATGCCCGCGCCGAGAGTCGTCCTTGCTCGCGATTGTTGGCGGCGGTGGCGGAGCGCAATAATCTCCGTCAGGACAACGTCACGTTGCTGTGGGCCCGGTCGGCGGCGAGTCGGCCGGCCGTGCCATGGTGGCGTCGGTTTCGAATCGGCGCGTTCTTGCCGGCGATCATGCTGAGCGTGCTGACGGTCGGCGGCCTTTGGTGAGGGCTGAGGGCGGATAGCCCTTTGCTGAAGGCGGCGTTCCCGTCATGGTCGCGCGCCAACCGCGCTCAGCCAGCCGAGTAGATCAGTCGGTCGCTCCAAAAAGCCGGCGGCGCCCCAGTCCTCCGGTCGATCCTCGGCGCTCAGATAGCCGAAACGGGCCACCAAGGTGATCATCCCGGCCCGGTTGCCCGCCCGCACGTCGCGCTCGGCGTCGCCGACATACAGGACGCAAGCAGGCGCGACGCCGATTTGTTCGCAGGCGTGCCACAACGGCTCGGGGTCGGGCTTGCGCTGGGCCAGGGTATCGCCGCTGACCACGCAGGCTGCCCGTGGCCAGAGAGCCAGCGCCTTCAGCAGTGGTTCGGTCAGCCAGCCCGGCTTGTTGGTGACCACGCCCCAGGGAATGCCGACGGTTTCCAGATGGGCCAGCACCTCGGCCATGCCGGGGAACAGCACGGTGTCGACCGCGATGTTCTCGCGGTAGATTTCCAGGAACCGTTGATTCAGCTCGACGTAGCGCGCGTCGTCGGGTTCCAGCCCAAAACCCAGCTTCAGCATCCCCGGCGAGCCTTGGGATATGGTGGGTCGAACGGCGGCGGGCGACAACTCGAATTGGCCGCGTTCGCGCCGCAGCCGGTTCAAGGCCGCCGCCAGATCGGGGGCGGTGTCCAACAGCGTGCCGTCCAGGTCGAACAACACGCAGGCGGGCGGTCCGTTCATGCCGCGCTGTCGGGCCGGCAATGCGCCATGTAGTTGACCGCTACCCCCGGTCCCAACCGGTAACGACCGGTCAACGGATTGTAATGGAGGCCGGTGAGGTGGCGGAGCGCCAGGCCAGCGGCGCGGAGCCAGCCATCCAATTCCGAGGGTCGGATGAACTTGCGGTAGTCGTGGGTGCCCTTGGGCAGCATTCGCAATACGTATTCCGCGCCGACGATGGCCAGCAGATAGGCTTTCGGATGGCGGTTGATGGTGGAAAAGAACAGATGACCGCCAGGCTTGACCAGCCGGGCGCAGGCTTCAATCGTCGAAGCCGGGTTGGGGACGTGCTCCAGCAGTTCCATGCAGGTGACCACGTCGAAACCGGCTGGCTCGCTGTCGGCCAACTCCTCGGCGGTAATCCGCCGATAGTCCAGTTCCGCCCCGGATTCCAGTTGGTGCAACTGGGCGACCGCCAGGGGCGCCTCGCCCATGTCGATGCCCAGCACTCGGGCGCCGCGCAAGGCCATGCTCTCGGCCAGGATGCCGCCGCCGCAGCCAACATCGAGCACCTGTTGACCGGCCAGCGCGCCGGCCCGTTCGGCGATGTAGTCGAGCCGCAGGGGGTTGATATCGTGCAGGGGCTTGAACTCGCTGTCGGGATCCCACCAGCGGCTGGCGAGCGCCTCGAATTTGGCGAGTTCCTGTTCATCCACGTTGAGATTGGCGGTCGTCATGGCCTGGATTACCTTAAACGAGAGAGGTGCGGAAGGGTTCGCTGGCGGCTTCGACGGGCGGGCGGCGTGGTTTACGTCCGATGGCCAGCGTGAATTTCGTCTCGCCAGCCACGCGCCCGCTGGAGGATCTCGTCCAGATCGAGCGTGGTCAGTCGCCGCTCGGCCAGCAGGCGCTGGCCCGCCACCCAGACGTCGGTCACCTGATGGCGGCCCGTGGCGTAGACCAGTTGCGAGATGGGATGGTGAACCGGTTCGGTTTCCGGCTCACCGAGATCGACGGCGATCAGGTCGGCGGCCTTGCCCGGCTCCAGCGAGCCAATTTCCGCGCCCAGACCCAGCGCCCGAGCGCCGTTGAGGGTGGCCATCCGCAAAACCCGCGCCGCCGGCAGAACGGCGGGATCACCGGCCACTCCCTTGCCGAGCAGGGCGGCGGTGCGCAGTTCGCCGAACAGGTCGAGATCGTTGTTGCTGGCCGCGCCGTCGGTGCCGATGGCGACGTTGACCCCGGCGGCGTCGAGTTGGGCGGTCGGGCAGAAGCCGCTGGCCAGTTTGAGGTTGGATTCCGGGCAGTGGGCGACGTGGGCGCCGGCTGGCGCCAGCCGGTCAATTTCGGCCGGCTCAAGCTGGGTCATGTGGACCGCCAGGAGGCGCGGCGACAGCAGGCCGAGTTGCTCCAGCCGTTCCAGCGGCCGGCAGTGGTGTTGAGCCTGGAACTGGGCGACTTCGGCGGCGGTTTCGTGGAGGTGAATGTGAATCGGAATCGCCAAATCCGCCGCCAGCCGCCCGATTCGCTCCAGCGCTGGGGCCGAGACCGTGTAAGCCGCATGGGGGGCAAAGGCGACATGGAGCCGTGGCTCGGCTTGCAACGCGGCATGCAGGGCCAATCCCTTGTTCAGGTATTCATCCAGATCGCGGGCGTAGGCGGTGGGAAAATCGACGGCGATCAGACCGACGCAGGCGCGCATCCCGCAGTCGCGCGCCACGGCGGCGGTCACTTCCGGGAAGAAGTACATGTCGTTGAAGCAGGTCACGCCACCGCGTAGCATCTCCGCCATGGCTAGCCGACTGCCATCGCGGACAAACTCGGGATCGACCCAGCGGTTTTCCGCCGGCCAGATATGATCTTGCAGCCAGCGCAGCAGGGGCAGGTCGTCGGCGAAACCGCGCAACAGGCTCATGCTGGCGTGGGTATGAGCGTTGATCAGACCGGGGAGCAGCACATGCCGGTCGAGATTTAGCGCGACTTCGGCGCGAAAGCGAGTCGCCGCCTGGTCCTGGGGCAGGAGGGCGAGAATGCGGCCCTTCTCAATCGCCAGGGCATGATGCTCCAAGACTTGCCCTTCCGGTTCGACCGGCACGATCCAGCGAGCGTTCAGCAGGGTGGCGATGGGCTGCGGCATGGTGGAAATTCTCCGAACGGGGCCCGCCGATTATAGCGGCGGATGTTCGGGGCGCAAAAAAACGCCCCGGCGAACCGGGGCGTGGATAGGACGGATCAAACGGCCAGCGAATTACTCGCGGCACATCTCCGTAACTGTGGTGACATCGACACGGCGGTTCAGCGCGCGGCCTTCCGGGTTATCCTTGCCGTTCGGCAGGGTATTGGGCGCGACCGGATTGAGTTCGCCATCGCTACTGACGGCCATCTTGGAGCGCGGCACGCCCTTTTCACCCAGGAAAGCGGCCACGGTGTTGGCGCGGCGATGACCTAGTTGGTAGTTATACGCCTCGGTACCCTTGCTGTCGGTATTGCCGACGATCTTAACCTTGGTGACCTTCTCCGCCCGATTGATGTCGGACGCCAACTGGGTGAGCCTGGCCTGTCCCGTCGGTTTCAGATGGTATTTGTCGAAGTCGAACAGCGTATCGGTGCCGAGCGTGACCTTTTCGCATGGCGGAGCGGGCGGTTCAACCGGCTTAGCGCTACCGCATTCGGCGACATCCTTCTCGGCGGTCCAGTACGGCGTGCGAATGCAGCGGCCATAGGGATCCTTGACGATCTTATCCCACGGGTCGACGGCATAGATGCAGCCGTACTTGTTGGCCGCCTGCGCGGGTAGGGCGGCGAACAGCACCATCGAGGCAGCCAAGCCCAAGCTAAGTTTATGCAGTTTTACTTTCATCGGTATACTCTCCCAAACAGGCACTCGGAAAATCCCGTGCACGGCACGTCCAGACTTTGAACTGCGGGGACCAGGGTCGGTTGAACCGCGATCCGCCACTCGATCAGCCTACCGGAACGGTGAGCCGGCCGGTCATGAGGTAATGATACAACACTGTGTCAGAATTGCAAAAAATGTTGTGCCGGCAATAAATGCCTGCATTTTGCGCGCTGTCTTGGCCTGTTGGCAAGCGATTTTTTGCGATAATCCCGCGTGAATTCCGCTTGTTGCAAGAGCACAACCGCCTTGGGCCGGATCGGATGATCATCAAATTTTTTACTGGATTCAATCGCCATGACTCCTTTCCATGATCGCGCGCACGCCGTCGCCTGGCGCAAGGACGCTTTGGAACTGCTGGATCAGCGCCGATTGCCGGGTACGGTCATCTATCGGCGGCTGACGGCCGTGGGGGAAGTCGCCGAGGCTATTCGGAGCATGGTGGTGCGGGGCGCGCCGGCTATCGGCATCGCCGCCGCCTATGGAGTGGTGCTGGCTGCGCGCGCGCGCCACGCCGAGAATCCGCATCGCTGGCGCGAACGGGTCGCGGCGGACCTGGCGATGCTAGCCGCTGCCCGGCCGACCGCAGTCAACCTGGTTTGGGCGCTGCGACGGATGGAGGGCATCATCGCGGAAATGGAGGGCGATCCGGTCGAGCGATTGCTGGCTCAGGCGTGGGCGATTCATCAAGAGGACATCGCCGCCAACCGGCGGATGGGTGAACTGGGCGCGGCGCTGCTGGGCAAGCGGGGGGCAGTGCTGACCCATTGCAACGCCGGTGCGCTGGCCACTGGCGGCTACGGCACTGCGCTGGGGGTGATCCGGCGCGGCCATGAGGCGGGGTTGATCGAGCGGGTTTACGCCGACGAAACCCGGCCCTGGTTGCAGGGCGCGCGGCTGACCGCCTGGGAACTGGTGCAAGACGGGATTCCGGTCACGTTGCTGGCGGACGGAGCGGCAGCGGCGTTGATGCAACGCGGCGGGGTGCGCTGGGTGATCGTCGGGGCGGACCGAATTGCCGCCAACGGCGATGTCGCCAACAAGATCGGCACCTATTATCTGGCGGTGGCGGCGCGCTATCACGGGGTGCGGTTCATGGTGGTGGCGCCGACCTCCACGGTGGATATGCGTATCGCCAGTGGTGCGGAGATTCCGATCGAGCAACGCGCCGCCGAGGAACTGTTGACGTTCGGCGGCCAGCCGGTCGCCGCCACCGGAGCCGAAGTATGGAATCCGTCGTTCGACGTGACGCCGGCGGCGCTGGTGGATGCGCTGGTCACCGAACGCGGAGTGGCGCTGGCGCCGGATGGGGAGAAGATGGCGCGGCTGATGGCGGCGTGAAACCTGATCGAAGGTGTCAGGTCTTTCTCTTTTCGGTCGGGACATGCCGCAAGAAACAAACCATATCCAATAAGCTCATTAAAAATTTGGATTGTTAAATACTTGGGAGGTAATGATGCGTGGTCGTTTCAGCAAGAAAGCGGTTGTCATGGGGATGGTCGGCCTGTTGTGGGGCGTTGTCGCCTCGCCTGTCCACGGTTCCGTCACGGCGAACCTGAGCCCGAACGGAGATGGTTTTTACTTGCAATGGAGTTTGGGCCTTGCTCGTTACACCTGGGTGGATGAGGCCGTCGGCTGTCCAGGCGATACGAATCTGGCTAACCTGCTTACCGAAACCTGGATTGAAGCGCCCCCACCCGGCGACAGGCAATCCGCAACCATCAGTCTCGCCTCTATCCCCGACGGGGCGCGCATCACCGCCGTGGACATCATCGTTTGTCAGAGTTCCAGTGCAGCAACGGGGGGCACTTTCCAGACCTTCACCCGTCTGAATGGCGCCAACACGGATTCCGGGACGAATATTGTCACCAGTGGGGGATTCGGCAATAGGACCGCAACCACTCAGACCATCACCGTAAGTCCCGTCACCAAAACGGGTGCGACCACCTTGGAAATCGGGGTACTCAAGACTGGAAGTGGAAACCCTTTAACGAACCCTGCCGCGCGCTCCGTCAATGTTTACACCCTGGCCGGAAATGTCACTTACCTGGCCTCCGATCTACAGGTGACCAAGGCGGACAGCCCCGATCCGGTGCTTGCCGGTCAAAATCTGACCTATACGCTCAGCGTGACGAACAATGGCCCCGACGCCATCCTCGCCAGCGAGGGCATCCTGGTTCAGGACACCTTACCCGCTGGTTACGCGGTGACGGCGAGCAGTGGGGATGGCTCCTACAATACCGGGACCAACGTGTGGACCATCAGCGGCGGTTTGGCCAGTAGCGCTACCGCGACCATACAGTTGACGGTGCCCGTGCCCAGTTCCGAAGCGCAGGGGACGATTCTCAGCAATACGGCGGCGATCACCAGTACCCACCCGGACCCGGACAACACCAACGACTCGGACACCGCAACGACCACCGTCAATCGTTCGGTGGATTTGAGCGTCACCGTTGCCGACGCGCCCGATCCCGTAACGTCGGGCAGCAGCGTGGCCTATACCGTGACCCTGACCAACAATGGACCGAGTGACGCCTCGGGAGTCGCGGTGAACATTGCCGAGATTTTCCCGGCGGGTGTCACCGAGGGTTCCGGAACGCCGAGCACCGGAACCTCTTGGGCCAG
Source organism: Candidatus Contendibacter sp. (assembly GCA_029624675.1). Taxonomy (GTDB): domain Bacteria; phylum Pseudomonadota; class Gammaproteobacteria; order Competibacterales; family Competibacteraceae; genus Contendibacter. Next base: position 44,113 of record JARSSP010000060.1, read on the forward strand.
CCCCGTTTGGACGGTGGGCACCCTGGCGGCGGGCGCATCCGCAACGCTCACGCTGAACGTCAACGTCGCGGCCAGCGCGGCGCCGGGTACCGATGTCATCTCGGTCACGGCGACGGCCACCGGCACCGAATCTGACCCCAACACCAACGATAATGCCGCAACGGCGCGTACGAGCATTCAGGCGCGGGCGGTGGCGGTGGCGGCGCCCATTCCCACCCTGCGAGAGTGGGTGTTGATGCTGTTTAGTCTGCTTCTGGGCGGCCTGGTCTGGCGTCAAGCGCGGCGCAAGGGGAGCATGGCGGCGTAAGCCTTCCCTGGCTTGCGGTCCAGCCCCTTCCCGCAACGGAGAAGGGGTTGGACGTAACGGAAAGGCCCGTCCGCTGACGGACCTTTTGCCGAAGCCCAAAGGTGACTTGGGTTTCGGTTCCCGTCAGTCCGACTTGGGCGCGGCCGGGGCCGCCAGTTGAGTTTGTGGCAACAGTTCGCCCAAAAAATCCCGATGCAGCGCAGCCCAAATTAGAATCGGCGTCACCGCCGGCAAGATCAGATAACCCAGTTGGTAGGCCAGCGCCAGCAACTCCCGCGTCAACGGCGTGGCGCCCATCTGGTCGGCAATAGCGGGATCCATGTCGAAAACCAGCACCTTGAGCGCCTCGCAGGCAATACCCCAGACCGGCACGGGCAGCAACAGCAATCCCCCCATGACCGCTCGGTAAAGTTTTTCGCTCAGCATCGTAGGCGCCGCTAGGGTCAGCGCCAGCAACAACGGCCAGCCATAGGCATACTTCAACGCGTTGATTGTGAATATCAGTTGCCCCCGCGCGCCGGCTGGGGCCGAGCCGCCCGTCGGCGCGGCGACGGTAAACCGCGTAATGACATCGACCGCCGGACCCTGCTGTTCGACGGCGGCGATGGCGTGTGGGAACAAGTGGCTGAGGGCGAAATGCGTCCAGCCCACGACTGGCATCAACAGCAACGGTGCCAGGACGTACCAGAGCATGAACATCGGCGCCAGCCACAGCAGCGTGCGCAGGAGGAAACGATCAATCGGGCGGCACGGCGTCATGGCGTGGCACCCCCGATCGGCGTGGGCCGGTCTCCGGTCGTCGGCGTCGGCAACATCCGCGCCCACAGCAGATAGACGATCAGACCATCCAGCATGATCAGGGCCTGCCACAGATACAGGTGCGCCCACTCGAACCAGACCGGATTCCATTGCAACAGATAGAACAGGCTGATGATCCGCGCCACGTTCAGGGCCTGAATGGCCAGAAAGCCAATCGCCAGCCCGGCGAGCTTTTGTTTCCAGGTCGCCGGCGTGGCCGCGATGGCGGCCATCACCACGATCATGGCCTCGACCCCGTTGCAGCCGGGCTGGATGCTCACCGCCGCGCCCGTTTCGATATCGCGCAGCACGATCCCTTGCGCCTGCACCGTGCTGTCAAAAGCCTGAAGCACGACGGCGCTTACCTTGGCCACCGCCGCGGTGAACGGCTCAATGACCCAGGTTTGCACCGGCCCCATCAGCTCGATGGTAAACAGAGCCAGCAGAATTATTACAAATTTAATCAAAGGCATAATACGAGGATCTCGCGGACAAGCCATGGTTTGGCAGGACGCGGACACGCTATCTTAGCGTGTCGCAATCACGGTTTCTTGTTGCACATTCCGGGATCGATGCGGTGGTGCTGGCGCCACCGGGACTCGGCGATCTGGACCCCAATTCGCGTTAAGGCTTATTTCGCCGAGTTCGCGGGCGCCTGGTCCGGGAGTGCGCTTTCACTGGGGCGGGTGGAATTCGCGGCGGTTGCCGATGCACTCGCGGGGCGGTTGCCGATAATGCCTTGCTCGATCCGCTCCAGCATGTAGGGAAAGAACGGGTTGGAGGACATGCGCACCAGCGAATCGAGGCTGACAATCAACGTACCGCGTTCCCCTCGTGGGGCCACGGCGCCCAGGCTGATGCCATATTCGTCAAAAGGCTCGGGATGCATCCCGTACAGGGAATCGTTCAGGGGGAAAGGCACCGCCACATGCGAGAGCGAGAACACGCCCTTCGGATAGGACAAGCCTAATTCGCGAGTCTGCTCCTCCGTAGCCCCGGCTTCCGTCACACGCTCCATCACCTCATCGCTGTCCGGATTGACGTTGGTGATGATCGTGGTTCTGAACGCGCGCGGCGGGTCTGGCAGGATACGGTTGAGCATGGTGCTGGCGCTGGTGCGCATCAGCACACCCAGTTTGGCATTACGATTCAGATCGAACAGCACCAGTTCGCTCCCGTTATTGGGAAGCTGTTGATACAAGGCGGTAATGATCGATCGCGTGCTGACGGTGAAATCGACCACGGATTGGAATGTCAAGATCGGCGGCAGCTCGCCAAGCTTCCCTTCCCTGGCGTATTGGGCGATCCGGGGTTGCAAGGCGCGGGTCAATAACGACGACTGCCGTGCGCCATTGATTGGAAAGGAATTGTATTTAAAGGGATTGAACTCCGGCATCACACTCAGCCACGCCGCCTTGGCGAAGGGTGGGAATACCGCTGGCCAACCGAATATCCCGGCAAACCGGGCCATTTCGGTGATGCCGATCATCGGCGCAATCAGCACGACACGTTCTGGGCGGGTCAGTTTGGGGTCACCGACCGCGTCGAGCGCGTACTTCATCGCCAACGCGCCGCCGTTGGAGAAGCCGATGATATGCAGCGGCGACTCAGGGCTGATCCGCCGCCGCGCTTCCCGCACCGCCAGATGCGTCGCGGCGACCCAGTCCTCCCAATCGACATTAGTCAGGCCGGCGGGCACGGTGCCATGCCCCGGCAGGCGAATGGCGATGGAAACGAAACCACGACTCTGATAAAGCCGGGCGATATGGCGCAGGCTGTAGGGCGAATCGGTCAGTCCATGCAAAAACACCACGGCGCCGACCGGCTTTCCCGCCGGCTCCAGAATATAAGAGCGGTTCCAGTCGGTGACGAACTTGCCTGGATAGATCGGGCTGCCGGAATAATAGCGATTGGATGAAACCTGATGTTCCGGGGCCAGCTTTTCCGTGACATTGAGGCGCACGCTTTCAAAGATTTTTTGCTCGGCGGCCAGGTAATCGTCCCAACCGACCTTCGCCAGTTCCTTCGCGGTCAGTTCGGCGGGCGCATAGGTATGCCAAACCGCCAGTGGCTCTCCGCGCTGTGACTGCCAGGCACGGAACCCCAGTACGGCGACCACGCTGCTCACCATCACCAGCATCACAATCTTCAACAGCTTCATCAGTTTCGCCCTCACCCTCTGGCTCCTCTTTGATCTTTGCACGGCCTGTGAACGGGCTTGCGCACTGGAACAATGAAGCGTTCAGCCACCGCCGGCCTGAAACAAGGCCACCAGCGCGCCCTCGGCGGTGCGCAACTCCAGTTGCCGACCCTGGATCGCGTAGGTGGCCGCTGTCGGGAGCGCCGTAAGGTATTCGCTTTCCTGCCGCATCACCCCATCAGGGCTGGGACACGTCTTGCGCGTCGCCGCAGGGGCCTGGATGGTGATGGATGAGCCCTGAGTGACATAGGCGGCCCGGTAATGATTGCAGCCGGCCGACCCGCTCAGTACGCTGTCGGTACTAAATGTCGCCGTGATCTCACTACCGTCAATCAACGAGACGGCGGCGCCGCGGCCGTTGTTGTACGTGGTCGCCCGCCAGGTGACGCCCTTCAGCGCCACCGGTTGCCATGCCTTGAAGGTCGCGATCTTCCGCCCGCCGGCATCCAGCAAGCTGAGTTGACCGTCCTCGATTTGGTAAGCCCTCGTCGCCGCCAGCGCCGCCATGAACGGCTGTTCGACGGCCGTCTGGGGTTCGGGGCACGCCATCATCGTGCTCGCCGCCAAACCGATGGTCAGCTTGCCATCCTTTACGGTGTAACTGGTGGTGTAACGATTGCAGCCACCGCTGCCGCTCACCGAGCCGCTGGCGAAGAGTGCAGTGGCTTCGACGCTATCTGGAACGGCGTGAAGCTGACCATCCGTACGAGCAACCTGGGTCAATCGCCAGGTTGGGCCTTCAAGGGTGGACTTATCCGTCGTAAGGGCAGCCTTATCCATCGTGCAAGCCCACACTAAAACCGGCGCCGCGCAAACAACCAACATCCTCAACCAACGTCTATTCACCATTTTCCATCCTGTCTCTTTGTCATTCTGTAGCCGATTGAGGAAACTCCGCGGAAACTTGCATCGTGCGGAACAGGAGCCAGAGACTCAAAATCAACACGGCCAACTCGGCGAAAACCAAAAGGCTTAAGGCCATCAGACTCATCATGTCGACGGCGGACACCCAACCCGCCGCGCCAGTATCGGACGTTTGGAACACGGGAACGCCCCCTTGAGGCGCCGCCAGGAAATAAAACAGCAGGTGCCCGGTCTCGATCACCATCACCATCATGGAAAACAGCAGACCAATACTACTGGCCACCAATCCCGTCCAGACCGATCGAATGACCGAGGATGCCGGCGGACACGATTGCGGATCCGCAATCCTGTTAGCCAGGCGGGTATGCCGGTGAAACCAGACGATGGTGAAGATCAGGATCAGTAAACTGGCTAGCGTCAGGTATTCAACGATAGCCAGCCCGGCGCGCGGACCGGAAGGAGAGCGGGTGAAGACGAAGGCATAGGCCATCAAGAGCAGGGGAATTGCCCCCACCACGATCTGCACCCAAAAACCGATCCGGCCCAGGCGGGAAAAGGTTTTGGCAAGGTTCTCGGTTCCCGACCGTTGCAGACTTTCCATGAGTTTTTTCAGCATGATCATTCCTGCCTGTTTAGTGTTTGCTCTTGAAAGGCACGAGCGGGCGATACCCACTCGACGAAAGACAGCGCCGATTGCCAAATCCAGCGAACGGCGCGGCTAAAGCTTAACGAATCTCAAATTCGGCGCGGCAACCACGGTCCACCCATACCCCGCGCCGGTTGTAACCCCAAGAACTGTTGAAGCGACAGGGCGCTCTGCTCAGTTGCCGGATCAGGATCACCTCGTCTCGAACGTCCGCCCGGCATAAGTGACGGCCGCTGCCTTCGGCCGAGCAAGTCAAATGCTCGCTGCGCCAGCGATCGCCGCCGCCGATGCGAAATTCGGCGCGACAACCGCGATCCACCCAAATGCCGTCCCGATCATAACCCCAGGTCTGGTTTTTTCGGCATGCCGCGTTGCTCAACTGCCGCTGGATCTGTACGCCGCCCCGGGTGTTGACGCGACAAAACTGGTAGCGGTTATGGATCGACTCGCAGGTGACATGACGCGAACGAGCTTCGGCATCCCGAACCGGCAAGCCCGTGAATGCCCCCACCCATACGCTGCCCAGCAGGGCCGTCGTCAAGGTGATCAGTCTGGTTTTCATCACTAATAGTACCCTCGGCTTGCGTCATGGACTTCGATGGTGGTGTACCGGGATCAAGGTCCGGCGAACATCACGCCGCCCAGGATCAGGATCAGCGTCAGCAGGGACAGGCCCGCCACCGGCCATTGCCGCAGGACGCCTTCCACCCGTTCCAGGGCATCTCCCTGGCGGGCAATGACGCCCAGGGCGGGTTGCCCCGCGACCACGATGTCGCCTTCCGGCACCCGCGGCAAATAGCGTCCCCAGCGCCAGAGTCCGAGCGCCAGTCCGGCGCCGATCAAAAGGGGCCATAGCGCCGCCCAGAGAATCTTCGGCTGGAGCGCATCGGACCACGCGTCGATTCCGGTTGCCGAATACAGCAGCCAGGGAACCACAAGAGCGGCAACGAACATGAACATCCAGGATAAAACCCATCCGACGGGCGCCGATGCCGACGGATCGGGCGAGGCGCTCGCCAGCAACCGATGGAGGAAATGCAGCATCAATAGTGTAGTCCCGATTGCCGACAAGGTCGCGAGCAGTTCCACCAGCCCGTCTCCCAGGACCGGTTTCACGGCCAGCTTCGCCAAAGCGCCACCGGTCAGGGGCAGCCCGCCGATCCCCAGGGCCAGGATCGCCGCCAACGCCAGCATCCACCAGAGCCGGCGCCCGCCCGTCGTGGCGATCACGCCCGCGACAAGGAACAGCGCGCCTTTCACCAGCAGGTGATGGGCCGCGTAAAAGGACGCCACCCGCCCGGCCCCGGCATCACCCGCCGCAAGCCCCATGCCGATCACCGCGACGAGGAATCCCATCTGGCTCACGCTCGAATACGCGAGCACGATCTTCGGCCGCGACTGCGTGATCCCGATCACCACGCCATAAAAGGCGCCGAACAGTCCGATCGCCGCCAGCGGCAGGCCAAAGTCCGGCAGCGCCACGTCAAGCGGCAGGAAGCGGATCAGCGCGAGGGCGCTCGCCTTGACGACGGCGCCGCTCATCACGGCCGCGGCCGGGATCGGCGCCACGCCATAGGCCAGCGGCATCCAGAAATGCAGCGGCACGAGGCCCGCCTTCATGCCGAGGCCGACGATCAGAAGCACCAGCGTGAGATCACGCCACGGCGATGTGGGAATCGCGGCGGCGGCGTCGCGGATCAGCAGGCTGCCGTCCGGCGTCGCCAGCGCGAGCAGCACCAGGCCGGCGAGCAGGAACGCTTCGGCGATCAGCGCGAGCCCGAGGTAGACGGCGCTGGCCCGCAGGGCTTCCGCCGTGCCACCCTGCAGGACGAGTCCGCTGGCGCCGACCGACAGCACCGCGAGCAGGAAGTAGAAGCCCACCAGATCGGCGGCGAGAAACACGCCGATGCAACCGGTCAACGTCATCAGCCAGCACACGACGAAGCCGCCGGCATGGGTCGCGCCTCGTAATCCCGTGGCGGCGTAGGCCCCCGCCGCGCTCCACAGGATCGCGGCGACCAGGAGCAGCATCCTCCCCGGTTCGTCCAAGGCGAACGACAGCGCGAATCGGGCATTGCCGAGCACGACGGGTGTGTCGTCGGCGAACAGAGCGGCCGCGAGCGCGGGGATCGGCGCGAGCGCCAGCAGCGGCGGCATGCGTTCGCGAATAGCCGGCGCGATGCAGGCCAGCAACAGCGCAAACGGCACGCCGACGGCGGCGATCAACAGGCTGGAAGTCGTCATGGCGACCCGATCCCCGGCACGACCGCCCGGCCGATCCCCGCCACGTCCACCGGGCAGAATACGGCCATGCCGAGCAGAAACGAGCCCAGGGCCAGCGCCAGCACGGCCGCCTGCTGATAGCAGGGAACGCTCGCCTTCGGGGTCCAGCCTTCGGGCGCGGGCGCCAGCGCGCGCACGACGACGATGAAGACGTAGGCGCTGGTGAGCAGGCCCCCCACCAGCATCACCAGCGCCCACCACCACTGCGCGGTCGTGATGGCCGCCGAGACCAGCAGCCACTTGGCGAGAAATCCTCCCGAGGGGGGTAGCCCGATCAGCGAAGCGCCGCCGAGCGCGAAGGCGACCAGGGTCATCGGCAACGCCCGCGCCACACCGCGCAAATCGGCGATGCGATCGTGGCCGAGCGTCGTGTAGACGAGTCCCGCGGCCATGAACATTGCCGCCTTCGCGGTAGCGTGAGAGATCGCCTGCAACAGACCGCCGTTCACGGCCGCCGCGTCGTCGAGCTGGGCGGCGGCGAGCCCGGCCGCGAGCGGGAACATCAGGAACAGATAGCCGATCTGCGCGACCGTCGAGTACGCGATCAGCAGCTTGAGCCGCGCCTGCCGGAGCGCGACGATGTTGCCGACCAGAATGGCCGCCGCGCCGAGCGCCGCCAGCGTCTGCGCCGACGGCACCGTCACCACGCCCGCGAAGACGTCGAGCCAGAGCCGCACGGCGAGAAACCAGGAGCCCTTGATCACCAGACCCGACAGCACGGCGCTCGCCGCCGCCGGCGCGCCCGCGTGCGCCGGCGGCAGCCAGAGATGCAAGGGAAACAGGGCGGTCTTGGCCAGCAGCCCCACCGTCATCAGCGCGGCGGCGGCCCAGGCGACGGGTTCGGGGTGGACCCGCGTGGCGAGCAGCAAAATATCCAGCGTGCCATACGCGCCGTACAGCAGCACCGCCCCCAGCAGATAGAGCACCGAGCCGAACAGGGCGTACAACAGATACCGCAGCGCTGAACGCAAGGTCTCCGGGCTGCCGCCGAGGCTGACCAGCGGCACGCCCGCGAAGGTCAGGAGTTCCAGCGCGACGTACAGCGTGAAGAGATCTCCGCTGACGAACACCAGGTTCAGCGATCCCCACACGGCGAGCAGCAGCAGCCAGAACAGCAGCGGCGCGCGCGCCTCGCGCACGCCCGGGGGCGTGCCGAAGTCGGCCCGTGCGTACGCGCCGATGCCGCCGATCACCACCGCGACGGCCAGCAGCATGACCACGGCCAGGCCGTCGGCGCGCAACGCGACGCCCAGCGGCGGCGCCCAGCCGCCCAGCAGGTAGACCACGGCAGCGCCGGATCGCACCAGCGCATCGGCGATGGCGATGGCGATGGCGAGTCCGGCCACGAGGATCGCGAGCGCCACCCGCCGGGTGCCGCGGCCGCCGAGGACCATGCCGGCCAGCATCCCGACAAACGGGACCAGCACCGCCAGCACCAGCAGCAGCCCGCCGGGGGTCGTCACGTCCGGGGTCGAGAGGGAATGCGGCATCGTAATCGTTCAGTTCCCTCTCCCCCTGTCAAGGGGGAGAGGGCTAGGGTGAGGGGGTTACGCGGCATCTAGGCATCCGGGGGTTCGACCGGCGCCCTGGCCGGGGCATCCGGGGCCAGCGTGACCGAGCCCGCTTCGTCGAACAGTCGCTGCACCAGCGCGACGGCGAGCGCGGTCGCCGAGAAGGCGACGACGATGCCGGTGATCAGCAGCGCCTGCGGCACCGGATCGCCGCCCATCCCGACGGTCGCGCCCCGGCGCGCGATGGCGCCGAAAAGCAGGAACACCCCGCTGCCGATCAGGTTGAAGGCGAGGATCTTGCGCAGCGGCTGCGGGTTGACGATCAGGCCGTACAGGCCGACGCCGACGAGCGCCACGGCGCACAGTCCAAACAGGGTCGGCGTGTTCACTGGAGGGGCATCCGTTGCGGCGCACCGGCCACCAGCAGGGCCAGCGTCAGCACGAGCGTGGGCATCAGCGCGATCTCGATGGCGACGATCAGCGGTTTCGCATAGCCCTCCGGATAGGCGAGGACCGCTCCCGCGGTGATAGCGCCCGCGAAGCCGATCGCGATGAACACCAGCGGTCCGATCACGAGCAAAATCCGCAACCAGGTTCGGCTAATCGGCGGCGTGTCGGCGAGACCGGCCCAGATGACCAGCAGCCACATGGCCGCCAGAATCGTGGCGCCCTGGAACTTGCCGCCGGGAAGATCCGCCCCAATCCAGAAGATATAGAGACCCACGATGATCCCGATCGGCGGCAGGAGCCGGGCGAGATAGGCCAGGACGCCGTCGGGATCGACAAGGCGCCGTGGTCCCGGACAGCCGCCCCAGGCTCGGTCGGGCGCCAGCGACCACACGCCGAGCAGCGCCAGCAGCACCACGATGGCTTCGAGCAGCGTGTCCATGGCGCGAAACGCGAGCAATACCGCGGTGACTGGATTGCCGACCCCGGTCATGGCCAGGCTGGCGGTGGCGGCGGGGGCGAGCGTGGGCGCGGGATCGGGCAGCGCCAGGACGCCGATGGCAAGTGCAGCCGTGACGGTGACGGCCAGGATCGCGGCGAGCATCCGGGTGAGGGCGCCGGGGTATTCGGCGCGCGCCGCCGCCTCAGTCCCGCGCAGTCGGGCCGCGGCGCCGATCAGCAGGGCGCCGGTCAGACCGCCGCCGATCGCCGCCTCCGTGAGCGCCACATCCGGCGCGGCGAGGCGTATCCAGACCAACGCCAGCAACAACCCGTAGGCCACGAAGCCAATCACCGCACCGAAGGTGTCGCGCACGGCGATGATCCACCCGGCCACCGCCAGGACGAGCAGGGCCAGGCTGATGTCGACCGCCAGAGCCAGGGTCATGGGGTCGGCCGTTCGCGCCGCGCCACGCGCGCCATAAGCTGGCCGACCGTCGCCCCGGCCAGCAGGGCGAACAGCCAGATCGCGATCAGCTTGATGACGTCGAACGGCTGCTGGGCCTGCGGTAGCAGGCCCAGCACCACCAGGCCGAGACCCAGGTTATCCGCCTTGGTCAGCGCGTGCAGGCGAGTGAGCGTGTCAGGAAAGCGCAGCAGCCCGACCGTACCGGCGAGGAAAAAGAAGGCGCCGGCCGAGACCGCAACGATCGTGAAAATGTCCAGGACGAGGCTCATGGACTGTTCGTCTCCTTGGGGTCGTCGCCCTCCGAAGAGGAGGCGCTCCGCACGAAGGCCACCGAGGCGAAGGCGGCCAGCAACGCCAGGGTCAGCGCCACATCGAGCACTGCCCGGGCTTCGGTGGCCACGCCCAGCAGCAGCAGCGCCGCGATGCCGCCGGTGCCGAACAATTGCGTCGCCATCATCCGATCCGCGTCCTCCGGCCCGCGCAGGATACGGACCAGGCCCAGGGCCACCATTGCCAGCACGAAGGCGGCGGCGGCGAGCAGAAAGTCAAGTATCGTCATGCGTGCCACCCAGCGCCCGGATCAACAGTCCCTCGTCGATGGCGAGTTGCACCGCCACCGGTTGTTCGACATCGAGGCAATGATAGAGGAGCGCGCCGTGGTCGACGCCGGCCGGCAACGTGCCCGGCAGCACGCTCGTCAGCGCGCCGAATGTATTGCAGGCTGGGCCGGGGGGGAGGCGCACCGGATAGACGACGAATCCCGGTCGCAACGGCAGCCGCACGGACAGCGCCCGCCGGGCGACATCCACGCCTCCCATGATGGACTCCTGCCCAAAGCGCAGCGCGAGCCTGGCCAAGGCAGCGTACCGCAACCGGCCACCGCCGGGCGGCAACAGGCGCAGGCTGGTCCAGGTCGCGGCGGCGGCGGCGCAGAGCCCAGCCACCAGATCGGCCGGATTGGGGCCGATCAGCAGCAGCCAGAAGCCGAAGAAACCCGCCCCTCGGGCCATTGCGGCGCGCATGAAAATGGTTCTCATCGGCTTCCCTCCAGCAAGGGGGCATTTTGTCATTGTTAAGAGGCTGTCAAAAAACGGCTTTCGCAAAATCAGAGTGTTATGGGTGTAGGAGCCTGCTTGCGGGCGATTTCGGCGGGCTATCAGCTCCTACAATCAATCACTTGGTTTTTAGACGGCTTCTAACTGATCGTAGGAGCGAGATTACTCGCGAGATGAAAGTCAGCCATCGCGACCAAAGCCACTCCCACATACAAGCCATTGATTTAATAATATTCAATTTTTGGACAGCTTGTAAGTCCGCATCCGGAGCCGCCACCTCGGCGATCTCCGGGCCGAGCAGGATGGCCAGGGGGCGGGTATGGGGATTCGCGTCCAGGGCGATGACGACGGCGGCGGTCAGGGGCACCGCGAGGAACATGCCCACGGTGCCGAACAGCCAGCCCCAGAACAAGAGCGAAATAAAGATCGCCAGGGTGGAGACCCCGAGCCCCTTCCCCATGATCCGGGGTTCGAGCACGTTCCCGATCCCGGTGTTGATGACCAGATAGCCGATGGCCACGAGCAGCGCCGTCCACGGACCGGTCTGGATCAGCGCGAGCAGGACCGGGGGGATCATCATCAGGATGTTGCCGAGCACGGGCACGAAATTCAGGAAGAACGCCAGCACCGCCCAGAGGATAGCGAAATCGATGCCGAAAATCCGCAGCAAAAGCCACACGCAAACCGCGGTGCCGAGGCTGGTCAGGGTCTTGATTTGCATGTAGCGGTTGACGGTGTCCAGCAGCCGCTTCAGGCGCGCCTCGCCCTCTTCGGTCACATGAAAGGCCGCCCGCAACTTGGCGGGGATCGCGGGCGCCTCGAGCAGGATAAAGATCGTTAAAAGCAGGACCAGGAAACCCAGCGCGAAGATGCCGCTGGCGTTGGACAGGAACAGCCTGGCGCCGTGAGCCAGCATATCCGGATTCAGCAGGTCCGGTATCGCCTCGCTGGAACCACTGGCGCCCACGCCCTCCAACCAGCCGCCGAATTGGTGGCTGAACGTCATGAACCGCTCTTGATAGGTTGGCAGGCGGTCCCTGAATCCTTCCACGGCCCCGGTGGTCACCAGCACGAGCAGGCTGCCGACATCGAGCAGGACGAAGGCAATCGCCATCAGGGCGCCCCACTTCGGAATCCCGCGACCGCGCATCCAACGCAGCATCGGGGTCGTCACGATGGCGACGAATACCGCGAGCAGGATGGGCGCCAGGATCGATGCGGCGGACTGAAGGACGGTCACCACCAGGGCGAAGGCCCCGGCGACGAGCAGGCCGCGGGCCGGGGCGCTGAAGGCGTGGTTGGATGTCATGGGTTGCTCTCCGCTGGATAGTTCTTGGGCCGGGAGGGAGTGGCTCATTGGGGTGCGGGAAATACGGCGGCGGCGACCGGTAACGGTTGTCCTTTGCGCGAACCGAACCGGTGGGAGTAAACCCAGGTGAATTCCGCGCCGAACAGGAAAATCTGCGCGGAGTAGTAAACCCACAGCAGCACCACGACGAGGGATGCGGCGGCCCCGAAGGCGGACGAGATGCCGGTCCTTCCGATGTAGGCGCTGATCAGAAATTTGCCGGCGAGGAACAGCAGCGAGGTGACCACCGCGCCGACCCAGACATCGCTCCAATCGATCCGCGCCCGGGGCATCGTCTTGTAGATCATCGCGAATACCACGGTCGGCAGCACGACGCCGAGAGTCAGTTCGATCGTGTTCACGAGGGTTGCCCATTCGCCGAACAGCGGATTCCAATACCGGTTCAATACGGCCAGGCCGGCGCTGAACGCCAGCGGCACCATGAACAGGAAGCCGATTCCGAGGACCATCCCGAAGGACAGCAACCGGGCGTGCAGCAGTCTCCACAAGCCGGAGTGTCCAGTCCTTGCCGGCGCCCGCCAGATGCGATCGAGAGCGTCCTGCAATTCGCCGAAGACGGACGTCGCGCCAATGAAGAGAAAGATGAGGCCGAAGACGGAAGCCGGCACGCTGGTGGTTGGCTTGCCCGCGCTTTCGATGAGGCTCTGTACCGCCAGCGCCCCCTGGGCGCCGAGCATGTTGTCCAGTTGGTTGAAGATTTCCCCGCGAGCGGCGTCTTCGCCAAAAACCAACCCGGCGATCGAAATCACGATCAGCAACAGGGGGGTGATCGAGAACATCATGTAAAAGGCCAGTGCCGCGCCCATGCTTTGAGCGTAATCATGCACCCAATTGACAGCGGCGGCCTTGAACAAATCCGGGATAGCCTGGTAACTCATGTTCGCATTCCGCGGTGCTCCATGAACTCTTGTATTGGATTCCGCTCACCCGCCAGCGCCGCGCGCACCCTGGGTGGCGGCGCCGCCCGCTACTTGTCAAAGTTTTACCGCAGCCGGCTTGGCGGTGGGCTATCAACATACTCACATTGTAATGAATAATTACCTATAATAATAATCGAGAATCATAACCTTTGGAGGAACGATGGAGCGATTCGCCCGCCGTAATTTGGTGGGCGCGGATTGAAACATTGAAGCAACAGAGTGATAGCGGCGAGGAGGCATCATAATGTACACGCAACTCGATATCGACGAGGTGTCTGGATCTTCCCCTGTTTCAACCGGCCATTTGCCGCCGGACGACGAGGTGGCGAAGCTAGTCACCGCGGCCTACGAACGCTACCAGTCCCTCGACGAAGGAAAGGTCGCGGACTACATACCGGCCCTGGCGCGCACGCCGCGCGAACTGTTCGGCGTTTGCGTGGTCGGGATCGAGGGTGGCACGTTCGCGGTGGGGGACACGGCGCATGAGTTCTCGATCCAGAGCATATCGAAGCCGTTCGTATTCGCGCTCGTTTGCCAGGCCGTGGGCAGCGAGGAAGCCCGCAGGAAAATCGGGGTGAACGCCACGGGGCTGCCGTTCAATTCGGTGATGGCGGTCGAACTGAACGCCGACCGGACCATGAACCCGATGGTGAACGCCGGAGCCATCGCTACCACCAGCCTGACGCCGGGCGCGACGGCCGATGCCAAATGGGAATTCATTCGGGAGGGCTTGTCCCGTTTCGCCGGCCGCCAGCTTTCCATCGACATGGAGGTGTACGAGTCGGAGGCGGCGACGAACCTGCGAAACCGTGGCATCGCCAAGCTGCTGGAAGGCTATGACCGCCTGTATTTCGATGCCCTCGAAGCGACGGATGTTTACACCAAGCAGTGCTCCCTGAACGTGACGGTCAAGGACCTGGCGGTGATGGGCGCCACCCTGGCGGACGGCGGGGTCAATCCGCTCACCAAGGAGCGGGTGGTTGACGCAGCCATCGCCAAGCGCGTGCTGGCCGTGCTGGCCACCGCCGGCTTGTACGAGCGCTCCGGCGACTGGCTGTACGAGATCGGGCTGCCCGGCAAGAGCGGAGTGAGTGGTGGGATCGTCACCGTGTCGCCGGGGAAGGGCGGGCTCGGCACCTTCTCCCCGCTGCTCGACGGGGCGGGTAACAGCATCAAGGGCCAGCGCGTCACCAAGTTCCTGTCGGAACGACTGGGGCTCAATCTCTTCGCCTCGAAGCCGGCGGTTTGATCCGCGGGGCCGGCATCCGCCCTCGGTGCGCAACAAGGTCGCCGGCGAGCGGCGGACGTGAGTCCGCTGTTTCCGAGCCGGCCAAAATCCAACCCAACCCAACTCTGGAGAATGAATGCCATGACAACCAGCACCGGCGCAATCACCAGCGCCGAGACGGAAATCCGGGAATCCTGGGCGCCGATGATCGCGATCGCACTCGGCCAGGCGCTGATGTCCTTCAACGTCGCCTCGCTGCCGGTCGCGCTGAGCGGCATGGTGAACAGCTTCAACGTGCCGCCGACCACGGTCGCCACCGGGATCGTGATGTACTCGCTCGCCGTGGCGGGTCTCGTCATGCTCGGCGCGAAGCTGACTCAACGGTTTGGCGCGGTATACGTCTTCCGCGCAGTAGTTGCGCTGTTCGGCGGGGCGCAGGTGTTGATGACTTTCAGCCCGACCGCCACCCATATGCTGGTCGCCCAGCTCCTGTCCGGCATCGCGGGCGCGGCCCTGGTTCCCTCGCTGGTCGCGCTGATCGCGAATCAGTACCACGGCCAGCAGCAGGCCGCCGCGCTCGGCGCCCTCGGTTCGGCGCGGGCGGGCGCGGGAGTGCTGGCCTTTCTGATCGGCGGCATCCTGGGCACCTTCATCGGCTGGCGGCCCGCGTTCGGGATCCTGATCGTGCTTGCCGCGGTGGTTCTCCTCCTAAGTTTCAAGCTCAAGCCGACCCGGGGTCGGCCCGAGGTGCAGATCGACCTGTTCGGCGTGTTGTTGACCGCGGCGGGGATCACGCTCATCAGCTTCGGCTTTAACAATCTGAACCGGTGGGGTCTCGGTTTTGCGCGGCCCGCCGCGCCGTTCGACCTGTTCGGGATGTCGCCCGCGCCGTTCATGATCGTCGTCGGCATCGTGCTGCTCCAGGGCTTTGTGTTCTGGACGCGCCGCCGCACCGCGGACGGGAAGACGCCACTGCTCGCGCTGGAGGTGGTCAAATCCGCGTCCGAGCGAGCCGCGGTCTACGCGATGTTCGCCGTGGTCGCGCTGGAGGGCGCGCTCAACTTCTCCGTGCCGCTGTACATCCAGATCATCCAGGGCCGTACCCCGATCGAAACGGCGATTGCCATGATGCCGTTTAACCTCACCGTGTTCTTCACGGCGATGCTGATCATCAAGCTCTATAACAAGCTGACGCCGCAGGAGATTGGACGCTGGGGTTTTGCCCTCTGCACGATCGCGCTCCTGTGGCTCGCCTGGGTGGTGCGCAACGATTGGAGCGCGCCGGTCGTCATGATCGGGCTGGTCGTGTTCGGTATCGGCCAGGGGTCGCTGGTGACATTGTTGTTCAATGTGCTGGTCACCGCCTCGCCCAAGGAGTTGGCGAGTGACGTCGGCTCGCTGCGCGGGACCACCAACAACCTCGCCGCCGCCGTCGGCACCGCCGTCTCGGGCGCGCTGCTCGTCGGCCTGTTAAGCGCCTTCATCATCGGATCGCTGGGCCAGCACCCGGAACTGAAAGCGGAACTCCAGTCCCAGATCGACCTGGACAACAACATTACCTTCGTGAGCAACGACCGACTGAAGACGGCCCTGGAGCGCACCAGCATTTCGCCGGAGAAGATCCAGGAAGCGGTGCGCATCAACGAGGAGTCGCGGCTGCGGGCGCTCAAGATCGGCCTGCTGATCATGGCGGCGCTCTCGCTGCTGGCGATCTTCCCGGCCAGTCGGCTGCCCACCTACAAGCCGGGCGAGATCCCGACGAGTCCGCCGCCGAAGCCCAGGCTCTCGCTGGCCGGGCTGGACGAGCGCCTGACTAACCTGGAACTCCAGATCGGCGGCAAACCGGGCGGGATCCCGGCGAATTCGCCACCGAAGCGTGAGGGCGATGCGCTGGAGGAGGAAGCATGACAGCCACGCGCAAGCCGCGTCTTCTGATCCTGTCGCTCGGCGGGACCATCACCATGGTGCCGAGCGACTCGGGGGGGATCACGCCCAAGCTGGGCGCCGCCGAGTTGGTGGCGTCGGTGCCGGCACTCGCCGACGTCGGTGACATCGACGCGCGGTCGTTGTTTCGCCTGCCCAGCCCCTCGCTCACTCCGGCCAACCTGGTCGAAGTCGCGCGCGTGATCGAGGAAGGCTTCGCAGCCGGCTTCGACGGCGCGGTGGTGATCCAGGGTACCGACACCATCGAGGAATCGGCTTTTCTCCTCGACCTCCTGGTCGATTCCGACAAGCCGGTGGTGGTGACGGGCGCGATGCGCGGCGCCGACGCGCCGGGGGCGGATGGACCCGCCAATCTCCTGTCGGCGGCCATCGTCGCCGCCTCTCCGGAGTCGCGCGGTCTGGGGACGCTCGCGGTCCTCAACTACGACATTCATGCGGCGCGGTTCGTCCAGAAGTCGCACACCGCGCTGCCCTCGGCGTTTCTCTCGCCACTGGTGGGGTCGATCGGCACCCTCATCGAACGGCAGCCGCGCTTCTATGTGCGCGTGCAGCGAAACCCCAACCTGTCGGTGGCGGAGGGTCCGCCCGCGCCGGTGGCGCTGGTGAAGGTCGCGATGGGCGACGACGGGCGTCTGCTCGGTTCGCTGCCCGGCTTGGGCTACGCGGGCGTGGTGATCGAGGGGATGGGCGCTGGCCATGTACTCGCGGATGTCGCTCCGATCGTCGGCGACCTTGCCGCGAAAATCCCGGTGGTGCTCGCCAGCCGCGCGATGACGGGTCCGGTGTTCACCCATACCTACGGGTATCCCGGCGCCGAGATCGATCTGATCCAGCGCGGTGTCGTGCCCGCGGGTTACCTCTCCGGCCTGAAGGCGCGACTGCTGCTCGGACTCGTCATGCGCGGCGGTGGCAAGGGTGGTAATGTCGCCGAGGCGTTAGCGCCCTATCAGTAGGGACCCAGATCAACAGGCCGGCGGCATCCTTCGATCGTGACCAAGACACAATGGCGGAAGAAGGATGCCTTTTTCAGAACGGGATTCAACGAGGAGGATGTGAAATGAGTGACCTGATTTGTCTGGCGTTCAAGGAATTGGACACCGCCGATCATTTTCTGAACGAACTCAGGGCGTTGCAGAAAGAGTACGTTCTCGAACTTGAGGATGCGTGTGTAGTAGTCCGTGATGGCGACGGTAAAATCCATCTCAAACAGAGCGTCAATCTGGTGGCGATCGGAGCCAGTCAAGGCGCTTCGCGAGGGATGCTGGTGGGAACGCTCATCGGCCTGTTGTTCATGAATCCGCTGGCCGGCATGCTGGCGGGCGGGCTGGTCGGCGCCGGATCCGGCGCATTGCAGGGGAAGCTGGCCGATTACGGGATCGACGACAACTTCATCAAATCGCTGAGCGGCACGATCGAGCCCAATAGTTCGGCGATCTTTCTTCTGGTCCGCAAGGCCGTCGAGGACAAGGTGATGCCACGGTTGTCCCATTACCAGGCGACGGTCCTCAAGACCTCCCTGTCCGACGAGCAGGAAGAGCGACTGAAGGCCGCTCTTTCGCAGGCCGCCTGATCCTTTTTAAGCAATGTAACCGTTCGCTCCCCTCGCCCGCTTGCGGGAGAGGGGTTGGGGGTGAGGGCAAGCAGTTTCGAGGCGTTCGCGCCTTATCAGCGGACTGGGAAGGTGGGACTGCGGGCGGGCAATGGGATAAGGGAGAAAATTGATGACGATGCGTACCCGGTTGATCGTTGTGTTCACGCTGTTGTGCATCGCGGCGGCGTTGCTGCTGCCCGCCGTGCCGCAATCCCTCGAATACCATCATTTCGCCGATCGGCGCCATCTCTTGGGAATCGCCAACTTTCTCGATGTGGTATCCAATCTGGGGTTCCTGGTCGTCGGCATCGCGGGGCTGGTCATCGTCTTTGGGGGGCGCGCGCGATTCGAGTTTGGGAGCGAGCGGTGGCCCTACGCCGTCTTTTTCCTCGGCGCGCTGCTGACCGCCCTGGGATCGGGCTATTACCACCTGGCGCCGGACAACGAAAGTCTGTTCTGGGACCGGTTGCCGATGACCATCGCGTTCATGGGGCTGGTTTCGAGTCAGATCGTCGATCGAATCAACATCCGGGCGGGGCTGGCGTTGCTGGTTCCGATGCTGCTGCTCGGGGCCGCGTCGGTCATTTATTGGCGGGCCACGGAGCGGGCCGGGGTTGGCAATGTGCTGCCTTATGGGGTTCTGCAAGGCTATTCAGTGATCATCGTGCTGTTGCTGGCGATGCTGAGCCCGTCGCGCTATACCCGAGGCAACGATCTCTATTGGGTGTTCGGGTGGTATGTGCTGAGCAAGTTGTTGGAAACGTTCGATGCCGAGGTTCTCCATCTGGGCAATGTCATCAGCGGCCATACGCTGAAGCATGTCGCGGCGGCCCTCGCCGGCGGCACGGTTTGCTACATGTTGATGCATCGGACCCTCAAGGAACCCGAAGCCTCGCGGGAATCCTCTAGCAACGCATTCGGCGCCACCCCGGAACGGGTTGCCAAGGGTGTTCCTCCCTCGATCTGAGCGGACTGCCGGCCAGGAATCACTCGCTATTTGCGCCAGACGGGAGCGGAAGCGGTGGATATTCACGCCGGTTGAGTGGGTATTGTTCCTCGTGATTCCAAGGAGTTCATCCAATGACAGACGTGACCTATGGGGTCCATTCCGAAGTCGGCGTCCTGCGCAAGGTGATGGTCTGCGCCCCCGGTCTGGCCCACACCCGCCTGACGCCGACCAACTGCGACGATCTGCTCTTCGACGATGTGCTGTGGGTGCAGAACGCCAAGCGCGACCATTTCGACTTCATGACCAAGATGCGCGATCGCGGTATCGAGGTCGTCGAAATGCACAATCTCCTGGCCGAAACCGTCGCCATCCCCGAGGCCAGGAATTGGCTGCTCGACCGCAAGGTGACGCCCAACAACGTCGGTCTGGGGCTGATCGCCGAGACCCGCGCCTTTCTCGAAAGCCTGGAGCCGCGCAAACTGGCCGAGTTCCTGATCGGCGGGGTTTCGGTGGTCGATGTGCCGGACGAGTTTGCCACCTCGGATTATCTGGATCTGGTCCGCGAGTCGCACGGCGTCACCGAGTATCTGCTGCCGCCGCTGCCCAACACCCTGTATACCCGCGACACCACCTGCTGGCTCTATGGCGGGGTGACGCTGAATCCGCTGTACTGGTCGGCCCGCAAGGAAGAAACCTTCCTGACCACGGCCATCTACAAGTTCCATCCGAGTTTCGCCAATGCCAGGTTCGAAATCTGGTGGGGCGACCCGGATGTCGATTTTGGCCTGGCGACGGTGGAAGGCGGCGATGTCATGCCCATCGGCAACGGCGCCGTGCTGATCGGCATGAGTGAGCGGACCTCGCGCCAGGGGATCGGCCAGATGGCCGCCGCCCTGTTCGAGAAGGGCGCCGCCGAGCGAGTGATCGTGGCGGCCATGCCCAAGCTCCGGGCGGCCATGCACCTCGACACGGTGTTCACCTTCGCCGACCGCGATGTGGTCACGCTGTATCCCGAGATCATGAACCGGGTCCATCCGATCTCGCTGCGGCCCAGCGACAAGCCGGTGGGCGTCGAGGCCACCCTGGAGAAAAAGCCGTTTGTCGACGTGGTCGCCGAAGCGTTGAACCTGAGGAAACTGCGCGTCGTCGAAACCGGCGGCGACCACTATGCCTCCGAGCGCCAACAATGGGACAGCGGCAACAACCTGGTGGCGGCTTCTCCCGGCGTGGTGTTCGCCTATGACCGCAACACCTGGACCAATACGCAGTTGCGCAAGGAAGGCATCGAAGTCATCACCATCGTCGGCGCCGAACTGGGTCGCGGCCGGGGCGGCGGGCACTGCATGACCTGCCCGATCATCCGCGACCCGGTTGATTTCTAAAATCTTGCAGTCAACAGCGCCGACGATGAGCCGGCGCTTGATCGATCCGACTCGATCCCACCAATCTACTCAAGGACTAACCCTCATGACGGATACCGACCCGACCACGACCTCGCCCGCAACGGCCCCGCTGCACGATCTCCGGGAGACCATCGAGGAGCGACGCGCGACTGGCCAGGCCGCCCGAAAGCAGGCTCCACGGAGCGCGCGGGCGCATTGGGACGAAACCGCGCGCGGGCACGATGCCCTCGATACGATCCTGGCCCAGAACGCCATCCGGGTCCCCGAGCTGCTCCCCATCCGACATGGACGCATGGCGGCCTCGCCGTGGACCTACTACCGTGGAGCGGCCGCCGTGATGGCCGCCGATCTCGCGTCCCGGCCCCACAGCGGGCTGCGGGTTCAGCTCTGCGGCGACGCCCACGTCCTCAACTTTGGCCTGTGGGCCACGCCAGAGCGGAATCTTCTGTTCGACCTGCGCGACTTCGACGAGACGCTGCCCGGGCCCTTTGAGTGGGACGTGCAGCGACTCGCCGCCAGCCTGGTGGTGGCGGCGCGGGAGGATGGCCTCAAGGCGGCCACGGCCGATGAGGCGGTGGTCACGGCGGTGGAGGCCTACCGGAACCAGATGGCCCGCTACGCGACGATGACGGAACTCGACCTCTGGTACGACGGGACTTACGTCGACAGTCTGATCAAGTACTTCGCGCCGGCCGACCGTGGGCAGTTGTTGGTCCACATCGAGAAGGGGTCCAAGCGCCGCACCCACCACGGCGCGTTCGCCAAGCTCGCCACGATGGTCGACGGCCGGCCCCGGATCGACGAGGCCCCACCCATCCGCGTCACCATCGACGACGGCGAGCAGGACGCGCTGACCGACCAGTTCCTGGCCGACTACCGGATGACCCTGCAGGAGGATCGGCGCCACCTGTTCGATCGCTTCACGCCCGTTGACCTGGTCCGCCAGGTCGTGGGGGTGGGTAGCGTGGGCATGCGGGTCTACCTGGCCCTGCTTGAGGGCCGCAGCGGCAACGACCCCCTGTTCCTACAGATCAAGCAGGCCGGTCCGTCGGTGTACGAGTCCCACCTCGGCCCCAGCCAGCACGATAACCACGGCGCCCGGGTGATCGCCGGAAAGCGGGCGCTGCAGAGCGCGACCGACATCTTCGTCGGCTGGGGCTCGTTTCAGGGCAGGGACTACTACGTGCGGCAGTTCCGCGACATGAAGATCATCCTCGACATCGAGTTGCTCGCCCCCATCCTGGTTGAGTTCGCCGCCGCTTGCGGCGAGACGCTGGCCCGGGCCCACGCCCGCACGGGGGACGCCGTGGCGATCAGCGCGTACCTCGGCAAGAGTTCGCGGTTCGCCACCGCCCTCCGCGACTTCGCCCGCCGGTACGCCGACCAGAACGAGCGCGACCACGCGCAGCTCAAGCGCGCTATCGCCGCGGGCACGGTCGAAAGCGCACCTGGCTGGTAGCAACCCGTCGGGCGGTACTGGATCGACGATGCGCTCACAGGTCAAGCGGTGTTATCCGGGTGCCATTCAGGCTCACGTTCGCCCTTAGACCCGAGTTCGTCAGCACGAAACCCACGACCGGCTGCTGCGCGGTCTGGGTCGTGACCCTGGCGTTGGCGCCCACCGTCAGCAACGACAGGGAACCATCGACGCCGGCGGTCCAGCCCCGGCTGGCCTCGAAGCGGCCCAGCGCGTCCTGGGTCATGAACAGGATGAACACTGCCTGCGACTGCGTACCCGCCTGAAGTCCGACCGAGGCCTCGGTCATGCGGAAGTAGCCGGTGGACTTGCCGCCCCGCCTTAATGCGCCTTGACCGTTCGCCCCGCCGACGATGAAGCCGGCGGAAATCACCGACGGAAATACCAGCACGCCCCGTGCCGATGCGACGATTTCCTTCGATCCGGGCGCTTCCTGGTACAGACGCGACAGAGCGCTGTCGACTGCGGAGTCGATGGCCTCGCGCTGTAGCGCGGGATCGCCGGGATTTCCGCTGGTGGTGGTGCAGCCCGTCGTGAAGAGCGCAAGAGCCGCCAGCGAGAGACCTGCGGTAACGAAGTTTCGTCTGTTCATTTATTACCCCTTTCAATGGTTCGAAGAGTGAGTGCAGCCGCGAGCTGCGGGTGGTTAAAAGCAGAGCTTAACCCGAAATCCAGTCCGGATTCCGCTACGCGGCATCCGGGCGAAGAGACTACCCCAGCATCGAGGCCAGGACCCAGACATAGAGCGCTCCGACCGACAATTG
>JARSSP010000061.1 GCA_029624675.1 Candidatus Contendibacter sp.
GCCAGCGGGTGAAGGTCTACCCGCCCCGCGTTGTCGAGTTGACCGGGCGGCGATGGTGGCGACGTGGCGGCGATCTACCCGGCTGGCCGGCGGGCGGTCCTGATCCTCTCCGGCCAGCGCCAGGCCTGGACAGCGCCAGCGGGTGAAGGTCTACCCGCCCCGCGTTGTCGAGTTGCCCAGGGCGAACCGGCAACGGCTGGCGTTCCCGATCTACCCGGCGGCCAGCGCCAGGGCGAACCTGGAACGGCTGGCGATGCTGGCGACGGCCAGCGCCAGGGCGAACCTGGAACGGCTGGCGATGCTGGCGACGGCCAGCGCCAGGGCGAACCGGCAACGGCTGGCGATGCTGGCGACGGCCAGCGCCAGGGCGAACCTGGAACGGCTGGCGATGCTGATCTACCCGACGGCCAGCGCCAGGGCGAACCGGCAACGGCTGGCGTTCCTGATCTACCCGACGGCCAGCGCCAAAAACTAGGCTTTTTTCCGAAAGGGAACCACCTTAGCGCCCGCCTTGCACTCTTCCAACCAATCCGCCCAGACCTGCATCATCCGCCGCCGTTCCTCAAGGTGCTTGGTTCGGTTGTACGCGCGCCCGTTCGGGTCTTTCACGGCATGGGCGAGTTGCTGTTCGATGATGTCGGGGCGGAAATTCAAGTGTTCATCCAAGACCGTCCGCGCCATGGCTCTAAACCCGTGCCCGGTCATTTCATCCTTGTCGTAACCCATGCGCCGCAAGGCTGACAAAACGCCGTTATTGGACATGGGGCGCTGGTCGGTTCGGGGACTGGGGAATACGTAGGGACCGTTACCCGTCAAGGCGTGAAGGTCTTGGAGAATCGCCACCGCTTGCGTAGCCAGTGGGACAAGCAACGATTCTTTCATCTTCATCCGTTCCGCTGGAATCGCCCATAGCGCCGCGTCTAAATCCATTTCCGCCCATTGCGCCTGTCTCAGTTCGCCAGGGCGAACAAAGACCAGGGGCGCAAGGCGCAAGGCGCATTGCATCACGAACGAACCTTGATAACCGTCTATCGCGCGCAACAAGCCGCCTATTTCATTCGGTTCGGTAATCGCCGAATGATGCTTGGGTTTCACTGGCGGTAACGCGCCTTTCAAATCGGCGGAAATATCCCGTTCCGCTCTCCCGGTCGCAATCGCATACCTGAACACTTGTCCGCAAGTTTGCAAAGCACGATGCGCGGTTTCAAATGCGCCCCGACTTTCGACGCGCCGCAAGGCGGTTAAGAGTTCTGGCGCGGAAATATCCCGTATCGGCTGACTCCCTAGCCAAGGGAACAAATCGCGTTCCAATAACCGTATGATCTTGTCGCCGTGGTGGCTAGACCAAATGGGCGCATGTTTGCCGTGCCATTCCCGCGCAACCACTTCAAAACTATTCGCCCGTCGTTCGCCAGCCGCTTGCTTTTGCGCCTTGCGCGCCGCGCCGGGGTCTATCCCGTCCGCGATTTGTTGCCGCGCCTCATCGCGCCGTTCGCGCGCCTTGGCTAGGGGAACATCCGGGTAGCAACCCATGGCAAGCGTTTTCCGCTTGGCGTTAAAGCGGTAATCCAATCGCCAGTATTTTCCGGTTTCGCTGACTAGAAGATACATCCCCTGTCCATCCGCCAGCTTGTAGGGCTTGGCTTGGGGCTTGGCTTTTCTTGCCGCAACATCGTTCAAGGCGTCTTTGGGCATAGCTGAAGTTCCGGAAGTGCCTCGGATGAACCGGGACGGCCAGCCAGACGGCCAGCGAATTATGGGCGAATTTGACGGTATCTGAAGCGGGGGAAAGTCAGATACCGTCAAAAATACCGTCATTATACCCGCGATTCAGCGGTATGGAATGCGCCCGCCTGAAACAACAAAAACCCCGCTAAGCCTTGCGCCAAGCGGGGTTAGGGAACGGGATGAAACAGGGAGAAATTAGAATTTGGAGGCTAGGGTCGGAATCGAACCGGCGTCCACGGCTTTGCAGGCCGCTGCATGACCACTCTGCCACCTAGCCCTGTACTGAGGGGTTCCGGCCGCCAATCTCGCCGGGGGTACAAAAAAGCCCCGAAGGTTCGAGGCTTGGGGAATCTGGAGCGGGAAACGAGACTCGAACTCGCGACCCCAACCTTGGCAAGGTTGTGCTCTACCAACTGAGCTATTCCCGCTGTATGAGGAGCAGCGATTTTAGCGTAAAAAACCCGCTCGTCAAGCCTTTCAACCCCGCCCGCTCCGCTGAAATACTGGCCACGCCGCCAGCAGGTAGTGCAGCATGGACCAGAGCGTCAGCACCGCCGCGACCAGCAACAACCCCAAGCCGACCTCAAGCGTCGGAAATCCGCCCACGGGCTCCCGATACAATAACAGCAGCACGGCGACCATCTGGGCGGTGGTCTTGAACTTGCCAACCATGGAAACCGCCACGCGGCCCTGATTGCCGATTTGCGCCATCCACTCGCGCAACGCCGAAATCGCAATCTCACGGCCGATGATGATCGCCGCCGCCACCGCCATCACCGGCGTGGGAATCGCCTGCACCAACAACACCAGCGCCGCCGCGACCATCAGCTTGTCCGCCACCGGGTCCAGAAACGCGCCGAAGGCCGAGGTTTGATCGAACCGCCGCGCCAGATGGCCATCCAGCCAGTCGGTGAGCGCCGCCAGCCCGAACAGCGCCGCGCACAGCACGTTGGCGCCGCGCACCGGCAGGAAGAACACCCCCACGAACACCGGGATCAATGCGATGCGCAGCAAAGTTAACCAAGTGGGCAAATTCAGTTGCATGGGCTGGATCGCGATCAAGTTTCGCCATGAAAGGCGTCGTAAATCCGCTGGGCCAGCTCGGTATTGATGCCATCCACGCCGGCGATATCTTCGACGCCGGCCCGCGCGAGCTGCTTTACGCCACCGAACTGTCGAAGTAAGGCTTGCCGGCGCTTGGGACCGATGCCGGGAATCTGTTCGAGAACGGACGTGGCGCGGGCCTTGGCTCGGCGCTGGCGGTGGCCGGTGATGGCGAAGCGATGGGCCTCGTCGCGAATCTGCTGCACCAGATGCAGAGCAGGCGAATCGGGGGGCAGTATAAGGGGGCGGTTTTCCCCGGACAAGAACAGCGTTTCCAGCCCCGGCTTGCGCTCCGGCCCCTTGGCGACGCCCACCACCGTCACCCCGACGACCTGTAATTCCTCCAGCACCGCACGCGCCTGGGCCAACTGCCCTTGTCCACCGTCGACAAACAAGACATCGGGCAGGCGGTTCTCTTCCTCCCGCAGTCGGGTATAGCGCCGGGTCAGCGCCTGACGCAAGGCGGCGTAATCGTCGCCGGGAGTGATAGCCTCGACATTGTAACGGCGGTAGTCGGCCTTGATCGGTCCCTCCGCGCCGAACACGACACACGCCCCAACCGTGGCCTCGCCCCGGGTATGGCTGATATCGAAGCACTCCAGCCGCTCCGGCGCCTCCTCCAGTCCCAGCGCATCCCGCAGCGCTTCCAGCCGCTGGCGCATTCCAGCTTGACTGGACAGGTGCGCGGCCAGGGCGTGTTCGGCGTTGCGCCGAGCCAATTCCAGCCAGTGGGAACGCTCGCCGCGTGGATGCGCGACCAGGGCCACCCGTCGGCCAGCACGCTCCCGAAAGACCCGCGCCAACAGCGCGGCATCCGCTGGTTCGTGGCTGACCAACAGCTCGGCGGGAATTTCCCGATCCAGGTAGTATTGGGCTAGAAAGGCGCCGAGCACCGCGCCGGCGTCCTCTTCCTCGGGCAGGCGCGGAAAGAACGCCCTGTTGCCCAGCAACCGCCCACCGCGAAACACGAAGACCTGCACGCAAGCCGAACCGCCGCGCGCGGTCGCGGCCAGCACGTCGAGATCGCCGCTCTCGCCCTCGACGTGCTGGCGCTGCTGAATCTGGCGCAATTCGGCGATCTGGTCGCGACAGACCGCCGCTTCCTCAAAATTCAACGCCGCCGCCGCCGCCTCCATGCGCCGCGCCAAATCGTCGATGACCTGGCCGCCGCGCCCCTCCAAAAACCGCAGGGCATCACCCAGGGAACGCTGGTAACCCGCGCGGTCGATCAGGCCGACGCAGGGCGCGGTGCAGCGCTTGATCTGATATTGCAGGCACGGCCGACTCCGCGCGCGGAAAAAGCTGTCCTCGCACGAGCGCAGCCGAAACACCTTTTGGAGCAGATTCAGGGTCTCGCGGACAGCGCCGGCGTGGGGATATGGCCCAAGATAACGCCCCGGCGCGCGTTTGGCACCGCGATGCAGCGCCAAGCGGGGAAAATCACCCTCGGCGACGTGGATGTAGGGATAGCCCTTGTCGTCGCGCAGCAGGATGTTGTAGCGCGGCTGAAGCTCCTTGATTAGCCGGCTTTCCAAGATCAGCGCCTCGGCCTCGGTGTGGGTCACCGTGACCTCGATGGCCCGGACTTGGGCGACCAGGCCGCGCGTCCTAGCGGAGGGGTGATGCTCCCGAAAGTAGCTCGACACCCGCCGCCGCAGGTTGCGGGCCTTGCCGACGTAGAGCACCACGCCGTGCTCGTCCAGCATTCGGTAAACGCCGGGCAGGGTAACGAGCGTCTTAAGGAAGGATCGTGGCTCGAACGGCGTCGCCATGCTGCCGGGGGACCGCGCCGGAGGGCTGACTGTAATCCGCGGCCCAGCCCGATTCGAAAAACGCCGGCCCGAGCCGGCGTTCCCCATTCATCCGCTTCGGGGCGTCCTAAAGGCTGTCGCGCCGGATGTCGTACTTTTCCATCAATCGGTACAAGGTCATGCGCGACACGCTCAGCTCCTGGGCGGCGCGGGCGATGTTGAAACGGGTCCGCAACAGCGTGGCCTGAATAACTTCGCGGTCGGCCGCCATCCGCGCCTCGTCCAGGGTGACGAAGCCCCGCCCCAGCGAACGCCGCTCCAGTTCCAGATCGGCGGGGGAGATATAGGGTCCATCGCTCAACAGCACCGCGCGACGCACCCGATTCATCAGTTCGCGAACATTGCCCGGCCAGTCGTAGCGATTGATCACCTCCAAAGCGTCCCGGCTGAAGCCCTTGGCGACCGTCTTGACCTCGGCGGAGAATTTGTTGAAGAAATAGCGGGCCAGCAACTCCACGTCGCCCCGGCGTTCGCGCAGGGTGGGCACCCGCAGATGCAGGACGTTCAGACGATAGAAGAGATCCTCGCGAAACCGGCCGTCGCGCAGCGACTGCTCGATCTTGGTGTGAGTAGCGGCGATCACTCGGACGTTGGTGGGAATCGGTTTGGTACCGCCGAGCCGCCGAATTTTCTTTTCCTCAAGAAAACGCAGCAGATTGGCCTGCACCTCTGGCCCGAGATTGCCGACTTCGTCCAGGAACAAGGTCCCCCCGGCAGCCGCCTCGATTTGCCCGATCCGGCGCTCGCCGGCGCCGGCGAACGCGCCCTTTTCATGCCCGAACAACTCGGATTGAATCAGATCGACCACCAGCGTCTCGCAGTTGACCACCACGAAAGGCGCCGCCGCCCGGGACGAATTTTCATGGATCGCTCGCGCCGCCTGCTCCTTGCCGGTGCCGATTTCACCGGTGATCAGGACGGGCACATCGACCTCAGCCGCTTTCTGGATGCCCCGGAACAGGGCCTGCATCGCCGAACTGTTACCCGTCAAGCCATACTGAGTGTCGGCCTCGCGCTGCTGGCGCAAATGGGTTTCGGTGAGTTCCGACATGCCGTAGGCATGGCCCAGCGTGACCGTCAGGCGTTGGGCGTCGACGGGCAGCGTGTGATAGTCGTAACAGCGTTCGGCGATGATGCCGGAGAGCAGCTTGCGCTCCACGCAAGGTCGCGGCAACGCCACGACCCACTGCATCTTGCGCCGGGCCAGCATCAGATCGATCACCCATTGGATGGACCGCTCCGGTTCGCAACTGAACAACAGCGCCAAACCGACTCGGAATGACTGTTCAGTCAACAGAACTCGGGCCTGGCCCGGGTCCTGCGTCCAGTAAACTTCCCAATCCGCCGCGGAAATCTTTTGGACAAATTCTTCCTCGACGGCGGCGGTGCTCAAAACCAACAGCTTGCGCATTATTTCTCTACCCAGGCCAGTTTACTCATCCGCTGAGGCTGCAAGACCCAGCGGCTCCAAAAATCAAAAGGAAGTGAAAATCGTGTGCATGGTACGGATCTTCGCGCCCCACAACGACCAACGATCCTTCGACCGACGGACTCGATGGCGGCTGTCCTGAGAAACAGTTAAACCGCGCATTCTACCGATTGAGTCATTTCCAAGGCAGCCTACCACTTCATGTGACATTCTTGGCCATTAAACCACAGGTAATGTCGTCATTCAAAGCATGTCAAATCGCATACAATGATAAGCTTTAGATTCATGGTATCAGGATCATTGCCGACTGTCACTATATTAAACTACGACGCAAGTTTGACCGTCCGCAAATGTCCTTTCAATTCCCTACCTCCAGGATTTTTCATGGACTACTACCCGCCGCTCCGCGCGCTCCTGTTTCAACTGGATCCCGAGACCGCCCACGATTGGACTCGAACGCTACTGCGCCTGCCGGGCGCCGGAATGCTGGCTCGAATCGCCGCCCTCGGTATCTCCAGCGCTCCACGCCGGGTCATGGGCATCGACTTTCCGAACCCGGTGGGCCTAGCGGCGGGGTTGGACAAGGATGGTGAATGCATCGCGCTTTGGAGGGCGTTGGGCTTCGGTTTCGTCGAGATCGGCACCGTCACTCCACGCCCCCAGCCCGGTAACCCCAAGCCTCGCATGTTCCGTCTGTCGCGCGCCCAGGCATTGATCAACCGGATGGGCTTCAACAACCAGGGCGTGGATCGGCTGGTGGAGCGGGTACGCCACACCTGCGACCGGGGTGTGTTGGGCATCAACATCGGCAAGAACGCCGATACCCCGGTCGAGCGCGCCGTTGACGATTATCTGCTGGGTCTACGCAAGGTCTATCCCTGGGCCAGTTACGTTGCCATCAACATTTCCTCGCCCAATACACCTGGGTTGCGCGACCTGCAATACGGGGCGGCGCTGGATCGGTTGCTGGAAGCCCTGAAGACGGAGCAGGCCCGGCTGGCGGCCGAGCACGGACGCTACGTGCCGCTAGCGCTCAAGATCGCCCCGGATATCGCCGACGCCGACCTGCCCATCGTGGGCCAAGCGTTGATTCGGCACGAACTGGACGCCGTCATCGCCACCAACACCACGTTCTCCCGCGCTGGCGTGGAAAACCTGCCTCACGCCCAGGAAGCCGGCGGACTCAGCGGAGCACCGCTGATGGCCCGCTCCACCGCCGTCGTTGGGCAATTGCGGGGGATTTTGGCCGACAAACTACCGATCATCGCCGTGGGCGGTATCCTGAGCGGGGCCGATGCAGCCGCCAAGATCGCGGCCGGCGCCAGCCTAGTGCAGTTGTACACCGGCTTCATTTATCGCGGCCCCGAATTGATCCGGGAAGCCGTCCAGGCATTGCGCTGAACGCGCGGCGGGAACTTGTCGCCGCGCCGACCCACTCCAATTTCCTACCCTTCACCACCGAAAGGAGCCAACGATGCTACGCGCGTTACTGTTGCTGCTGTTGAGCGGGCTGGCGCCGGCCTTGGTCCAGGCCGCCATCGAAACCAAAACCGTCGAGTACCGGCAGGGCGATGCCCGACTGGTCGGTTATCTGGCCTACCCCAAGGACGCCAAGGGACCGCTGCCGGGTGTGCTGGTCGTGCATGAATGGAAGGGATTGAACGACTACGCCAAGCGCCGCGCCGAACAACTGGCGGAACTGGGTTACGTGGCCTTCGCCGCCGACATCTACGGTGACGGCAAGATCGCCGCCGATGTCAAGGAAGCGGGCGCGCTGTCCGGGACCTACAAGAAGGATCGACCCCTGCTGCGGGCGCGGACCGCCGCTGGTCTGGCGGCGCTCAAAGCCCAGCCAGGCGTGGCGAACGACAAGGTCGCCGCCATCGGCTACTGTTTCGGCGGCACCGCCGTGCTGGAGCTGGCGCGGAGTGGGGCGGACCTGGCCGGCGTCGTCAGCTTCCACGGCGGTCTGGATACGCCCGCGCCCCAGGACGCGAAAAACATCCAGGCCAAGGTGCTGGCGCTGCACGGGGCCGACGATCCCTACGTACCAGCGGACCAGGTCGCGGCGTTCGAACAGGAAATGCGCGCGGCGGGCATCGACTGGCAGTTGATCGCCTATGGTGGGGCAGTGCACGGCTTCACCAATCCCGCCCATGGCGGCGATAACAGCAAGGGGGCGGCCTATAACGCCGCCGCCGACGCGCGGTCCTGGGCGGCGATGCGGCAATTTTTCAACGAATTGTTCGCCAAGCCTTGATGCGGCCTCTCGACCGCCGGATCGCCGTCGCCCCGATGCTGGACTGGACCGACCGGCACTGTCGCTACTTCCTTCGGTTGCTCAGTCGGCACACCCTGCTGTACACCGAGATGGCCACCACCGGCGCGGTGCTGCGCGGAAATCCCGAGCGGCTGCTGGCTTACGACCCCGCCGAGCATCCCCTGGCGCTGCAACTGGGCGGCAGCGATCCCGCCGAACTGGCCCGATCCGCCCGCGTCGCCGCCGAGTTCGGCTACGACGAGGTGAACCTGAACGTCGGCTGCCCCAGCGACCGGGTGCGATCAGGCCGGTTCGGCGCCTGTCTGATGGCCGAACCGGGCGTGGTGGCTGACGGCGTGGCGGCGATGCGGGCGGCGGTGAATCTGCCGATCACGGTGAAAACCCGCATCGGCATCGACGACCGCGATTCCTACGAGGCGCTGGCGGATTTCGTCGGCCAGGTCGCCAGCGGCGGTTGCGAGGTCTTCATCGTTCACGCCCGCAAAGCCTGGCTGCGCGGCCTGAGTCCGAGAGAAAACCGGGAAATTCCGCCGTTGCGCCACGAGGTCGTTTACCAACTCAAGCGGGATTTTCCCAATTTGACGATCATCCTCAACGGTGGGCTGGTCACCCTGGAGCAGATTGCGGATTCGTCACAGGGGGTGGATGGAGTGATGATCGGCCGCGCCGCCTACGAGAAGCCTTATCTGCTGGCCGAGGTAGACCGACGGTTTTTCGGCTCCCACGCGCCACCACCGAGTCGCCACCAAGTCATCGAGGCTTTTCTGCCTTACGTGGAAGCTCAGTTGCGGCAGGGAACACCCTTGCAGGCCATGACCCGGCATGTGCTAGGTCTGTTTCAGGGCATTCCGGGCGCGCGGGCCTGGCGACGGTATCTCAGCGAGCATGCTCACCAGCGTGGCGCGGGCGCGGAGGTGCTGAGGGCGGCGCTGCGGCAAGTCCCAGAAGTCGCGTGAAACCGGTCCTGTCCCACAGCGCGGGCAACTGGAATTATCCAGACAGACCCACGCCATCCACCCTAAAATGTACTGAATCATCGCTCAACCCACGGGCATGATCTCACCGCCCCGCCTTGTCCTAGGATCATCCGACCATGTATGAATTTCTGAAATACGAAGTTCGCGACGCCATGACCGCCGATCCCATCACCATCGGTCCCCATACCCGATTACGCGAGGTCGAGGAACTGTTCGAGCACCACGATTTCAACGGAGTGCCGGTGGTGGACGGCCAGCGCCGCCTGCTCGGCATCCTGACCAAATTTGATCTACTCAAGGCGTTTAGTTTCGACGCCCACGCGCTGGCGCCGCACTACGACACCATCATGGAACAGCCCGCGGCGGCGATAATGAGCCACGATCTGGTCAGCGTCGAGCCGCGCTTGCCGCTCAGCCGTCTGCTGCAAAAACTGGTGGAGATGCGTACCAAGAGCCTGCCGGTGGTGGAAAACGGTCTGCTGGTCGGCATCATCGCCCGCCAGGATGTGCTGAAGGCGCTGCGCCGGGCGACGATTCAACACGAAATCCCGCTCCATAAGGACTCGCCTGCATGACCACCCTGCTCTACACTCATCCAGCCTGTTTGGAGCACGACACCGGCTTCGGTCACCCGGAATGCCCGGCCCGGTTGACCGCGATTCTCAACCTCCTGCGCACCGCGCCGTTCGCCGCCCTAGAGTGGCGGGATGCTCCCCAATCCACCGCCGAACAACTGACTCGCATCCACCCGCAAGCCTATGTCGAACGGATTCTTGCCTGCGTACCCAGGCAAGGCAACTTTGCGCTCGATGGCGACACGATTATGTCGCCGCGATCGGGCGAGGCCGCCCTGCGCGCGGCGGGTGCGGTGTGCGCGGCGGTGGATGCGATTTTGCGAGGGGAAGCCAGCAACGCGTTCTGTGCCATCCGCCCCCCTGGCCATCACGCCGAACCGAATCAATCCATGGGGTTTTGCCTGTTTGGCAACGTAGCCATCGGCGCTGCTCACGCCCGTGCCGTTCACGGACTGGAACGAGTGGCGGTCATCGATTTCGACGTGCACCACGGTAATGGCACCCAGGCCGCGTTGGAACACGATCCCGGTTATCTCTACATTTCCACCCATCAGGCCTACATCTACCCCGGTACCGGCCGCCGCGACGAACGCGGGGTCGGTAATATCATCAATATCCCGTTGCTGGCCGGCAGCGGTTCAACCGATCTGCGCCATGTCTGGAGGCACGAGATCGAACCGGCGCTGCGGGAGTTCAAGCCCCAATTGATCCTGACCTCAGCGGGCTTCGACGCGCATCACAGAGACCCATTGGCGGAGCTGAACTTTAATGAGGATGACTACGCTTGGCTGACCCAGCGAATCCTGGAGATCGCGGCGGACTACTGCGCGGGCCAAGTGGTGTCCGTCCTGGAAGGAGGCTACAACCTGTCGGCCCTAGCCGCCAGCGTGGCGGCACATGTCAAGGCGCTGATGGAAACACCCCGTGCGGCGCGACCCTCCTCGATAGAAAAAGCGACCGGGTCTTGAGAAGAAGCCACGTTCGGTAGCGCTATTCGACTTCCAATTCCAAGACCCGCAGTTCCGTACCGCCGCGCACCCGCGGGAAATAGCCCCCGCAATGGGGACAGGGGTCCTCGCGGTTGCGCACCTCCACCACCGCGCCACAGTCCAGGCAGACGGCCTGACCAGCGGGTTGCTCGATCTCCAGCACGGCATTCTCGGCCAGCGTGCCCTGGGCCGCCACCGTGAATCCGAACCGCAGCGCCTCGATCTCGACCCCGGCCAGCGCGCCCACCGCCAGCCGAACCGCGCGCACCCGGCGGAACGGCTGGCGGCGGTTCTGCTCCTCGATGACGCGAATCAGTTCCATGCACAGCGACAGTTCGTGCATGGCGCGACCGCGCTCAGGGCAACAGCACGGTGGAGCCCGTGGTCCGGCGCGCTTCCAGATCGCGGTGCGCCTGGGCGGCCTCGGCCAGAGGATAGGTTTGGTGGACTTCGATTTTCACCGCGCCACCGGCGACCACCTCGAACAGTTCGGCGGCACCGGCCAGCAAATCCGAGCGCCGGGCGGTGTAGGTCATCAAGACGGGACGGGTGAGGAACAGCGAACCCTTGGCGGCCAGAATGCCCGGCTCGAACGGCGGAACCGGCCCCGAGGCATTGCCGAAGCTGACCATCATCCCCAACGGCCGCAAGCAATCCAGCGACCCCATGAAAGTTTCCTTGCCCACTGAGTCGTACACCACCGCCACGCCTTGCCCGCCGGTGATCTCGCGAACCCGCTCCACAAAATTCTCGCGGCTATAGACGATGACGTGCTGGCAACCGTGGGCGCGGGCCAATTCGGCCTTTTCGTCGCTGCCCACCGTGCCGATCACGGTCGCGCCCAGATGCCGCGCCCACTGGCTGGCGATCAGCCCGACCCCACCGGCGGCGGCGTGCAGCAGGATGGCGTCGCCGGGCTGCACCCGATACGTGCGCCGCAGCAGGTATTGGGCGGTCAAACCCTGCAACATCATGGCGGCGGCGGTGCGGTCGTCGATCCCATCCGGCAAAGCCACCACCCGGTCGGCGGCGATCAATCGAACCTCGGCATAGGCGCCGGCCGGCGGGCTGGCGTAGGCCACCCGGTCGCCGGTCTTGAATTCGGTCACGCCTTCCCCCACCGCCTCGACCCGGCCCGCACCCTCCATGCCCAGGGTCCAGGGCAGCGCCGGCAATGGATACAGGCCGGTGCGGTGATAGACGTCGATATAGTTGAGGCCGATGGCGCCATGACGAACCCGGAGCTGACCGGGACCAGGATCGCCAACCTCGACCTCTTCCCAGCGCAGCGCCTCGGGGCCGCCGTGCTGATGAATGCGAATTGCCTTGGACATCGTGTTCTCCTCGACCGTGAACGCACCGGGGACGCACGAGATTCGGGCGTCCCCCTCCTACAAATAATAGGTGGTCAGCGGCGGAAAGCCATTGAATTCAACGGAACTGTACGAGGCGGTATAGGCGCCGGTGGACAGCCAGTAAATCCGGTCGCCGATGGCTAGGGACAGCGGGAGTTGATATTTGAAGTGTTCGTAGATGATATCCAGGCTATCGCAGGTCGGCCCGGCGATGATCACGTCCCCGGTCTCGCCATCCCTGCCGGTATAAACCGGGTATTTGATGGATTCATCGATGGTTTCCATCAGGCCGTTAAAGACGCCGACATCGGTGTAGACCCAGCGTTTCAGATCAGTCTTGGACTTTTTGGCGATCAACACCACTTCGCTGGCCAGCACGCCAGCGTCGCCGACCAGGCCACGGCCCGGCTCCAGATAGATTTCCGGGATGGCGTCGCCAAAGTGCGAGCCGAGATAGCGGTTGATTTCCTCGGCGTACACGGAAAGCGCATTGGATTTGATCAGGTAATCCGCCGGGAATCCGCCGCCCATGTTGATGGCCTTCAGATGAATATCTTTTCCCTTCATCCGCTCGAACAACCCTTTGACCTGGGTGATCGCCGCGTCCCAGGCCGGAATTTCGCGCTGCTGCGAGCCAACATGGAACGAGACGCCATAGGGGTCCAACCCCAAATCGGCCGCCAACGCGACCAGTTCCGTCAACATGCGCGGCTGGCAACCGAATTTGCGCGACAGTGGCCAGTCGGAATCGGAAGTGACCGCATCCATCAGCAGTCGAAAAAAAATCCGTGAACCGGGGGCTTCCCTGGCCAAATTGCGGATATCCGCCTCGCAGTCCGTCGCGAAGAGTCTGACCCCTTTATCGTAAGCCTCGCGAATGTGTCGCGCCTTCTTTATAGTGTTGCCGAAACTCAATCGCTCTGGCGACACTTCAAGAGCCAGCACCTTGTCGAGTTCATAGATCGAGGCGATATCGAAATAGGACCCCAAATCCCGGAGCAGGACCAGCAATTCATCGCCAGGATTCGCCTTGACCGCGTAATAAATTTTCGCGCCGGGAAAGCCCGCGCGGAATTCCTCGAATTTCCGTCGAACCCTGTCCAGCAGCACAACGAGAAAGGGGGTTTCCCTGATCGCCGCGAAAGTCAGAATCTTGTCCCACTCGGCGGGAGAGTAATAGTTGAAAGGCATGTTTTTTCCTTGTCGAAAGCAGGAAATTCGATGGCCGGAAATCAGGAAAGGCCATTCAACCCGCCACGGGTCGAATGGCCCTCCCATACCATCACAACAACAATGTCGGTTTTTACGTCGATCCAGCTGTCGGCCTGGGCGCCAGGGCAATCATCGGATTGGCCGCCGAAATCGTGACCGTCGCAGTGGATTCGGCCAACTCGGCTTCCAAATCCCTGACCGTGCCGTCGAATGTATCCTTGCCGCCGGGCTCGATTTCCTTCACATCGGTCGGGAGGCCAATCCGATCCAGCAGGGCGATAAACGGTTCCGGATCCAGTTCCTCGACGTTCACCATCGTCTTCGGGTCCCAAACGCCTTGAGCCACGAGCATGGCCGCCGCGACCGGCGGGACGCCGGCGGTATAGCTGATGCCTTGCGACTCGACTTCCTCATAGCACTGTTTGTGGTCGGAAACCTGATAGATAAAGACTTCCCGCGCCTTCCCGTCCTTCCAACCCTTGACGAAATTGCCGATGCAGGTTTTGCCGGTATAGCCGGGCGCGAGCGTCTGGGGATCGGGCAGGAGTGCCTTGACGACCTTGAGCGGCACGACGTCCTGGCCCGTGGCTAGTTTCACCGGCAGATGCGACAGGAATCCGAGGGTGCGAAGCACGGTGAAGACGTTGATGTAGTGGTCGCCGAAACCCATCCAGAATCGAATGCTGTTCGCATCGATGTTCTTCCACAACGAATGCAATTCATCGTGCCCGTTGAGATAGATGGGGCGCGGTCCCACCACCGGAAAATCGTAAATCCGCTTGACCGAATGGGTCGGATACTCTTTCCACTGGCGATCGATCCAGGTCCAGACCTTGATGAATTCGCGGAAATTGATTTCGGGATCGAAGTTGGTGGCGAAGTATTTGCCGTGGCTGCCCGCGTTGACATCCATGATGTCAATGGTATCGATTCGGTCGAAATACCGCTTCACCGCCAACGCGCAGTAGGCGTTAACCACGCCCGGATCGAATCCCGCGCCCAGGATGGCGGTCAGTCCCTTTTCCGTGCAGCGATCCTTGCGTTTCCACTCGTAATTCGCATACCAAGGCGGAGTCTCGCAAACCTTGTCCGGTTCCTCGTGAATCGCGGTATCGATATAGACCGCTCCCGTCTCCAAACAAGCTTCCAGAATCGACATGTTCAGAAACGCCTGCCCGAGATTGATCACGATCGCGGAATGGGTTTCCTTGATCAATTGGATGGTCGCGGGAATGTCGAGCGCGTCGATTTGCCGCGAATACAGCCTGTGCGCCGAGTTTTGGATATGCCCCTTGCGTTTGACGCTTTCGATGATCGCGTCGCATTTCGACAAGGTCCGCGAGGCGATACAGATATCGCCCAGCAGCTCGTTGTTCATCGCGGCCTTGTGCGCCGCCACATGCGCGACCCCGCCAGCGCCAATGATCAATACGTTTTTTTTCATCTCGATTTGCTTCCTTCACTTACGAAAGACTGCGTTTGAAATCCTGGTAGCCGAACTGGCGAACCACCTCCACGGTTCCATCCAGCCTGCGCACCACGATGGAGGGCATGGATAATCCATTGAACCAGTTTTTCTTCACCATCGTGTACCCCGCCGCGTCCGCGATACGGACTTCGCTGCCGATCTCCAACCGGGTCTTCAAAGCATACTCGCCGAATATGTCACCCGCGAGACAGGTTCGACCGGCGATCATCATTCGATGGGGACCCGGTTCGGGCGCCGTAATCCTTGGCGTGGTGCGATAGATCAGATGGTCCAGCATATGAGCCTCCACGGAGGCATCGACAATCGCGATGTCGATTTCATTGTGCACCACGTCCACCACTGTGGTCACCAATTCCGCGCATTCGGTGATTGCCGCCTCGCCGGGCTCCAGATAAACCTGAACGCCGAATTTTTCACCGAAACTTTTCAATTTTTCGCAGAATGGATCCAGTGGATAGCCCTTCTTGGTGAAATACAGGCCACCGCCAAAACTGACCCACTCCATCCTTTCCAGCAGAGCCCCATAATTTTGACCAATAACGTCAATAGCCGCGCGGAAATTATCCACGTCGTCGTTTTCGCAGTTGAAATGAAACATCACTCCGCTTAGAAGGGAAGCCACTTTCATGACAGCGTTCTTACCGGCAACGCCCAGTCTTGAATATTTTCTGGCCGGATCGGCCAGATCGAAATGCGAGTAACTGATTCCCGGATTGACTCGCAATCCCAGCTTCATTCCGCGAACGGCGTCATGGTACGCGGTCAACTGGGAGATGGAGTTGAAGATCACCTTGTCGGCGAACTTCCTGACGGTTTTGATATCCCGCGCGGAAAATCCCACGCTGTAGGCGTGAACCTCCTTGCCGAACTCTTCATATCCTAGCCTGGCTTCGAACAGCGAGCTGCTCGTGGTCCCGTCCAGGTATTGCCGCATCAGATCGAACACGCTCCAGGTTGAAAAGCATTTCAGCGCCAGAACGGATTTGGCTCCCGAAGCCTCGCGCACTCGCTGGATGATGCTCAGGTTTCTCAACAGCTTGGTTTCGTCGATCAAGTAATAGGGCGTGGTCAATCGGGTCATCGGTCACGGGACTCGTCAGGAATTCCAGGAAATTTTAATCGGGCTTGCCATCCCAACCACCGTCGGGCGTTGCGGAACAGCCGCCGCCAGGGGCCAGATGCGTTGTCGGGCACCGCTATTTGTGCTGTTTCATAAGGCCACCCATATCTTCCGACCCAAGGGCTTCAAGCCGGCAAGGGCGGCGGTTTCACGATGAATTCGGCACAGGCCATCACCCGATCGCCTCCGCCAGTGCCTGTTGGAACACCGCGAAACCGCGCGAGCGACTTCGCGCCGGATCGACGCAAGTACCAATGGCACGCGCTGCCTCGATCTTGGCAAGTCCGCCCTTGAAGTACCCATGCTTCCGCATCACCCGCTCGAAAGCTTCCCAAGCACCGCCCGCAATGGCATCGGGGTCACGGAAACCCTGATGATGGGGGATGCCCGCCGGCACACGCGGATAAGCCGTCCTTACAGCCTCCCAATCAGCGAAGTACCAAGCCTCCAGTTCCTCGATGGCGATGCGGTTGACGATCTGCCACGATAAGCCGCCCACTTGGGTTCGGGATCGTAGGCCCGCCCGTTGCGCGATGGCCTCCAAGCGCTGCTTGAGGTCACGGCAGTCGCCATCGTCGCGATCGACGACGACCACGATGCGCCAGTCCTCCGGCAGCCAGGCAGCGTAACCGCGCAGCCGTTCTTCGAGTTTGCCCAGCAGATCATCCTGACCCTGAAAGGGATGCACTTCGAAAGTCCTGTCCTCTGGCAACAACCGGGGCAGAAGCGCCCGGAGGAAGGCTTCCATTGAGGGTTCCTCCACCAGCAATTCCAAATGGTTCGCCGACATGATCAGCGGCCGTTCTTCCGTGGCCGCGTCGGCGCGCCCTGATTGACCAGAGGATCGCCCACGCCGAGTTGCCCCTCCAGCCACAGGTGTCCGAGCAGCGCGCCCTGCGCGACAAACTCGGGCACCCCCGGCAGGTCGCAGGCGCGCTGCGTCTGGGTATAGCCCTGCTCGTCGCGCCACAACACGCGAACCTCTTCCGGCCGCAGGCCGCTAAGGAAGAACGGCGAGTGCGTCGTGACCAGCAGTTGCGTACCATCGACCGCGGCGCGGCATTCCTCGGCCAGTTCTGGCAGTAGTCGTGGATGCAGGAAGTTTTCCGGCTCTTCGATACCGATGAAAGGCGGCGGGTCCGGGTCGTGGAGCAGCACCAGGTAAGCGAGTATCTTCAACGTGCCATCCGAGGCGAAACGCGCCAGCACCGGATGATTGAAAGGGGCGTCCTTGATTTGCAGCAGCAAGCGACCGTCGGGCATCGTGTCGGCCAGCACCCGCTCGATGCGCGGCACGCGACGCCTGAGCACCTCGAAGATGCGCTCCAGCCGCTCTCCATGCTGCTCGGCGAGGTACTGGATCACGTTGGCCAGATTGTCGCCGCTCTTGGACAGGCGCTCCTGCGGCCCAGCCTCGGGCTGGCCGCGCGCGCTATCGGCCGACAGGTACGACACATACCAACCGGTAATGAATTCACGCAGGGCGGCCACGCGAGGATGCTCGGCGAATTGACCCAAGGCGTTCACCGCAAGGAGGTCCGGTGACTTCAGCGGGGTCTCGATGCGCTTGTCTTTCTCATCGGGCAAATCACCACTGACGGCGCGGCCCTGCCCCTCGCGATAGTCCAGGAAGCGGAACGGCTTACCCCGCTGCCCACGACGCCATTGGAGCCACTCCTCGATGACAACCGGTCCGCCTCGGCGCTCGTCCACGGCCAAGTGGTACGTGATCAGCGGGTATTCCGGCTCCTTGTACTTGATCTCAACCACCACCGGCCCGTCACCACCCCGCGTTTTCAACTCTTTCGCGCGTCCGCGTTTGTCCCACGCGCGCCGTAGCCCCAGTTCGAAACACTCCGCCAGGAACGCGAACACGTCGAACACGGTGGACTTGCCGCTGCCATTGGGGCCGACCAGAACGGTGAGCGGCGTCAAGTCCTTGAACTCCACCTCGCATAGCGCACGGAAGTTTCGTGCCCTTAGATATTGGATGCGCGCGGGGGCATGGGATTGTGCATCGGGCGGTTTCATGCAGCTTCCTCAGTCTCTCGGCATTTTTTATCCGCGGCTCGCCAATCACCCCAACCACCGTCGGGCGTTGCGGAACAACCGCAGCCACGGCCCGTCCTCGCCCCAACCGTCGGGATGCCAGGAGTATTGCACCGTCCGGAACACCCGCTCCGGATGCGGCATCAGGATGGTGAATCGGCCATCGCGGCTGCACAACCCGGTGATGCCGCCCGGCGAGCCGTTGGGATTAGCGGGATACGTCTCGGCCGGTCGCCCAGCGTGATCCACGAAGCGCAACGCCACGAGTCCCGCCGCCAGCGCCGCATCCAGCCCTCCGTGATCTCGAAATTCCGCCCGACCCTCGCCGTGCGCGACCGCGATGGGTAACCGCGAACCTTCCATGCCGCGCAGGAACAGCGACGGCGACGGCAGCACTTCCACCAGACTCAATCGCGCCTCGAATTGCTCCACCCGATTACGCACGAAACGCGGCCACAACTCGGTCCCGGCGATCAGTTCGCGCAAGTTGGACAGCATTTGACAGCCATTGCACACCCCCAACCCAAAGCTGTCCGGGCGGGCGAAGAAGGCGGCGAATTCGTCGCGGGCGCGAGGATTGAACAGAATGGACTTGGCCCAGCCCTCGCCAGCCCCCAGCACGTCACCGTAGGAAAAGCCGCCGCAGGCAGCGACGCCGTGAAAATCGGCCAGCGAAATCCGCCCGGCGATGAGATCGCTCATGTGGACATCCACCGCCGCGAAGCCGGCCCGGTCGAACGCCGCCGCCATTTCCACCTGGCCATTGACGCCCTGCTCGCGCAGGATGGCGACCCGGGGCCGAGCGCCGGTGGCCAGGAACGGCGCGGCGACATCCTCGGCCGGATCGAAGGTCAGCCGGACGCTCAGCCCCGGATCGGCCGGATCGCAAGCTGCCTCGAACGCCTCGCGGGCGCAATCTGGGTGATCGCGCAACGCCTGCATCCGGTAGCTGGTCTCCGACCACAGCCGCCGCAGGTCGGCGCGGCTGGCGGCGAACACGATCCCGCCGGCATGGCGCAAAATGAGCCGATCCTCGCTGTTCGGAGCGCCGATCACATGGCTGCATTCGCCCAGCCCGACGGCGGCCAGCCGCGCCAGCACGGCGGGACGGTCCAGCGCCCGCACTTGCAGCACCGCGCCTAGTTCCTCGGCGAACAGCGCCGCCAGCGGACCTTCATCATCGAGATCGTCCAGCAGCGCCGTCACACCGCAGCCACCGGCAAACATCATCTCGGCCAGCGTCGCCAGCAGACCGCCGTCGGAGCGGTCGTGATAGGCCAGTAGCCGGCCCGCCGTGTTGAGTTCCTGAATCACGGTGAAGAACGCTCTCAGAGCGTCCGGCGCGTCCACGTCGGGAACGGCGTCGCTCCACTGGTTGTAAACCTGGGCCAGCACCGAACCGCCCAAGCGATTCCTGCCGCGTCCCAGATCAATGAGAATCATGTCGGTGTCGCCCCAGTCGACGCGCAATTGCGGGGTCAGGGTCCGGCGCGCATCCTGAACCGGCGCGAAGGCGGACACGATCAGCGACAGCGGCGCCACCACGCTCTTGCCGGTCTCGTCCTGCTCCCAAACCGTTTTCATCGACAGCGAATCCTTGCCAACGGGGATGGCGATACCCAATGCCGGGCACAATTCCATTCCCACGGCTTTGACCGTATCGAACAGCCGCGCATCCTCGCCGGGATGGCCGGCCGCCGCCATCCAGTTGGCCGACAGCTTCACATCGCTGATTTTCTCGATGCACGCGGCGGCGATGTTGGTTATCGCTTCGCCGACCGCCATCCGCCCCGAAGCCGGCGCGTTCAATACCGCCAGCGGCGTGCGTTCGCCCATGGCCATGGCTTCACCGGTATAGGTATCGAAGCTGGTGGTGGTGACCGCCACATCGCTGACCGGAACTTGCCAAGGTCCGACCATCTGATCGCGGCAGACCAGCCCGGTCACGGTGCGGTCACCGATGGTGATGAGGAAACTCTTGTCGGCCACCGCCGGGAACCGCAGTACCCGCGCCACGGCGTCGGTGACCCTCGCCTCCACCCCCTCTCCCGCCAGCGGACGCGGGGAGTTGGCGGTTTCGCGACGGACATCGCGCAACATTTTCGGTGGCTTGCCGAACAGCACGTTCATGGGTAAATCGACCGGCCGGTTGGCGAATTGCCGGTCGCTCAACACTAACTTTTCTTCGCCGACGACGCCGCCGATGACCGCATAGGGGCAACGTTCCCGTTCGCACAGCGCTTTGAAAACTTCCAACCCCTCGGCGGCGATGGCCAACACATAGCGTTCCTGCGCCTCGTTACACCAAATCTGCATCGGCGTCATATCGGGATCGTCATTGGGAACCGCGCGAAGATCGAAGCAGCCGCCTCGATTCGCGCCGTGGACGATTTCCGGCACGGCGTTGGACAGACCACCCGCGCCCACATCGTGAATCGATAGAATGGGATTTTCCTCGCCCAGCGCCACGCAGCGGTCGATCACTTCCTGGGCGCGGCGCTGGATTTCCGGATTGCCGCGCTGCACCGAGGCGAAATCCAATTCCTCGTGGGAACTGCCCGCCGCCATGCTGGACGCCGCGCCGCCGCCCAGACCGATCAGCATCGCCGGCCCGCCCAGCACGACGATGGCCGTTCCCGGCGGCAGTTCGGCCTTATGGATATGTAGCTCGCGAATGTTGCCCAGGCCGCCCGCGATCATGATCGGCTTGTGATAGCCGCGCCGTTGACCGTCGGGACCGTCCTGTTCGAAGGCGCGGAAATAGCCCGCCAGATTCGGGCGGCCAAATTCGTTGTTGAAGGCCGCCGCGCCGATGGGACCTTCCAGCATGA
This sequence comes from Candidatus Contendibacter sp., assembly GCA_029624675.1. Classification (GTDB taxonomy): domain Bacteria; phylum Pseudomonadota; class Gammaproteobacteria; order Competibacterales; family Competibacteraceae; genus Contendibacter. The sequence continues at coordinate 20,951 of JARSSP010000061.1, forward strand.
TGTCCAACGCCGACGCGATGCGGCCCGGCTTGCCGTACTCCTGCTCCCAGGGCTGGATGAAATCGGGAATCCGCAGATTGGACACGGAGAACCCGCACAGCCCGGCCTTGGGCTTGGCGCCCCGTCCGGTCGCCCCCTCGTCGCGGATTTCGCCCCCGGAGCCGGTGGCGGCACCGGGAAAGGGCGAAATCGCGGTCGGGTGATTGTGTGTCTCCACCTTCATCAGGATGTGAACATCCTCCGGGTGGTAGCGATACTGGCCATCGGCTGGGTCGGGGAAAAAGCGCCCGGCGGCAAAGCCGGTCATCACCGCCGCGTTGTCACTGTAGGCTGAGAGGACGCCGTCGGGATGGCGGGCGTGCGTGTGGCGGATCATGGCGAACAGCGAGCGATCCTGCTTCACGCCGTCCACGATCCAGTCGGCGTTGAAGATCTTGTGCCGACAGTGCTCGGAATTGGCCTGCGCGAACATCATCAATTCCACGTCGGTCGGGTTGCGTTCCAGCCGGGTGAAGCTGGCCAGCAGGTAGTCGATCTCGTCTTCCGACAGCGCCAGTCCCAGTTCGCGGTTGGCAGCCGTCAAGGCCTCCCGTCCACTGCCCAGAACATCCACGGTCGCCAGCGACGTCGGTTCGGCATGGGCGAACAGCACGGCGGGATCGTCGTCCGGCGAGAGTACCGCCTCGGTCATCCGGTCGTGCAGCAAGGGTCGCAATACGGCCCGATCACCAGCAGTCAGTGGTTGCGCGGCTTCCAGGTAATACACCACGCCGCGCTCAATCCGGCGGACGTGTTGCAAACCGCAGTTATGGGCGATGTCAGTAGCCTTGGAGGACCAGGGCGAAATCGTGCCGGGCCGGGGAATCACCAGGAAAGTCGGCTCGCCGCTTGGACGGGTCTGGGTCGCGATGGGACCGTAGCGCAACAATCGATCCAGCACCTCGCGCTCATGGGCGGTCAACGAACCGTCCACGAAATGCGCGAACTCGGCGTGGAGGTCAGTAACGGACGGGACCCGCCGACGCAGCGCGGCCAGCAGCTTTTGCCGACGGAACGGCGACAAGGCGGGGCTTCCACGGAAACGCAGCATCGCGAACACTCTCCTGGGTCGGGCGGGAAGCGCGGATGATAGCAAATCCCCTTTGGCCGATGCCCGAGCCATCGCGCAAAATCACCAAGTCACGGCAAGAGTTTCGGCGCGCGAACTTCTGGCCGCTTCATGGCTTATCCGTTTTGCTTTGATAAACTCTTGTCCCATGCTAAAAAACTGGGGTAACACCATGCCGATAGCGGCAAAAATCTTTCTGGTCCTGGGCGGCGTTGGGATGTTGCTGGCGGTGACGCTGGGCGCGTTCGGCGCGCACGTCCTGAAAAAGACGCTGACCCCCGAATTCATGGCGGTCTATGAAACCGCCGTGAACTATCATGTCTATCATGCCCTTGGACTGCTGGCGGTCGGCTTGCTGGCATTGCAACTTCCCGATTCGGGAGCGCTGCGCTGGGCGGGCATCCTGATGGCCGCCGGTCTACTGTTGTTCTCGGGCAGCCTGTACGCCCTGAGCCTGAGCGGCATTCGCGGGTTGGGAGCCATCACTCCACTGGGCGGCGTGGCCTTTCTAGTGGCTTGGTTGTTGCTGGCGGTCGCGGTCATCCGGGCGGATTGAGCCAGGCGGCGGGCGGAAACATCAGCTTGAACAGAGAGGATATTGTGGAAACGTCTTACGCCTTGGGATTCGATGTCTATGGCACGCTGGTGGACCCGCTGGCGATGGCCGAACCGCTGCGGGCGCTGGTCGGCGAGCAGGCCGGCCGGTTTGCCGAACTGTGGCGAAGCAAACAACTGGAGTATTCGTTTCGACGCGGCCTGATGCGGCGCTACGTCGATTTCGACGCCTGCACCCGGCAGGCACTGCGCTACACCCAGCGGGCTTTACGATGCGAACTGCCGGAATCCGACCAGGACCGGCTGCTGGAAGCCTATTTATACCTGCCGCTGTTCCCGGAAGTCGCCGCCAGCCTGACCGCAATCAAGGCGCAAGGCCATCGGTTGGTGGCGTTCACCAACGGCGTTGAAGCCAGCATTCGGGCGCTGCTGGCCAATGCTGGGGTGTTGCCACTGCTGGAAGACGTGGTCAGCGTGGACGATCTGCGCACCTTCAAACCCGATCCGGCGGTCTACGAGTACCTGGCGCGGCGGACCGGGCGCACGCCGGCCGAGACCTGGCTGGTGTCCAGCAACGCCTGGGACGTGATCGGGGCTAAAGCCGCTGGCTTGCGCGCCGCCTGGGTCAGGCGTCAGCCGGAGGCGGTGTTCGATCCTTGGGAGGTGGAGCCGGACATAATGGTGAGCGGGTTGGACCAACTGGCGGCTGGGTTTGCCCGTCCGCCGGGATGAAGTGGGGAACGGAGAACCCAAACTCCCCTCTCCCACCAGCGGAGAGGGGGTGAAGGAGCGACCCCGGTTCAGGTGATGAACGGCACCAGAATCAGCGAGACAATGGAAAGCAGCTTGATCAGGATGTTCATGGCCGGGCCGCTAGTGTCCTTGAACGGATCGCCCACGGTGTCGCCGATGACCGCCGCCGCGTGAGCGTCGCCGCCCTTGCGCTCGCCCTTGAGCTGACCGCCTTCGATGGCCTTCTTGGCGTTGTCCCAGGCGCCGCCGGCGTTGGCCATCATCAACGCCATCACCACGCCGGTCAACATCGACCCCAGCAACATGCCGCCCAGCGCGACCGGCCCGAGGAAGAAGCCGACGATGACCGGCGCCAGCACGGCCAGCATCCCCGGCGGGACCATTTCCCGCAGCGCCGCGTCGGTCGAGATCGTCACGCAGCGGGCGGTGTCGGGCTTGGCGGTGCCTTGCAGCAGGCCGGGAATTTCGCGGAACTGGCGGCGGATTTCCGTCACCATCTCCATGGCCGCCCGGCCGACCGAACTCATGGTCATCGCGGCGGCCAGCAACACCACCATGCCGCCCAGCAGCACGCCGATCACGACGCGCGGTTCGGTGATGTCCATGATCACGGATTTGCCGACCGCCAGTTCGACCGCTTCCTTATAGGCGACGAACAGCGCCAGCGCGGTCAGGGCCGCCGAACCGATGGCGAAGCCCTTGCCGGTGGCGGCGGTGGTGTTGCCGATGGCGTCGAGATGATCGGTGATGGCGCGCACTTCCGGCGGCTGATGGGACATTTCGGCGATGCCGCCGGCGTTGTCGGAAATCGGCCCGGAGGCGTCGATGGTCATGGTCACGCCAGCGGTGGCCAGCATCCCCACCGCCGCGATGGCGATGCCGTATTGGCCGGCCGTCTGGTGGGCGACGAAGATCGCGGCGACGATCACCAGGATCGGCACCGCGCAACTTTCCATGCCCACCGCCAGGCCGGTGATGATGTTGGTCGCCGGCCCGGTCTTGGAGGCGGTGATGATCTTGGTGACCGGCTTGGACGAGGTGTAGTACCAGGCCGCCCGGCCGATGGCGATGCCGGCCAGATTGCCGGCGATGATCGCGGCGAAGAGCGACCAGCCGTAACCGAAGATCGTCATCATCAACAGGGTCAGCACCAGAAACAGCCCGGCGGCGCTGAATTCGGAGATGGCCAGCGCCCGTTCCGGTCCCTGCTTCCGAAAGGCCGACATGCCGTAGATACCGACCAGCGAGGACACCAGGCCGATGCTGGCCAGCGCCAGCGGCAAGGCCAGCAGCATCGGTCGGCTGACGCCAGCGCCGAAGTAATGGGTCAGTTCGCTGGCGGCGGTGGTCGCCGCCAGGGTGATGGCCGCCACCATGGCCCCGACATAGGATTCGTAGATATCCGCGCCCATGCCGGCGATGTCGCCCACGTTGTCGCCCACGTTGTCGGCGATGACGCCGGGATTGCGGGGATCGTCCTCGGGGATGCCGGCCTCGACCTTGCCGACCAGATCGGAGCCGACGTCGGCGGCTTTGGTGAAGATGCCGCCACCGACCCGGGCGAACAGCGCGATGGACGAGGCGCCCATTGAGAACCCCCAGATGGTGGACGCTGAGTTGGGATCGGTCGCGAAGTTGGCCGACAGGGCGAAGAACAGGATGCCCAAGCCCAACAGCCCGAAGCTGGCCACGGCCAAGCCCATGACCGCGCCGCCGTTGAAGGTCATCAGCAACGCCGCGCCCGCGCCCTGTTCCCGCGCCGCCGCGGTGGTGCGGACGTTGGCCTTGGTCGCCGCCTGCATTCCGACCAGACCGGCCAGCGCCGAGGTCAGCGCGCCCATCAGGAACGCCACGCTGGTGCCGAAGCCGTGCTGCATGGACAACAGCATCGCCACCACCAGGGCGAAGATGCCGATCTTGGTGTATTGCGCCCGCAAATAGGTCATGGCGCCCAGATGGATCTCATCGGCGATCGAACCCATGAGCGGATCGCCAGTGGATTGCTGGACGATCCAGCGGTACAGCATCGCGGCGGCGACCAGACCTAGCAGGCCAGCCACCAGCGATAGAATTGCCACGGTCATGCAAGATTCTCCACGGATTGTCTGAATTCGGCGCTGACCGCGCGCGGTCGACTTCGCGCCGACGGATGGGCCGCCGTTGCGGCGATTGCTAACTGGCAAAAAACATTCCTGTTTATGGATTTCTCTTCCAAAATGGCGGGGCGAACGGTTCGCCGGACAAGCCGATCACCGGTTGCCGACATCAAGGCAACCGACCAAGGAATCGGGAACGGTCCGGCGGAACTTTCAACGCGCCAAACTGAACGGGATGCGCGATTTGGTTAATAATAGCTTAATCAGGGCGTCGCGAATCCGGCAATTTTCGGGTCCGACCCATGCAAGGTTGTTCGCAACGGGGAGAACGGTGGGCGCGAGCCAGCCGGATCCATCCCCACAACGATGCGTGGGACGCGCCCTCATAGGGCACATAACCGGGAGCAACCCAGCATGAAATGCAAACACTACATGATTACCTCGCCCACGGTCGTTTACGACACGGCGCCGCTGTCGGAAGCGCTGGCCCTGATGGTCAGCAAGCACATGCAGGATTTGCTGGTGGTCAACGAGCGGGGCGAGTTCATCGGCACCATTACCTCGTTCACCTTCTCCAAGCTGTTGATGCCGTCGGAACCACAGTTGCCGGACGATGCCGAAAACGAAGGCGCCGCCGACGTGGACAACCGCCTGCTCCCCCACTTGCACCGCAAAGTGGGCGATTTCGCCAACGCCCATCCGTCGGTCGATCCGGAAGCGCCGTTGCTCGATGCCTTGAAACTGCTGTCGGAAGGCTATTTGCGCCTGCCGGTGGTGAGCGCGGATCACAAGCTGGTCGGCGCATTGTCGTCGCTCACCATTCTGCGACGGTTCCGATTCTGATCGAGCGTGGGGAGTGGCGAGTAGCGCATCGGGAACGGGAAGCCGAATTTTCCATCTCCCTATCTCCTCATCCCGCTAACCCATCACGAGGAATCCCGCCATGCAACGGAGAACCATGCTCAAGGCCCTCGGCGCGGGGGCGTGGACCGGCGCCGGTCTGGCGCTGGGAGGCGTTGGCCGTCTGGTCCAGGCGAAGGAGGCCGCCGCTGATCCGCCCGTTCTGGCGGCGGTCAAAAATGGCGAACCGGAAGCGCTGTTCGACAGCGGCATTCAAGCCCTGGGCGGGATGGGGCGCTTCGTCAAGAAGGGTCAGACCGTGGTGGTCAAGCCCAACATCGGCTGGAACGTGCCGCCGGAACGGGCCGCCAACACCAACCCGCGCCTGGTTCGCCGCATCATCGAGCATTGCTTGCAAGCCGGCGCGAGGGAAGTTTATGTGTTCGATCATACCTGCGACAACTGGCGCGACAGTTACCGCACCAGCGGCATCGAACAGGCGGTGAAGGACGTCGGCGGCAAGCTGGCACCGGGCAACAGTGAGAGCTATTTCCAGACGGTCGCGGTGCCCAAAGGCCGCCGGTTGCATGAGGCCAAGGAACATGAACTGATCTTGCAAGCCGACGTGTTGATCAACGTACCGGTACTCAAGAGCCACGGTGGGGCCACGCTGACCGTGGCGATGAAGAACCTGATGGGCGTGGTCTGGGATCGCGGCGAGTGGCACGCCAACAACCTGCATCAGTGCATCGCCGACTTCGCCACTTATCGCAAGCCCGATCTGAATGTGGTGGACGCCTACAACGTGCTGATGCGGCACGGGCCGCGCGGGGTGTCGGCGGCGGATGTCGTCAACCTGCGTTCGCTGTTGCTCTCGACCGATCTAGTAACGGCGGACGCGGCGGCGGCCAAGCTGTTCGGCTTGGAGCCGGACGCAGTGAGCTATATCGGCATCGCCCACGACATGGGCGTGGGCCGCAAGGATTTGGAGAATCTGGCGATTCGACGGATCGCGCTTTGATCGATGGCACGAGGGCCTGCCAGATCCGCTGCCGTCTTCTTTGTGGATGCTTCCGGCGCTAACCGCGCTGCTGTTCATGGATTGCGAGCGGTTCGGCCCGCCGCTCGCGCAAGCCGTACGCTCTCCGTAATTCCTTTCATCGCTGCTCAACTTTACCCAGCCCTCCCCTTGGCGGCTACCACTGGTTTCGTGCCGGTGTTGGCGCTGATCCTGCCGTTCGTAATCCTAGCCTTCCCAATAGTAACCACGACAACATAATGAACTAATTTAGAAACATAATGTCCAATATATAAACAAATCATACAGATTAAGTGAAGTTACGTTAGGGAGGGATTTTCCATGAGTACCAAAAGAATATCGGCAATTCTAACCGTACTGAGTTTATTCCTGTTCACGAGTCTGGTGACCTCCGACGTTCAGGCCGCGACGTATAGTTTCACGACCCTTCATGTCCCGGGCGCCTTTCATACTTATCCTGCAAGCATCAATGCGAGCGGCCAAGTGACGGGTTATTACTCGGATGGCTCGCATACTTATGGTTTTCTGTATGGCGGCGGCACGTTCACGACCCTCGATGTCCCCGGCGCTGTTAGTACTTTCCCCGAAAGCATTAATGCGAGCGGCCAGGTGGCGGGGTGGTACTCGGATGGCTCGCCTCCCCATGGTTTCGTGTACAGCAACGGCACGTTCATGACCTTTCATGGTCCGGGTGCTTATATCACCCGGGCTCACAGCATTAATGCGAGCAGCCAGGTGGCAGGCCATTACATCACGAGTTCTTATCCGAGAAGCGCGGCGTCTTATGGTTTCGTGTATAGCAACGGCACGTTCACGATCCTCGATCCTCCGGGGGGTACCTATGCCACCTATGTCGCCAGTATCAACGATAGCGGGCAGGTAACGGGTTTTTATGGTCGCTCGCCTGTGCGTGGGTTCGTGTACAGCAACGGCACGTTCACGACCTTCGATGGCCCGAGTGCCATTCAAACTCTTCCTGCCAGCATTAACGCGAGCGGTCAAGTGGCGGGGGAGTACTCGGATGGCTCGCACACCCATGGTTTCGTGTACAGCAACGGCACGTTCACAACCCTTGATGTCCCGGGCGCCACTAACACTTTGGCCACCAGCATCAATGCGAGCGGTCAAGTGGCGGGGGTATACTCGGATGGCTCGCACACCCATGGTTTCGTGTACAGCAACAGCACGTTCACGACCCTTGATGTCCCGGGCGCCACTGACACTTGGGCTACCAGCATCAATGAGAGCGGACAGGTAACGGGGTCTTACTCAGATGGCTCGCATAACCATGGTTTCATCGCCACCCCAGTTTGTGCGACCCCCACGGTCACGATTCATACCCTCACGACGGCGTCCCAGGGCAGGTTCAGAATCACCGGTTCGATCACCCACGAGGGCGCTCCCCTGTGCGCCCTGGTCTTGGCTAACGGCCAGTTCATGTTCACCTGCGGCGATCCCTTGCCCAAAGGGGAGTTCGACCTGACCGTGCCGGTGGATGACCAGGGGCAAATCACGCTGTTTGGGTTCTCGTCGGGCTTGGCGCCATTCCAGCAAACATTAGAGCCGGGTGCCTTGCCGGCTGCCGCCAGGGGGAGATGCACCACGCCGACGGTCACGCCCACCGTCACGGCGGCGTCCGATGGTAGGTTCAAGATCACTGGCTCGATCAGCCTGGACGGCGCTCCCCTATGCGCCCTAGTTTTGGCCAACGGCCAGTTCCTGTTCACCTGTGGCGATCCCCTGCCCAAGGGCGATTTCGACCTGACCGTGCCGCCCGACGACCAGGGGAAAATTACCTTGTTCGGCTTCGCGGCGGGCTTGGCCCCGTTCCAGCAAACTTTCTCTCCTTCCCCTTCTCCTTCCACGCCGCCATAACGAGCGTTGATCGGTGTTACCGTAGGGAGGGATTTTCCATGAACACCCAAAGAATATCGGTAATCCTCACCGTACTGGGTTTATTCCTGTTCACCAGTCTGGCGGCCCCCGACGTTCAAGCCACACCCTATAGTTTCTATGGTTTCACAACCTTCGATGTCCCAGGCGCCACTCAAACTTGGGCCACCAGCATCAACGCGAGCGGACAGGTGGCGGGTTATCATTATCACGATGACTTGAATAAAAGCCATGGTTTCTTGTACAGCAACGGCACGTTCACGACCCTTGATGTCCCGGGCGCCACTCAAACTTGGGCCGCCAGCATCAACGCGAGCGGACAGGTGGCGGGTTCCTACTCCGATGGCTCGTGTGTCCATGGTTTCTTGTACAGCAACGGCACGTTCACGATCCTCGATGTCCCGGGTGCCACTAGCACCTCGCCCGCCAGCATTAACGACAGCGGACAGGTGGCGGGTAGCTGGAAGCCGGGAGGACCGTTCTCGGATACCCGTGGTTTTTTGTACAGCAACGGCACATTCACGATCCTCGATGTCCCGGGTGCCACTGAGACCATACCCGTGAGCATTAACGCGAGCGGACAGGTGGCGGGTTCTTACGGGGATGGCTCGCATGGCCATGGGTTCGTTTACAGCAACGGCACGTTCACGCCCTTAACCCTACTAGGTTTCGACTACACCGCTGCCACGAGTATCAACGCGAGCGGACAAGTGGTGGGTTATTACGGGAGTGGCCTAGCGTTTGCTTTTTTGTACAGCGGCGGCACATTCAAAACTCTCGATGTCCCGGCGGGTGGTGACATCCATGCTACCAGCATCAACGACAGCGGACAGGTGACGATCACTTCCTTCTCCTCCCTAACTCCAAGTTCGTCGACTTATAGCAGTTTCGTGTACAACGACGGCCTAGTCACGACCCTCAATGTCCCGGGCGCTATTAGCACAAAGGCTACCAGTATCAATGCGAGAGGCCAGGTGACGGGGTCTTACAGGGGTAATTCGTGGTACCGCCATGGTTTCATTGCCACCCCGGTTTGTGCGACCCCCACAGTCACGATTCATACCCTCACAACAGCGCCCAGCGGGTTCAGAATCACCGGTTCGGTCACCCAAGATGGCGCTCCCCTGTGCGCCCTGGTCCTGGCCAACGGCCAGTTCCTGTTCACTTGCGGCGATCCCTTGCCCAAAGGGCAGTTCGACCTGACCGTACCGGTGGATGACCAGGGGCAAATCACGCTGTTTGGGTTCTCGTCGGGCTTGGCGCCGTTCCAGCAAACATTAGGGCCGGGCGCCTTGCCGGCTTCTGTCAATGCAACCCGTTGTGCCACCCCCAAGGTAACGTACACCACTACGGCGGCGCCCGAGGGGAGGTTCAGGCTCACCGGCTCGATCACCCTCGGTGGCAATCCCTTGTGCGCCCTGGTCCTGGCCAACGGCCAGTTCATGTTTACCTGTGGCGATCCCCTGCCCAAGGGGGATTTCGACCTGACCGTGCCGCCCGACGACCAGGGAAAAATTACCTTGTTCGGCTTCGCGGCGGGTTTGGCGCCGTTCCAACAAACCTTCTCCCCTTCTCCTTCCACGCTTCCATAATAATATAAGGGCAATCCACAACCTGTTCGGTCCGCGCGGGAACGATGCGCGGCCAACAGGAAACCAGAAGGAGAGAAACCCGATGTCCGCGCAATTCCAACCTCGCTGGCTATCCGTGGAAGACTATCTCGCGTTTGAGGAACGCAGCGAGATCAAGCACGAGTATATCAACGGCGAAATTTACGCCATGGCCGGGGCCAGCGTCCGGCATAATCGAATCGCGGGTAATCTGTTCGCGCGCCTGCTGGCTCACTTGCGCGGCTCGCCTTGCCAAGTCTTTTTCGCTGATGTCAAGTTGCACCTCAAGGAATTGGGGGCGGATATTTTCTATTACCCAGACCTGATGGTCTGCTGCGATCCCAATGATCGTGATCCGTACTACCGCACCCGGCCCTGTCTGCTCGTCGAAGTGCTATCCAGCGGGACCGCCCGGACTGACCAGCGGGAAAAGCTCTTCGCCTACGCCCGCCTGGACAGCCTGCAAGGCTATCTGCTGCTGGAGCAGGACCGGATCGGCGCCGCCCTGCATTGGCGGGAAGGCAGCGACTGGCGGCGGGCGGAATTCAGCGATCCGGACGCGGAATTAACCCTGCCCTGCGCGGGTCTGACGATTCGATTGGCGGAACTGTACGAAGGAACCGACCTGCCGGAAACGTCGCCGAACGCCGAAGGTTCATCCTGACTACGCTTCGCTCAAAGCCGACGGAGGATTGAAAGCAGGCGACCATGAATCAGATGTGGCTCAAGAAAATCCGGGTCGTGGTCTCGCTGATCTTCCTGGTGCTGACCACGCTGCTGTTCGTGGATTTCGAGCGGTTCGGCCCGCCGCTCGCGCAAGCCGTGCGCTATCCGCAGTTCGTGCCGTCGCTGCTGAACTTCACCCAGACCTTCGCCCTGGCCGCCACCGGGTTTTTGCTGGTGCTGGGGCTGACCCTGCTGTTTGGCCGGGTGTACTGCTCGATGATCTGTCCGCTGGGCACGCTGCAAGACATCATCATCCGTATCGCGGACAAGCTGCGCAAGCCGCGCAAGATCAAATTCAAGCCCCAAAAATCGCACGACGTGCTGCGCTACGGGATACTGGCGCTGACGGTCGGTCTGTTCCTCAGCGGCAGCGCCCTGGCGTTGACCCTATTGGACCCGTTCAGCAATTTCGGCCGCATCGCCAGCGATCTGTTGCGACCGCTCTACGTCGTCGCCCATAACGGCGCCGGATCGCTGCTCGAAGCTTTGGGGCTGTACGGACCGTTTCCCTTGACCTGGAAAGCGCCGCCACTGGCCACGCTGGCGTTTCCGACGCTGTTCCTGGCCGGGCTGATTTGGCTGAGCACCCGGCATGGCCGGCTGTTCTGCAACACGCTCTGTCCGGTGGGCGCGCTGCTGGGGTTGATCTCGCGCTTCGCCATTTTCAAGATTCGAATTCCCAAGGACGCCTGCCTCGTCTGCGCCCAATGTTCGATTCATTGCAAGGCCGGGTGTATCCGGTTGAAGACCAAGGACGTGGATTTCAGCCGCTGCGTGGCCTGTTTCAACTGCATCACCGTCTGCGAGGCGCACGGCATCGGCTACGCGCGACCGACGCCGATAAAACTTCACCCCTCGCCCCCTACCCCTTTCTCACCAGGAAAGCAGGGAGTATCGCGGCGAGCCTTGTTGCGGGGCGCGGCGACGGCGTTGGTGGGCTGGGCGGCGCTGCCTGAGTTAAAGCCGGTGGAAGCCAAGCCTCACAATCGCGTTCCGACGGCGCTGGTCAACCACAAGACTTGGCCCGTGGCGCCCCCCGGCGCCGGCGATATTGCACGCTTCAACGATCTTTGCACCGCCTGCCATCTGTGCGTCGGCGCTTGCCCCTACGGCGTCCTGCAACCGGCGCTGCTGGAGTACGGTCTGTCCGGCTTGCTGCAACCGCGCATGGACTATGCCAGCGGTTATTGCAGCTACGAATGCCATCTTTGCGGCCAGGTTTGTCCGACCGGCGCGATCCGGCCGCTGGCCCTGGCCCCCAAGCAGACCGTCCAGATCGGCGTGGCCCACTTCGTTCGCGACAATTGTATTGTGTACACTGACCACACCGCCTGCGGGGCTTGCGACGAATACTGCCCCACCAAGGCGGTGCACATGATCCCCTACCAGGATGGCCTGACGATCCCGGAAGTACGGGAAACGCTGTGCGTCGGCTGCGGCGCCTGCGAAAATGCCTGTCCGGCTCGGCCGCACCGGGCTATCTACGTGGATGGCCATCCGGTCCAGCAGCAGGCCGCGCGGCCCACTTCCAAACCCCTCGAACGGGAGAAGACGCAAGGTGAATTTCCATTTTGACCGGCAGCGATTCGCCATGGGCGCGCGGCGGCGATGAGCATCCTGTACTACGACTGTTTCGCCGGCATCAGCGGCGACATGCACCTGGCGGCGCTGCTCGACCTGGGCGTGGACTACGACGAACTGGTTCTCGAACTGACCGGACTCGGCATGGAGGGTTATGGCGTGCAAGCCACGCGGGCCAGCCGCAAGGGCGTGTTCGGCACCCAGGTCCGAGTGGTGACCGACCCGAACCAGCCCCCGCACCGCGATCTGCGCCAGATCGAGGCGATCATCGGCGCCAGCCTGCTTCGGGAGTCGGTGCAAAGCCGGGCCATTGCGGTATTCCGCCGGCTGGCCGAGGCCGAGGCGCATATTCACGATACCTCGCCGGATCGCATCCACTTTCACGAAGTGGGCGCGCTGGACGCCATCGTGGACATCGTCGGCGGAGTCATCGCCCTGGACCGGCTGAACGTGGATCGCGTGCTGTGTTCGCCGGTGGAACTGGGCGGCGGCATCGCGCGCTGCGAACACGGCGTGCTGCCGGCCCCCGCTCCGGCGACCCTGGAATTACTCAAGGGCGTTCCGGTCAAGCTGGGGGGCGTGCCGTTCGAGGCGACCACCCCGACCGGCGCCGCGTTGCTGGCCACCCTCGTCGATGAATACGTGACGCGCCCCGAACTGATCATCCACCGGGTTGGCCATGGCATCGGCCATCACGACGGTCCCATCCCCAACGTGCTGCGGGTGTGCCTGGGCGAGCGGCCGGCGGATGGCGAGGATCGACGGGAACTGTGCGTGCTGGAATGCAACATCGACGACATGAACCCGGAGTGCTACGACCACGTGCTGGAGCAACTATTCGCGGCGGGAGCGAACGATGCCTGGCTGACGCCGATTCTGATGAAGAAGAACCGGCCGGCCACCGTGCTGAGCGTACTGTGCGCGCCGGACCTGGAACGGACCCTGACCGACTTGTTGCTGCTCGAAACGACGACCCTGGGCGTGCGCCAGTACCCGGTGACCCGCACCGCGCTGGCGCGGGAACTTCTGCATGTGACGACCCGCTACGGCGAGGTCACCGTCAAGCTCGCCCACCACCAGGGACGGCCGTTGCGCGGCAAACCGGAATACGAAGACTGCAAACGGCTGGCGCTGGAGCGTCGCGTGCCGATTCACGCGGTCTACGCGGCGGTGCGGGAGGCGCTGTCCAGTTACGAACTGGGGCCGGAACCGACCCGGTCGCCCCCATGACCGCCGACGCTGCATTGGCCGAGGCCGGCTTTCAACGCCTGCTGGAGTTGCTACGCGGGCTGGGCTCGGTGGCCGTGGCCTGCTCCGGCGGACTGGACAGCAGCCTGTTGCTGGCGGCGGCCCGGCTGGCGCTGGGCGACCAGGTGCTGGCGCTGACCGTGGCGACGCCCTACATGGCGACCTACGAAATCGTCCAGGTCGGGGAATTGACCCGGACGTTGGATGTGCGCCATCGGGTGCTGAACCTGCCGATCCCGGCGGCGATCGTCCGTAACCCGCCCGATCGCTGCTATCGTTGCAAACAAGTCTTGTTCGTCGAACTGAAAGCCATCGCCGCCGAGGAAGGGTTCGCCTACCTGGTGGACGGCAGCAACCGAGACGACCTCGCCGACTACCGACCGGGGATGCGCGCCTTGCGCGAACTGGAGATTCGCAGCCCGCTGCTGGAAGCCGATCTGGGCAAGACCGAGATTCGTCGTTACGCCCGCGCCCTGAAGCTACCGGTGTGGGACAAGCCCGCCTCGGCTTGTCTGCTGACGCGATTACCGCACGACACCGAGGTCGATCTTTATTTGCTACGGCGGGTGGAGGCGTCCGAACAGGCGTTGCGGGCGCTGGGTTTCCGCGCGGTTCGAGTGCGCTGTCACGGCGATCTGGCTCGCATCGAGGTGGATCGGGCCGAGCATCCCCGCTTGCTGGACCAAGCCGTCGCCGACCAGGTGACGGCGGCGCTGACCGGTTGCGGTTTCCAGTACGTGACCCTGGATTTGCGGGGTTACCGGATGGGCAGCTTCAACGTGCCGGCCTTGAAACCGGGTTCCGATGCTATTTAGTCATCGTCAAGGATTGCCGGCGGCGGGGGTGGCGGGGCCGGGATGCAGGATTTCTTCTCGTACTGGCGCTGGGCGCTGCAATCGTCATTGAGATAAGAAGGCTGGAGCTGGCCAGGCGGAGGAGATGGATTGTTGGCGCAACCAGGTCCAACGGACAGAGCCAAGCCAAGAGCGGTGAAGGTCATCAACGTTTTGAACATGGAAGGGAATCTGAGTGGGGTTACCAGCGTTCGGCGGAATGGTGAGGGACGGGTCCAGCTTAGCGCATGACCATGTCATGGTCATGCAGCTTACCGAAGCGTCGCTCATGACGCCAACCCCAATGATCGGTTGGCTTGGCCATCGTTGCATCCGGTCATGGAGCAAAGAGTCATGAACGAGGCGTCCTTGCGGGCGTTGCTGGAACAAGTCCGCTCCGGTGAACTGGCGGTCGAGGGAGCTGTGGACCGCTTGCGGGAACTGCCGTTCCGCGATCTGGGCGAGGCGGTGCTCGACAGCCACCGCGAATTGCGGCGCGGTCATCCCGAGGTGATCTATTGCGCCGGCAAGACCGTGGCCCAGGTCAAGACCATCGTCGCCGCCCTGCTGGAAGGTGACGGCGACATCCTCGCCACCCGCGCGACCGTGGAGATGTACGAAGCCGTGGCGCAACTCTGGCCAGCGGCCCGCTACAACCCGTTGGGGCGCGTCATCGTCATTCAGCGTCGCATCCGCCCCCTGACCGAAGCCTACATCGCCATCGTGACCGCCGGGACGTCCGATCAAGCGGTGGCGGAAGAGGCTGCCGAAACCGCGCTGCTGTTCGGCAACCGGATCGAACGGATCAATGACGTGGGCGTGGCCGGGCTGCATCGCCTGCTGGCTCGGCTGGACGTGATCCGCGCGGCGCGGGTTTGCATCGTGATCGCCGGCATGGAAGGAGCGCTGGCCAGCGTGGTGGCCGGCCTAGTGGCCCGCCCCGTGATCGCCGTGCCGACCAGCGTCGGTTACGGGGCCAATTTCGGCGGCCTGTCGGCATTACTGGGAATGCTAACTTCGTGCGCCGGTGGGGTGGGTGTGGTGAACATCGATAACGGTTTCGGCGCGGCCTGTCTGGCCAGCATGATTAACCAGCCTTAACGAGAGCGAGCAATGACCGCACCCAAACCGCTGTTGCTGGTGGATGGTTCCTCCTGGCTGCACCGAGCTTTCAACGCGCTGCCGGCGCTGAGCACGAAAGCCGGCGAACCGACCGGTGCTTTGTACGGGGTGCTCAACATGCTGCGCCGGCTGTTGGCCGACTATCGGCCGGACTATCTGGCGGTGATATTCGACGCGCCCGGCAAGACCTTCCGCCACGAGGCATTCCCAGACTACAAGGCGCATCGGCCACCGCTGGACCCGCAACTGATCCAACAGATCGAACCCTTGCACGCCTGCGTCCGCGCCATGGGCCTGCCACTGCTGCAAGTGGCCGGGGTCGAGGCGGACGATGTGATCGGCACGTTGACCCGGCAAGCGACGGCCAGAGGCTTGCCGGTGCTGATCGTCAGTGGCGACAAGGACTTGACGCAACTGGTGAACGAGCGGGTGCGGATGTTGGACACCATGAAGAACGTGGTGACCGACGTGGCCGGAGTGGAACAGAAATTCGGGGTGCCACCGGCGTTGATCGTGGATTACTTGGCGCTGGTCGGCGACAGTTCCGACAACATCCCCGGCGTGCCCGGCGTGGGCGCCGTGACTGCCGCCAAGTGGTTGCGCCAGTACGGTTCGCTGGACAACCTGGTGGCGAATGCCGCCGCCATCTCCGGCAAGATCGGCGAAAAGCTGCGCGCCGGGTTGGAGCAACTGCCGCTGTCCCGGCAATTGGCAACCCTGGATTGCGCGGTGCAACTGCCAGTCGGATTCGAGGAATTGCGGCCCGCGCCACCCGACACAGCCACGCTGCGGACGCTGTACGAACGCTTTGAATTCCGTTCCTGGCTGCGAGATTTACCAGGCGGCGGCCAGGAACCACCGGCGCCGACGTTGGCCACGATACCGACGCAAACCGTTCTCGATCTGGTGGAACCCTCAAACCAACCCACACATTACCAACTGGTGGTGGATCAAGCCGCGCTCGATGACTGGCTGGAACGGCTGCGGACGGCGGAACTGTTCGCTTTCGATACCGAAACCACCAGCCTGAATTACCTGGACGCCCGCATCGTCGGTGTGTCCTTCGCGGTGACTCCGCGCGAGGCGGCTTATGTGCCGCTGGCGCACGACTATCCCGGCGCCCCGGATCAGTTGAACCGGGAGCGCGTTCTGGAACAATTGCGTCCGCTGCTGGAGGACAAGAATCGAGCCAAGCTGGGCCAGCACCTCAAATACGACGCGCATGTGCTAGCCAATCATGGCATTGCCCTGTGCGGCATCCGACACGACACCCTGCTGGAATCTTACGTGCTGGATTCCACGGCCCGGCACGACATGGATTCGCTGGCGGAGCGGCACCTGAAGCTGCGCACCATCCATTACGAGGACGTGGCCGGCAAGGGCGCAAAACAACTGACGTTCAACCAGGTGGCGCTGGAGCAGGCCGGCCCCTACGCCGCCGAGGACGCCGACGTCACCTTGCGCCTGCATCGCTGCCTGTGGCCGCGACTGGAACGGGAATCGAGCTTGCGGCGGCTGTATGAAGAACTGGAAATTCCGCTGATTCCGGTGTTGGGGCGAATGGAGCGAACCGGGGTACGGGTGGATGCCGCGGCGTTGCGCCAGCACAGCGGGGAACTGGCCAAACGGCTGTGGGAACTGGAGCAGCAGGCTTACGATCTCGCTGGCGAGCGGTTTAACCTGGGTTCGCCCAAGCAATTGCAGGCGATTCTGTTCGAGCGGATGGGGTTGCCGGCGGGCAAGAAGACCGCCACTGGCCAATCCTCCACCGCCGAGGACGTGTTGCAGGAACTGGCGTTGGCCTATCCGTTACCCAAGGTCATTCTGGAACATCGGACCTTGAGCAAGCTGAAATCCACTTACACCGACCGACTGCCCGCGCAAATCCATCCACGCACCGGGCGAGTCCACACCTCCTATCATCAGGCCGTGGCCAGCACCGGCCGGCTGTCGTCCTCCGATCCCAACTTGCAGAACATCCCGATCCGCACGCCGGAAGGACGGCGCATCCGCCAGGCGTTCGTGCCCGAGCCGGGTTGGGTGATGCTGGCGGCGGACTATTCGCAAATCGAACTGCGGATCATGGCCCATCTATCCGGCGACGAGGGCTTGCTGCGGGCTTTCGCCACCGGCGCCGACGTGCATCGCGCCACCGCCGCCGAAGTGTTCGGGGTCTCGCTGGAGAACGTCAGCGCCGAACAGCGACGCAGCGCCAAGGCCATCAATTTCGGGCTGATTTACGGCATGTCAGCGTTCGGGCTGGCCCAGCAATTGGGCATCGAACGCGGCGCGGCCAAGGATTACGTGGATCGCTATTTCACCCGCTATCCGGGCGTCAAGGCGTACATGGAGGACACCCGCCGCCAAGCCGCCGAGCGGGGTTACGTGGAAACGGTGTTCGGCCGCCGGCTGTATCTGTCGGACATCCGCGCCCGCAACCCACAGCTTCGGCAAGCGGCGGAGCGGGCGGCCATCAACGCGCCGATGCAGGGCACCGCCGCCGACATCATCAAGCGGGCCATGCTGGCGGTGGATCGTTGGCTGCAAGCCTCCGCTTTCCCGGCGCGGATGCTGATGCAGGTTCACGACGAACTGGTGTTTGAAGTGGCGGGGAACGCCGTGACCGAGGCCGGTGAGCGCATCCGGGCGGCGATGGTCGCGGCGGCGGAATTGCGCGTGCCGCTGGAAGTGGATGTCGGGGTGGGCACGAATTGGGATGAGGCGCATTGAATGAGGCTGGTCGTCACTCAATGACCAAAAATCCAAAACTCGAACTCACCTGGATCGGCAAGGAGAACCGGCCACGGTTGGAGCCGCGCATTCTGCTGGAAGACCCGGAGAAGTCGTATCACGCTAAGCATCGGGTCAAGAATGGTCCGCAGATTACACAGATTTACACAGATTCTGTTTTAAGAAATTCACATGAATCTGCGAAATCTGCGGATAAATTGCCTGCGGATGAAATCGGGGATATCTTCGACAACCGGCTGATCTTCGGCGACAACCTGCTGGCGTTGAAGGCGCTGGAAGCGGAGTTCGCGGGCAAGGTGAAGTGCGTATTCATCGACCCGCCGTACAACACCGGCAGCGCGTTCACGCATTACGACGATGGCTTGGAGCATTCGATTTGGTTGTCGCTGATGCGGGATCGGCTAGAGATTATTCGGCGCTTGTTGTCGGAGGATGGTTCGCTGTGGATCACGATTGACGACAACGAAGCGCATTATCTGAAGGTGTTGTGCGATGAGGTGTTTGGGCGGGGGAATTTTATTGCATCAATTATTTGGCGAAAGAACTACGCACCGAAATCCAGTGCCAAACATTTTTCCGTAGATCATGACTACATACTTGTTTTTGCAAAAGAAGGCGATGCTTGGCACCCTAATCCTTTGCCCCGCTCTGATAAGCAAGATAAAGCATATAAAAATCCAGATAATGATCCTCGTGGATTATGGCGTCCTAACAATCTTGCAGCTAGAAACTTCTATAGCAAGGGTACTTATTCGATTAAATGCCCTAGTGGTCGGGTTATCGAAGGACCTCCAGCGGGCTCCTATTGGCGCATCTCGGAAGACAAATTTTGGGATATGGATCGTGAGGGAAGAATCTGGTGGGGAAAGAATGGCAATAATGTTCCAGCGCCCAAAATCTATCTGAGTGAAGTGAAACAAGGAGTCGTTCCACAAACTTATTGGGACTATGTAGAAGTAGGTCACACGCAAGACGCCAAGAAGGAAATCGTTTCTCTGTTTGGGGAAGATGTTTTTGGGACGCCAAAGCCGGAGAAATTATTAAAGCGTGTACTTGAAATCGCCACCAACCCCAACGACCTCATCCTCGACTCCTTCGCCGGTTCCGGCACCACCGGCGCTGTCGCCCACAAGATGGGCCGGCGCTGGATCATGGTCGAACTGGGCGAGCACTGCCATACCCACATCATCCCGCGCCTGAAGAAAGTCATCGACGGCGAAGACCCCGGCGGCATCACCAAGGCCGTGAACTGGCCGGGCGGCGGCGGCTTCCGCTACTACCGACTCGCACCCTCGCTGTTGGAACGGGACAAGTGGGGCAACTGGGTCATCAACAAGGACTACAACGCCGCGATGCTGGCCGAGGCGCTGTGCAAGCTGGAAGGCTTCACCTACGCGCCGTCGGATTCGGTGTACTGGCAGCACGGCCATTCCACCGAACGCGATTTCCTCTACGTCACCACCGCCGCGCTGAATCACGAACAACTCCAGCAACTCTCCGACGAAGTCGGGCCGGAACGCACGCTGCTGGTGTTGTGTCCCGCCTTCCGTGGGCACGACGAATACCCCAACCTGACCGTCAAGAAAATTCCCAAACAGGTTTTGAACCGCTGCGAATGGGGCCACGACGACTACAGCCTGCGGGTGGAGAATCTGCCGCAAAAACCGCCTGAGCCGGGGCAGCAGGACTTATTTTGAAATCCGCAGATTACGCAGATTTCCGCAGATTCAATCCAAAAATAATCTGTGCAAATCTGCGTAATCTGCGGACGGAGGATTCAAAATGAACAGAGACGAGCAAACCTACGCGATCATCGGAGCAGCGATGACGGTACACCGGGAACTCGGACACGGTTTCCTGGAGGCGGTTTATCAAGAGGCGCTCGCGCTGGAATTTGCCAGTCAAGGAATACCGTTCGCACGCGAAGTCGAGCTACCGGTGCAATACCGTGGGCAACGCCTCAAAACCGGCTACCGTGCCGATTTCCTCTGCTTTGATGAGATCATCGTCGAGTTGAAAGCACTGGACCGACTCACGACCCGTGAGGAAGCTCAACTCATCAACTATCTGAAAGCCAGCGGAAAAGAACGCGGGTTGCTTCTGAACTTTGGTGCTCGCAGTCTTGAGCAAAAGCGTATGATCTTTTCAAAAAATCTGCGGGAATCTGTGCAATCTGCGGATTCCGGACAAAGATCGTGAACCGCCACGTCAACGCTATTGCCGGCCGCCTCTCGCTGCGTCCGCCCCAGCGCCGCTCGCTGGAAATTCTCGACCGCATCACGGAAATCGCGCCGCCCGGCAAAGGCGCCGATACCGCCGCTGTGCTGGAGGTGATTCGCAGCGAGTTCCCGTCAGTCACGGATTTCGAGCGCGAGTTTCCGTCGCTGTGCTTCGCGCTCGCCACCGGCGTGGGCAAGACGCGGCTGATGGGAGCCTTCATCAGCTATCTGCACCTGGCGCACGGCATCAACAACTTCTTCGTGCTGGCGCCCAACCTGACCATCTACAACAAGCTGATCGCCGACTTCACGCCCAACACGCCGAAGTACGTGTTCCGGGGCATCGCGGAGTTCGCCGCCGACCCGCCGGAGATCATCACCGGCGACACCTACGAAGCCAAGGCCGGCTCGCTGTTCGACGCGCTGATCCGCTGCAAGGTCAACATCTTCAACATCTCCAAGATCAACTCCGAAGTGCGCGGCGGCAAGTCGCCTCGCATCAAGCGGCTGTCGGAGTATATCGGCGAGAGCTATTTCGATTACCTGGCCGGCTTGCCCGATCTGGTACTGCTGATGGACGAATCGCACCGCTACCGGGCCAGCGCCGGGGTGCGGGCGATCAACGAACTCAAACCGATCCTGGGGCTGGAACTGACCGCCACGCCGTTCGTGGAAACCGGCAAGGGCGCGGTGGCGTTCAACAACGTCATCTACGACTATCCGCTCGGCAAGGCGATGGCCGACGGCTTCGTCAAGGAACCGGCGGTGGTCACCCGCAAGAACTTCAACCCGGCCGGCATGTCGCCGGAAGAAATCGAGCGGCTGAAGCTGGAAGACGGCGTGCGCCTGCATGAAAGCGTGAAGGTGGAACTGGAAACCTACGCCCGCGAGAGCGACAACCCCATCGTCAAACCCTTCCTGCTGGTGATCGCCCGCGACACGACTCACGCCGGGCAGTTGTTGGCGCTGATCCAGTCCGACGGATTCTTTGAGGGCCGCTACCGGGGCAAGGCCATCCAGGTGGATTCCAGCAAGACCGGCGCGGAGGAAGAGGAGATGATCGCGCGCCTGCTCAAGGTCGAGCACAGCGAAGAGCCGACCGAGATCGTCATTCACGTCAACATGCTCAAGGAAGGCTGGGACGTGACCAACCTCTACACCATCGTCCCCCTGCGCGCGGCCAACGCGCGCACGCTCATCGAACAGTCCATCGGTCGCGGTCTCCGCCTGCCCTACGGCAAACGCACCGGCATGGCCGCCGTGGACCGATTGAACATCGTCGCTCACGACAGGTTCCAGGATATCATCGACGAGGCCAACCGGCCGGATTCCGCTATTCGGTTACAGGCCGTGGTACTGGATATCGACCAGTTCGGCCAAAAGACGGCGACGGTCGTGGCGCAATCGCAGCTCGCCACCCAACTGGGGATCACGCCCGCGCAAGTGACCGGTAGCACCACGTTGGCCGGACAGGATGAAGCGCCCGCGTTCACCCAGCCGGAAGCGCAGAAGCTGGCGCGGATCGCCTACGAGGTCATCCAGCAGTTCGAAAACCAGCCACAAGTCGTGCCGACCATCGAACATCTCAAGCAGCCGGAAATCCAGGCCGCCATCGTCAAGGCGGTCGAGGAACGACGCGCGCCCGCGCAGGGAGAACTGGACGGTGTGACCGAAAATCCGGATATCGCCGCTGTGGTCGCCAAAACGGTGGATCTGGTCGCGCGCCAGACCATCGCCATCCCGCGCATTCTCGTCGTGCCCAAAGGCGAGGTGAGATCGGGCTTCAAACCCTTCATGCTCGAACTGGACACGCTGAAATACCCGGCGGTTTCCGACGAGTTGTGGATTCAGCACCTGCGCACCCACCAGCTTGAGATCGTGGCGCTGGGCCGTGGCGGTATCGAAGAGGCGCGGCTGGAGGATTACATCGTCGGCGGGCTGGTGGATTTCGACGACATCTGCTACGACGACCACGCCGATCTGCTCTACGACCTGGCGACGCAGACGGTACGGCATTTTCGCGGCTACCTCTCCGACGACGACGCGCGCAAGGTACTGCGCTGCTACCAGCGCCCCATCGTCCGATTCATCCATGCCCAGATGCAGACCCACTATTGGGAAGACGCGACTGGCCACGAAGTGAAGATCAGCAAGGGTTTCACCGAGTTGAAGCCGAGCGCCTATACCTGTGCCGCGCAAGAGCCGCCCGCGGATTACCGGCTCGCGCCGGCGGACAAGAGCAACATGGCGAAATACCTGTTCGGTGGTTTCCAGCGCTGCCTTTACCCGGTGCAGAAATTCGATTCCGACGCCGAGCGCAAACTCGCGGTCATTCTGGAACGCGAAGCCCTCAAGTGGTTCCGGCCGGCCAAGGGCCAGTTCCAGATCTTCTACCGGCAGGCGGGGAATTACCTGGAATACCAGCCGGATTTCGTTGCCGAGAGCATCGACGCTATCTTCATGCTTGAACCCAAGGCTAGCAATCAAATGGAGGACCCGATCGTTCGGGCAAAGCAGGAATCGGCGCTCCAATGGTGCGCGAACGCCTCCAATCATGCGGCGACCCATGGCGGCAAGCCGTGGCGCTACCTGCTGATTCCGCACGATGCGATTGCGGAAAATCACACCCTTGCCGGTTTGGCGGCGCGGTTTGGAAGATAACCGCGCACTGTCGGCATCCTTGGAAGCATAGTCTCAAGCATGGAATATCGGGACACTGACTTATGTCCGCAACCAACTTCAATACCAAGAACGACACCTACCGCAAGTTGATGGGTAACGGTCTGACCTATCGTATTCCTCGCTTTCAGCGCGACTACAGTTGGGGTGAGGAAGAATGGGATGACCTTTGGCAGGACATTCTCGGCACCATCGCGGAAGGCGGCGAACCCGCGCATTACATGGGCTACCTGGTCCTGCAATCGGCGGATGACCGAGTTTTCGACGTCATCAACGGTCAGCAGCGGCTCACCACCCTCAGCATCATCGTGCTGGCGGCGCTCAAGAACCTGCGACGCCTGATTGACGAAGGCAAAGATCCGGACCGGACACGCCAGCGACTTGATCAGCTTCGCCAAACCTACATCGGTTATCTCGACCCCGTCACCCTGGTACCCCGGTCCAAGCTGACTCTCAACCGGAATAACGACAACTACTACCAGACCTATCTCGTCCCCTTGGCCGACCATCTGCCGCAGCGCAGAATCCGCGCCTCGGAACATGGCTTGCGCAAATCCTTCGAGTGGTTCGACCGGCGCGTTCGCGACTACGTCAAGACCAAGCCATCGGCCGATGTCGGCATGATCATCGCCCAACTCATCGAGAGCATGAGCGACCGGTTGTTTTTTACCGTCATCACCGTCACCGACGAACTCAACGCCTACAAGGTGTTCGAGACTCTCAACGCGCGTGGCGTCCGCCTTTCCGCCACCGATTTACTGAAGAACTACCTGTTTTCGGTGTTGCACCGGCAACGGGAGAACGAACACGAACTCAGAAGTTTGGAAGATCGTTGGGAAAACATGGTGGGGCGACTGGGCAGCGAAAGCCTTCCGGATTTCCTCCGAATGCACTGGAATAGCCGCAACGCCTTCGTGCGTCAGTCCGAGTTGTTCAAGGTCATTCGAGGACAGGTGGCCACGCGAGAGCAGGTCTTCGAACTGTTGCGCGGCATGGATGAGGACGTGGATCTCTACCTGGCCCTGACCAGTCCGGAGGGTTCACCATGGCCGCCAGCGTGGCGCGACCATGCCAGCGAACTGCGGATGTTCAGCGTGCGGCAGCCCCTCCCCCTGCTGATGGCCGCCAAGCGTCGCCTGAGCGACCCCGAATTTGAAACCCTGCTGCGCGCCTGCGTGACGATTTCCTTCCGCTACAACGTCATCGGGGGATTGCATACCGGCGACCAGGAACGGGTCTATCACAGCGTGGCGCAGCGCATCGCCAACGGCACGCTCACCACATCGGCCAGCGTGTTGGATGCGCTAAAAGGCATTTACCCGGCGGATGATGCCTTCCGCGCCACTTTTGCCGATAAATTCATCAAGACCACCGCCAGCCGCAACAAGAAAATCGTGCGCTACATCCTGTTCGCGTTGGAGAAACAGGCTTCCGGTCAGGACTTTGAGTTTGAGAGCGCCAGCTACAACCTGGAACACATCCTGCCGCAAAATCCCGCGGCCGGATGGGAGGGATTGACCGATGAAGAACTCGATACCTTTGTTTACCGCCTCGGCAATATGGCGCTGATGGAATCCGGGCCAAACCGCGAGGTTGGCAACGCCGATTACACGGCCAAGAAAGCCGCCTATGCGGTCAGCACGTTCTTATTGACTCGCAAGGTGGCTGAAGAAAATGAAGACTGGACACCCTCCCGCATCGAAGCCAGGCAACGGGCGCTGGCGAAAATCGCCACCAGCGTTTGGCGCGTGGCCCAACTGGCTTGAAAAACAAGCGATTTATATTTGAGGCTGTGGGCAACACTTCAAAGTCCGCTTTCAGCGAGAACCCTTCCTGTTCACCGCGCCCGCTGCAAGGCCCGAATCCCCTGCTCCAGCCCTTCCAGCGTCAACGGATACATCCGCTCCCCCATCATGTCCCGCACGATCTGGACCGAGGGAATGTAGCTCCAGCGGTTTGGCCACACCGGATTGAGCCAGATGGCGTTCGGGTAGGCGCGCAACAAGCGGCTCAGCCAGATGTGGCCGGCCTCGGCGTTGAAGTGCTCGACGCTGCCGCCCGGATAGGTGATCTCGTAGGGGCTCATGGTGGCGTCGCCGACCAGGATCAGCTTGTAATCCTGGCCGAAGGTGTTCAACACCGTCATCGTGTCGGTTTTTTCGTTGAAGCGGCGGCGATTGTCCTTCCACACGCCCTCGTAAACCATGTTGTGGAAGTAGAAATATTCCAGGTGCTTGAACTCGCTGCGCGCCGCCGAAAACAGTTCCTCGCATTCCTGGACGTGATCGTCCATCGACCCGCCGACATCCAAAAACAGCAACACCTTCACCGCGTTGTGCCGCTCCGGCACCATCTTCAACTCCAGATAGCCGGCGTTGCGGGCGGTTGACTGGATGGTGTCGTCCAGGTCCAGTTCCTGGGCCGCGCCTTCGCGGGCGAACCGGCGCAGGCGGCGCAGCGCGATCTTGATGTTGCGGGTACCCAGTTCGACCGTATCGTCGAAATTGCGAAATTCGCGGCGATCCCAGACCTTGACCGCCCGCCGGTGGCGCGACACGTCCTGACCGATGCGGATACCTTCCGGGTTGTAGCCGTAGGCGCCGAAGGGCGAGGTGCCGGCGGTGCCGATCCATTTGCTGCCGCCCTGGTGGCGGCCTTCCTGCTCGGCCATGCGCTGGGCGAAGGTTTCCATCAGCTTCTCCCAACCGCCCAGCGCTTCGATCAGTTGCTTGTCCTCCTCGCTCAGGGTCAACTCCGCCAGCTTGTGCAGCCACTCCAGCGGTACCTTGGCGCCGATCATCTCGTCGAACAGCGTTTCCAATCCCTTGAAGTGGCTGCCGAACACCTGATCGAAGCGGTCGTAGTGGCGCTCGTCCTTCACCAGAGTCGCCCGCGCCAGGTAATAAAACTCTTCAATGCTGTGCGCGGTCACGCGCTGGCTCAAGGCTTCCAGCAACGTCAGAAACTCGGTTAGCGTGACCGGCACGCCGGCCTTGCGCAGCCTGAGGAAAAATTCGGTCATCATCGGGCAACCCTCGTTCCCAACCTGTCTCCCCGGCGCAGAGAAGCCATACTCAATCCTTCTTGCGCTTCGACATGAACAGCAGCTTCTCGAACAGATGCACGTCCTGCTCGTTCTTCAGCAACGCGCCATACAGCGGCGGAATCAACTTGTGCTGGTCGCCGCGCAGCGCTTCGGGCGGGATGTCCTCCGCCACCAGCAGCTTGATCCAGTCCAGCAGCTCCGAGGTGGACGGCCGTTTCTTCAAGCCCGGCACGTCGCGAATCTCGAAAAACGCCTCCAGCGCCTCGCTCAACAAGCGCTTCTTCAAGTTTGGGTAATGGACGTTGACGATCCGCTCCATGGTCTCCCTGTCGGGAAAGCGGATGTAGTGGAAAAAGCAGCGGCGCAGAAAAGCGTCCGGCAGTTCCTTCTCGTTGTTGCTGGTGATGATGATGATCGGCCGATGCCGGGCCTTGACCACCTGCCGGGTTTCGTAGACGAAGAACTCCATGCGGTCGAGTTCGTGCAACAGATCGTTGGGAAACTCGATGTCGGCCTTGTCGATCTCGTCGATCAACAGCACCGGCTGCACATCGGTGGTAAACGCTTCCCACAGCTTGCCCTTGACGATGTAGTTGGCGATATCGTGGACTCGCTCGTCGCCCAGTTGCGAATCGCGCAGCCGCGAGACGGCGTCGTACTCGTACAGGCCCTGCTGGGCCTTGGTGGTGGACTTGATGTGCCACTGGAGAAAAGGCCGGTTCAGGGCGAGGGCGACTTCCTCGGCCAACTGGGTCTTGCCGGTGCCCGGTTCGCCCTTGACCAGCAGCGGCCGGCCCAGGGTCACGGCGGCGTTCACCGCCATCATTAAATCGTCGGTGGCGACATAGCGGTCGGTGCCGCTGAAACGGGTTGGGGACATGGGAACGGGGTCTCCTGCGACGGCGCGAAGCGGGTGAATGCGAACTTCGATTGTTGGACAGTGTGGCAACGACTGCAAGCTTTTGTATGATGTTGGAGAATCCGACCGCTCCTTGACCGGCAATTCGGCGCGTGGAAAATCGCCAACGGGATGGACAACGGAACGTCCATCCCACTCATCAATTCCTTCTCCGCCGGAGGCTGTTCGTGATCAGCCGCGTCGCCCAGGGAACCGCCGCCGAGGACCTGGCTCTCCGTTATCTGGAAGCGCGGGGCCTGAGCCTGGTGGCGCGCAATTTCCGTTGTCGCGTCGGCGAATTGGACCTGATCATGCGCGATGGCGAGCAACTGGTGTTCGTGGAAGTGCGCAGCCGCCGCCACAATCGCTACGGCACGCCCGCCGAATCGATCACTCGGTCCAAGCAACAACGGCTGTTACGGACCGCCGCGCTTTACCTGCAACGCCAGCGTCTCGACCCGCCCTGCCGCTTCGATGTGGTGGCCATTCTCCAGACCGGCGACGAGCCGAGGATGGAATGGATTCGAGACGCCTTTCAACTGAACTGAATGACCGACAATTCCGCCAAAGTGGCCGAGAACTTCACCATGTCCGTTGACCGCACCGCCCAATTGCAAGACCTGCTCGCCCGCCGCATCCTGATTCTCGATGGCGCGATGGGCACCATGATCCAGAGCTACCGCTTGCAAGAGGCCGATTATCGCGGCGAACGGTTCCGCGACTGGCCCAGCGATGTCAAGGGCAACAACGATCTGCTGGTGCTGACCCAGCCGGCCATCATCCGCGAGATTCACGCCGCCTATCTGGAGGCCGGCGCGGACATCATCGAAACCAACACCTTCAATTCCACGTCGGTATCCATGCACGACTACCGCATGGAAAATCTGGTACCGGAGTTGAATCGGGAAGCGGCCAAACTGGCGTGCGCGGTGGCCGATGAATACAGCACCCCCGACCGCCCCCGCTTCGTCGCCGGCATTCTCGGCCCGACCAATCGCACCGCTAGCCTGTCGCCGGATGTCAACAACCCCGGTTTCCGCAATATCACGTTCGACGAACTGGTCGCCGCCTACGCCGAGGCGGCGCAAGCCCTGGTCGAGGGTGGCGTGGATATCCTGCTGGTGGAAACCATCTTCGACACGCTGAACGCCAAGGCCGCGCTGTTCGCCATCCAGCAATTTTTCGCCGACAGCGGCATTCGTTTGCCGGTGATGATTTCCGGCACCATCACCGACGCCTCCGGCCGCACCTTGTCCGGCCAGACCACCGAGGCGTTCTGGAACTCGCTCTCGCACGTCCGCCCGCTGGCCTTCGGCTTGAATTGCGCCTTGGGCGCCACGCAACTGCGGCCTTACGTCGCCGAACTGGCGCGCATCGCCGACACCCATGTCTCCGCCCATCCCAACGCGGGCCTGCCCAATGCTTTCGGCGAATACGACGAAACCCCGGAACGGATGGCGGCCACGATCCGCGAGTTCGCCGAGAGCGGTTTTCTCAACATCGTCGGCGGCTGCTGCGGCACCACGCCCGCCCACATCCGCGCCATCGTCGAGGCGGTGAAGGATCTACCGCCGCGACCCATTCCCCTGATCGAGCCGCGTTGCCGGCTGGCGGGACTGGAGCCGTTCAACATCGGGCCGGAGTCGTTGTTCGTCAACATCGGCGAGCGGACCAACGTCACCGGTTCGGCGGTGTTCAAGCGGCTGATCAAGGCCGGGGATTACACCGCCGCTCTCGGCATCGCCCGTCAACAGGTCGAGAACGGCGCGCAGATCATCGATATCAACATGGACGAGGGGATGCTCGACTCGAAGGAAGCGATGATCACGTTCCTCAATCTCATCGCCGCCGAACCGGACATCAGCCGGGTACCGGTGATGATCGATTCATCCAAATGGGAGATTCTGGAAGCGGCGCTCAAGCGTATCCAGGGCAAGCCGGTCGTCAACTCGATCAGCTTGAAGGAAGGCGAGGCGGAATTTATCCGGCAGGCGCGGCTGATTCGCCGTTACGGCGCGGCGGCCATCGTCATGGCGTTCGACGAACAGGGCCAGGCCGACACCCAGGAACGCAAGTTCGCCATTTGCCAGCGCGCCTATCGCATTCTCACCGAGCAGGTCGGTTTTCCGCCGCAGGACATCATCTTCGATCCCAACATCTTCGCCGTCGCCACCGGCATCGAGGAACACAACCGTTATGCCGTGGATTTCATCGAAGCCACCCGGCGGATCAAGGCGGAACTGCCGCACGCCCTGGTTTCCGGCGGTGTCTCCAACGTCTCCTTCTCGTTCCGGGGCAACAACCCGGTGCGCGAGGCGATCCACTCCGTGTTCCTCTATCACGCCATCCGCGCCGGCCTGAGCATGGGCATCGTCAACGCCGGCCAGTTGGCGATTTATGAGGAAATCCCGCTGGAGCTACGGGAACGGGTCGAGGACGTGATTCTCAACCGCCGCCCAGACGCCACCGAACGGTTATTGGAAATCGCCGATCAATACAAAGAAGACTCCCCCTCTCCCACCGGGAAAGGGGTCAGGGGTGAGGGCGCGGACTGGCGTTCCTGGCCGGTGGCGAAGCGATTGGAGCACGCCCTGATCAAGGGCATCGACGAGTTCATCGAGGCCGACACCGAGGAAGCTCGCCAGCAAGCGGAACGGCCGCTACACGTCATCGAGGGGCCGCTGATGGACGGCATGAACGTGGTCGGCGATCTGTTCGGCGCCGGCAAGATGTTCCTGCCGCAGGTGGTGAAATCGGCGCGGGTGATGAAAAAGGCCGTCGCCTACCTGATTCCGTTCATCGAAGCGGAACAGGCCGAGGGCGAGCGCCGCAGCAACGGTCGGATCGTGCTGGCCACGGTCAAGGGCGACGTGCACGACATCGGCAAGAACATCGTCGGCGTGGTGCTCCAGTGCAACAACTTCGAGGTGGTCGATCTCGGTGTCATGGTTCCCGCGCAGAAGATTCTCGACGCCGCCCGCGAGCGGAACGCGAACATGATCGGCCTGTCCGGCCTGATCACGCCGTCCCTGGACGAGATGGTGAACGTCGCCAGGGAAATGCACCGGCAGGGCTTCGTCATCCCGCTACTGATCGGGGGCGCGACCACCTCGGCCATGCACACGGCGGTCAAAATCGACCCGCAGTATCCCGGCCCGGTGGTTTACGTCAAGGACGCCTCGCGGGCGGTGGGCATGGCGCAAAACCTGGTCGGCGCCGAGTCGCGCCAACCCTTCGTCGCCCGGACCAAGCAGGAGTACGCCCAAAAGCGCGAGCAGCACGCCAACCGCCGTCAACGCGAGCCGCTGTTACCGCTGGCGCAAGTCCGGGCCAAGCGGCCGGTTCTCAATTGGTCGGCTTACGTTCCGCCCAAGCCCGCTTTTCTGGGCGTTCGCGCCTTCGACGAGTATCCGTTGGCGGAACTGGCGGAGCGAATCGACTGGACGCCGTTTTTCCACGCCTGGGAATTGCGCGGGCGTTATCCAGCCATTCTCGACGATCCCGAACAGGGCGAGCAGGCCCGACATTTGTTCGCCGACGCCCAAACGATGTTGGACCAGATTATCACCGAGCGCTGGCTGACGGCACGGGCGGTGATCGGCTTTTTCCCAGCCAGCCGGGTCGGCGAGGACGACATCGCGCTGTATACCGATGAGACCCGAAATCAAGCGTTGATGACGTTGCACCACCTGCGTCAACAGGGTCCGAAACCGGATGGCAAACCCCATCACTGCCTGGCCGACTGGATCGCGCCGCGCGAATCCGGCGTGGCCGACTACTTGGGCGGGTTCGCCGTGACCGCCGGCATCGGCATCGACGAACGAGTGGCGGAATTCGAGCGGGCTCACGACGACTATCGCGCCATCCTGCTCAAAGCCCTGGCCGACCGGCTGGCCGAAGCCTTCGCCGAGCGATTGCACGAGCGGGTGCGCAAGGAATTCTGGGGCTACGCCAGCGACGAGAAACTCAGCAATGAGGATTTAATCGCGGAACACTATCGCGGCGTCCGCCCCGCGCCCGGCTACCCCGCCTGTCCCGACCACACCGAAAAGGGCCGGCTCTGGCAATTGCTGGACGTGGACCGCAATGCTGGGATTGGCTTGACCGAGCATTTTGCCATGGTACCGACAGCAGCGGTAAGTGGCTGGTACTTCAGTCATCCCGAGGCGCGCTATTTTGGCGTGGGCCGGATCGACCGCGATCAGGTAGCCGATTACGCCCGACGCAAGGGCTGGCCGGTGGCGGAAGCGGAAAAGTGGCTGGCGCCGAATTTGGGCTACGAACCCGAAGAATAGAGCCCGGAAGGTAACCGTTCAGGCTCCTCTCGTCCCGCACAGCGATGGGTTTCGCTACGCTCAACCCATCCTACGAAAAAATAATGGGTTGTAGGATGGGTTGAGCGTAGCGAAACCCATCGATACGGGGCGAAACCACCACGGGATCTGAACGGTCACCCCGGAAGCGCTTTCAAACAACGTCACCCGGCGGTGGGCTCCGAACTCGTCCCGCCCAAATCGCGACTTGGGTTATAGTACCGTCGCGCGGGACGTGGCGGCGCCGTTCGCTGGCGGGCGAGGCGACCATCCTGCTGATCGTGGACGCCCAGAAACGATGTCAGGCCATGGGGGAACAGCACTGTGGAAACCAAGACGGTAACGGTAACCGTGAATACGATAGGATTCTTGGAAAAGGAGCGACGGATGATTCGCAACATTCTGTCGCTGGCCAGCAACCGAGAGCACACCTACCAACTGGCGCTTAGCAGCCAGGAACCGGCCGACATCATGATCGTCAATGCCGACGACCCCTCGGCGATGGTCACCTGGAACGAAGTTCGCCAAGTTTTTCCGGAAACCCGCGTGGTGCTGGCCTCGACCACGCCGGCATTCGAATCGGACTACATCTGCATCAGGCGACCGCTGATCGCGAGCCAGTTGCACGGGGTACTGACGCTGGGTGGACCGCAGAAGACGGTGACGGCACCCAAGCCACACAAATATGAGATGCTCAGAAAAAGTTTTCTGTTTCGCAACCTGGCCCCAGGTCACCTGGAAAAAATCGCTGACTTGGCGCGAGTGCTGACGTTGCCTGCCCAGCACGTCGTGTTCGAGAAAACCGATGCGGGTGAGGAGATGCTTGTGGTGTTGAGTGGCCGGCTGAAAATCAGCGTCGCCAACCGGGAGGGGCGCGAAATCGTCCTCGGCACGCTCGGACCGGGCGAAATCTTCGGCGAAATCGCCATGCTTGACGGCTGCGGGCGTTCGGCCACCGCGACCACACTGACGCCCTGTGAATTGCTGGGCATTCATCGCAAGGATTTCATGCCGTTCCTGGAGCAGAACCCCAAGGCGGCGGCGGACCTGATCACGGTGCTGGCCCTGCGGTTGCGGCTCAACACCGAGCAACTGGCGGAACTCATCACCGAGGAAGATGTGTTGCGCTGAGGCCCGCTGGCGGCATGGCCGTGAGCGCGGCGGTTCTTGCGGCGACGGCGGCAAACGGGTTACGTTACCGCCCGACCATCATCATTGCTTCGACCGTTCCGAGCGACCGCCGCGGTGGCGCGGGCGGCGGCCAACAAGGGGACGCTCATGGAACTCGCCTGCCTGGACCTGGAAGGGGTCCTGGTGCCGGAAATCTGGATCAATGTCGCCGAGCGCACCGGCATCGAGGCGTTGCGGCTGACCACCCGCGACATTCCCGACTACGATCAACTCATGCGGGGGCGGTTGGCGCTGCTGGACCAGCATGGCTTGAAACTGTCCGACATCCAGCGGGTCATCGCTAGCATGGGGCCACTGGACGGGGCGCGCGAGTTTCTGGGTTGGCTGCGCGAGCGGTTCCAGGTTGTGATCCTGTCAGATACCTATTACGAGTTCGCCATGCCGTTGATGCGGCAACTGGGCTGGCCGACGCTGTTCTGCCATCGGCTGGAGGTGGTGGATGATCGGGTGATCGGCTATACCCTGCGTCAGGCCGATTCCAAGTGTGAGGCGGTGCGGGCGTTTCACGCGCTCAACTTCCGGGTGATCGCCGCCGGCGACTCCTATAATGATACCGCGATGCTGGCCGAAGCCGAGGCCGGCATCCTGTTCCGCCCACCCCAAAACGTCATCGATGAATTCCCGCAATTTCCGGTGGCGCGGACTTTCGAAGAGATGCGCGAGGCTTTTCGCAAGGCGAGCGTTCGCGCGCTCTAAACCAGCGCCGTCCCTCCCCACCATAAACCCCCGCCATGCAGTCCGAATTTGTCAATGCCCTGTTCGCCTGGGTGACCGCGCATCCGGGCTGGATGAGTTTTTTCATTTTCGTCAGCGCGGCGGCCGAATCGCTCACCATCGTCGGCGTCATCATCCCCGGCGCCCTGGTCATGTTCACCTTGGGCGCCTTCATCGGTCTGGGGCACGTGGATTTCTGGTCCGCCTACTGGTGGTCGACCTGGGGCGCCATCGTCGGCGACGCCATCAGCTTCTGGATCGGCCGGGTGTTCCAGCAGGGCATCCGCCGCGTCTGGCCCTTCACCAAGCACCCGGAACTGATCACCCGTAGCGAGGAATTTTTCCGCAAGCATGGTGGCAAGGGCGTGCTGTTCGGACGCTTCTTCGGCCCGGTGCGCGGCACTATCCCGACCGTGGCCGGAATGATGGACATGAGTTGGCGCAACTTCATGATCGCCAATGTGGTCTCGGGCGTGCTGTGGGCGCCGGTCTACTTGCTGCCGGGCATGGCTTTCGGCGCCTCGCTGGACATCGCCTCGCGGGTGGCGGGACGGCTGGCGGTGCTGATCCTGATCGTTGTGGCGATGCTGTGGGCGACGACCTGGCTGGTCAAACACCTGGTGCGGCTATTCCAGGCCCACGCCGCCGATTGGGTATCCAGATTCCACGTCTGGAGCCGGAACCGACGTTGGATCGGACCTATCAGCGCCTCGCTGCTGGATCCGGAAAAGGCCGAACTGCGCGGGCTGGCAACCCTGGCGGTGCTGCTGCTGGGCGGCATCGTCCTGCTCAGTTTAAGCCTGAGCGCCGCCGGCCGGCAGTTGCCGAGTGGCCTCGATCTCAGTCTCTACAACTTCTTTCAGGAACTGCGCACGCCCTGGGCCGACGCTCTGATGGTATTCACCGCCGAACTGGGCGATTATCCGGTGACGTTGCCCGTGAGCCTGGTGGTGTTCGGCTGGCTGATCGAGCGGCGCAATCATGAAGCGGCCTGGCTCTGGCTGGCGGCATTGGGTTTCGGCATGGTCACCAACCTGCTATTCAAGGGATTGTTGCCGGTGTCCAGCCCCGCCGAGATCGCGCAGGGGGGGGTGGACTATTCGTTTCCGTCCAGCCACGCCACATTCAGCACCCTGGTATTCGGGTTCCTGGCGGTGCTGGTCGCCCGCGAGATCCCGCCCGCCCGGCGCTGGATCGTCTATCTGGCGGCGGCGTTCATGATCGTGCCCATCGCTTTCGCGCGCTTGTACTTGGGCATTCACTGGTTGACCGAGACCCTGGCTGGACTCTGTCTGGGGCTGATCTGGGTCGCGGTGCTTGGCCTGACTTACAACCACCATACGACGAAGAGCGTGGCTTGGCGCCAGTTGCTGTTTGCCAGCGTCGTTACTTTGTTGGCGACCGATATGCTGCATGTGGGTATCCATTTCCGCGCCGACTTACAGCGTTACCAACCGCAACTCATCGAACAGGTTTTAAGCCGCGCGGCGTGGTGGAAACAGGATTGGCGGCGCTTGCCCCAGCAGCGCCGGGATTTCGGCGGTCAGCACCGCCAGGATTTCGTGTTGCAATGGGCCGGTACCCGCGCGGAAGTGGCGGAAAGGCTGGAGAAAGCCGGCTGGCAACCCGCTCCGACGGCGAATGTGAAGAACATGCTATTGTGGCTCAGCCCACAGGTCCAATTGTGGGAATTGCCGGTACTCCCCCAAATTCATGAAGGCAGCGAGGACGATCTGACCCTGGTCCGCTACGGCGACGACCCAAATACGCGCTGGCTTTTGCGGCTTTGGGATGTGGGCGCGCGATTGGAGCAAGGAGGACCGCCAATCTGGGTCGGCAGCATCAGCCAGCAGAAACTGGAGCCCCGAATGCGGTTGTTCACCTTCGCGGTGGACGACCCACTGACCCGCGCCCCAGTGGATCTGCTGGCGCCGGCCTGGCAGGGATTGCGAACCCGAGTGGTGAAAGGGGTGAATCCCAACGAGCGCATTACCTTGATCGCCGATTGACGCGGCCCGCTCCAGCGGGTTCGAAATTCAGGAGAAAATCCCCATGTTGATGAGAGCCGAGACATCCTGCCTGCTGGCGGTGGATTTTCAGGAGCGGCTGATGCCGGCGATTCACCAGGCCGACCCCGTGGTGGCCCATGGCGCCTGGCTGATCCAGATCGCCCAGCGCCTGGGCGTGCCGGTGCTGGCGTCGGAACAGTATCCGCAAGGGCTGGGGCGGACAGTGACCGCGATCCGCGAACTGCTGCCGACGGACGCCTTCATGACCAAAACCCATTTTTCCTGCGCCGCCGAACGGGATTGCATGAGGCGGATCGACGCCATCGGCCGCGAGCAGATCGTCGTGATCGGGGTGGAGGCGCATGTCTGCGTGTTGCAGACCGCCCTGGATCTGCGGGCGGCGGGCAAGGAAGTGTATCTGGTCGCCGACGCCGTTTCGTCGCGCGCGCCACACGACGTGGAACTGGCCCTGGCGCGGATGCGCGCCGACGGGGTGCGCATCGTCAGCCGCGAGATGGTGGTGTTCGAGTGGCTGCATCAATCCGGCGATGATCGCTTCCGCGCCATCAGCCGCGAATTCTTGCGTTGAAGCAGGCTTGACCCACTCGGATAACGCCATGGCCCACCAGTCCTCTCCCGTTCCGCGCCGTCCCCGCGTCGCCGTCCGCGTGGGTTCCGTCCCGGTGGGCGGCGACGCGCCCATCGTGGTGCAATCCATGACCAACACCGACACCGCCGACGCCGACGCCACCGTTCGCCAAGTCGCGGAACTGGCGCGGGCCGGCTCGGAACTGGTGCGCGTCACGGTCAACACCGAGGAAGCCGCCGCCGCCGTGCCCTCGATCCGCGAGCGACTGGCGGCGCAAGGAGTGAACGCGCCGCTGATCGGCGATTTCCATTTCAACGGCCACCGCCTGTTGACCCAATATCCGGCCTGCGCCGAGGCGCTGGACAAATATCGCATCAATCCGGGCAACGTGGGGCGGGGCCGTAAGAAGGACGAGCAGTTCACCACCATCGTCGAGATCGCCTGCCGCCACGACAAGCCGGTGCGAATCGGGGTCAACTGGGGCAGCCTGGATCAGGAATTGGCGGGGCGGCTGATGGACGAGAACGCCCGGTTGCCGGCGCCGAAACCGGCCGCCGAGGTGATGCGCGAGGCGATGATCCGTTCCGCGCTGGACAGCGCGCGGCGAGCCGAGGCCATCGGCCTGGGCCACGACCGCATCATCCTGTCGGTGAAGATGAGCGGGGTGCAGGACCTGATCGCGGTCTACCGCGAGCTGGCGGCGCGCTGCGACTATCCCCTGCACCTGGGCCTGACCGAGGCCGGAATGGGCAGCAAGGGCATCGTCGCGTCCACCGCCGCGCTGGCGGTGCTGTTGCAGGAAGGCATCGGCGACACGATCCGCGTCTCGCTCACCCCGGAACCGGGTGGCAGCCGGACCCAGGAAGTGGTGGTCGCCCAGGAAATCCTGCAAGCGATGGGCCTGCGCGCGTTCACCCCGGCGGTGGTGGCCTGTCCCGGCTGCGGCCGGACCAGCAGCGACTATTTCCAGCGGCTGGCCCAGGACATTCAGGCGTATCTGCGCGACCAGATGCCCGTCTGGCGCAACCGCTATCCCGGCGTCGAGGATCTCAAGGTGGCGGTGATGGGCTGCGTGGTCAACGGACCCGGCGAAAGCAAGCAGGCCCATATCGGCATCAGCCTGCCGGGAACCGGTGAAATCCCGGTGGCGCCGGTTTACGTCGATGGCGAGAAGACCGTGACCCTGAAGGGCGAGAACATCGCCGCCGAATTTCAACAACTGGTGGCCGATTACGTGGTCCGCCGCTATGGGGCGCGGTAATCGCCCGTGCGCGATTCCCCCGCCACTCAGCGCAAGCTGGAAGACAGCCTGCGACATATCGTCAACCTGCTGGAAAAACATCGCCTGGTTGAACGGATGGTGGACCGCGACCAGGTCAGCCCCCGCCATGAGCTGATCGAGTCGCTGGTGCACCGCCAGCACCTGGTCGAGTTGCAACTCAAACTGCGCGGTTTGCATCCGGCCGACATCGCTTACATCCTGGAAGCGCTGCCGCTGGACGACCGGTTGCTGATCTGGCGACAAATTCAGGACGATTGCGGCGGCGAAGTGTTGCTGGAAGTTTCGGACGCGGTGCGGAACTCCCTGATCGAAACCCTGGAGCCGCCAGCGCTGATCAAGGTGCTGGCCCAACTCGACGCCGACGATCTGGCCGCACTGGCCGAGGCGATTCCCGACGCGGTGCTGGCTGAGGTTTCCCAAAAGCTTAACGCCCGCGACCGCGACTGGCTGCAAACCACGATGGCCTATCCCGAAACCGTGGTGGGCCATCTGATGAGTCAGGACGTATTGATGGTGCGCGCTGACCACCGAGTCGAACAGGTGTTGCGGATGCTGCGTGGCCGTGCTGATCTGCCGCATAACACCGATAGCTTGTATGTAGTGGACATCCGCAATCTGTTCAAGGGCGTGCTGCCGTTGCGAGCCTTGCTGCTCAACGACCCGGAGGCGCGAGTGGCGGACCTGACGCTGACCGATCAGGTGGTGTTCGATCCAAACGACAACGCCAGCGACGCGGCGCGGGCCTTCCAGCGTTACGACCTGGTTTCGGCGCCGGTGGTGAACGAGCGGGGCAAGTTGATCGGTCGCCTGACCGTGGACGCGGTGGTGGACTTCATCCGCGAGGAATCCGAGGAGGATGCCCTGAATATGGCGGGCCTGCGCGGTGACGAGGATCTGTTCGCGCCGATCTGGGACAGCGCCCGCAACCGTTGGCTGTGGTTGTCGGTCAACCTCTGCACCGCATTCATCGCTTCGCGGGCCATCGGCTTGTTTGAGGATGCCATCACCCGGATCGTGGCCCTGGCGACGCTGATGCCGATCGTGGCCGGCATCGGCGGCAATTCCGGCAATCAGACCACCACTCTGGTGGTGCGTGGTCTGGCGCTGGGGGAAATTACGCCGGATAATACTTGGCACCTGGTTTTCAAAGAGTTGGGTGTGGGTTTGCTCAACGGCGTCGTCTGGGGCGCAACCGTGGGTGTATTCGCCTATGTCCTTTACTGGAACGTTTCGCTGGGTCTGGTCATGGCGGCGGCCATGTTGCTGAACCTACTGTTGGCGGCGGCGGTGGGCGTCGCCATTCCCTTGGTTCAGCACCATCTAGGACGCGATCCCGCCTTTGGATCGAGCGTGTTGCTGACCTTCATTACCGACGGCATGGGCTTTTTCATTTTTCTGGGGTTGGCGACGGTGTTTTTGCTGTAGCCCCTCCCCCACTTACCGAGAGGCGCGAAACCATGTTGCACCAAGCGATAGCCAAGCGCGGCGCTGTATCCATCCTGGCCGCGACCCTGACGTTGAGCGCCGGCCTGGCTGGCGCGGAGGACCAGTCACCCCAACCACCCCCCTCCGCTGACGCCACCGCCGCCGATCTGCTCATCGCGCGACCCGGGGGGCTGGTCGCGACGGTGCTGGGTTCCGCCGTGTTCATTGTCGGACTGCCCTTTACCCTCCTTAGCGGCAGCACCGGGCAAGCTGCGCAGACATTGGTGGTCGAACCGGCTCAATACACCTTTGCCCGCCCCTTGGGTCAGGATATGTAGAGATCGGAACGACCGATGGCCAGTCCCCTGCACCTGCTCGTCGTCGACCTTGAAACCCGCCCCGATGCGGCGCTGCTGCCCGCCGACCGCGATCCCGAGGTTTTTCCCAAACCGATCCAGCACGAAATCGTCACGCTCGGATTCCTGCTGGCGCGGATCGATCGGGACGGACAGAGCGAGCGCTATGTGATTCGCAAACTGGGCGCGGCCAGCATCGCCGAGCGCGGCGAGCGAGAGATTCTGGCGGGATTCTGGCAACTGGTGGACCGGCAAAAACCCCGGCTGGTCACCTGGAACGGGCGTGGTTTCGATGTCGCCGTGCTCAAGCAGCGCTCGTTGATCCACGGCCTCACGGCGTTCAACTGGCACCGCACCGACCCGCGCTTCGGCTACGACTACCGCTACGAGAGCAATTGGCACTGCGACTTGATGGATGTGCTGGGCGATTTTGGCGCCTCGCCCCGGCTGGGGCTGGACGAAGCGGCCCAGGCGCTGGGTCTGCCGGGCAAGTGGAACGGCCACGGGGAAAACGTCGCCGCCCAGGCCGCCGCCGGCGACTACGCCGCCATCGACCGCTATTGCGAGGGCG
This sequence comes from Candidatus Contendibacter sp., assembly GCA_029624675.1. Taxonomy (GTDB): domain Bacteria; phylum Pseudomonadota; class Gammaproteobacteria; order Competibacterales; family Competibacteraceae; genus Contendibacter. Next base: position 60,398 of record JARSSP010000061.1, read on the forward strand.
ACGTGCTCAACACCTACGCGCTGTATCTGCGCTGGGCCTGCTTCAGCACCCGCGTCAGCGCGCGGAGCCACAACGCCAGCGTGCAAAACCTGCTCGATTATCTGGAGGCGGGCCGGGAGCGGCATCCGCACTGGGGCGAGTTCGCTGACCGTTGGCGGGCAAGCGCCCGGCCCTGTCCGCTGTTTGTTCACGAAGCGCTCGGCGAGCCCGGACCGCAACCGCCGGAATCGCATTTGCGCAGCGAGGACGTGTTGCCTTAGCCGTCAAGAGCACCGCCGGGTTCCCTTGCCACCCTGGCGCGTGGACATTTTCGCGGACATTTTTCTTGGGTCATCGAATATAAGATTCGATGGCGAAACGGAAAAAATGGCCTTGATCGCTGGACATTCCGATGGACGCGAACGCATGGCGATTGCTGGATCGGCGCGTTGAGACCGCCCGATTCGGTCCTTTCACCTTCCAGATCGGTGTTGATCCCAACGAAGTCGTGTTGCCGCTGCAACGGGTTGAAGATGCGCACCAGCGATTCATCGCCTCGCCGCTGTCCCAGGTGGCGAATCAACTGGAACGGGAAGTGGTGGCGGGCAGCGTGTTCGGCACCAACACCATCGAAGGGGGGATGCTCACCGAGGAGGAAACGGCGGTTACTTTGGCGTTGGCGCCGGAGGCGATTCAGGAAATCGAGCAACGGCGAGTGGTGAATATCAAGGCGGCCTACGACCGTGCGTTGCAAGCGGCGGGTGTTTCCGGCTGGCGACTCGATCTCGACTTCATCCGCGAGATTCACGCCGCGATTACCCGAAACTTGCCGCATCCTCGGAATCAACCGGGAGCGTTCCGCGATAATCCCAAGACTACCGTGACCCATGTGGGCGACGCCGCGCATGGTGGACGCTACAAGCCACCGCAATATGGCGGCGACGTACATCTGTTGATGCGGTATTACGTGGAATGGCACGAAAGCCTGGTCACGGCGGACGTGCCCGCCTTGATTCGCGCTCCGCTCGTCCATCTTTATTACGAGTTGATTCATCCATTCTGGGATGGCAATGGCCGAGTCGGACGAGTGTTGGAGGCGACGGTGTTGCAGGCGGCGGGGTACCGCTACGCACCGTTTGCGATGGCACGATATTATCTCGACAACCTTGACGCCTATTTCACCTTGTTCAACGTCTGCCGCAAGCGGGCGGACAAGCACGACGAATATCCTAATACGCCGTTTATTGCTTTTCACCTGGAAGGAATGCGAGTGGTGATCAACCGCTTGCACGACCGCGTCAATCAAATCATCGCTGTCCTGCTGTTTGGGAGACGAATCAGGCAATCGTTGGACACAAGAGAAATCAATACTCGGCAATACACGATCCTGACCCAATTACTGACCTTGCCACCACCCGCTTCACTGGAGCGGTTGCGGCAAAGCCCTTGGTATCAGGCGCTGTACCTGCAACGCGGCGATAAGACCAGACAACGGGATTTGCGCCAATTGCGCGAACTGGGGCTGATCCGCATCAAGGCCGATCAGGTTTGGTTGGACCTGGATAGGGCTTTCTAAGACTTTATTACGCATCATCTTCCGCGCCCAGATAGGCCTCGATCACTCGGGGATCGCGGCGCACCTGCTCCGGTGGTCCCTCGGCGATCTTGCCGCCGTACTCCAGCACCACCAGTTTTTCACAGGCCCGCATCACCAGCCGCATGTCATGCTCAATCAACAGCGTGGTGACACCGCGCGCCCGAACCCGTTCGATCAGGCCGATCAGCGCCTCGGTTTCCTGCTCGTTCATCCCGCCGGCGGGTTCGTCTAGGATCAGCAGGCGCGGCTGGGTGGCCAGCGCCCGGGCGATTTCCAGCCGACGCTGGTCGCCGTAGGACAGGTTTTTCGCCAGCGTGAGCGCCTGCCCACCCAAGCCGACGAAGTCCAGTTCCCGCGCCGCAGCGGCGACGGCGGCCTCCTCCTCGCGGCGCTGGGTCGGCCAGCGCAGCATGGCGGCGACCATCCCGGCGCGCATCCGATAATGACAACCCGCCAGCACGTTCTCCAACGCGGTCAGGTTCTGGAACAGCCGGATGTTTTGAAAGGTACGGGCAATGCCCAGGGCGATGATGCGGTGGGTGCGTAAGCCATTCAGCACCGTATCCGCGAACGTGATCCGTCCCCGGTCAGGCCGGTAATTACCGGTGATCAGATTGAATACGGTGGTCTTGCCCGCGCCATTCGGGCCGATCAACCCCACGACCGCCCCCTCCTCAACGGCAAAGGACACCTCGTTGACGGCCGTCAGGCCACCAAAGCTTTTGGTCAGATCTTGCAAGACGAGTAGGCTCATGGAACGGAGTTAGGCCTCACTGGGGTATGGAACATCCATTTGGTGAGCCGTGGCACGGGCCAACGCCTCTCCAGCGAATCGAGAAACGACATGCAGGCTCATGTCCATACCCGCCGCGATCCCGGCGGAAGATACGATCCGGCCCTCGTCGACCCATCGCTTATCTCCGACCACCGTGACGTCGGGAAACATTCTTCGAAGGTCGTCGATATCCTCCCAGTGGGTCGTGGCCGTTCGCCGCGCAAGCAGACCAGACTTGGCAAGAATAAATGCGCCGGTACATACGGAAGCGATTAGCTCGGCGGACTTGGATGTGCCCACGATCCAGTCCAGCAGTTCTGGGCTGAATAACTCCTCATCCACAACTCCACCGGGGATAACCAGGATTTGTGGTATCGGACAATCCAGCAGTGTGTAGTCAGGGAGAATCTTTAACCCGGCGCGGGTGGATACTGGTCCCATCGAGCGGGCCACGGTATACACCTCAAAGGGAACGGGTTGAGCGGGGTCGCACCGCTGGCATACCCGGCTGGCTGTCGTGAAGACTTCGAAGGGGCCGGCGAAGTCTAGTACTTCGACGTTGGGGAAAACGTAGATGGCTACTTGGCGGGTCATCGATGAATCCTAGTGTTTGAGGTAACCAGCCGCCAGAGCGCAGGCGCGGAGGAAATCCACCAGCGTGGTCTGCCAGCGTCTGGAACGAGATGATGGTCCTTGGACTACCAGTTGTCATGGCGCTCTCTGCGCTCCTGCCGGTAATTGGTAACTTCAAGGTGGATACCGTCGGGATCGGTGAAGAAGGTGGCCCAATAGTCCGGGGCATACTCGGGATAGTGCTTGGCTTCGGAAGCATCGACGCCCAAGGAACGTAACTGGTTAGCCATGGCGATAACATCAGCAATTGACTCAACACGAAAGCAGAAGTGGTGAAGTCCGGGCGAGTAAGGGTTGTGTGGGCTGCTATCGCGGGCAGGGCGGAGGACAAAACCGAAGTGGCGATTGAAGTACTGGACGTGTGGATCGCCTCCAAGGGCGAACTCATTCTTGCGAAAGCCAAGGGCATCTCGAAGGACAAGATCGTAGAAAGCCTCGGAGCGAGCGCGATCGAAAACAGTGATATAGATGTGATCGATTCCGGTAACTTCAGTCATGGCCAATGCGATTGTGTAAGAGGGCTAACGGCTAGATTTACTTGCTCACCGAGGCGCAACTAAAGGCGAATCGGATGAAGGTTCAGAGCACGAGCGGGATATTACGGAACTTGCTCCTGGGCATTGAATATATTTAGAAACACCTCCACAACACACGGATCAAATTGGGTACCAGCGTTCTTTTTCAGTTCTAACACTGCCTCTGCATGCGAGCGTCCCTCCTTATATATACGTTTATCCGTGATCGCACTGTACGGATCGACCACGGTGACGATGCGTGCTCCAAAAGGTATCGCCTCTCCTACCAGCCCATCGGGGTAGCCTTTGCCATCGTAGCGTTCATGGTGATGACGCACGATTTGCGCCGCATTTACGAGGCGTGGCACAGGCGCCAGAATCCGCGCGCCGATGGAGGGATGCTGACACATCTGCGCCCATTCGTCTCGGTCGAGTCGCGATGGTTTTTGCAAGACCGCGTCCGGAACGCCGATTTTGCCAATATCGTGCAGGATAGCACCATAGCGTAGAGTTTCTAGATTGTGCTCCGTCAACCCCATCTCACGACCAATGACGACCGCCATTTCCGCCAAGCATCGGGCGTGGTCCGCAGTGTAGGTATCTTTGGCGTCCACGGCGTTGGCGAGTGCAAGAACGGTTTCCAGATAGGACTCCTTAAGCTGCACGAAGAGTTCAACTCGGTAAAGCGCGCTGGCGGCTTGCTCGCCAAAGCTGCGAGCGAATCTAAGCTTGTCTGGGGAGAACGGTTCGCGTTCCTGGCTGCGCGTCTCTCCCAACATCAGGAGGCCAAGACCGCGTTCGCCAACATGCAGAGGTATTAGATATACCGTTGCGGCTATTCCGAGAAAGAGCGTTTTTCGTTCGCCATCCGAGAGATCGGAGCTATCGGCTGAGATCACAACGGGCATGTTTTGTTTCAACACACGGTGACAGAACTGGCTTGAGTCGCGCTTGTATCGCTTACCCACTTTCAAGTCGTGATCCATAACCCGAATGGGATAGGCTGTGCAGGGCTGTTCAATGCTAGAGTCCTTGATAGGCCAGCAGTCGGTCGCAGTCGAGA
>JARSSP010000062.1 GCA_029624675.1 Candidatus Contendibacter sp.
TTGACCAGTTCGGTTTCCCCGTTGCCGTCTAATGAATCATATAAAGGTCACACCCAATGGCGAATTAGGCCAAAATCGGTATGCACCCTATCTGCTGGGCGTTACCTTAAAGAGAAAAAAATTTCAGGTTGCCGTGGACCAGACCTCGATCTGGTGTATTGGCATCCCCGACCGGGGTGATTTACAGGGGTTGGAGAAAATTTGCCAACAGCGTGGCCTGTTACTGGAAGGGCTATCATGGCAGGCGTAAAGATTTGTTCGAGCTGCCAACAACAAAATCGGGTCACCTTACCGTTTTGCCAAAAGTGTTCCGCGCCGTTGGCCAGAGTTCCGATCACCTTTTCCCAACCCACGCCTGCTGAATCCCCAGCGCAGTCTTCGCCAACTGATGAAAGCAGCATTCCTTGCCCCAACCCCGACTGCGGAGCGGCCAACCCCTCAAATGAAGCTCGCTGCGTGTATTGTAACGAGCCATTATCCAGCCCAGCAACATCACCCACGATGCAAATCAAGTGGGTTATTGAATGGCCATGGGGAGATTCCACGGAGGTCTTTGAAAAACTATCGATTGGGCGCGACCCGGATTTCTCACCCTTGGCGGCGCGACTCAATGCCTATCCGAACATCTCGCGCCGCCATGCTGAATTGCAGCGAGTGGCGCAGGGTATCAGCGTGCATGATTTGGGATCGGTCAATGGTACTTTTGTAGCTGGTCAAAGAATAACCCCCGATGCACCCGTGCTATTAGAACACAATACCAGATTGCGTTTCGCTCGCGATCTTGATGTTCACCTGAAAATCATTCGCGAGGCTTCGTAAGATCGCGCCGGTGTCGGCAAGGCGACTGGGAGCGTTGTGGAGGCTTCAGGTTCCGGTATAGCCGGATAACAAACGTCCATGCGTTTCGTTGCGCCGCCGCTCACCACATCCTGCACCGCTGCCGATGGCATACAAGCTCCCCTCCCTCGCAAGGAAAGAGGGAAGGTCAGCCACCACTACCCGATCACCTTCGGGCCGGTCGGCGGGTGTTCCTCCCGCGCCGGGAGCGCGGTCACGGTCACCGTCGGTTAGCCGCGATGGACCGGCAGAATCACTGCGTCCCGGCACAGCGTCCGCCGCACCCGCCGGGCCGGGCGGTCTGGTACCGTCGGCAAGGTGAATTCCACCTCGCCCACCAGTCCGCTCCGTACCAACCGTGCCCATAGCGTCTCCCCGGTGGTCGTCTTGTGGTTGTGGCTAGGCTAGCATCGCCAGCCCTGGCGGCAACGTGGGTGATACTGGCGACGGAAGGGAGCGTGTGGCTGGGGGCGCAATTGGATTTGCCTGAACCAGCAAAAGCATTGCGCCAACAGCGGGAAGTGGTGGACCGGATTCGGTAAGCCGGTGGAGCCGATTCCCAAGCCTAGCACCCTCAATTCTGCTAGCCATACTGCTAGCCATGACGCAAAAAGGCTTACCGGTGATTTGGTAAGCCTTTGTTTTTACTGGTGGGCCCTGTAGGATTCGAACCTACAACCAAGGGATTATGAGTCCCCTGCTCTGACCGTTGAGCTAAGGGCCCGGAACGCGGGTGATTCTAACCGCCGGTCTGGCTTCTCGCCACCGGCTCATTCCAAGTCCAGAAAACTGCGCAATTGCTCCGAGCGGTTCGGATGGCGCAATTTGCGCAGTGCCTTGGCCTCGATCTGCCGAATCCGCTCGCGGGTGACGTCGAACTGTTTGCCGACCTCCTCCAGCGTATGATCGGTCGGCATGTCAATCCCGAACCGCATCCGCAGCACCTTGGCCTCGCGCGGGGTCAGCGTCGCCAGTACCTCGCGGGTCGCCTCGCGCAAGCCCTCGACCGTGGCCGCGTCCACCGGCGACAGCACGCTGAGATCTTCGATGAAATCGCCCAGATGCGAATCCTCGTCGTCGCCGATCGGGGTTTCCATCGAAATCGGTTCCTTGGCGATCTTCATCACCTTGCGAACCTTGTCCTCCGGCATTTCCATCCGCTGGGCCAGTTCGTCCGGCGTCGGCTCGCGGCCCATCTCCTGCAACATCTGTCGGGAAATCCGATTCAGCTTGTTGATGGTCTCGATCATATGCACCGGAATGCGGATGGTGCGGGCCTGATCGGCGATCGAGCGGGTGATCGCCTGGCGGATCCACCAGGTGGCATAGGTCGAAAACTTGTAGCCGCGCCGATATTCGAACTTGTCCACCGCTTTCATCAGGCCAATGTTGCCCTCCTGAATCAGGTCGAGGAATTGCAGGCCGCGGTTGGTGTATTTCTTGGCGATGGAGATCACCAACCGCAAATTGGCCTCGACCATTTCCTTCTTGGCGCGGCGGGCCTTGGCCTCACCGATGGACATGTGGCGGTTGATGTCCTTGATTTCATGAATCGTCAGCCGCGCTTCCTGCTCGATGGCCTGCAGCCGCCACTGCGCTGCCTGGACCGCCTCGCGCTGCGTCGCCAGCAGGGGCGAGTACTTCCTGTCCATCTGAATGTGTTCATCCACCCAGTCCAGCCGGGTTTCATTTTGCGGAAACGAAGTGATGAAGATCTTGCGCGGCATTTGCGCCCCATTGACGCAGACATTCATGACGTCCTTTTCATGCGCGCGGATGCGTTCGGCCCGTTCGTGCAAGCCCGCGATCAGTTGATCCAGGGTCTTCGGCACCAGACGAAACTGGAGGAACCGATCACCGATCTGTTGGCGCAGCGACCGGGTTTGTTCGTGCCGAAGACCCAGTTCATCCACGTTGGCCAGCATTTCCTGGTAGAGAACGCGTAATTCCGCAAAACGGCGCGCGGTTTCCTCGGGATCGGGACCGCTCTCGACCACGGTCGCGTTCTCCCCATCCTCGTCTTCCTCGTCGGTTACCACCACCGCCACTTCATCCACGACCACCACCGCGTCCGGATCGTCGGCCGCCAGCAGCAACGCCTCGTCTGGCAGTGGTGGAACCACTTCCTCAATGTCATTGAAGCCGCTGATGATATCGGACAGACGGGTGCCATTCTCGCTGATCGAATCGTAAATCCGCAGCAGGTCGCCGATGGTCGGCGGATAGCTGGCCAGCGCCGACAGCACCTGGGTCATGCCTTCCTCGATCCGCTTGGCGATCTGGATTTCACCCTCGCGGGTCAACAGCTCGACCGTCCCCATCTCGCGCATGTACATCCGCACCGGATCGGTGGTGCGGCCAAACTCGCTGTCCACCGCCGCCAGCGCGGCGGCGGCTTCCTCGGCCACCACGTCGTCGTCGGCGCTGACCGGGTTCTCGTTGAGCAGCAGGGTCTCGGTGTCGGGCACGAATTCATGCACTTCGATGCCCATGTCGTTGATCATCGCGATGATGTCCTCGATCTGTTCGGGATCGACGATGTCATCGGGGAGGTGGTCGTTCACCTCGGCATAGGTCAGAAACCCCTTTTCCTTGCCGCGGGCGATCAACTTCTTCAATTGCGACTGTTGCTGCTCGCTCATGACCTTTCACAGACTGAGGTGGGAAAAATGTGAACCAATAATAGTATCACGAGTGCTGCGTTTAACCATCGTGAGCAAAAACATTTAGATTTTTTGCGGCTTGCCCAAGTTCCGCAGCGCCTCGCGTTCCTCGGCGCTCAAGGCGCTAGGCACGCCACGCCGCAACAAGATGTCTGGCAGACGCTCGCGCGGATCGTCGCGTCGCCGCAGGTAGGTCAGGATATCGGCGAATTCGGTGTCGAACTGAAAACCCTCCGTCGGCGCCTCCGGTTCCCACGCGGCCAGCCGCTCCAAAATCGCACCCTCCGGGGTATCGCGGTAGCGCTCCAGCAAGGCGGCCACATTGAGCTGGGGATGATCGCGCAATATTTCAATCAACTTGGCCAGCAGCTTCACCCCCGGCTCGTTGCCATTGAGGGGAGCGGAATCGTTGACCATCGCCTGCCGCGCCAGTTCCGGCCGATGAAGCAACAAGGCAATCGCCTTGCGCAACGGGGTGCGAACCAGTTGCGGATTCTGGTCGGCGCGACGGGTGGTGGTGGGTGGTGGGCGCAGCCGGGTGGCGGTCAACCCCGCCTCTCGTCGCAGCCGTTCGGCCATCAGATCGCGAAAATGGCCATCGGGCAGCTTTTCCAGCAGCGGCCGGGCCAGTTCGGCCAGCCGGGCGCGACCGGCCAGGGTTTCAGGATCAGTCTGACCGCGCAGTTCGGCGAACAGGTAATCAGCCAGCGGGACGGCTTGCTCCAATCGCTGTTCGAACGCGGCCTGGCCCTCCCGGCGGACCAGGGTATCTGGGTCCTCGCCCTCGGGCAGGAATAGAAAGCCGACTTGCCGACCATCACGCAGGAAGGGCAACGCCGCATCGAGCGCGCGCCAGCCCGCCGCGCGTCCAGCCCGGTCGCCGTCGAAACAGAACACCAGTTCGTTGACCGTCCGGAACAGTCGTTCGACGTGCTCCGCGGTGGTGGCGGTACCCAGGGTGGCGACGGCGTAACCGACGCCATGCTGGGCCAGCGCCACCACATCCATGTAGCCCTCGACCACAACCAGCCGTGATAACGACCGGGTTCGGGCGCGCGCCTCGTACAGGCCGTACAGTTCCGCACCCTTGCGAAACAGTGAAGTTTCCGGGGAGTTGAGATACTTGGGCGTGGTGTCGCCATCCAGTGCCCGACCACCGAAGGCGATCACCCGCCCACGCCGGTCCCGGATCGGGAAAATGATGCGATCACGGAAGCGGTCGCGCAGTCGACCTTGCTCGTCGCGGCTGGCCAGCCCGGCGGCGAGCAGTTCCTCGGCCGGGACGCCTTCCGCGCGCAGTGCGTGACACAAATTATCCCAGCCCGGTGGCGCGTAGCCGATACCGAAAACGTTGGCAATCTGGCCGGTCAAGCCACGCTGGCGCAGGTAATCCACCGCTCGTTGCCGGGTTGGATGGGCGCGCAGTTGCTGACGAAAGAACCGGTCAGCCTGGATGATCCGTTCCAACAGGGCCCGGAACGAATCACCACCACCGCCCGCATGGGGCACTTCCAGCCCGGCGTGCCGGGCCAGATCCTCCACGGCGTCCAGAAACTCCAGTCGCTCGTAAGCCATCAGAAAGCCGATGGCGTTGCCGTGGGCGCCGCAACCGAAGCAGTGGTAGAACTGTTTGCTGGGGCTGACCGAAAAGGACGGGGTTTTTTCGGCGTGAAACGGACAGCAGGCCATGAATTCACGGCCTGCCCGGCGCAACGGCACCCGGCTGTTGACAATCTCGACCAGATCCACCCGGTTTAGCAGTTGATCGAGGAATTCCTGGGGTATGCGGCCAGCCATAGCCCCAAAGCCTAGCGGACGCGCGCCCGACCGTCAGCGGTCAAGCGAACAAACGATGGGAAATAAGGCGCGGTGGCGGTTCAGGCGCCGAAATGAGTCTTGACTTGGGTGCTGACCGCCGCCATATCGGCCCGGCCCTGCGCCTGATCCTTGATCACCGCCATGACCTTGCCCATGTCGCGCGTCGACTGGGCGCCGGTCGCGGCGATGGCATGGACGATCAAGGCATTCAGTTCGGCCTCACTCAGCGGCGCTGGCAGGTAGGACTGAATCAGCTCGATCTCAAAGGCTTCCTGGGCGGCCAGATCCTCGCGGCCCGCGCTCCGATACTGGGCCAGCGATTCCCGGCGCTGTTTGATCATCTTTTCCAGCACCGCCAGCGTCTGGGCTTCGCTCAAGTCGATACGCTCGTCCACCTCGCGCTGCTTGATGGCGGCCAGAATCAGACGGATCGCGCCGAGGCGTTGCTTTTCCTTGGCGCGCAGGGCGGCTTTCATGTCATCCTGAATGCGGTCTTTGAGCAACATGACGGCGAACTCGCGGGCGGTGGCGGCGGGTATAGGCAATCTAGAACGACCGAGTACGACGGGAGATTTCCCGGGAAAGTTTTTTCAAATGGCGCTTGACGGCGGCGGCTCGCTTGCGCTTGCGTTCCTGAGTGGGCTTTTCATAGGACTCACGGCGGCGGACCTCGGATAGAACGCCCGCTTTCTCGCAAGATCGCTTGAAGCGGCGCAGGGCGATGTCGAACGGCTCATTCTCTTTGACTTTCACGGAAGGCATTAACCCATCACCTCATTCATGGTCGAGTACAATATCGGGTTGAAGAATCGGTAAACGATGAATTGTAGTCACGCCCATGACCAAATGCAAAACCAGCGAGTTCCCATGGTGATTCTCGGCATCGAAACCTCCTGCGACGAAACCGGCCTGGCGCTATATGACAGCGAGCGTGGCTTGTTGGCGCACGTTCTGCACAGCCAGGTCGCGCTGCACGCCGAATACGGCGGCGTGGTGCCGGAACTGGCTTCGCGCGATCACGTTCGCAAGACGCTGCCGCTACTGCGCGGGCTGTTCCAGCGGGCGAACATCGAGCCGCGCCAAGTCGATGGAGTAGCCTACACCCGAGGACCGGGACTGATCGGGGCGCTGCTGGTGGGGGCGACCATCGGGCGTGGCCTGGCCTGGGCCTGGAACGTTCCCGCCCTTGGCGTCCACCACATGGAAGGTCATCTGCTGGCTCCGATGCTGGAGCCGGATCCGCCGACGTTTCCGTTCGTGGCGTTGCTGGTGTCCGGCGGCCACACCCTGCTGGTGCGGGTGGACGGCATCGGCCAGTACCATATTCTGGGCGAATCGGTGGACGACGCCGCCGGCGAGGCCTTCGACAAGACCGCCAAGCTGCTCGGCCTGCCCTATCCCGGTGGCCCAGCGTTGGCTAAGCTGGCGGAACAGGGCACTCTAAAACGTTTCAAGTTTCCGCGGCCGATGACCGACCGGCCCGGTTGTGACTTCAGTTTCAGTGGTCTGAAAACCGCCGCCATCAATACTTGGCGGACACTGGAACCGACGGCGGAAAATCGGGCCGATGTGGCACACGCCTTTGAGGAAGCGGTGGTGGAGACGCTGGCGATCAAATGCCGGCGGGCGCTCGAGGCCACCCAACTGAAGCGGCTGATCATCGCCGGTGGGGTGGGCGCCAATCGACGCTTGCGGGAGCGGTTGCGGGGGATGACGGCGGAATTGGGCGGGCAGGTCCATTATCCCCGGCTGGAATTCTGCACCGACAACGGCGCGATGATCGCCTACGCCGGTTGGCGGCGGCTGGCGGCCGGCCAGCGCGAGAATGCGGCTATCGAAGTGTTGCCGCGCTGGCCGCTGGATAGTTTGCCCGCGCTGGAATGAAGCTTCCACAGATGGAATTCCCACGCTGGAGCGTGGGAGCCAGACCGGGTCATTTCATTGCATTCACACCTCGTGTACGACGTACCCTTCCAGCAGGGTGTGCGTCACCCGCCCTGGCAGTTCCCAGCCGATGAACGGGCTGTTTTGGCCGCGACTGCTTAGGGTGGCGGCTCGCCACTCCGCGTCCGGATCGAACACGCACACGTCGGCCGGGGCGCCGACGCCAAGATGACCGCGATCCAGCCCCAGGATGCGCGCTGGTCCCCAGGTGAGTCGCTCGATCAATGTCGGTAGCGGCAACACGCCGTCCCGCGCCAGCCGCAGGCCGAGCGCGAGGAGCGTATCCAGTCCCGAGATGCCTGGCTCGGTATCGCCGAGGGGTGCTTCCTTGGCGTCCGGCTCGTGCGGCTGGTGGTCGGAGCAAAGCGCGCCCAGCGCGCCGCTGGCTAGACCAGTCCGGAGCGCGTCCCGGTCGCGCGATTCTCGCAGCGGCGGCCGAACGTGGCAGCGGCTGTCGAAGCTCGCCAAGTCGATTTCGCTCAGGTGCAGGTGGTGAACGGCGACGTCGGCGGTGACCGACCAACCTTCGGCTTGGGCGCGCGCCACCAACTCCACCGACCGGGCGCAGGACAGCCGACCAAAATGGACCCGCACGCCGATGTCGCGGATCAGCTCCAGATCGCGGGCGATGGCGCCGGTTTCGGCCGCCGCTGGAATGCCGGGCAGTCCCAGCCGGGTGGCGACCGGGCCTTCATGGACCAGACCGAAACCCAATTCGGGATCGAGCGGGGTCAGGAACACGGTCAGGCCGAAGGTGGCGGCGTACTCCAGCGCCCGCCGCAGGACGCGGGTATTGGCGATGGGGCGACCACCGTCGCCGACGCCGACGCAGCCGGCCTCCTTAAGGGCAGCCATTTCCGCCAGCCGTTCGCCCCGCAGCCGGTGGGTCAGCGCGCCCAGCGCCAGCACCCGCGCGTGACCCGCGGCCACGGCGCGGCGGCGGATCAGTTCCACCACGGCCGGTTCGTCGATCACCGGGTCGGTGTCGGGCGGGCAGACCAGGGTGGTGACGCCGCCGGCCGCGGCGGCGCGGGTTTCGCTGGCGATGGTGGCCTTGTGTTCCTGGCCGGGCTCGCGTAGCCGGGCACAAAGGTCGATCAGGCCGGGGCAGACGATGCGGCTGCGCGCGTCGATGACGCATTCGGCCTTGAAGCCCGCCGGTGGCTGGCCCAGGCCGGCGATCCGCCCCACGGCGACGAACAGATCGGCCACCGTATCGATGTGGTGAGCAGGGTCGATCACCCGGCCGCCCTGGATCAGGATGTGCATCAGACGGTCCCTCCGGCCGGGCGGGCATGGTTGCCCAGGGTGATGGACATGATGGCCATCCGCACCGCGATGCCGTTGGTGACCTGTTCCAGGATCACCGAGCGCGGTCCGTCGGCCACCCGCGAGTCGATTTCCACTCCGCGGTTGATCGGGCCGGGATGCATGACGATGGCATCCGGCTTGGCCAGCGCCAGCCGGTCCTCGGTCAAGCCATAACGCTGGAAGAATTCCTGCTCGGTCGGCAACAGCGCCCGTTCCATCCGCTCCTTCTGCAAGCGCAGCATCACCACCACGTCCACGTCCCGCAGCCCCTGGCCAGGGTCGTAAAACACGCGCGCGCCCAAGGTTTCGACCTGGGCCGGCAACAGGGTCCGGGGCGCGATCACCCGAATTTCGCCAGCGCCGAGGATGTTGAGGGCGTGAATCAGCGAGCGGGCCACTCGCGAGTGCAGGATGTCGCCGACGATAGCGATTTGCAGGTGGGGAAAATCGGGTTTGTGGCGGCGGATGGTGAACATGTCCAGCATCGCCTGGGTGGGGTGGGCGTGGCGGCCGTCGCCCGCGTTGAGCACGGCGATGTGCGGCTTGACGTGGCGGGCGATAAACTCCGCCGCGCCGCTCTGCTCGTGGCGCACCACGAACATGTCGCACTGCATCGCCTCGATGTTACGCAGGGTGTCGAGCAGGCTCTCGCCCTTGACCGCCGACGAGGTGGCGATGTTGAGATTGAGCACGTCCGCCGAGAGCCGCTTGGCCGCCAGTTCGAAAGTGGTGCGAGTGCGGGTGCTGGCTTCGAAGAACAAATTGACCACGGTCTTGCCGTGCAGGGTGGGGAGTTTCTTGACCCGACGCTCGGCCACGCCGCGCAGCGATTCAGCGGTGTCGAGGATATCGGTCAGATGGCGGCGGGTCAGTCCCTCGACGGTCAGGAAGTGCAGCAGGCGACCGTGTGAGTCCAATTGGATGTGGGTGGCGCTCATAAAGTGATTTGCTGGATGACCAGTTGCAAAGGTTCGGGGCCGGTCAGTTGCACTTCTTGGTCCGCCATCAGTTTCAGCCGAGCGCCGACCACGTTCGCTTCGATCGGTAATTGGCGGCCACCCCGGTCGACCAGCACCGCCAGCAGCACCGAGGCCGGCCGGCCGTAGTCGAACAGTTCGTTCAACGCGGCGCGCACGGTGCGGCCGGTGTTGAGCACGTCATCAACCAGCACCAGATGGCGGCCGTCAACGTCAAACGGTAGTTCCGAGGGCCGAACTTGCCGGTTGACGCCGATCCGGCTGAAATCGTCGCGATAGAAGGAAATGTCCAGTTGGCCAAGTGGAGCGGCGATACCGAGCCGCTGGCGCAAGCGTTCGGCGATCCAGACGCCGCCGGTATGGATGCCGACCAGCACCGGTTCGGCAATGCCGCGCGCGGCTAGCAGATCGCGCAGTGGGTCGGCCATCGCTTCGATCAAGGATTCGGCGTCGCGCATGAGGCGAGGTTCCGTTGGTGGTTGAACCAGCTTTCCAGGATTACCGCCGCCGCCTGGGCGTCCAGAGTGGGATCATGGCTTCGGCGGCGGTTGGCGGCGGTCTCAAACTCGCGGCGTTCGGCTTCCCAGGAGGATAGCCGTTCGTCCATGGTCGCCACTGGCAGATGAAAACGGCCCTGCAACTGACGGCCGAAGCGCAGCGCGGCCTCGGTCATCGCGCTGGCAGTGTCGTCGGCATGGCGCGGCACGCCGATTACCAGCCAGTCCGGTCGCCACTCGGCGATCAGTCGGGCGATGGCGTCCCAGTCGGGGCACTGGCGACGAACGGGCAGGGTGCGCAGGGGGCGAGCCGCGCCGGTGATGGTTTCGCCAACCGCGACGCCGATGCGGGCGCGGCCAAAGTCGAAACCCAGCGCGATCCGGCAAGACGGCGTGGCGGTCGGGTGCAGGGCCACGGTCAGGCGTGGCCGGCATCAGTGGACAACAAGTTCAGGTCGATGCCCAGCAGGGCGGCGGCGGCGAGCCAGCGCCGCTCGCTGGGAACATGGAACAGGATGTCGAAATCGGCGGGGCTGGACAGCCAGGAGTTTTCCACCAGTTCGCGTTCCAGTTGGCCCGGTCCCCAACCAGCGTAGCCCAGCGCGACCAACAGGTGAGTGGGACCCTGACCGTCCGCCACGGCTTGCAGGATATCGCGGGAGGTGGTGATGCCGAGCTGGTCGGTGACGCGCAGGGTGGCGCCCCAGTGACCGACGGGACTATGCAGGACAAAGCCTTGATCCGGTTGCACCGGACCGCCGGAGTAAACCGGCATCTTGGTCAGGTCGAAGTGATCGGTGGTGATTTTGAGATGGTCCAACAGTTGTTCGAGCGAGAGGTTGAGCGGCCGGTTGATGACCAATCCCAACGCGCCGTTGGCGTTGTGTTCGCCGATGTAGATGACGGTCTGGAAGAAATTAGGGTCGGCCAGCGCGGGCATGGCAATCAGGAACTGGTCGGTCAGATAGGTGGATTCGGTCATCGCCATAGTATCGGAATTCGTTCCCGCCTTGACAAGTTGCCCGTCGATCAAGCCAGGCGATAGCCTGGCGCGTAAACCGCAGCCAGCCGGATGGCTTCCGTCATGCTCAGCGCATTGGCCATGCCCGTGCCCGCCAAGTCGAACGCGGTGCCATGATCCACCGAGGTGCGAATGAAGGGCAGGCCGAGGGTGATGGCGATGGTGCGCTGGAAATCCACCATCTTGGTCGCGATGTGGCCCTGGTCGTGGTACAGCGACAGCACGGCGTCAAACGCACCGTTCAGGGCTAGGTGGAATACCGAATCGGCGGCGATGGGGCCGGCGACGTCGATGCCCATCTGGCGCGCGTCGGCGATGGCGGGCTCCAGTTCCCGGCTTTCCTCGTCGCCGAACAGACCGTGCTCGCCGCCGTGCGGGTTGAGTCCGGCCACCGCCAGGCGGGGTTGGGGAAAGCCCAGGGTTTCCAACGCCCGGGCGCAGCGTTGGAGATAGTCCAGCACCCGCCGCCGGGTGACCAGTTGAATCGCGCCGGCCAGCGAAACGTGGCGGCTGAGGAAGAACACCTTGAGGTCAAAGACTTGGAACAGGGTGAGCGGATCGTGGGTTCCGGTCAGTCGGCCCAGCAGTTCAGTGTGGCCGATGTCGTGGATGCCGGCGGCCTTGAAAGCTTCCTTGTTGATCGGCGTGGTAGCCAGCGCGTCCACCTGACCGGCCTGGCATAAAGTCACGGCGTGTTCGATGAACTCACAGGCGGCGCGGCCGGCCGCGGCCTGAACTTGGCCGAACGCCACCTGTTCGGCGTCCACGTTGGCCAAGTCCACCAGGTCGATAGCGCCGGGCTGGTACTGGCCCTGGGCGGGATCGGTCACGATCCGCAACGCCAAGTCCAGCCCGGTGACCCGCAGGGCGCGGCGCAGGGCGCTGGCGTCGCCGATGACCAGCGGGCGCGCGGTTTGATAAACGGCCGGATTGGCCAGCGCCTTGACCACGATTTCCGGGCCGACGCCGGCGATGTCGCCCAGGGGGATGCCGATGATGCCGCGTTTCATGTCGGTTGCCTCCGTGGGGCGATGATGGTGCCTTGAACGGCGAATGGAATTCCCGGGACTTGGCGGCGGTCACGGGAGGGGTGCGGCGCTCAACCGCGACGGTGATATACTGCATCGCCTTCGCAAGTGGGTCGATCCGGGCGGCGCGCCTTTCGCGACCGTCTTTTCGTCATTATGAATGAGTACCAGCATGGCAGAGAATCGTTATCTTTTGAACGCGCAACTGGCGCAGATGCTCAAGGGCGGCGTCATCATGGACGTGGTCAACGTGGAACAGGCCCAGATCGCCCAGGAAGCGGGCGCGGTGGCGGTGATGGCCCTGGAGCGGGTGCCGGCCGACATCCGCAAGCAGGGCGGGGTGGCGCGGATGTCCGATCCGGGCCTGATCAAGGCGATCAAGGAAGCGGTCACCATCCCGGTCATGGCCAAGGCGCGCATCGGCCATTTCGTGGAAGCGCAGATCCTGCAAGCCCTGCGGATCGATTACATCGACGAAAGCGAGGTGCTGACCCCGGCCGACGAGGAATGCCACATCGACAAGACCCGCTTCGAGATTCCGTTCGTCTGCGGGGCGCGCAATCTGGGCGAGGCGCTGCGGCGGATCGCCGAGGGCGCGGCGATGATCCGCACCAAGGGCGAGGCCGGCACCGGCAACGTGGTCGAGGCGGTGCGCCACATGCGGACCATGAACCGGGAGATTCGCCAACTGACCGCCCTGCCGGCGGAGGAAATCATGAGCTTCGCCAAGGTCAACGGCATTCCCTACGAACTGGCCCTGGACGTGAAGAAGCTGGGCCGCTTGCCGGTGGTCAACTTCGCCGCCGGCGGCATCGCCACCCCCGCCGACGCGGCCCTGATGATGCAGTTGGGCTGCGATGGCGTGTTCGTCGGCTCGGGCATCTTCAAGTCCAGCGATCCAGCCCGCCGCGCCCGCGCCATCGTCAAGGCCACCGCCTATTTCAACGATCCCGAGCAACTGCTGGACGTCTCGATGGACTTGGGCGAACCGATGGCCGGGCTGGATGTCGCCACGATGGCCAGCGGGGAACGGCTAGCGGGGCGGGGCTGGTGATGGACGCGGTCGCCGACCCTGGCGGGATCGGCGTGTTGGACTTGCAGGGCGGGGTGCAAGAGCATCTCGATCATCTGCGGCGAGTGGGTGTGGCCGCGCGGCCGGTCAAGCGCGCCGCCGATCTGGAAGGACTGGCTGGGTTGATCATTCCGGGCGGCGAGAGTACCTGCTTGTCGCGGTTGCTGAATATCTTTAGCCTGGACAAGGCGATCCGGCAAGCGTATGACCAAGGTCTCAAACTGTGGGGCACCTGCGCCGGGGCGATTCTGCTGGCGCGGGAAAATATCGGCGAGGCTCCATTTCTGGGGTTGATCGACATTGCGGTCAACCGCAACGCCTTCGGTAGCCAGCTCGACAGCTTCAACCGCGAGGCGCTGGCCCCGACGGTGGCTCGCGAGCCGATTCCGCTGACCTTCATCCGCGCGCCGAAGATCGTGCGGGCGGGGGAGGGGGTGCGGGTGTTGCTGCGATTGGACGACTACATCGCGGCGGCGGAGGACGACCGGATTCTGGTCACCGTGTTTCATCCCGAATTGACGCCCAGTCTGGCGTTTCATCGCTACTTCGCCCGCAAGTGCGGCCTGGACGTGGCCGGCGACGACGCCGGTCTCGACCCCGACTGGACGCCGCTGAGCTGGACTCGGTTCAGCTTTCACATCTGACGAGTCCCTGGGTCTCCCTGCTTCTTTAATTTTGTCCACGGAAGACACGGAAGACACGGACAAAGGGCAAGAAATCGTATTTACTTGAAGGAATGACGGGAGTGGGAAAGCGGCGGCCATGATGCCCTCCGCGCATTTCGAGCGCGCCCGCCGAGGCATTGCCGGGCGGCCTCGTCCAGGAATTGGAACGACCAAGTAATTACGATGAATACCCAGCACGATTCAACCGACTCACCAAACTCATATCCACGGGCGAAACGGCTGATTTTTCTATTTGGCGTCCTTCTGACCAGTCTGGTGGTGGGATTTCTCGCCTACGATTCCTGGGTGGATTATCGCCGCACGCTGGAGGCCGCCGAGCAACGCCTGACCAGTTACCGCGTCGCGTTGGCCGAACATGCAAGGGCGACCTTCAAGTCCGCCCAGTGGGTGCTCGACCAGGCCCACGCTGACCTGAATCATCGCGACCTGGCCGACTTCTCGGAACAGGAACTCCGCCAGGAAATGCAGGCCCTCATCCGGCATTTCCCCCAGATCGGCTGGATCAGCATCATGAACGCCGATGCGGTCAGCGTCGCAAATACCGCGGTGTACCCGGTCGATAAAACGCCTCTCGACTATCGCGATTACACGCAGTTTCATCGCCAAAATGCGTCCACAAGCGAGTTATTCTTCAGCAAGCCGGAAGTGGGCGCTCTGACCAAACGATGGCGTTTTTTTATCACTCGGCGGTTATCCCACCCCGATGGTTCGCTGGCCGGCGTGATCGGCTGCGCCTTTGATCCGACCTATTACGATGCCTTTTACCAGAAACTCGATTTGGGGCGGACCGGGCGGTTTCTCCTGATTCGTGATGACGGGCAAATCCTCGTGCAGTCGCCATTTTCCAGCGAGGCGATGAACACCAATCTCAGCGACCGACTCCTGTTCACCCGCGAGTTGCCCCAATCCTCTTCAGGGGTTTTCAGAAATCTGTCCGCCGGCTTCGACGCCTCGGATCGCATTATTTCCTACCAGCGGGTGGCGTCGTTTCCGATCATCGCCACCGTGTCCATGACCTACGCGGAGATCACCGATCCCTGGCGACAGCGAACGCTGGCGAAGGTTGTCGTTGCACTGGTCCCGTTGCTCGCCGCCGCGTGGCTGGGTTTCGTGCTCGTTCAATCCCTAACCCAGCGCGAGCGCGCTGCAAACGCGCTGGCTGAGAGTGAACGGAAATTCCGCGCGATCTTCGATCATGCGCCCTATGGCATTGCCATCACCAGCCTCGACGGCCAGTACCTGAACGTCAACCAGGCCTGCGCCGACACCATAGGACTCAGTCGGGAAGAGATGCGCGCACTCCGCGTAAGCGACATCGCTCACGTGAGCGAGGCGGAAGCCGCCGCTAGCCTGGAGGCGTTGCAGCGCCATGGCGTGATCAAGAATGTGGAAGCCATCGTGAAACAGCGCAGTGGCTCGCTGATCCACACGCTCTACTCTTCCGTTCTGTTGCAGGGCCAGAGCGAGGCGCGGATTCTGTCCATGACTGTGGATATCACCGACAAAAAACGGGTGGAGGCGGCGCTCAGGGAAAGCGAGGCGACGCTGCGCGGCCTGTTTAGCGCCGTGCCGGTAGGGTTGGTGATACTCCAGGGTCGGGTGTTGCTCTCGGTGAACGATCGTATCTGTGAGATCACGGGTTACCCGCGCACGGCGTTGGAGGGATACAGCTCGCGCCTGGTTTATGAGACGGACGAGGAGTTCCTGCGGGTCGGTCATGTCCTGTACGACCGGCTCTGGGAAACGGGCTTCAGTTACGCCGAGACGCGCTTTCGCCGGGCCGATGGAACCTTGCTCGACGCGTCGCTCCACGCCGCGCCCCTGCAACCCGGTGATCCGTCTGCCGGGGTCGCCGTGGCGATCCAGGACATTACCGAGCAAAAACAGACCGAGGCGGCGTTGCGGGCAAGCCGGGAACGGTTGCACAACATCGCCAACAACGTTCCAGGCGTCGTTTACCAGTTCTACGCCCGGCCGACCGGCGAACGGGGGCTTTCCTACTTCAGCGCGCGCGCGGGAGAAGTCTTTGGCATAACCCCCCGGCTGGAAGACGCCTTTGCCGAATTCACCGCGCATATCATGCCTGAAGACCGGGAACCGTTCCTCGTTTCGATCCAGCAAGCTGTCGCTACAGCCAGTCCTTGGGATTTTGAAGGACGGTTTATCAAGCCGACGGGCGAACTGATCTGGTTCAAGGGCGTTTCCAGCCCCGCGAAGCGTGCGCGCGAGCTGGTTTTTACCGGGATCATCCTCGACATCACCGAGCGCAAGCAAACGGAGGAGAAACTGCGCGCCTATATGGAATATCAGCGCGCCTTGCTCGACAGCTTCCCGTTCCTGGTCTGGCTGAAGGATGAGGAGAGCCGTTTTCTGGCGGTCAACGCGCTGTTCGCGCGCGCCTGTGGGTTCGACGCATCCGAGGCGCTGATCGGCAAGACTGATCTGGATATCTGGCCCAGCGACCTGGCCGAGGTTTATCGGGCCGATGACCGGTGGGTCCTGGCCAGCGGCGAGCCGAGGTATATTGAGGAACTGATCGAGCGGGCGGGCCAGTCGCGCTGCTGGTTCGAAACCTACAAATCGCCCGTGCGGGTGGGCGATCGCGTCATCGGCACGGTTGGCTACGCCCGTGACATCACCGAGCGCAAGCGGATTGAGGAGACCATTCGCGAGGGCGCCGAACGCGCCCAACGGCAGCGGACGGCCCTGGTAAAGCTGACGACCGATGAGAAGATCGCAGGCGGCGTCGCCATCGAAAATTTCCAGATCCTCACCGAAACGGCCTGCGCAGCCCTTGGCGTCGCGCGGGCCAGCGTCTGGCTGTTGTCGGTGGACCGGGCGGAATTGCGTTGCGCCGACCTGTTCGAGGCCGGTCCACGGCGACACGCCGCAGGCATGATCCTGCTCGCCAAGGAGTACCCGCGATACTTCCAGGCGCTGGAAGGGGAAGGCCGCATCTACGCGGCGAATGCCCGAACCGATCCGCGCACCAGCGAATTCACCGAGGGCTATCTGATTCCGCTGGGCATCACCTCCATGCTCGATGCGGCGGTCTGCACCGGCGGCCGGCTGGCGGGTGTAGTGTGTCTGGAACATGTCGGGGAACTCCGCGAGTGGCGGGCGGACGAGGAAGCCTTCGCCGGCGCGATCGCCGCCATCGCGGCGGAGATGCTGGTCAGCGCGGCGCGTCAGCGCGCCGAGGCGGAGCTGCGACAATATCGCGATCATTTGGAGGATCTGATCGCCGAGCGCACCGCCGAACTGCGCCAAGCCATGACCCAGTTGGTCCAGGCCGAGAAGCTGGCGGCGCTGGGCAAACTGGTGGCGGGCATCGCCCATGAACTCAATACGCCGATTGGCAACGCCGTGCTAGCCGCTAGCACCTTGGCCGACCGGGAGCGCGATTTCACCGTCCAGCTCCCGGCGGGGCTTACGCGCTCCGCCCTGCGGCATTTCATTGAGACCGTGCGCGAAGGGAGCGAGATTCTGCAACGCAACCTGCAACGCGCGGCGGATCTGATTAGCAGCTTCAAGCAGGTGGCGGTGGATCAGTCCAGTTATCAGCGGCGCGCGTTCGCCCTCGATGAAGTGGTGCATGAGATCGCCCTCGCTCTCAGCCCGACCCTGCGCCGCTCGCCGGCGACGCTGGAAGTGGCTATTGATCCTGCCTTGCGGCTGGACAGCTTTCCCGGCCCGCTGGGTCAAGTGCTGATGAATCTGATCACCAACGCACTGGTGCATGCCTTTGACGGGCGTGAACGGGGTGTCATTCGGATTGAAAGCATTCCCGCCGCGCCCGGCCGCGTCGGTCTGCGGGTGAGCGATGATGGCAACGGGATAGACCCGGCGCATTTGAGTCGCCTGTTCGACCCGTTTTTCACCACGCGGCTGGGTCAGGGCGGCAGCGGGCTGGGCTTGCACATCGTCTATAATCTGGTGACTGGCCTGCTGGGTGGGACGATTACGGTCCACAGCGTTCTGGGTCAGGGCGCCGAGTTCAGCCTTGAACTACCGTTGATCGCGCCGCTGGCGGCCATGTCGCCCAATGACACCGGCATGGAGGCTTCTTCTTCCTGGCATCCATCATGAACGGCTGACCAACCGGAGCTTTGCATGAACCGCGCGCTTTTGCCGGCCAACGATAACGTGATCGGCTTTTTGGAGGATTCACCAAACCTCCCCTTTTTGGCGCAACCCTGGCAAATCCTCCTCGTCGATAATTCCGAAGCCCATCCCTCCGACCACACCCGCCACACCGCCCGCCGCAAGGCGGGTTACGAGCGTAAGCAGGCGCGCGCCACCCGCGAGAAGGGCCTGCTGATGGTGTTCACCGGCCCCGGCAAGGGCAAGACCACCGCCGCGTTCGGCATGGCGCTGCGCGCGGTCGGTCACGGAATGCGGGTCGGGGTGGTGCAGTTCATCAAGGGCGGGCGGGACAGCGCCGAACGGGCGGTGTTGACCCGGTTCGAGACCGTGGATTTTCAGACTCTTGGCGATGGTTTTACCTGGCTGACCCAGAACCGGGCGCAGGATATCGCCACGGCGGAATCCGCCTGGGCCGAGGCGGAACGGATGATCCGCGATCCCCGCTACGATCTGATCATCCTGGATGAACTCAACGTCGTGCTGAACTACAGTTACCTTGATCTAGCGCGGGTGCTGGCAACATTCTCCAACCGGCGACCGGAGCTGCATATCGCGGTGACGGGGCGTAATGCTCCGGCGGTGCTGGTGGATCTGGCGGATTTGGTTAGCGAAATCCGCTGCGTGAAACACCCCTACCGTGAGCAGGGCGTGAAGGCGCAGCGGGGAATTGAATTTTGACGGATTGATCTTCGCGTCCCTTTCACATTTGGCTATGCGGTGAGGCCGGGGTAAGTAGCGGAATTCAGCAGGGCCACTCGTGCACCGGCTGGCCGCTTTGCTGCCGTTCCAGATAAGCGAGGGTCAGTGCATTCAAGTCCGGTCCATGGCGGGCGAGAAACCGCCGCTGCCAGTCGGCGCCGGTGCGACCGCTCTCAACCCGCGCGGTAATCAAATCCAGATATTCGGCGATATCCGCCGGATGGATATCCAACGCCCGCAGCCCGCGTCGGGCCAGCGGCAGCAACTCTTCCAATAGCAGCCGCCGCAATGGCAACCACTGGCCGTTCAGCCACCTCACCTCGGCTTGCAGCCCATCGCGCGCCGCCGCGTAGAAATTCGCCCGGCAATGGGCGAATTCCAGCGTCGCGGCGATCGGCGGCGTCGCCCGCGCCAGTTCGTGGACCAGCCCGTAATACAGCGCCGCGTTGGCGATGGTATCGGGAATGCTGGGGCCAGCGGGCATCACCCGATGCTCGATGCGCAGATGCGGCGTTCCGTCGGCCTCGAAACCCAGCAGCGGTCGGTTCCAGCGCCAGATGGTGCCATTGTGCAGGCGCAGGTGCGGCAACCGCGCGTCGGCTTCCGCGCTCAGGTCCACCGGCAGCAGCGGCGGGTAATAGGTTTGATTTTCCGCAAACAGTTCCAGCAGCGAGTCCTGGACATAGCCGCCGCCAAAAGTGACCCGCGGGTGGCTTGGGTCATTGGCGCGCGTTCCGCCGGCCAGCGCCACGCCCTGTTCGAACAGCGGAATGCGGGTTTCCTGCCACAGTGTTTTGCCGAACAGCAGCGGCGAATTGGCGGCGACCGCCACCATC
Source organism: Candidatus Contendibacter sp. (assembly GCA_029624675.1). Lineage (GTDB taxonomy): Bacteria > Pseudomonadota > Gammaproteobacteria > Competibacterales > Competibacteraceae > Contendibacter. The sequence goes on from JARSSP010000062.1 coordinate 19,536, forward strand.
GGCGCCGACAGCGCCAGCGCGGCGTTGAAAAACACCGCCGCGTCGCGGGCCGTGACCTGTAAATGGGTCTGGAACGAAGTGGTGGCGGCTTCCAGCATCACGTCGGGATGGGTCAGGCACAGGGTTTCGGCGCCGTGAATGGCCAGCGCCATCGGCCGCCCGCGCCGCCGCGACAGAATCTGGTCGTTGATAGCCCGGTAACGCTGCTGGTCGGACATGTGGTCCGGGCTCAGGTCCTGAACTCGCAAGGTTGGCAGGATGCCGATGAGCGCCACCGCTGCGTTCAGTTCGGCGGCCGTCCGCTGGCAGCGTCGCCACAGACTTTCCAGATTGGCGTGCATCCGCCGCAACACGTCGTCGCGCAGAGGCAGGGGTGGGGTATTCAGTTCGATGTTGAACACGCTGAGTTCCGGCACCACCAGTGGATCTGCCAGTCGCTCCAGAAAAACCCGGTTGAGCGGCGCGGGCTGGCCCCGGCGATCCACTAGCCAGGCTTCGATCTCGAAACCGGCGACGCCGCCGGTCGGTGCGAATCGCCCGGCGTGAAACCACTCGCCCAAGGTTGCGGTTTCCTGACGCAGTCGCGCCCGGAAGCGGCGAAAATCCTGGCGGGTAAAGGTCGAGCGGGAAATTTCCTGGCCCATGCGCGGCGTCTCCGGATCGCGGGATGCTTGGGCAAACTATAGCCGGCCGCGCTCGTCGCGGAAGGCGAAACCTCGCAGCGGGATATCCAGATTCCGGGTCAGGGCGATAGCCTGAAATCGGTCGCCCATTTCGCCCGGCAGAGTCAGCAGTTTGACTTGGCGGACCTGTTCCAGATAACGGACGGTATCGGTGGGGTCCAACTCGGCCAGCAATTCCATCAGGCCACAGCCGAACAGGAAATGGTTCTGACGGGAGTAACCGGCGACTTCCAGTCCAGCGGCGCGGGCGGCGTCGGCCACGGCGGTGAAATCCACGCTAGCGGTGATGTCCTGCAAGCCCGGCAAGATCAGTGGGTCGGCGTGAACCCGGTGACGGTAGTGGCAGAGCAAGGTGCCGTCGACGCGCTCGGGGTGATAATAGGCGCGGCGCGGATAGCCATAGTCCACGAACAGCAGGGCGCCCGCCGCCAGCGGTTCGGCGATGGTTCGCAGCCAGTCTGCCAAATGGGGGACGTATTCAGAGCAGTAGTGCTCGGGTAAGCGCCAACCCAGTTCGGCTTCGATCCGGGCAACCGTGGCGGTTACCACCGGGTCCTCCTCGCCCTCGGCCCAGGCCAAACCGGTTTCGGTCCAGACCACCGTCGAGCGGCGCGGGCCGCGCGCGGTGACGCGGAAGCGTTCGACCGGCAGCGCATCTAGCACTTCGTTGCCAAGCACGACGCCGCGAAAGCCGGAGTCCGGCGGCGCGTCCAGCCAGGCCACCCGATCCAGCAACGCAGGCGCCCGGTCAGCCAGGGTTTGACGCTGGCGCTGGCGCAGTTCCCCGCTCGGTTCCAGGATGGCGTAGTGTTGCGGCAGGGCGTCCAGGGCGCGCAGTTCCAGCAGGATATCGGCGGCCATGACGCCGGTGCCGGCGCCGAGTTCGAGGATGTCGCCCCCGCCAAGCGCGTCTAGGATATCCTGGCACTGGTGGGCCAGGCAGCGCGAGAACAGGGGCGACAGCTCCGGCGCCGTGACGAAGTCGCCGCCCGGACCGAACTTGCGAGCACCGGCGCGGTAATAGCCCAGGCCGGGCGCGTACAGGGCTAGGTCCATGAACCGAGCGAAACTGATGGCGCCGCCCGCGTCGGCGATGGCGGCGCGCAGAATGTCGAGCAACCGCGCGCTGTGCGCGGCGGCGGCGGGATCGGGCGCGGGCAAGGTATTGAGCGGATCGACGGGCAGGGTCATGGGCGCGCGGTGCACTGGGAATGGTGGAGAACGAGATAGCGTTTTATCACAGACGCCGCCGGGCTGCCCGTCGTCGCAATCAGAGTGTTCATGGATGCAACTCGCGCCGCAATTCCGTTAGAATAATCAGGGTTCGGCTTGATCCCTTCCTCGCCCGTTTGGGCTTACCGCCGCCTTCGCATGAAAACGCCATTGTTCGCCCTGCCGTTGCTGTTGTTTCCCTGCGCCCTGGTTTCGGCCCCGGCCCAACCTGGTTCGGCCACTCAGCCCGTGGCTGCCGTCTATGTCAGCGATACCGTGGAGATACCGTTGCGGGCGGGCGCTTCCAATCGCCACCGAGTGATCGGCGCGGTGCGGAATGGTTCCCCGATCCAGGTGTTGCAGGTGGACACGGCCAAGGGCTATACCCAGATTCGCACTCCCACTGGTATGAAAGGCTGGCTGCCCAGCGACCAACTCGGCTCCACCCCCAGCAGTCAGGAGCAACTGGCCCAGACGCGCCAGGAGTTGGAGCAGTTGAAGGCGCGGCACTTTGAACTCCAGCAGCATATGGACAGCATGGTCAGCAAACCCGGCGTGGAAGCCAAGAGCTATCCCCAGCTTTACGAGGAATCCCTGCGCCTGCGCCAGCAACTGGCGTACTATCGCAAGGTGGCGGCCGACACCGTGGCGATCGACGAGCGCAACAAGGCTTTGCAGGAGCAGGCGGTGACCCTGGAACGGGAACTGCAAATCGCCCAGCAGGAAAACCGGGCGTTGCGCAACGACAACGACAGTATTCGATTTTTGATGGGAGTGATGATCCTGGGCGCTTGCCTGTTGGTAGCCGTGATGATGCCGCGCATCCGGGAGCAAAAGCGGGCGCAGTGGAGTCGATTGTAGTGATTTGTTTTGCCGCCGCCGGGGCGAGGGCGGGCCATGGCGTCAGGCAAGATCGTGGCGGCCGCGCTCGATCATGACGCCGACCTCGCCGGCCTCACGCACCGCGCCGGGCTTGCGCACGGTCAACCGCAACCAGGGTACGGCGAATTCCCGCAACACGAGATCGGCGATGCGCTCACCCAGGGTTTCGACCAACTGGCAATCGCTGGCGGCGGCGAACTCGACCAGCCGCCGCGCCACGGCCTGATAATCCAGGGTGTCGCCCAGGCGGTCGGTCGCGGCCGCCGGGCGAATGTCGGCGCCCAGTTCCAGGTCGAGGAGCAGGGTTCGGCGCTTCTGGCGCTCCGTGGGATAAACGCCGATCAGGGTTTCGACTCGCAGGTCGCGGATGAAAATGATATCCATGGCGGGGCTCCGCGCGGTGGTTTATCTTAGGGCAAAATTACCGTCCCGGTTCCAGCCGGCCCTTGCGCCGGTATTCTTAATAGGCGTGATATACTGAAATCAGGCCGCACGACGCTTTGGGCGTTTGGCTCGGGGGCCCGGTGACGGGAGACATCGAGCAGTGCGGCGATTTTATTTCAGCCGCAATCGGTTGGCAGCACATCCCATGCTCGTAACCTTGTCGTTCGTCGTGTTCGGCTATCTGGCCGGCTCCATTTCCACCGCGATCATCGTCTGCCGGGCGATGGGTCTGCCCGATCCCCGCAGCGAAGGCTCGCGCAATCCGGGCGCCACCAATGTCTTGCGCTTTGGCGGCAAAAAGGCTGCTGCCATTACCCTGGCCGGCGATTTTCTCAAGGGTCTGCTGCCGGTGCTGCTGGCGCGGTGGGTCGGCCTGGATGAAACCGGACTGGCCCTGACCGCGCTGGCGGCGTTCCTGGGGCATCTGTACCCGGTGTTTTTCGGCTTCGAGGGCGGCAAGGGGGTGGCGACCGCCTTCGGCGTCATTCTCGGCCTGGCCTGGCTGGTGGCGCTGGCGGCGCTGGCGACCTGGTTGTTCATGGCTTTCGTGGCGCGGGTTTCCTCGCTGGCGGCGCTGACCGCCGCCGCGTTGACGCCGCTGTTCGCCTGGGGATTCGGGATGCGAGGCGTTCCGTTCGCCGCCCTGCTGTTGATGGTTGGGCTGCTGGTCTGGCGGCACCGCTCCAACATCCAGAATCTGCTGGCCGGCGCCGAGGACAAGATTGGGACGGATCGGCCGGAGGGTTGAACGGTCAAACCGGGGAAGATCAAGCCGGTGCTCGACCCCGTTCCTGGAATTCCGCCAGCGCCCGCTGGAACCGCTGGTACAGCCGCTCCGGGGTCCGGCCGTGGAACAAGGCGTCCAAGGCCTCGAACTTGGCCCGTTGCGCCTCGAAACCGCGCTGGGTGAAGCTGCCGACCGGATGCCCCTTGGCCATCAGCCGGTTCATGTCGGTCAGGTTGGAGGTCTTGTCGGCGCAGGACAGCGCCAGAATCACCGGGTCGTTCAACATTGCCAAGCGTTCGCGGTAATGTTGCTGGCGGGTTTCCCAACTCTGGCGCTTGTCGGTCTCCGACACGGCGGCGACCAGCGCCGCCACCCGCGCGTTGCCGATGGCCGCCGCCAACGTCGCTTCGTCGTAGCCGCAATCCTCGACGATGTCGTGCAAGTAAGCGGCGGCCACCGGTTCCGGGTCGCGGATGCCGCTCTCCATCAGCAGCCACGCCACCTCGGCCAGGTGCAGGAAATAGGCCGGCCGGTCCTCGCCGGGCGGAGCCTTGCGGCGATGGTCGCGCTGGCGATGAGCGTATTCCGCCAACCGCATCGCGTTCGGGACCAGAGCATCGTCGAGTGCGTTCATAAGGCGATCTCGCGCTAAAATCGTGGGGAGGCGTTAATGAGCCGCTTGGTTATCGGCCGGTAAAAATCCTTTATAATTTTCAATTCGATTTTTTCCATTGCACACAGGATATCCAAGGTCGTGAATAAAAAATCCAGCTACAATCGCGAGGAACTGCTTGCCTGCGCCCGTGGCGAGTTGTTCGGCCCTGGCAACGCGCAGTTGCCCTTGCCGAACATGCTGATGATGGATCGCATCGTCCATATCGGTTCCGAGGGTGGCCAATACGGCAAGGGCGAGATCGTCGCGGAACTGGATATTCATCCCGATCTGTGGTTTTTCCAATGTCACTTCATCGGCGATCCGGTCATGCCGGGCTGTTTGGGGCTGGATGCCATGTGGCAACTGGTTGGGTTTTTCCTGGGCTGGATGGGTGGCCAGGGGCGAGGGCGGGCGCTGGGTTGCGGTGAGGTCAAGTTCACTGGCCAGGTGCGCCCGGAAGCGAAAAAACTCACCTATCACATTCATATGAAGCGGGTCATCCTGCGCAAATTGGTCATGGGCATCGCCGACGCCAACCTGGAGGTGGATGGCCGGACCATTTACACCGGCAAGGATTTGCGGGTCGGATTGTTCACCTCGACCGACGGCTTTTGAGGGTAGCAACGATGAGACGGGTAGTGATTACCGGTATTGGTATCGTGTCCAGCATCGGCAACGACCGCTGGGAAGTGCTGGAATCGCTGCGGCAGGGTCGCAGCGGCCTGGAATTCGCGGAGGATTACAAGGCCATGGGGCTGCGTTCCCATGTGCGCGGGCCGCTGCGGGTGGATCTGGCGGCGCTGATCGACCGCAAGATGCTGCGGTTCATGGGCGACGCCGCCGCCTTCAATTACATCGCCCTGCGTGAGGCCATCGCCGACGCCGGGTTGCCGGAGGAGATGGTGTCGAACCCGCGCACGGGGTTGGTGACTGGCACCGGTGGCGGCAGTCCGCAGAACATGGTGGAGGCCGCTGATCTGCTGCGCAACAAGGGCCTGAAGCGAGTTGGACCGTACATGGTGCCACGCACCATGAGCAGCACGACCACGGCCTGTCTAGCGACCCCGTTCAAGATCAAGGGCGTCAATTATAGCATCGGTTCCGCCTGCGCCACCGGCTCGCACTGCATCGGCCACGGCGGCGAACTGATCCAGTGGGGCAAGCAGGACATCGTGTTCGCCGGTGGTGGCGAGGAGGTGCACTGGAGCCTGACTCATCTGTTTGACGCCATGGGCGCGCTGTCCACCAAGTACAACGCCACCCCACAAACCGCCTCGCGTCCGTATGACGCTAACCGCGACGGCTTCGTGATCTCCGGTGGCGGTGGGATCGTTGTGCTGGAGGAACTGGAGCACGCCCGCCGACGCGGGGCGCGGGTCTACGCCGAACTGGTCGGCTACGGCGCGACCTCGGACGGCTTCGACATGGTGCAGCCCTCCGGCGAGGGCGCGCTGCGCTGCATGAGGCAGGCGCTGGAAGGGGTGAGCGAGCCGGTGGATTACATCAACACCCACGGCACCAGCACCCCGGCCGGCGACATCAAGGAGCTGGAGGCGATTCGCGAGGTGTTCGGTGATCGCATTCCACCGATCAGCGCCACCAAGTCGCTGACCGGCCACGCGCTGGGCGCGGCGGGCGTGCACGAAGCCATCTATTCGTTGCTGATGATGGACAACCGCTTTATCGCCGCTTCGGCCAACATCGAGACTCTCGACCCAGCGGCGGAGGGCTTCCCCATCGTGCGCGAGCGGGTCGACGATGCCGACCTGAGGGTGGTGATGTCCAACAGCTTCGGTTTTGGCGGCACCAACGCCACGTTGGTGTTCCGGCGGCTTGAGGGTTAGCCTCTGGTCGTCTAGTGGATCGCCGCATAAATTCTGACAGGTCATGATCGGGTGTAGGGTGGATGAGGTGTTCCGCGCCGCATCCGCCTGCGGCCCGACGCGGTGGATGCGCTTCGCTTATCCACCCTACGCTTCTGAACCTGTCAAAACTTTTGCGTCAGCCTACTAGTCCGCCAACAGCCAGTCGCGCACCACCGCGATTTGATCGTCGGCCATCAGCGCCGGCGCGTGGCCCATGCCGGGGAACTCGATCAGTCGCGCCCGGGGGCCACGCTCGGTCATGGCGATGGCGTCGGCGTGAGTCAGCACGTCGGAATACACCCCGCGCAATACCAGGGCCGGACAGCGGATGGCGTCCCACAGCGGCCACAGATCGATGTCCTTGATGTCGTCGATGACCAGCTTCTTGAAGATCTCGACGATGCCGGGATCGTAGCCGGTCGTGTAGCGACCGTCTTCCAGTTGGCGGGAATTGTGGATGAGCATGTGCCGCCACTGCGCGTCGGTCAGGTTGCCGAAGGTGGCCGCGAAGGCGCGCAGGGCGCGACTCATCTCCTCGAAGCTGTCGTAGACATGCTCCTGGCCAAGGTACATGGCGACCCGCTTCAGGCCGGCGGCGGGGATGAACGGCCCGACATCGTTGACCAGCAGCTTGTGGATCGGCGAGCCGGGGTAGCTGGCCAGGAAGATGCCGATCAGGCCACCCATCGAAGTGCCGACCCAGTCGATCCGCTCGGCGTCGAGCCGAGCCAGCAGCATCGCCATGTCGTTGACGTACAGCGGATAGGTGTAATCGCTCTTGTCGGCCAGCCATTCGCTCCGGCCGCGCCCGACCACGTCCGGGCAGATCACTCGATACTCGTGCTCCAGCGCGGCGGCCAAGAAATCGAAGTCGCGGCCGGTGCGGGTCAGTCCGTGGACGCAGATCAGCACCTTGGGATTGGCGGGATCGCCCCATTCGGTGTAGTGAACCCGGTGGAAGCCGTGGGGACCGAGCGCCCGGTAGTAGCGCGATGTCATCGCCATCGATCAATCTCCTTAAAGTTGTGAGCGGCCCCATTATCCGGCAAGCCCGAGAGGGTGGCTATAATCTCTCCGGCTTTCCGTCAGCGAGCATCCGAGCATGGCGATCCTGCACTACACCGAAAGCGGCCAGGGCGAGCCGCTGATCCTGCTCCACAGCGGCGGGATGAGCGGCGCGGAGTGGACGCCGCAAATCCCGCTGTTCGCTCGCAATTTTCGTGTGGTGGTTCCCGATCATCCGGGACACGGCCGCAGCCCGATGGTGGCCGAGCGATTGACCGTCGCCGACATGGGCCGCGCGGTGCTGGACCTGATGGACGAACTGGAATTGCCGGTGGCGCATCTGGTGGGGTCCTCGCTGGGTGGGGCGGTGGCGTTGTGGCTGACCCTTTACCATCCCCACCGGGTGAGCAAGCTGGTGCTGTACCGAATCGGCTACCGCAAGGATGTGGAGACCCACGCGGGAACCCGCGACATGGCCGATCCCGCCTACTGGCGCGGGGTCGGCATGCACAAGTGGTTGAGCGACATCCACCGGCCGCAAGGCGGGCCGGATGCCTGGGAAGAAGTGATCGGCCGGGTGTCGGAGGCGCTGGAGCCGGCCACCACCGATCATTCGCACGATCTTGAAGTGTTGGATCGCATCACCCAGCCGACCCTGCTCGTGGTGGGCGACCGCGATCCGGTGGCGCCGCTGGATCAGATTTTGGAAATGTTTGGGGCAATTCCCCATTGCGGACTCTGGGTCATGCCTTACGCGACCCATGTGACCGCTACCGGTACGTGGCGGGCAAAATCGTTCGCGCTGGAAGTGACGCGGTTTTTGCAAAGGCAAAAATAACGAGACGAGGCGGGATGACGATGATCGGAATACCGAAAATTCTGGCGTTAACGGCGGCGCTGGGTATGGCCGCGCCAGTTTGGGCGGGTCAATACGACGTTGTGTTCGGCGATGTCCAGCGGATGTTGGGCCAGGCGGCGCGAAACGATGAAGCAGGCTTGAACGCACTCCGGCAACGGCTGGAAGGCGAACCCAAGCCGGCCCACCGCAACGCCAAGGAAGCCCGCGCCCTGAATCAGCAAGGGCTAGACGCGCTGAAGCGGAACGATTATCAGGCCGCCGCGACCGCCTTTCAGAAGGCGCAGGAAGCAGATCCCGCCGATGTCGAAGTGGCTGGCAATCTGGGCTATGCCAACCTGAAGCTCGGTCAGTTCAAGCGCGCGGAACATCAATTGGTCTACGCGATTTCCCTGGCGCCGGGACGGTCGTCGTCGTGGTACAACCTCGGCCAAGTGTATGGCACGATGAACGAGGTCGAAAAGGCGACCGGGGCGTTTGTCGCGGCATACCGCTTTTCCCAGAACCCGCCCAAGACCCTGGAGTTCATGCGGCAGGCACTGACCGCGCCGGAGAACAACGAAACTACCCGCGCGGCGCTGAAACGGACGCTGGAATTAATGGGGGTATGACAGGTGGTTGAGGGGGAGTGAATCCATATGCCCTATCGCGATTTTAACCTGAAGCCAAACCGATACCGAACAGAAGTAAAAATGATGATCAATCCCGCCGCTTGCGCAGCAGGAAATAAAACCGTCCGCTATCCTCGCGCGTTTCCAGCAGGATGTGGCCCATCTGCTGGCTGAAAACCGCGAAGTCCCGAACCGATTCGGGGTCGGTGGCGACGATCCGCAGCACCTGGCCGCCGCGCAGGCCGGCCAGCGCCTTCTTGGCCTTGAGGATCGGCAGCGGACAGTTCAGCCCGGAGGCGTCCAGTTCGGCGTCAACAGCGGTCATGGGCAGGGAGTCGTGGAGCCGGCTTGGCAAACGACCGCTCCTCGGTCGGTTTGATAGCTGCTTTGCAGCATATCCTTCAACCCGCCTTTGTTTTCCACTTGACGGTAGCCCATCTGCCGTAGTGCCTGTTCGGCGATACCGGAGCGGCGGCCACTGCGGCAGTAGAGCACGATACGGCTGTCGCGATCCGGCGCGACAGCGGCGATTCGGGCGGTGATCTCGTCGTAGGGGATGTTGACGGCGTCGCGCACGTGCTCCGCGCGATATTCCTCGGCGGTGCGCACGTCGATGATCAACGGCTGACCGGGAGCGGCTAGGCTGCTGGGTTCAGCCAGCGCCAGGATCGAAAACAGCAGCGCGGCGAGCAATCCGGTCAGCTTTTTCATGTCATCTCCTTGGAAGAATTGATGAAGACAGGTTGGAAACCCCGCCGTTATAACGAATTTCGTGGCTGTTGCTCAACCAGCGATGATCGGGCGAGAGAACAGTGTCTGTTTGATGTCCCCACCATCCAGGAATCGTTCTCATGCTAATGTCTGGCCAGGATTACCGTGACTCATTGCAACGTTACCAGCCACGGGTCTATGTCAACGGTCGCCAGATCGAGTCGGTGGCCGACGAGCCGTTGCTGGCGCCGGGCGTGAACGGCGTGGCGCTGACCTACGACTTTGCCCTGCGCGAGGACTGCGCGGCGCTGATGCGGGCGGCCCGGCCGGATTTGGCCGGCGGCCAGCCGGTGAACCGGATGATCGCCATTCCGGCGTCGACCGAGGATTTGCTCGACAAGCTGGAAGCAGTGCGGCTGGTGTGCCAGGAGACCGGCTGCGCGCAACGGTATCTGGGCGGCGACGCGCTGGCCGCGATCCGGCAGACCACCGCGCGGGTGGACGCCGACCTGGGCACGACTTACCGCGAGCGCTTTCGCGCCTATCTGGAACGGGTGTACGCCGAGGACCTGGCGCTCGGGGTGGCGATGACCGACGGCAAGGGCGACCGTAGCCGCCGACCTAGCCAGCAGGCTAATCCCGACGCCTACGTCCGCATCGTCGAGCGTCGCCCGGACGGTATCGTCCTGGCCGGCGTCAAGGCGATCATCACCGGCGCTCCCTATTTGCACGAGTTGTTGGTGATGCCGGGACGCAACATGACCGAGGCGGACGCCGCTTACGCGGTGTGCTGCGCCGTGCCGGTCGACGCCGAAAATCTCTCCCTCATCGCCCGGCCCGCCGGTCGACCGGGCGAAGCGGCGGCCAAGTTCAGCGCCCGCTATGGCCAGTCCACGGCGGTGGCGGTGTTCGACCGGGTGTTCGTGCCCTGGGACCGGGTGTTTCTGGCCGGCGAGTGGGCCCACGCTGGCTTTCTCACCCTCCAGTACGCGACCCATCACCGCCATACCTGCATCGGCGCGCGGGCCGGCTTCGGCGATCTGCTGATCGGGGCGGGCGCGCTGATGACCGAGGCGAATGGGCTTGACCTCAATCGCGCCGCCAGCCTGCGCGAGCCGATGGTGGAACTGATCCAGATCGTTGAGGGCTTCTATGCCTGCGGCGTGGCGGCCTCGGTTTACGGCGTCCTGGACCCCGCCGGCGTCATGGTCCCCGAACCGGTGTTCGCCAATATCGGCAAGTTGCTGCTGGCCACCCAGATTTACGACATGCACCGGATTGCCCACGAGGTTTCGGGCGGTCTGATCGTGACCCTGCCGGGGCCGGACGAGGATCACAATCCGGCCACCGCCGGCCGGCTTTCCGAACTGCTTGCCGGGTGTTCGGACATTCCCTACGAAAAACGCATCGAAGTGGCGCGCTTCATCGAGGATCTCACCGCCTCATACCAGGCCGGCTGGTATTCGGTGATCTCGCTGCATGGCGGCGGTTCGCCCGAAGCGATGAAGAAGGAAATCTGGCGGCATTACCCGGTCGGCGACAAGGTGGAACTGGTGGAGCGACTGCTGGATCGCGGCGTGCTGGCCGATGGAACGCGCCGGCTCAGCCGCCAGCGGCAGCCGGGCCGCTGCTGCGCGGAAGGCTGTATGGTCCCCGCCGCCCTGCCGTCGCTGGAGTCCACTGGAGTCAGCGAACTGGATCGCACCGGCTGACGCAAGTTCCTCCGATAAGTGGCGATTTTGTTGGCGAAACGCCTCCGGCGGCCATTCTTTCTACTTCGCCGGGAGTGTGCCAAACTGGCTTGGGGCGTCGGCACTCGCCGTTTTATCCTGCCGGCAAGCAACGAGGAGGGGACAGCGATGACCAAATATGGCTTCGTCGCATCGGGTGGCGGTTATCGGAGTTTCTATACCGAAGGCGTGTTGGTCTGGATGAAGAAAAACGACCTGCCGGTCGTGCACATCACCTCGACCAGCTCCGGCAACAACATCGTCGTCGACTACCTGCTGTGGGACTGGCAAGCGGAGGAGTTGCCGCCGGTCTTGACGCGCACGGTCCGGCTCAGCGTCACCGACATTTTCCACGTCTTTTCCAACTTCCTGGGCTTGCGGCCACCCTTGCTGCCGAGCGGCACGCATCTTTTCACCGTCGACAAGGATAGCTGCCGCAAGTCGCTGTTGCTCGACGACGCCAAGCGACGCGCGCTGTTGGCGGAGCATCTCAAGGTTCTGCGCTGGGATATCCGGGCCACCAACGTCACCAGGCGGGAAGGGCGGTTCTTCAAGGTCAACGAGATTCTGGCGACCATCGACGACGCCAGCCTCGACGCTTTCATGGATGCCTTTCTCGCCGGAATCACCACCATCCCTTATTTCAAGGCGATCAAGATCGACGGCGACTATTACATCGAGGGCGGCTATCTCGACAACACGCCGCTGCGCACCTTGTTCGAGGACGACGAGGTCGACGAAATCATCGCCGTCGATTTCACCGATTACGATTATCACCGCGAGTTGGACAAGCTGTATCGCTCGAACCTGTTGGCCTTGCCGCTCAACAGCATCGACACGCATCTCCTGGTCAGCGACCTGCAACTGACCTTGCCCAACGCGCGGGTGTTCGCGCAGGCGATCATGATCAACGAGATGCTTAAGACCATGGGCAAGCAGACGGCGGAAATCGCCGGCAAGCGCTATTACGCCAAGCCGTTGCATATCCTGCGGCCCAAGGATTTGGAGAGCATGACGATTTCGCTCAAGGACAGCACGGCCCAGAAACGGTACTTCGAGCTTGGCCAGCAGGAAGCGGCGGCGATGTTCGGGACGCTTTAGCGGATATTTTCGGGACGAAACCGCTTTTTACACTGAGTGGAGTAGGGTGGACTTGGAGGTTGAAGGCGCGAGAAGAATTGCGCGTGGATCAAACGTGCTCGTGCAGATCGCATTCGCGCTTGAGGCCGAAGAACCGGGTCTCTTCCTCGGTCATGCCATCGGCCAGCCGGCGGGTGGTGTGCACGTCGCCGATGGAAACATAACCCTGTTCCCACAGTGGGTGATAGGGCAGGTTGTGGCGGGTCAGATAGCGGAACACGTCGCGGTCGGTCCAGTCGATCAGCGGGTGGACCTTGCAGCGGCCGTTGCGCCCAGCAATACGTCGAGGTCCTGGCGGCTTTGCGCCTGTTGCCGCCGTAGCCCGGAAATCAGGGCATTGACCAGCCACAACTGGCCCTGAGTGAGATTTCTTGAAACGGGCGTGAAACACGTCCTTGCCATAGCCAAACAGCGGCAAACGGTAGATCGGATGCGTGGTTTCCAGCAGCTTGATGAAGTTCTGCACGGTGGGCTGCTTGATCTCCAGATTGGCGCGGAGATCCATCGTGTCGGGCAAACCGCCGTCGCGCAGGCATAGAAAAATTTCGTTATCCAAATCCGTTTTGTTGACATACAAATGAGAATGATTATCATTAACAAAAAGCTCTGTAATGGAATCACCCGATGTGCAAGCTGCATCACGCCATGCCGAAATCCTTGCAAGACGTTCGCAACGCCCCCGATACCCTCTCCGCGACGCCGCGCAAGAAGTTTTGTTTGGGAAGCAATCCGAGGGATGACAAACTCTTGGCGCCGACGGTTTTGCCGTGTCCTTCGACGGCGCCCCAATCACCGGCGCCGCTCCGCAAAAAGCTTTGGGAACTCAATCCATACTATCACTGTAGCGTAATCGGTACTTGCCTGACCTTGGCCGAACTACGCCAGCTCCAGCGGCGGCTGGGTGGCGCCGGGCAAATCCCGACCAGCGATTACGATTTGCATCGCGTGTTCGTCGTCGCGGCCCGAGACGCCACGCCCGCGAGCCGGCTGATCCACAAGCATCTGGATCGCAAGTACAAGCTGGCTATCCAGCAAATCGGCAAAGCGCAATCGGCGGAGGCGTTCGCGACCTGCTGGGATGTGGCGTTAAACTCGGGTGACATCGCGGGTGCTTATTGGGCCTTGATCACGCAGTCCACCGTGCCGAACTCCGTCCTCGACCGCGTCTACGGCGAGGTTCACATGCTGTCGCATTTGTCCGGTGCATCGATCCGGGTCGATTTGCAGGAGTTAAATCGGCTGAGACGGCGTTGCCCGGAACTGGAAACGCAACTGGCCGATGCCAAGGTAACGGCACGCCGCCGTCTAGCCGAGCAAGAAGACGCGATCACCGCGTTGAACAAAAGGTTGGCGCGAGCTTTGGATGCCGAAAGCAGGCTCCAGGTCGCCGAAGCCCGCTTGGCGGTGTTGGAAGGACAACCGTTGGCCGCGCGCTTGCGGGCCGAAGTCGAGGAACTGAGCAAGCGGATCGACGCCGAGCGCGAATGCGCCGAACGCGCCGAAGCCGCCGCCGACCACTGGAAACGACAGGCGACCCGTTCCATCGACCAAAACCAGTGGCTCGCGCAACAACTGGCCGAGTCTCGCCAGGAACGGGACATGCTGGAAATCACGCTGGAACGACTGCTGGCGCCGCCTCCGTGTGCGGACGTCGTCGATGCGGATGCCGCGGTCGATGCCGCCTGCGCCGACCTGGTGGGCCGCTGCGTGCTGTACGTCGGCGGTCGCCAAGGTTTATGCGCCCATTTTCGGGAACTGGTGGAGCGCCGCAACGGCCGTTTCATCCATCACGACGGCGGACGCGAGGACGCCCGCGCGCAACTGTGGGACGTGGTGCGGCAGGCGGACGCCGTGCTCTGTCCGCTGGATTGCGTGAGCCACGACGCGGTGTACCGGATCAAGCGCTTTTGCGAGCGCCACACCAAACCGCTGGTGTTATTGCCGCGCGCCAGCCTGGCGGCCTTCAATCGCGGCTTGAACGCGGTGGCGTCGTGAGGTCCGCCGTCATGCTCGACAACGAAGCGGTTCGCGGCCCGAACCGAAACCCCATCGCCTTGCGCGACGCTGGAATCGCCGCCTGCCGCGAGGCGGACGAGGGCGGAATCGAGCTGGCCATCGACGCCGGAAAGCTCTACCAGCTTCTGGTTGGCGGGGCGGTGAGCGTGACCGATTTTCGCTGCCTTGATCACGTTTCCAAGTGCCGCGTTCGGACCTTGTGCCTACGCGCCTGCGCGCATCGCCTGAACGAGGGCGTCGCCGGGACCGCGCGGCGGCGCGCGATGGAGCGTCCATCGTGAACCCGCCCTGCCGCGATCCGCGATTTGCTCGCCCCGATCCGGGGGGCGGAACGTCCCGGAAACGATTGTCCAGCAGCGATCTGTTCGACGGCGACCAGGAAATCCTGATCGAGCACGCCGGGCAGGAGTACCGGCTGCGCATCACCCGCCAGGGAAAACTGATCCTGACCAAATAATCCCCACATTCCGGCCTCCCTGCAAGGGACGCCGCGCCAGCCACCTTCGGCCTCCGGGCGACGGCAGCCAGCCTGCGCAAGCAACCTTCCTCAACCAAGGAGGCCCTTCTGTGTCAAGACATTCTTTTTCAGCGTCGGCCCGGCGAAGAGCGGACGTATTCACTCCCGCTTCCACTCTCACGCCCCGGGTCGATGCGCCGTTCCCGCGGACCCGATTTCTCGCCCAAGCCGCCGCGCTTGCGGATTTGCCTGACGTGGGCATTGAGAAGTATCCGCGGTCTTTCGACCAGCATGGCGTGATTGAAGGCTTGGCGATGGTCGAGCTGACTCCACGGGAAATTGAGGTTCGGATCGGACAACTGATTCATGCCAGCCTGAACGGGCGTTCCACCGCCATGGCTTTTGAAATCGTGCGCCATATCGATGCCCTCTGCGCCCATCCGGATGACCGTCGGTCTCCGGAAGCGCGCTGTGTCCTTCGGCGCCTGGCCGGGTACTGGCGGCGGCTGGCCTGGCTCGCTGTCGATTCAGAATCCGAGGGAAATCCAATTCCAGGTTCCACCTTGGCCTGCTATCAACGTTGTCTGATGGAGTGAAATAACCGCCATGAAATCCGTTGATCTTGATGCCTCCCACAATGAGGCACTGCCCGACGTGGCGCTGATCCAAACAGCCCTTTGTTATCTGATGACGCGCTATACCTTACGTCCCTGTTCTGGATTGAACTTCACCATCGTGCATCACTTGCAAATGTTGCTGGCTCACCCCGACGTGGCTCGTCTGCCGGAGCGGAGGAAAATCCACCGCGAGTTGCTGCAACAATGGCGGAGTATTGTCTTGCAACAAGAAGCAGCCGGTCTTGATAGCCTCCTGTCCCGGCAGACCGCGTTAAATTGATGCGCCTTTCGTGTTCCCGGGGTCGATGCGCGGCCTGTCCACCGTTCAAGAACAAGCCCGGTCAAAGCCGGGCTTTTCAGGCGCGGTAAAACCCGCTGGCGCTAAGCCGAATAGCTTTGGCGACGGGATCGCGCGTGGATCAAACGTGCTCGTGCAGACCGCATTCGCGCTTGAGACCGAAGAACCGGGTCTCTTCCTCGGTCATGCCATCGGCCAGCCGGCGGGTGGTGTGCACGTCGCCGATGGAAACATAACCCTGTTCCCACAGTGGGTGATAGGGCAGGTTGTGGCGGGTCAGATAGCGGAACACGTCGCGGTCGGTCCAGTCGATCAGCGGGTGGACCTTGCAGCGGCCGTTGCGCCACAGCAATACGTCAAGGTCTTGGCGGCTTTGCGCCTGTTGCCGCCGCAACCCGGAAATCCAGGCCGCCGCGCCCAAGTCCCGCAGCGCCCGCTGCATCGGCTCGACCTTGTTGAGCCAGTTGTAGCGCTCGATGCCTTCCAGCCCCTGTTCCCAAAGCTTGCCGTAACGGGCTTCCTGCCAAGCCGGACTGTGCTCGGCCCGATAGATGTGGAGGTTCAGGGCCAGCCGCTCGGACAGTTCGTCGATGAACTGATAGGTCTCTGGAAACAGATAGCCGGTATCCACCAGCACCACCGGGATATCGGGTTGCTGGACGGTGACCAGGTGCAGGCAAACGGCCGATTGCGCCCCAAAGCTGGAGGTCAGCACGACGCGGCCGGGGAAATTTTCCAGCGCCCACGCGACCCGCTGCTCGGCGCTCAGCTTGTCCATCTCGCGGTTCTTCTCCGCCAGATCGAACCATGGCCGGGCGGCGGTTCCTTGAAAATGAGCATCCGCTGGTGCGTTCGCTGGTATCATGGGGTGCCTCCTTAATGTCAGGCTGGCCAGTTTTAATGGGACGCCTTCGCAAAAAATCAGAAATATTTTGCATTAATCTAGCGGTGAATTGATAAATCTAAAAGGAATTAGTATCTATATATTTATTTCGTTCCCTTATATTCAAGGGCGTCGAACTAGGCGCGGCCCATGTGGGCCGTTACAATCCCTTCTCCCGCCGGACCGTGTCGGACGCCGGCCCCATCGCCGCCACGCCGCTCTCGTCATGTCCCCCCCGTTCACCGCTTGCCCTTGCGCCATGGCTCCCGCCCCGCTGGGAGTCGGTTTGCGCGCCGCGCGGCTGGTTTACGGCGGTCTGATCCTGTTCGACGGCCTGGATTTGACGCTGACCGGTGGTTGCTTTACCTGCCTGCTCGGTCCCAGCGGCATTGGTAAGACCAGCCTGTTGCGCCTGCTGGCGGGGTTGACCGCCGTTGGCGTCAGCGGCGAGTTGCGCGGCGACGACGGGTTGCCGTTGACCGGACGGGTCGCCTACATGGCGCAACAGGATTTGTTGCTGCCCTGGCTGAACGTGCTGGACAACGTTACCCTGGGCAGCCGGCTGCGCGGCGAACGGCCGGACCGCGAGCGGGCGTTGCGTTTGTTGGCGCGGGTCGGTCTGGCCGATTGCGCGCGGGCGCGGCCGGATACGTTGTCCGGCGGAATGCGCCAGCGGGCGGCGCTGGCGCGGACCCTGATGGAAGACCGGCCGGTGGTGCTGATGGACGAGCCGTTCTCCGGGCTGGACGCGCTGACCCGGTTGCGGTTGCAGGCGTTGGCCGCCGAATTGCTGGCCGGGCGAACCGTGCTGCTGGTCACCCACGATCCGCTGGAAGCCCTGCGGCTGGGCGATCACGTCCTGGTGATGAACGGCCGGCCGGCGACTCTGTCGCCATTGCCCGATCTGCCTGGCGTTCCGCCGCGCGATCCCGGCGACCCGGCGGTCCAGGCCGCCTACCGCGCGATTCTGCGGCTGTTGGGAGCGGCATGAAGGGGCTGGGGCGGGGTTTGCTGACGCTGGCGGGTCTGTTGCTGGCCTGGCAGGGGGTGGTGACGCTGGGCGAACTGCCGCCGTACATCCTGCCCGATCCGCCGGCGGTTGCGGCCAGCCTGTGGCGCAACGCCGGTTCGTTGCTCGGCCACGCCGGCGTCACCGCGCTGGAGATCGTGCTGGGGATGACGCTGGGCACGCTGCTCGGTGGCGCGACCGCGCTGGCGCTGGGCTATTCGCGGCGGGCGCGGCGCTGGTTGCTGCCGGTGCTGATCGCCTCCCAGGCCATCCCGGTGTTCGCCGTCGCGCCCTTGCTGGTGCTGTGGCTGGGCTACGGGCTGGGTTCCAAGATCGCGATGGCGATGCTGATCATCTATTTTCCGGTGACGGCGAATTTTTACGACGGCCTGCGCCATACGCCGCGCGGCTGGCTGGACTTGGCGCGGGTGATGCTGCCCGCGCCCCGGCGTTGGGCGGTGTTGCGCCATATCGCGTTGCCCGCCGCGTTGCCCGCGCTGGGTTCCGGCCTGCGGGTGGCGGCGGCCGTCGCGCCCATCGGCGCGGTGCTGGGTGAGTGGGTGGGCTCCAGCGCCGGGCTGGGTTATCTCATGCTGCATGCCAACAGCCGGATGCAGGTCGATTTGCTGTTCGCCGCCCTGCTGGTCCTGGCCGCGCTGGCGGTCGGGCTGTACTTTGCCGTGGATGCCGGACTCAAACGCTGGCTGCCCTGGCATCCCACCAATCCAGAAACCGCTGAAACCGATTGAATGGATGGAAGAATCATGTCGAACCTGTTCCGCGTTGTCCTGTTGTTGCTGAGTCTGGTCGGGTTGATGCCGGGCGCTTGGGCCGCCGACCCGCCGGCCAACGACAAGAAATTGACTGTCATGCTGGACTGGTTTGTGAATCCCGATCACGCCGCCCTGATCGTGGCCCAGGAGAAGGGCTTTTTCGCCGCCCAGAACCTGGAGGTCGACCTGCAAACGCCCGCCGACCCCAACGATCCGCCCAAGCTGGTCGCCGCCGGCAAGGTGGACCTGGCGATCACTTACCAGCCGCAGTTGCATATCCACGTCAACGCTGGATTGCCGATCAAGCGCATCGGCACCCTGGTCGCGACCCCGTTGAATTCACTGGTCGTGCTCAAGGACGGACCGGTGAAGTCCCTGGCTGACCTCAAGGGGCGCAAGATCGGCTATTCGGTCGGCGGGTTCGAGGAAGCGCTGCTCAAAACGATGTTGGCCAGGGCCGGTCTCAAGCCGGAAGAGGTGACCTTGGTGAACGTCAATTTTTCGCTGTCCCCGTCCTTGCTGTCGAAGCAGGTGGACGCGGTCATCGGCGCTTTTCGCAATTTCGAGCTGAATCAACTCGATCTGGCCAAGAAGCCGGGACAGGCGTTCTATCCAGAGGAAGAGGGGGTGCCGCCCTACGATGAATTGGTGTTGGTGGCGAACCGCGACCGGCTCAACGATCCCCGACTGGGGCGGTTCGTGGTCGCGCTGGAACAGGCGACGCTGTACCTGCTCAACCATCCCGGCGAGGCGTGGAAGGCGTTCGTGGCCAAACATAAGGACCTGGACGACGAATTGAACCGCCGCGCCTGGCGCGATACCCTGCCGCGCCTAGCTCGCCGGCCGGCGGCGCTGGATGAGGCCCGCTACAAGCATTTTGCCCAGTTTCTCGTCAAGCAGGGCGTGATCACCGTGGCCTTGCCGGTGTCCAACTACGCGGTGCAACTGCCGCAGCCGGATTGATATGCGCTATCCCGAACCATTCGATGTCATCGTGATCGGTGGCGGCCACGCCGGCGCCGAAGCCTGCATGGCCGCCGCACGCATGGGGTTGCGCACCCTGTTGCTGACCCACACCATCGAAACCGTGGGGGCGATGAGTTGCAACCCGGCCATCGGCGGCATCGGCAAGGGTCATCTGGTCAAGGAGATCGACGCGCTCGGTGGGGTCATGGCGCGGGCCGCCGACCGGGCTGGTATCCAGTTTCGCATTCTCAACAGCCGCAAGGGGCCAGCGGTGCGCGCCACCCGCTGTCAGGCCGACCGGGCGCTGTACAAGGCGGCAATGCGCGCGTTGATCGAAAACCAGCCGAATCTGCAAGTGTTCCAACAGGCCGCTGACGATGTGCTGGTCGAGGGCGACCGGGTGACCGGGGTGGTGACGCAAAGCGGCGTCCGTTTCTCCGCCGGTGCGGTGGTGCTGACCGCTGGCACCTTCCTGGCCGGACGGATTCACGTGGGGATGGTCAACCATGAAGGCGGCCGGGCCGGCGATCCGCCGGCGAACGCGCTGGCGGCGCGATTGCGGGAATTGCCGCTGCGGGTCGGGCGGCTGAAGACCGGCACGCCGCCGCGCCTGGACGGGCGAAGCATCGACTTCGCCCAGTTGACCGAACAACCCGGCGACGAACCGTGTCCGGTGTTTTCCTATCTGGGTTCGACGGCGGAACATCCCCGACAGATTGCGTGCTGGATCACCCACACCAACGAACGGACTCACGATCTCATTCGCGGCGGCCTGGACCGTTCGCCGCTGTTCGCCGGAGTCATTCAGGGCGTCGGACCGCGCTACTGTCCCTCCATCGAGGACAAGATTCACCGTTTCGCCGACAAGAACTCACACCAGATTTTTCTGGAGCCGGAAGGGTTGGAGACGCACGAGTTCTACCCCAACGGCATTTCCACCAGCCTGCCGTTCGACGTGCAATACGCGCTGGTGCGCTCGATTCCAGGCTTGGAAAACGCGCACATCACCCGGCCCGGCTACGCCATCGAATATGATTTCTTCGATCCACGTGATCTGGATTACTCGCTGCAAACCCGGCCGATCCGCGGTTTATTCTTCGCCGGCCAGATCAACGGCACCACCGGTTACGAGGAAGCGGCGGCGCAAGGTCTGCTGGCCGGTCTCAACGCCGGGCGGTTCGTTCGGGGCGAGGAGCCGTGGTGGCCGAACCGCGACGAAGCCTATCTCGGCGTGCTGGTCGACGACCTGATCACTCGGGGAACCAGCGAGCCCTACCGGATGTTCACCAGCCGGGCCGAGCACCGCCTGTTGCTGCGCGAGGACAACGCCGACCTGCGGCTGACCGAGATCGGTCGCCGGCTGGGGCTGGTGGACGATGACCGCTGGGCGGCGTTCGAGACCAAGCGCGAGGCCATCGAGCGGGAAAGCCAGCGGCTGCGCGAGACCTGGGTGCGTCCGGGCCAGGCGAGCGACGCCGACTTTCAGCGGGTGTTGCAAGGGCCGCTGGCGCGGGAAAGCCGGGCGGCGGAGTTGCTGCGTCGGCCGGAAGTGACCTATGACGGGTTGATGAGCCTGCCCGGCGTCGGTCCCGGCGAAACCGCTCCGCGCGTGGCCGAGCAGGTCGAGATTCAGGCCAAGTACGCCGGCTACATCGAGCGCCAGCGCGAGGAAATCGAACGCCAGCGCCGCCACGAACAATGGGTGCTGCCGCCGGATTTGGATTACGCCGAGGTACGGGGCCTGTCGCGCGAGGCGCGGGAAAAGCTGATCCGGCATCGTCCCCACACCCTGGGTCAGGCGGGCCGCATTCCGGGCATGACCCCCGCCGCTGTCTCCCTGTTACTGATCCATCTCAAGCGCCGCCGGGGACGACGAGCGGAATAAGGTCGAAAACCCCTCGCCCGCCGGCGGGAGGTTGTAGGATGGGTTGAGCGCAGCGAAACCCATCGATGTAGGGCGGAAACCATCAGGAGATCTGAACGGTTACTTCCAATTTAGAATGGGCGCGGGCAAGGGGGCCGTGCTACGGCCGAATCTCGATCGGCGTGCCGTCGGGGACAACGCGCCAGATTTCCTCGATCTCGGCGTTGGTGACCGCGATGCAACCCGCCGTCCAGTCCCGCAGCCGATGCAGCGGTCCCAGCGCGCCCATACCGTTGGGAAGGCCATGAATCATGATATTGCCGCCGGCGGATTTTTTTTGTCCGGTGGCGAACGCGACATCCTTGGGGTTGGGATAGGAGATGTGCAGGGCGCGATGAAAGCTGCTGTTTTTCTTGCGCGAGTCGATCACGTAGCGCCCCTCGGGGGTTTTGTTGTCGCCCTCAAACTGCTTATGCCCTTCCGGTTGGCGGCCCAAGGCAATTGCGTAGGTCTTGACCGGCTTGTTGTCGCGGAACAGCGTCAGCCGACGCGCCTTTTTCTCCACCAGAATCCGGTTGACGATGCCGTGGGCGGGTGGAGTCGGAAGCGGAATTTTAGCGACCGGCGGCGGCGCGGGGGTCTCCAGCAGGGCAACTTGATCGGGGGCATTACCGGGCGATGGCGGGGTTTCCGCTGTTTCCGACGTCATGGGTGGCTCAGGCACGGTTTTCTCGGCGAGTTTTGAATCGGCGACGGTTTTGACGGGTGGCGGTTCGACTTGGGTGGGTGGTGGCGGTGGTTGCCATCGATAAATCGCAATGCCGCCGCCGATAACCGTCAGCACCAGGACAAGGACGGGGAGAATTCGAGATTTCATGGCCAATTCCGTTACCCATCGAAACGAAAGTGTTCTTTACGTGGATTCCGGCGCGTCACGACTGGGTTTGATCATCCATCCGGTGGCCAGACCCAAGATCAACCCCGGCAAGGCAAAGAATAGATGATGGCTGTTCGCCAGGGAAACGAACGTCATGGGCTGACCCATCACCGGCAGCAGGCCGAGCGTGTTGCCCCAGGCGATGGTCCAGTGGGCCAGGATCAGCCAAGCCATGGTGAACAAGGCCAGGGACAGGAAGATTCCGGTCGCTTTTGTCTCCGCGTTTTCGCCCCGACCCCATGCCTCCACGTCGCGCGCCAGGGCGAACAGGGCGGCGGCGAACATCCCCTGAAAAATCAGCAACACCCAGCCGCCCTCCACGCCGAACCGATGCAGCAGGAAGGCGCCGATGAAGTCGTTTTGCACCACGGGCAGGCGCATGACGGCCCCGTTCCAGCCAAAGGAACTGGCCGCCGCGCCGGACCACCCGCCGGCCGCGATCAGTTCCATCGCACGCTGGACTTGGAAACCGCTTTCGCGAAAGTGGGCGGGATCGGCCCAAACCATGATCCGGTCATACTGGGGCAGCCAGTGGGGGACGTGCTCCGGGGCGCGGGCAATTTCCCAAAGAAAGAACAGAAGCAGAATCCCGGTCAGGGGAATTCCCCACCGCCCCAGCGCTGCCCAATGGCTCGGACGGTTGGGGATGGGATGGGGCGCGATGCACCAGAGCCAGGGAAGCAGGAGCAGTAGCATCAGCAGGAGGGGGGACAAGTCGCGGACGGCCAGCAGCAAGCTTGAGGTGAGACCGACGAGGACCAGAACGAAGGCGAGGATCGACAGGGAAGTTCGGATCGGGTGGCGCCGCTTCCAGTCGCTGTCGCTTTCCCGCCAGCGCCACAATCGCGCCCCGGCGTGGGCCAGCATCAGCGCGAGCAGGGTTTTGATGCCTTCCACCGGTTGGACGCCCCGCGAGAAACCTTCTTCGCCGCCAAGCGCGAATTGAACCGCCAAGATCGACCCCGCCACGCCGATCACGGCCCATTTGAGCCAAGCGAATTGGGGGGTCCACGGGTCCAGCGCCGATACGGCCAACCGCCGCCAAGTGGCGGTTTGCACCAGCGCGAGCGGCGCCAGGACCCAGCCGACGGTCGCCAGGATGCACCAGTGCTCCATGCCGAAATCCAACCAGCGGTTGTTGTCGCCGCCGAGCCCAAGCTGCCCTTGGACGAGGCTGCCGCAACCGACCAGACCCAGGGTGGCGACCCAAAGCCAACCGGCGGGACCTCGCAGGCGGCCGCCGACGAACAGCAGCGCGCTGGCAAGGCTCCAGGCCAGTCCCAGGGAAAGCAGCAGCCAAGCGGGTTGCGTTTCCGCCAGGGTGCGCCAGGTCATCAGGGTGAGGGTTCCCATCGCCACCGCCGAAGCCCAGGCGGTCGCCCGCAGGGCTCGAAACGTCGGGTCGCCGCCGGGCCAGCGGAAGGCGAGGGTGGCGGCGCAGAGCGCCAATCCCAGCACGATCA
Source organism: Candidatus Contendibacter sp. (assembly GCA_029624675.1). GTDB lineage: Bacteria > Pseudomonadota > Gammaproteobacteria > Competibacterales > Competibacteraceae > Contendibacter. The sequence goes on from JARSSP010000062.1 coordinate 43,340, forward strand.
CCGCTCCAAGCCAGTGCGTGACCAGCCAGGTTCCCAATCCGGCGAATTGGGTGGGGATGGGCGCCAGGGTGGTTTCGGTCTTGACGCGGGAGTCGCGGGGCCGGGCCTGGAGTTCCGCCCAATCCGCCTCAAGCCAAAGGTTGGCTTTCCGAACGGGAGTCAGGGTAAGGACGTTTTCTTGCCAGCGGAGCCGATACTGGGTGTGACCCAGGAACAGGGATGTCGTCGGTTCGGCGGGATCGTCCAGGCGCAACTCGACGTTTTTGAAGCTCGACCCCTGTTCGATGGATTGGCCAGCCCGCGCCATGCGCGCATCGACGCCGCCGGGCGCCAGCCAGAACGCGCCGTTCCAGGCGAGGACTTCAAGACCGCGCGCGGGCACGCCGGGCAGCGGCCAGCGGTGCGGGCAGGGGACTTCTCCACCCAGCGAGAACAGGAATTGTTCCTGGTCGGCGCGTTTGAACCAGCGCCGCCAGAAGGTGGTTCCTTCGTGTGTGCCGGGCATGGCACGAAGCGAGTCGGGTGCAAGTCCCGACACCAGGTGTACGCAGAGCCGAAGGTTAGCCGAAGGGCAAGGGCGTCGCCGCGAGGCGAGGTCTGGAGGAAGTCCAAGGCAAAATCGCGGGGCGATGAACAAAAACCGGATAGGAGGCGTGGTGCATCCGGGGCGAGCGGGCACGTGACCGCGAAGCCCTCCATCTGCGATTGGGATGCACTTTGTAAATCCGGCGTCTACGCGAGGACCGTTTCGTGTCTTACCCCGGGAGGTCTCTCCGGGGCCTCGGCAACGAGGCTGGGCGTTGGGTGACTGGCGCCGAACACCGGGGAGAAGTCAGCAGAGGGCATAGTAGGGACCAGGCAGGCGAAGCTAATGAGGCACTCCAGGCCGAAAGGCGGAGCAACGGATAGGCGGAACCGCAAAGTCAAACCCCGAAGGCCCGAACGATGGAAGGCAAAGGCCACTGATGAAGAGTGACGGGAATGCATCTGACAACCGAGTAGAATTGGCCGTGAGCCTATCGCGGGATGAACTCGTCGCTGGTGAAGCAGACCGACCCGAGCCGATTCCGAGCGCCCCGTTGCTCGCCCGTGTTCTCGAACGGGGTAACCTGCAACGGGCCCTGAAGCAAGTCTGCCAGAACCAAGGCGCGCCGGGCATCGACGGGATGACCGTTGATGAACTGCCAGACCACCTCCGACACCACTGGCCGGAAATTCGCGCGCAACTGGAAACCGGTCGTTACTGGCCGCTACCCGTCAAGCGGGTGGAGATCCCTAAACCGGATGGGAAAACCCGCCCTCTGGGCATTCCCACGGTGTTGGATCGCTTCATCCAGCAAGCCATCGCGCAAGTCGTCTCCGCGCAATGGGAACCGCACTTCCACCCCAAGAGCTATGGGTTCCGCCCGCAGCGCTCGGCCCATCAAGCCGCGCGGCAATGGCAGGCGGACCTCCGCGAGGGCTACCATTGGATCGTGGACCTCAATCTGGAAGCCTTTTTCGACCGAGTCAACCACGACCGGCTGATGAGCAGGCTCAAACAGCAGGTGCCCGATGGGGCGCTGCTGAGCCTGATCAACCGCTACCTCAAAGCCGGGGTCCAGGTGGGGGAGACCCGTCACGCCGCCACGCCGATGGGGGTACCGCAAGGCGGACCGCTCTCGCCGGTGTTGGCCAACGTGGTGCTGGATGAACTGGATTGGGAACTGGAGCGGCGCGGCCACCGCTTCGCCCGCTATGCCGATGACTGCATCATCGTCGTCAAGAGCCAACGAGCGGGAGAGCGGGTGATGGCCAGCGTGACCCGCTTGGTCAGCGACTCATTGCGGCTCACAGTGAATCCGTTGAAAAGCGCGGTGGATCGTCCCTGGAACCGCAAATTCCTGGGCTTCACGGTCAGCCGTAACGGGATGAAGCTCAAAGTGGCCGACAAGGCCATCGACAAGCTGAAAGACCGGGTGCGGGAACTGACCCGTCGTACCCGAGGCCACCGTTTGCGTGACGTCGTCGCCGAGATGAGAGACGCCCTGCTGGGTTGGAAAGCGTATTTCGGCATCGCCGAAGTACTGAGCCCTCTGCGCGACATCGACAAATGGATACGACGCAAGTTACGTTGTTATCACTGGAAGCAGTGGGGCCGGGCTGGCTACCGGGAACTGCGGCGGCGCGGGGTGAGCGTGCGCGAAGCATGGAACACCAGCAAGTCGGCGCACGGTCCCTGGCGGCTGTCAAAGACCCCCGCGCTCGCACTCGCACTGCCGGTACGCTACTTCAGCAATCTGGGGTTGCCAAGCCTCGCACCCCGGTAGGAATTGAATCCATTGAACCGCCGTGTACGTGACCCGTATGCACGGTGGTGTGGGAGGGGGGAGCCGTGAGGCTTCTCCCTATCCCGATTGCTGGGGGCTGATTTCCAGACAGGCGCGGATGACTTGCGCCAGCAGGGGATCGATGTTTGGGAGCAGGGGCAAATGTTGGGGCGGTTGCGCGGCGCAGCGTTGCTTTGCGTTCGGCGGGGCCACGCCAGTTAGGACGGTGTACAGCGTCGCCCCCAACGCGTAGAAGTCGGTGGCCGGGGTGATGGCGCCGGGGTAGAGACCCAGTTGTTCGGGGGCGGCGAAGCCGGGGTTGCCCACCCGCACGGCGAGGCTGACGGCGCTTTGGGTTCGTTCGCCCAGCCGGGCCAGGCCAAAGTCGAGGACCTTGAGCCGCTCGATCCGGTTGTCCACCAGGAACAGGTTGAGCGGGGTGAGGTCGCGGTGCAGCACCGGCGGGACGTGGCCGTGCAGCGCCTCCAACGCCTCCAGCGTGGCGTACAGCAGGCGCTGACCGTCGTCTGGCGACAGCGCCCGCCCCGCCGCCAGTTGGTCTCCGCGCTCTTGCAGCCCGCCCAGGTGCTCGCTCAGGGTCTGGCCCTCCAGCCGTTCCATGATCAGGTAGACGGTGTTGTGCTCCTCAAGGATGTCGTGAACTTGCACGATGCGCGGGTGGCTGAACTGGGCCAGTAACTCCGCTTCCCGCAGAAACTGTTCCTTCCAGTTGGTGAACACGGTTTGATAGCGTGGCCGCGCCGTGACTATCAGCCCCTGGCGCTGGGCCAGTGGGTTGTCGGTGGCGGGAAAAAATTCCTTGATCGCCACCGACCGTTTCAAGCGTTGCGCCAGCCCGGCGTACACTACCCCGAACCCACCCTCGCCCAGCACTCGCCCCACCACGTATTTGCCCCCCGACAGTGGCGTGAACGGCGGCAGTATGTTGTTGGTTTCCAGGGCATAGCTCGCGGCGTCGAACCCACAATGGCGGCAGCGCGGCGCTGGAGCCGGTTCTCGGAAGCAGTTCGGGCAGTGCGTGGCGCGGTCCATGGAAGTGTCTCATCCGGTTACATGAACATATCGAGGGTAACAGATCATAGCGCAACTCCCAAGCTACGCCGTCGCAGCAACGGGAGGGATAAACGCTGACCGACCCCGGTGCCCGAACCCGCTTCGGTTCGCTGCTCCAGCGGGTTCGGCAACTCATGGCCCGCGCCGACGAAGTGGCCTTGCGGACCTGGAGTTTGCGGCTGTTAAGCGCCGCAACGCGCGACGAAGTGTTTCCCAAAACGCTGGGTGGTCCTGCCCATCGAATGATGGGAGCCCCCCTTTGGAAAAGGGGGATTGGGGGGATTGGGAATACTTACAATGATCTGGCGAGACGGAACCCCTGGAAGTAGGGGTCGCGGGGAGTCGGGTCGACCCTGTAGCGGTAGGCGGAACGCACCCACACGGGAGAGTCGGTCCAGGAGCCGCCCCGCACTGTCATGGGGCCAGTCGTATCTTTTTTAGCGCATTTCTGCTCCGCGCCGCCATACTCCTGGTCATACGCCGAGCAGGTCCATTCCCGCACGTTCCCCATCGTGTCGTACAGCCCCCATGGGTTGGGCTTGTACGAACCCACCGGTTGAGTTCCTACAAGGCCGTCGTCTTTCCTTGCCTCGCAGTCCGGCGGCAAGCCGTCGTTAAAGATCCCAGTGTAATTGGCTTGATCGGTGTTCACACAGCGGCCCGTCCAAAACGGCGTCGTCGTCCCCGCCCGCGCCGCATACTCCCATTCCGCTTCCGTCGGCAAGCGGTATTGTTTACCCGTTTGTTGGGAGAGCCACTCGGCGTAGGCCATCGCGTCGTTCCAACTGACATAGATAACCGGTCGCCGACCCCGGCCCCAGGTTTCGTCACTGGGTTTCTCGCACCCGGTCGCCGCGCAGAATCGGTCATACTCCTCGAACGTGACTTCGTATTGGCCCATGGCAAATCCGTCCACATGCACGCGGTGCGTGCGCTCGTCGGAGTTGCGCCCTAGTTCGTTCGCGGGCGAACCCATCTGGAAGTCGCCTCCTGAAATCACCACCATTGCTGGTCCCCGTGTCCCGTCGCGCAAGGTGTCCCGAAACACCTGACTCGGTGGTGGACGACTGCTCGCCGACGGTGGCGGTTTCGCCGGCGCTCTCGGTTTCGGCGGCAGCTTCGGCGCCTGTTTCGCGGCCTCTTCCGCCGCCTTCCGCTCGTACTTCTTCATCAACTCCCGCACCGCGTTTGGGTCCGGTTCCTCGCCCGCGGCGATCCCCGGCAACCCCATACTTAGCAGCGTCAGCACCAGTAACCCATGGCGTTTTCGCATCCTTCCTCTCCCTTTTGAATCTGTCGTGATCTCATCCACCTTCACCACACCAGCCGCTCCAGCCCGATGCAGACCACTGCGTGAGTGCGCAACTTGAGCGGACGGTGCTGTAAAACTCCCGGCAGTCGGTCTGCCGCTGTTCCTGGTCGCCGTAATCCGGTAGCACCTGCTCTTGCAGTCGCTCGACGTACAGTTTGTGAATCACTTGGTTGGGGATGGTCAACACCAGCTTGCCCAAGGCGTCCCGCCCGGCCAGGGTCAGCACGCCGAAGTAGTAGAGCAGGGTATCAACGCCTCGGCCAGTTCCTCGGCGGTGAAGCCACACAGGTCGTGATACTCGTCAAGGTGGGTGATGTCCTTGGCGACGTTGTAGCCGCTGGTGATGTCGCTGAGCACCACCGGGGAAACGCCGGTCAGGAACACCCGGTCCAAACCCCGACCCTCCGCCCCTTCCTTGACCGCCTTGAAGTAGTTTTCCAGCGTGGACAGCCACAGGCTCTTGCCGAACCGGCGCGGGCGCAGGAACAGCAGTTGACTGCCGGTCTCTTCGAGCAGCGGAATCCGGTCGGTGCGGTCGACGTAGAAATAGCCTTCCTCCCAAATCTTGCGAAAGTCGGCAATGCCGTAGGGAAAGCGCATGGTCAGCGCCTCGCGGGGAACGTCGCCTTAAGGGAGGTAAATCCCAAAACCGCGGAGTGATTCCATAACGTCCGCATACGACTTGATCAATTGTTCCCGTTCCGCATAGCGGAGCAGATCGCTGGTAAAGCTGCATGTAAAACCCAAGGATCGCGCTTCGTTGCGGGCTTTTCTATCGTCGATCAACAAAAGATCGGCTTTTTTCTCAATGGCTAAATTGAGAACGCCACGCTCTCCGTTACCCAGATTTCTTGAAAAAGGATGATTGATTTTTGGCTATTCTACTTGAATAAAATCATTTGTTGCTATCAGGATACCCTGTTTTTGCAAGGTAATCGGACAGTCGGTGACCGTTTCTCGATAGACACTGCTTGGGATGAGTAACCCGCCAAACAATGCTTTCAGGATTCCTAGGCATTGCGCTTGACTTAACGCAACAAGAGGGCTGGCATTGGCAATCACGATCATGCGCGATGCTCGTCCATCCAAGTTTCAAATTGCCGGTAGCTATCCGTTATTTCTCGTGGCGACGCATTGATAAAAAACAGCCCCTTCTTCCCCAGCAGCATAAAAAAATCGTGGTAACTCAAGCCAAGCAATTCAGCCGCTCGACTCAGGCTGATGGTTCCGCTTTGCCGCATTTCGATGATGAAATCTTCGTACAAAATGCGGCGAACTTCTTCCAAGCTATTAAAACTTCCGATCAATTCATCAGGAATTTCAATAGTCACGGCTGTCATGCTTATTCCTCCTGTAAAGTTCATAAATAGGTGTAATATTTTCGTCAGCCGATTTCTTTAGCAAAGATCTGGCGAGGCGGAAACCGATGGTGGAAGGGATTATGGAATTGCGGCGGAGAAACTCGATGGAGCCGGAATGTATTTTCCCGAAATCATTGTTCCAACTGCCACCCTGTACCACAGCATGATTAGAATTTGAAATCCTTACTATCGTAGACCAAAGTCTTGGCATGGATCCGACGGTTCCAAATTTTTTTGTATGGTTATTTCCCATATATTACCGTGTACCTGATACAAACCCCAAGGATTGGGTTTGAAGTTGTTTACTGGCACAGTCTTTCCATAGTTATTATCGAAATTTGCTTGCTCAGACGCAATTTGATTTCCCCACCAAAATGCTGTCTTCGTCCCCGCTCTCGCCGCATATTCCCACTCTGTGTCATCCGGCAATCTATAGCGTTGGCCTGTTTCTTGGGATAACCAATCGATATACGCATCCACGTCATCTAAACTCACATTGATTGCTGGCCGCATCTCTCGACCCCAACCTGCATCGTCCGGTTTTTCCCGTCCTGTTGCGTCGCAAAATCGGTCGTATTCGGCAAACGTCACCGCGTACTGCCCGATTGCAAAACTGCCTACCTTGCACTCCTCCTGCGCCGGATCCCTTCTTCCCTTTACCTCGAATTCAATCAGAACTGTTCCTGCTGGAATTACAATCATCGCCGGTCCCTCCGTTCCATCGCGCAAACGGTCCCGGAAAACTTGGAACGGTGCAGGTTCGGGCGGAGGTTGCGTCAGTGGCGGCGGGGGCAGCGGTTCGGGATCGGGGAACAGCACCGTGCCCGCCGCCAGCCGCTGGCGAATCTCGGTCACGCTTTGGGGTCGCTTCTCAGGGTCGATTTCCAGGCAGGCCCGGATCACTTGCGCCAGAGTAGAGTCTACACTCGGCGGCAACGACAAGGGTTTTGGCGGCTGTTTCGCGTGACGCTGGATGGCGCCCGGCGGCGAAAGCCCCGTCAACGCCGTGTACAGCGAGGCACCCAAGGTGTAGAAATCCGTCGCCGGTGTGATGTGTCGGCCGTAGTAACCCAGTTGCTCCGGCGCGGCAAAGTCGAGCGTCCCTGCCAAGATGGATGCCTTGGCAATTCCAAGTCGCGCCAAGCCGAAGTCCAGCACTTTGAGCCGTTCGACTTGCTCCCCCTCCAAAAACAGGTTGTTCGGCGTCAGGTCCCGATGAATCACTGGCGGAGCGTGGCCGTGCAGCACTTCCAACCCTTCCAAGGCAGCGTACAGCAGGCGCGACACATCTTCCGGCGGCAGCGCGCGCGCCGCTTTCAACAATCCGCCCTGGTCATCCCACAAACCACCGAGGTGCTCGCTCAAAGTGTGCCCCGTCAGCCGTTCCATGATCAGATAGATCGTGTTGTTTTCTTCGATGCTATCGTCGATCTGCACCAGACGCGGCTGCCTGAATTGGGCTAGGATCTCGGCTTCAAGCAAAAACCTTTTCTTCTGGGTTTCAAACGCGGCTGCCTGTTCCTTAGGCACGGTAACCTCGACTCCTTGGCGCGAGGCTTCCAAGGCACGCGGCAATCTAGGGAAAAACTCTTTAACGGCAACCTTTCGTTTCAACCCCTTGGCAACAAATCCAGCGTAGACCACAGCAAAGCCACCTCGGCCCAGCACTCGCCCTACCCGGTATTTGCCTCCGGCCAGCGTCGTGAACAGCGGGAGAATTTCGTTGGTTTCCAGGTAGCTCGCGGCGTCGAACCCGCAGTGGGAACAACGCGGCGCCGGGGCCGGTTCCTGGAAGCAGTTCGGGCAGTGCGTGGCGCGGTCCATGGGAGCGTTCTCTCTTCGTGATGCGTGGCGCGAAGAGGTAAGAATAGCCGTTCACTGCGTCAGGTTGGTAACAAAAACCAGCCGTTCCAGCCCGATACACACCACCGCGTGGGTATGCAGCTTGAGCAGGCCGCCGGCGCGTTCCAATTCCTCTCGATAGGCGGTTAGTTGCGTTTCCGCCTCCCGCAAGGCGTCCGCCACCGCCGGCAGGGTCCGCAATTCCTCCCGTGTCGCAGTCGCCAGTTCGGCGCCGGTCAGCCCGACCACCTTGAGACTCACCGCCTTGAATTCGAGCAGATGATCGAGCAGGGCGTACTGGCGCATGTCCGGCCGCACCCGCAGCAGCAGGTCGCCATAGCCCCGTCCCAGCGCCGGCTCCGAGTCCATCCGGTAGAACGCATCGTTGAACAGCGTGACCAGAAAGGCGGTCTTGACCACCAGTTCGTTGCTCCAACGCAGGTCGCGGTTGTCGAAAACTTTGAAATAGCGTTGCTCAAGGAAGTCGCACAACGGACCCAGATCGCCGGTGGCGTAGAACCGTTCGACCACCCGCTGTCGCTGTTCCTGGTCGCCGTAATCCGGCAACACCTGCTCTTGCAGCCGTTCCACATACAGCTTGCGAATCACTTGGTTGGGAATGGTCAACACTAGCTTGCCCAGGACATCCCGCCCGGCCAGGGTGAGCACGCCAAAGTAGTACAGTAACGAGGCGAGAAAAGCGGGATCGCGCGGCGCGGTGAGCATGTCGCGCACCCCAAAGCGATTGACCAGTTGGGCCACGGTCAGTGGTTCGCGCTCGTTCAGCGCGGCGTTGACCAGCGATTCGCCGTGCGGCAACCGAGCGACGTACTGAATCCGGTTGCGGTCCATCGCCAAGTTATCGTCGAGCAACCGGGAGGGATAAACGCCATGTCGTCCCAGATACTTGAGAAAGTACAGCGCCAGGGTCGGGTTGTAGATCCGCTCGTCTCGCTGGGACGAAAACCGATAGCCATTGTAGAAATCGCGCATCAGGTCTAGGGCAATTGCGGTTTGATCGGCCTCAAGCCGCCGCGCTGTCGCCATCGCTTCCAGGGCGGCGTGCAGTTCGGTTTCGGTAAAACCGCATAGATCGTGATAATCCGGATCATTGCTCAAATCTTCCGCCACGTTGTAGCCGCTGGTCATATCGCTCAGCACCACCGGGGAGACGCCGGTCAGGAATACCCGGTCGATCCCGCTGCCGCTGGCTCCGCTCTTGATCACCTTGAACAGGGTCTTGATGATCCCTTCGCCTTCCACCAGTTCTTCGTAGCGACCCGCGCCACGCAGGGGGTTGATCATCACCTCGTTGGCGAAGTTGTCGTATTCGTCCACCAGCAGGTAGAGTTTGTGGGGCGTTTGGGATACCGCGCTGAGCAGCGATTGCAGAGAAGCCAGACCATCGTCCGGGTTGACCTCCACTCGCCCGTCCAGCCAGTCGCCGTAGCGGGTGATGGCGTCCTTGATGCGGACATTGAGGTGATTGAACAGGGAACGCCGGATCGCGTTCAAATTGCCGCCAGGATCGACCGCCGAAAAATCCCAGCGCATCACGAAGTAGCGGTTGTGTAGCGGCGTCGGGTTGTGGCCGATCTTCAATCCGCCAAACAACCGCCCGAAGTCGCCCGCCCGCGCCAGGTCGTAGTAGTTTTCCAGCGTGGACAGCCACAGGCTCTTGCCGAACCGGCGCGGACGCAGGAACAGCAGTTGGCTCCCCGCGTCCTCGATGAGTGGAATCCGGTCGGTGCGGTCGACGTAGAAATAACCTTCTTCCCGAATCTTGCGAAAATCGGCAATACCATAGGGAAAGCGCATGGTCAGCATCTCGCGGTTTTCTTCTCGTTCCCACGCTCCGGTGTGGGAATGCCGTCAAGCCGCTCCAGCGGCCCGCGTTAAATCGGTCCGGTCAGGACGCTGGAGCGTGGGAGCCAGGTCAGGGTTACGGCTGTCATATTGACTCCTCCTCATACTTTAGAGCCTATACAAAATCATGGTCAGCGCCTCGAAGGAGTCGCCCCTGTAGATAACTCCCCCCAAAAATCGCCCGCGCTTCGCGCGGGGATAAAGTGAAAATAAATCAGTTAATTATGAATACTTGAAAATATAGAACGCCACTTTTTTACGATGCCGTATATGAAGAAAAGAATATCCTCAATAAAAGATTTTTTAGTAGGATTTAGTGCCGAGATAATAGCGTTCCATTCTCCTTCAGAAAGCATGTTCGGTATTTCTATGAACCTAATTTTCTCCTTGCCGCAGCGAATAGTGATTACCCGACGTCCGCGTCCGTCTTCATCGAGTTTTGCTTGAACATCGGATAATGGGGCCTCAAATCTATCGCCCTTCTTGCGCAAAACCTTTAGAATACCATTCGCTATGGTTATTTCGTCGAGAAGCCAACTCGATGGGATGAACCAGTAAGCTTGTAGGAACTTCTGAAAGAAGTTTAGCTCTCGGGTTTTGTAATGCATATTTGATACACCGTGCGGTTCGTGCGGCCCTCCAAGTTGGTGATTCATGTGGTGGCCGAGGAACTGGAGCGGCGGTTCGGGTTCCGGTTTCAGCGGCGGGATGATCGTGCTCGCCGCGAGCCGCTGGCGAATCTCGGCGACGCTCTTTGGGCGTTGTTGGGGACTGAGTTCCAGGCAGGCCCGAATCACTTGCGCCGGGGTGGGATCGACGTTGGGGAGTAGGGGCAGGGATTGCGGCGGTTGTTGGGCGCAGCGTTGCCGGGCGTTCGGCGGCGCCACGCCGGCCAGGGCGGTGTACAGCGTCGCCCCCAACGCGTAGAAGTCGGTGGCCGGGGTGATGGCGCCGGGGTAGAGGCCGAGCTGTTCCGGGGCGGCAAAGCCGGGGTTGCCGACCCGCACGGCGAGGCTGACGGCGCTTTGGGTCCGTTCGCCCAGCCGCGCGAGGCCGAAGTCGAGTACCTTGAGCCCGTCGATCCGGTCGCCGACCAGGAACAAGTTGTGCGGGGTGAGGTCGCGGTGCAGTACCGGTGGGATGTGGCCGTGCAGGGCGTCCAACGCCTCCAGCGCGGCGTGCAGCAGGCGTTGGCCGTCCTCTGGCGACAGCGCCCGCCCCGCCGCCAGTTGGTCTCCGCGCTCTTGCAGCCCGCCCAGGTGCTCGCTCAGGGTCTGGCCCTCCAGCCGTTCCATGATCAGGTAGACGGTGTTGTTTTCTTCGACGATGTCGTGCACTTGCACGATCCTGGAGTGGCTGAATTGGGCCAGTAACTCCGCTTCCCGCAGAAACTGCTCCTTCCAGTTGGCGAAGGCGTCTTGGTAGCGTGGGCGGGCGGTGACAGTGATTCCTTGCCGCTGGGCCAGCGGGTTGTCGACGGCGGGGAAGAATTCTTTGATCGCGACCGGCCGTTTCAGCCGTTGCGCGAGCCCGGCATACACGACCCCAAATCCGCCTTCGCCCATCACTCGCCCTACCCGATACTTACCTCCGGCCAGTGCCGTGAACAGCGGGAGGATCTCATTGGTTTCCAGATAGCTCGCGGCGTCGAAGCCGCAGTGCCGGCAGCACGGCGTCGGGGCCGGTTCTCGAAAGCAATTCGGGCAGTGCGTGGCGCGGTCCATGGGAATGTCCAGTCAGCGTGTTCGAAATCCAAGGGTAACGTAATAATAACACTGCCTTTGGAATCGCGAGTTTTTGCTAACCGATTCCCAGCCAGCGCAAATCCAGATGCGCTTCAATCGCATCCGCTAGCCGGTTGATGCCCTCCTCGCGCAATTGCCGGTAATCCGGCGTCTCCCGTACCGCCAGACCGGCCCAGCGCAACAGCGCGTCGCGGGCCGGCGCGGCGTCGAACAGCCCATGCAAATAGGTGCCGAGCAGTTGCCCGTCGTCGGACAGGGCGCCGTCCGGGCGACCGCCGGTCAGCCGGGCGGCGGGATGCGCCAGCGCCGGGCCGGTGCTGACGCCGACGTGGATTTCGTAGCCGGTCACGAAGGCATCGTCGAGCGATAACCGGCCTTCGATCCGATGCAGTTGTTTTTCCGGCTCCAGCGTGGTTTCAAAGTCCAGGAAACCGAGACCGGGACTACTGCCCGGTTCGCCTTCCAGACCATCGGGATCGTGAACCCAACGCCCGAGCATTTGAAAGCCGCCACAGATGCCGATGACTTTGCCGCCGTAGCGCAAATGGTGATGAATGTCTTTGTCCCAACCCTGTTCGCGTAATCTTTTCAAGTCGCCGCGCGTGCTTTTGCTGCCGGGCAGAATGATGAGATCGGCGGGCGGCATCGCCTCACCCGCGCGCACCCAACGCACCTCGACCTGTGGATGCAGCCGCAAGGGATCGAGATCGGTGTGGTTGCTGATCCGCGCCAGCACCGGCACCACAACCCGCAACCGTTCCGTATCCTTGGCGACGCCGGGTTCGCGGGGCAGGGCGTCCTCGGCTTCCAGGTGCAGTCCTTGCAGGTAAGGCAGCACGCCCAATACCGGCTTGCCGGTTTCCTGGGTCAGCCAGTCCAGCCCCGGCGTCAGCAGGCTCACGTCACCCCGGAAACGGTTGATGATCAGCCCCGTGATCCGTGCCCGTTCGCTGGGTGAGAGTAAAGCCAGCGTGCCGTACAGATGGGCGAACACGCCGCCCCGGTCGATATCGCCGACCAGCCACACCGGACAGTCCACTGCCTCGGCAAAGCCCATGTTGGCGATGTCCTTGTCGCGCAGATTGATTTCGGCCGGGCTGCCCGCGCCTTCCACCAGCACCACATCGTAGGCGGCGCGCAGTCGCTCGTAGGATTCCAGCACCGCTCGCATCGCCACCGGCTTGTAGTCGTGATAGGCCCGAGCGTCCATGTTGGTCAGCGCCTTGCCGTGGATGATGACCTGGGCGCCGATGTCGGTGTTGGGCTTGAGCAGCACCGGGTTCATGTCGATGCGCGGCTCCAGAAACGCGGCTTGCGCCTGCACCGCCTGGGCGCGGCCGATTTCGCCGCCGTCCACCGTGACCGCGCTGTTGAGGGCCATGTTCTGCGGCTTGAACGGAACCACGCGCACGCCGCGCCGCGCCAGCAGCCGGCACAGGCCGGCGACCATGACGCTTTTGCCGGCGTCGGAAGTGGTGCCCTGGATCATGAGGGTTTTGGGATTCATGGCGGGATTTTGACTGAATCGCTCGGTTTTTGGCTACACTAGCGCCCTCCGTGATCCCGGATAACACAAGGCCATTGAAAAAGAACCCTCACCCCCAGTCCCTCCCCCCAAGGGCGAGGGGGGGCTTATGTTGACCGCGCTGCTATGCGTCGGCGCGGTGTTGCTCGACTGGCGGTTGGGCGAGCCGCGCTGCTGGCATCCGCTGGCGGGGTTCGGTCGGCTGGCGCAACGGGTGGAGGTGTTCGTTTACGGACCACCCGAATTGAACGCCGATCTTCGTCGCGCCCGTGGCGTTGGCGCGGTGATCGCGCTGCTGGTTCCGTTCGCCGTCGCCGCGTGGCTGCTGAGCGCGATTCCGCTACTGGGTTCGGTGGTGGCGTTGGGGTTGCTCTATCTCGCCATCGGCGCGCGTAGCCTGGCCGAACACGCTGAAGCGGTGGCGGCGGCGCTGCAAGCGGGCGATTTGCCGCTGGCGCGCGAGCGAGTGGGCCGGATCGTCAGCCGCGATACCGACGATCTCGACGAGGAGCAAATCAGCCGGGCCACGGTGGAATCGGTGCTGGAAAACGGTTGCGACGCGATTTTCGGCGCGCTGTTCTGGTTCGTGCTGGCGGGCGCGGCGGGCGCGGTGTCGTACCGGCTGGCCAATACCCTGGATGCGATGTGGGGCTATCGCACCCCGCGCTATCGAGATTTCGGCTGGGCGGCGGCGCGGCTGGACGATGTATTGAACTGGATTCCGGCGCGGCTGACCGCGTTGAGCTACATGGCGGTGGGGACGAAGCCGGCCCTGGCCTGGCGTTGTTGGCGGGAACAAGCGTCGGGCTGGAAAAGTTCCAACGCCGGTTCGGTGATGGCGGCGGGTGCTGGTGCACTGGGCTTGGCGCTGGGCGGACCGGCCCGCTATCACGGCGAATGGCAACAACGCCCGGCGTTGGGCGAAGGCTTGGCGCCCCGCGCCGAGGACATCGGTCGGGCGGTGACGTTGGCGCGGCGGGCGCTGTGGCTGTGGCTGGCGGTGATCGCGTTGGGGGGACTGATCCTTGCTTGAGCACGGCGGCGGTCTGCGGGCGGCGGCCGAACGCTACGGCATTCCGCCGAGCGACTGGCTGGATTTGTCCACCGGCATCAATCCCAACGGTTGGCCGCCGCCGCCGATCCCCGCGCCGGTCTGGCGGCGGTTACCAGAACCGGACGATGGGTTGGAAGCGGCGGCGACGGCCTATTACGGCGTGGAATCGTTACTGCCGGTGGCCGGTTCGCAGGCGGTGATTCAGGCGCTGCCGCTATTGAGAGGGCCTGGCCGAGTTGGCGTGCTGAATCCAACCTACGCCGAACACGCCCAGGCCTGGCGGCGGGCCGGGCATCAGGTCGACGAGTTACCCGCCGAACGTCTGGATGCAGCGGTGGACCGACTGGACACGCTGGTTCTGGTTCACCCTAATAATCCCACGGGCGTTCGGTTTCCCCTGAAAGCGCTGCTGGACTGGCGGGCGCGACTGGCGGCGCGCGGCGGCTGGCTGGTGGTGGACGAAGCGTTCATCGACGCCACGCCGGCGGAGAGTGTGGCCGGTCACGCGAGTTTGCCGGGGCTGGTGGTGTTGCGGTCGCTGGGCAAGTTCTTTGGCTTGGCTGGGGCGCGGGTCGGTTTCGTGCTGGCCGAACCGGCGATGCTGGAAGGTTTGCGGGAGCATCTGGGGCCGTGGACGGTCACGGGTTCCAGCCGCTGGGTGGCGATGCAAGCCTTGGCCGATCGTGCCTGGCAGGAAGCAATGCGACTCGGGCTCGCCCGATCCGGCAAGAGGCTGGCGGATTTGCTCAAGCGGCAGGGCTTGCCGGTGGCTGGCGGTACCGGGCTGTTTCAATGGGCGCCGTTGCCGGATGCGGAATTCTGGCGGGACGCCTTGGCGCGACGCGGTATTCTGGTTCGACGCTTCGCCGATCCGCCGGGGTTGCGATTCGGGTTGCCCGACGGGGAGCCGGCCTGGCGGCGGTTGGAACTGGCGCTGGCCGGAGTGCGCGCCGAGCGGTTGCGATGATCCGCGCGCTTTCCCAATCCAATCCATTCCAACCTAATCCTTAAGATAACGGAATTCAATATGGTGGCGAATTCAGAGCCGGCACACAAGGTTGGCGAGGTGTATTTGGTCGGGGCCGGTCCCGGCGATCCCGAATTGCTGACGCTGAAGGCGCTGCGGTTGATGCGACAGGCCGACGTTGCGGTGTACGACCGGTTGGTTGGCGCGGCGATTCTGGAGCTGCTGGAGCCACGGGTCGAGCGCATTTTCGTCGGCAAGGAGCCGGAACATCACATCTTGCCCCAGAACGACATCAACCGGTTGCTGGTGGAACTGGCCTTGCAAGGCAAGCGGGTGTTGCGGCTCAAGGGTGGCGATCCGTTCATTTTCGGGCGCGGTGGCGAGGAGATCGAAACGCTGATGGCGGCGGGCATTCCCTTCCAGGTGGTGCCCGGCGTGACCGCCGCCGCCGGTTGCGCGGCCTACACTGGCATTCCGTTGACCCATCGCGATTACGCTCAGTCCTGCGTGTTCGTGACCGGCCATCTCAAGGACGGGGAACTGGATCTGAACTGGCCGATGCTGGCGCAACCGCGCCAGACGGTGGTGTTCTACATGGGGCTGAAGAGCGTCCGTCACATTTGCAACCAATTGCGTGCGCATGGCGTGGCCGATGAGATGCCCGTGGCGCTGGTGGAGCAGGGCACCACGCCCCAACAGCGGCTGTATTGCGCCACGCTGGCCACGCTGCCGGCGGTGATCGCTGGCGCCGACGTCCGTTCCCCAGCGCTGTTGATCGTCGGCGAGGTGGTGAAATTGCATCCGCAATTGTCTTGGTTCCAGCCGGCCGCCGTTTTGTAGCTGTATAGCGCCCCCAAACCTCCCGCTGACGGCGCCTTACCGGCCGGTGAAGGCATCCTTGCCTTTGGGGGCCGAGTCGACGCGAACCGGGGCGGGTTGGAAGGTGGGGTTGGATTGGGTCAGCGGCCCCGGACGCGACGGCGTGGGAGGCTGAGACTGGCGGCACGCCGGCCACGGTTCGCACGGCCGGTGGCCAGGTGGATGGGCGTTGGGTGGATAGGGTGGACGCGGGCCAGGATACGGGTTCGGATAGGGATAGGGATAGGGATAGGGATAGGAATAGGGATAGGAATAGGGGTGGCCGAAGATGACGCGGTCGCTCTCGTCTTTATCCTGTTGCTGCTGCCGTTGCTGCTCCAGTTGCCGGTTCAGTAGGTCGTTCTGTAACTGCTGGTTCGCCTGTTCCAGATCGCGGGCCGCTTGTTCCTGTCGCGCTTTTTCGGCTGCTTCCCGCTCGCGGGCCATTTGCTCGGCCAGCGCGTTGATGCGGGCGACTTCAGCGGCCGAGTCGGTGGCGGTTGGCGTGACCGGTGGGGGGGCGATGTCGAGGGTTTGCACCGGGGTTGCTTCGTCCGGTTTCCTTTGGCCGTAGTGGACTTGGCCGCTGGCGTCGGTCCATTTGTAAACCTGGGCCTGGGCGATGCCGGCGCTGGCCAGGCACAACAGGGCGAGGGTCGCAAAGGGTAGCCGCAAGTGGTTCATGGTCGGCTTCTCGGTGGAATCTGAATGAATTTGAGTAGTGAAACCCTATCGGGTTCAATCGGTTGATCGAGCTGATCGGGATGCTGGGCCGTTAGCCGCGAGGCTTATCGTCTATCAGAATCTGTCGGAAACTCAAATGGTCCGGAAGCCGTTGGAGCATCGAGGTTTTCTTCGGAATCTTCAAAACTGGTTGCTGGGTGGAAGTCTTGCGGTTCGGTACCGTGGAACGCTTGGAACCGGCCTTGGCCTTGTACCTAAGCATCGCTTGGCGGATTCAGTACCTGACCGCGCTGGGGCGGAGCCCCCCGACCCGCCGGGCGATGGGGAACTGCTCCAGCAGTTCCAGGAAGTCGAGCGGTTATCGGAAGACGACAAACACGTCATCAAGACCTTGCTGGATGCGTTTCTGACCAAGCGGCAGCTTCAGGTGTTAGCCTGCTAAAGTGAGGAGAGAATGATATGAATGCGGTGATTGAACAGCGTTTGCTATCGAAAATTAAAACTCTGTCACCGCCGCAGGTGGCGCAGGTCGAGGATTTTGTGGAGTTCCTGGCGGCGAAGTCACAGCGGCAGGCCGCGCTCGGCCAATTGCTGGCGATTGCGCCTGCACTGGAAGCAGCCGGGGCGGAGCCAATGAGTGAAGAGGCGGTTGCCGCCGAGATCAAAGCCGTGCGGGAGGCGTGTAAGGCAAGAGTAGCCCAGGAATCCCCGGTCGATGCGACTCGTTCTTGACACCAACGTGGTGTTCTCCGCGCTGCGGTGGCGTGGCAAGCCTTATCAATTGCTCGAAACGCTTAGCCAACATCCAGACGCGCGCCTGTTCAGCAGCCCGGCCCTGCTGGAGGAGTTGGCGGAGGTGCTCGCCCGGCCGATGGCGGCTCAGCGGCTGGCGCTGGTCGGTGTAACCGCCAATGCGGTATTGGCCCTTTATCGGCAGGTTGTTGAGGTAGTGGAGCCAGCCTTTGTGCCGCGCGTAGTGCGCGATGCCGATGACGATCAGGTCATCGCCGCCGCCCTCGCCGCTCAAGCGGATTTCATCGTCTCCGGCGATGACGATTTGCTCGCCATCGGCAGCTACCAGGGTATCCGCATCGTCACAGCCGCCGAGGCTTTGCGACGCATCGAAGCTGGAAATGGTTAAAGGCGTTAGCGACCTGAACGGTCGGGCAACCAAGCCACCGATTAGCGGCTCCGGGTCGGGTGCTTCCGCCCGGCCAATGGTTCAAACGAAAAAGCCGCGCGCGGCGGCTTTTCTTCATTGGGGGGATTCCGGTTCTGGCGGATCGCGCTGCGCTAATCCGTCCTACTGGGCTGATATTATCTTTTTGAACTTCAGGACTATTTTCCGAAATTCATCCACAGAAACCTCTGCGGACTGAATGCCTTCAGGATAATCAGGATATTCAAAAAACGGATTATCAACGAGTTCCCAGATAAAAAAGATTTTGCCATTGCAAACATAGGTAACAATTATAAAATCATCGAAAGCGGGACCTGGTGAGAAATAGTACATGTAGCTATCAGGTACAGCCCCAGAATTAATCGACTCGTAAATCTCATCAACTGTCTTATTTACAAATTTGCACTCATCAATATTTTCCAACTCCAATCCCTCAAACTGGTATATAGCGCTCCTATACCGGTTGTGGAATTTCCAAATACCATCTTATTTTGTCA
>JARSSP010000063.1 GCA_029624675.1 Candidatus Contendibacter sp.
AATAAACTTTTTGCCAAATGACAGTAGCAATATGGTTACGTTCTCCAAAAACACGGCTCATTAACAAACCAAGATTGAACACTTCATTATCATCTATAGAAACAAAAATCACTCCATCCTCGGCCAACAACTCCTTGGCCAATTCCAGCCGCCGATACATGAACTCCAGCCACTTGGAATGTTTGTAGGCATCTTCCTTGTCGATAAAGCGGTCGTTGTAGATGAAATCCCGGTTGCCGGTATTGTAAGGCGGGTCGATGTAGATGCACTGCACCTTGCCAGCGTGGGTCATGCGCAGAAAGCGTAGCGCATCGAAGTTGTCACCCTCGATGATGAAATTGCGAAACGGCGCTGCGCCACAGGACAGGCTGGCGTCGAAATCCAGCGCCACGAAATCCTCGTTGATGGCTCTTTCATGCTCGATTTCGTCGCGCTCCCACACCAAGCCGAATTTAGGCTTGCGGTCCCGTTCGCGCAACAGGCGAATTAATTCTTCGCGGGTGTAATCGTCGTAGTGGTCAGCCATGCGCTTTTGTTCTTGTTCCCACGTTCCAGGGTGGGAATGCCATTTGGACCGCGCCAGCAGCCTGCAACGCGAGAGCGTCGCTGGGATAAAGCTCCCACGCTGGAGCGTGAGAGCAAGACCAAAATATATTTTTAAATCAATGTATTAGCAATTTTGCATCTCAAATGAAAAATTTCAAGCACCAGGAAGCCCTTACAACCCCGCCCGCCAGGCCATGCCTTTGGGCTTGCGCTTCTTGAGCCGCAAGGAGTTTCGCGGTTTTTGAACCAAAATGAGCCGAGTCGCACAATCAGCCTGTGAGCAATTCATCTTTGTGCTCAGTATGCTCGGATAACGTTTTATATCGCTCAATCTGATCCATATATTTATGGCTCTGACTTTTCAGATAATCTATATAATTTTGAGGATCATGAGAAAAGTCATCGGAAATTAAATGGCGTATAGTTCTAATTTCATTAATCGTTTCATCGTTCATAGTTCTTGCCTCATCAGTTGTAAAGGAGTCACCAACTCTGGAACATGCAAACCCAGCAAGGCATTAATTCTTCTAATATGCGCGAATTTGTTAGCATTCGCTATATTCTGACAATTCCATGTTAACAGATAATCGCATTTGTGAAACGATGCTAAAGCAAGATGCAAGGCATCTCCCATTGGATCTTTCGGCATTACATGATGGGCAACATAAATCTGAACAATCTCCGCAATCTCATCGGTTGGCGCAATCGCGGGAAGAGTCATAGCCAAATCGAGAGCCTGCCCTTTATGCAGTTTATTTCCTCTGCTTAATTCATCAAGTACGGCTGTACTTGTGATAAAAACATAATTCGACCTGCAATTTTTCCACCATTCCATGGTCCATTCCCGTCGTACCCTAATCGAAGGATCAGGGCGCTCATCGTAGTAGAAACTGAAAATCGAAGTTTCAATGTAGATGGACTCTTTCATTATTCAGATTCAATCCCCACAGCGATATTGACAGGTTTCCGGAACCGCGATCATGGTCCCGGAAACCTGAAAACAGGATTATTCAACGCTATTCACAGCCCTGCCCGCCGAGCGATGCCCTTGGGCTTGCGTTTCTTGAGCCGCTGAGCCTCTTTCTGCCGCTGTTCCGCCAGGTCAATCAAGACTTGCTGCGAACCGCGCGGATCGTCGCCCTCGCCCGGCATCCGCTGGACATAGCTCCCGTCGGGCTGCATGTCCCAGGCACCGCGACGGTCCTTGAGCTGCACATCCAGAATCTGCCGTAATTTCTGCCGCAATTCCGGCGGCTCCACTGGCGTCACCACCTCGACCCGGCTTTCCAGATTGCGCTTCATGCAGTCCGCCGAGCCGATGAAATACTCCTCGGCGCCGCCGTTGAGGAAATAGAAAATCCGGGTGTGCTCCAGAAACCGGCCGACGATGCTGATCACCCGCACCGTCTCCGACAGGCCCGGAATGCCCGGCCGCAGCCGGCAGGTATCGCGCACCAGCAAATCCACCTTGACGCCCGCCTGCGAGGCCCGGTACAGCGCGGCCGTCACGTCCCTGTCCTCCAGCGCGTTCATCTTGAACTGGATCAGCGCCGGTTTGCCTGCCCTGATGTGGCCGATTTCCCGCTCGATGCGAGCCAGCAACGCCGGCTTGAGCACCTTGGGCGCCGGCAAGAGCTTACGGTAATTGCGCTTGGGCACGTAGCCGGTGGTCAGATAGTTGAACAACTCGGTCAAATCCTCGCCGAGAACCGGATCGCAAGTCAGCAGACCCAGATCGCAATACAGCCGGGCGGTGCCGGCGTGGTAGTTGCCGGTGCCGATATGGGCGTAACGGCGCAGGCCGTTGAAATCGCGCCGCACCACCAGAATCACCTTGCTGTGGGTCTTCAACCCCACCACCCCATAGGTGACGTGAATCCCCGCCTCCTCCAGCCGGGTCGCCCAGCGGATGTTGGCCGCCTCGTCGAACCGCGCCTTCAGCTCCACCACCACCGTGACCTGCTTGCCATTCTGCGCGGCGTCGATCAGATACTCGATGATCTTGGAATCCGCCGAGGTGCGGTACAGGGTCATCTTGATCGCCAGCACCTTGGGATCGTCGCTCGCTTCCAGCACGAACCGCTCCACCGAGGTCGCGAACGACTCGTAGGGATGTTGCAGCAGAATCGGCCCGCTCTCGCGGATGATGTGAAAGATGCTGCGCCGGTCCCCCAGCTTGGGATGATCGAGCGGATGGTGCGGCGGATCGTGCAATTCGGGCCGGTTGATGGCGACGATCTGGAACAGATCGCGCAGCGCCAGCATCCCGTCGATCTCGAACACCTCGGTGGCCTCGTCCAGCCCCAATTCGGCGGCCAGCATCCCGCGATGAA
Organism: Candidatus Contendibacter sp.; assembly: GCA_029624675.1. Classification (GTDB taxonomy): domain Bacteria; phylum Pseudomonadota; class Gammaproteobacteria; order Competibacterales; family Competibacteraceae; genus Contendibacter. The sequence goes on from JARSSP010000063.1 coordinate 2,880, forward strand.
CCTCGTCCATGTGCTTTTCCACCTCCAGCCGCACGATGGGCGCGAACCGGCGCTCGCGCAACTCGGTCTCGATCAGGTGCAACAGATCGTCGGCCTGATCCTCGTCGCGGTCGGCGATGGCGTTGCGGGTCACCCGAAACAGTTCACTCCCCTCCACGACCATCCCCGGAAACAGCAAGTCAAGATTGTTGGCGATCACATCCTCCAGCGGCACGTACAATTCCTCGTCGCCAACCTTGAGGAAACGCGGAATCCCCGAACCGACCGGAACCTTGATCCGCGCCAGGCCAGTCGCTTCATCGTTGGGATAGCGCACCGTCACCAGCAGGTTGAGTGACAGGTTGGACAGGAACGGGAAGGGGTGCGCCGGGTCCATGGTCTGCGGCGTCACCAACGGAAAGATGTTGCGCCAGTAATAGTCCCGCATCTGCTTGCGCTGGACCTCGTTCAATCGCTGGTAACTGCGCAACACGATGCCCCGCGCCTTCAGCAGCTCGTGCAACTGCGAGGCCAGCACCCGTTGTTGCTCCACCAGGTCGCGCACCACCGCCAGACATTCGCTCAACTGCTGCTCGGGGCTGCGGCCGTCCACCGTCAGCTCCCGCACCCGCGCCCCGATCTGCTGCTTGAGGCCACCGATGCGCTTCATGAAAAACTCGTCCAGATTGGAACTGACGATGGCCAGGAACTTCACCCGCTCCAGCAATGGGGTGCGCTCGTCCTGCGCCTCGTGCAGCACCCGCCGATTGAACGCCAGCCAGGTCAGTTCTCGATTCAGATACCATTCTGGAGCATCGGGGTCGATTACCGGCGTTTCGACCGGCGCGACCGGTTCGGCGGTTGGCGTCGCGGCCTGTCGTCCGCGACCGCCACGAGATTTCGGTTCTTCCACGACTTCGGCGGTTTCGTGCCCGCCGGGCGCCACTTCCGCTTGTTCGGTCATCTTCACACCTTGGAATTCGTCGATTCTTTGTCGCTGGAACGCGCTCTTTTGGATTCTCCGGCCAGCGCCGCCTCCAGCCGCTCGCACAGCGTGCGCAAGACTTGGATGCGCGCATAACGCTTATCGTTCGCTTCGACCAGGGTCCACGGCGCCTGATGGGTGCTGGTGCGCTCCACCAGATCGTTGACCGCCAGTTCGTAATCGGCCCAGCGCTCGCGGTTGCGCCAGTCCTCGTCGGTCAGCTTCCAGGCCTTGTAGGCGATCTGCTCGCGTTCCTGGAAGCGCCGCAACTGCTCTTCCGGGGTGATGTGCAGCCAGAATTTCACCAGCACGATGCCCCGCTCCACCAACTGGGCCTCGAAATCGTTGATTTCGGCATAGGCGCGCTGCCATTCGCGGGTGCGGGCGAACCCCTCGATCCGCTCCACCAGCACCCGCCCGTACCAGCTTCGGTCGTAGATGGTGACCCGGCCAGCGCGCGGAAGGTGTCGCCAGAACCGCCACAAATAGTTATGGGCGGCCTCCTCGTCGGTGGGCGCGGCGATCTGGATCACCTGATAGTCGCGGGCGTCCAGCGCGGCGGTGACGCGGCGGATGCTGCCACCCTTGCCAGCGGCGTCCCAGCCCTCGAACACCAGGATGGTCGAAACCTTGCGCTCGCGCGCGGCGCGCTGCAATTGGTTGAGCTTGGCCTGGTACTGTTTCAATCCCGCCTCATAGTCGTCCTTGCCCAGCGTCTTGCCCATGTCGAGCCGCGAGAGGATGGTGACCGGCGGCAGACTGTCCGCGTCCGGCCTGGGCAACCGGGCCGTAGCCTCGCCGTTGCCCGCGCCGGGGGCGGCTTTCGCCTCCTCCAGCCGGAACCGGATCGCATCGCGCATGACGGTGGCCACGGCCACGCTGCAATATCGCTCGTCGTGACCCTCGACGATCTTCCACGGCGCCAGCCCGGTGCTGGTTTTCATGATCGTCCGCTCGGCGGCGGTGATGAACTGGTCGTACAATTCCCAATGTCGCCAGTCGCGCTTGGAAATCCGCCAGTGCAGCAGCGGATTCTTTTCCAGCTTGCGCAACCGCTCCTTCTGCGCGTCCTTGGACAAGTGCATCCAGAACTTCAGGATCAGCGCGCCGTCGTCGGCCAGGGTCTGTTCGAAGGTCTTGATCCGCTCCAGCCGCTCGTCGAACTCGGCCAGGGTGGTATGGCCGTAGACCTGATCGAGAATCGGCATCGAATACCAGGAGCTGAGAAACAGCGCCATGCGCCCCTTGGGCGGCAATTCGCGCCAGAACCGCCAGTATTCGGGCCGGTCGCGCTCCTCGTCGGACGGCTCGCCGAAGGCGCGGGCCACCAGCCAGCGCGAATCCAGCCACTCGTGCAGCTTGTTGACCGTCTCGCTCTTGCCGGCGCCGTCCACCCCGGCGAACACCACGATCACCGGAAAATCGGCCTTGCGCAACTCCATTTGCGTCATCAGCAGTTCCTCCCGCAACCGGGGAACCTGTTGGTGATAGTCTTCCTTGGGCAGCTTGCGTCGCAGTTCGGCGGTTCTGAACATCCAGGCTCCTCGGACACGAAATATGGGGGAATGCGCGGGTTCGGGGCGCGGGTTCGATTGCGACCCGGCGGTTTGTGCTAATCTTAGTCCGGTTGACCGATAGACGCTCGACTCTCCCGCCCGGGCCGGGACGGTTCTGGACCGCTCCAAACAACAATCCGGGCTTCACGCGAATAACGAAGGAGAACCTCATGAAGTGGCGGCTCTTGGCCAGTCTGGTTCCGATGACGCTCATGTTGGCCGGCCCCGCGCGGGCGGACATCTACGCTTTCGTGGACGGCAACGGCGTTCGGCACCTCAGCAACGTCCCCAACGATCCCCGCTACAAACTGGTGATGCGCACCCCGGCCTATCGCAAGGACGCTTCCCAGACTTCCAGCTTCGCCCCGACCAATCTCTACAGCCCCAACTCCGCTGTCTTCGCCTCACGCGGCTACACCGCGCCACGCGGCTACACCGCGCCACGCGCCACGCGCCGCCTGTCCCGGGTCAACGAAGGCAACCGTCAGCGTTTCACTCCCGACATCGACCGCATCGCGGCGCGGCACCGGCTCGAACCGGCTCTGCTGCACGCCGTCATCAGCGCCGAGTCCTCCTACAATCCCTGGGCGGTGTCGCCCAAGGGCGCCATGGGGATGATGCAGTTGATGCCCGGCACCGCCGACCGGTTCGGCGTCAACAACCCCTACGACCCCATCGCCAACATCGACGGCGGCGCCCGCTATCTGCGCTGGCTGCTCGACCAGTTCAACGACACCCGGCTGGCGGTGGCGGCCTACAACGCCGGCGAGGGGGCGGTGCAAAAATACGGCAACCAGATTCCGCCCTATCGGGAAACCCAGGGTTACGTGGTCAAGGTGCTGGATTACTACCAGCAATACCGAATCGGTGGCGGCGGCCTGTACGCCGCGAGCACCAGCGGTACGAGTCCACTGGCGATGAACGGCGATCATTACGGGAATCGCAGCTACTACGGGAACGGCGGCTATTACGGGAGCGGTTCCTACCCACGAAGCTCCAGCGGCGTCACCGTCCTCATCCCCCGCCAGGGCGGCCGGCCCGCCCGCCTGACCAACATTCCCACCTCATCCGGTTCGACGTCGCTGCCGCGCCCCTATCTGCAACCGACCAATGGACGGATCCTCGTCGGCGCCAGTGGCGGCAATCGCGGTTCCAGCCGACCCCCGGTCCAGGTCAATTTGCCGGTCAATTCGACCCAGCCCGTCAGCGTTCCCCTGTTCGCGGGCAACGACCGGTAATCGAACAGAGATGAATCCGCTCCGCTCCCCACGCGGCGCGCGCTACCTGCATCCAGCCGCCGCGCGCCGGCGGCCGGTGGCGCGCCGCGGATGGTGGGGAGCGGCGCTGGCGGCCGTGCTCGCTCTCGGCCTCGGTGGCGACGTGAGCGCGACCGAATCGCCGTCGGCCTCGCGCGAGGCATTTCTGGCCGCCGAGCGGTCGTTGCGCGACGGCGTCGCCGCGGACCTGGCTCCACTGCGAACCTACTCACTCTACCCCTACCTGCGTTATCAAGACCTGGTCCGCCGCCTGCCGGAATCGCCGGCTGACGAAGTCCGGGAATTCCTGCGCGATCATGCCGATTCACCCCTGGCCGCCCGGTTGCGCGGCGCCTGGCTGCGCCAACTCGTCGCGGTCCGGCGTTGGAACGACTATCTGCGGGATTTCACCCCCACCCGCGACGCCGAACTCGACTGTTGGCAACGGCAAGCCCTGCTCGCCGCCAGCCAGGACGACGCGGCGCTGCGCGATTTCGCCGCGCTGTGGCTGCGGGGCACCGCATTGCCCACCGCCTGTGATCCAGTCATCGCCGCCTGGCGCGCTCGGGGCGAGCCCACGCCGGAACGGCTCTGGCAACGCTTCGCCCTGGCGATGGAAAACAACAATCCTAAGCTGGCGCGCGCCCTGCGCGCGGCCATGCCCGCCGCCGACCAGGCACTGGCCGATGCGTGGCTGGGCATCGCCGAAAATCCTCCCCTCACCCTGAACACGGGCTTGCTCAATCCCGACGATCCACGTGCTGCCGCGATCCTGAGCGACGGGCTGGAACGCTGGGGCCGGGGCAACGCGCCCGACGCGATGGCGGCTCTGGATGCCCTGAAGAAACGCACCCCGGCCCTCGCTCCTCCACTGGCCGAGGTGGAACGGCGGCTGGCGCTGTGGCTCGCCAGCGACTATCACCCGAGCGCGCTGGAACGGCTGACGGCCCTGCCGGACCCCGTGGTCGATCGCGACGTGGCGGAATGGCGGGTGCGGGTTTGCCTACGCCAAGGCGACTGGAACGCCGTCCTGGGCTGGCTGGATCGGTTATCCGCGCCGGAACGGGACAGCCCCCGCTGGCGCTACTGGCGTGGCCGGGCGCTGGAGATGCTCGGTCGCGCCGAGGACGCCAAACCGGTTTATCAGACCATCGCCGGCCAGCGCGACTACCATGGCTTCCTGGCCGCCGACCGGCTCGGCGTCCCCTACGCCATCGCCAGCACTCCACTGGCAATCCCGGCCACCGAATTGGAGGCCCTGCTTGAGCAATCGCCGGGTTTGCGGCGGGCGCGGGAACTGTACATCCTGGGTCGGGAGTCGGACGCCGACGCCGAATGGCGGCAGGCCATCCAGGCCCTCGACCGTCCGATGCTGCGCCAAGCCGCGCTTCTGGCTCAGCGCTGGGAGTGGCATGGCCAGGCCATCATCACCATCGCGCGGGCCGAGCACTGGGATGATCTGGAGTTGCGATTTCCGCTGGCCTATCGCGAAGGGGTGGTCAATCAGGCCCGCGCCGGCGCGCTGGACCCCGCTTGGGTCTACGCCATCATCCGGCAGGAAAGCGGCTTCCGGCCCACCGCCCGCTCGCCGGTCGGGGCGCTGGGGCTGATGCAGATCATGCCCGCCACCGGCCGGCAAATCGCCGGGGAATTGCGGGATGTCGCGGCCGACGATCCACCCTTGCTGCAACCCGACACCAATATTCGCTACGGCATCCACTATCTACGGCGGATGCTGGACCGCTTGCAGGACAACCCAGTGCTGGCCACCGCCGCCTATAACGCCGGCCCCACCAAGGTTGCCCGCTGGTTGCCGGCCACCACCGCCGTGCCGGCCGACGTCTGGGCGGAAACCATTCCCTACCGCGAAACGCGGGCCTACGTGCAACGAGTCATGGAATACGCCGCCATTTACCAGCGCCGCCTGGATGCGCCAGAACCGCGGTCCACCCTCAGCGCCCGGATGAAGGTGGTACTGCCGGAAGGCGCGAGGAGCGAGGGCTAGCTGCTCATCCCATCCAACTAAACAACCACCGGCTAAAGCCGGTGGGTTTGAGTAACGGTCTGAAAGACCGG
>JARSSP010000064.1 GCA_029624675.1 Candidatus Contendibacter sp.
CCCGGCACACACGCTTAGCATCAGCCGCGCGCGTAGCGCGTCGGCTGCATGCTTTTGTTAGGGCTATCGCATAAGTTGAGCATGACCCATTTTCCGCTATCACAGATTTTTCAATAGCTTGTCATATTCGCTGTGCGAACCGATCCAGAACCACACGATAGTGTCCGAATCTTTCATAATTCCCACCGCCCGCCAGCCAATACCAGCCCGGACTGAATAAACCGGCATGGAAGCGTTTAGCTTTTTGAACTCCACACTGGGATGACGCGGATTCTCCTTCCACAAGCGGTAGTTTTTTCTAGCGGTTTGCTTGACCCGCTCCGGCAGATTTCGGAACCGTTCCAAAAACTCCGGGGTGAGTTCAGATTTCATCGAAACCCTTTACCAGCGTTTCTCCCCGTGCCGATTGGCGCAAGGCTTCCCGCGCCAGTTCCGCCAACTTATCTTGCGGTTGTTGTAGGGTTTTTTGCCAGTTTAATTCATTCTCAATATCTTCCAACCATTGCTCGGCTATTTCGTCCTGAATTTCGATAGGCAGGATCGAGACTTTTTGAATGACTTTTTCAAGCCGGGTTGACATGTTGATATACCTTGTCGTTAGGTGATTCTAACTTGAAAGTTAGGGTTCGCTCTCGCTAGCCTCAACCTACACGGGCTACACTCGACTGAATAACACTTATTAGGTATCAGCTCCTGTATTGCTAGACAATAACGCAAATTCAGTAGTTGGAATTGAATAACCATATTCCGGCAAGCCATTGGGGAAATGAAAAATTTTTCCACAAAACACATTATTGTTCTTAAGAAATGAAATCCAGTCGTCCCTCTTCTTTTTGGAGAGAATAGAGGTAGAGCCATCATGATCCTCGGCATAATAGGGTTCTTCACCAGTTCCTTCGCGAGATGCCGTAGTTATGCGAAGGCTTGATGTCCATATACTTCTGCGGAACTGCTCTGTTTTTACCTTACGATCCAACTTAAAACGAATAATAGGGCATGGATGACCACATAATTCATCATCTTCATCAAACCAATAACCAAGCCAAATACCATAATCTTTATCTTTGATAAGTGTTATTCCATCATAAATAACCTCAAACCAGATAATTTTTGCATCTTGGTTTTCCTCCATCTCACTTGGTTCCCAGCAAATGCTCATAGTCATGCAAGTTCGCATATCAGATAGCTCATACTCTGAAAATTCCTTTTTTTCAGGGCGATAGCCATCTCCCTCGCCTAAAGTAAACCGTACTGTGATTTCATCGCTACTTGGTAGACTGCTAATTGGCATAAAAAACTCCTACGGTTTGTAGCCCTAACACCTGGCTTCAGCCGCCCCGCAAAGGGCAAAGCCCGAAGCGGGGTCGGCTGCAAGCTTGAGTTAGGCCATATTTAAACTTTGCTAGATAAGTACCTAATCAAAAGTTCGCCCAGCCTTCAATGCTATAAGTTTTTGAAAATATTGAATCAGAATACCTGATAACTTTGGATTAACTACTTATGCGTTCTATTTTTGCTTTCCTTATCAGCTCGCGCTTTAGCTAGTGCATCTAAGCGAGCGCGTAACTTAGCAGCTTGATCTGAAACTTCTGGAATGGCTTCCCGCTCAGATAATCTAGATTCGACTTTTGTCTCAGGCCTAGCAGTATTTGCCGACTCCACTATGGTTTTATAGTCATGCTCTAAGCTATCGCCTTCTATTTCGCTAAAGCTGTATTCTCTAAATCTAAAAATTTCTTCAATTCCCCAAATAAACTGAAAAAATATAGCAACACCGATTCCACCAGACATATGTAAACCTTTGGAAGCGGCTGTAATAAAAGCGTAGCCATTTAAAATACTTACTAAAATCAGCAGTATTCCATTTAAAAGAAACATATATCGAGAAACCATAAAAAAACTTAGTGCTCCTATGATAATAAGTATGCCCCCCCATACTGGATTTAAATAATTAGAAAATATAAAGTGGGCAAGCCCAACCAGAATCAGTCCAATCCCACGTATAATTACGGCTTGCTTTATATCAAAAGCTACTTCCGAAGCTGTTTTCGGAGTCATCCAAGAGCGAAGAGTACTAAGATCATTAGAGTCTAAGTTAAATTCATATTGTTTATTTTTATACTTGACTTGAATATTATACCCTGAAACAAAGGCACTATAAAATTCAATAAAATTCTTTACCTCTTCTTTCGTAAGATTGATATAATCACTACCCTCTACTTCAGAAAAATTTATTGACTCTTCAAGTATTAGAACTTTCCATTTTGGTTTAAATAAACCATTTGTTTGTGTTGCTATAAATGAGCTTTTTATATCTTTCTTATTTATTTTATCATTTATGCCTTCATTTTCTTTTTGAACATTCCATTTTTTTATAAAAATCCATAAAAAATAACCGCCCAAAAAGAATAGAGGTAGATAAATAAATCCAAAAAAAGTACCGAAGTATCTCCCCCATTCCTTATGATCTTTAACTGCTTTTCCAGTAATGAAGTGGAGTATTGAAAAGCCTGCTATTCCTGTTATCACTAAAAATTCTTTTTGGGATTGGGTGCCTGTTTTATAAACTACCAACGCCGTAAGTGCTGTTACTGTTACCCATGTCCATCCAAGAAAATTTATCATCCGGCCAGCTTGTTGGTATTGATATAAATTGCTACTCATAACATCCTCCCTATTTGAATAGTATATGGTATAGACAATGATTAGCCTAACGCAAAGCTCACTGGCGCGGATGGAGCGCAGCGGAATCCGCGTCCAGTGGAGCGCCTTGTTCGGCGAGCATCGCTATCTTTGCCCCATAAGCTGACATCAGAATATCGAAAACGATCAGCGAATCCAGTTCAACCTCAGCTAGTGACTTTTGCTTACGCCAGTTACGATCTGAAAAATCGATGGCTTTGCCATCGCCAGTTATTGCGAAACAGCCGTGCGCAATACTATTCCGTATATGGCGATAATCGCTATCGGTGTCCATTAGCGATGCGCACAAATGTTTTTCGCTGGTGTTGATAGGCAGACTATCCCTAAGCGAGCTCAAAATCGTCTCTCTCGGATATTGCAAGCAAAAGAACATCATCGTCAGGACATATCCATGATTGACAGCATTGAGCGTTTTTTCATCCGACCAAAGGCGTGCGGTGTCCACTACTCTTTCCCAAGTGCCTATTGTTACCGCTACGTCAGTGAGCACACGATCAAGGTTACCCGGAACCTGGATTTCTTTGACATTGGCGAATAAATCGCTATTCCAATGACGATAAGGCAACTCGCCTTCCATACCAACGATAAGTCGAGATATTCGATTCTTGTACCAAGTCATAGTTACTCCGCCGAACGTGCCGTTCAGCGGCTGCGGAGCGCGCAGCGCGGAGCAGTCCGCTGCAACGGCTGGTTAGATTGGACGCGACTCGACTTCTTGGAGGCAAGGCCTTGGCGATGCCCGCTTTCTTCCTTGAGTCCCTGTCCGCGAACTCGCTGGTGACCTTCCACGATCTTCGCCTCCCCGAAGACTCTGGCCGACGTCATTCGTGCTCCGTAGTGGAGATTGGAAATGCTCCACGTTCTCGGATAGCCGGCGGCCATGGATTCCGCCTGTCGAAGTCGTGGGTAGCGCAGCACCTTTTGAACTAATTCGGTCTTCCTTTCTCCCTCGCCCGAAGCCATTGACCTCGCTCCAATCTAACAGTTGATTAGACAGAATGGGCCGATAGGGAGCTAGACAGAATCGGCGTAATATCTTACGCTAGTTATCTGCATAGCATATACCCACAAGTCACTCATCCCAATTTAGATACGTAAAACTTTAGTTCATGCCGAGCACCCTGTCAAGCTCTACCAACGCAGTTCGCCGCTTCTGGGACCGATATCTGGAACTGCTGCATAAACAAGGCGTCAAGCCACCGGCGGACCGGTGGTTCGTGATCCGGGCCGAGGCGTACATCAAAGCCACCGCCGAGCGGCGCCTCATGGAGCACACCCCCGCCGACATCCACCGGTACCTCTCAAATCTTGGCGGAATAGACAGAATCAGCGACTGGCAATTTCGGCAATCGGTCGATGCTATCCAGAAATTGTTCGAGCTGGTGGGCGTGCCATGGCTGCGCGAGGTCGATTGGGATTTCTGGCGGGATTCGGCCCGAACCTTGCCAGCGAATCATCCCACCATCGCGCGAGTTTCCAACCCGCCGGTGTTGCCGTCCCCATCCAACGGGGCAGCGCCAGACGATGGCGTGAAAGCAGAGAACCCGCCCACGGTTATCGACCGTCTGGTGACGGTGATTCGGCAGCGCAATTACTCAATCCGCACCGAGGAGGCGTACCGAGGGTGGACGGAGCGATTCCTGGCCTTCATTGGCCACCAGGACCCGCGCACGGCGGGTGCGGCGGATGTGGTGTCGTTCCTGGAAACCCTGGCGGTGCGGGGCAATGTGGCGGCGAGCACCCAGAATCAGGCGCTCAACGCCCTGGTGTTTTTCCATGGCCAGGTGCTGGAGCAACCGCTGGGCGATCTGGGCGCCTTCATCCGGGCCAAGCGTCCGCAACGGTTGCCCGTGGTGTTGACGCGGGGCGAGGTGCTGCGCTTGCTGGACCGGTTGGAAGGTACGCACCAGTTGATGGCGTCGCTGTTGTACGGCACCGGGATGCGCTTGATGGAATGTCTGCGGCTACGGGTCAAGGATGTGGACTTCGCCTATCGCCAAATCGTGGTGCGGGACGGCAAGGGTCAGAAGGACCGGGTGACGCCGTTGCCTGATAAATTGATCGAGCCGCTGCGTGCGCACCTCGAACAGGTCAAGGCGTTGCACGAAACGGATTTGAGCCAGGGTAACGGCGAGGTGTTCCTGCCGTTCGCGTTGGCGAAAAAGTATCCGAACGCGGCCCGCGAATGGGGCTGGCAATACGTCTTTCCCAGCGGGCGGTTGGCGGTGGACCCCCGCGGCGGCGCGATTCGGCGCCATCACCTGCACGAAAATGGCTTGCAAAAAGCGGTGAAGCACGCGGCGACGGCGGCCCGGCTGACCAAACCGGCCAATTGCCACGCCCTGCGCCACAGTTTCGCCACCCATTTGCTGGAGACAGGCTACGACATTCGCACCGTGCAGGAATTGTTGGGCCACAAGGATGTCAGCACCACCATGATCTACACCCACGTCCTCAATCGCGGCGGCAAGGGCGTCGTCAGCCCGCTCGACGCCATCTGATCGAACCCACGACGTTCCCATGGACCCCAGCCAAATTCACCCACTCTTCACCCGCCTGCAAGCCGCCCGCCCCCAGCCGACCACCGAACTGCATTATCACAGCCCGTTCGAATTGCTGGTGGCCGTGATCCTCTCGGCGCAAGCCACCGATAAAAAGGTCAACGAAGCCACCGAACGGCTGTTCGCGGTCGCCAATACCCCGCAGGCCCTGCTGGAACTGGGCGAGGAGGGCCTGAAGGATTTCATCAAGACCATCGGCCTCTACAACACCAAGGCCGCCAACCTGCGCAAGACCTGTGCCCTGCTGCTGGAGCGGCACGGCGGCGCGGTGCCGCGCGACCGCGAAGCCCTGGAAGCGCTGCCGGGCGTGGGCCGCAAGACCGCCAACGTCATCCTCAACACCGCTTTCGGCGAGCCGACGATTGCGGTGGACACTCATATCTTCCGGGTCGCCAACCGCACCGGACTGGCGCCGGGCCAGACCGTGCGGGACGTGGAGGACGGTCTGTTGGCCGCGACGCCGGCCGAATTCCGCCAGGACGCCCACCACTGGCTGATCCTGCACGGCCGCTACGTCTGCACCGCCCGCAAGCCGCGCTGCCCGGATTGCCCGATCCACGACCTGTGCGAATACCCCGACAAGACGAGGTGAACCGATGTTTGGCAACGACCGCGACCGCCTGCGCCGCTACTACTGCACGGTCTGGGACAAGGCCAATGCTGGTCAGCCGCTGGAGCCGCTGGAACACATCATCGCCGAGGCGATCCGCGCCCATCCCGAATACCAGTCGGTGCTGACCGATGTCGAAACCGCCCTGGGCCGCGAGTACACCCCCGAACAGGGCCAGACCAACCCCTTCCTGCACCTGGGCATGCACATCGCCATCCGGGAGCAATTGGGCAGCAACCGCCCGGCCGGCATTCTCGACCTGTACCAGCGCCTGTGCCAGCGCGCGGGCGACGCGCACGCCGCCGAGCATCGAATGATGGAATGCCTGGGCGAGACCCTGTGGGAGGCCCAGCGCGCCGGCCGGGAGCCGGACGAGCGGGCCTATCTGGAGCGACTGCGACGGCTGGCGCGAGCGTGAACCGCCAGCGGACGGGGCGACCCGGTCAACGGCTCGCGGCGATAGCCCGCCTCGTCCGGGGGATCAGGACGCCTTGCAACATGAAGATTTTTTATCAGGGGCGAGCGGTTGCACTCGCGGACGCAGCGGCCTCCCCGGTAACCGTCGCCGCTTGGTCCTTGGTCAGCGATTCCAGGATCCGGTTCTCGGCGGCCAACCAGAAGTCGAGCGTCGAACCGTATTGACTCCCCGCTGCTTCCCACAGGTAATAGGCCGTCTTGCGAATCTGTTCCAGGTAATTCGCGGGAGAAAAGGCCTCGAAAGCCTTGGCCATGGCCTCCTCCCGGCCGAGGCGGGCGCCGGTGGCGCGCGCCGCCGATTCGGTGAGCAGGCGCAGATGCTTTTCCGCGGCTAACCAGTAATCCATCGAGCGGTCGCGTTGTTCGGTGCTGGTCGACCACATGCAGCGGGCCAACTCGCGAATCCGATAGAAATACAGGGCGCGCAGGGCCGAAGGCCAGGCGGCCGTGGTTTCGGCCGCCGAGGTGGCGGTGCTGGCCAGACGGACCGAATCGGCCGTCAATTCAATGACCATCCGCTGGGCCATCTCCCAAAAATCGAGGGCTGTCCGACTAAACTCGTTGCCGGCTGACTCCCACAGGTGATAAGCGAGGTTGCGAATCTCGGGCTCCAGATCTTTTTCCACGGGATGAGATGTCCTGTCTTTAAGTTGATGATAACGGGGACGCGCCCTGCCAGGACGGCGACCCGGCGCGCGATGTACGGACTGCTGTAACTATAACTGTAGCTGATGGCCCGGAAAGTAAAACGCCGGCTTGCGCCGGCGGTTGTGGTTCTGGCTGGGTTCAGAGCGGTTGCAGGTCGGTGTCGCTGTCCTCGACCAGGTCGCGGTAGGCGTGCCAGGTGGCGTGACCGATCAGCGGCAGCGCCAACGCCAGCCCGAGATAGAAGGTGAGCAAGCCAATGCCGGTGAAGATCACGATCAGCGCCGCCCAGAGCAGCATGGTGGCTGGGTTGGCGCGCACCACGGCCAGGCTGGTCAGCACCGCCGTGATCAGATCCGTCTTGCGGTTCAGCATCATCGGCATGGAGACCACGCTGACGGCGAACACGGCGGCGGCGACGACCGCGCCCACGGCGAGGAAGACCAGCAGGAAGGTCAGGCCGCTCCCCGAGAAGAACAGTTGCGCGGTTGACCCGTCCAAGGTCAGGTTGTTTCCGCCGACGATGACGCCGAACAGCAGGGCTGACAACCGCGCCCAGACGATCATGAGCAAACCAGCTAGCCCCCCAAAGGTCAGGATGGGAACCATGTTCCGTCGCCAGGCGGTGAGCGCGTGTCCCAGGGTCGCTGGCTCTCCCACTTCCAGCCGGCGACTGAGGTCGTACAAGCCCATCGCCAGGAACGGACCGATCAGCAGGAATCCGCTGGTCAGGGCCAGCACATATTGGAATCGGACCTGAACCATGTAGACCATCAGGTAGCCGAGAACCACGAAGAGCAACCCGTGGAAGAGACTGGCGGCGGGTGTCCGCCACAGGTCTTTCCAGCCTGCGCCCAGCCAGTCCCATGGTCGGTCGACGGGAACGACGCGGACCTTGGGCGTGGTCAGCGAACTTTCGATCACCGGAATGGAAGTAACCATCACTCTATCCCTCCTCACTCGGGGCTATGGAACATCATTGCTTGGATTTGACGCGGGTGGCGGTGGGGCGCCGCCGTCGCTCGCGGTTTCGCTTCAAAAGGACCGTGCAAATGAGAAAGAGTTGCAACAACGAGTAGAGGAACGCCTCAAAGACTGTCTAAGAACCCCTCGCCCGCAGGCGGGAGAGGGGCAGGGATGAGGGCCATTTTTCAATCGGTTAGCTTGCCAGAGGCTGTCCAAAAACGCCTCTCAGCCTCCCCTGGGTGGGGATGGCTGGGGTAGGAGGAGGAAACGGTTAGGCTGGATTCAGCGGCGGTGAGGGGCTGGAGACCGCGCTGCGCTCAACCGCGTTGCGGGCGCAACCGGCGGTAGAGATCGTAGGTCTGCTGGGCGATGCTACGCCAACTGTAGTGGCGCTCGACCCGATCTCGGCCGGCCTGGCCCATCCGCTCGCGCAGTCCGGGATCGGCGGCGAGGCGGTTGATCGCGTCGGCCAGCCCGTGCTCGAACCGGGCGGGAGCCACGGGGTCGTGCGGAGGATCCAGCGACAGGTGCGGATCCACCAGGAAGCCGGTTTCGCCGTCCACCACCACCTCGCAGATGCCGCCAACCGCGCTGCCCACCACCGGCGTGCCACAGGCCATCGCCTCCAGATTGATGATGCCGAACGGCTCGTAGATCGAGGGACAACAGAAAATGGCGGCGTGCGAGTACAGGGCGATGGTGGTTTGACGCGACACCATCTTGGGGATCCAAACGATGCCCGAGCGGTGGGTCTGTAACTCCTGCACCATATCCTCGATTTCACGCTGCATCGTCAGGGTGTCGGCGTCGCCGGCGCACAGCACGATTTGCAGCTTCGGATCGAGATGCGGAATGGCCTGCAAGAGGTAGTACAGCCCCTTCTGCCGGGTGATCCGGCCGACGAACAGCACATAGGGACGATTAGGATCGATGCCAAACTGGGCGATGGCGGCGGGATCGTGGACCGGATGGTATTCCTCGGTGTCGATGCCGTTGGGGATCACCACCACCCGGGTCGGTTCGACGTTGAACAACCGCAGCACGTCGTCGCGGGTGCTGCGCGAGACGGCGATGATGGCGTCGGCCGTTTCCAGCGCCGTCTTTTCGATCCAGCGCGACAGGTCGTAGCCCGGTCCGAGCTGATCGCGCTTCCAGGGGCGCAACGGCTCCAGCGAATGGACCGTGATCACCATCGGGATGCTGTAGAGAATCTTGGCGAGGATGCCGCTGAAATGGGCATACCAGGTATGGCAATGGATGATTTCGGCGTTGCCTTCCAGATCGCTGATGCCCTGACCGACGAAGGCCAGACAGGTGCTCAGGGCCTTGAGCGGCGAGACGAAGGATTGCGGACAGCCGGCGAAATGGGTGGTGTCCATTTTGATGCCGCGCACGTGCAACTGACCCTCGTCGATCTGTTGATCGTGGAAGCTGCGCACCTCGACCGGCGTCAGCTTGGCCAGTTCGCGCGACAGATATTCGACGTGAACTCCCGCGCCGCCGTAGACGTAGGGAGGATATTCGTTGGTGGTGAGCAGGACGCGCATTGTTGTTGTGCTCCGTTGGCCGGGTCAGCGGCGGTGAGATGAACGGATTCCGATGGGGCGTCTAGTCGGAAGACCTTGAGGAAAAGCATTATGCCAAGCGACGCGCGGTTTTTGAACGGGCCGGGCGCGCGACTCAAAACGCCGCCGCCAGTTCGCGAACCTGATTCAGCATCGCCTGCCGTTCGGCGGGGGCGATGGTGGTGACCTGGTAGAACGCCCGATGGACCACCTGGCGAACCCCGCAGGCCCCGAGCACGCCCTCGGCCATCGGCCGCACCAGCAGTTCGTACCAGCGTTCGCGCTGATAGGTCGCTTCGTCGCCACCCAGGGTATTCACGATCAGCGCCCGTTCGTGGGTCAGCAGGCCCCGCATCCCCTCGGGGCCGAAGTCGAAGGCAAATTTGCGGGTGAACACCCGATCGATCCAGCCCTTGAGAATGGCTGGCGGGCCAAACCACCAGATCGGATAGATGAACACCAGTCCTCGTGCCCAGTGAACGGCGTCCTGCTCCCGCCGCGTATCCGCCGGCAAATCACCACGCCAGTTGCGCAAGAGGTCCTCGCCGTCCAATACCGCCCGAAAGTGCATCTGATACAAGTCGTGGATGCGGGTGGCGTGACCGCGCTCGCGCAAGGTGGCGTCTGCCACTTCCAGGATGGCGCGGTTGAAGCTGCGCGGATTGGGGTGGGCGTAGACGAGCAGGACGTTCATGCCGCTCAAGCCACCCGCGCGGCGAACTCGTGACCGGCGAGGCCGAGGATCAGGCGGTCGCCGGATCGCAGCGGTCCAACCCCGGCCGGGGTGCCGGTCAACACCACGTCACCCGGTCGCAGGGTGAAATGCGTGGAAATATGAGCCATGAGATCGAAGATACCGATCATCATCAGCCGGGTATTGCCCTGTTGGCGCGGGTCGCCGTTGATTCGCAACATGAGATCGGTTGCCTGAGGATCGGCCAGCGCGGCGGGTTTAACGAACGGCGACAGCGGGCAGGAACCGTCGAACGCCTTGGCGGTTTCCCAGGGGTGGCCCTTCTTCTTCAATTCGTTCTGCAAGTCGCGCAGCGTCAGGTCCAGGGCGACGCCATACCCGGCGACGGCGCTCCGGGCGGTCGTGGCGTCGGCGGCGCGCAACGTCCGCCCCACCAGCACCGCCAGCTCCACCTCGTGATGACATTCGCCCCGCCCTGTCGGCAAATGGATGGGTTCGTCCAGGCCGATCAACGCGGTGGCCGGTTTCATGAATAAAATCGGAGCTTCCGGGACGACATTGCCCAGTTCGCGGATATGGTCGAGATAATTGCGACCGATGCACACGACCTTGCCGACGGGCAGGTCCAACGGATCGCCTTCCAGATAACGATGCCGGTAAGCCACGATGACCTCCCCTGGGTCTTCTTCAAGATTAGGAATCGTATTGTCGGGGAAGGGGAGACGGGGGGCAACCAGCGGTTGACCGCCCGCGCGATCGTTCGGTTCGTGTTCTCCCCACCGAGGGATAAGGGTTGGGATAGGCGCGAAGCAAGATCGTGGATGGGGTAGGTGGTATTAGTAATTCAATAAATGAGCCTTGATTAATTAATTACTTAATTTATGCAAGGGGTTTTGAGGGTGCTCGCCTGGCCGAGCGCGGTCCGGGATCGGAGGATTTGGAATAGTGGCGAACCAAGGTGGCGATATGGTCGGCGGGATGGGGTTGGCTAAATAAATCGCCTTGTATCTCATTGCAATGCAGCGCCCGCAGAAAGGCTAGCTGGGTATCGGTCTCGACCCCATCGGCGATTACGACCAGCCGCAGACCGCGAGCCATGGCGATGACCGCCGCCGCGATCGACTGATCGTCATCCTCGTCGCCGATGTCCCGCACGAAGGATTCGTCAATTTTGATGCGGTCGATGGGAAGCCGTCGCAAATGGCCGAGGTTGGAGTGGCCCGTGCCAAAACCCTCGATCGTCAGGCGAACGCCCAGCCGTTTCAATGCGCGCAAGGTATCGGCGACGCCATCCCGCGCGAGCAGGCTCTCGGTGATTTCCAGATCCAGATAATCGGGCCGCAAGCCGGTTTCTCGCAGAATTCGGGCCACCGCTTGGGCGAGTTCGATACCGATGAATTGGCGTGGCAGCACCCTGACCACCATACGCAAGGGTGGCAGGCCGATTTCCCGCCAGGCTTGGGCCTGGGTGCAAGCGGTTCGAAGCACCCACTCCCCAATGGGAATGCTCAGACCGGTTTCCTCGGCGATTGGGAGGAACTCGGCGGGCGCCACGTTCCCCAACAGCGGATTGTGCCAGCGCGGCAGGGCCTCGACTCCCACGATCCGGCCACTGTCCAGGTCCACTTGCGGCTGGTAGTGCAGCGTCAGTTCCTGATGGGCCAGCGCCTCGCGCAACAAACTTTCCATTACGACGTTTCGGGCCGCGGTGGCGGGGAGCCGATTCGAAGGAAGCGGACCATTGTTCCATTCCGGGCTTTTGGCGCGATGCGGCGCGGCGTCGGCGTTTTGCAACCGGCTTTCCATGCGATTGGTGATCGATTCCAAGCTTCGGCTACGCATGAATAGCCCCCAGTCGCTCGGCGAATTTGACGAATTCCTCGTCCGGCACCGGTGGGGAAAAATAAAAGCCCTGCGCGTATTCGCAGCCCAGATGCCGCAACAAATCCAATTGCTCTTGATTCTCGACGCCCTCCGCCACCACCGGGATGCGCAGACTGGCGGCCATCGCCAAGATGGCTTCCACCAGAGTACGGTCGTTGGTATTGGCGGTGATATCGCGCACGAAGGATTGATCGATCTTGAGCCGATCAATGGGAAACCGCTTCAGATAGGCCAGCGACGAGTAGCCAGTGCCAAAATCGTCGATATCGACGCGAATACCCAGGTTTCGGATGGCTTCAAGCCATTGCTGGGCTTGGCGCGTATCGTGAATCAGCACGCTTTCCGTGATTTCGAAGGCCAGCGATTCCGGGCACAGGGCATGGTTTTGGAGCAACGTTCGCACGCTGTCCACCGATAGACCGTTCAGGATCTGGACGCTGGACAGATTGACCGAGATCGGCGCGCGCCAGCCGATCCGGCACCATCGCTTGAGCGTTTGGCACACCTGCTCAAGCACCCAGGCGCCAATTTCGTGGATGAGGCCAACTTCCTCGGCCAGCGGAATGAAATCGTTCGGCGACACCAGCCCGCGTCGCGGATGCCGCCAACGGACCAATGCCTCGGCGCCGGCCAGGCGATTGTTTTTCAAGTCAAGGATCGGCTGGTAGTACACCATGAGTTCATGATGCCGAATAGCCAGCCGCAGGTCGGTTTCCAGCGACAGTTGCCGCAACATCTGGTCGGCCATGACCGCTTCATATCGTCGATAGGTGTTGCGTCCGGAGGTTTTAGCTTGGTACATCGCCAGGTCGGCGTGGCGCAGCAGGATGCTCGCGTCCGAACCGTGGTCGGGGTATAGCACGATCCCGATGCTGCACCCGATCTGAATGACGGTGTTGTTCAAGTCGAAGGGCTGGGAAATCCGTTGAATGATCTTCTCGGCGATGGCGTAGACGTTGGACAGATGAGCGATGCCCGGCAACAGCAGGATGAATTCATCACCGCTGTAGCGGGCCACGGTATCGGTTTCGCGCACGCAGGCCTCCAGCCGCTCGGCGGCCTGGCACAACAGTTCGTCGCCCCAGGCGTGTCCCAGCGTATCGTTGACTTGCTTGAAACGATCCAGGTCCAGAAACATCAACGCCAGTCCTCCACCGTGACGGCGCGCCCGTTTGAGCGCCTGGTCGATGCGTTCGTGCAACAAACTGCGGTTGGGCAACCCCGTCAAGGGGTCGTAGTTGGCGCGAAAAAAGATTTCCTGCTCGGCCAGCTTGCGTTCGGTGATGTCGCTGAAGAAGGCGACGTACTGGGCAATTTTACCGTCCACGTCCTGAACCGCCTTGATGGACATCCACGTCGGATAAACCTGACCGTTCTTGCGGCGTTGCCATATCTCGCCCGACCAATGGCCGGTTTCGGTCAGGATCTGCCAGAAGCTGGTGTAGAAGTGCGCGTCGTGACGGTCCGATTTCAACATGCTTGGTGTTTTGCCGA
Organism: Candidatus Contendibacter sp.; assembly: GCA_029624675.1. Taxonomy (GTDB): domain Bacteria; phylum Pseudomonadota; class Gammaproteobacteria; order Competibacterales; family Competibacteraceae; genus Contendibacter. Next base: position 13,600 of record JARSSP010000064.1, read on the forward strand.
TCGCCTCGTCGCGGGCGTAACCCGTGATCGTGATGAAAGCGGGATTCACGGATTGAATGATTCCCGCCGGGTCGCTGACCATGATCGCGCTTGTGGCGGTCTGGAAAACCGTTTCGGCGAGTCGTTGCCGTTCTTCGTTTTGCTTGCGCTCGGTGATGTCCAGGATGGCGCTGATGAAGCCGATCTCGCTCGATCCGGGTGGGTTGAACGCCGCCCGATGGATGATGACCGTCCGCCGTTCCTGGTGAGAGCTTGGCATGTCGGCCTCGTAAATCTGTAACTTTGCCGGATTGTCGGAGAGTGGTTCCGCCGGCTTGGGCAAGCTCCGCCCGCCAAACAGGGTTTCGAAAGCCGGGTTGTGGATCAGGGGACGGCCCTGAGCGTCTTCCACCAGGATTGGCAACGGCATGGTTTCGATCAGCGCTCGTTGAAACTCCGCCCGCCCAGCCACTTCCCGCAGGGCCTTGCTGGCGCGCAGGATATAACGCACCCGCTGCGCCAGAATGGACCAGATGATCGGTTTGACGATGAAATCGGTGGCGCCCACGTCGTAGGCGCGCTGGATGGAGGCCGAATCCTCCAGCCCGGTCATCATGACGATGGGCACATGCAAGCCGCCCGATGTTTGGCGCAAGCGCTGGCAAGTGGCGAAGCCGTCCAACTTCGGCATCACAACATCCAGCAAAATCAAATCGCCGCCGGTCGCGGCAAAATGTTGCAGGGCATCCCCGCCGTTGTCCGCCTCCAGCACCACGAATCCTTTCATCTCCAGGATTTCCCTGGCGAGCAGGCGGATTGTCGGATCGTCATCGACCACCAAAATCCGCGCGGTTCCGCTGTTCATGATCCGTTCACGCGTACCCTTGAACAAACACAGGTTATAGTTGACAGCCAGTCTAGGGCGGGTTTGTAAAGCGGTGATCGACTGAATGTAAACTATTGTAACCGTCGGACTTTCTCCCACCGGGTGGGAGAAATGGCTGGAGGAAGGCGATTTTTCGTGGGAGTTTTGCGCCCGCAAACTGGAGGGGACGGGAAGAGCGGGGCGTTTTTCAACGAGCCCCGGCGCGGGCGCCAGCCAAGGCGGGCGTTCGCGCTGAAGTTAGGAGTCAACGGCTGTCACGTTCGCCTGCAAGGACAGCCGCGAGGTGTCCGACAAAATCCGCTCCCAGCGGCCTTGCAGGTAACTGCCCGACACCTCGGCCGTATCCCGCTCCAGTCGCGCGAAGGGGGGCGTCAGGGCTGACCGATGGTGATGCCCAGGCTAGTCGACACAATCAGCGCTAGCGGAATTGCTATCGATTTGAGGTTGCGCGACAAGGTCATCTCGGGCCAGGTTTCCACGCCTCAGCCGGCTGGAGCGGGGTGAGCGCTGGTTTTTGCCGATTGCTTATGAAGTCTAAGGCGACCGCCGCTCTAGATCCAAGGCGTCTTGCGCTTGTTGGTAACGGATTTCCAACTCCCGCAGTAACTCGGCGCTATCCACCCACTGTCGTTCCCGTCCCTCTTGCTCCAATTTCTTGCACACAGCCGCCAATTGGATCGCACCGAGATTGGCGCTGCTCGATTTCAGACTATGCGCGGCCTGCCGCAGCGCCTCGCTATCCTCGACAGCGACCGCCTCCCGCATCTTTTGGAGCAGCTTCGGCGCGCTTTCCAGGTACAGGCCGATGATCTTGCTCAACAGATCGGGGGCGCCGGGTCGCTGCAAGGTGCGGATCTGATCGAGGGCGGACCGCGCCAGCGGGAGTGGAGTCGGATCGGGCGCGGTGGGAAAGGCCGGTTCCGCCGGAGCGACGATCTCGGCGCTTGTCGGCGGCGGGGAAATCGGGGGCGACAGCACCGCGGGCGTGGGAACGGTGCTTTCGCCAACGGGCAGCCAGCGCCCCAGCACGGCGATCAACTGTTCCTGCTCGAACGGCTTGCTCAGGTAATCGTCCATGCCCGCCGCCAGGCAGGCTTCCCGAAAACCCTTAACCACGTTGGCGGTGAGAGCAACGATGGGCAGACGTGGTCGGCCCTCGGCCTGCTCCCAATGACGGATGGCGGTGGTGGCGGCAAAGCCGTCCAATATCGGCATCTGGCAATCCATCAGGATCAGGTCGTATCGAGTTCGGGTCACGGCTTCGACCGCCGCCTGGCCGTTGGCCGCCACCTCGGCCTGACAGCCCAGCGTTTCCAGCATGGCTAGCACCATTTCCTGATTCACTGGGTTGTCCTCGGCGATCAGGACCCGACCGGCGAACCGGGACGAACGAACCGGGGATAACGCGGGGCGTTGGCTAACCGATTCGATTGCTCGACCCAGCAACCGGCACAGGGTGTCGTATAGTTCGGCCTGACGCACCGGCTTGTGCAGCAGGGCCTGCATCCCGGCCCGCGCCGCCTGCTCGGCCAAAGTCTCGCCGCCGTTGGAAGAGAGCAGCGCCAGCCTGAGCTGGGTCAGCGCGGGGTCGGCGCGGATTTGGCGCGCCAGCTCGAGGCCGTCCATCTCAGGCATCCGCATATCCACGAGCGCCAGGTCGTAAGGTTGGCCCGCCTGGGCGGCGTCCCGCAGCCGGGCCAACGCCTGGGGACCGGTTTCCGCCTCGTCGTTCGCCAGACCCCAAACCATCAACTGCCGTCGCAGGATTTCGCGATTGGTGGCGTTGTCGTCCACGAGCAGCACCCGCAGCCCCCACCAGTCGGCCCACGCCGCCCAGAATGGCCGCGCGCTTCCCATGCGCTGGGACAGCGGAAGGGTAAACCAAAACCGGGAACCCGCCCCCAGCGCACTGTCCACGCCGATGTCCCCGCCCATCAACCGCACCAGTCGCCGGGTGATGGTCAGCCCCAGTCCGGTGCCGCCGTAGTGGCGGGTCGTGGAACCGTCCGCTTGGGTGAAGGAATCGAAAATCCGGGCTTGCGCCTCCAGGGAAATCCCAATGCCGGTGTCCTGAATTTCGAAGCGCAGTCGCGGCGTCGCCGCGCCCTGATTCAGGACGCGCAACCGAACGACCACTTCGCCCCGCTCGGTAAACTTGATGGCGTTACCCACCAGGTTCGTCAGGACTTGCCGCAGCCGCACTGGGTCGCTTTGCACCGAGGCGGGCAGATTCAGCGGCAGATCGCTGATCAAGTCCAGTCCCTTCTCATGCGCCCGCTTGGCCAGTAGCAGCATCGTGTCCTCCACCAGTTCCCGCAGATCGAACGGCGCGATATCCAGCTCCAGCTTCCCCGCTTCGATCTTGGAAAAGTCCAGGATGTCGTTGATGATCGCCAGCAGGGCGCGACCCGAACCCAGGATCATGTCGGCGAAGCGCCGTTGCTGGTCGTTCAGCGGAGTGCCCAGCAGCAACTCGGCCATGCCCAGCACGCCGTTCATGGGCGTGCGAATTTCGTGGCTCATCGCGGCCAGAAATTCCGACTTGGCCCGGCTGGCCGCCTCGGCGGCGTCCTTGGCCTGTTGCAACGCTTCCTCCGCCCGCTTGCGGGCGGTGATGTCCTGCCCGACGCCGGCGAATTCGATGATTCGATGCTGTTCGTCGAAGATCGCCCGGTCGGTCCAGTGTTGCCAGCGGATCTCGCCATCCGGCAGGATGACCCGGTGCTCGATCGTGGCTGTGGGATTTTGCTGACTCAAGGCGGCGATGTGCGCCTCCGCTCCCTGTCGATCTTCTTCCGGAATCAACGGTATGAAGCTGTGGCCGAGCAACTCCTCGCGCCGCTTGCCGAAATAGCGGCAGTAGGCTTCGTTGACGAATGTGATCACGCCATTTGGGGCATAGCGGCAGATCAGTTCGGTTTGATCCTCGACGATGGCACGGTAACGGGCCTCGCTCTCCAGCAGGGCGGCGGTTTGCGCCGCCACTTGGCGCTCGCGCTCTTGCAGGCGGGCGGCCATGTCGTCGAAAGCCACCGCGACCGCGCCGATTTCATTGCGCGGCTCCAGGCCGATGCGATAGTCCAAATCCCCCTGCCCGATGTGTTGGACACCTGCCTGCAAGCGTTGCATGGGCCGCAACAACTGGCGCGATAGCAAGGCGGAAACCATTTGGCAAAGCAGCAGACCGATGACCGGCGATCCACCGAGCAACACCCACCAAGCAATTCGACTAGTGGCGTGAACCTCGGCCTGGGGCACTTCCGCGACCGCCACCCACGAGGTTCCCGGTACCGGCGCCGTGGCGCCCACCACCGACCGACCTTGCAAATCCTCGTAATCCCCAACCCAGGTTGCCTGGGCGGCGCGCGCCAGGGCGAGCAACTTGGAGCGACTGTCCAACTGAGTGTTGGCCAAGACGACCGCGGGATTGGAGTGGGCGATGATGCGGCCGTCCTGATCGACCAGATAGGAAAGACCGGATTCGCCGAAACGGAGGGCGGCCACCACTTCCTGCAAAATCCGCATCCGCAGACGAGCGGCGATGACTCCACCTTGCTGGGCCGGTATGGCCAGGATCAGGTAGGCTTGATCCCCAGCGGACAGTTGTACGTCACCGACGTAGTTTTGGCCCTGCCGGGCTTGTATGAACCAACGCGATTGTGGAATGGTGAACAGATTGGCCAGCACCGCGCCGTCCTTGGGCACATGAGCCAGAACTTGACCGGTGGCATTCAGATACACGACTTCCAGGAAGGCGGGATTGCGCCGCAGCAATTCCTCCAGCTCGGTCGAGTGTTCCTTGGCCAACTCGTCGCGACCGAACAGATCCAGCAACAGCAGCATTTCCTGTTCCCGCGTCAGGAAAGCCCCGACGGTCGCGGCGGCCCGCCGCGCCGCCTCCTGCTGGCGGCCTTGCCAGCCCATCAACTCGGTGTGAGTGACCAGGTACGCGATCCCCAACATGCTCGCCAACAGCACGATGAACAGCGCGGTTCCAAACACCGTCAATAGTTGTTGCCGCAGGTTGCCCCACGGTCGCGCCGAGGCTCGGCCCTGTTTCACGGTCACGGTTACTTTCTATTTGTCGTCCGCGAGAAAGCGCGCCCAGAGATCGGCGTAGCGTTTTTCCCCTTCCGGGCTCAGCGGCAGGATGACATGGCCCTTTTGCAAATCCTGGTTGGGCGGATAAATCGCCGGATCGTTGCGGATTTCCGTTTTGATGAAGGCAAGCGCCGCCTCGTTGGCGGAAGCATATTTTTTTTCGCTGGCCTGTTGAGCGGCGATTTCTGGGCGCAACATGAAATTGATGAAGGCTTGGGCGGTTTCCTTGCGCGGGCTGTTAGCGGCGATGACAAGGCTATCCCCCCACAGCGGAGTTCCCTCGCGAGGCAAGACATAGGCGACCTTGGGGTTGGCTTCGTGGGCCAATTGAAAATCCTCGGCGTAGCCATGCAGGATCGCGATCTCACCGTTCAACAGCTTGGGTACTGCTTCATTGGCTTCGATGTCCACCATCGTAACGGACGGTTTCAATGCCAGCAGGCGTTGTAGCGCCGCCTCAAGTTCCCGCGGATGTTCGGAGTCAAATGCATGCCCCAGGGACAACAGCGTCATACCGATGATTTCGCGGGGCTGGGCTCGCAAGCCGATCCTGCCAGCGTATTGCGAGTCCCATAAATCGGCCCAACGGCTGGGCGCGGGGTCGATCAGATCCGTACGCACCAAGAAACCGGTAGTGCCGTAGTCGATCGGTACCGAGTGCCTGTTCCCCGGATCGAACGCCAGGTCGCGAAAATTGGCCGAGACATTCTTGAAATTGGGTACTTTGGCAAAATCGATCTTCGCCAGCAAGCCGTCCTTGACAAGTGGCTGGATAAGCTGATTTTCAAGCAAGGCCACGTCATAGGACCTACCCGCCCGGATCTTGTCGATGGACTCCTCCGGGGATTGGTAAGGTTGATAATCGATCCGAACGCCGAACTCCTTGGCGAATGCGTCCAGCACAGATGGGGACATGTCTTCGGCAAAACCATAGAACACCAGTGCCTTAGCCAGCGGCGGAGCGGGGGATGGCGGTGGGCTGTAATCGCAGGCGGCCAGAAAGCTCGCCAGCATCAGGCCACGGAGCACCGCTTGGCAAATCCGGAAGGTGGTCGTTGATGGCATGATCGTTTGCTGGAAGTCGTCGACACGAACCACGATTGGCGTTGGCGCGCGAACGCTGGCCGTTGAGCCGGGCGGCGCGTGGAAGCGAGGTTTACGCCAGTGGCGGGAAGGAGGACACCGGCGCAATCGCTATCGACCATCCGCTGTCATGCGTCTTCCGACATTGGACCCGCGGTCCACAAGGGCGCGTTTCAGCGAATCCCGCTCGCGGGTTGCCATCCACCCCATCCCACATAATGATTAGTTGATGTCACATTATGATCAGCGAGCACCCTTGAACAAGGTGTGGGTCATCATGGCGGCTATGGCAATCATGCCAAAGCCGAACACCCAGAGAGCATCGATCGGTGAGCCAGTTGCGTATTGCTTGGTAAAGACCAGATAGGTGTAGGTCTGATTGGCTATGAAATACAGCACGAGCCCCGCCAGCACGTACCACCACGCTTTCCCCACCACGCCGCCATACAGGGCGGATGCGACCTGCATGGTTATCGCGAGCAAGATCGGGTCAAAAAAGATGTAGCAAATCGAAACCAGAGGTAGAACTATTCCTTCCCCAAGGACACCATTCCAATTCGCCATCACCGAGATGACCATGGCTCCGGCAAACAGAAGAACGGACACCAGTTTCCCCCACAATGGAGCCGAAACTCCCAGAGCGTTTTTCATCAGAAGCAGAGCGATAACAACCAGGGGAACCAGGGAAAGATATCCAATGTCCGAATAATAGGGATAAGGCGTTTCTGCTCCATCGTTCAGCAGCGGATAAGAACTGAACAAGGCGGCGCCGATTCCCCAGGCCAACATGCCGCTGCCAAGAAATCCCCATACCTTGCGCATGGGGCTACCTCCTGGAAAGTCAGCCATGGTCCGATAGCACAATACAGCGCTCAGGACCGAAGAAAGCATCTGCATGATGTTTGAGTAGTACAATCGGAACGCGGCATCCACATCCAAGGCGGCAAACAACAAAATGAGCGAACCCAATGCAAACCAAGTTGCCACCACGATCAAAGAAATCGGGCTCATTTTCTATCTCCTTGCATTTTGAAGTTTTTAAAATTAGATGGGAGGGGATGAGCGCCGTTGTTCAGATTATTTTCTTATAAAGCGGTTCAAACATTTTTTCCACCTGATCCTTGCTCAGCATAAGCATGGCCTTCGTCTTGCATTGGTTCAAAAATTCATTCGGGCTTTGATGGGGCGAATGGGATTTGGCTATCTTTTCAATTTCGCTGATTATTCCTGGCCCGTAAATTTTCCTGAGCAATTCTTCCACTTCTTTTTGGAGTTGATATCGAAGCCCTTGCCGAATTAGTTCATGCTGGAAATCATTATTTTCAATAACGTTACCGGAGAGCAATCTTTCCAGATCGATCAACACATCGGCGATGGAAGGGGTATTGGGTTCCTTCGCGTTGCCGCTCACATCCGAGCGTGGCATGAAAATAACTTCTTCGACTACCAGGGATAGAAATTTTTCAAGAGCAGCCGCGCCGGTTTTCTGGGAGTAGTTGACGCTCAAGATATCTCCAGCGTGAACTTCGATTGTCCCAGAACGCTTGGCGCCATTTTCTCTGGCGTAAATATAAACCCGACCTGTTTTCTTATCGGTATTTACCGACAAAAGAGTACGGTGAAGATTTTTCAAAGACACGGTGTTGATCCTCTCTCTAGCTCTTTGACCGCTCTTGTAAGGCAAGCCCAGGAACCCGGCTTCCACCGGGAATGGGTTTGTCATAAAATATACATTCGTTACTTTTTGAGGACAATTCCCAGACTTGGCCCACGATCCAATTTATATAGGATATAAATAGCTAAAATGTAATTTTTTGTAAATTAATGCTAATGCAGTGGATGAAGGTTCAACGCGCGACTGCGGAATCTTGGGAGCGTCGCATCGGCAAGAGTTGAGGGATTGCCTAAAAAGCCCTGATACACCCGCCCGCGGGGGAGGGGCGAGTGCCTCTTTTCAATGGATTAGCTCACGAAAGGCTGTAAAAAACGCCTTTGATCCCGGGCGCGCTAGTGAAGTCCATCGTTGAGCCGCTGCCGAATCCAATGCGCCAATTGCTTTTTGGAATACGGTTTGGCCAACACCGGGGCGGACGGCGGAGCGTCGGTGGATACGACGCGCGTCTGCTCGTGGCGGCCGGTCGTCAACAGGCACTTGACGGTCGGGCGATGGGTGGCAAGCCAGTTCGCCAATTCGTAGCCGTTCAAATCGCCTGGCATGACGATATCGCTGAAGGCCATTTGAATGTCGGGTTCGGTTTCCAGAATCGCGATGGCTTCCTGAACGTCGGCCGCTTCCAGCACCGAATAGCCGAGATCGCGCAGGTGACGACAGGCCAACCGCCGCACGCGGGCTTCATCCTCCACCACCAGGATCGTCTCGGCGCCCTCCGCCGGGGCGAGCGAGTATGGCGATGGCGACAAGAGGGACGATGGCGCTTCCCGCACGGTCCGTGCGCTGGCCGGTTCCAGGGCAGGCAGGAACAGGCGCACGGTGGTTCCCTGGTTCGGTTGGCTCTCGATGGCGATTCCGCCCTGGGATTGGGTGACGAACCCGTATACGGTGGACAGGCCCAGACCGGTGCCCCTGCCGAAGGGCTTGGTAGTGAAGAAGGGTTCGCAGGCCCGCGCCAATGTGTCGGCGTCCATGCCGATGCCTGAATCCGTCACTGTCACCACCACGTACCGGCCCGGAACCAGATGAGTGGCTGGCGCCACCGCTTCGCTGCGGATATCGAGGGTAGTGGTGTGGACATCAAGAATTCCTCCCTCGGCCATGGCGTCCTGTGCGTTGAGCATCAGGTTTAGAAGCGCCGCCTGCAATTGCCCAGGATCGGTCATGACATCGGGGAGCGTCGGGTCGATCTCCACCCGCAGGCGGATGGGCGGTTCCAGCACCCGCTCCAACAACCGTTGGAGACTCTGAACGACTCGGTTTACTCGGGTGCGCTGTAGCTGCAAGGGTTGCTGGCGGGAAAACGCCAGTAGACCGTTCGTCAATTCGGCGCCTTGTCGCGCCGCCGACAAGGCATCCTCGATCAGCAAGGCCCAATCCGAATCGGACCAATCGTCGTTTTGCTCCCGAAGGATTTCGAGATTCCCCTTGATCACGGTCAACAGATTATTGAAATCGTGGGCGATTCCTCCGGTAAGTCGCCCAATCGCCTCCAGTTTGCGCGCCTGCGCCAATTGCGTTTCCTGATCGCGTCGGGTTTGCATCTCCCGCTCCAACAGCGTCTTGGTGGCTGATAATGCGTTTTCGGCTTCCTTGCGTTCGGTGATATCGCGGACGATCGCGATGATTTGGGCGCCCTTCTGAAAGGGCACTATGCGCGCCTCAAAGTGTCTTTTTCCCAGAGGCACGGTCAGGGAGTACTCGATGCACTCCAGCAAGCCGGTGCTGAGGGCCCGTTCGATGGCCTTCCGAAATCCGGCGGCCAAATCCGGCGGCAAGATCTGATCGACGTGCTTGCCCAAGAATTCCTCTGGTGGGACATAGAGATGCGAACAGTTTCCAGCCATGTAATCCAGGAAGGCGCCGTCGCGGTCAAGACGGAAATAGAGATCCGGCAGCACCTGGAAGACGGCGGCCAATTCGGCCATTGCTCGCCGCTGACCTTCCTCGGCCTTCTTGCGCTCGGTGATGTCCCTCCCCACGCCGACGATGGCGACAACCTGGCCCCGCTTATCCAGCACTGCGGTGTCAACCCACCCGAACCAGCGCCAACCCACCGCGGTCAGGGCGCGTTGCTCGTGATAATCCCGATAGGGTGGCCGGAACAGAGCCTCCATGGCCTGGGCCGTCGATGCCCGGTCCTCTTCGTGCACCAGGGGCATGAAAGTCTGGCCCAGCAACTCCGCCTCGGTTTTGCCAAAGGTTTGGCAGTAAGAGGGGCTGACGAACAGGAAACGGTTTTCAGGATCGACCTTGACGACCAGGTCGGTCTGATGGTCGATCAAAAGACGGTATTTTTCCTCGCTCGCCCGCAACGCCGCCTCGACCCGCTGGTGCACGGCGTGGAGCATCCTAGCGATTAGGAATCCCAGCAATAACGCCAGAGTCAGGGCCGCGCCGTGCAGCACGGCGATCCAGGTTGCATCGGCGCGAGTTTGTTCCATGCAAAAATATTCGGTCAAGCCGACGATTCCGAGGACGAGCAGCAGGAGAGACGTCATCAGGATGGCGCGCGGGGGAACGCCGCCGGACGACGGTGACTGGGACCGGAATTTTTGGCCTAGCATCGATTCCTCTCCTGGCTGGCCTCATAAGTCACCCGTGGTTTCCGCGCCGGTCTCGGCAAGGCCGATGGCCGATGCGCGATGTCGCTTGAATCCCCTGGCATTTTACGGATACCTAATGGTCGGTCTTCTTAGGAAAAACCCGATTTTTCCGGATTGAAGTCGGGTGTTTCCGCCCCTGAAAATCAGGGTTTTCCCGATACCCGCGTTCGATTCGGTCGCATAGGCTATCCACTGTCCCAGTTCCATCGCAATTTAGATTAAGGCCACCATGGATTTTGTCGCGACCCGGACCATACCGGTAATATCTGGGTAATTAATATTTAAAGTCAATTAGTTAAGAAGCCATGCCGAACAACCTGGCCCACGCCGCGAACCATCGCCATCACCAGGAAATTTGCGGAAAGGCGATTTGCGCTATGAATCGAGAAGGGAGCATGAGCGATACCGACTCTATCCTGGTCGTCGACGACGACCCGCGCATCTTGCGGCTAGTCGGCCATTACTTGCAACGCGAAGGCTACTCGGTCCGCATGGCTGCTTCCGTGGGCGAAGCACGGGAACAGCTATCCGTCCTGTCGCCGAATCTGATCATCCTCGATGTCGGACTGCCCGGCGAGGACGGTTTTACCTTCGCCCGCGAAATACGATCGCAATCCGACATCCCCATCATCATGTTGACGGGCAGGGCGCAAACGGTTGACAAGGTGGTGGGGCTGGAACTGGGCGCGGATGATTACATCACCAAGCCTTTTGAGGAACGGGAGTTGCTGGCCAGGATACGCAGCCTCCTGCGGCGCTATCGAGCATCTCCCCCCACCTTTTCGAAAACAACCGGTGGCGTCGCCCGTTTCGCGGGCTGGCGGCTCGATCTGACCCGGCACGAACTGTTCTCCTCGACCGGTGAGAATGTGTACCTGACCAGTCACGAATTTCGCTTGCTGGAAACCTTCGTTCTGCATCCCCATCACGTCCTGTCCCGCGATGCATTGATGGATCGGGTCGCCGGTCGCGACTGGAATCCCCTGGATCGCAGCATCGATGTGCTGGTCGCCAAACTGCGCAAGAAGATCGAGCCCAACCCGGCGCAACCCACCTTGATCAAGGCGGTTCGCGGAGAAGGTTACAAGTTTACCACCGAGGTGGTGATCGAGTGAGATCGATGCGGTGATCGCTGTCGGCCAGGAAATTCAAAGACCATAGCGGCATCTCCAGCTTGACCATGATCAGGACTTTGGAATCAAAGCAGGCTGGTTGTCCGTTCATACCGTCAGGTATTGCCTGACCAACCCCTCGTTCAAATCCGCCATCGCTCCCGTCGCCACCGCTCGGCCCTTGTCCACGATGCAGAATCGCTGCGCGACCCAGCGAGCGAACGGCAATTTCTGTTCCACCAGCAGCACGGTCATGCCGCGTTCCTGGTTCAGCCGTTGGACCGCTGTCCCAATCTCGCGGACGATGGCGGCCTGCTTGCGGACTTGGTCGATCTGTTCCTGGTTCAACTGGCGGATGACCCGACCGATTTCCCGGACGACATTAGGCTGAATACCCTCGGTGGGTTCGTCGAGAATCAGCAGGCGCGGTTCCAGCACCAGGGCGCGGCCAATCGCCAATTGCTGTTGCTGGCCGCCGGACAGATCGCCGCCCCGGCGCTTGAGCATGGTCTTCAACACCGGGAACAGATCAAAGATGAATTCCGGTATCTGGCGCGGCCGTCGTGGATTGGCCGCCAAACAGATTTTCAGGTTCTCCTCGACCGTCAGCAACGGGAAGATTTGCCGGCCCTGTGGCACGTAGCCGATGCCCAGCGGCGCGCGCTGCTCCGCCGGCAGCCGGTGCAGTTCCGCGTCGGCGAAGGCGATCCGGCCGGAGCGGATCGGCAGCAATCCCATGATGCACTTCAGCAGGGTGGTTTTGCCGACGCCGTTGCGGCCCATCAGGCTGATCACCGCGCCTTCCGGCACCTCCAGCCCGAGATCCCACAGCGTGTGGGACTCGCCGTAGTACTGGTTCAGCCCTTCAATGGTAAGCATCGCCGGCTCCCAGGTAGACTTCGATGACGGTTGGGTCTTCCTGCAACTCGTCCAGCCGCCCTTCCGCCAGCACCCGCCCCTGGTGCAGCACCGTAACCCGGTCGGCGATGGAGCGCACGAAACCCATGTCGTGCTCGACCACCACCACCGAATGGCTGCCAGCCAGCGAGCGGAGCAGTTCGGCGGTGCGATCCATCTCCGCCGGGGTCATGCCCGCCACCGGCTCGTCGACCAGCAACAGGCGCGGCTCCTGCATCAGCAACATGCCGATTTCCAGCCATTGCTTTTGGCCGTGCGCCAGAATCCCGGCCAGCCGCCCGCCGTGCTCGGCCAGGCCGATCTGGTCCATCACGGCGGCGATGCGGTCGCGTTCCTCGCTCGAAAGCCGGGTAGTCATCAATCCCCGCATCCGCTTGGCCCCGGACATCGCCAGCTCCAGGTTTTCCAGCACGGTCAGCGGTTCGATCACGGTCGGCCGCTGGAGCTTGCGGCCGATGCCGATCCGGGCGATGGCCGGCTCGTCCAGCTTGAGCAGGTCGATGGTTTGGCCGAAGAACACCCGGCCAGTGTCCGGTTTGGTCTTGCCGGTGATGATGTCCATCATCGTGGTTTTGCCGGCGCCGTTGGGGCCGATGATGCAGCGCAGTTCACCGTCGCCGATGTACAGCGACAGATTATCAATCGCCTTGAAACCGTCAAAGCTGACGCTGACACCTTCCAAATACAAAAGAATACCGTGGGTTGCGTCGACTGGGCCGACCGGAGGGTGCATGCCCGCCGCGTCGAGTTCGGAAATCAGTTCGCTCATGTCGTCGCCTCCCGTCGCCGCAACAAACCGATCAAGCCGTAGGGCAGCAACAAGGTCACCGCTACGAACAGCCCGCCCAAGGCGAACAACCAGACTTCCGGCAGCGCGCCGGTCAGCCAGGTCTTGGCGTAGTTGACCAACACCGCGCCGACCACCGCGCCGACCAGGGTGCCGCGCCCGCCGACCGCCACCCAGATCACCGCCTCGATGGAGTTCAGCGGGGCGAATTCGCCGGGATTGATGATGCCGACCTGCGGCACGTACAGCGCCCCGGCCACCCCTGCCAGCGCGGCCGAGAAAGTGAACACCAGGGCTTTCACCCGTTCCACCCGGTAGCCGAGGAAACGGGCGCGGTCCTCGCTGTCGCGAATCGCCACCAGCACCCGGCCCATCCGGGTGGACACCAGCCAGCGACAAGCCAGATAGCCTCCCGCCAACGCCAGCGCGGACAGCGCGAACAACACGATGCGGGTGCCATCGGCATGGAGGGGGAAACCCAACACGTCCTTGAAATCGGTCAGGCCGTTGTTGCCGCCGAAGCCCATCTCGTTGCGAAAAAAGGCCAGCATCAGCGCGTAGGTCAGCGCCTGGGTGATGATCGAGAGGTAGACGCCCGACACGCGCGAGCGGAACGCGAACCAGCCGAACACGAAGGCCAACAGGCCGGGCACGACCAGCACCATCAGCGCCGCGAACCAAAACATATCGAAGCCATGCCAGTACCAGGGCAGCGCTTTCCAGTTCAGGAACACCATGAAGTCGGGCAGCATCGGGTCACCGTAGACCCCGCGCGTGCCGATCTGCCGCATCAGGTACATGCCGAAGCAGTAGCCGCCGAGCGCGAAAAAAGCGGCATGACCCAGGCTGAGAATGCCCATGTAGCCCCACACCAGATCCACCGCTACCGCCAGCAGGGCGTAGCAGAGGTACTTGCCGATCAGGGTGACGGTGTAGGCGGTCAGGTGCAGCGGATTATCGGGCGGCACCAATAGGTTGAGCACCGGGACACCGACGCCAATGATCGCCAGGACAGCGAGCAATACCAGTCCGGCGCGGTCGGAGAATAGCCAGCGAGGTAATGGCATCGTTTAAACCTCCGCCGCTCGTCCACGCTGGGGAAACAGGCCGCGCGGTCGTTTTTGGATGAACAGGATGAGGAATACCAGCACCAGAATCTTGGCCAGCACCGCGCCGGACCAGGGTTCCAGCAACTTGTTGGCGACGCCTAGCGACAGGCCGGCTACCATCGTGCCCCACAGATTGCCAACCCCGCCGAACACGACCACCATAAAAGAGTCCACGATGTAGCTTTGGCCGAGATTGGGGCCGACGTTGGTCAGTTGCGATAGGGCCACACCGGCGACGCCGGCGATGCCGCTACCCAAGCCAAAGGTCAGCGCGTCCACCCGCGCCGAGCGCACGCCCATCGCTCGCGCCATGGCCCGGTTCTGCGCCACCGCGCGTACTTCCAAGCCCAGCCGAGTGCGTTGCAGAGCCAGCCACAGCAGGGCGAACACCGCGATGCAGAACCCGACGATAACCAGCCGGTTGAGCGTGACTTCCAGCGGTCCCAGCAAGATCGTGCCGCTCATCCAGTCCGGCGTGGCGACCGAGCGGTTGAGCGGGGAAAAGATCGACCGCACCGCCTGTTGCAAAATCAGGCTGACACCGAACGTCGCCAGCAGGGTTTCCAGCGGCCGGCCGTAGAGAAAGCGGATGATGCCGCGTTCGATGGCGATGCCGACGAGAGCGGCGACCAGAAAGGCCAGCGGCACCGCCACCGGCAACGACCAGTTGACCGGCAGCCATTGCTGCACCAGCCAGGTGGTATACGCGCCCAGCATCATCAACTCGCCGTGTGCCATGTTGATCACGCCCATCACCCCGAAGGTCACCGCCAGACCGATGGCGGCCAGAATCAGCACCGATCCCAGCGACAGGCCGAAGAACAGGGTTTCGGCCCAGCCCAACATTTGCATGCGGAATTCGGTGCGGGCCAAGGCGATGCGGGCGGCTTCCTTGGCAGCAGGATCGCCGTCCTCGGCCGCCATCCGGGCGAGGGGACCACGAATCTCGGTTTGCAGCCGGCCACCCAGCGCGGTGGCCGCCTTGGCGCGGACGGTCGCATCGTCGCTGGCTAAATCGGCCAACGCCAGCGCCATCATCAACAAGTCCTTGATATCAGTTTCGGTTTCGACCGCCAGCCGCGCCCGCAACCGCTCCGCGCTCGCCGGATCAGGATTGCGCAGGAAGGCTTCGACCGCCGCCTTGCGTTGCCGGGGATCGGCACTGGCGAGTCCCAGGCTGGCCAGACGATCCTCGATCAGACTGCGCAGGCGGTTGTTGGCCGTGATCCGATCCAGATCGCGTTTGCCGACTTGCCCGAGCGTCGCGCCGCTGACCGCATCCTCGATGGCGATTTCCGCGCCGTCGCCGAGGCCGATCACCATACGATCTCCTTCTTCCTGGTAGTACAGACGGCTGTCGGATAACGCTTTCAGGATCGTGGCGATCCGGGGATGATCCAGTGTCACCAGTTTTTCGATCAGTTCGGTCTTGCCGTCGAAATCGGCGTCGCGCAGTTGCGCCAGAATAATACGCACCGAGTCGTCGGCCGCACGGGCGGGCGAAGCGCCGAACAAAGTCAGCAGTGCCAGTGCGAGCGCAAGGAACCCGGCGCGAATTGGCGTGCGGGAAGGCATGGGCGAAGCCTCGGATAAAGGGCTTGGAAGGATACCGGCGCACCCTCACCCCCCGCCCCTCTCCCCGTAGGAGAGGGGTAGGGAAAGATAGACAAAGGGAGGGCGGATTCGGCTTACTTGTAGTTCTGGCCGGAGCAGGTCTTGGTGACGGTGTTGTAGTTGCCGCACTTGATCTTGGGATCGGCCCAGTCGGCGATGATGTCCTTGCTGCCGGGCAGGAAGTCGGACCAGGCGTCGCCTGGCACCAGATCCTTGGTCTTCCACACCACGTCGAACTGACCGTCGGCCTGGATTTCGCCGATGAACACCGGCTTGGTGAGATGGTGGTTAGGCAGCATCTTGGCGACGCCACCGGTCAGGTTCGGAAATTCGATGCCGATCATCGCGTCGATGACCTTGTCTGGATCGGTGGTCTTGGCCTTCTCCACCGCCTTCACCCACATGTTGAAGCCGATGTAATGCGCTTCCATCGGGTCGTTGGTCACCCGCTTCGGGTTCTTGATGAAGGCATGCCAGTCCTTGATAAAGGCGTCGTTGGCCTTGTTCTTGATACTCATGAAGTAGTTCCAGGCCGCGAGGTGACCGACCAGCGGCTTGGTGTCGATGCCGGACAATTCTTCCTCGCCGACCGAGAAGGCAACGACCGGAATATCCTTGGCGGAAACGCCCTGGTTGCCCAGTTCCTTGTAGAACGGTACGTTGGCGTCGCCGTTGATCGTGGACACCACGGCGGTTTTCTTGCCGGCGGAGCCGAATTTCTTGATGTTGGCGACGATGGACTGCCAGTCGGAGTGACCGAAGGGCGTGTAGTTGATCATGATGTCTTCGTCCTTGACGCCCTTGGCCTTGAGATAGGCTTCCAGAATCTTGTTGGTGGTGCGGGGATAGACGTAATCGGTGCCGGCCAGCACCCAGCGCTTCACGCCGAGATCCTTCATCAGGTAATCCACCGCCGGAATCGCCTGCTGGTTGGGCGCGGCGCCGGTGTAGAACACGTTCTTGGAGGATTCCTCGCCCTCGTACTGCACCGGATAGAACAGGATGCCGTTCAGTTCCTCGAACACCGGCAGCACCGACTTGCGCGAGACCGAAGTCCAGCAGCCGAACACCACCGCCACCTTCTCCTTTTGCAGCAGTTCGCGCGCCTTCTCGGCGAACAGCGGCCAGTTGGAAGCTGGATCGACCACCACGGCTTCCAGTTTCTTGCCGAGCAGGCCACCTTTCTTGTTCTGCTCGTCGATCAGCATCAGCACGGTATCTTTCAGCGTGGTTTCGCTGATCGCCATGGTGCCGGACAGCGAGTGCAGGACGCCGACCTTGATGGTGTCGGCGGCGTGGGCCAAGGTAGTGACCAGCGTCAGCGCGCCAGCCGCCAGCCAAGGGAGAAACTTCGGCATCGTCTTCTTCATGCGCAGCCCTCGTATCGTAGTTGATCGGTTCGCTGGAATGCGAACTTGGAGGGCATTTATCAAGGAGTATGCCAAATAATAAATTATATATATATTAATAAGTTAATTGATAATTTCCGATAATGGCGGAGTTTTTCGCCTCATAATGGTGCACGATCCTGATCGCGATGGGGCAATCTAGAGCGGAGTTGAAAACATGCCCGGAAATGGGGCACTAACACGGCGCACTAAAGCCCAATAGCGTGGCCAGCGCCGCTAACTTTCCTGATCCCCCTTCTCTCGCACCAGGGCGTAATCGGCCCGACGTACCCCGCGAACCAGAGTCTCGGTCTCCTCGCCCGCCACGCCCAGGCTTTCCAGAGCTTCGGCGGCCAACCGCAGACTGGCTTCCACCAACTCGGGAAAGGCCTTGTTGGCGCCGGCTTGCAACAAGGCGCTGCTGGTGACCAAATCCCGCGCCCGGGCGACGATGATGGTGCGGGGCGCCAGGTTGCGGATGAGCCGGATGGCGCGCAGGGCGGCCTCGCGATCGTCCAGGGTTATCACCACCAGGTCGATGTTCTCGATCTGAGCGGCCGCCAGGAGGTCCACGTTGGTGACATCGCCGTAATAGACCGGATGGCCGAGGCGGTGGAATTCGTCCACTCGTGCCGGGTTCGTGTCGAAGGCGATGTAGGGTACTCCGCTACCGGCGAGGATGGTGCCCACAACATGACCGACGCGGCCATAACCGGCTACCAGGGCTCGCACGCTGGCGTCGGTCCCGTCGACCGAGAACTGGAAGGTTCCATCTCCCAACGGCGCGGCGGCGGGAATGCGCGCTGCCAGGACATCGCCCACTTTGACCAGCAAGGGGGTAATCAACATACTGAAGGAAATGATGCCGACGGACAGCACGAAGGTGTTGTCGTCGAGGATGCCCATGGCCTTGGCGGCGCCAAAGAGCACGAAGCCGAACTCGCCGCCCTGGGAGAGGATGAAGGCGACCCGCGTCGCCGTTTGGCGGGTCTCGCCGAAGGCGAGACAGAGACCCAGGAGGACCGCGATTTTGATCGCCACGATCGCGATGACTTGACCCAGAAAGAGCCAGGGCGCCGCCGCCAGCGCGCCAACGTCCACCGACATGCCGACGGCGACGAAAAACAGGCTCATGAGTAAACCTTTGTGGGGATCGATGGCGGCCTGAATCTGCAAGTTGTAACGCGAACCGGAAAGGGCGACCCCCATCAGAAACGCCCCCAGCGCCATGGACAGCCCGGCCTTTTCCATAGCCCATGCGGCGGTGAAGACGGCGGCCAGGGCGACCAGAAAGAAAGCTTCTCGATTGTTCTGGCGAGCGAGCAAATCGAGGAGGCGGGGAACCGCGTAATAGCCGGAGGCCACGACCAGGCCGACGGCGACGATGACGATGAGGGCCTGCTGGGCCAGTGGCCTGCCGCCCGCCAAAGGCCCTATATCTCCCAAAATCGGTACCAGGGCGAGCAGGGGGACGACGGCCAGGTCCTGCATCAAGAGGATGGCGAAGGTGGTTTGGCCGTGGGGACTGGCGATCTCACCGCGTTCTTGCAAGATCTGCATGACGAAGGCGGTGGAGGACAGGGCGAGGGTCAGGCCAGCGAGGAGATCGATACCCCAATCGGGTTCGGAGAGGCGCATGAAGAGGGCGATTGCGCCCCCGGATACCAGGATTTGCAAGGTGCCCAGACCCAGCATGGCGCGTCGCAGGGACCAGAGACGATGCGGATGCATCTCCAGACCGATGACGAACAGGAGCAACACCACCCCGAGTTCGGTGAAGTGGCGGACCTCCTCCACGTCCCGGGTCACGACAAACCCCGGTGTGTGGGGGCCGATCAAGATGCCCGCCACCAGCAAGCCCAGCACCGAACCCAGACCAAACCGGCGAAAGATGGCCACGGCGAAGGCCGTGAATACCAGCAGCACCACGGCCGCTTCGACAAAAGATTGGGGTTCCAAGTGGGCCGCTCCGAGGAGTGAAGTGGTGTCAGTATCAGTCCATCGGTTCGCCGTTTTGGCGTGAATCCTGCCCGAAGTCCCTAGACCTGTCGGCGTTCCAAGATCGCCGACGACGCCAAGCACCACGCGACATACCGGATCATACCCTTGAGGACTCTTTCACGCCCAGCAACTTGCGTGGTCCAGATTACCGCAACATGCCCCGCTCGACGATGAATCGAATCACCTGTTCCAACCCCTGCCGGGTCTTGAGATTGGTGAACGCGAACGGCCGCTCGCCACGCATCTTGCGCGCGTCGCGCTCCATGACCTCAAGCGATGCCCCAACATGGGGCGCTAGATCGATCTTGTTGATCACCAGCAGGTCGGAGCGGGTGATGCCGGGACCACCCTTGCGCGGAATCTTGTCGCCGGCGGCCACGTCGATCACGTAGATCGTCAAATCCGATAGCTCCGGGCTAAAGGTGGCGCTCAGGTTATCGCCGCCCGATTCCACCATGACCAAATCGAGGTCGGGAAAGCGCTCGCAGAGCTGCGCCACCGCCGCCAGATTCATCGAGGCGTCCTCGCGGATAGCGGTGTGCGGGCAACCGCCGGTTTCCACCCCGACGATCCGTTCCGGTTCCAACGCCTGGGCGCGGGTCAGGAACTGGGCGTCCTCGTGGGTATAGATGTCGTTGGTGACCACGGCGATTTGATAGCGGTCGCGCAGCGCCTTGCACAGCGCCTCGACCAGGGCGGTCTTACCGGAACCGACCGGACCGCCCACGCCGACGCGGAGAGGGGACTTGTTCATGAGAGAGCCTTTCGTTCAAAAAGGAAACCCAACCGTTGCGGCAACGCGCGTGCCAATCGTACCCGATTCGGTTTGACGCGCCGTATCGCCATGCGCCGCGAGACAGGTAAGATGATGAGTATCCGTGGTTGACCGAGGCAGGGGTGGCTGGCGATGGGAAGGCGCGGTGACAAGAATAAAGTCGACGCTTTGGGTCCAGCAAGGGTCGAGGAGGGCGCTGTCGCCGCCTATCTGACTGATCCCGGTTTCCTGGTCGAAATTCCCTCTCGAACCGATACCCTGACGCCCGCCGCTCGCAGCGAACGGATGAGCCGTATCCGCAATAAGGATACCCGACCGGAAATGAAGGTTCGTCGTCTCGCGCACGGTTTGGGTTATCGGTATCGCTTGCATGGCGCAAACTTGCCTGGCAAGCCCGACCTGGTCTTTTCCAGGCGGCGCAAGGTCATCTTCGTGCATGGCTGTTTCTGGCACCGCCACCCCGACGCAGGTTGCAAGCTAGCCAGATTGCCTAGCTAGACTGTCTGGCCAGCCAGTTTTTATGTGGCTCATTAAGGCTTTGGAGGGTGTTTTGAAAGGCATTAACTATTTTTGTGTAGATGAGCTTTATTCAAGTGATGAAATACAAAGATCACTCAAAGTAGGTAATGCAGGCGGTATACGAGTATGCCTAAATCCGGATGGGAAGGTAGCAAGGGTAGTTATTATGACGTCCCTGCTCGATACCAGGCAGTCAAGAGAAAATCCATATCATGATAGAATTGAGGGAGATGTGCTGGTTTATACAGGCGCAGGTAAAGAAGGAAATCAGTCTCTTGGTGGGACAAACAAGCGAGTTCCAGAGCAAATAAACTCGATGTTTCCCATTTATTGCTTTGAAATAATTGGAAATAGACGGGATAAAATTATTGGCCAGAAGAGATGGAGGTTTTTAGGTATACTTGAATATTTAAGGCACTACCCAGATTTCCAAATTGATGTCCATGGACTATTACGCCAAGTTTGGCTTTTCGAGTTTTTAGTTCATCATAATCCTCAAGTCATATACGTAGAAAATGATCAATCAATTTTAAATATGATATTGAATTCAAAAGATAAAAATTCATCAACTGAGGATGATCGTGAAATTGTAATGAGTGAAATTACTGAGGGTGATGATAAAAAAAATAGAGAGGATCCAAGGGTGATTGAGAATTTGCGTAGTCGATTACTTGCTACGTCGCCACGACAATTTGAGTATATTATCAAAGAGCTTCTTATAAAAACAGGGTTTGAACGGGCGGATGTCACTAAATACAGCCAAGATGGTGGAGTAGATGTAAACGCATATGCAGGAAAACATATGTGGCCAATTGAGAGTTTGCTTGTGCAAGTTCAAGCAAAGCGCTGGTTGCACTCAGTCGGTCTTAAAGAAGTCGCTGAGTTGAGAGGTAGTCTTCAACCTTTTGCACGTGGCTCTATTGTTACAACTAGTCATTTTTCAAAATCGGCAATTAAGGAAGCTAATGAAATAGGTAAAAACCCAATAGTTTTGTTAGATGGTTATAAGTTGGCTACCCTGATAAAGTCAGCTAATTTGAATTGGGATTGATACCACCATCTTTAAAATTTTATTCGGAGTGGCCATGGTGACTGAAAATGCTTTTCCATATAATCCTCTCGATAAGGTCAATCTTGGTAGGAGTGTTGTCCGAGCATTGCTGGAGCAAGCCGTGGTCAAGCTTTCCGAGACTGGCGAGCTTCAAGGGGCCGGGGTTTACGCGATTTACTATGCGGGGCCGTTTCCAGCTTACCAACCTGTGGCGACTCAAAGTCGAAACGGTGAATTTATCCGGCCCATTTATGTCGGAAAGGTGATTCCCAAGGAAGCGAGGAAAGGCGGAATCGCCGCCGACGCGAGCAAGGGAACGGCTTTGCGGGATCGGCTTCGGCAGCACGCCGCTTCCATCGAGCAGGCCACGAATCTTGAACTGGGAGATTTCCATTGTCGTTGTCTGGTGGTGGACGACATTTGGATTCCCCTGGGCGAGAACATGCTGATCGAAATTTTTCAGCCGATCTGGAATATCGTGATCGATGGTTTCGGCAACAAGGACCCCGGCAATCGCCGGGCGACGCAATACCGTTCGCCGTGGGATGTGTTGCATCCTGGCAGACTATTCGCGGAAAAGCTGGCCAGCGGCGGAATCGCGCCCGAAGATGTCGTGCGCAAGCTTGAAAATTATTTTGCCGGATTACCCGTGGCCGCGATTCAAGAGCGGAACGACGAAGACGGGGACGAGGACGATTGAATCGTTCCAGCTCAAGCGGCACGGGGATCACGACCGAAACAAGCGCGAATACTGCGTCTCATGCAGCGCGCTGACCAGGGCCAGTCCGGGCGCGGCGGCGCCGATCTCGTCATCCGGTAAGCTCAGGCCCTCTTCCACCATTGCAGTGATAGCCGGACCGGTGGCGACCAGCAACCGCTGGCTGGCGGTCTGACCCAGCGGAATCAATCGGGTAGCGGCGATGACCTGGTTCTCGGCCCAGGTCCAGGCGTAGCCGATGGCTGCCTCTGGCAGCGGAATCTCCCATTTCACCGCCGCCAGGCCGAACAAGGTGGCGAAACAGACGCGCGGCGCGTCTCGCCACGGTCCAGCTTCGTCGATGCCAAGATCGGTCAGCAGCCGGGCCAGCGCCGCGCCGAGATGCCGATCTTCCCGCTGCAATTCGGCCGCTTCGCGGGAGGCGAACAGCCGGGCGTTCCAGCGCCGAACCGCGTTCATGTCATCGTCCCGCCAGGCTCGGTACAGCCGAGCAAAAACTGGAATATCCAGGCGTCGCGGATTATGGCCGAGCAAGCCGAGAATCCACGCACCGGCGCTAGCCTCGTCGCGGACCCAGCCCCGCTCCACCGCGCTTTCCAAGCCCTGCGAATAGGCATAGGCGCCCACCGGCAGGGCTGGGCTGCACAATTGCAACAGGCGTGACAGAACGGCGAGATGCAGGTTCATTCAGAGTCTGTAAGAAAACTTCCCCCTCCTGTGGGAGCTTTGGAAACAGCGGACTTACGTCCGCCGCTCGCCAACGACCCAAGGACTCACCCTACGGAGTTTTTATAAATCAATTGGTTGTTTTTCATGCAGCCTTTCATTCGTGCCCGTGGTGATGACCGCCGCCGAAGGCCCCGGCTTCCGGCTCGAACGGCGCCTGCTCGCAAACCACCGCCAACCCGAGTTCCCATACCATGCCGTCCAGCACGTGATCGTGTTGGTAACGCAACCAGCCGGGACCCAGTTGGAGCGCAACGTGGCGGTTGCCGAGATGGTAGGCGGCGCGCGCCAGCAGCAGCGGGTCGGCGGTGTGGGCGGTGGAGACGGTTTCCGGGGCGGCGCGCACCTCGACCACCAGGCCACTGTTGGCACGCAACCGGTCGCCATGCCGCAAGATCGTGCCGCGCGGCAGAAACAGCCCGACCTCTTCGCCACTGTCCAGTCGCGTCCGCAGCCGGCTTTTCTGGCGCTGCTCGAAAGGCAAGGTCAGCGTCACCTGAGCAGGCAAGTCCATGTTCAGGCGCTCAAGGATTTGCAGTTCGATTGGTTCGCCGGGGTCCATGAGTAGGCTCAAAACAGAAAATAGCGCTGCGCCAGCGGGAGCACCCTGGCGGGCTCGCAGGTGAGCAGTATCCCATCCGCCCGCACTTCGTAAGTCTGCGGGTCCACCTCGATCCGGGGCAAGGCGTCGTTGTGAATCAGATCGCGTTTGCCGATAGCGCGCGTGTTCCGCACCGCCGCCAGCATCCGTTGCAGGCCCAGCGTGTCCAGCGCGCCGCTGATCAGCGCCGCCTTGGAGACGAACGTCAGGCAGGTGGCGGCCAACGCCCCGCCGAATGCGCCGAACATCGGTCGATAGTGGACGGGCTGCGGCGTCGGAATCGAGGCATTCGGATCGCCCATCGGCGCGGCGACGATGAAGCCGCCCTTGACGATCAAGGAGGGTTTAACGCCGAAGAAAGCCGGCCGCCACAGCACGATATCCGCCAGCTTGCCGACTTCCAGCGAACCGACCAGATGACCGATGCCGTGAGTGATGGCGGGATTGATGGTGTACTTGGCGACGTAGCGCTTGACGCGGAAATTGTCGGCGTGATCGCTCGCCTCGCTTCCCTCACCCCCAACCCCTTTGCCAGAGGAAGAGGGGAGTAAATGTCCACGCTGCACCTTCATTTTGTGCGCGGTCTGCCAGGTGCGGGTGATGACCTCGCCGACCCGGCCCATCGCCTGCGAATCGGAGGAAATCATCGAGAACGCGCCCAGATCGTGCAGGATATCCTCGGCGGCGATGGTTTCGCGGCGGATACGCGAATCGGCGAAGGCCACGTCTTCGGGAATCGCCGGATCAAGATGGTGGCAGACCATCAGCATGTCCAAATGCTCGTCCACGGTGTTGACCGTGTACGGTCGGGTCGGGTTGGTGGAGGAAGGCAGCACATTCAATTCGCCGCAGGCGCGGATGATGTCGGGAGCGTGGCCGCCGCCCGCGCCTTCGGTGTGGTAAGTGTGGATCGCCCGGCCCTTGAACGCCGCCAGCGTGTCCTCAACGAAGCCGGATTCGTTTAGCGTGTCGGTGTGAATCGCCACCTGCACGTCGTAGCGTTCGGCGACCGCCAAGCAGTTATCAATCGCGGCAGGCGTCGTGCCCCAGTCTTCGTGCAGCTTCAACCCCATCGCGCCAGCTTCGATCTGTTCCTCCAGCGCCGCCGGTCGGCTGGCGTTGCCCTTGCCGAGAAAGCCGAGGTTCATCGGCAATCCCTCGGCGGCTTGCAGCATCCGCCGCAGATTCCAGGGACCAGGGGCGCAGGTCGTCGCGTTGGTCCCCGTGGCCGGGCCAGTGCCGCCCCCGATCATGGTGGTCACGCCCGACATCAACGCTTCCTCGACTTGCTGCGGGCAGATGAAGTGGATGTGGGTGTCGATGCCGCCGGCGGTGGCGATCAAGCCTTCGCCGGCGATGGCTTCGGTGCCGGGGCCGATGATGATCGTGACACCCGGTTGCACATCGGGATTGCCGGCCTTGCCGATGCCGCTGATGCGGCCGTCCTTGATGCCGATGTCGGCCTTGACGATGCCCCAGTGATCGACGATCAGGGCGTTGGTGATCACGGTGTCCACCGCGCCCTCGGCTTGGGTCCGCTGCGACTGGCCCATGCCGTCGCGGATCACCTTGCCGCCGCCAAACTTCACTTCCTCGCCGTAGATCGCGAAATCGCGTTCGACTTCGATCCACAGTTCGGTGTCGCCCAGCCGCACGCGGTCGCCGGTGGTGGGGCCGTACATATCCGCATAGGCGCGGCGGTCGATGCGGCTCATGGCGTGCCCTCCAGCGATCCCATCACGGCGGCGCGGAAGCCGTACACTTCTCGCGCCCCGGCGTACTCCACCAGATCCACTTCGCGTTCCTGGCCGGGTTCGAAGCGCACGGCCGTGCCGGCGGGAATGTCGAGCCGGCAACCACGGGCCAGCGTTCGGTCGAAGCGCAGGGCGGGGTTGGTTTCGAAGAAATGGTAATGCGAGCCGACCTGGATCGGCCGGTCGCCGGTGTTGGCCACGGTCAGCCGCGTGAAGCGGCGGCCGACGTTGAGTTCAAGATCACCGTCGCCGGTGACAATTTCGCCGGGAATCATGGGCGTCTCCTCAAGGAATCGGGTCGTGCACGGTGACCAGTTTGGTGCCGTCCGGAAAGGTGGCTTCGATCTGCACTTCGAGGATCATTTCCGGGACGCCTTCCATCACGTCGTCGCGGGTCAGCAGGGTGCGGCCGTGGCTCATCAGTTCGGCCACGCTCCGTCCCTCCCGCGCGCCTTCCAGCAGCGCGCAGGAAAGGTAGGCGACGGCTTCAGGATAATTGAGTTTCAGGCCCTTGGCCTTGCGCCGTTCCGCCAGCAGGCCGGCGACGAACAACAGCAGCTTGTCTTTTTCGCGGGGCGTTAGCTCCATGGGCGTTCTCGCAATGGTGATCAGGTGTTCCAGAATCGGGAGGGACAGGGCGGACGACCGAATAGCGCTGGCCTTAGCAAGCCCCATGCCACGGTAAAAAACTGCCGGGCGCGGGCCGTAGACGGTCCCAGATAGCGACAGATTAGCACGCCGTCCAGTTGGCTGACGGTCGCCAGTTCCGAATCGCTCGCCGACGAATCGGGAAGCGGACGAGAGGGCAATTTCAGCGCATCCCATTTGGCGCGGATGGCGTCGACCAGGCCCAGTGGCGAATCCGTGCAGATCAAGGTGGCGCTGACGGGTTGGCCCCGCAAGCCCCAGGGTGCGTCCAGAACAGGGTCGCCGCTGGCATAGCGGCCTTGCTCAAGATAAAGTGGTTCGTCGTCGCGCCATAGTTCGAAATCCTGCCGATACTCGCCTGCTTTGAACGTTTCGCCTGCCGCTGGTCGGCCCAGACAGAAGATTTCCCACCCCAGAAATCGGGCATCACCTTGAAGTTCGACGTGGGTAAGCGCGTGGACGCGGGCACCGCTATAAAGGATGTTCTCCTGCGGCAACCATTCCAGCGTCGCGCTGGGGGCGACGGTCAGAAGTTGGGCCTGGCGGGCGAAGGAGCCGGCGCTGCGGTAAAACTTGCCGGCTGCCGGCGTGGTGACGAGAGCGTGGGCGCCCCTGCCCAACGACGCGTCGATGCGCAGTTCGTCGCCACCGACCACGCCGCCGGGCGGATGCAGAAGGGCAACGTGGCAAACGCTCTCACCCTCGGGATAGAACGGCCGTTGCACTTGCAAAGGACCTTGATGCGAACGCCGCTCCAAAACGGTGCGGGTGTTCCGGCATTGAAAGTCCAAGGTTAGCTGGGCCAGCCAACCGGTGGGAGATGTCGCGGCGGCGAGAGTCAAAGCAATCCCAACAGCCGGTACAAGTCCAGTTTAGTGGGCGAAATAGGCGGCGGCGATTTGACCGTGTAATTCGCCCAGGCCGATTTGCACCTCATCGATAAAGTCGTGCAGCCCTTCGCGGGCCAGTTCGGGCACCGTCGCCGCGTTCAACGTTTGCCGGAGCGCGGCGAGCGCGGCCAACGCGGCTTCGTGGCGGGGCAGTTTGCGCAGGCAGATGTCCAGTTGCCGCAGGCAAAACGCCACGGCGCGCGGGAAATATTCGTCCTGCAACAGGAATTTCAGCACATCCGGCCCGTTGACCCGGACCCGCACCTGTTGGCGGTACACCTGATAGGCGCTGAGCGATTTCAACACGCTCATCCATTGAATGCTTTCGAATGGATCCTGCTCCTCCTGGGTGGCAGGGGCGGCGATTTGGGGTGGCGTTGAGGTTTGGGTCTGGGTCTGGCTGGCGTGCGACAGCAGGTTGGCCGACCGCACGTCCAGGATGCGGGTGGTCATGTCGGCGCGTTCCAGATAATGGCCCAGACGGACGAAATCGTAGGCGGCGGTGCGCGTCATGGTGCCGGCCAGCAGTCCGCCGATTTGCTGCGCGCCGTGAATCACCCGCCGCAGGAACTCGTAACGACCGCGCCGACTGGGCAGGTGATCGCGCGCGTAGATGTAAAGACCGTTGATCTGCTCCCAGGCTTCCTGCGGCACGGTATCGCGGGTGGTGCGCAGATTTTCGCGGGCGGCGGCCAGGCTGGAGATGATCGAGCCGGGATTTTCGCGGTCGCCGATCAGGAACTTGACCACGTTGGTTTCGTCGGCCAGCCGATGGGGGTCCTTTTCGAAGAACAGCTTCTCGGCGCCCACGATGAAAATCAGCGGCAGCCAGCCGAAGGTGGTGGTGCGCGGCAGGTCCAGCAGCAGGTTGGTGTTGACGTTGATCAGCCGGGCGGTGTCCTCGGCCCGCTCGACGTAACGGGTCATCCAATAAATGTTCTGCGCGACGCGTGACAGCATGGTTAGAGTCCCCCCGTGTCCACGATCCAAGTGTCCTTGCTACCGCCCCCTTGCGAGGAATTCACGACCAGCGAGCCCTTGCGCAGCGCCACCCGGGTCAAGCCGCCGGTGGTGACGTAGGTCGTGGGGCCGGACAGGATGAACGGCCGCAAGTCGACGTGGCGCGGCTCCATCCGGTCGTCGCACAACGTCGGCGAGGTGGACAGCGCTAGCGTCGGTTGGGCGATGTAGTTGCGCGGGTCCTTCGGGATCAGTTCGGCGAAACGCTTGCGCTCGGCGGGCGTGGCGTGCGGCCCGACCAGCATCCCGTAGCCGCCGGATTCGTTGGCGGGCTTGACCACCAGTTGATCGAGATGGGCCAGAACATATTGGCGGTCCTTCTCTCTCATGCACAGGTAAGACGGCACGTTGGGAATCAGCGGGTCCTGGTCGAGGTAGTACTTGATGATTTGGGGAACGAAGGCGTAAACCACCTTGTCGTCGGCCACGCCCGCGCCGGGCGCGTTCGCCAGCGCCACGTTGCCCTTGCGCCAGGCCCGCATCAGACCCTTGACGCCCAGCGTCGAATCAGGCCGGAACACCTCGGGGTCCAGAAACAGATCGTCGATGCGCCGGTAGATCACGTCCACCCGCTCCAGTCCCTCGATGGTGCGCATGTAGACGCAATCGTCGTCGCCCACTTCCAGATCGCTGCCCTCCACCAGCTCCACGCCCATCTGCTGCGCGAGATAGGAATGCTCGAAATAGGCCGAGTTGTAGATGCCGGGCGTGAGCACCACCACGGTTGGATGATCGCCCGGCCGGGGCGACAGCGAGGCCAGCATGTCGTAGAGGCGCAAGGTGTAGTCGTCCACCGGCTGAATGCGCTGGTGTCCGAACAGTTCCGGGAACACCCGCTTGGTCACCACCCGGTTTTCCAGCATGTAGGAGACGCCGGAGGGGACGCGCAGATTGTCCTCCAGCACGTAAATCGTCCCGTCCTTGTCGCGCACCAGGTCCGAGCCGCAGATGTGCGCCCAAACCCCGTGGCGGGGGCTGACCCCCACGCACTGGGGGCGGAAATTGGCCGACTGCGCCAGCACCTCGGCGGGGAGGACGCCGTCCCGAATGATTTTCTGCTCGTGGTAAAGATCGTCGATGAACAGGTTGAGCGCCCGCACCCGCTGCTTCAGACCGGCCTCGGCGCGATCCCATTCGTGCTTGGGGATGATCCGCGGCACGATGTCGAACGGCCAGGCCCGGTCGATGCTGCCGCCCTCGGTGTAGACGGTGAAGGTGATGCCCATCACCAGAATCGCGAGTTCGGCGGCGGTCTTGCGCTCGTGCAGTTCCTCGTCGCTCAGGGAAGCCAGGTATTCGCAAAGCGCCCGGGCGGCGGGACGGGGTCCCGTCCCGTTGGCGATCAGTTCGTCGTAATGGGAGCCAGTCGCGGCGTAGCGTTGCCACTCGATGGTCATCGTCGTTGTCCTCGGGATTGGCCTGTTCGGTGGACCTTGCGTTTTGGCCAGCAAAATACAAGCCAATATGGGCCGGAAGGTGGAGTCTGCCACGCGCGTTCACATAAATATTTAAGAATCGAACCGAGATAATGAGGTGAAGCGCGATCCAGCGTCTTTTAGACGGATGCTGAAGGCGGTGAGGGTCTGGCGGTGATTGCACCAGGGGAGTGCTGCAATGATCCGTTTGCACGGGATGGGTGCAAAGAAGCGGGTCAATCCGTTGGAATCATCGGCAAGACCCGATGGAATGCGGCTTGCATTAGCTCAGGGCGATTGCAATCGCGTATCATCGCGCCCCTTAATTTCCGACAGTCAAGGACAGGCCATGGCCATCCGCGTTGCGCTTCACCATCAAACGACCTATCGCTTCGACCGGCCGGTCAACGTATCGCCGCATGTGATCCGCTTGCGCCCCGCCGCGCACGCCCGCACTCCCATTCACGCCTATTCGCTCAAGGTCGAGCCGCCCCGGCATTTTATCAACTGGATGCAGGATCCTTTCGGCAATTTCCAGGCGCGACTGGTGTTCCCGGAGAAAATTCGAGAGTTGAACATCGTCGTGGATTTGGTCGCCGAGATGACGGTCATCAATCCCTTCGATTTCTTTGTCGAGGGTTACGCCGAGCATTATCCCTTTGCCTATGAACCGACCCTGCGCCAGGAATTGACGCCGTATCTGGAAATCGAGGATGACGGCCCGCTGCTGCGGGACTGGCTGGCCAGCGTGGACCGCGACTCGCAACGGATCGTCGATTTTCTGGTCGAGCTCAACTGGCGGCTGAACCGGGAAACCGCCTACATCATTCGCATGGAGCCGGGGGTGCAGACCTGCGAGGAAACGCTGGAGAAACGCAGCGGTTCCTGTCGCGATTCGGCCTGGCTGCTGGTGCAGATCCTGCGGCATCTAGGGTTGGCGGCGCGCTTCGTGTCCGGTTATCTGATCCAGCTCACCGCCGATATCAAGTCGCTGGATGGCCCGTCCGGTCCCGAGATCGATTTCACCGACCTGCACGCCTGGGCCGAGGTGTTCGTGCCGGGCGCCGGCTGGATCGGGCTCGACCCCACGTCCGGCCTGTTCGCCGGCGAGGGCCATATTCCGCTGGCCTGCACCCCGACCCCGCCCAGCGCCGCGCCGGTGACCGGTTACACCGATGAGTGCGAGGCCACCTTCGATTTCGCGATGAAGGTGACCCGCATCCACGAGGACCCGCGCGTCACCAAGCCTTACAGCGAGGAACAATGGGCGTGGATCGAACGGCTCGGTCATGAGGTGGACGCGCGTCTGGCGGCGGGCGACGTGCGCCTGACCATGGGCGGCGAGCCCACCTTCGTATCCATCGACGACATGGACGGCGCGGAATGGACCATCGCGGCGGTGGGACCGACCAAACGCAAGCTGGCGGGCCGGCTGTTGAAGCGGCTACGCGACCGCTTCGCACCGAACGGTTTTTTGCACTACAGCCAGGGCAAATGGTATCCGGGCGAATCGTTGCCGCGTTGGGCGCTGGCCTGCTACTGGCGCAGCGACGGGTTGCCGCTGTGGCACGACCCGCGCTGGATCGCCGAGGACGAAAGGCCGCGCGGCTTCGGCCCGGAAGAGGCGCAAGCGTTCGCGGCGGAGCTGACCCGGCGCCTGGGCGTCGGCGCCGACCGCCTCATTCCCGGTTACGAGGATGTCTATTACTACCTGTGGAAGGAGCGCACCCTGCCGGTCAACGTCGACCCGCTGAAGTTCGATCTCAAGGACGACGAGGAGCGGCGACGACTGGCGCTGTTGCTGGAGCGGGGTTTGCACGAAGTCACCGGCTATGCCCTGCCGTTGCGCTGGAATCACGCCGCCGTCGACGGTGGTTGGGTCAGCGGGCCGTGGGTGTTGCGCCGCGAGCATTTGTACCTGATTCCGGGCGATTCGCCGATGGGCTATCGCCTGCCGCTGACGGCGTTGCCCTGGGTCGGGGAGACCGACCGGGAAATTCCGCATCCCCAGTCGCTGTTCGAGTTTCGCGCCGCCCTGGGCGACACGCACGGCGAGGTCATGCGCCGCTACAGCGATTTCCTTCAGGGCAGTGAGGGAACGGCGCGCGGCGATTTTCGCGAGCAGCCGGCGCTGGATCAGGGTTCGGTGATCCATACCGCGCTGTGCGTGGAGCCGCGCGAGGGTCATCTGTACGTGTTCATGCCGCCGTTGAGCCAGTTGGAACACTATCTCGACCTGCTGGCCTGCGTCGAGCAGACCGCCGCCGAGCTGCGCATGCCAGTGCTGATCGAGGGCTACGCCCCGCCGCCGGACTGGCGGGTGCGCAAGTTCGCCGTTACCCCCGACCCCGGCGTGATCGAGGTCAACATTCATCCCGCCGGCGACTGGGGGGAATTGCAGCGGAACATCGAGGGGTTGTACGACGATGCGCGCCAGTCGCGGTTGGGGACGGAGAAGTTCATGCTGGACGGCCGCCACACCGGCACCGGCGGCGGTAATCATGTGACGCTCGGCGGACCGACGCCCGCCGACAGCCCGTTCCTGCGCCGGCCCGAATTGCTGCGCAGTCTGCTGACCTACTGGCAGCACCATCCCAGCCTGTCCACCTTGTTCTCGGGCCTGTTCATCGGCCCGACCAGCCAAGCCCCGCGGGTGGACGAGGCCCGCAACGACAGTCTGTACGAACTGGAAATCGCCTTTCAGCGGATGCCGCCCGGCGAGGCGCCGCAACCGTGGCTGGTGGATCGGTTGCTGCGCAACCTGTTGGTGGATTTGACCGGCAACACCCACCGCGCCGAGTTTTGCATCGACAAGCTGTACTCGCCGGATTCCGCGACGGGCCGGTTGGGCCTGGTGGAGATGCGCGCGTTCGAGATGCCGCCGCACGCCCGGATGAGCCTGATGCAGATGTTGTTGCTGCGCGGGCTGGTGGCGCGGTTCTGGGAACAGCCGTACCCGAATCGGGAACTGGTGCGCTGGGGCACGCGGATTCACGACCAGTTCATGCTGCCGCATTACGTCTGGCGGGATTTCCAGGACGTGACCGACGAACTGCGGACGGCCGGCTTGCCGTTCGAGGACGACTGGTTCCTGCCGTTCTTCGAGTTCCGGTTTCCGCACTACGGGACCATCGTCCAGCGGGACGTCGAACTGGAACTGCGCCAGGCGCTGGAGCCGTGGCACGTGCTGGGCGAGGAGCAAGTCCTGGGCGGCACGGCTCGTTACGTCGATTCCTCGGTGGAGCGGCTTCAAGTCAAGGTGCGGGGGATGGTCGGCGAGCGGCATGTGGTGGCCTGCAACGGCCGGCGGGTGCCGCTGCGGCCGACCGACGCGCCGGGCGAATTCGTCGCCGGGGTTCGTTATCGCGCCTGGCAACCACCCTCGGCGCTGCATCCGACCATTCCGGTGCACGCGCCGCTGGTGTTCGACCTCGTGGATACCTGGAATCAGCGCTCCATCGGTGGCTGTACGTATCACGTCCAGCATCCGGGTGGGCGCAATCCCGACACCTTCCCGGTCAACGCCAACGAGGCCGAGGCGCGGCGCTTCGCCCGGTTCTGGCCCTATGGCCATACGCCGGGGCCGATGACCGCGCCCGCTGAGAGCGCCAATCCCAATTTCCCGTACACGCTGGATTTGCGGCGGCGGGAGGAGTAGCCCAAAATCCTCGCGGGTTCGCTTTGCCGTGAAGGGAAAGGCCGATGAAAGTTCTGCAAAGTTGGGATGATGGAGTCGTGGACGATGTCCGACTGACTGAGTTGCTGCGCCGGCATGGGGCCAGGGCGACGTTCAATCTGAATCCAGGCTTGCACCCGCCGGGGCGTGCGTTCGGTTGGCGGTATGGCGACAAGGACGTTTGGCGGCTCGGTCGAGATGAACTGGTGGACGTTTACGCCGGCTTCGAGATCGCCAGTCATTCCCTGACCCATCCCAACCTGCCCGATCTGCCGCCGGAGGCGCTGGACTGGGAAATTCGAGAAAGCCGCCATCGGTTGCAGGACTGGTTTGGACAACCGGTACGTGGCTTCTGTTATCCCTTCGGCGGGTTCAATCCGGCGGTGAAGGCGGCGATTCGGGCCGCCGGGCATGTTTACGCTCGCACCGTGGCTTATGCCGAGCCGCTGTTCCCGCCCGCCGATCCGTTGGAACTGGGCGTGAGTTGCCACTTTACCGATCCCGCCTTTTGGAGTTGCTACGAGCGCGCCAAGGCCACGGGTGACGTGTTTCTGTTCTGGGGCCATAGCTACGAATTGGTCAACGAGGCGATGTGGGCCGACCTGGAGCACAAGATCGCCGGCATCAGCGCCGATCCGGCGGCGGAGTGGGCCAATATCGAAAGCGTGTTTTGAACGGTTCCGACCGGGGCCTTTATCTAACGCTTGGCGGGTTACGCTTTAGCTGACCCACCCTATCGCGCTCCACAGTTATCCAGACGGGAGAATCCGTTGATCATGCTCGAATTCAATCGGTTCGTTGTCGCGCATCTGAAAACCCTGGAGATGATCGGCGTGCTCATGCGGATCGGCAGTTTTAGCCTGGTCAGTTGGCTGGGGCCGGACAGTCCGTTTCTGTGGGTCTGGATCGTCAATACCCTTGACGCGGTCCTGCTGACTTGGTGCGCCAGACTGAAGCGGGATGCCGCCTATACTCTGCTCAATGCGTTCTGGATTCTGGTAGGTCTCGTCGGCATCGCCAGAGCCGGCAACTTCGTCCATTGATTTCCATGCTTGCGGCTTTAGCCCGCGCTTTAGCCGCGCAAGCAGCGGCCGTGGTACAAACCACCGCCTTCAGACGCTACGCCCTGGACCCCCGAAAAGGGAAAAAGAAAATCCAGGTTTCCAGGGTAAATCGCGCACGGACGATCTCAGCGATCATCGTCCGCGCGTCGGTTCTTAAATCAATTGGCTGATTTTTTCGCAGCTATCTGGGAATCGGCCTTTTGAAATACATTCACCAATTTCTGGGATGTGATGCTCTTAAACTTTCCATTGTTTAAGATAAGCCAATTGCACTAGATTAGAGCCTTGGTTGCTGTTGGTGAGATCCAGCTTCAACCCACCTAGGTCGAAGGTTTGGCCACGCACGGCCTTCAGAAAATTCTGGCGGGTGATATCTCCCTTGATATTGCGCGCAATGGCTACACCGCCTGCTGTTGAACCGGCGCGCAACCGACCCCGACCGGGCCGGTTGCCACACCCGGCGGCGCTATCCCCCCAAATCTGGCTCGCTGCAATGGCGCAGAATCGCCGCCCGCGCCCCGTCCCGCAACCGGATTGCCGCCGCCCAGTCGTCGCCGTCGGGCGGGAGCGGCGACTCGATGATCACTTCCAGCCGGCCCCGGCGCGGAAACCACGACCCGGCGCGTAACACCGAGCGCGTCCCTCGAATCGTGACCGGCAGAATCGGTGCTCCGGCTTGCGCCGCCGCCAGGAACGCGCCCATGCGGAAGGGCAGCAGACCCGGCATCCGGGCGAAGGTCCCTTCCGGGAAGAACCCCAGCGACTGCCCGGCGCGCGCCGCCTCGGCGATCTGGCGGGCCTCGTCCACCCCGCGCTGCGCGTCGAAGCGTTCGACGAACAGCGTGCCGATCCGCGCCAGCGGCCGGCCAAGCCAGCGGTTATCCAGCAACTCCCGCTTGGCGACATAGTGGAATTGGCGCGGAATCGCCGCCATCAGCACGTAGGCGTCCAGATAGCTGGAGTGGTTGGCGACCAGCACGCAAGGACCGTCCGGTAGATGTTCCAGACCCCGCACCGTCAGCGGCGTGCCGGTCAACTGGGCCAGCAACCAGGTGGCGGCGCGGCCCAGCGCCCAGCGCCATTCCGGCTTCGGCAAAGTCATGATGCCGAGCCACACCCCCGGCGCCAGCAGCCCGAACACGCTCCAGGCGTAAGCGGCGAACAGCCGTTCCCCCACAGCGCGCCCCAGTCGCCGCAGCCGCGCCCAGCCGCTGACCAGCGCGATCCGCGTCAATTGCAGCCACAATGCCCGCCCGCCACGGCCGATGAGGCCGCGCTCGTACAGTTCCCGAATGGCCGCGCGGCGAATCTTGCCACTGGAGGTTTTCAGCACGGCGTGCGGCGGCGCCAACACCACTTCATCCGGCGGCAGGCCCAGCAAATCCACGCCGACGCTCTGAATCCGCTGGCGCAGGGCGGCCAGCGCTTCCGGTTGGGTAGCGCGGGTTTCGGCGACCACGACCAACCGTTCGCTGCCGGTGGCCGAATCGGTGCTGGCGAACACCGCCACGCACCCCTTGCGGATGCCCTGGATTTCGCCGACCGCCTGCTCCAGTTCGTAGGGGTAGAGATTGCGTCCGCCCCGGATGATCAGATCCTTGACCCGACCGGTTAGATAAATATCGCCGCCGGCCAAATAACCGCGATCCCCGGAATCCAGCCAGGCGTCGCCGTGGGGGAACAAGCGGCGGGTGGCGTCCGGATGGCGATAGTAGCCCGCCGTGGTGGACGGTCCGCTGAATTCCACCCTCCCCTCCTCGCGCTCCGGCAATTCTCGGCCTTGGTCGTCCACGATCCGAATCTGGTGGCCGGGAATCGGCTGGCCGCAGGAGGGAAACGATAAGGCGGTGGCGTCGTCGGCATCGGCCGGTTTGGCCCGGCCGGTCGCCATGAAGCGGTCACGTCGCACCCGGTCGATCACCGGCGCTTGGCCCGGCCGTTGCAAAGCCAGCCCCACCGAGCACTCCGCCAACCCGTACACCGGCGCCATCGCCTCGGGTCGAAAGCCGTAGCGGCCGAAGCGGGCGATGAATCGCTCCAGGGTCGCCGGGCTGACCGGTTCCGCGCCGTTGAGTGCCATGCGCCAGGAACTCAGGTTCAAGCCTTCGATTTCGTGATCTTGGACCCGCGCGCACAGTTCGTAGGCGAAGTTGGGCGCCGCCGACAGGGTGCCGCGATGGTGGTGAATCGCCCACAGCCAGCGCGCCGGCCGGGCCAGAAAGCTGAGCGGTGACATGACCACCAGCGGGAAAGCGTAGTACAGGCTGCCGAGGCCGGCGCCGATCAGACCCATGTCGTGATACAGCGGCAGCCAACTGACAAACACGTCGTTGGAGCTGACCCCCGCGTGGGGACCCATGGCGCGTAAATTGGCCAGCAGGTTGGCGTGGGTCAGCATCACGCCCTTGGGGTCGCCGGTGCTGCCGGAGGTGTATTGCAGAAAGGCGAGATCGGCGGCGCGCACCGGCACCGCGCTCCACGTCGCCACCGCGGCTTGCAATTCGGCCACGGTGACGATGTGGCGCAAATCGTCGACTTGGGCCTGAAGCAGCCGCGCCACCAGCGCCGCCTCGGGCACGGTGATCAAGGCCACGGTCTGGGCGTTGTTCAACAGCCGGACGTGGCGGAGCAAATGCTCCTCAAGCTGCGAGGGCCGGACCGGTGGATAGATCGGCACCGGCACGCCACCGGCCAGCAGGACGCCGAAAAAGCCGAGAAAGTAGTCGGCTCCGGTGGGCAACATGAGGGCCACGGTCTGGCGTGGTTGCAACCCGCGCGCCTGGAGCCCAGCGGCGACGGTTCGCGCGCCTTGAACCAGGCCGGCGTAGGTGAAGGTGGTAACGATCCGTTCGTCGTTGCCGTAGATCTGGATCGCCACCCGGTCGGGATTGAAACGCTCGTGCCAGTCCAGCACCTCCAGCAGGGTCGCGGCGCGCTCCGGGGTTTCAGTTATTGAGGTTTCACTCGTCGGCGCTGGCCCGACGGTCACCGCCGGTTGGGCCGATGCATCGCTACGCCCCAGGATCAACGCCAGTAGATCGCGCGGGGTTTCGGCCAGCAGCATCCGCTCGTCCAGGCGCGCGTGAAAGGTCCGCTCGATCCGTTGCAACAGTTCGGCGCGGGCCAGGCTGTCCAACGCCAATTCCCGTTCCAGATGGCTGTCCAGGGTCAGGGCTGTCGTCAACTGTTCCGACGACGGGCGAATCTCCCGCGTCAGTTCGCGCAGCAACGCCAGCAGGCGAGCCGCGGGATCCGAGATGACGTCGGGGGTTGCGCTGGACGCCGGCTCGGCGCTGGGTGGCAAGCCATCATGATCGGCGGGCATGGGAAGGGTCCGTGAAGTCGCGTGGATTTCAACTGGCTCCCGGCGAGGGTTGCCAGCATGGCTGGCCCACATTCTAGCGAGAATGGGTAAAATGGTGACGATGCGTCGACGGCGGCGGAAATTTACCCGGTCACGCCACCGCCCACCCCAAAGGAGCGATCCGTGATCCGAAAATCCTTCCGTTCGTTGCGCGCCTGGCTCGGCGTGTGCCCGGCAGGCACCCGAAACGCGCCCAACGGGAAGGGAAGGCATCGAGAGGGGCATCGTGGCGGGTCCCATCGGCATGGCTGGAGTACATCACTTTGGCTGGTTCTGATCGTCGTGCTGGCCGATTGGTCATCGGCCCGCGCCGAACGGCTGGAATCCGTCGAACCGTCGCGATCCATCGCGCCACAACGGACCGAGTCCAGCGTCGACCCGCTCTGGCTGCACGGAGTCCCGGCGGCGGCGGCGGCGCTCGCGCTGCTGGGCAGCCTGGTTCTGCTGCACATCCATCGCCTCAACCGCCGTCTGCGTCGCGAAGTGCAGGAGCGTAAGGCCGCCGAGGCCAAGTTTCGGGGTCTGGTGGAACAATCCCTGGTGGGGATCTACATCATCCAGGACGACCAATTCGTCTACGCCAACCCCAAATTCGCCGCCATTCTTGGCTACTCGATGGAGGACATCGTGGGGCGGATGGGACTGTTGGATCTGACCGCCCAGACCGATCGGGAACGGATCGAAGCCGATCTTTGCCATTGTCTTGAGAGCCGGACCGACCACGTTCACACCACTTTTAGCGCCGTTCGCCAGGATGGCCGCCTGATCGACATCGAGATCAACGGGGAGGTCGTCGATTACGAAGGGCATCCCGCCATCGTGGGAGTGGCGCTCGACGTCACCGAGCGAAATCGCACCCAGCGGCAATTGAATTATCTGGCGTTTTACGATCCGCTCACCGATCTTCCCAACCGGGCGCTGTTCTTCGATCGCCTCCGGCAAGCACTGATCCAGACCAAGCGCGACCAGACGTCGTTCGCTCTGCTCTTGCTGGATCTGGATGGTTTCAAGGCCGTCAACGACACTTACGGCCATGAAACCGGCGACGCCCTGCTTCAGGCGGTGGGGCGGCGCCTCCGCAACTGCGTTCGCGAATCCGATACCGTGGCGCGCACGGGCGGCGATGAATTCACCATTTTGCTACCTGGTCTGAGGGAACCGAACGATGCGACGCGAGTCGCCGACAAGGCCATCGACACACTGGCCGAGCCGTTTCTCCTGGCCGGGCGTGAGTGCCGGGTGGGAGCCAGTATCGGTCTTTGCATCGCCCCGAACGACGGCAACGACATCGAAACCCTGCTCAGCCACGCCGACGCCGCCATGTATCGAAGCAAGGAGCGCGGCAAGAACACCTGGACCCGGTACGAATCGACGCTGCTGAACGGAAAGCCGGTGAAGATGGCGTTTTTGGAATGGAGCGAGGAGTTGTCGGTCGGGATACCGATCATCGACAATCAGCACGCCCAGCTGATGGCGTTGCTGAATCGCGTCGCCGACGCCGTGAAGACCGGCCACGAGGCGGAGCGGATCACGACATTGCTCGATGAATTGGTCGCCTTCGCCCGCCATCATTTCGCAACCGAGGAACAACTGATGGACCAGCATGGCTATGTGGACGCCCTCGCCCACCGGCAGGAGCACCGCAAGTTGGTGGAGGATTTGCTCGGCATCCAGCGCCAGTTCGACAACGTCAGCCTGATGCTCACCTTGCAAGCGCTCAAGGAATGGCTGCACAAGCACATCAATGGAGACGATCGCCGGCTGGGAACGGCGTTGATTGCCACTGGGGCAATGAAATCCCTGACTGGGTAATGCTCCACGACATGGATTGCCACTGGATTTCCACCGGCCCTGGTGTGGATTACCCGCTTGGCGAGCTAGAATTTAAGTCATAATGATCACGATGCATTGACGCCAGCGGAACCTCGCCTGGCCGCGCCGCTATCCGCTTCGGAGGATTCGTCCATGACACTCAAACTCTTCCGTTTGATGCGCGCCTTGCTGGGCGCGGGCTTCACCGGCGCGCGCGCCGCGTCCGGATTCGCGCCGGTCGGTCTGGCCTGGCTGAGTCCGTTGCTGTTGGGACCCGCCTGCGCCCTGGCGCTGGACATCGGCGAAATCCAGGTCCATTCCGCCTTGAACCAGTTGCTCGATGCCCGGATTCCATTGCCAACGCTCGCGCCGGAGGAATTGAACAAGGTTTCGGTGAAACTGGCGCCCGCGCCGATGTTCAAGGAGTTCGAGCTGGAACGGGCGCCGACGCTGGCGAATCTGGTGTTTTCGGTGGAGTACAACGCCGAGGGCCAGGTCTACGTCAAGGTGATTTCCACCCGGCCGATCCAGGAACCGTCGCTGGGATTGCTGGTGGAGTTTGGCTGGCCGCGCGGCAAGACCTTCCGCGAGTTCACCGTCCTGCTCGATCCGGTTCAGCGGCTGGCCAAGCGGCCCGGCGACCGCAGCAAGACCGTGTTGAATACGCCGACACCGCCCGCCGCGCCGCCCGTCGAACTCGCGCCGCGTCCGGAGCCGGCGCTAGCGGCCGTGGCTACGCCGGGTCCGGAATCGACGCCGGCGACCGTAGCCACGCCACCTGAATCGGAACGGGACGCGCGGCGCAATGATGGCGGCGAACCGACCTCCAAGCCAGCGGCGCTGTTGACCCAAACCGGCGGAACGCCCGAGCCGGCGACACTCCCGGCGGAAACGCCGTCGACTTCGGCGCGGATCTATCGGCCGGGTGATACCTACGGACCGGTGGCGGTGGGCGAGGGTCTGTGGGGCATCGCCCTCAAGGTGCGCCCCGACCCCGCCATCACCCGCGAACAGATGATGCAGGCCCTGTTCCAGGCCAATCCTCATGCCTTTGGCAAAGCTGGGATCGGCGGGTTGCGAATCGGCGCCACGCTGCGCATTCCCAGCTTCCAGGAAATCGCCAACATGACCGGCTCCACCGCCGCTCGTCATTTGGCGGGGGTGGAGCCGTCGGCAGTCGCCACGTCGCCAAGTCCCGCGCCCACGGCGACGGAATCGCCGGCGTCACGGGTCGTGACCGGCACGCCGCAAGTATTCCCACTGGAACCGCCGGTGTCGCTTGAACCCACCGTGGTGACGGTCGCGCCGCCCACGCCGCCTCAGATCACTACTGAACCGATTTCCGCGCCGGTTACGTCCGCGTTGGAACCGGTTGCAACGGTGGTCGTGGAACCGAGCGTTCCCACCATGACCGCGCCGGCCGTCGGCGATCTGGCGGAGCCGGTTTCGGCCAGCCCGTTGTTATTCGTGGCGGTTTCAGAGTCGGCCGTCGGCGATCTGGTGGAGCCGGTTTCGGTCAGTCCGCTGTTGTTTCTGGCGGTTTCGGAGATGGTGGCGGCCGCCGGCCAACCTCCCGCGCCGATCATTTCGGAAACGGAAGCCGCGACGCCAACACCGGAACCGAAGATACCGGCCATTCCCACACCGTCAACCACGGCTTCCAATAGTGGGGCGCCGGAGCAAGCCCCAACCGCCGTGCCAGAGCCGCCGCCGGCGCCCATGGACACCGCCACCTTGCTAGCCGCGGTCGACAAGCACGCGCCGCGCACGGAACGAGATTCGCTGTCGCAAGCCTATCTAGTCAGCGATGTTTCGGTTCCCATGGTTGCCGCGTTCGCCGAGTCCCTGCCGACTCCGGCCATGCCCGCCAGGGCGGCCACGTCATCATCGGCGGCCGAAACCAAGTCTCCCGCGCCCACGATTTTGGAGTCGCCGCAATCTTTGATGGCGGCAGCTTCAGCGGAACCGTCGGCCAAGGCGACCGAACCGCCTCCACGTTTGTACAAGGGTGACGAGCAATATGGTCCCGTCGCACCGAACGAACGGCTGTGGGATATCGCCATCAAGGTCCGCCCCGATCCGTCCATTGGCAAGGAACACATGATGAAGGCGCTGCTGAAGGCCAATCCACGGGCGTTTTCCAAAGCCAATAACATGGATAGCTTGAAGGTCGGCTCAACCCTGCGGATCCCGACCTTGCGGGAAATTGTGGATTACACGGGTTCCAAGGCGGCCAGCCAATTATTGGAACAACAGCAAGCCACCGAAACACCGCCGGCTACCGAGCCGGTCGCACCCGCACCGGCTCCTGTCGCCGCGCCCGCGCCCGCCACGCCACCCGCCCCGGCCGCTGAAACGCCGCCGGCTGCCAAGCCGGCCGCGCCCGCGCCAATTCCCGCGCCCGCG
>JARSSP010000065.1 GCA_029624675.1 Candidatus Contendibacter sp.
ACGACGCGCACGACCGCATCCGCGCTACAGGGCAGGGTGCCGCGCTGATCGTCGTCACACGGCTCGACACCGACGGGCGCCTCGTCCAGGCCGTCCAAGCCATCAACACACAGCGCGCACCGGAAGCCGCTGGCGCCAATACCTGGGATGAAGAAAGCCACCC
Source organism: Candidatus Contendibacter sp. (assembly GCA_029624675.1). Classification (GTDB taxonomy): domain Bacteria; phylum Pseudomonadota; class Gammaproteobacteria; order Competibacterales; family Competibacteraceae; genus Contendibacter. The sequence continues at coordinate 164 of JARSSP010000065.1, forward strand.
GGGCCGCGCAAACCCCCTCCCTGACGTCTACCCCGGGACGCTGACCTTGCTCCCCGGCGCTCCACGACAACTCAAAGTCCGCCTCATCGACCCCGACACGGACGAGTCGACCGACATCCACACGGCCCGCCAGATCGTTTTTGCCGGAACGCCAGAAGAAATCGAGACTTTCAAGGATCCGACGACACAGGTGCCGCTGATCGATCCGCTGACCGGTGAAATCGTCATCGACGCCGACACCGGCGAGATCGTGCTCGACCCGGACAGCGGCGAGACGATCACCTTCGTCATTCCCGCCGTACCCGAAGCCCGCAGCGGCACCCGCTACCTCATCTCCGACGACACCATCGCCACGGTCAGCGACGACGGTCTGATCACCGCTCGCAGAGCGGGCAGAACGACCCTCTCGATCATTCACCTGGCCACCCGCGTCGACACCGACGGTCATATCCTCGAGCAGACCATCGGCCAAACCGATATCCCGCTCACCGTCACCCAGCCCACGGCGGTCGATGACGAAGCCAGCACTGCCACGCCGGCGGCCATTGTCGTCGTCGCCGAGCACGGCGGCATCGTCCGCGCCGCCAGCGGCGAGACCGTGCTCATCGGTGCTGGCGCCCTGAAGGCCGATACCGCGGTGGGCATCCGCCGCGTGGCGCTTGCCGACCTTGTCGCCACCACCGGCATGGCGCCGCCCGTCCCACAGCTCCTGTCGGCCATCGGCGCCTTCAGCCTCGACCTCGGGGCCGACTCGGCCGTACAGCCCCTGCAATTCGCCATCCCCGTTCAGGACGGCTTGCCGGCCACCCCCGGCGAAGAAATCTGGTTCCTCAGAAAAGGCACGCTGCCGCTGGCTGACGGCAGTTTCAAAGACACCTGGTGGCTCGCCGACAACGGCTACATCGGCGCCGACGGCATCGCCCGTACCGCCAGCACGCCTTATCCGGGATTGAACCGCTCCGGCGACTACCTCGTCTGCCGCGCCATCGTCAGCCAAGGCGCCCCGGCAGCGGTCAACGCAGCGAGCAACTCCTGGATCTCATTCGCTGGGGAAAGCCTGAGCATGAGCGGCTCACTCGCCTCGGCCCTGAGCGGAACCTCGCTCCTCGGATACCTCCTCTCCGAGGCGATCGGCATCACCGTCGGCGACTACGCCTTCGGTGTCCCGCGCAGCCTCGCTATCCCGCTGCCCAGCGTGAGCGCCGATGGCCGGGTGCGTCTCGATCTCGGCGAATGGCTGGCGCCGGCGCGCACCCCCTGGGGCCACGTGGCCCTGCCCAACATCAGCGCCGCCCGGGTCACCGACGACGGCCAGATCAGCCTGACGATCAACAACCCCGACCCCGGCGCCTTCGCCGGTCGACTCATCGTACGCGTCCTCTTCCCCAACGGCAGCGCGCGCGATGTCCTCACGCTCGACGGAAAGGCGGGCGGCGTTGTGAACCTCTCACCACCCGCCGGCATCGCAGTCGGCAGCGTCCGGTGGCAGATCGTGCGCCAGATCTCCAGCGCCCAACTCGACGGCACCGGCGGCTTCACAGAGGGCGAAATGCTGGAATTTGCCGGCAACACCCTGCGCATCGCGCCCCAGCCGCACATGGCGGCCGTCCTCACCCGCAACGGGCTGACCGTCCTGCGCGAGAACCTGGCCATTCGCGACATTCCACTGCCCGTCGATCTCCCCCTCCTCGAATCGATCGGCCAGAACGACCTGGGCGGCGGCGTCAATTCGCTCTACCGCAAGGTGCAACCCACCGCCTTCTCGACCGACCTCGCGCGCGCGTATGTCGCCGGCAACGGCGTCGTCTACTGCATCGATCTCGTCACCCTGCAACGGATCGACACCATCGCGCTCCCGTCCGGGCGCAACCTGCGCAGCCTGGCTATCGTCGGCAACCAGCTCCTGCTCGCCGAAGGCGGCGAAACCCCCGGCGCCCGCCTGCTTCTCCTCGACATTGCCCCGGGCAGCGCTGGCTACCATACCCACCTGCTCAGCCTGCGGTGGCCGGGCAGTGACGCGATCACCGGCTTCGCCGGCATCGCCGTCGGCCCCGACGCGCGCACCCTGGTGGTCAGCGCACCCAAGGGCGGCATTCTGCCCGCCTTGTGGTCCGACCGGCGCGAGCAAGGCGACATCCTGGTCTTCGACCTGTCCAGCCTCAACCCGAAGACCGGCGCGATCGCCGCACCCCTCGTTCCCGCCCTGCCGGCAAGCGGTTTGCGCACCCCGCTGATCGTCTCGGCCACCGACAACCCCGACCGCTACCTCGTCAGCGCTCCGAACAGCCTGCGCGCCGGCCTTGCCACGCTGCAACTCGCACGCGACGAAGCCGGCCAAGCGAGGCTCGCCACGCTCAACACGATCCCCCTCATCCAGGGCAGTGAAAACGTTCGCTACGACGTCCTCGACCTGCAACGCGCACAGAGCGCCGTCTGGGTCAAGTACAAAGGTGTGGACTACGCAATCGTCGCCGACGACAACTACGGCATGCTCGACCCCTTCTACAACGACATGGAGCGCGGCCCCGAGTTCGTCCAGACCGGGCCATCGAGCGGCTCCTGGATCGTCCCCAAACCCGTCGCCGTCGGCGGCAAGCTCGGCCTCGTCCGGGATCCCTTCGGCACCCCGCAATACCTGGGCGCCACTGTGCCGCTCGATGGCTACGGCATCCAGAACCTCGCGCTCTCCGAAGACGGCCGGGCGCTCATCGGCCAACTCGAAGGACGCTTTGGCTCCATCCTAACCGGCGCCCTCAAACAGCCGCACGGACTCACCGCCTGGAGCGTCTACGACCTCATCGAGGCCGCCCTGGCGCTGCCGGAGAAAGACCGACTGTCGAAACACATCCCGCTGCAGGCGATGGGCGAACAAACCATCCCCGTGGCCAACGTCATGCCGCTGGGAACCGCGTTCGATCCGGAATTTATCGATATCGCCGTTACCGGCAAGCTGGGCGACATCATCGGCGTCGATCTGAGCGAACTGGCGGCCAAACAGCTCCTCCTCAAGGACAACAAAATCTCGCCCGTCGAAGCGCAAACGCCTTTGAAAGCCTTGAATGACGCTGCGCAGAAATTGGTCAAGAGGCGCATGGCGACGCTCGGAAATTTCAGCCTGCAAGGCTACGACCTGCAGCGCCTGGCGAGTCGCGAGAGTGCCCTGCAAGTGATCATGAAGAGCCCAGCGTCGGCGACGATCTACTCCCGGTCGGGCGTCGATAGTCTGGTCGAAGACGCATTCGAGAAGACGGGCGTGCTCTTCTTCGCACCCCAACTGACCGAAGAAGGCGAGAACAACGACTTGGAGAAATTGCGCAGCGGCAAGACCTTGAGCGACAAGTGGGCGTCCTTCCTGTTTACCTGCACCGATTACTCGAAGGACGAGCCCGATTCCCTTGTCGGAAGCGCCCTGGTGACCGCCAAGGACTTTGCCAGCACGGCGAATGTCTATTTTGGGGACCGGCCGCTGGATGATCCGGGGTATTCCAAGTTCGAACTGAAGGGCAGCGTGGGCATCAATGCAGACAACGATCGACTCGATGTCTATCGCGTCGAACAGCGTTTGAAGTACCTCGGCTACAACGCCTACGACCCGACGAAAGCCTCGGCGTCGATCACCGAGTTCGCGGTAGACGGGATCTTCGGCGATCCCGAACGGCGTGCCTTGCAGCTCCTGGAGAAGATCGTTCGTTATGGCACCGGACCCACGACGGGCGAAGCGAAGGCGAAAGGCAAGGCCAGCAACAACTGGGCCACGGCTGAGGTCACCGTCAATATCCGCTATAACGCAGAGGATGGAAGCTACTCCGAACACGTGCTCGTCGGTGAGCCGAAGTACAGCTTGAAGGCGGCGGGAAAAGCCCTCGAGGCAGACGCGAGGAATGCAACCATTACAACGACCATCGAGGTGGCCACCAGGAGCGCCATCGAGAAAGCGAAACTGGAGGCCAAAGCCGACTTTGACAAGCAGATTGCCCAGACCTGGGTGTTCGAACCGGCCAAGTTCAGCGCCGATGGGCTGATCGAGTCGCCCAGTGCCCAGGCGGAAGGCGCGAAAACCCTCGGCTGGTTGAACGCCTACAATGCGCCGCACTGGATGCGCTTTGCGGGTGAACAGCTTGCTCAGGGCTGGGCCTACGCGGGCGAGAGCCAGCGTACCGACATGACGAGCTGGGTGCGCGATCTGATGATCGCTTCGGCCACATCGGCGGAACTGCAGAAACGACCGGAGAAGCTCGTCTTCCAAGGCGGCGGCGAACTGGGCAGTCTGCTGAACCTGGGGATCAACCCGAAATATGTCTCCAAGGTCTACCAGGACAGCCTCTACGGCGACGAATGGCTGTTGGGTCTGGTCGATCCGAAGAGCATCGACCTTGACAAGGAAACAGCGAACAAGGAGGGGACGGCGCTGCAGAAACTGAAGTACGCGATCACCGAACTCAAGGCCCTGAAGGAGAAACGCGCCGGTACCTGGAACGCCCAGGACGCTGAAAAACTCGCCAACCTGCTGGATTTCGTCAACCGTGTCGCGCCGCCAAGCGGCAAACAGAACAACCAGAAAGACGCGCTCAAGGATTTCCTGGTGGTCTATGGCGCGACGCAAGATGACGGCCAGGCCGGAAATGGCATCGGCTGGGACGACATCAAGATTGCCAGCGCCGGCGATAAGCAGACCATCAAGAAGGCGCTCTTCGGCAATGGCGTGCAGATCGGGGGGATGATCGATCCAAAGGGATTGCTGCTCGGGGGGGTAGGCGAATTAGGCGTAGGGCTTGGTGCCAGACTAACAGAGAGGAGCCTAGCTGCGTTAATGAAGCCTGTGAACGCGGAGCAAGTCCAACGTGTTCGGGAGATGGTCCGACCTCTCAACAGCACCTTCGCCAAATTCGATATCAACACTTCAAAGCGACTGGCGGCGTTTTTAGTAAATGCCAGAGCGGAAGCTTTCTTCGATGCAGATTTCAAGGAAGACCGATCAGATGCGTCGGCGGAAGCAGCTTATGGGAACAGACCGAAATTCGGGAACATTAGCCCTGGCGATGGTGCAAAATATAAAGGTCGAGGGATCTTGCAGGTGACATTTGGGTATGGCTACCGAAACCTTGGTATTGGAGGGAATCGAGGTTTCGTTCAGGGAGATTTTCCCGCGCTCAAGGTTCCCGGCCTCAACGGGATCTATGGGACAAGCTACGATTTCGTCGCCAATCCAGACGATATGATTGCCAATTACGACATCGTTACGCAGTCCGGGGCCTGGTATTGGCGATATGGAGCATCAAATGCTTATAATGACCTGAATGCGGTCATTGATCGGACCGGTTACGGCGACGCCCAGAATTTTTCTTGGTCAAATAAGGGTGTTCACGGGAAAGCAGATGAGGATCGTCTCAAATACTGGAATCAAATCAACAAAGAGACGTTACACAACCAAAACAGCTACGGCAATATCACTGAGTTGCTGAGTGCTTTAGGTGTTTATGCACAAAATCAGCGGGACTACAACACAAGATTTGGCATTGCGTTAACACCACGCCCTCCATCTGAAATTAGGTTAACTCACAACCTTGGTGCGGACGCTGTTCCAAATCCAAGCAATTTTGGGGAATCGATAATAATGCTGACCGACCTTCCGCTTTTTGCGAATAATGTCTTGCCTGTCACGATACAACTGGCAGCTAGTGAAGGGGCACAAAGAATCAACAAGCGGGCCGTCGGCATTTGCGAACTCAGTACGCCAATTGGCAAGAAAAAAGGCAGTTTTCTATATTTGACTAAACAGCAGCGGTTATCTGGAGTAATGCCGTATGTAGCTGACGGCCTTTTTCCGTCCATCGATGCAAATAAGTTTTTCCTGGATGACGGCAGTAGCTATTTCGAAGCAAAGACCGGAACCGGTTTTGATGTGACAGCGCCGGACAACCTGTCTATTGTTCTAATACAGAAGCCTCAGCACGGGAGACTAACGTATGCACCACCGCATGATTATACGGTAGCGGACAAACAAAGAAATGACTCATCGGCGCTTTATTGGCTTGGATACCGTCCGAATCCGATGTTTATTGGAAAAGACTCGGCCGTTTTCGTTATCACAAACCCAGCAGGTGAGCAAGTCTTAGTTAAGTACTTCTTCGATGTCAATCCACGTAACATTGACTTGCCATCAGAGCAGATAGGGGAGAAATATAAAAAATACTGCCCGAACCAGAAGCGATTCTGGAAAATAAGCCCGTTTCATGGAAAAAGCGACTTTGATACCAACATCGCATTTACCGGAGTTTGGCATCGGCCCTTCCAAACGGAGAATCTGCCGGCCGCTGCCCTCGCTCAAACCACCGGCACCGGCCCCTCCGCCCAAATCACCCTCGACGCCGCCGCCGCCGGCTACGGTTGGTTCATCGATCCCACCCCGAGCGACCACGAGGAATTCCTCCCCACGTCCGACCCCCACGAATGGATCGCCAAACCGGGGAGTGACGCCGCCGGCAAGATGGACCTCGTCACCGTCCTCCTGCACGAATACGGCCACGCGCAGGGCCTCGATCACGCGGTCGACGCGCACGACCTGATGGCGAGCACGCTGCTCCCAGGCGTGCGCCGCCTACCGTCCGAGAGTGAATGGGCGACGCTGCGCGGCCTGCTTACCAGCGCCGGCGGCGCCCCCGTGCCGCAGGACCCCTTCGGTCCCCCCGGCGCCCCGCTACCGGTCAGCCGTAGCCTGGGAGGGGCCCTACGCAGTGCTCGTCAACCCGTCTCGGGCCTCGGCGGCGCTGATCGCGCCGGCCTTACCCAATACGACACCGCCGCCAATCTGACGCTGACCAACCCCGACTTCGCCAACGGCACCGCCTGGTCCACCACCGGCGACGTCACCTTCGCCCCCGGCGCCGCCACGCTCAAGGAAACCCCGACCCGCCAGACCCGCCTCAGCCAAGCCTTCGTCCTCGGCCCCGACGACCGGTATCTCACCTTCACCCTCTCCGCCATCGCCCTGGACGACGTTGACAACGCCCCCGACGACGCCTTCGAAGTCGCCCTGATCGACGCCAACACCGGCCTCTCTCTGCTCGGCGGTACCGGCCTCACCCACAACGACGCCTTCCTCAACCTGCAAGCCGACGGCTCCGAAACAAAATCCAGCGGCGTCACCACCATCCGCAACCCCGACGGCAGCCGCACCGTCCTCGTCGACCTCGCCGGCGTGCACGCCAACGCCCCCGCCGGCACCGTCGTCAACCTCAGCTTCGACCTCATCGGCTTCGGCCGCGGGACAGCCGCCGTCAGCAGCCGCGTCACCGTCAAGGATCTCCATCTCGGCTTGCCGCAGGAGGGCCCGCAAGCGCGTGACGACAGCGCCACCACCGCCGAAGACACCCCGATCGACCTCGATGTCGCCGCCAACGACACCGTCACCGGTCCGGCCCATTCCCCGTCCACCCCCATCCTCGTCAGCGGCCCCGCACACGGCAGCGTCGAACTCACCGCGCAAGGCCGCCTTCGCTACACCCCGGCCGCCGACTGGTCGGGCGAAGACCGCTTCACCTACCGCCTCGCGAACGACAGCGGCGAATCCAACATCGCCACCGTCACCCTCACCGTCACCCCGGTCAACGACGCCCCCGTCCTCGCCGACCAAGACCTGTCCGGCTTCGAGGACACCCCCCTCACCGGCAGCCTGCTGACCACAGAGCCTCTTGCAAAACTCGCAGCGCGAAGCCAATTTTCCGCGGCTGGAGGCAA
>JARSSP010000066.1 GCA_029624675.1 Candidatus Contendibacter sp.
TCGCCATTCGCGAGGGTGGGCGTACCGTCGGCGCCGGCGTCGTCGCCAAGATCATCGAGTAAGCGCCATGACCACAACCGCCAACCAACGCATCCGCATCCGCTTAAAGGCATTCGATCACCGGCTGATCGATCAGTCGGCGCGGGAAATCGTCGAGACCGCCAAGCGCACCGGTGCCCAGGTTCGTGGCCCGATTCCGCTGCCGACGAAGATCGAGCGCTTCACCGTGCTCGTTTCACCGCATGTCAACAAGGATGCCCGCGACCAGTACGAACTGCGCACCCACAAGCGGCTCATGGATATCGTGGATCCCACTGACAAAACCGTCGATGCGCTGATGAAGCTCGACCTCGCCGCTGGTGTGGACGTACAAATCAAGCTGAACTAGGCGCTTGCAATCCGGGCCACGAGGGGCAGCCTTCCCTTCCTCTAGCCCGAAGTCGCCCTATCCGAGGTTATTGAAAAATGGCAATAGGACTCATCGGCCGCAAGGCCGGCATGACGCGCCTGTTTACGGAAGACGGTGTTTCGATTCCCGTCACCTTAATTGAGGTTGAACCGAATCGCGTCACCCAGGTCAAGACCGAAGCCACCGACGGTTACCGTGCCCTGCAGGTGACAGTGGGCGCGCGTCGGGCCAGCCGGGTGACCAAGCCGATGGCCGGTCATTTCGCCAAGGCCGGGGTCGAGCCAGGGCGCGGCTTGTGGGAATTCCGGTTGGCGGAGGGTGAAGGCGCCGACATCGGCGTCGGCGCCGAGTTGAAGGCGGATTTGTTCCAAGCCGGCCAGAAAGTGGACGTGACCGGCACCACCATCGGTAAGGGTTTCGCCGGCACCATCAAGCGCCACCATTTCCGCAGCCAGCGCGCCAGCCACGGTAACTCGCTGTCCCATCGCGCTCCTGGGTCCATCGGCCAGAACCAAAGCCCAGGCCGGGTGTTCAAGGGCAAGAAAATGGCTGGCCATCTCGGCGCGGCGCGGCGCTGTGTCCAGAATCTGGAAGTGGTCCGAGTGGATGTCGAGCGCAATCTGCTGGCAATCAAGGGAGCGGTGCCCGGCGCCAAGGGTGGCGATGTCATGATTCGGCCCGCCGTGAAAGCGCGCCGGTAAGGAGACGACATGGAACTTCAGATCAAGAACGCAAGCGGTGCGGCCTCCGGTCAAATCGCCGTCGCCGATGAGACCTTTGCTCGACCGTTTAACGAGGCGTTGGTGCATCAGGTTGTGGTGGCGTATCTGGCGGGGGGACGGGCGGGCACCCGCGCCCAGAAGAATCGCTCCGACGTGCGCGGCGGTGGCGCCAAGCCCTGGCGGCAAAAAGGTACGGGCCGCGCCCGCGCCGGTTCCAGTCGCAGTCCGATTTGGCGGGGCGGTGGCGTGACCTTCGCGGCCCGCCCTCAGGATCATTCGCAAAAGGTCAATCGCAAGATGTATCGCGCCGCGATGCGCGCAATCTTTTCCGAACTGCTGCGTCAGGGTCGATTATTGGTGGTGGACACGCTCAACATTTCAGAAATCAAGACCCGGCTCATGGTCAACCAATTGGCGGCGCTGGGCTTGGTCGATCAGCGGCGGATAGTGTTGGTGGCCGAGGATGTGGATAGAAACCTATACCTGTCGGCGCGCAATTTGCCGGGGGTGGCGGTGAGCGACGTGCATGGTTTGGATCCGGTCAGTCTGGTTGGCGCGGACGCGGTGGTGATGACGGTGGACGCGGTTCGGCGCGTCGGGGAGTGGCTGGCATGAGCGAAGAGCGCCTGCTGAGGATCCTGTTGGCTCCACACGTTTCCGAGAAAAGCAACCGCCTCGGCGAACGTTATAACCAGGTGACGTTCAAGGTGACCCACGATGCCACCAAACCGGAGATCAAGGATGCCGTGGAGTTGTTGTTCAAGGTCAAGGTCAAGGGCGTGACGGTTCTCAACGTCAAGGGCAAGCGCAAGCGGTTCGGTGCGCTGTCCGGCTGGCGTTCCGACTGGAAAAAGGCTTATGTCTCCCTGAAGGCCGGCCACGAGATCGATTTCCAGATGGCCAAGTGAGCGGGCACTCATCGCCCCGGCATACGAGAGAAAGGTAAATCCCATGCCCATCGTCAAGACCAAACCTACCTCGCCAGGCCGGCGCTTCGTGGTCAAGGTCGTCAACCCCGAACTGCACAAGGGTCGGCCCCACGCCCCGCTGCTGGAAAAGCAGACCCGCAAGGGCGGCCGCAACAACATGGGCCGTATTACCACTCGACATCAGGGTGGCGGCCACAAGCAGCACTATCGGCTGATCGATTTCAAGCGCGACAAGGACAACATTCCCGCTAAGGTCGAGCGGCTGGAATACGATCCCAACCGCAGCGCCCACATTGCGTTGCTGCTCTACGCCGACGGCGAGCGCCGTTACATCATCGCCCCACGCGACGTGGGCGTGGGCGCGACCCTGATGTCCGGCCCGGCGGCGGCGATCAAGGCCGGCAACGCCTTGCCGTTGCGCAACGTTCCGGTTGGCAGTCAGGTGCACTGCGTGGAGTTGCGCCCCGGCAAGGGCGCGCAACTGGCCCGCAGCGCTGGCGCCTCGGTGCAGTTGGTTGCCCGCGAAGGCAATCATGCCACCCTGCGGATGCGCTCTGGCGAAATCCGCAAGATCCATGCGGACTGCAAGGCGACCATTGGCGGGGTCGGCAACGAGGAACACAACCTGCGCTCGCTCGGCAAGGCCGGCGCCAAGCGCTGGCGAGGAATTCGACCCACGGTGCGCGGGGTAGCCATGAATCCAGTGGATCACCCGCATGGTGGCGGCGAGGGCCGCACCTCCGGCGGGCGCCATCCGGTGTCGCCGTGGGGCACGCCGACCAAGGGCTACAAGACCCGCTCGAACAAGCGCACCGACCACCTGATCGTGCGTCGGCGTAATGCGAAATAAGAGGAATCCGTCCAGTGCCACGCTCGATCAAAAAAGGACCGTTTGTGGACCTCCACCTGGCCAAGAAGGTGGAGCAGGCGGTCGCTACCCATAGCAAGCGACCGATCAAAACTTGGTCGCGGCGGTCGATGATCCTGCCCGAGATGATTGGCCTGACCATCGCCGTGCACAACGGTCGCCAGCACGTGCCGATCCTGGTCACGGAGAATATGGTGGGCCATAAATTGGGCGAGTTCGCCGCCACCCGCACCTATCGCGGGCATGCAGCGGACAAGAAATCCAAATAAGGAGGCGAAACCGTGCAAGCCGTCGCGATCATGAAACATGCCCGCATTTCGCCGCAGAAGGCCCGCCTGGTCGCCGATCAGGTGCGCAGCTTGCCGGTGGAGCGTGCCCTGAATCTGTTGAAATTCAGCGATAAGAAGGCGGCCCCGTTGATCCGGAAAGTGTTGGAATCGGCCATCGCCAACGCCGAGCACAACCAGGGCGCCGATGTCGATGAACTGAAGGTCGCCGCCATTTGCGTCGATGGTGGTCCGGTGCTCAAGCGAATGCATGCGCGGGCCAAGGGTCGCGGTAACCGTATCGTCAAGCGCACCAGTCACATCACCGTCACCGTGGCCGAGCGATAGGAGCGGAAGCGACATGGGTCAAAAAGTCAACCCCACGGGGATCCGTCTGGGCATCGCCACCGACTGGGCGTCCAAATGGTATGCCAGCAGCAAGAATTTTCCCGATCTGCTGGAAACCGACCTGAAGGTGCGTCAGTTTCTGAAAAAGAAACTGGCCAACGCCTCGGTCAGCCGGATTCAGATCGAGCGGCCGGCCCGTTTGGCGCGCATCACCGTGCATACCGCCCGGCCCGGCGTGGTGATCGGCAAGAAGGGCGAGGATATCGAAGCCTTGCGCAAGGCCGTCGCCAAGATGATGCGGCTGGACGTCAAGGATTTGCAGATCAACATCGAGGAGATTCGCAAGCCGGAGCTGGACGCCCAACTGGTCGCCGAAGGCGTGGCCCAGCAACTGGAGCGGCGCATCATGTTCCGGCGGGCGATGAAGCGCTCGGTGACCAACGCGATGCGCCTGGGCGCGCTCGGGATCAAGATCCAGGTTTCCGGCCGTTTGAACGGTGCCGAGATCGCGCGCAGCGAGTGGACCCGGGAAGGGCGGGTGCCGTTGCATACCCTGCGCGCCAATATCGATTATGGCTTGGCCGAGGCCCGGACCACCTATGGCGTGATCGGGATCAAGGTCTGGATTTTCAAGGGCGAAGTATTCGGTTTCGACCGACTGGGCGAGGCTAAACCCGAAAAGGCCGCCGCCAACTGAATGCCCGAAACCGTGTGGATAGACGAGACGGAACATGTTACAGCCGAAAAGAACGAAATTCCGCAAGCAGCGCAAGGGGCGCAACACGGGCGTCGCCACCAGCGGCGTCCAGGTGAGTTTCGGCGAATACGGATTGAAATGCACCACGCGTGGGAGGCTGACCGCTCGCCAGATCGAAGCCGCGCGCCGCGCCATCAACCGCTATATCAAGCGCGGCGGTAAGGTGTGGATCCGCATTTTCCCCGACAAGCCCATTACCAAGAAACCATTGGAAGTGCGCATGGGCAGCGGCAAGGGCGGCGTTGAGTACTGGGTGGCGCCAGTCAAGCCAGGCCGCGTCCTGTATGAAGTGGAAGGGGTGACCGAGGACATCGCGCGGCAGGCGTTCCGCTTGGCGGCGGCCAAGCTCCCAGTGCAGACAATCTTCGTAACCCGGACGGTGATGTGATGAAGGCGAGCGAGTTGCGACAGAAAAATGTGGGCGAACTGGAGCAGGAGCTGCTGGCTCTGCTGCGCGAACAGTTCAACCTGCGAATGCAAAAAGCCACCAATCAGGCCACCAAGCCCCATTTGTTTCAGCAGGCACGACGCAATGTTGCCCGAGTCAAGATGGTGTTAGGCGAGAAGGCGAAACAGGCATGACGATGGACACCCGGGTGGAGCGCACCCTGAGCGGGCGCGTGACCAGCGACAAAATGGATAAGACCATCACCGTGGCGGTCGAACGGCTGGTCAAGCATCCCGTTTATGGTAAGTATGTGCGCCGGACCACCAAGCTGCATGCTCACGATGAGCGCAACGAGTGCCACATGGGCGACTTGGTAACCATCAAGCAGTGTCGACCTCTGTCCAAGACTAAATCCTGGACCTTGGTCGCCGTGGTCGAGCGCGCGGAGTGACCGTCCCTGCGGGCTGGAACTGTCCGCGTGGACGGTGTTTTCCCTCATCCGTGAACGGAATGTAGAACCATGATTCAGATGCAAACAATGTTGGAAGTCGCCGATAACAGCGGCGCTCGCCGGCTGATGTGCATCAAGGTGCTGGGCGGCTCCCATCGCCGCTACGCGCAGATTGGCGACATCATCAAGGTCAGCATCAAGGACGCCATCCCCCGCGGCAAGGTCAACAAGGGCGAGGTTTACAACGCCGTGGTGGTGCGCACCCGCAAGGGCGTGCGGCGGCCCGACGGCTCGCTGATCCGCTTCGATGGTAACGCGGCGGTGCTGCTCAACAACAAGCTGGAGCCGATCGGTACGCGCATCTTCGGGCCGGTCACCCGCGAGCTGCGCGGCGAGCGGTTCATGAAGATCATTTCCCTGGCCCCCGAAGTGTTGTGAAGGTAGAGGCGGCAATGCGCAGAATTCGAAAGGATGACGAGGTCATCATCATCGCCGGCAAGGACAAGGGCCGGCGCGGCAAGGTGATGCGGGTGGTGGAAGACGGCGAGCGGGTGATCGTGGCTGGGGTGAACCTGGTCAAGCGGCATACCAAGCCCAATCCGGCGCGCGGCGTGGCGGGCGGTATCATTGAGCGCGAGGCGGCGATTCACGTGTCTAACGTGATGCTGTTCAACCCCCTCACCAAGAAAGGCGACCGGGTCGGATTCCGGGTGCTGGAGGATGGCCGCAAGGTGCGCTACTTCAAGTCCAACAACGAAGTCGTGGATGTTTGAGGAGAGACCCATGGCTCGACTACGCCAATACTATCGCGAGACCGTGGCGCCCAAGCTGCGCGAGCAGTTCGGCTATCGCAACGTCATGGAAGTGCCCCGAATCACCAAGATCACCTTGAATATGGGCGTTGGCGAGGCGGTGGCCGACAAGAAGATCATGGAGCACGCGGTTGGCAATCTGACCCAGATCGCCGGCCAGAAGCCGATCGTGACGCTGTCGCGCAAGTCCATCGCCGGCTTCAAGATCCGCGCCGGTTGGCCAATTGGTTGCAAGGTGACCTTGCGACGCGACCGGATGTACGAATTTTTGGATCGCCTGATCAATATCGCCATTCCCCGCATCCGTGACTTTCGCGGGTTTAGCGCCCGCGCGTTCGACGGCCGCGGCAATTACAGCCTGGGCGTGCGCGAACAGATTATTTTCCCGGAAATCGACTACGACAAGATCGACGCCATTCGTGGCCTCGACATTACCATCACCACCACCGCGCGTACCGATGCGGAAGGGCGCGCGTTGTTGGCAGCATTCGATTTTCCGTTCCGAAACTGAGGACTAGGCCATGGCCAAACTGAGCATGACCAATCGTGAGATCAAGCGGGCGCGCGTCGTCGAACGGTATGCCGCCCGGCGGGCTGAGTTGAAGGAAGCCATCCGCAACCCGGCCACCAGCGATGAGCGGCGGCGCGAAGCACAGCAGCGGTTACAGGCGTTGCCACGCGACGCCAGCCCGATTCGACTGCGCAATCGTTGCCGACTGACTGGCCGACCGCACGGCTTTTATCGCAAATTCGGCTTGGGCCGTAACAAACTGCGCGAGGCCACCATGCGCGGCGACGTGCCCGGTCTGGGCAAGGCCAGTTGGTAAACCGCTGACCGGTCACCCACGGCCTCCTTAAGTTCGAAGCTTGCCTTGCTGGCGGCTTCGAGACTGACCATGTGGAGACATTTGATCGATGAGTATGACGGACCCCATCGCGGATATGCTGACACGCATCCGCAATGCCCAGACCGCTGCCAAGGCCCAAGTCGGCATGCCGTCTTCCAAGGTGAAGGCAGCTATCGCCCAGGTGTTGCGCGACGAGGGCTATATCGCTGGTTACACGGTGGCGCAAACCGCCCCTGGCAAGGCTGAGTTGACGATCACGCTGAAGTATTTCGAAGGCCAACCGGTGATCGATCGGATCGAACGGGTCAGCCGTCCTGGCCGGCGGGTGTTTCGCGGCAAGGATGAATTGCCCAGGGTCATGGGTGGCTGGGGCGTGGCCATCGTGTCCACGCCCCAGGGTTTGATGAGCGACCGCGCCGCTCGCGCCGCCGGTCATGGCGGCGAAGTGCTGTGCATCGTGGCGTAGGGGGTGATTCCATGGCAAGCGTTCTCAAGGAACGGAAGATCCGCACTTCGCGTGTCGGTAAGAAACCGATTCCCGTGCCGGCGGGGGTCAGTGTCGCCATCGAAGGCCAAGATGTCGCCATCAAAGGTATCAAGGGCGCGGCCGAGTTGCGTGTGCATCCATGGGTCGTGGTTCAGCGGGAGGGCGACGAGATCAGGGTTGCCCCGCGTCTGGTCACGAATGACGGCAAGCATCGGGCCATGACTGGCACCATGCGTGCCCTGCTCAACAATATGGTGATCGGCGTCACCCAAGGGTTCGAACGCAAGCTGCAACTGGTCGGCGTCGGTTACAAGGCCCAGACGCAGGGCTCGGTGTTGAATCTGACGCTGGGGTTCTCCCATCCAGTCGAATTCAAGGTCCCGGAAGGCATCACCATCCAAACGCCCAGCCAAACCGAGATCATCGTCCGCGGCGTGGACAAGCAGCGGGTTGGCGAGGTTGCCGCCCAGATCCGCGCCTATCGGCCGCCCGAGCCCTACAAGGGGAAGGGCGTGCGTTACTCGGATGAGACCATCATCCTCAAAGAAGCCAAGAAGAAGTAAGGATCCGCCATGGACAAGAAAGCAGCCGGTAAGAAGGCCGCGCGTCTGCGGCGCGGATTGCGAACTCGGCACAAGATTCGCGAGTTGGGTGCCTACCGGTTGTGCGTGCATCGCACGCCGTCTCATATTTACGCCCAACTCATTAGCCCAACACCGACCGGTGACCATACCCTGGCCGCCGCTTCCACCCTGGAGCCGGCGTTGCGTCAGACCCTTCAAAGCACTGGCAATGTCGAGGCGGCCAAGGCGGTGGGCAAGGCCATCGCCGAGAAGGCCAAGGCGGTAGGCGTAACTCGGGTGGCGTTTGATCGCTCTGGTTTCAAATATCACGGCCGGGTCAAGGCGTTGGCCGACGCCGCCCGTGAGAATGGCTTGGAATTTTAAGGAGTGGACATGGCGACGAACGTGGAAGGTTCCCAAAACAGCGATGGCTTGCAGGAAAAGTTGATTGCGGTCAATCGGGTGGCTAAGGTGGTCAAGGGTGGCCGGCAGTTCGGCTTTACCGCGTTGACCGTGGTGGGCGACGGCGGCGGCCGGGTGGGTCTGGGCTACGGCAAGGCCCGCGAGGTGCCGATGGCAATTCAGAAGGCAATGGACAAGGCCCGCAAGAACATGCGGGGCGTGCCGCTGAACGGCACGACCTTGCAATACCCAGTAACATCCACGCACGGCGCGGCCCGGGTGTTCATGCAGCCAGCTTCCGAGGGCACGGGCATCATCGCTGGCGGCGCCATGCGCGCTGTGTTTGAGGTTGTGGGCGTCAAGGATGTGCTGGCCAAATGCATCGGCTCGCGTAACCCCATCAATGTGGTGCGAGCCACCATTCGCGGTTTGAGCACCATGAAGTCGCCCGATTACCAGGCCGCCAAGCGTGGTAAGACCGTGGACGGGATTCGGAGTTGAGACCATGACCAGCAAGCTGAAAGTGACTTTGGTCAAAAGCACGCATGGCCGGCTGGCCGCGCACCGAGCCTGCGTGCGTGGGCTGGGATTGCGGCGGACGCACAGCAGCGCGGTGGTAATCGATACCCCGGAAAATCGTGGCATGATTCGCAAGGTTTCATACTTGCTGAAAGTTGAGGAGGCTTGAAGCCATGCGACTCAATACCCTTAAACCGGCGCCGGGCAGTCGGCCGAACAAGCAGCGGGTTGGGCGCGGCATCGGTTCTGGTCTCGGCAAGACTGGCGGTCGCGGCCACAAGGGCCAGCACGCCCGGGCTGGCGGTTACCACAAGGTCGGGTTTGAAGGCGGCCAGATGCCCTTGCAGCGGCGTTTGCCCAAGCGTGGGTTCCGCTCGATGACCGCCAAGGATACCGCCGAGGTGAGGCTGAGCGATCTGGCCAGACTCTCCGCCGAAGTCATTGATTTGGCGGCTCTCAAGGCGGCTAATGTCGTGCCGATCTTCGCCAAGAAGGCCAAGGTGATTCTCTCTGGCAAGCTGGAAAAGCCGGTGACCCTGCGCGGCCTGGCGCTGACGAAGGGCGCCCGGGCGGCGGTGCTGGCGGTTGGCGGAACCATTCAAGAGTAAACGACGATGGCTTCCGCCCTGCCGGATCTCGGCAAGATGACCGAACTGCGCCAGCGCCTCCTGTTTCTGCTGGGGGCGCTGGTGGTGTTTCGCATCGGCGCGCACATCCCCGTGCCGGGCATTGATCCGAGCGCCATGGCGCAGTTGTTCGACCAACAGCGCGGCACCATCCTCGACATGTTCAACATGTTTTCGGGTGGCGCCCTCGGTCGCTTAAGTCTGTTCGCGCTCGGGGTGATGCCCTATATCTCAGCCTCAATCATCCTGCAACTGATGTCCATGGTAGTGCCGTCGCTAGAGCAGTTGCGCAAGGAGGGCGGCGCGGCGGGCCGTCACACCTTGACCCGCTACACCCGCTATCTGACCGTGGTGCTGGCGGCGTTCCAGGCCATCGGCGTCAGTATCGCCATCCAAGGCCAGATGGTGGGCAACACCTCGGTGGTCATCGCACCTGGCTACGGCTTTATCCTGACCTCGACCATCAGCCTGGTGACGGGCACGATGTTTCTGGTCTGGCTGGGTGAGCAGGTGACTGAACGCGGTATCGGCAATGGTATTTCGATGCTGATTTTCGCCGGCATCGTCGCGGGTCTGCCGCAGGCGGTGGGTGGTACCCTGGAACTAGCCCGGACTGGCGAACTGCACGTCATGCTGGTGCTGTTCCTGTTGGCGCTGACGATCCTGGTTACTGGGTTTGTCGTCTTTGTCGAACGCGGTCAGCGCCGGATCACGGTCAACTACGCCAAGCGCCAGCAAGGCCGCAAGGTGTATGCCGCCCAAACTACTCATCTGCCGCTAAAGCTGAACATGTCGGGGGTAATTCCGCCCATCTTCGCATCCAGCCTGATCTTATTTCCGGCGACCTTGGGTAGTTGGTTCGGCAATGCTCCAAACATGGAGTGGCTGCGTGACATCAGTTCGGCCCTGTCGCCAGGGCAGCCACTGTATGTGCTGCTCTACGCTGGCCTGATCATCTTCTTCTGTTTCTTCTATACCGCGCTGGTTTTCAACTCCAAGGAAACCGCCGACAACTTGAAGAAATCTGGCGCGTTCATTCCAGGAATCCGGCCAGGAATGCAAACCGCGAACTACATCGACAAGGTACTAACCCGGCTGACCTTGGTAGGCGCTGCATATATCACCGCCGTTTGCCTTTTGCCCGAATTCCTGATCCTGTACTGGCAGGTGCCATTCTATTTCGGCGGCACCTCGCTGTTGATCATCGTGGTGGTGGTCATGGATTTCATGGCTCAGGTCCAGGCGCATCTGATGTCGCATCAGTACGAGAGCTTACTGAAGAAGAGCAGTTTCAAGGGCCATGGTCTGTCGCGTTGAGCGCAATCTGTATTGGATCGCACGCCGCCCTCGCGCGGTGTCCTGAGTTTGGAGAACCCATTGATGAAAGTACGTGCCTCGGTAAAGAAAATCTGTCGCAATTGTAAGATCATTCGCCGTGATCGCATGGTTCGAGTGATTTGCACGGACGCTCGCCACAAGCAACGGCAGGGCTAAGGGAACAATGGTCATTATTGATTTACGTCGCCGGCTGAATTAAATTCCCGCTTCTTTGCGTAGCGAGCGCCCGGCGCGATGGGAGGAAGGCATGGCCCGTATTGCAGGCATCAACATTCCGGTCAACAAGCATGCGGTAATCGCGCTGCAGACCGTTTACGGCATTGGCCAGACCCGCGCCCAATGGATTTGCGCGGCGGCCAATGTCCCTCCAAGCCTCAAGGTCCGCGATCTGAGCGAGGCTCAAGTGGACGCTTTGCGCGCTGAAGTGGCTAAGTACACCGTGGAGGGTGACTTGCGCCGCGAGGTGTCGATGAGCATCAAGCGATTGATGGATCTGGGTTGTTATCGTGGCTTGCGTCATCGGCGTGGTCTGCCGGTGCGTGGCCAGCGTACCCGTACCAACGCCCGGACGCGCAAGGGTCCGCGCCGCGCGATCCGCAAGTGAGCAATTGGAAAACCTCGAAATTCCCCTGGCATAGGTCGGAGCATGGCAAAACCGGTTACCAAGACGCGCAAGCGCGTCAAGAAAAACGTCGTGGACGGTATCGCCCATATCCACGCCTCGTTCAACAATACCATCATTACCATCACGGACCGTCAGGGCAATACGCTGGGATGGGCCACGTCGGGGGGGTCTGGGTTTCGAGGCTCCCGCAAGAGTACACCGTTCGCGGCGCAGGTCGCCGCCGAGCGGGTGGGTGGGACGGTCAAGGAATTTGGCGTCAAGAATTTGGAAGTCAACGTCAACGGTCCGGGGCCGGGTCGGGAATCCGCCGTGCGCGCCTTGAACGCCGCTGGCTTTAAGATTATCAGTATCATGGATGTCACGCCGATTCCACATAACGGCTGTCGTCCTCCCAAGCGCCGTCGCGTCTAGCTTAGGAGTTTTATTGTGGCGAGATATCTTGGTCCCAAGTGCAAGCTCAGTCGCCGGGAAGGCGTGGACCTGTTCCTAAAGTCCGCGGCGCGGGCGCTGGAATCGAAGTGCAATCTGGAGCGTCCGCCGGGCCAACATGGCGCCCGCCGTCCCCGGTTGTCGGATTACGGCTTGCAATTGCGCGAAAAGCAGAAGTTGCGCCGCATTTACGGCGTCCTGGAGCGGCAGTTCGTCAATTACTATAAGGAAGCCGCCCGTCGCAAGGGTTCCACCGGCGAGAATCTGTTGCGGCTGCTGGAGTGCCGTCTGGACAATGTGGTGTATCGGATGGGGTTCGGGAGTACCCGCGCCGAGGCCCGGCAACTGGTTTCGCACCGGGCGATCATCGTCAATGGCCAGCGGGTCAACATTCCCTCCTATCAGGTTCGGTCGGAAGATGTGGTCGCGATTTACGAGAAAAGCCGAATCCAGACCCGCATCCAGTACGCACTGCAACTGGCCCAGAGCCATGGCGGTTTCGTGGACTGGGTCGAGGTGGACGTGGGCAAGATGAGCGGTGTGTTCAAGCGGATTCCCGACCGCGCCGACCTGCCGGCGGACATTAACGAATCTCTGGTCGTGGAACTGTATTCCAAGTAGGCGATGCCGAGGGCAAGCGGATGGTGGGCGCATTTGATTTGCTGAAACCGACCCGTGTCGAAGTGGAAAAACTCGATCCGCGTCGGGCGCGGGTGACCGTGGAGCCGCTAGAACGAGGTTTTGGCTACACGCTCGGTAACGCCTTGCGACGGATTTTGTTGTCCTCGATCCCTGGCGCCGCGATCATTGAGTGCGAGATCGAGGGTGTGCTGCACGAGTACTCGACCATTGAGGGGGTACAGGAAGACGTGATCGATATCCTGCTCAATCTGAAAGGGGTGGCGGTCACGTTGCAGGAAGGCGCTTTCGATGCCACGCTGTCGTTGACCAAGAAAGGACCGGGCCCGGTGCTGGCGGGCGACATCGAACGGACCCACGCGGTCGAAATCATCAATCCACAGCATGTCATCGCCCATCTGACCAAGAGCGGCGAGTTGAGCATGAAGCTCAAGGTCGCGCGCGGACGCGGTTACTGGCCGGTTACCCAGCGGGAAGGAGCGGACAGCGAAAGTCGGCCGATCGGGCGTCTGCGGCTGGATGCCTCCTTCAGTCCAGTCGAGCGGATCAGCTATCGGGTGGAGAACGCCCGCGTCGAACAACGAACCGATCTGGACAAGCTGGTGCTGATGCTGGAAACCGACGGCACCATCGATCCCGAGGACGCCATTCGCACGGCGGCTCGGATTTTGCTGGATCAATTGTTGGTGTTCGTGGATCTGCGGGGCAAGAGAGATGAGCCGACCCCGCCGCCGCTGGTGGATATCGATCCGGTCCTGATGCAGCCGGTGGACGATTTGGAATTGACCGTGCGCTCGGCCAACTGTCTGAAGGCAGAGAATATTTATTACATCGGTGATCTAGTGCAGCGGACCGAGGCGGAGTTGCTGAAAACCCCGAATCTTGGCAAGAAATCGCTGACCGAGATCAAGGATGTATTGGCCAAATTCAAGTTGGCGCTAGGCATGAAAGTCGAGAATTGGCCACCGCCGGGTCTGAGCTTGGAGCAATCCGAGGAACGGGCCGCCGCGCGGCGCTCGAGCCTAACGCTCGAGACGGCGGAGACAGATAAGCCGTCCTTTTCCCGGCTGGGGCAACGCGTCGGGACGGGTGGCGAGGACGCCGAGAACGATTAGGGGGCGGCGTGATCTGTCTTCCCCTCGCCTAGCCCTTTTTCATTTGAGTTTCAAGGAATCATTGTCATGCGCCATCGCAATGCCGGTCGCAAGCTTAGTCGCACCAGCAGCCATCGCAAGGCCATGTTGAGCAACATGGCCGCCTCGTTGTTCACCCACGAGCTAATCCGAACCACGCTGCCTAAGGCCAAGGAACTTCGGCGGGTGGCCGAACCGCTGATCACCTTGTCCAAGGAGGACAGCGTGGCCCGGCGTCGGCTCGCGTTCGCCCGCCTGCGCGACCGGGAGGTGGTCACCAAGCTGTTCAACGAGCTGGGACCACGCTATCAAGCGCGGCCCGGCGGTTACCTGCGCATTTTGAAATGCGGCTTTCGCCAGGGTGACAACGCACCCATGGCGTATGTCGAACTGGTGGATCGGCCCCAGGCGATGGCCGATTGACAGTGGATTGGTGGTTTTTTGCACAGCCGAGCCTCGCCCGGCTTTTTCGTCCAGGCGTGGGCAACGTTTGAGGCACGCTTCAACGCAAGGTGCGAGTGGCGATTTGCAGCAAGTCCCAAAGGTCGAAGACGCGCGCGACATAGGCATCGTGCAAGTGGTAACCGCAGCCCTGGCCGGTCAATTCCCGTTCAAGCGCGTCCAACAATTTCATTAGCTTGCGCCGGTGCAGTCCCAGCGCCTGTTGGAGCGGATCGGTGATCACCCCGGCGCCGGCGCTGAACATGCCCACCGCTAACAGCAATCCGCCCGTGGTGGCGACCAGCAGACCGGTGGAGACCGCAGCTGGAAAGAGACTGTAATAGAGCGAGCCAAGCGTTGGTCCCAGCACGAAATTGGCGATGGCCAGTTGATTGGCGATGGCGGTCGCGGCGGCGCCGCTAATCGCCAGCGTGCCGGGAGTGAACTGCTTGAAGGTGGCGGCGCCGGCGGCTAGGCTCAACAGGGAGCCGGACAAATCGGCCGCCGCCGCGCGGTTGCTGGTGTAGGTGAGCAGATAGTCTTCAAGCCGCCGCCGAAAATCCCGGTGCTGCGCGAGTTCGTCCAGGCGGAGCAGCTCGGGAATCAGTAGCTGGCTGATGGTTGGGTGTGCCAGGATCGTTTCCAGCAGCGCGTCCCGGGTACAATGTCGTCCCGCCTGTTCGAAGGGTAGTTCCAGCAGTTCGCTGTAGACCAGCCACTCGATTTCGAGTTCCACGTCGGTTTTGAAACCGGGGGGCAGACGGTCAAGGTATTGGGCGAGCGTTTCCAGGCGAAGTCGACGGCCCAGCTTCGCGCCACCGCGCGCCAGCAGGTGTGGAATGGCCCAGAGTACGTTGAGGGGAGTGCGCACCAAATCCAGACCGAGCGCGCGGCGGTTGACGCGAAGGGCACCCTGGAACGAATAGTGCCGCCGCGCGAAGGTGTCCACGCGCGCCCGACATTTGGCCAGATACTGTCGGGTCGCCTCGGCGACGGCGGTGTGAATCCGAGCCGCCAATGCCTCGTCGATCATGGGGTCGGTTCCGCGTTTTCCTTCCCCAGCGTTGGCTGGGAGCGCACTCAAGCCTGCTTGGACAGGACGGTACGCAATTGCCGGCTCAAGCCCTGGATGACCAACAGGTGGTAACGGGCTTCGGCTAGATCTGGATAAGGACCAAAGCCCTCACCGAACACCCAGAACCACCAGCCGCCGCGCTCGAACCAAATGAACGGATGCTGGAATTTGTGCATGCCACGCATGGTTTTAACCTCTCACCTGTAATTGACAACCCTTGCAGGTCGGACGCGCCTGCTCGATGCTCTAGCCTATTGTTGGTTCTACGCGGACATCGTTTCCGAAAAATCCGACCGCCACGCTAGAGTATATTAGTTGATGACGGATTGTTTCGAAGATCACAATGGTCACTCAACCACGAATGAGTATAGATGATTTTTGCTGCAATGCGGAATAGGCTCGCGGAAAACGACTGAAGGAGACGAGCTTGATCAGGTGGCATGAGGTCAACCGACCCACTTCGGTTCTCTCCACGCGAATGGAAGAGAACCGGTGAAACCAGCAGGTATCTAGAAGGCAGTGATGAATTTAAGGAAGAACTTGTTACCCTGGAAGCGGTTTTCGGCATTGGTTTCGTAATCCCAGGCGCCGACGAAGCTCATCCCCTGATAGTCATATTTCACCGCCGGGCCGAAAGCGAAGACTTGCCCACGGTTGCCATCTGGGCCGACCTGTTGGCCGTTCAGGGTGTCGTCGGTGGTTTGTTTGAGGTAGTAACCCCCGATCCCCACCGCCCACGGCCCGAAGTGCTGGCCGATCAGATAGTCCATGTGGAATTCGTCGCCCGATTCATAATCGGTGTCGTCGTTGCGGGTCTTGATGTTGTACATCAACTTGGCCGAAACCTCGAAACCGCCCTGCGACAGGTAGGTGAAGGCGAGGATCGGCTCAAAGCTGTAGTAGTTGGCGCCGATGCTGTCGGTTGGATCGGTGCTGCTGTACTTGCCAGTCGGCAGGCTGATGTCTAGCCCGACAGTGACGTGCCATTCCGGCGGAAAGTGCCAGCCGATGATCAACGGGCCGATGATCATGTCGCCGAGGCCGAAGACATCGCCGTTGCCGATGGTGGGGAAGGGCGTATCCAAGCTCTGGTGGACGAACGGTAAGATCGCATGCATCCCGAAGGAACCGCCCAAAATCTGGTGGTTGCTGACGTAGATGTAGCGCAGGGCGTCGAATACCGCGCTGACTTGCAAGCCCGGAACCTTGTCGCCGTTGGAGTCGCGGTATTCCCCGTCGTAGTAACCTAGGTAGTTGATGAAGTAGTTGCCGGGAGGCGGCAGCGCGCCCGCCAAAAAGTTTTCGGCGCCATTGGGATATTGGTCGGGGCCTTCTTCCTTTGCCAGCACCGTCGGACTGGCCAGCGTGGCCAACGCGATCAGTGACAGCAATTTTTTTGCATGATTCATCAGGGTCTCCCCCTTAAGGAATGTTCTGGATTTTCTTTTCCCCAAACGTCGAGCCAGGGGCGAGTGTGGTCGAAAGCACGTTGAACCAGGGCGCGACCACCCGGTCGGCACGGTTATATTAGCACCCCGCGCGCGGTGGCCGGGGCGATTGGCGCGGATCATGAGCAAACGGCGCGGGCGAAAGGGTTATAATCGGTCGGTCTTCAACGTTCAGTAGCGGAAAGCTGGAACCGTCATGAATCAATCCCTTGCCAAACTTCGTCGAGAATATGTCCGGGGAGCCTTGAACAAGGCCGATGTGGACCCCGATCCTCTCAAGCAATTCCAACGCTGGCTGGGGGAGGCGATCAATGCGCAACTGCCCGAGCCGAACGCCATGGCGCTGGCTACCGCTGACCGGACTGGTCGCCCTTACGCGCGGGTGGTGCTCCTCAAGGAATGCGATGCCGACGGCTTCGTGTTCTACACCAACTATCGTAGCGACAAGGGCCAGCAACTGGCTGCCAACCCTCACGCCGCGCTGCTGTTCTCGTGGCTGGAACTGGAGCGGCAGGTTCGGGTGGAGGGAACCGTCGACAAGATTCCACCCGCCGAGTCCGAGGCCTATTTTCGAACCCGGCCGCGCGAAAGCCGATTGGGTTCGCTAGCGTCGCGGCAGAGTCAGGTGGTGGCCAACCGGCAAGTTCTGGATGAGCGGTTCCAGGTGTTGAACGCGCAATATCCGGACGACAATATCCCGATGCCGTACCATTGGGGAGGGTACCGGGTTCGACCAGAGATGCTGGAATTTTGGCAGGGTCGACATGGCCGGATGCACGACCGGTTGCGCTATCGGCGGCGAACCGATGGCGGTTGGTTGCTGGAACGGCTGGAACCCTGAATTCCGTCGCTATGGGGCGGTTTCGGTCGATCCAGTTGCTTTTTGGCCTGTTGCTGGTTTGGGCATGGAGTTTCGGCGTTTCCGCCTGGGCGGCTTCACCCGCGCCGGTGGGGTGGTGGTTGACCCGAACCTCAACCGGCGAACCACGGATTCACCTCTATTTTTTCTGGACGCGGACTTGCCCGCACTGTCGGCAGGCCCAGCCTTTTGTCGAGGCATTGCTGGCCGATTACCCCTGGCTGGAAGTGCACGGTTACGATCTTGGTCGGGACATGGCTGGAAGCGTGCGGTATACGCAAATGGCCGCGACCTTGGGCGAGGCGGCCAGTTCGGTGCCGGCCTTCCTGTTCTGCGGGCGGATGAGGGTCGGTTTCGACCGTCCCGAAACCACTGGCCAACAGTTGCGTCAGGAATTGGAGGATTGTCGCCACCGCCTTGGCGAGTCAACGGTTACCGAACCGGTTTCGGTCGCCGCGCCACCACTGGAATTACCGCTGATGGGACGCGTGGACCCAGGCGCGTTGTCGCTGCCGGTGTTGACTGTGGTGTTGGCTGGGTTGGACGCCTTCAATCCCTGCGCTTTTTTCGTGCTGCTGTTCCTGCTTAGTTTGCTGACGCATGCGCGCGACCGACGGCGGATGCTGTTGATCGGAGGGGTGTTCGTGTTTTGTTCGGGGCTGGTGTATTTCGGTTTCATGGCCGCCTGGTTGAACATGTTCCTGCTGGTGGGCGAACTGCGGATCATGACCCTACTGGCGGGGGGGCTGGCGGTCGTCATGGGCGGGTTGAACACCAAGGATTACTTTGTGTTTCGGCACGGCCCATCGTTGAGCATTCCGGGTGAGGCCAAGCCCGGCTTGTTCAAGCGGATGCGGGGCCTGGTCGATGCCGAGCGGCTGCCGACATTACTGGCGGGAACCGTGGCGCTGGCCATCGTCGCCAACGGCTATGAGCTACTTTGCACCGCCGGATTCCCGATGATTTACACCCGCGTGCTGACTTTGCGTACCTTGTCCACGGGCGGCTACTACTTCTATCTGACCCTCTACAACGTGATTTACGTGCTGCCGCTACTGGTGATCGTGCTGGTGTTCGTCTGGACTCTGGGTTCGCGCAAGTTGCAAGAGCGCGAGGGGCGGCGGCTGAAGTTGCTGTCGGGCGCGATGATGACGGGGCTGGGCTTGATGTTGCTGCTGTGTCCCGAAGGATTGAGCGACGCCCTGATTTCGTTGTCGGTTATTGTCGCCGCGCTAGCGTTGACTGGATTGGCGGTAATGGTGGAGGCGCTTTACCAGTCCCGTGTGTCTCGTTAATGTTGTACTGAAGGCAGCTGTGGATTCGGGTTGGGATTGCCGTTGGGATGCGGTTTGCCTGTCGAGCGGGAAAATTAAGGCGGGAACTTGACATGAATAAAGTTGCGGAATCAGGCGCGGCCAGTATAATGCGCCTGTTGTCACCGGCGGGTGCTTGAGCGCCGCAGATGGTCCTTGTAAGGGATGGGGTTTTCTAGATTCGAAGCGGCTTCAATAATAACAAAGCTGAAAATAGGCGATCCGGCCAAAAACTACCAAAGGAGGATTGTGTGACGAATGGGGTAAAAAAACCTTGTCGCGCACGCTTGATCCTAACTTTCCAGATTGGAGTAAACATTCCGATCTACTCGATAAGCGACCGATCCCAAAAGGATCGGTTTTTTTAGGGGTGTTATCCTGATCGACTGGGCGCGTCGGCCTCGCCACCGGGACGAAACCCGCATGCTCAAAAAAACGCCGGCCCGTTGGCAAAACCGCTTCCGCTGGTATTCGTGAAGGTGAATGACGGCAAGCCGGCTACCCGCCGCGCGGACGCCCATGTGGTTCGAGACGGAGAGCTTGCTGCGGAACGGGCGCGGGCGCGTCCAGTTAGGCTGTCGCCGCCAGGCGCTCGCTCAGGTAGCGCTCGCAGCCTTTCAACGTGGACAGCTTCGGGTAGTCGAAGTCGAAGATGGTCACGTTCATCTCTTTTTCCAGACTCATCATCAAGCGTAGAAAGTCGATCGAATCTAGTTCGATCTGGTCATGAAAGCTGATGTCGGGGTTGATGGCCTGGACATTGGCGTTCGGCGCGATATCACCGAGGACGTGCAAGATCGTCTCGCGAATTTGCGTTTGGCTCGTGGCGTTCATGGGATTTTCCTGGGGTTGTTCAAGCTCAAAATCCTGTCACTGCATCGGCAGAAATTGCGTCAAAACCGGCATGTTGCGCCGCAACATCAGTTTGCCGTAGCATCCCGCAAAAATCAAGCGATTTTTGTGCCGACATAACGGGGGTTCAAACTTTACTTTAGTGGCGGAAGTTAGAATAAAACAACTAACTTTTTTCTGGCTTATGTGGTTGACTTTGATAAAGAAAAGCCAGGATTAATTGCGGGGTTTGAGACACCGGTCGTTCACCTTGAACAGATCGGCATGGATATCGGGCAAGCCTGCCTTCTTCAGATAGGCTTTGCACTTGGCGCCCGCCACCATCGGTGGGCTGCCGCATAGGAAGATGCGCCAGTCGGTAGGATCAGGATGAGACGGCACAGGGCTAGCATAGCCTTAATCCATCTTGACGCTGCGCGCGGTCGTTCGCAACGAATTCTCCTCGACCAAGACGCGTGGG
This sequence comes from Candidatus Contendibacter sp., assembly GCA_029624675.1. Lineage (GTDB taxonomy): Bacteria > Pseudomonadota > Gammaproteobacteria > Competibacterales > Competibacteraceae > Contendibacter. The sequence continues at coordinate 20,008 of JARSSP010000066.1, forward strand.
GTGGTCCTGGACCGCGCTGGATCGGCCGCCGATCAATAAATCAATAAGAAGTTAAGAATCAAACGGTTACCAGCAGCCCAATAAAGCGAGGGTCATGGGATTCGTGCTTCATCGGTTTCCAGTGCCGACAAGTCGCCCAAGGGCAGTCCCAACTCCCGGGCTTTCAACAGGCGGCGCATGATCTTGCCACTGCGGGTCTTGGGCAAGTCCGCCACGAACTCCAGCTCGCGCGGAGCCACCGCCGGTCCCAAACGGGTACGGGCGAAGCCAATCAATTCCTTGCGTAGCGCATCGTCGGGTACGTGACCCGGTTTAAGCGCCACGAACGCCTTGACGATCTGGCCAGCGAAATCATCCGGCTTACCGATCATGCCAGCTTCAGCCACCGCCGGGTGTTCGAGCAGCACACTCTCGATTTCGAACGGGCCGATCAGATGGCCGGCGGTTTTGATGACGTCGTCGGCGCGGCCCAGAAACCAGTAATAACCGTCCACGTCGCGGGTGGCCAGATCGCCGGTCAGGTACCAACCGGCGGCGAAGCATTGCCGATAGCGTTCCGGGTCGTCCAGATAGCCGCGAAACAGCGAGGGCCAGCCGACCCACAACGCCAGCTCGCCTTCCTCGCCCGGACCAAGGAGGGCCACGCCGTCTTCCGTCCGCCGCACGATGGCCGCCTCGATGCCGGGCAGGGGCTGTCCCATGGAACCGGGCCGGATGTCCCGTGCGCGGGTGTTGGCGATCATGATGGCGCCGGTTTCGGTCTGCCACCAGGTATCGTGAAACGGCTGACCCAGAGTTTCTCGGCCCCAGACCACGCCTTCGGGATGCAACGGTTCGCCAACGCTAGCGGCGAAGCGCAACGCGCTCAGGTCACGGCTTCGAGCCAGCTCGACCCCGGCCTTCATCAACAGGCGGATGGCGGTCGGCGCGGTGTACCAGACGTTCACCCGCTCCCGTTCGAGGATGGTGTACCAGCGGTTGGCCTCAAATTCCGCCTCGTCCACCACCAGGGTCGCGCCGTTGGTCAGCGGGGCGATGATGCCATAGGACATGCCGGTGACCCATCCTGGATCGGCGGTGCACCAATAAATGTCGCCGGGGCGCAGATCGAAGACCCGTCGACCGGTCAGGCGATGGGCGACCACCGCGTCGTGAACATGGATCGCGCCCTTGGGCGAGCCGGTGGTACCGCTGGTGAAATGTAGTAGCGCCCAGTCCTCCGGATCGGTGAAGGGGATAGCGAACCGGTCGGATTCAGCGTCCAGCAGGGCATGGAACGAACGAATACCCGGCTCCGCGCCGTCGCCGTCGGTCAGCAGCACGTGTTCCAAATCCGGTAGGTCGTGGCGTTGCGCCCGCACCTTGCGCTCATGCAGAAGCGTGGTGGTCACCAGTAGCCGGGCTCGACTCTTGGCCAGCCGCACCCGCACCGGTTCCGGGCCAAAGGCGGAAAACAGCGGGCAGAATACCGCGCCGACCTTCAGCGTGCCCAAGGCAGCGATATACAGTTCGGGAATCCGTCCGGCCAGAATACAGATCCGATCACCCCGCTGGATGCCCAGCCGGGTCAGTCCATTGGCGAAGCGGTTGCTGAGCCGGGTCAGATCGGCGTAGCTGAACTCGCGCCGTGCGCCATCCTTACCCAGCCAGCGCAGCGCGATTGCATCGCCCCGACCAGCCTGAACTTGCCGGTCCACCGCCTCGTGGCCGATGTTCAGGCCGCCACCGGGCAAGCCCTCCAGTTCGGCGCGGGCCGCCTCCCAGGAAAAAGGAGAGATATCGGCTGGATTCGGCGCCGGTTCGCCCGGTTCCAGGGTCTTGGGAATCGTCGTCCAGTTCATGCCGGTCCTCGCGTTTGGGTCGTTGTCGTTGGGGAATTCTATTGTTAGGGAAAAACCGGATAATCGCCAAGCCTATTACCACCAGTCGAACCGCCGTGATCGAATCGCGCTACCATGGGGTTATTTCGACTCGATCCGTCGGCCGCTCCCGACGATTTGCCCTTCCCGAGAAGCATCATGACCATTCGCAATCTTGAGTATCTGTTCAAGCCCCGCTCTATCGCGGTGATCGGTCGCGGCAAGGCCACCGCCAGTTCCGACGCCGCCGTGGAGTTCAATCTGATCGAAGGCGGCTTCAAGGGGCCGGTGATGCCGGTCAACCCGGACCAACAATCCGTGTCCGGCGTGCTGGCTTACAAGGACATCGCCAGTCTGCCCGTAACTCCGGACCTGGCGATTCTGACCACGCCGCTGGAAGAAGCTCCGGCCCTGATCGGCGAGCTGGGCGCGCGTGGGACCCGAGCCGCGTTGCTGCTTAGCCGGGACGTGCTGCAAGACCATAGCGGTGTCAGGCCAGCATTGCTGAGCCCGGAGATGCTGCCCAAGTATCCCGATGGAGGGGAGTTCCTGAAGCGGAGGATCCTGGAAGCCGCCAAACCCTATCTGCTGCGCGTCATGGGGCCGGACCACCTCGGTTACGCGGTGCCATCGACCCACGTCAACGCCAGTCTGAACGCAACCCGGCCGTTGTCGGGTCACATCGCGTTGCTATGCCAATCGGCCGCGATCATGCGTAGCGTGATCGACTGGGCCACGGGCCGCAACATCGGTTTCTCACACGCGATCTCGGTGGGGGTGCGCTGGGACGTGGATTTCGGCGACCTGCTGGATTATCTGTTGCGGGACAGTCAGGTCCGCGCCATCCTGATGTATATGGAGAACACCCGCAACCGCCGCAAGTTCGTGTCCGCCGCCCGCGCCGCCGCCCGAGTCAAGCCGGTGATCGTCCTCAAGCCGCGCGACTTCCGGGCCGGCTCGGTCGAGGACGCGGTGTACGACGCGGTTTTCCAACGCGCCGGCATCCTGCGGGTGAACAACATCGAGCAGTTGTTCGGGGCCGCCGAGACCCTCGCCACCACCAAACCGGTCCGCAGCGATCGGCTGACGATCATCAGCAACAGCTATAGCCTGGCGTTGTTGACCAGCGATACCCTGTTGCGGCACGGTGGCCACCTGGCCGAGATCAGCGCGGCGACCCGCGAGCAACTGGCGCGCGCCTGCCGGCCCGGCTATCCCATCGAGAATCCGGTGGATCTGGGTGACATGGCCGGCCCCGAGGAGTACGGCAAGACCCTAGACCTGCTACTTCAGGAACCAGGTGCTGATGGGGTGCTGGTGGTCCATGCCCCTGCCTCGGTGAACCGATCACTGGATTGCGCTCAGGCGGTGGTCGCGCGCGCCAAGAGCCGACGGATGATCATGACCTGCTGGGTGGGCGAATCGTCAGTGGAGGCGGCGCGCAATCGGTTCAAGGAGGCCCATGTCCCCACCTATCAGGCGCCCGGCGAAGCGGTGGAAGCGTTCATGTGTCTGGCCCAGCACCGGCGCACCCAGGAATTGCTGATGGAAACGCCCCCCTCGATCCCGGAGCAATTCGCCCCCGATGTCGAGACCACCCGCCGCATCATTCAGATTGCCCTGACCGCCGGCCGCCGTCGGCTGAACGCCTACGAAACCAGTCAGGTGCTGAATGCCTACCAGATTTCGACGGTTCCGCTCCATTTCGCCGCGACCCCAGCGGCGGCTTCCGAAATCGCCCTGGAGTTGCGCGAGCTGGTGGCGCTCAAGATCTTGTCGCCCGATATCGTCAACAAATCCGAGGTCGGCGGGGTCGCCTTTGGCTTGAAGAATCCGCTGGAGGTGCTGGTGGCCGCCAATGGCATGCTGGAGCGGGTGCGCGAACTGGCCCCCGAGGCGGTGATCGACGGCTTTGCGGTGCAGCCGATGCAGTCCCGGCACGGCGCCTACGAACTGATGATCGGAGTGCGGACGGGTCAGCGGTTCGGGCCGGTGATCTTCTTCGGCCAGGGTGGCACCGAGGCCGAGGTGATTGATGACATCGCCCATGCCTTGCCGCCGCTGAACATGCAGCTCGCCCGCGATTTGATGTCGCGCACCCGGCTGTACCGCCAGCTCAGCACCAATCGCGGCCGGCCGGTGGATTTGGATGGTATCGCCCTGACCCTGATCAAGGTTTCGCAAATGTTGGTCGACCTGGCCGAGGTGGTTGAGATGGACATCAATCCGATCTGGGTCTACTCGGATCGAATGGTGGCTCTGGACGCCAACATCCTGATCGAACCCAATACGATGCCGGCGGTGCAACGGCTGGCCATCTCCCCCTATCCGAAGGAGTTGGAGCAGCGCTACGATTTGCCGGACGGCCGTGCCTTCCTGATCCGGCCGATCCTGCCCGAGGACGAGCCGGAACTGCGCCAACTAGTCAAGCGTCTTCCCTCCGAGGATGTGCGAATGCGATTTTTCCAACCGTTGCGCGAATTGCCGCACGAAATGGCGGCGCGGCTGACTCAACTGGATTACGAGCGGGAAATGGCGCTCATTGTCACCGAGCTTGGCAGTTTGCCCGGCAAGGGCACGATTTGGGGGGCGGTGCGCTGCAACGCCGACCCTGACATGGAGAAGGCCGAGTATTCCATCCTGGTGGACCGGCGCATGACCGGTCTGGGCTTGGGACCGATGCTGATGCGCTATATCATCAATTACGCTAAAAGTCGCGGAATCAAGGAACTGTACGGTGAGGTTTTGCGGGAGAACGAACCGATGTTGCGGCTCAACCGCGCCCTCAATTTCAAGATTCACGCCACGCCGGACGACCCCGGCGTGTTGCATGTGACGCTGCCGCTGGTTTGAGAGCCTGGAGGCGTGGCGACGGCTTGGGAGCGCGTGATGGCCGATCCTCGCGTTTTGGTGACCGGTGTCCTCCTGGCGGGCGGCCGCGCCGAACGCATGGGCGGGCGCGACAAGGGTCTGTTGCCGCTGGCGGGCGAGCCGTTGATCGCCCACGGCGTTCGCCGGTTGAAGCCGCAAGTCACGGAGCTGCTGATCAGCGCCAACCGCCATCAGGAAATGTACCGGCGGTTCGGTTGTCGGGTGGTCAGCGATGACGCGAACGAGCGCTTTCGCGGGCCGCTGGCGGGCATGCTGGCGGCGCTGCGCGTGGCGACGACGCCCTGGGTGCTGACCGCGCCCTGTGATTCGCCGCTGTTACCGCCGGACTACACGGCGCGGATGCTGGCGGCGTTGGCGGGAACGCGGGCGGCGGCTGGCGTGGTCGACGACGAAGGGCGTTGGCAGCCGATGTTCGCGCTCTTGTCGGTGGATTTGCGCGATGATCTGGCTGCCTGGCTGGCGGCGGGGGAGAGTGGTGTGGGGCGCTGGCTGCGACAGCATCGGCCGGTCCGAGTGGAATTTTCCGATTGGCCGGAATGGTTTCGCAACGTCAATACGCCGGAGGAGTTGGCCCGACTGGAGGCGGAGTGGACGAAGGTGGGCAGTACGATATGAATGGAGGAAGCGATCATGGCTGATGCTGACGCCCGCGCGACGGCCCATCGCCACACCGCGTGCCTGTTGAGGATGTTGCGCGGTTACGGCCCAAGACCCAAGTTGGAGCCGGAGCCGGAACCAGTCGCCAAATCGCCAGTCGCCGCGTCGCGGCCGGCCGCGGTCGCCGAGGCGACGCCCGTCTATGTTCGGTTGCTGGACGCGGCTGCGTCGCCGCCCTTGCCCGCGGTCCAGGTTCCAACGCCCGACTTGTCGCCTCCGCGCGGATCGGACTCGATTCCGACGGTGGGCGAGATTCTGCGCCGTCCACAAGGCAAGCTGGGACAACTCATGGCGCGGGCTGACCGGCTGATCCAGCTCAGTCGGGTTTTTCACGCCTATCTGCCGCCACCCCTTTGCGATCACGCGGTATTAATCCGGCTTGATCCGGAGAGTTGGGAGGTGCGGACCGATTCGTCGGCCTGGGCCACCCGGCTGCGCTATGTTCTGCCTTCCATCCGCCAGGCGTTGAGCCAGCAGCTTGACATGATGCTGCCCAAACCACGGATCCGCGTGGCGCCGGTGGCGGTTCTTCCCGAGTCCTCCCATCGGCGGTTGACACTAACCCGGCGCAATGCCGCGTTGCTGGAAGCCGCCGCCGGCGCCCTGACCGACCCGAAATTGGGCGCGGCTTTGCGCCGGCTGGCGATCCATGGCCGGCCAGGATCCAAAACCTGACCGACCCGTCTGAAATCTCTGTCCCATCCCATCCCCGGTGCGCCATGGCCTTTTACAGCTACCAGAGCAACCGCCTTGAAACGCTGGCCGACCGACTGGCCGAACTGCTCCGCCAGCCCTTGCGGTCGCCATTGGCGCGCGAGGGAGTAGTCGCCTCGGGCAGCGGCCTGGCGCGCTGGTTGACGCTGCGGCTGGCCGGGCGGCTGGGGGTCTGCGCTAATCTCAGCTTCCAGTTGCCGGCGACGTTTCTGTGGACAATGGCCCGATTGGTATTGCGCCAGTTGCCGCCGACGTCACGCTTCGACCGGCCGGTGTTGCACTGGCGGCTGATGGCGTTGTTGCGGGATTTGGGGGAGGAGACGCCATGTCTCGCGTCGGTGCGGGCCTATCTGGGCGACGGGCGCGACGAATTCCGCCGCTACGAACTGGCCGGCCGCATCGCCGACTGTTTCGACCAGTATCTGGTCTACCGGCCGGACTGGATCGGCCGCTGGGAAGCGGGCCAGGAGGATCACTGGCAGGCGGAATTGTGGCGGCGGCTGGCGCGCGACGGCGAGGCGCATCGCGTGCGGGTGCAGGCGCAATTTCACGCGCGCCTGGCCAGCGGCGATATCGACCGCCGCCGGTTGCCGGAACGGGTCAGTGTCATCGGGGTGTCCGCCCTGCCGCCGCTGGATGTGGAGTTGCTGGCGGCGCTAGCGCGGTACATCGATATCCATCTGTTCTTGCTCAACCCCTGCCAGGAATATTGGGGCGACATTGAAGCCGAGCGCGATCTGGCCCGGCTGGGGGAGGAGGTCGATCCCGACGAGGCGTATTTGACGATTGGTCATCCACTGCTGGCCTCGCTGGGCAAGCAGGGGCGGGATTTCATCGATCTGTTGCAAGCGTATCCTCGGATCGAGTGGGACGGCTTCGTCGAGCCGGAGGGCGACGATCTGTTGCACCGGTTGCAGGCCGACATCCTGCATTTGCGGGAACGGGGCGGCGACGAGCATCCGCCATTGCCGCTGCGGCCCGCCGACCGTTCGCTCCAGATTCACGCCTGCCACGGCCCGATGCGCGAGGTCGAAGTGTTGCACGACCAGTTGTTGGCCCTGTTCGCGGCGGACCCGGCGTTACGGCCCGCCGATGTGATCGTGATGACCCCCGACATCGCCCGCTACGGGCCGTTGATCGAGGCGGTGTTCGCCAGCGCGCCGCCCGAACGGCGGATTCCGTTCAGCGTCGCCGACCGAGGGGCGCTGGCCGAGGAGCCGCTGGTCGAAGGGTTGTTCGCGTTGCTGGAACTGGGGGGCGGACGGTTCGACGCCAGTCAGGTGTTGAGCCTGCTGGAATTGCCAGCGGTGCGGCGGCGGTTCGGATTGGACGAGACCGACTTGACTCAAATTCGCCGCTGGACCCGAGACGCCGGCATTCGCTGGGGTCTCGACGCCGGGACCAAGGCCCTCTGGAAATTGCCGGCCACCGCCGAGCATACCTGGCGGATGGGGCTGGACCGGCTATTGCTCGGCTACGCGCTGCCGGGGCGCGGACGGGACTTGTACGCCGGCATTCTGCCCCACGACGAGGTGGAAGGCGACGAGGCGTGGGCGCTGGGTCAATGGCAGACTTTCGTCGAGGCGCTGTTCGGGCTGGACGCCCAGTTGCGGGAATCCCGGTCGCTGGCGGCCTGGGTGGAGAGCCTGCACGCGGTGCTGGACCGGTTTTTCGCGCCCCGCGACCGCGAGGAGAACGAAATCCAGCGGATTCGCGCCACGCTGGAGACGCTGCGCGCCAACGCCGGACAGGCCAGTTTTACCGAACCGGTGGGATTAGCGGTGGTGATGTCCGCCCTGCGGACGGAGCTGAATGCCGCTGAAAGTCCGGCGGGACGCTTTTTGAGCGGCGGCGTGACCTGCTGCGCCCTGGTACCGATGCGCAGCATTCCATTCGCGGTGGTGGCCGTGCTCGGGCTGCACGATGACGCCTATCCGCGCCCGCATCGGCTGATCGATTTCGACCGGATGGCGACCCGGTTCCGGCGCGGCGACCGTGCCCGCCGCCACGACGATCGCTATCTGTTTTTGGAAACCCTGCTGTCGGCCCGGCGCTGCCTGTACCTCAGCTATGTCGGTCAGAGCATCCGCGACAACACGCCGTTGCCGCCATCGGTGCTGGTCAGCGAGTTACTCGACGTGGTGGATCGGGGTTTTTATCGTCCGGACGGTGGCCGGCCCCGCGAGCAACTGGTGACGCGCCATCCGTTGCAAGCGTTCAGCCGCCGGTATTTCAGCGGCGACGACCGCCTGTTCAGCTACGCGCGGGAATTGACCGAGGCCAGCCGCCGGGCCGGTCGAGGTGATCGCGACCCCGCGCCCTTGCTGACCACGGAACTGCCGGAGCCGGAACCGACCTTGCGGCGGGTGACCCTGGAAGGTTTGGTGGGATTCTTTCGCAATCCAGCCCGCTGGTTGTTGCGGGAACGGCTCGGCATTCGGCCCGACGAGGGCGAGGAGGAGCTGGAGACCCGCGAGCCGTTCGTGCTGGATGGGTTGGCCAATCATCAGTTGCTCGGGCAAATGCTGGAACTGCATCGGGAAGGGCGGCCGGCGGCCGAGATTCGGGCGGTGGCGCGGGGAAGTGGAGCGTTGCCACACGGTCAGGTCGGCGACTGCGTGTTCGCCCAGGCCCAGGGGCGAGTCACGCGATTCGCCGGGCGTCTGGGGCGGGTGTTGCCACGCCGGGAGCCGGAGCCGATGGATCTGGAGCTGAAGCTGGGTGAGTTTGAATTGAGCGGGCGGCTGACCGGAATGACGCTGGCGGGTCGGGTCGGGTATCGACTGGCGTCGATCAAGGCCAACGACTATCTGAATCTGTGGCTGCATCACCTGGCGTTGAACGTCGCGGCGCCAGCGGGCATGACGCTCCAAAGTCGCTGGGTGGCGGAGGATCAGGAAGTCGTGCTGGAGCCGGTCGAGGATGCCGCCACGCATCTGCGGGCGCTGCTCGACTGGTACTGGCGCGGGACGCGGCGTTTGCTGCATTTCTTCCCCAGGAGCGCGCTGGCCTATGTCGAAACGCTCGGCAAGGGCAAGGATCAGGAGCAAGACAGAGATAGAGCCTTGCGAGCGGCGCGGCGCCAGTGGGAAGGCGACGATTTTCAACAGGGCGCTCCGGAACGCGAGAACGTCTATTACCGGTTGGCGTTCCGGGATGCCGATCCGCTGGACGCGGAATTCGAGGCGGTGGCGCTGGCGGTGTTTGGCCCGCTCATTGCCGAGTAAGCTGGCGTCGATCTGCTCGCCCGCCGCATGGCCTGGACCCAAACCACGCAGTGAGCCCCAATGCGCCTGGATATCTCTCGTTGCCCGCCGCGACGGGTGGTCGTTCGTATCCCTTCCGCTCGCGATTTGGGAAACGGCGATAGCGGTCAAAAAACGATTGGCTCAACCGGCGCAACGATTCTCATTCCCGCGAGATGGGCAGCCGGACCAGGATGAGGTGGGGATTGCCTGGATAAGGTTCGGCGGTGAACCCCAGCGCCCGGCTGAGCCGCAGCATCGGCTCGTTGTCGTCCATCACCTCGCCGAAGATCTCCCGAATGCCCCGCTGTCGGGCGTAAGCGATAATCCGGCGCATCAGGAACGAACCCAATCCTTGACCGACCAAGCGGCGATCCAAGGCGATGGCGAACTCGGCCTCCTCCAAATCGGGATCGGCGCTGATGCCGGCCATTCCCCACAGTTCCGCCTGGCCGGCCACCTCCGGCCCGGCCAGAACTAGCTTCATCTCCCGGTCGTAGTCCAACTGGGTCAGCCGGGCCGCCATATCCCGTGGTAATTCTTTGAAAGATTGAAAAAATCTCCAACGAATATCCTCGGGGGGCATCCGGCCGACCATCGCTTGGAGGGCGGGCTCGTCCTCCGGCAAGATGGGCCGCAGAAGCAAGGAGCGCCCATCCGGCAACTCGACGGGTTGTTCCAGTTCCTTGGGATAAGGGCGAATCGCCAGCCGCTCGGTGGCCGGGCCCGCCGCCGGCGCGACCCGGGCACGGGCGTTCAGGGCCAGAACGCCGATCCGGTTGACCCACAAGGGGTTGATGTCCAGTTCAATCAGTTCGCCCAAGTCGATCACCATTTGCGAGACCTTGATCAGGGTCACGGCGAGCGCGTCCAGATCGACGGGGCGGCCCGGATTATCGCGCAGCTTCGCGTAAATCCGGGTCCGAGCCATCAGCTCCCGCGCCAGATGCATATTGAGCGGAGGTAGGGCGAAAGCTAGATCGTCGATCACCCGGATTTCGGTGCCGCCATGACCGAAGTACAGCACCGGCCCGCCGGCTTTGAAATCGCGACCGGTCCGCACGCCGATGGCGATCTCGTAAGCGTCCTGCCGGGATAGCATCGGCTGCACGGCGAAACCTTCGATCGCGGCGTTCGGCAGCAAGATTCCGACCCGCCGCAGCATCGCGGTCGCAGCCTCCAGCACTTCCCGCGATCCTTCGAGCCCCAGAGCCACGCCCCCCACATCGGCGCGATTGGCGATCCGTGAGGAGAAGATCTTCAAGGCCACCCGCCCGCCCAGCTCGGCCGCCAGCCGGGCCGCTTCCTCCGGCGTCGCGGCAAAGCGAGTATCGACCGAGGGGATCCGATAAGCCGCCAACAGCTCGCGGGTTGCTTGGATGTTCAGGGGGTCCTGGCCGGCGACCAGGGCGACGGCGACAACCCGGCGCGCCGTTGCCGTGTCGGGGGTGAACGTCTCGGGAATGGATGATGGGGTCTCCATCAACAGCGACTGATTTCGGGCGTATTCCGCCAGCCGGAGGCAGGACCAGACGGCTTCCTCAGGCGTGCGGTAGGTGGGGATGCCAGCGTCTTGAAAGGATTGCCAGATCGGCGAACCGGCGGTGGCTCCAACCCAACTGACCGTGACGGGGCGGCGGCTTCCGGCGGCGCGGGCGATGATCGCCTGGGCGATTTGCCTGTCCGATTCCGGCGACATCGGCACGTGAACGACGAGGAGACCGCCGGCCTCCGGTTCTCGCAACAGCGATTCCAGCGCCCGATCATATTCCAGGAAGCCGGCGCGATCCCCCAAATCCAGCGGATTGTCGACGGCGTGATCGGGTGGAACCAGCCGGGCCAGTTCGTCGCGCGTGGCGGGACCGATCGTCGCTAGCCGCCCGCCCGCTCCCCTCAGCATCGTTCCCGCGATCAGCCCGATGCTGTGGCTGTTGCCCAAGATGAACAGGCGGTCTTCCCGGCTCGGCTGACCGAGAGTCAGGGCTTTGACGGCGCTGAACCAGTGGTCCATGGTATCGACGCGCAACATGCCGACCCGGCGGATGGCGGCGTCGAAAATGGCCTCGTCGGTGTCGCTGGCGCCCGGCGGCTTGAGCGCGATCACCGGTTTGACTCGCGCCGCCGCCCGGGCAGCCGACAGGAAACGACGCGGGTTCGAGACGTTCTCCAGGTAAAGGAGGACGGCGCGGGTTCGGATATCCCGCGCCAAGTAGTCGAGCAGATCGCTGGCTTCCACGTCCCACTGGTCGCCGAGCGAGACCAGGTGAGAGAAGCCGATGTTGCGCGCGTGGCCCCAATGGATGATGGCCCGCATCATCGTGGCGGACTGGGCGACCACGCTGACCGAACCCGGCATCAGCGGCGTGCGGCCGAGAGCGGCGTTGACGCGATATGCCGGTATCGCCATGCCGAACCGATCCGGCCCCAAGAGGCGTATTCGATGGGATTTGGCGGTGGCCAAGACCCGCCGTCGCAGATCGGCGTCAGCCTGGACGGTCGGTGTTGCCCCATCATCGATCAGCAGCAGGATGGCCCGGGCCCCCTTGGCGCCTAGCTCGCCAACAAGCGCGGGGCTTTCCGTCAGCGGCGTCGCGAGGATGGCCAGTTCGGGCGGTTCGGGCAGGCTGGCAACATCGCGGTGCGCCAATACTCCAGATACCGCGCGACGGTGCGGGTTGACCGGTAGCACCGGCCCCTGAAATCCCGCTTTGATGAGGTTGTGGACCAGCAGTGCCGCCAGACTGTCGTCTTGGCGGTCTTGTCTGAGGATCGCGATAGAAGCTGGATTGAACATCGACCGCAGGGTGGGAATAGTCATGAGGCAGTCCCGTCTGGAGGTGGTGGGAACTTTGGGTTGGGTCGGGAGTTTTTCGCGCTGCGGTTCGACCGTCTTCACCGTTTGGCCAAGGACCACCGGACAAACCCCAAACGCACGCGAGCCGCGGGAAGGCGGCATCGATTATCGTTCCACGACATGGCCTGTTGAGGCGGAGTCGGCGCAATTTCCTTGGCCTCCTGTTCCTGAGCCGAACCAGGCCGCCGAGCTGGCGGCAAGCCGTATCCGAACACGAAACGCAGTTTGCGCTGATCCTGGACACAGCGATTTAAGGTGGTCGATTCCACCCATCTTGATCCCAACCAAGGACCGTTGCCTACATCTGAAGAAGCCAGCAGCGCGGAACCCTGATCGAGTTTCAGGGCGCGCTGGTAGATGCGCTCCACATGCCGCGCCGTCATGGGGACTGAATCATCCCGTACTGGGTAATTGCTTGTGATTTAGCGTAGTGTTTGGAACTCTGTTCTTCCATCTTGGGTTATTGAAGTCGGTCAACGATGGTGAATAGACCGTGCGGGCGATCGCCGCAGATGCCACAAGTCAGCAGGCGTGTCCACGTCCCAGCCGGGCGGTAGCTCGGCCCAGGTCATTCCAGTTCGCTGAAGCCGCCGACGGGTGGTCGCCAGCACCGCCGGCGTGCTCCAGGCGATGCCCCGAAACAGGGTTGGACAGGATCGGTTCAAGCCGATCAGCACATAACCGCCATCCATCGCCGGTCCCAGCACCGCTGCATGGCCAGCGGCCAGCAGACCGAAGGCGGCGCGCAACTCCGCTTCCCCCAACGATGCGCAATCACCGCCAATCAATACCGCCGGATGACCGGCAGCCAGGGTTCGGTTTAGGGCGTGGTTCATTCGCCGACCCAGATCGCCCGCGCATTGTCGGCGCAACTGGGCGCCGTATTCCCGTCGGCAGGCGCCGAAAAAGCCATGCCGCGCGTCCGGCGCGCACCAAAGCTCGATGGGGCATAGCCGGGCGGTGTAAGCGATGCGCAAGGTCCGGCGCAGCAGTTGTCGGTACAGCACCGCCGCGCCGCGCGTTCCAAGCCGTCCCGCCAGCCGGGTCTTGACTCGGCCGGGGACAGGGGCCTTGGCGAAGATGAGCAGCCGGGCGTTGGGGAAGGGGTAGGCGGTGTTCACGAACGGTAGTAGATCCGGGCCAACCGGTCGGGATCGGCGCCAAGGAAGTATGCCAGCCGCAGCCGCCACATCAGCAGGATCGTGCGAAGAATACCGTTGGATTCCCAGCGCCGACTGGAGGTTGTCAGCCGTTGGCGCAGGCAAACTGGTCGACCGTGGCGTTTCAACAAGCGGCTGAAGGCAATGTCCTCCATCAGCGCGATGGGCGGATAGCCGCCGACCCGCTCGAACGTCTCCCGGCGCGCGAAGATGCCCTGATCGCCAGTGGCGATGCCGGTCAGCCGGGAGCGGGCGTTCATCAGGGTTTCCACCACCCGCAGCAATGGATGATGGCCGGACAGGCGCACATCGAACCGGCCCCACTGTTGGGTCGGCCGAGCCAGCGCCGCGCGGATGAGATTGGCCGCGTTCGGCGGCGGCCGGCTGTCGGTGTGCAGGAACCAAAGAATGTCGCCGCGAGTCTGCCCCGCGCCGGCGTTCATCTGCGCCGCCCGCCCGCGAGAACCCGCGATGATACGATCCGCTAGGGGCTCGGCCAGCGCCACGGTTCGATCATCGCTGCCGCCGTCCACCACGATCAACTCGCAATCCTGTTCGCGTAGCGGTTGCAGGAGGGTCAAGCAGGCAGCGATTCGCGCTTCCTCGTTCAGGGCGGGCAGGATGATGGTGATGCGGAGCATGATTTTCGGGCGCGTGGGTCTAGCCAATGACCGGCGAAGATTGTAATATTCGCTCCCTTGTTTTGTCGTGGGGCAGTAGCTCAGCTGGGAGAGCGCCGCGTTCGCAATGCGGAGGTCGAGGGTTCGATCCCCTTCTGCTCCACCAATTTCAACAGCGACTTAACGTCGCTGTTCTGTTTTTCGGGCAGCATCCACGTGACCAGATCGTGACGCGCTTTCCAACACCGCCACGGCGGCCCGAACATTGTTCGGGGCTAGATGTGCATACCGCTCAGTCAGCGTGATGCTGGCGTGGCCTAACAAATCCCGCACTTCCGGCAACGCGACGCTCGCGCTGACCAGCCACGCGGCGCAGGTATGCCGCAAGTCGTGGATACAAGAATCATCAATTCCCGCATCAGATGGCCACCTGGAAACGCGAGGCCCAAGACGGACTCAAGGCGCTGTTCGAGCGCCGGCGGGGCCGGCGGCGGGTCGAGGACGGGACCGACGCCGAGGCGCTGTACGGCCAGATCGGGCGGCTGCAAGTGCGGGTGGAGTGGTTGAAAAAAGTCCGGACTGAACCCGTCCCCGTGAGATGGGGATGGATCGAACCAGACCATCCGGCCGTGTCGCTGGTGGCGCGGTGTGACTTGCTGGGACTGACCCAGCGCCGTGCCGCCTGATGCTTGGCCCGGTCCCGCTCGCGCTCCTCGCCCTTGATTTTCAGCAGCAACGTGACGCCGTCAGTCAGCCGGACGGCGAAATCGGGAAAGTAGACGTGGGCGATGCCAAGATACTCGTAGAGAATCGACAGTTCCAGATGGTCGTTGCGGACGCCCAGATCCCGCGCCTGCTCCAGCCAAAACACCGCCGCCTGTTTCCAGGAATCGGTATCGGAGTGAATGGGTACTACCAGCGAGCAAGGGGCAAGACAGGATGTTGTCACACATATTCACGAGAATACCCTGGACGTCGCCTCCACGGATCAATCAACGAAAAAGGTCTTCGCGAAACGAAGACCTTTACGTTTTCACCTACTCCGCCACGAGCGAAGCGAGAAGGACGATCAGGCTGATTCCGTAACGGTCTGGCCTTCGTCATCCGAGTCGTTTTCGTCCTTGGGTACTTCAGCGTCGATCCGCATTCGATAGAAGCTGCGGAACACGAACACCAGGTTGACGACCAGGAACAAAGCCGCCATGTTCAGGGCCAAGGTTTGTTGGCCCTGGGCCACGAGGCCAACCGCCATTTCGACCGCCAGCAGTCCGAACAGCGTGGTGAACTTGATGATCGGATTCATCGCCACCGAAGATGTGTCCTTGAACGGATCGCCCACGGTGTCGCCCACCACAGCGGCGGCATGCAGGTCGGTGCCCTTGGCACGCAATTCAGTCTCCACGATCTTCTTGGCATTGTCCCAGGCACCGCCAGCGTTCGCCATAAACACCGCTTGATACAACCCGATGACGGCCAGCGAAACCAGATAACCGATGAAAAAGAACGGTTCGATGAAAGCACATGCCAGCGTGCCGAAGAATACCGCTAGGAAGATGTTGAACATGCCCTTCTGCGCGTAGATCGTGCAAATCTCCACCACTTTCTTGCTGTCCTCGACAGATGCTTTGGCCGCGGTGCCGTCAAGCTTCATATGACCCTTGATGAACTCCACCGCGCGATAGGCACCGGTGGACACGGCCTGAGTGGATGCGCCAGAAAACCAGAAGATGGTAGCGCCACCGGAGATCAGGCCGAGCAGGAACGGTGGATAGAGCAGCGACAGCTTGTCGAGATTTTCGGTCAGACCAGCGGTCAGCAGCATTACAATCGAGAACACCATGGTCGCCGCACCCACCACGGCGGTACCGATCAACACCGGTTTGGCGGTGGCTTTGAAGGTATTACCGGCACCATCGTTTTCTTCCAACAAATCCTTGGCGACATCAAAGTCGGGATCGAAACCAAAATCGCGTTTCACTTCGGCCGCGATGCCAGGCAGTTGTTCGATGGTGGACAATTCGTACACTGACTGGGCGTTATCGGTCACTGGACCGTAGCTGTCCACCGCGATGGTCACCGGCCCCATGCCAAGGAACCCGAACGCGACCAGTCCGAACGAGAACACGGCGGCCATGATGGCGGCCTTGGCCGGTACCGGGTTGATGATGGCGGCCAAGTCGTACTGCGACACGATATAGGCGCCAGACATCAGGCTCACGATCACCACACCCATCCAAAAGGCAGAGAAATTACCGGCGGTAAGCCCGGCCAGGATGTTCAGGCTGGCGCCACCCTCGCGCGAAGCGGTCACAACTTCGCGGACGTGGCCAGACCGGACGGAGGTGAAGATCTTGACCACTTCGGGGATGATCGCGCCGGCCAGCGTGCCGAAGGTGATGATCAGCGACAATTGCCACCACAGATTGCCATACACCTTGCCGCCGATGGTGATGCCGCCGATCAACAGATACGACACCACGAAGGTCATGGCCAATGAGATGCCGGAGGTGATCCACACCAGCGAAGTCAGCGGTGCTTCAAAATCGAAGCGGGCCAGGTTACCGTAACGCCGCTTGGCGCGGGCCTCGTTGATCAGATAGGAGGCGCCGGAAGCAACGATCATCATGACCCGCATGACGAAAATCCACACCAGCAATTGCACTTGGACAGCAGCTTCCGGAACAGCCAACATGATGAAGCTGATCAGTGCCACACCGGTCACGCCATACGTCTCGAAACCGTCGGCGGTGGGTCCGACGGAATCGCCAGCGTTGTCGCCCGCGCAGTCGGCGATCACGCCGGGGTTGCGAGCATCGTCCTCCTTGACTTTGAATACAATCTTCATCAGATCGGAACCGATGTCGGCAATCTTGGTGAAGATGCCACCAGCAATACGCAGGGCGGCGGCACCGAGTGATTCGCCGATGGCGAAACCGATGAAGCACTTGCCGGCCAGCGCGGGCGAGACGAACAACAGAATCGCCAGCATGATCAACAGTTCGGTGGAGATCAACAACATGCCGATGGAGATACCGGACTGGAGCGGAATGGCATAGACCGGATACGCCCTACCCCGGAGCGCGGCGAACGCGGTTCGGCTGTTGGCCAGCGTGTTGATGCGAATGCCGAACCACGCCACACCTAGAGAGCCGGCAATGCCGATCAACGAGAAAGCCAGGATCAGCAGCACTTCGGACACGTTCATATGCTGGACCCCACCGAAGTAGGCGACCATGATGACCGCGATGAACGCTTCCAGAATCAGCAAGAACTTGCTTTGCGTGAACATGTAGGTCTTGCAGGTTTCGTAGATCAGTTCACTGACCTCGGCCATCGAACGATGGGTTGGCAGCCGGCGAATCTGACTGTAGATGACTGCGCCGAAGATCAACCCGCCGACGCAGAGCAGCAAACCCCAGGATAAGAGGGTCCAACCCGAGACGCCGCCGAAGAATTGGGCGAGCGCGGCGTCAGCAAAGTTGGGCAACACCAGGTTGGCTTCGTTAACATGAATCGTTTCGGCGAATGCCGATGGTACGCTCAATCCAAACGCGATTAACAATATCAACAACAGTTGGCGTGTCATGCCTCGACGCCTTGCGAGCGCGAAGGCCGAACTTGCGAATGTCATAGACCTTACTCCAAAGGTGACCCCAAATTGGTCAAGGGCGAAACTTTCGTCCGCCACCGCCGGAGAACGGACGGCACGACATTGTTAGCAATCGCCGTGCCTGAAAAGGTTATGTTGGTAACATATTGATGATATTATATTTTTTTATAATAAAACAGATCGCTGTGGGGGTCGCCACAATGTGGTGGGGAAGATTGTCGGCAATGGCACAGGGTAAGAGAGAGTGCGGACTACTCGTTCCTGCTGGTGGGAGAGATTAGGGCGAAGAATTTGAATTGATCGGACATCCAAACGAACAATGGTTCGGACAGTTTTGGTTTTCAGCCTCGCGGCGAATGATGTAGGAAAATTATTGTAAAATCGCCAAGTTAGCTTATCAAACTCCGGTCAACCCCTGAGTGTGATTTAATGCCTCCTATGGGGGCTAGCCTGTTATTGTGATTGTCAGATCTGTCTCGAATCCTGTCGTTATCGGCATACTCCGTTCGGCGCCGTCGTGGTCGGTTCGCCGGCCGCGTCCGCCCTGATACTGGCGGGCCTGGGGCTGGCGTTCGGGGAGCCCGTCTTCCTCTACGGTGGGCCGGTGATCGATGAGGATCACGGCGCTGCTCTTTTACGACCTGACCGTTGAAATCGACGAAACGCGACTGTGCTTTCATTTCGGCGTCGGCCTGATTCGCAAGCGGATTCCACTGGCCCAAATTGTGGCGGTTGAGCCGGTCCGCAACTCCTGGCTGTACGGCTGGGGCATTTACCGCACCCCGCGCGGCGGGCTCTACAACATGCCGGGCTGGGAAGCGGTCGAAATCACCCTGGCCTCGGGCTAGTGCCCGCGGCTGGGCACTGATGAGCCGCAGCGGCTGGCGCGGGCGTTGTGGGCGGCGGTGGAGGAGGACGGGCGTTGATGCTTGTACGTGCAGCGACGCCATGAAGCTGCACAAGATAGACTGCCATACCGAATCGGCTGGGCGTTTTTATTTGTGAAGTTTGCGATGCCACCGAGGGGTTTGGGGCGGGTTTCCGTGGCTTAGCGCTTCCGGAACGACAACCGAAACACGCTTGATTTGATCACCAAAGCGGAAAAAGCCGCGCGGTGGCGATGGGCTACGGCGGAATCGCCACACCGGGGAAGCGGTACTTGAAAAACGGGTCAATATTCGACCGGTAATGCGGGTGCTCGATGATGACTTTGCGCAACCGTTCTTCATCCGTGGCATCGACGATGAAGCCGCCGACATTGGCGCTGGCGATGTCAAACGCGACCTTCATGATGGCGTCGGATGGGGAATCGCCAGTCAGCGGTGCTTCGGGAAAGCGGTGGTAGTGGAAGTAGACGGCCTGGGCGACGAACGCCGCCGCCTCCGCATCCTCCTGCGCCAGAATCAACCGCTGAATGTCCTGCATCGCGTGGGTTGCCTCGTGGATCACGTTGGATGCGGTGATATGGTCGGCCTGATTCAGCGGCGCTTTCACCTGTAACGTCGCCTTCTTGTCGGGGTGCGCCGTGCAAGGATAGTATTCGGCCGCGGTTCCCGTGCCGGAGGGCATCTCGACGACTTGGATCGCTCCCACCGAAATATACCACGCCACGTCCAGGAACTTTGCTTGCGAGACCACTTGCGTGCCGAAACGGAAGTTGCAATACGCGGTATCGCCACCGGTGAGGATGTAGCAAACCTGCTTGGCCAAAGGCGAGAGTTTTACTTGGGTGGGCATCTCACGCTCCCTTTTCTGTACGCCAGTTGCTATTGGTCGAAGTGTTGGTCGGTGGATTTTGACATATACCTGTTCCATCGTGGTCCCGCAACTCGTACTCGCCCAGATCGCGGGGCGGAGCGATATACTCCACCGCCAGAATCCTTCAAGGCCAGACCTCGATTCTGGCCTTGTTGTTTGACTCAAACTCAGGGCATAAACCATGGTTCCCATTGCTCGGCCCGAAGCCCGGCCAGGCACTTACGCGTTGCTGCTGCGAATTGCCGTGACGGATAGCGTGCCGGTGGGCCGGCGTTACCGACTGGCGCTGGCGCCGGGCTGGATGGTTTATGTCGGCAGCGCCTGCGGGCCGGGCGGGGTGGCGGCGCGGTTGGCGCATCATCGCCGGCTCGCCGACCGCCCGCATTGGCATATTGACTTTTTGCGGCGCCACGCCGCGCTCGACGCTGTCTGGTTCAGTCACGATCCGATCCGCCGCGAATGCCTGTGGGCGGCGGTATTGGCTGGGGAACTGGGCGGTGCGCCGCCACCGTTCCGTTTCGGCGCCTCCGATTGCCGCTGTCCCGCGCATCTGTACCGCTTCCGCGACCGACCGGCGTTGGCCCTGTTCACCGTCGCCCTGAAAACCCGCTGTCCCGACCACGCGACCGTGGTCGAGTCGAACTCGCCACGCAGTACTATTACGGCCTGATTGCGGGTCCGGCCGCTCGCCGGTACTCTAGCCATTGCGATCTTCCTCGGGTGTTCGATGCAAATACCCGCCACGACAAGTTAAAAGGCCCCTTCCAAGCTTTCTCCATGTTCGCTTACATCCTCCGTCGCCTGGCACTGATTCCGTTGACTCTGCTGGGCATCGTCGCCATCAACTTCGTCATCGTGCAAATCGCACCCGGCGGGCCGGTGGAGCAAATGCTAGCCAAGCTCAAGGATACCGCTGTGTCCGCCACCGCCCGGGTCGGCGGTGGCGAGGGCGTGGAGGCGGGGCGCGGAGTGGCAGCGACGCAAGGTGACGCTAGTAAAAGCGCTTATCGTGGCGCGCAGGGTCTCGATCCGGCTTTCATCGCCGAACTCAATCGTCAATTTGGCTTCGACCAGCCGGCCTACGTCCGTTTTGGACGAATGATTCGCGATTATCTGAGCTTCGATCTGGGCAAGAGCTATTTCCGTGACCGGGCGGTGGTGGATCTGGTGTTGGACAAGCTGCCAGTCTCGATCTCGCTGGGGGTGTGGAGTACGCTGCTGATCTACGCGATTTCGATCCCACTGGGCATCGCCAAGGCGGTGCGCGACGGCTCGCGTTTCGATGTGCTGAGCAGCGCGGCGGTGATCGTCGGCTACGCCATCCCCGCATTCCTGTTCGCCATCCTGTTGATCATCGTGTTCGCCGGTGGACGGTATCTGGACTGGTTTCCATTACGGGGATTGACCTCGGACCACTGGGCGGATTTGAGTTGGCCGGCGCGGATTCTGGATTATTTCTGGCACCTGACCCTGCCGGTGACGGCGATGGTGATCGGCGGTTTCGCCTCGCTCACCATGCTGACCAAGAATGCGTTCCTGGACGAGATCAACAAACAGTACGTCATGACCGCTCGCGCCAAGGGTTTGAGCGAGCGGCGGGTGCTGTACGGGCACGTGTTTCGCAACGCCATGTTGTTGGTGATCGCTGGGTTCCCCGCGACGCTGGTGGGAATGCTGTTTACCGGTTCGCTGCTGATCGAGGTGATCTTTTCGCTGGACGGGCTGGGGTTGCTGGGTTTCGAGGCGGTGGTGAAACGCGACTACCCGGTCATGTTCGGGACGCTGTACATGTTCAGCTTGATTGGTTTGTTGCTGAACCTGGTCAGCGACCTAACCTATCATTGGGTCGATCCACGAATTGATTTCGCGGCGCGGGAGGGGTGAGGGATGTCGACGCGCTTCGGGATTCATGTCGCCCCGTTGACCCGGCGCCGCTTCGCGCAATTTCGCGCCAACCGGCGGGGTTGGTGGTCGCTGTGGCTGTTCCTGCTGCTGTTCGGACTGAGTCTGGGCGCGGAATTCATCGCCAACGACCGGCCGTTGCTGATTTCCTATCAGGGTTCTTTCTACGCGCCGGTGTTCAAGGACTACGCCGAAATCGACTTCGGCGGCGTGTTCCCGACCGAGGCCAACTACCGCGATCCCTACCTGGCACAACTCATCGACGAACGGGGCTGGATGCTCTGGCCGCCGATCCGGTTCCGCTACGACACGGTCAATTACGATCTGCCCGTACCGGCGCCAGCGCCGCCTTCCGCCGCCAACTGGCTGGGCACCGACGATCAGGGCCGCGACGTGTTGGCGCGGTTGATCTACGGCTTGCGCCTTTCGGTCTTGTTCGGTTTGTTGTTGACCCTGACCTCCTCGGTGATCGGCGTGGCGGCGGGGGCGGTGCAGGGCTATTTCGGTGGACGGATCGATCTGTTGTTCCAGCGCTTTTTGGAAATCTGGGGCGGGCTGCCGCAGTTGTTCATTCTCATCATCGTGTCCAGCGTTGTGGTGCCGGGCTTCTGGACGCTGCTGTTCATCCTGATGCTGTTCGGTTGGACCGCGCTGGTGGGCGTGGTGCGTGCCGAATTTCTGCGCGCCCGCAATTTCGATTACGTCCGCGCCGCCCGCGCCCTGGGGATGAGCGACGGGCGGATCATGTTCAAGCATGTGTTGCCGAACGCGATGGTGGCGACTTTAACCTTCATGCCGTTCATCCTGTCCGGTTCCATCGTCGCCCTGACTGCGTTGGATTTCCTGGGGCTGGGTCTGCCGCCGGGCTCCGCCTCGCTGGGCGATCTGCTGCGCCAGGGCAAGGACAATCTGCAAGCGCCGTGGCTGGGAATCAGCGGTTTCGTGGTGGTGGCGCTGATGCTCAGCCTGCTGGTGTTCGTCGGCGAGGCGGTGCGGGATGCTTTTGATCCAAGGAAGAATGTGGCTTGATGAGGATGGTGATTGGAATGTGGTTTAACCGGATTGGGTATGGGTGCGCCGTCGGCTTGATTGTGAGCTTGGCGCTGGTGATCGCCGCAGCGCCGGCGCCCTACTTTCACGATTTTGGCGAATGGTTGTATCAGGGCAAGATTCTGGCGTTGAAGATCGCCGATTCCGCCGCCGTTGCCGGCTTCATCGTTGCCCCTTATCCGATTCCCAACAGTCTGGCGCCGGCTCTGCTGGGTCTGTTCTGCCTCGGTTTCGAGCCGATCATGGCGGGTAAGACCTTTCTGATCCTCATGCTTGCGGGTTGGTTGTGGGTGTTATGGCGGTTCGCACAACGGTTCGTGCCCGAGGACAGTCGCGGTGCGGTTTTGACGTTGTTGGTCGCCGTGGTCGCCCTGGCGAGCTATTTCTGGTATGGCTTTGCCAGCTATCAGTTAGGGCTGTTGTTGTTCTTCGCCTTTCTGGTCTGGTACGACGAGCACCGATCCGCGTCGTGGATTGCCGGTTTTGGAGCAGCCCTGTTCTTCGCCCATGCGATGATCTTTATGACATGGGGTTTGTTGGCAATCCTGTTGGTGCCATGGGGATCGATTCGCGTCCGCCGTCGCATCCTGCTCGCTCTGGTACCTCTTGGCCTGCTGGTGCTCTGGTTCGTGCTCGGTAGGCGGCTGTCCGGCTTCGAGGCGCCGGTGGCCGATGCTAGGATGGAAGGCGTCGCGGAGTTCATCCTGTATAAATTTGGATCGCCGCTGCTGCTGGGCGGGTTCCGCAACCTGCTTTTGCCCGATGGAACCAGCTTGCTGGAACAGCGTCCCTGGCTCTACTGGCTGGGAGCGATGAGTAATGCCTTGGTGGTGCTGGGTTTGGGTATCTTCGTGCTTCTGGTGTTTCTCAAGCCGGACAGGGTATCTTCCTCGTGTGGTCTCGACGGACCGCCGTCGATAGCCTTGCCGGTCCCGGTTATGCGCCGGTTCGGTTTGATCGTGATCGGGTGTTATCTGATCGCGCCCTACAATTTTTTTGGGCTGATCCATCCTGGCGGGCGCCTGCTGTTGCCGTTGCTGGCGGTCGGATTGATGCTCGCCCAGTTCGACCGGTTGCGCTGGATTCGCTGGACCGCGGTGCCGGCAGGGCTGGGTGCGATTCTCAGCGTGGGAGCCTACGGTCTGGTCATGTATCGGGCAGCGGCCGGGGATTTGCCGGCTCGTACCCGAGTCTCGGCGCCGGAAATCCCGCCAAGTGGTTCCGTGTTCGCCTTCAACGATTGGCTATATCGAAAGACTCGATATAAATATTTGAATTATGGTATTTTTAATTATTCGGAACGCTTTCAGCAAATTCGGGATCGGCAATATGCCGGACTGACATCTCGCACCGGTCCGCTCACCGGCTACCAACCTCGACCGTAGTATCACGCGGATCGATTTCACCCAGTGACCACCGACTGGCTTGACCAAGTGAACGGAGAAGTCATCACATAATTCCACATTGCGTCCACGCCGGTGCCAGCGATACCGGCAAACCGCCAGTCCACGCCGTGCTTGGAAAGGAAATCGGCGAGGGCGGCATTGTGTTGGCCGAACTCGATCCTGCCCTGTTCCAGGCCCAGGTCAAGCAGAGCGAGGCTAACGTGCTGGCCGCCCAAGCGGCGGCGCTGGACCTGGCCCGGATCAAGATTGACCGGATCATCGCTCTCCAGCGCAAGAATCTGGTCGCCAAGGAGGAACTGGACATCGCCCGCCAGCAGGTGGATGCCGCCACCACCCAGTTGAAACTGGCCGAGGCACAACTGGAGCGGGACCGCATCAACCGGCGCAATAGCGTGATCCGTGCGCCGATTTCCGGCGTGGTGTTTCGTCGTCTGAACGTCGAACGGGGCATTACCCTGCTCCTGGTCACGCACGAACCCGATATCACCCAGTATGCGCAATGTTTGGTGCGATTCAAGGACGGGCGCATCGTCCACGACGGTGAGGTCCACGTATGAACTGGCACGCCGCTCCGGCCAAGGCCTGGTGGGCGCTGGGCGCGAATCGCGCTGCGCACCGCCCTGATCATGCTGGGCATGATCATCGGCGTCGGTGCGCTGGCGTTCCTGTTCGCGGTGGGAACGGGAGTGTTTTTTGGGTTTTATCCCGCCCGCAAGGCGGCGCTGCTCAAGCCGGTCGAGGCCCTGTGGCGCGAGTAAGACCGGTTTCGCGCAAGGCCCGCCGTTGCGGTTCGATGGACCGGTCCACGCTCAGCCCCCACTGTTAAGCGCCTCGCGCAGCTTGGCCAGTCCAATCGGCTTGGTCAGGGCCGTGACCGAGCGCAGGCCGTTGAATTCCGCCAGCACGCGGGCGTCCTTGGCGTAGTCGGGACTGTAGCCGGTGATGATGATCAGATGGGCGGCGTAACGCTGTTCCATCAGCCACAACACCAGTTCGTTACCGTCCATTTCGGGCATGACCATGTCCATCACGATCATGGTGGGGCGCAGTTCGTGGTAAGCGTCTTGAAACTCGCGGCCACTGGTGGTGACCCGCGCTTCGTATCCCAGATTCACGGCTACCTTGCGCACGAGTTCGCCAAACTCGGGCTCATCGTCGACGACCAAAAGACGCTTTTCGCTCATGATGAATTTACCCTATGGACAGACCTGCGTGATGGAGTGACAGCACGACGTGCTTGAGCCCGGGATCGTCCCGGTCGTTGTGGACGGCGAAACCCAGCGCCCGGTTCATTTGGAGCATGGGTTTGTTTTCCGTCAGCACCTCGCCGTAGATTTCCTGGATGCCCCGCGCCCGGGCGTAATGGATGATGCGCCGCGTCAATCGATTGCCCAGGCCCAGGCCCATCAACGCCCGGTCGATCAGGATGGAGTACTCGGCCCGTTCGTTGTTCGGATCGGCGCTGAGGTTGATGATGCCGTACACCTCGGCCTTGCCAGGCAGGCCGGATCCGACCGCCACCAGCGCCATTTCCCGATGATAGTCAATTTGGGTCAGGGTCGCCGCCAGGTCGTGCGACAGTTCGCGAATGGGCCGAAAGAAGCGCCGCTGCAGGTCTTCGGGCGAAGCCCGTAGCGCCAGTGCCTGAAGCGCCGGCTCGTCCTCGGGCAATACCGGGCGCAGCAGCACTTCCCTGCCGTTGGACAAGGTGATGGTTTCTTCCAACTCCTTGGGATAGGGGCGGATCGCCAGACGCTGGATCGGAATGTCGGCGGGCGGCGTCAGCCGCACGCGGGCGTCCAAAGCCACCACCCCGCGGGCGTTGACCCACAGCGGATTGATATCCAGTTCGGCCAGCTCGCTAAGGTCGATAACCATTTGCGAGACCTTGACCAGGGTCAGCGCCAGGGCGTTGAGATTGGCGCGGCGCAACAGGCTGTAGCGCAGCCGCTGATAGATCCGGGTTTGCGCCATCATCTCGCGAGCCAGGTGCAGGTTGAGTGGCGGCAGGCCGTAGGCCAGATCGCCGATGGCTTCGGTTTCGGCGCCGCCCTGGCCGAAGTAGATCACCGGCCCGAATCCCCCGCCGGCGCGCACGCCCACGGTCAATTCATAAGCCCCCTCGCGGGCCACCATCGGCTGGAGTACGAAACCGTTGAACCGGGCCGCCGGCGCCACCTCGCGCAACCGCGTCAGCATCGTGGTCGCCGCCTGCCGCACCGCGTCCGGGCTGCCCAGATAACGAGCCACCCCTCCGATCCGTGGCTGGGTGACCGCTTCCGGGGTCATGATTTTCAGGGCGACCAGCGGATGCAATTGCGCCGCCATGGCGGCGGCCTCGTCCGGGGAGCGGGCCAGCCGGGTTTCCGCCACCGGGATGCCGTAGGTGGCCAGGAGTTGAATCGCCTCGTATTCGTTCAGGCCGCCACGGCCGTCGCTCAACGCTCGGGCGATGAGGGTCCGCGCCGCCGCGACATCGGGGGTGAATTCCTCCGGCAGCGAGGGGGGGGTTTCCATCAGTAGCGCCTGGTTACGTTTGTATTGCACAATTCGCATGAACGCGCGTACGGCGGCGCTGGCGGTTTCGTAGGTTGGCACCCGCCGTTCCAGCAACCGCTGGCGCGCGTCCGCGCCGGTCCGGGGACCGGGGAAGCTGGCGATGACGCAGTGACGGCTGGTGGAAAGGCGCTGGATCAAGGTATCGGCCACCGCGGTCGTGTTGCCGAGGGCGCTGGGGGTTTTGATGACCAGCACCCCGTCCACGCCAGGGTCGGCAAGCACCAGATCGAGCGCGCGACCGTAGACCGTCGCGTCGGCCTGGTCACCCAAGTCGGCCGGATTGGGCAGGGCGCTGGATTCGATCAGGGGTTCCAACCCCTGTTGGGTCGGTTCGGAAAATTGCGCCAATCGCCCGCCAAATTGATACAAGGTATCGGTCGCCAGCAGGCTCATGCTGGAACTGTTGCTTAGAATGGCCAGCCGGTCGTTGCGGACCTGCTTGGCCACTTTCAGCACTTCGATCATTTGCAGGAATTCCTCGCTGTCGTCCACTCGCAGCAGACCGGCGCGGCGAAAGGCGGCGGCATAGACGGCATCATCCGGCTCTTCGGGGTAGCGGCGCGGTTTCAGCACGACGACCGGTTTGACGCGGGCCGCGCGCCGCGCCGCCGACATGAATTTGCGGGCGTCGCCGATGCGCTCCAGGTACAACAGGATCGCCCGGCTGTGGTAATCGCCGGCCAAATAGTCGAGAACATCGGCCAAGTCCACGTCCAGGCTGTCGCCCAGATGGATCAGATGGCTGAACCCGAAGCCGTGATGATTACCCAGGTCGAGGGCGGTTTGCCCGATGGTGCCGGATTCGGTGATCAGGGCAATCTCGCCGGGCAGAAGCGGTTGACGATCCAGACTGACATTGAGATTGGAGCGGGGGACATTGAAGCCTTGGGAACCTGGGCCTAACACCCGCAATAAATAGGGTTGGGCCGCGTCCAGGACGGCTTGCCCCAGGGCCGCGCGCTCGGCGGGCGGCAGATTCCGGGCATCGCTGACCAGCAGCGCCGCGCGGGCGCCACGTTCGCCCAGTTCCCGAATCAGCGTCGGTGCTTCCCGCAACGGTCGGGTAATGATGGCCAAGGCCGGGGGTAGCGGCAAACTGGCGATGTCACGGTAGGCAAGGGCGCCGGCCAGCGCGATGCGTTTGGCGTCCACCGGCATGATCGGCCCCTTGAAACCGCTGCCCATCAGGTTGCGGGCGATGATTTCCTCGTCATGGCCACCGTTACAAATCAGGGCGACCGTGTCCGGTTTGAAGAGTGCGTCGAGATTGCGAATGGTCATGGGTTTGGATGGCCTATTCGCCTACGGTGATGAAGCGAGTCATGGGCAGGTTAGGTCGGTTCAGCGTTGGGTTGCCGATTGTACAACCTTTGACGAGTCCGCCAAGCGGGAAAACCGCAGTCTCGCTTCGATCCCTCTCCCGCTCGCGGGAGAGGAATTTTCGCGCCACTCTCGGGCTCGAGCCGGGTTTCGAAATTGGGTAAGTTGGTTACCATAATGGGCAGGAGTGACCGGGAGCGGCAAAGGATTGCGAGGGATCACGTTTAGCGAAGCGATTCAGTAAGGATAATGGATGACGCTTGAGAGTTTCGGCTTGGGGTAGCCTCGTTATATCCTGGCGCGAAAGTCGCTAAATGTTATTTTGGAAATTTAATAGCAAATAAATCAATGATTAAGATGCTATTTAGGCAGTTTTTTCCGGTCGGCCTGGGCCTGTTGACCGGTTCGGCGGTCGCCGCCGCGCCCGATTTGACCGGGTTCAGCATCGAGGACCTGATGCAGGTGAAGGTGGTGTCGGCGGCGAAGGTGGAACAAGCCTTGCAAGACACGGCGTCGGCGGTTTTCGTCATCACCGCCGACGATATCCGCCGGTCGGGAGCGACCAACGTGATGGAAGCGCTGCGGCTCGCGCCCGGCGTGGAAGTGGCGCGCATCGATTCCAGCCGCTGGGCCATCACCATTCGCGGCTTCAACGGCCGCTTCGCCAACAAGTTGCTGGTCCTGATCGATGGCCGCACCGTGTACAACACCCAATTTTCCGGGGTGTATTGGGAAATACAAGACTTGTTTCTGCCCGACATCGAGCGCATCGAGGTGGTGCGTGGACCGGGAGGCGCCCTGTGGGGCGCCAACGCGGTCAACGGCGTGATCAACATCATCACCAGGAATAGCAAGGATACCGAAGGCGGATTGGCGACGCTGACCGCCGGCAACGAGGAACGAACCATCGCCGGGGTTCGTTATGGCGGCAAGCTGGGCGACAGCGCGCAATATCGGATTTATGGGCAATTCACCGACCGCGACGGTCAGACGGCCGCCGCGACCGGTGGCGACGTGGGCGACGATTGGCGGATGGGGCGGGGTGGATTCCGGCTGGACTGGGCGCCGTCGGCCCAAGACAAGGTCGCCGTGCAGGGCGACGTGTACGACGGGAATTTCGATCAGAATTACACCTTGCCCGGGCTTGCTCCACCGTATGTCGAACCGCGATTGTCGCCGGTCACGGCCTCGGGCGGCAGCGTGCAGGCCCGCTGGGAGCGGCAAGACTCCGCCACCTCGGGGATGGGTCTGCAAGCGTATTATCAGTACGCGAGGCGCGATGATCCCCTTTACGTCGCCGACTCCGATACCTTCGATCTGGATTTTCAGCACAATTTCGCGCTGACTGATCGACAAGCCATCGTCTGGGGCCTGGGTTACCGGCGCGATTCCGATCAATTCACCGATACCTTGTTCAGTTCCGTCAAACCCAGCCAGTTGACCACGCAACTCTTCAGCGCCTTCGTGCAGGATCAAGCGGAGCTGATTCCGGAACAGTTGCGCCTGACGGTTGGGTTGAAGGTCGAGCACAACGATTTCACCGGCTGGGAATGGCAGCCCAGCATCCGGCTGCTGTGGACCCTGAATGCCAACCATCGGTTGTGGGCGGCGGTATCCCGGGCCGTCCGCACACCCTCGCGCGGCGAGCAGGATGCACGGGTGAATCTGTTTGTCTTGCCCCCTTCGCCGCTCACGGGAAATTTGCCGACGCTTTTTTCGATTTTCAGTCCCGACGACCTCCAATCCGAGAATCTGATCGCCTATGAAATCGGCTACCGCTCCCAGTGGTCGGAGCGATTTTCCGTGGACGCGGCGGCTTTCTACAACGACTACGACCAGATTATCGCCACGGTTCCGGGAGCACCGTTTCCGGAGACGCGCTCTTTCCCGCCCTATCTGGTGGTGCCCCTGGAATTGCAAAACGTGGGGGCGGGGCATAATTACGGGTTCGAACTGGCGGCCGATTGGCGTCCGACCCAAAACTGGCGCTTGCAACTCGCCTATTCGTATTTGCATCAGGAGGTCCAGGGAAGCGGTGGGGAGCCGCCCTTTAACTCTGGCGTCCTGAATCAGATTTCCCTGTTTTCGACCTGGAATGTCCAGGATAACCTCGATTTCGATGTATGGTGGCGCTACGTCCATCGGGATGGGGTGATTCTCACTTTCTCCCCCTACGGAAACGTGGAAATCGATCCTTATTCCACTCTGACCCTGCGTCTGGGGTGGCGTCCTCGCAAGGATTTGGAACTGTCCCTGGTGGGCGCCAATTTGCTGGATGGGAATCACTTGGAATACGTCCAGGAAGCCTACACCTTCCCGGTCGAAGTGGAACGCAGTCTCTATGGTCAGGTGAAATGGAATTTCCGATAAACCCGCTCGCGAGATCGCCCGCCTCCACCGGGGGTGGGAGCGAAGGCGGAAGGCTGGCCGCCAAGCGTCGCCTGGCGGTTCCATGGCGCCGCGGGTTGATGGCCCTGACCCATTTTTTACTGGGTGGGTTGTTGCTGGGCGGCGTTTGGGGGGCCGAATTCGACGAATACGCCATCAAGGCGGCTTATCTGTACAATTTCGCCAAATTCGTGGAGTGGCCGCCGGAAGCGTTCGCCAGCAATGACGCGCCGCTGTGGATCTGCATCGTCGGCGCCAATCCGTTTGGCGACGCGCTGATCATGCTTTCCGGGAAAAGAGTGGAAGACCATCCGGTGGAAGTACGCCACCTGCCAGCGGCGACGGGCCTCGACCAATGCCATATTGTGTTCATCGGCCGCCTTGAGCAAGGGCAATTCAAAACCGTGCTGGCCAGGCTCGCGCGCCTGCCGGTCCTGACCGTGAGCGACATCAACGACTTCGCCCGGATGGGTGGCATGATCGGCCTGGTCGAGGCCGACCAGCGCATCCGCTTTGACATCAACCTGGTTACCGCGCAGCGGGCCAATCTCAAGCTCAGCTCCCAGTTGCTCAAGCTGGCCTCCATCGTGGAGCAGAACGGCGGAACGCCTTGATGATTACCTTCGCCAGGCTTTCGGTAAAAACCAAGTTGATCGCGGTCGTGTTGCTCACCAACACCCTGGTGTTGCTGGCAATGGGGGTAGCGTTGGCCGTCAACGAAGTCTTTTCCCAGCGCAAGGCGGCCCAGGCGCAGCTTTTGACGCTGGCCAACGTGATCGGCGCCAACACTGCTTCCGCTCTCCTCTTCAACGACCTCAAGGCCGCTGAGCAGAACCTGGCGGTGCTGCGCGCCAAGCCCGATGTGCCCTATGCACTTGTCGACGATCCCCAGGAAAAAATTCTGGCCGAATACCGAGCGACCGGATTGACCGACGCCCAGCGGAATTGGCTGCTGAAATGGCGCAGGGAACTGGAAAGCGAATCCGCGCAACAGGAAACGACGGCCACCGAGCAAGCGATTTTCAATGAGACCGGGCCGCTTGGCGTCCAGGATCGAATGTTGGCGGTCAAGACGCCGATTCAACAGGATGGCCAGGCGCTCGGTCATGTCGAAATCTATTTGGACATGCGGGACCTGAGCGAGAACCTGCACCGCTATTATTGGATTCTGGCTGGGCTGCTGTTGGGTTCGCTGACGCTGGCGGCGGTGCTGGCCATGCGGTTCCAGGCGGTGATTTCGGAACCGATCCTGCGCTTGCGGGCCGCCATGAGCGAAATCGCCGGCACCCGCGATTACACCGTTCGAGTGGCGCGCGCCAGCGAGGACGAACTGGGCGCGCTGGTGGATGGCTTCAACGACATGCTGGCGCAAATCCAGCGGCGCGACGCTGAACTGGCGCACTCTAACACTCAGTTGGAAGCCAAGATCACCGCCCGCACCCACGATCTTTCGTCCGCCAACAGGGAACTGAAAATCCTGGTTCAGGATCTGAACGTGGCCAAGGAGCGGGCCGAGGCGGCCAACCAGGCGAAATCGCAATTCCTGGCCAACATGAGTCACGAAATCCGCACGCCCATGAACGGCGTGTTGGGCATGGTCGAACTGCTGCTGGCGACCAGACTGCAACCCCAACAGCGGCGCTTCGCCGAGCTGATCCAGCAATCTGGGGCGAGTCTGCTGGACATCATCAGCGATGTATTGGACTTTTCCAAGATCGAGGCGGGTAAGCTTGAATTGGAGAAGATCGACTTCGAAGCGTTGGAAATAGTCGAGGGAGTAGTGGCCCTGTTCGCCGAGCGCGCGCAGCGCAAGGGCCTGGAATTGCTGTGCGATCTGCCGCTGGAACCCGTCGCGGTTCGGGGCGATCCGGCGCGATTGCGCCAAGTGCTGACCAATTTGGTGGGCAACGCGGTCAAGTTCACCGAGCGGGGCGAGGTCGTGGTTCGCGTCGCGGTGCTGGAGGCGACGCCCACCACATGCGCGCTGTGTTTCGAGGTTCGCGATACCGGCATCGGCATTCCGGCTCGCTTGCAGAAGCGGATTTTCAACGCCTTCGACCAAGCCGACGGTTCGATGACCCGCCGGTTTGGTGGGACCGGCCTGGGCTTGGCCATTGCCCAGCAACTGGTGGAACTGATGGGAGGCGCCATCGCGGTGCGCAGTAACGAGGGTCAAGGCTCGACGTTCGAAGTGACCCTCCGATTGCCGTGCGTGGAGAGTTTGGCGCCGCCGGAAGATTCCGACATCCCGCAAGGAGCGCGCCTGTTGATCGTGGACGACAACCCCACCAGCCGCGAAATTCTGTGCCGCCAGTTGCAAGCCTGGGGGGCGCGCGTCGCCGCGGTCGCCAGCGGTCGCGAAGCCTTGGCTAGCCTGCGGAGCGTCCAGGCCGGCGACGATCCCTACGCGCTCGTGCTGCTGGACGAGACGATGCCCGAAATGAGCGGGTTGGAACTGGCGCAGGCGATTGATGCCGATCCCCAGTGGCGAGGTATCCAGTTGCTCCTGTTGACTTCGCTGGGTTTGTTGGAGACGTCGGACCGATCGGCGCGGCGAGCGGGAATCAGCCAGTTGCCCAAACCGGTGCGCAGGATTCCGCTGCGGCAGTGTCTGCGCGCGTTGCTCGGCGGCGAGACCAGCGCGCGGTCGCCGGAGCGCGCGGAGCCGGTCTTGATCCGGCGGGACGTTCAAGTGCTGCTGGTTGAGGACAACCCGGTGAATCAGGAAGTGGCCAAGTTGATGCTCGCGCACCTCGGTTGCACGGTGGAGGTGGCCGACCATGGCCAGGAAGCGCTTGAGTTCCTGGACCGGCACGATTGCGACCTGGTCTTGATGGATTGTCAAATGCCGGTCATGGACGGATTCCAGGCCACGATGCTCATTCGCGAGCGCGAGCGGCGGCTGAGGGAAAACGGACAATCGGTCAAGAGCCTGCCGATCGTGGCCTTGACCGCTCATGCCATCAGCGGTGATCGGGACCATTGCCTGGCCGTCGGCATGGACGATTACCTGAGCAAGCCTTTTACGCGGAAAGAACTGGCGGCGGTTCTGAACCGCTGGCTGCCCGCGCCGCTCCAGTCGCCAGCGGGGGACGAGCCATCGGTGGCGTCACCGTCTTCCCCTCCCCACGCGATTCCATCGGTGGACGCCGTTTCGAAGCCGAGCATCGATCAGGGTGTTTTGGACAAGATCCGAACGCTCGAACGGGATGGTGCCACCGGCTTGGTGGCCCGCTTGATCGGATTGTATCTGCAGGGAGCGTCGGCGCTCGTCGAGCAAATGCGACAGGCCGTCGTCGCCGACGATGACGAGGCGGTGCGCGCCGCCGCGCACGGCTTGAAATCCAGTAGCGCCAATGTCGGCGCGATGAAGCTGCACGATTTATGCCGGGAGCTGGAATCGTGGATCGGTCAGCAGGGGAGCGTGGACTCCGCCGGACGAGTCGCCGCGATCGAACAGGAGTTCGTCGCCGCGCAAACCCTTCTGCGGCAAGAACTTTCGGAGCACGAAACATGAATCCGCTGCGAAATCAGCCCCTGATCCTCGTGGTGGACGATGATGACGGGCAGCGCCTGCTGGCCGGTGCGGCGTTGCGGCAGGGTGGATTTGCCGTGGTGGAGGCCAGTGACGGCGAGCAGGCCTTAGTGACGTTCCAGCACGAACAGCCCGATATCGTGTTGCTCGATGTGGTGATGCCGGGGCTGGATGGCTTCGCCGTTTGCGAGGCGCTGCGGCAATTGCCCGGTGGGCAGTATCGCCCCATCGTCCTGGTCACGGGCCTCGACGACGTCGAATCCATCGAGCGCGCTTACGAAGTGGGGGCCACCGACTTCATTACCAAGCCGATCCAGTGGTTGGTTCTGCATCATCGGGTTCGGTATATCCTGCGCGCCAGCCAGACCGAGGAGACCATGCGCAAGTTGTCCTGGGTGGTCGAGCGCAACCCTATTTCCATTTTGATCACCGACACCCATGGCATCATCGAGTACGCCAATCCCCGATTTAGCCAGGTCAGCGGCTACTTTCTGGAGGAGATTCGCGGCAATACTCTCTATTTTCTCCAGACCAGCACCTTGAACGCGAAGGAGTATCAGCGGTTGCAGCAGGCCATCGCCACCGGCGGCGTTTGGCAGGGTGAGTTATGCAGCCGCCACAAGGATGGCAAGTTTTTTTGGGAAGTGGCCCATGTCTCGGCCATTCGCGATGCAACCGGGGCGATCACGAATTTCGTTTGGCTGCGAGAGGATATCACGACCCGTAAGCAGACCGAGGAGCGCGCCCGTTTCCTCAACAAGGCTCATTTTGGCGACGACTCGCCAGAGTAGCCACCGCCCTTGACGGGAAGCACCTCGATGAGCGTACCCGCGCTGTTGAAGAGCGCCAATACCGCGCTCCATCATGCCAGGGATCAGGGACGGAACAACTATCGGTTTTATTTCCATATTGAAGGTTAAAACCCCCGCCTTTCAGGCGGGCAGATTTCA
>JARSSP010000067.1 GCA_029624675.1 Candidatus Contendibacter sp.
TGTCGCAAACAGCCGCTTAACGAATAGTGACAGGTGTTCTGACAAAGTAGAATTAAGCATACAAAAGCCCCTCGGCCGCGAGCGGGAGAGGGGCAGGATTGTTTTTCAAGCAGTTGGCTTGACAGAAGCGTGCAAAAAGGCCTCTTAACCCGTCAGGTTTCGATCTTGATCGCTCGACTAACTCGCCCCAGCAATTTGCCGCAGAAATTCGGTCTCTGCCGCCAGCCAATACTGGAGAGTATCGCCGTAAGGCCTTCCCGCATTCTCCCACAGTTGATAAGCGCGCAATCGAATACCCGTGAGGTGGCTTTCTTCCGAAAAACTCTCTAGTGTTGCCCGAAAGCGTTCAGCGACATCGCGAGCTGTTTCGACCTGCTTCAATGCAGCGTTGAGTATCGTGAGGATGTGTTGCTCTGCGGCGACCCAAAACCCTTCGGATAAGCCAGCCGGGGATCCCGCGCCCATCCACATGAGTTCCGCCAGCCTTTTTACCCGCAACATGTAGGCATTCACGGAAAGGGTATCGACAAGCTTCGATAATACGTCCGAAGAAGCGGCTGCATGGGGTTTCACGGCCACATTTACGCTCAGTAACAACCGTTCCGCCGCAAGCCATTGATCGAGGGCCATCTCGTAAGGTTGTCCCGCCCAATCCCACATCTTGAGGGCAGTATCTTCTATCAGTTTGCGCGTGTTACCCCAGATCTTGTGTTCCGTATCGAGCCAAATTTCAATATCGCGATTTTCCGGTGCTCCCATTAGCTGCCATTGGAAAAGCGCCACTCTTCTCATCGTTTCGAATGGGACAAAACCCGTTTCGGTAGCGGCACATTTGAATTCATTCATAAATTTTCGGACACTATCCACAGTTCTAAGGCCATCCTCGACCCGCTTTTTCCGCGATTCAGGCTTTTCGTTGTTCGCCATTTGCTTATCTTATCCTCGTTTCGTAAATTAGATGCTGGAGAGTCCAGGGTCATTCGCTAAATATATAGCTGCACTAATAGCTTATGAAGCAGGCCGGTTTTCGCTCCTCGGGCGATGCGTGGGCCGACACCACCACCCCGCACGGACGGTTAAGGCTTATTTGGGTCCCACGTTCGATCCAAAATAGTATCCTAAGACCAAAGCCAGAAAGGGCGAGAGCACCTTGACAACCTCGAAAAGGTAACCGATTCGTTTCTCTTCAAGCTCTAAGAATGGTGCTACGCAAATAGCCACCGAGACGAGAAAAATCAAAACCATAAACGAAACCACGAAGGTTATCGTCACATTATCCCTGACTTTGGACTCTGCCTGGCTTCGCCGGATATCTTCCTCCGCTCGGGCCACTTTAATACGTCTATCGGAGTCGTCGCGTAGTGGCTCTACGCTTTTTTTAGCCGCATCGACTTGGCCAAGACCCTGTTCTGCACGCTGCTTTCGAGAGGCAACCTCCTGATTCACTTGGTCAGGCGTCCCCTTAGGGCACATATGGGCAGCGCCTTATTTTTTGGGTTCCCGCAACAATTCGAGAAGTCCGTCTCCCGTATCTTGGGTCACTTGGGTCAGCTTTTCGCCCATCGAAAGAAGTTCGTCCATTATGTCCTCTAGGCGATTTTTCAGATCCGAATTTTGCGGCGGTTTCTCTGCGATCTCAGCAAGCTTGGGAACAAGCTCAAAAATCTTTTCTGAAACATCAAGCTGAGCATTGATGTTGTTTTTGAGCCGCGCGATGCTCAAAACCTTGCCTGTTGAGCGCCCAGTCGGACTCTGTTGGGTCGATTCTACCATCGTCATTGCCATCGTTCGACTCCACGCCAGATTTGGCTTGTCTTAACTCAGTGTCGTTGCATCTTGCCAAACGTTCTTGTAGTCCCGCCGTGGCCCCTTGTCAAGGCTCCGGAAGGTTGGGAGCAGGGCAATCGCGCTATGTCAACATAACGCATTGATCCAACTGGATATTAGTCTGCTGATACGGCATGCTTATTCTCTACAACTAATTGATAAATATTAGGAAAAAGCGTAGCGCGATTGCCCTGGGTTGGGAGGTATCGCTATGGATGGTGGGCTTGGCTACCGTCTTGTCGACACCTATCGCAGTCTTTCGGCCAGCGGGAATTTGCCCGCCGCGCCGAACGGGATTAGATTGACGCCTTTCCGATCATGGCTCGACCGTCAATGTCCAAAATCACCAAGAGCATTTACCGCGTCCTATTCGTCAACCAGGGCAAGCTGTACGAACTTTATGCCCGGGAGATTTATCAAGGTGAGTTGTACGGTTTCATCGAAGTCGAGGAACTGATCTTCGGCGAACGTTCGGGCGTGCTGATCAACCCGGCCGAGGAGAAGTTGCAAAACGAGTTCGCCGGCGTGAAGCGCACGTTCGTGCCCCTGCACTCCGTGGTGCGGATCGACGAGGTGGAACGGGAAGGCGTCAGCAAGGTTCGGCCGGTGGAGGGTGGCGACAACGTGACGCCGTTTCCGCAGCCGGCGTT
Source organism: Candidatus Contendibacter sp. (assembly GCA_029624675.1). Classification (GTDB taxonomy): domain Bacteria; phylum Pseudomonadota; class Gammaproteobacteria; order Competibacterales; family Competibacteraceae; genus Contendibacter. The sequence goes on from JARSSP010000067.1 coordinate 2,478, forward strand.
TCCGTCCGGCGGCGGGCGCGGCAAGGATTGAGTGGTCGGGTTGACGATTTTCCAGGGGGTGCGACAGTGGAAACGGCGGCGTGGTGGGAAATCCTGCTGGGCGGATTGGCGGCGGTGCTGGTGATCCTGTGGTTTCGACCGGGCCTCAAGGCGGCGGCCGAACGAAGCCGGGCCGCTCCGAAGGATTGGCCGGCGGCGCTGGTTCCGCTGGGACTGGTGGCGCTGTTCGTGCTGCTATTGATTTGGATGTTGCGCTGAGTACGGCTTTGCGCGACAAGGTGTCCGTTGCGGCGCGTCGACCGCTTACTCTTCCGACGCCGCTCGCGCCGATCCGCTCGTGTTCGTGTCCATGTCGATGTTGCGGCGTCGTTGGATATTTTTGCCCTCGACCAGATAGACGATGTGCTCGGCGATGTTTTTGCAATGGTCGCCAATCCGCTCCAGCGCCTTGACGATGAAGACCACGTTGATCGCGTGCCCGATGGTGCGCGAGTCCTCCATCATGTAAGTGATCAGCCGCCGCAGCGCCGACTGGAATTCCTGATCCAGTTCGTCGTCGCTGTGGATGATGGTCAGCGCTTTTTCCACATCCAGGCGGGCGAGGGCATCAAGGCTGTCGTGCAGCATTCCAGCCGCTAGTTCGGCCATCGGCGTCACGTCGCGTAACAACTTGGCGCTGGGCGGGCTACTGACGCCGTCGTAAATCTGAATGGCCATCCGGGCGATTTTCTTGGCGCCGTCGCCGATCCGTTCCAGATCGGTCACGGTGTTGGCCAACGACATGATCATCCGCAGATCGCCGCCGACCGGCTGGCGCAGGGCGATCAGGCTGACGCAATCCTCGTCGGCCTTGAGTTGCATGCCGTTGATCAATCGGTCGCGCGCGATCACCTCGCGGGCGGCGGCCATGTCTTCCTCGTCCAGCGCCGCGATGGCGCGCTTGATCTGATCCTCGGCCAGCCCGCCCATTTCCAGTACCAGATTGCGCAGATTGGCGAGCTGTATATCGAATTGCTTGACGGTGTGGGCGTCCTGACTGATAGCCATGGGTAGAGTGCTCCCGACGGATCGCAAGTAGAGGGCGGAATCAACCGAAGCGACCGGTGATGTAATCCTCGGTCAGCTTATGCTTGGGATTGGTGAAAATCTGGTCGGTTTCCCCAACCTCGATCAGATCGCCCAAATGGAAATAGGCGGTGCGCTGGGACACGCGGGCCGCTTGTTGCATCGAGTGAGTGACAATGATGATGGTGTAGTTCTCCCGCAGTTCATCGATCAATTCCTCGATCTTGGCGGTGGCGATGGGGTCAAGCGCCGAGCAGGGTTCGTCCATCAGGATCACCTCGGGATTGACCGCGATGGCCCGGGCGATGCACAGCCGCTGTTGCTGGCCGCCGGACAGGCTGGTGCCCGGCTCGTTCATCCGTTTCTCCACCTCCTTGATCAGGCCCGCCCGTTCCAGGCTGTCGCGCACCAGGTCGTCCAGTTCGGCCTTGGTGTTGACCATGCCGTGAATGCGCGGTCCGTAGGCGACATTTTCGTAGATGGATTTGGGAAACGGGTTGGGTTTTTGGAACACCATGCCAACTCGGGCGCGCAGTTGGACCACGTCGACGCTTTTATCGTAGATGTCGTCCTCGTCCAATTTAATCTGCCCGGTGATGCGGCAGATGGAGATGGTGTCGTTCATCCGATTTAGGCAGCGCAGGAAGGTGGATTTGCCACAGCCGGACGGGCCGATGAAAGCGATCACCTCGTTGGCGCCAATGTCGAGACCCACGTTCTTGATCGCGTGCTTCTCGCCGTAATAAACGTTGACGCCGCGACAGACCATTTTCGGATGGTCCACCGTGATCTTGCCGACGGTTTGCCGGTTGTCGTAATCGGTCACTTCGACGCTGGACTGCTTGCGGGGCGCGGTATTGAGGTCGAGCGCCTGGTCCAGAGCGACCTTGGTTTCGAGGGCGGTCGTGCTCATGAGGGCGATAATCCTTGGTTTTTGAGAGTGGGCGAGTGGGTTTGAAGCTTACCAGCGCCGCTCGAAGCGTTTGCGCAGCAAAATCGCCAGGCCATTCATCAGGATCATGAACGCCAGCAGCACCATGATCGCGGCCGAGGTTCGTTCCACGAACGCCCGTTCCGGCAGGTCGGACCACAGATAAATCTGCACCGGCAGCACCGTCGATGGGTCCATCAAGCCCTTGGGCACGTCCACGATGAAGGCGACCATGCCGATCATCAGCAGCGGCGCCGATTCGCCCAGGGCGCGGGCCATGCCGATGATCGAGCCGGTCAACATGCCGGGCATGGCCAGCGGCAGCACGTGATGCCCCACCATTTGCAGCTTGGACGCGCCCATGCCCAAGGCGGCTTCGCGGATGGAAGGCGGCACCGAGGTCAGGGCGGCCCGGCCGGCGATGATGATGACCGGGAGCGTCATCAGGCTCAGTACCAGCCCGCCGACCAGCGGCGCGGAGCGGGGCAGGCCGAAGAAGTTGATGAACACCGCCAGCCCCAGCAGGCCGAACACGATGGACGGCACCGCCGCCAGGTTGTTGATGTTGACCTCGATCAGATCGGTCCAGCGGTTTTTCGGGGCGAACTCCTCCAGATACACCGCCGTGGCCACGCCGATCGGGAACGACAGCAGGAAGGTGACCAGCAGGGTGAAGAATGATCCCATCAGCGCGCCGCGAATACCAGCCTGTTCCGGCTCGCGGGAATCGCCACTGGTGAACAGGATGGTGTTGAACTGCTTCTCGATCTTGCCGGCGGCTTGCAGCTTGTCGACCCATTCGATCTGGTTATCCTTGATCGGCCGTTCCGATTCATCGAGCGTGCGGTCGATGTTGCCCTTGAGCAAAGTGTCCACCGAGGCCGAGGCGAGCAGCCAGACTTCCTGGCTGGCGCCGATCAGGGCCGGGTTTTGCAGGACTCGATCTTGCAGTTCGTGCGCCGCGTCGGAACTGACCAGGCCGTATAAGGCCCGCAGTTCCAGCCGGCCCTGCACGGTGGGGAACAGTTGGCGCATCCCGGCGCGAACCAGCCCGGCGTAATCGGCGGTTTCGATGGCCTGGGGGTCGCGGTTGCCCTGGGGATCGATCACGGTGGCGTCGAAGGTGATCGGCACCTGGATGTAGGTTTGCCAGAACGCGGGATAGCCCTTGCCGATGATATTGGCGAACATCAGCACCACGAAGGTCAAGCCCAGCGTAATGGCGATCAGGCCGTACCAGCGAAAACGCCGCTCGGCGGCGTGCCGGCGCGCGAGGCCGGCGTTGACGATGGTCTTGATGTCCCGGCTGGGGATCTTCGTTGGGGGGGAAGCGGTCGGCTTATTCATACTGCTCCCGATACTTGCGCACCACGCGCAGGGCGATGATATTGAGGATCAAGGTGACCACGAACAGCACCAGGCCGAGGGCGAAGGCCGCCAGGGTTTTGGGACTGTCGAACTCCTGATCGCCGGTCAGCAGGGTGACGATCTGCACCGTGACGGTGGTCACCGCCGCCAGGGGATTGGCGGTCAGGTTGGCCGACAGCCCGGCGGCCATCACCACGATCATGGTTTCGCCGATGGCGCGAGACACGGCCAGCAGGATGCTGCCGACGATGCCGGGCAGGGCGGCGGGCAGCAGCACCCGGGTGATGGTTTCCGACTTGGTGGCGCCCAGGGCGTAGGAGCCGTCGCGCATCGATTGCGGCACCGCGTTGATCACGTCGTCCGACAGCGAGGAGACGAAGGGAATGATCATGATGCCCATCACCAGGCCAGCGGCCAGGGCGCTTTCCGAGGCGACGTGCAAACCCAGGGCCGCGCCGAGTTCGCGGATCAGCGGCGCCACGGTCAGGGCGGCGAAGAAGCCGTAGACCACGGTGGGGATGCCGGCCAGGACTTCCAGGGCGGGTTTGGCGACGGCGCGGAACCTGGGAGTAGCGTATTCGGACAGGTACAGCGCCGACATCAGGCCGATGGGCACGGCGACCAGCATGGCGATGCCGGAAATCAGCAGGGTGCCGGCGAATAGCGGCACCGCGCCGAACGCGCCGGAAGAACCGACCTGGTCGGCGCGTAGGGCGGTTTGCGGGCTCCACTGCAAGCCGAACAGGAACTCGGTGATGGGAATCTGGCGGAAAAACAGGAGGGATTCGAACACGACCGACAGCACGATGCCGACGGTGGTGAAAATGGCGACGGTCGAACTGACGATCAGGAACAAGTTCACCACCTGTTCGACCCGGTTGCGGGCGCGCAGCGTCGGCGAAATCGTCCGCCAGGCATAAGTGACGCCGGCGATGGCGAGGGTCATGACCACGACCCAGAGCGACGCATTGCCGATCACCCGCAGGTTGCGATAGTGGTTGGCGGCTTCCAGCATGGCCGGATCGGGCGTGCTGGAGACGATGTTGCCGCCGACCAGGTTCTTAAGGTCGTTGACGATCAGGTTCAGCCGGTCCGGCGGCAGATTCCGCAGTTCCGGCGGCATTCCGGCCACCACCAGATCGATGATGACGCTCGGTTGCAACGTAGCCCAAAGCGCGAACACGATCAGCGCCGGCAGTCCGCACCACAGCGCCGTGTAGGAACCGTAGAAGCTGGGCAGGGAATGCAGGTTGCGGATATGGCCGCCAGCGACCGCGAAGGCTCGCTTGCGGCCCATGTAATAGCCGCCGATGCTTAGCAGGAGCAGCGTCAACAGGAGGAAGGACTGCATGATGTCACCGACAGAACGCCGAAACGCCACCCACGGCTAAACACAGTCTAGCCGAGGGCGGCGTTTTGGAGGACATCCCGTTATGGGGCCAGGGTCTTGAGGCTGTTGGCGTCGGCCGCGACCTGCTTGCGCTTGGCGCTCGGCAGGGGGATCAAGCCTTTCTTGCCGAGATAGCCTTCGTCGCCCACCGCCTTCTCGCTGGTGAACTCGGCGATGAACTCCTTGATGCCGGGAATCACGCCGACGTGGGCTTTCTTGATGTAGATGAACAGGGGACGCGAGATGGGATACTTGCCGTCGGCGATGTTCTCGAAGGTCGGCGCGACGCCGTTGATGGTCTCGCCCTGGATCTTGTCGAGATTTTCCTCCATGAAACTGTAGCCGAAGATGCCCAGGGCGTTGGGGTTGGCGACCAGCTTGTTGACGATCAGATTATCGTTCTCGCCGGCCTCGATGTAGGCACCATCCTCGCGGATCGTCTGGCAAGCCGCCTTGGCCTTCTTCTCGTCGGCTTTTTCCAGTTCCTTGATCGCCGGGAATTCCTTGCAGCCGTGATCCATGACCAGTTCGACGAAGGCATCGCGGGTGCCGGAGGTCGGCGGTGGACCCAGCACCTCGATCCTGTTGGCCGGCAGGGTGGGGTTGACGTCCTTCCAGGTTTTCACGTTATTGGTCACCAGCTTGCCGGTGGCGGGGTCGGGAATTTCCTTGGCCAGGGCCAGCCAGAGGTCCTTGATGGTCAGCGGCATCGGCTTGGTCTTTTTGGAGGACGCGACCACGATCCCATCGAAGCCGATGTTGATCTCGACGATTTCAGTGACGCCGTTCTTGGCGCAGGCTTCGACCTCGGACGCCTTGATCTTGCGGGAGGCGTTGCTGATGTCGGGGTGCTGGACGCCGACGCCGGCGCAGAACAGCTTGAAGCCGCCGCCCGTGCCGGTGGATTCAACCTTCGGGGTCTTGAAACGACTGCCCTTGCCAAACTGCTCGGCCACGGCCGTGGAGAATGGGTAGACCGTGGACGAACCCACGATGCTGATATAGTCGCGGGCCGACTGAGCGTGGGCCGTCCCGGCCAGCAGGAGCGTCGTCGCCACGGCGAGGGCGAGTTTTTGCCTGATCATGAAAAACCTCCGACAAGTCTTTGTTATGAACCGGTAAAGTGCTAGAGCTCGCCTCCTCCCTAAGGACCGATGATAACCCTAGATGGAAATTACTATGGAATGGCGATCTTTATATTTCATTTATATGTCAATTTTATTGCAGTGCAAAATGGCTATGGCGTGATGCCGGTTCAAGACGTTGAAATGAAGGGCCTTGCGATGAAATCCAAACGGTTGGCGAACGTTACGGGACAGCGATGAGCGACAAGAGCATTTTGATCACGGGTTGCTCCTCCGGCATCGGCCAATGCGTCGCCCATGGCCTGAAGGCGCGCGGCTGGCGGGTGTTCGCCGCAGCCCGGCAACCGGCGGACGTGGCTCGCTTGCAAGCCGAGGGGTTGGAGAGTTTATCACTCGACTTGCGCGATTCCGATTCCATCCGAGCGGCGGTGACGGCGGTTCTGGATCGCACCGGCGGCCAACTGGACGCGCTGTTCAACAACGGCGCCTACGGCCAGCCCGGCGCGGTGGAGGATTTGACCCGCGCGGCGCTGCGGGAGCAGTTCGAGACCAACCTGTTCGGTACGCAGGAATTGGCCAATCAAATCATTCCAGCGATGCGCCGCCAAGGCGGGGGGCGGATTCTGTATAACAGCTCGGTGCTCGGTCTGGTGGCCTTCCCCTATCGCGGCGCTTACGTCGCCAGCAAGTTCGCCTTGGAAGGGTTGGTCGATACCCTGCGATTGGAACTGGTCGGTACGGGCATCCACGTCTGCCTGATCGAACCGGGACCGATCCTCAGTCGGTTCCGCGACAACGCCCACGCGGCCTATCGGCGGCACATCCGCGCCGAAACCAGCCCGCATCGGGAACAATACGCGGCAATGGAGGCACGACTGCTCAAAAAAGGACCCGCCGCGCCGTTCACCCTGCCGCCGGAGTCCGTCCTGAAACGGGTGATTCACGCCCTAGAAAGCCCGCGACCACGCGCCCGCTATCCGGTGACCGTCCCCACTTATCTGTTCGCGGCGCTGCGACGGGTACTGCCGACCCGCGTGCTGGATGCGGTTCTGCGGCGGGCCGGGGGCGGAGGCCGGCGGTAGTTCCCCTCCCGCTGGCGGCCGGGAGTGCGCGGTCACTGTGAAATCAGGGTTTTCCACCCCCCTAAATCAGGGTTTTCCTGATGTCAGCACCCTATGGTTTAGTTATATAAACTACTGGTCGTCCTTAAAAGTACTCATATGTAAAATTTAACAACATTATTGTTTAGTATTCTCCTAAGTATTTTATGAGGAGTCAAAGTTATGGTTGTTTCCTTTTTAGTTTATATAGCTCAATAAATTACGGTATAATTTCTTTTACCGGCCCTGAGGGGGCGGTCCTGGATTACGGTGAAACGGTATGGTTTACTTAGTTGTGGGCGTACTCGAAATTTACTCGCAACTCTGAAGGGAATTCCCGTGTGGCAAGAACATCAACCCTCCTTCTTTGATAATCTCATGCGGGAGTTGCAACGGCTATGCCAGGAAAAACATAGCGGCACCCTGTTTATTACCACTGAAGAGAATCACGCGGCCAGGTTTGTGATTCGGGATGGCATTATCGCGGGCGTCACCTACAGGACGAAGCATGGCTCCGACGCCATACCACTGATTAAAAATATAACGGGCGGAACCTATACGTTCGCGAACAACCGCGTTTTTCTATCCTATGCCGAATCCACCGCAGCGCCGTTGCCCAGCACGCCCGAAATTTTGCGGTTGCTGAACCCGACTTTTGAGGCGCCCACCCGTCGCCTTGTTCCGGAACCGGCGGCCTCCGCCCAACCGGCCGGTTCTCCGGCGGCAACCGCGCCAACCGCCAAGCCCGGTGGTGGCGCTCCAGCGGCGCCTCCCAAAAAGATTCTGGTGGTGGAAGACAGCGGCGTTACCCGGAAGCTGATCGCGAAGTCCCTGGTTGATGGCGGGTACATCGTGGTGGAGGCCGAGAATGGCATGGCCGCCTTTGCCCGGCTGAACGAGGAGAACCCGGACCTGATGTTGCTCGACATCGTCATGCCCGGTATCGACGGCTACAAGGTTCTTTCCATGGTCAGGAAACACGATGCGTTCAAGAATCTGCCGGTCATCATGCTGACCTCCAGGGACGGCTTGCTTGACAAACTGCGGGGCAAGATGGGTGGTTCCGACGAGTATCTGACCAAGCCCTTCACGGCCGATCAGTTGTTGGAAAAGATTGGTAAATACTTATCAAAGCGGTAGGACGCCTGAATGAACGGTCCTTGCAGGCTGCTGGTCGTTGATGATTCGAAAATCATGCGCCGGCTGATTACCGGTCTGTTCGATTCGGACGACAAGATTCACGTTGTCGGAGAGGCCACCGACGGCATCGAGGCGCTGGTCTGCGTCTCCCGCCTGGCTCCCGATGTCATCACGCTGGATATCAACATGCCGGGCATGGATGGGCTGACTACCTTGAAGCATCTGATGATTCGCAACCCCAAGCCCACCGTGATGCTCAGCACCCTGACGCGGGAAGGAGAAAGAACGACATTCGACGCCTTGCGCTATGGAGCGGTGGATTTCATCACCAAGCCGACCCGGCTGGATGGCGGCGAGTTGGAAGCGCAGGCCCAGGACATCATCGCCAAGGTCAATCTTGCCGCCGCCGTGGCGCTCGATTCCGTGTGCTATATCCGCGCTAAACCGCGCGACAAGGTTGCCGCGCCGCTCGCGCACCGCCGCTGCGACCGGGTGGTGGCGTTCGGGGCGGCCGAGGGTGGCTACGGCGCCTTGTTGAAGATCATCCCGCAATTGCGCCCGGATTTGCCGATCGCCTATCTGGCCGTCCTGTACGCCGCGCCGCCCCATGTCGAAGCCTTCGCCCGCTATCTGGACGACTACAGTGGGGTGAAGGTCAAGCGGGCGGTTGATGGCGAACCGGTCGAGAGCGGCGTCTGCTACCTCGGCGCGGGCGTGGAGTATCTCACCGTGGCCGCCCGCGATGGCCGGCTGCTCTTGCAGGTGCATCGCGCGCCGTTCGCCTCGCGGCGCGGTTCCATTGACCGACTGATGTTTTCCGTCGCCGAGGCGATGAAGGGGCGGGCGGCGGGCGTCATCCTGTCCGGTTCCGGAGAGGATGGCAGCGAGGGCTTGGAGGAAATTCATCGCATGGATGGCATCGCCATCGTTCAGGATCCACAGAGCTGCTTGCACAAGGACATGGCGCAAGCCGCCTTGGCCCGCTGCCATCCAGACTTCGTGCTTTCGGATGTAAAAGTCGCAACCGTCGTCAACGGCCTATCGTGAGATCGCTTTATGACCGCTCTACCCCTTGGTTTTGCCAGCATCCCCGTTCAAACCCGTCCGGAGGTTAAAAAATGAAAAATTTATGGTTATGGTTCAATAACCAAAGTCTCAGGGTGAAGTTGATCACGCTGTTCCTGATCACCGGTCTGATACCCTTCGGCATCGCCGTTTATTACTCCTTGAATCAAGCCAGCCAAGTGCTGGAAGCCCAAATCGTTCAGGCGACGGAAGGCGTGCGCGATGCCCGGAAGCTGACCACGACGACCTTTTTCAACAATCGGACGGTCAACGCCACCACGCTGGCCGACACCATCCAGGGTTTCTGGGCGAAGGGCCAGGTCAAGCAGCAAGCCTTGCACGACCTCAAAAAACAACGCATCGAGCAGTATTTCGCCAACTTCTACAAGGCGGTGGAGGATACCCGCCAGAACCCCTCCACGGTAGACGACCTGAAGCGTCTGACCGCCGCCTTCGCCAAGGGGTTGGACAGCCCCGAGTACAAGCAGGCCAACGCCGTGACGCAAAAGAACGTTGCCGCGGTCGCGCGCCTCACTGGCGGCAGCGAAGTCATGTTGGTCGATGTTGCGGGCAATGCGGTATTCGCCTCCGCCGGCAAGGAAGACTTGGGCGGCAATGTAAAAACGGGTTCTCTCAAGGATTCCGGCCTGGCTCGCCTTTTCAACAAAACCCGCGACCGGGTCGGGGTCGAGGATTTCAGTGCCTATGAAGGAGCAGGCAATGCCCTGACGGCATTCGTCGGCGGGCCGGTCGTGGACGGCAACGGCCAGTATCTGGGCATGGTGGCGTTCGAGATTCCCACGGATTACATTGACAGCATCATGCAGGATCGCACCGGCATGGGCGAGACTTTTGAGAGCTATCTGGTGGGGAAAGCGGGCGACAAAGTGACGCTGCGCAGTAATCGTGTACTCATCAAGGGCAAGATTGGCGATCCCAAAACCGGCTCCGATGTCGACGCCATCATGGCTGGCAAGTCCGGACATGAATTGAAACACGGTGAGGTTGACAAGGTATTCAAGCTCAGCTTCTACGGACCCTTGCAGATTGCTGGCTTGCAATGGGGCATCATTACCACCGGTACGGCGGAACAGCAGGCGACGCCCACCAGTCTCGACAACGCCAAGACGGATTATTTCCAGGATTACATCAAACGCTTCAATATCTCGGACCTGCTACTGGTCTCGCCGGACGGTGGGGTATTTTATTCGGTGGCGCGTCGCGCTGATTATCTCACCAACCTGATCAACGGGCCGTACAGTGACACTCACTTGGCTAAGTTGTTTCGCAAGGTGCGCGATTCCAAACAGATCGGTTTTGCCGACTTCGAAACTTACGCGCCCTGGAACAACGAAGCGCGCGGTTTCATCGCCGTCCCAATCATCTCCCAGGGCGAGTTGCTGATGGTGATGATCGAGCATGTATCCGCTGTGGAGACCAACAAGCTGATGGCGGATCGCTCGGGCCTGGGCAAATCCGGCGACTCCTACCTGATCGGTTTCGACAAGCTGGCCCGTTCCGACTCGCTCCAGGATTCCGCGCGCAACGTCAAGGATTCGTTCGCCGATCCGAACAAGCATCGGATCGTCAACGCCTCGGTGGACGCGATCGTGGCGGGCAAAACCTCGGAAGTGAATGAATTTTACAAGGATTATCGGGGTCACCAGGTGGTGGGCGTCTTCACGGCGGCGGAAATACTTGGCACCAGGTGGATCGTGTTCGTCAAGCAGGATCTGACCGAAGCCTTCGAGCCGGTGGTGGTGTTGCGGAACGCCATGATCGTGATGGCCGTGGTGGTCGCCATTGCCGTCGCGCTCCTGGCGCTGTTCGTCGCTGGCCTGATCGCGCGGCCGATCACCCGCATGGCCGGCACCATCACCCAAATCGCCGCCAACCGCGACCTTACGCTGGCCGTGCCGGTGGAAAGCAAGGACGAAATCGGCCGTATGTCAGCGGCGTTCAACCAGATGATGCAGGTCGTTCGCAACGCCTTCGGCGTGGTCAGCAGCACGGCGACCACCGTGGATACCAGCGCCAGCGAAGTGGCCAAGCGCGCCGCCGCCAACCGCGAACGCGCCCAGGTCGAAGCGGAACAGTCCGAGACCGCCGCCAAGATCATTGCCGAGATGGGCACCACCGCTGGCGAAGTGTCGCAGGCATCGGTCGCCCAGAAGGAAGCGGCGGATCGTTCCAACACCACGGTCGTCTCGCTGGTGAAGGCCATGCAGGACGTGGCGACGTCCGCCACCGCGCAGAACCAGGAAGTGAACGCCACCATGGATCGCGTCGCCGAAATGGGCCAGACCGGTGCCAAGGTGGTGGAGACCGCGCGGCAACAGGGCGAGAAAGTGGTGGACGTGACCCAGTCCGTCAACCAGATCGCCCAAGCGGTGGAAGAAATGAACAAGGCGGTGGCGCAGGCCACCGAGTTCGGCCGGTCGGTGGCGCAGGCCGCCGAGGCGGGCAGCCGGTCGGTGGCTTCCACCGTGAGCGGCATGCGCTCCATCGCCGAGTCCTCGGAACAGATTTCCGAGATCATCGGCGTGATCACCGAAATCGCCGAACAGACCAACCTGCTGGCGTTGAACGCCGCCATCGAGGCCGCCCGCGCCGGCGCGCACGGCCGAGGGTTCGCGGTGGTGGCCGACGAAGTCGGCAAGCTGGCGCAGCGGGCCTCGGAGGCCGCCAAGGAAATCACCCGGCTGATCAAGGACTCCACCGCCCGCGTCAACGAAGGCACCAAGCTCAGCGACGAGGCGCAGCAGGCGCTGGTGAAGATCGACGAGAGCGGCAAGATCAACATGCAGGCCATCGAAGGTATCGCCAAGACCGCCGGCTTGCTGGTCGCCAATACCCAGCAGGTGCGCAATCTAGTGGGCGAACTCAACACCCTGGCGCAACAGATCGCCGGCATGGCCGGCGAGCAGGGCTCCCGCCGCGAAGCCGCGCAGAAGGCGCTGGCGACGCTGCTGGAGCAGTCGCGGCGCATCGCGCAACTGGTGACCGAGGCCAACCAGGGCGCCAGCGCCATCGGCGACGAAATGAAAGGCATCGTGGAGCGCACCGCGCACATGACCAACCTGACGGCCCTGCAAGCGCAGCGCTCGAAAAAGGTCATGGAAATCGCGCAAACTTCCGCCGAAGGCGCGCGTCAGACGGTGGAACGCGCCGGCGGCGTGGTCAAGCTTAGCCAGGAGTTGCAGGACGGCTCCCGCCAGCTCACCGAGCAGGTGCAGCAGTTCAAGATCGTCAGACGCGAAGAGCCGATCACGCCAGCGGCCCCCACGCACTGGCATGCCGGTTAAAGCGATGCGGATCCGGGCGGCGTCTGGCCGACCGATCCTCGGGGATCGCCGGCCGGCTGCCCCGATCCGGGGCGCGGACCCAAAGGAGCGCGAAAATGGCTGATGTATATACAACCAGGCGCATGGACGAGGCCGAGGAAAAAGACCACCTCATGCAGTTGGTGGGTTTCATGAACGGCAGGGAAATGTTCGGCGTGGATATCCTGATGGTGCAGGAAATCATTCGCGGTGCGCCGATCACCGCCGTACCGAATACGCCGGCCTTCGTCGAGGGGGTCACCAACTTGCGCGGCAACATCATCCCGGTGATCGACTTGCGCAAGCGGCTCAATTTGCCGACCGACCGGCAAGGCTCGGGCAAGAACTGGGTGTTGATTTTGGACATCGCCGGCCGGGTCACCGGGTTTATCGTGGACGCCGTGACCGAGGTCCTCAAGATCGAGCGGAACGCCATCGAACCGCCGCCCGATATCGTCGTGGCGGGACTGGAGAGCCAATACGTTCAGGGCGTTTGCGACATTGGCGAGCGGTTGCTGATCCTGCTCGATTTCAACCGCATCTTGCTGGTCGAGGAAATCAAACGGCTCAAGGAAGTCAGCACGGGCGGATCGCGTTTGAGCGGTTCGGCGAGATAGTCCGACAACTCGGGGTGTTGCGGGCCTATCAGGAATCCATTGTGGGGCGGCGTCATGGGTATACGAATTCTAGTCGTTGATGACTCCTCGATGATGAGGAAATTGCTGGGGAAGGTTTTGAAGCCACCGGGCCATCAGATTGTTGGCGAAGCTAAAAATGGCCTTGAAGCCCTGGAGTTGTACAAATCGCTGCGACCGGACCTGGTGACCATGGACATCACCATGGACGGGATGGATGGCTTGAGCGCCGCCCGCGAAATCCTGCGCTACGATAGCGCCGCCCGTATTCTGTTCCTGTCCAATCTGGATGAGGAGAAATACCGGGGCGATGTCGAGCGACTGCGGGCCATTGGCTTCATCAACAAGCACAAATCGGAGGAAGTTCTCAAGCTGATTGAAAGCTTGGAAAAAACCGAAAAGCCTGGAACCGGGAGCTAGTCGGGTCGTCCGACTCCGGCCTGAACACTGCTTTTGACGGAAGAACATCCCATGATCGAGCTTGATCCATCGCTGATAAATGACTTTGTCGCCGAAGCTGGCGAGCACCTTGAGGAAATGGAAGCGACCCTGCTGCGACTGGCGGGGGATCCGGCCAATCGGGATCTGCTCAATACCATCTTCAGGCCAGTTCACACCATCAAGGGCGCCTCGCAATTCATGGGTTTGGTGCGGATTGCCGCGCTTTCCCACAAATTGGAAGACCTGCTCGATTTACTTCGCCAGGGGAAAAAATCTTCGAGTCCAGGCATTGTGGAAACCCTGATCCTTGCCCGTGACCGCGTCGCCATGCTGGTGGCCGATCTGGCGCGCGCCCAGGCGGAGGAAACGCCGGTTGACGATCTGATCGCCCGGCTCGAACGGATCATCGAGGGGCGGGAAGACGAGGAGACCGCGCAAACGGCGACAGGGGAGGCCATTGCCGCGGAACCGCCGACGGAATCACCACCCGCGGCTCCGCCAGGCCCGGAAATGGAAACCTACGAAGAGGAATACGACAAGGAACTGTTTGCCATCTTCATCCAGCAGTTGGGGGAAAACCTGGCTTTTCTCAACGCACAAGCGGGGCGGCTGTCCACCGCGCCTGATAGGTTTGAGGTGCTGGAGCAGTGTCTCGAAAGTATCAAAAGTCTCAGTTCCTCGGCCAATTACATGGGTTATCGGGCGCTTGCGCTGCTATACGAGCAATGGTGCGATGAAATCCTCGCGGCCCAGCAGGCCGTGGCGCTGGAACAGGAGGTTTCCATGGGCTTCATGGAAACCTATGTTGGGAGGGTGATCAAGTTTTTCCCGCAACATGGCGACCATTTGCTGCAAGGTGGCGAACCACTGGTGGCGCGGCCGGTCGCCAGGATGCCCGCGCCGGTAATCGCCGAAGGGCCCTTGGCGAAGGAATGGCGGGAGGACGAGGCGCCGTTGGCTCCATTGGGCAAGCCCCCAACTTCCACCGTGGAACCGATCCTGACTCAGCCGGAGCCGGCGGTCGCCGGGCAGCGGGAGGAATCCGCCGCCGAGCCAACTTCGGAAACCGAGGGCGAGCGTCAGAAAACGGAGCCATCCCAGGACGCCGGCGAGCGGGTTGTGAAGAAGAGCGTGCGGGTGGATGCGCACAAGATCGACGTTCTGATGAATCAGGTGGGGGAACTGATCGTCGACCGCTCCTATTTCTTCCAGTTGTTCAACGAGATGAGAAACCTTCAGCAGTATCTGAAGGTCAATGCCGGACTTGATCCGAAGGACATGAAGCTGATCCGGGCCTTCACGTACCGGTTCGGCGAGGCCATCGTTTCCCTGAGCCGGACTTCCAACGAACTTCAGGAAGGGGTGATGAAGGTGCGGATGTTGCCCATCGCCCAGCTTTTCAATCGCTATCCCCGCCTGATCCACGATCTCACGCGCGGCACCACCAAGCAGGTGCAACTGGAAATCCGGGGCGAGGAAACGGAACTGGACCGGATGATTATCGAGGAGATCTCCGATCCGCTGATTCACCTGATTCGCAACGCGGTCGATCATGGGTTCGAAGCCGTGGCGGAACGCAAGCGTGTGAATAAACCCTCGACCGGCACGTTGCTTTTGGAAGCCTACCATGAGAGCAACCATATCGTCATCGAGATCACTGATGACGGTCGGGGCATGGATCCCGAATTGATCAAATCGAAGGCATTGGAAAAGGGTTTGTTTTCCAAGGAGGAATTGGAGCGGATGTCGGCTCGGGAACTGCTTCGGTTGATCATGACGCCCGGCTTTTCCACGGCGGCGGAAGTGACCAATACCTCCGGTCGCGGCGTCGGCATGGATGTGGTGAAGAAGAATATCGAGAAACTGAACGGCACGATCGACATTGAATCCATCGTCGGTCTTCAGACGCGAATCCGGCTGAAAATTCCGCTGACCCTGGCGATCATCTCGGCGCTGATGGTGCGGGTTGGCGATAACCTGTTTACCGTGCCATTGGCCAACGTGGAAGAAACATTGCGAATTTTTGCCAAGGACATCACGACGGTGGAAGGAACCGAGGTGATTCATCTGCGTGGCAAGACCACGCCGATCTTTCGGCTCTCCGTCTTGTTCGACATCCCCTCCAGCCAACAGGAGACTGACAAGTTCTTCGTGGTGATCGTCAATGCCGGGCTGAGGAAAATTGGTCTGGTGGTGGATGAATTGCTGGGCCAGGAGGAGGTGGTGATCAAGCCGCTGGTGGATTATTTACAGGAAAAAAGCGGTTTGTCCGGCGCCACGATCATCGGCGACGGCCGGGTTTCCCTGATCCTGGACGTTTATGAATTGGCGAATATCGCCATGAACCGGCAAGTTGCCCGTTATCAGGAATTGAGCCTCGGAAGAAAGAAGGCGGTTAATGGAAAACCGGCTTGACGGCAGGCAAGCTCAATTAAGCGAGTGAAATCCAAGCCTTTTACTGGATGATGTCGTGTTGCCTCTAACCCGTCTCGCTTTCAACTGGTGGAGAGTTCCGATATGGTGGAAAAAATAAAAGTCCTGGTCGTGGACGATGCCGCTTTTATGGTTAAGGCCGTCAGCGAACTGCTGGAATCCGATCCAGGTATCAAAATCATCGGCAACGCTAGAAACGGTCTAGAGGGTTTGGAAAAAATCAAGGCACTGCGTCCCGATGTGATCACGCTGGACATGGATATGCCGGTGATGGATGGGGTGACAACTATCCGTCATATCATGATCGAGGCACCGGTTCCGATTGTTGTCCTAAGCTCCCTGTTTAGCGATGGTAACATTACCTTTGAAGCGTTACGGCTAGGCGTGGTGGATTTTTTGCCCAAGCCGTCCGGTGCCATTTCCCGTGATATCCATCGCGCCAAGCAACAACTCATTGATCGCGTCAAGTTGGCGGCGGTGGTGAATCTGCAAAACATTCACCGGGTCAAGTTGAACCGCTGGGATAGCCGGGAACTGTTGGCCGAACGTTATGGGTTTCAATCACTGGATTATCTCCTGGCGATAGGTACGACGCTAGGCGGGCCAAACACCTCCTTGCGCCTGTTTTCCAGCCTGTCGCCAAAATTACCCGCCGCTGCGGTCATCGTTCAGGAAATTTCTCCGAAAATCCTACCAGCTTTCGTAAAAAAATTTGATGAATTTGTGCCATGGAAAGTAGAAGCCGCACGCGATGGGGCGGTCTTGGAACAGGGCGTCTGCTATGTTAGCTCCTATGAAAATACGATTACGTTTCAAACGAATTCCAATCGGGAAATTTGCTTGCAAGTCAGTGAAACATCGAATAAGCCCTTGGATGCGCTGTTCGGATCCGCTGCGGAGATCTTTGAACGCCATGCCATCGGTTTATTGTTGACGGGAATCGGCAACGACGGCACGGATGGGTTTGCCAGGATCAAGAGGAAATCGGGTACCACCATTGCCCAGGAAGTAGAGACTTGCGTTTATCCGAATCTGATCCAGTGCGCCATCGAACGTGGCGTCGTGGATTTCGTAGTGAATGAGAACCAGCTTCCTGACACGATAGCGGCATTGATGGAAAGCACCACCCATGTCGAGATGTGAAATTCAAGGAGTATCCATTATGATGGGATGGTATCGTGGAAAGCAGCGTGTCGTGTTGCCCCTTGTTTCCTTGATAACGATCCTCCTGATTTGGGAGTTGACGGCCCGCTATAGTGGCTGGAGCTCGCAAGTTTTTCCAAGCCCCTCAAAAGTGATGCGTGGCATGGGCGAATTGATCGCCAACGGCACACTCCTTCGGCACTCGATCGCCAGCCTGTTTCGGGTTACGGCGGGATTCTATTTGGCGATTGTTTTCGCCATCCCGCTGGGTATCTTGCTGGGGCGGATGGAAACGCTCAATTTGATGTTGAATCCGATCATTCAGTTTCTGCGTCCCATATCACCGCTGGCATGGATTCCATTAGCAGTCTTGTGGTTTGGGATAGGGGATAGGCCCGCCGTCTTTCTGATTTTTCTGGCCTGCTTTTTTCCTCTTACGGTTGCCACGGCGGTAGCGGCCCGCGCCATCAATCCGGTATTTTTCCAGGTCGCCGCCAATTTTAAATTCAACCGCTGGGAAACCATCACTAAAATCATTTTTCCCGCTATCCTGCAGCAGGTGTTGACAGCTTTGCGCCTGACAGTGGGGATCGGCTGGTTGGTCGTTGTGGCTGCGGAAATGCTCGCGGTCCGCTCCGGCTTGGGGTATCTGATCCTGGATTCCAGGAACGCCCTGCGAATGGATTACGTAATGGTGGGTATGATGATGATCGGCCTGATTGGAATCGTGCTTGATGGTTTGATGCGGCGGTTGATATACCTGCATCCCTCGTTGCAGAGGGTATAGCCGTGGGACATATTCTGATTCAAGATTTATGCAAGTCGTATAAGAACCGGCGGTTCGTACGGCGCGGGCCACGCGATCCGTATGAGCCTGGTGAAGTTATGCGAATTCTGGATCACATCAATCTCGAATTTCTCGAAGGCGAGATGGTGTGTCTTCTAGGACCCTCTGGCTGTGGGAAGTCGACCCTACTACGCCTGATCGCGGGTTTCGATACGGCTGCGTCGGGTGAGGTGACGATTGACGGCGAGAAGGTGACCGGCCCCAGCCCAGATCATATCTTTGTTTTTCAGCAAGGTGGCCTGCTACCCTGGATGACGGTCTGGCAAAATGTCGAACTCGGCGTGCGCAATGTCGAAGATGCGCGAGTTAGGCGGGAAAGAATCCAGGAAAATATCGACATGGTCGATCTGGCGGATTTTGAGCAGCATTATCCCTACCAGTTATCGGGAGGGATGAAACGCCGCGCGGAACTGGCCAGAGCGCTGGCCGCCAACCCAGATGTACTCATCATGGACGAACCTTTCAATGGTCTCGATTTCTTCAGCCATATGAAGATCCGCGAGGAAATCGTCAACATGCACGAGCTTTTTCGCAAAACCACGCTGGTCGTCACCCATGATATCGACGATGCTTTGTTGATGGGAGATCGGATCGTGGTTATGGGCGGCAGGCCCGCCCAGATCAAATTGAATCGCCGGCTTGATTTTCCACACCCGCGCGATCCAAAGAAGAATGCTGCTTTGGGTGACCTGAAGGATGAATTGTTCTTGATGCTTGGAGTGAGCTATGCCGTATGACTGGATTCATCGCTGGCGTCATCTGCCTTTAACTTGGCGCGTTGCCATCGTCGCCGCTGGCTGGTTGATCCTCATTGCCGCGCTGCATTATTGGTTCAACGCGGAACGGAGTGGTAGAAAGGTAGTACGACTGGGTTATATGCCAGTGATCAGCAATTTGGCGGCGCCGTTGCTGGATTACGCCAGCCGGAATCAGGGAGCAGTACAGTTTCAGGCACTGAAGTTTTCTTCTTTCGCGGAATTGGGGGAGGCGCTGCGCAACGACCAGATTGAGGCCGCCTTCATGATTGCGCCTCTGGCTATCGTGCTCCGGCAGCAGGGAGCGGACGTCAAGCTGGTTTATATCGGTAACCGCCATGAAAGCACGCTGGTTGCCAGAAAGGATTTACACGCCACCACATTGAACGATCTGGTTGGTAAAACTGTCGCCGTCCCCATGCGCTACTCGGGTCATAATCTCGGTATCCGTCGGTTGATGGAGGAGCGCGGACTGGCCGATAAAATCAAGGTGGTTGAAATGAATCCGCCGGACATGGCGGCGTCCCTGACTGCTGGTTCCCTGGACGCTTATTTCGTGGGGGAGCCATTCGCGGCCAAGACCCTGAAAAGTGGCGATGCCAGTCGGATTTATTATGTCGAGGAGGTATGGCCAAACTTTATTTCAATATCCAAGGTTAAAACCACCGGCTTTAGCCGGTCAGCTTTCAGCTACGACTCTCCAAGCAGATTCCGATGCGCTCTAAATTGGTCTTAATTGAGTGCCGGATGCTATTGTTGCAATCGTCATGTTTTTAAAGCGCCGGGTGCATTGATGGGTGGACTTTTAGTCCTCTGCACCCGGCGCAGAACCCACCGGCTTTAGCCGGTGGTTGTTTAGTTGCAATCTGACCCTGGTCAAGCAAAAGCTGATTCAAGAAGAGCCGGCTGTTGTAAAGTTACTGGTCGAAGGCGCCGCCCGTTCTGGCGTCTGGGCGGGGAAGAACACCCAGACAGTCGCCAGGATTGCTGGGCAATACTGGAATCAACCCCCTGAATTGGTTGAGTATGCTCTCTCGACCCCCCCCAACCGAATTCGCTACGACCAGTTCGTTCCCAGGCAGGACGAGATGCAACGGATGGCCGATTTGATGGTGCATTTTGGTTTGCTGACCAATGGTGATATTACCGGCCTGGTGGAGGATCGCTTTGCGAAAGCGGCCGATCTGAATGAAGTGACCGATGTCGAGAGCATACTCCAACCAGCTGGGTTGAAGTGATTCCGGTTATCTTGCCAGGTAGTCCGCCATGTTTTCCAAATACTTTTTGAGGGCGTTGTATTCATCCTCGTAGATGTCCAGGAATTTCACGCCGATTTCATGACCGTCACCGTCAGGCGATGGAGTAGTCCAGACGACTTCGGCAATCGCGGTCAGGGGAGTGGCCGCGACGGTCCCGGCCGAGTCGTCGATGATCGAGGTAACACTCTTGACATACCGTCGCCACCCCTTCAGGTTTATTTTCAAACTCAACCGGGTTCCGGGTTCGTAGGCGTTTGCGACGATAAGGCCAATTCCACCTTTGGCGATGTTTTTCAAGGCGCCAAATTCCACCGTTTCCGTCGAAGGGGGATATTCAAGCTTGGCGAGTGCCACGCCAGCTTCCTTGGGAAGCCGGGGGTAGTCGCGTTTATCATGCTCAGTGGGTGCTGAAGCCATTAGTCGTTCCTCAACTTTGGTAATCGATCTTTCCCATTATATTTTTGCCAGGGAAGGGTTTCAAGAAAGGATTGTCTCCATAACAAATCAACTGTCTATTCTGTTGGATCGAATTCCGTCTCGTCGCTTAAATCGAACCGCCGGTATCCACTCCCGGTTGCCGGGCCATGGTTTGGACGATCGGGCGCAGCGCCAGCCACCATTGTTCCTTGGGGCGCCGGAATGTCCAATCGACCAAGTCCGGCATCTGTTTGAGCGGAACGAGGGTGACCTTGCCCTCGACCAGGCCGATGAAGACGCCTTCCGCCGAGCCGCGTTCCAGTTGCTGGGTCAGAAAATCGATGGAGCGCGCGGCCAGTCGGGTCGCCAGGATCCGGTCGTAGGGCGAGGGGTTGCCGCCCTGCTGGGTATGCCCTAGCACTGCCTGGCGCACGTCGAATAATTCGTGACCCTCTTCCTCGAACAACCGGCACAGGAAGTCGGTGGTGTAGCGGGGGTTGGCGTATTCGCCGCGGATCGTCAGATAAAGTCGCCGGCCGCCGCGAAAACTTTCGACCATGCGTTCCACGTCGGCCTGCAGGTCCTTGAGCGTGACGCCTTCCTCGTGAAGGTAGACCCGTTCGGCGCCGCCAGCCAGACCGCTCATCAACGCCAGATAACCGCAATAGCGACCCATGGTTTCGACCACGAAGCAGCGCCGCGCCGCCATGGCCGACTGCTTGATGCGGTCGAGTCCCTCGACGATCACGTTGAGCGCGGTGTCGGCGCCGACGCTCAGCTCCGAGCCGGGCACGTTGTTGTCGATGGTCGCCGGCAGGCAGATCATGGGCATCTTGAATGCCGGATAGCGGTCACGCTCGCTGAGCAGATAGTGCGCCGCCCGGTAGGCCATCCAGCCGCCGATGATCAACAGACCGTCGATACGGTGATTTTCCAGCGCCCGACCCACGGCGTAAAGTTGCTCGACCGTGGGAATCTGCCGGCTGGTGCCCAGCTCGGCGCCGCCCAGGCCGGTCCAGCCCTCAACGTCGCCCCAGCCTAATTCCTCGATCCGGCCATCGATGAGTCCCTGAAAACTGCCGCGCACTCCCAGCATGGCGTGACCTTGGTCCAGTCCAAGGCGCACAGCGGCGCGGGCGGCGGTGTTCATGCCCGGGGCCAGGCCGCCCGCGTGGATGATCGCCAGCCGCCGGGGACGGACGGGCGGGGTGACGCTGGGCAGCGCCTCGGCCATTCGTTTGAATACCTGGAACATTTCGGTGAAGCTGCCGCCCCGCAGCCTCATCGCTCCAGCGTAGTCGCGCTCGGCGATCATGCGAGCGACGGCGCGGGTTTGCTCGACGCATTGCATCAACGGGGCGCGCTGAATCCGGTTATAGCGGATGCCGATCAGTTGCGGCTCGCTGTCCGGCGTCGCCGCCAACACCTCCTCAACGGCGGTGTAGCCCAGCAGCGTGCTCATCCAGCGGTCGAAAGCGCTGGGGGTTCCGCCACGCTGCACGTGGCCGAGGATGGTCACGCGGGTGTCCTCGCCGAGCCGTTCTTCCAAAACCTGGCGCACGTAGTCGCAACCGATGGGATTTCCAGCGCGGTCTTGAGCCCCTTCGGCGACCACCACGATGCTGTCGCGGCGACCGGCGGCCCGCCCATTGCGCAACAGCTCGCACATCCGCTCTTCCCAACCGTCGGACGGCGGGTTCTCCGGAATCAGCACGTAGTCGGTTCCACCGGCGATGGCGCTCATCAGCGCCAGGTAGCCACAGTGCCGGCCCATGACCTCGACCACGAAGCTACGCTGGTGGCTGGCGGCGGTGCTGGTAATCGCGTCGATGGCCTCGACGATCCGGTGCAGGGCGGAATCGGCACCGATGGTCATGTCGGTGCCGACCATGTCGTTGTCGATCGAGCCGACTAGGCCGGCGATCATCAGCGCCGGATGTCGCTGTGCGGTAAACTCATCGATTTCGCCACGCTGAACCAGTTCCGCCAGTAGCTCCGGCCATTCCAGGCGAAAGGTGTTGGCGCCGGTCAGGCTGCCATCGCCGCCGATGATCACCAGCCGGTCGATCCCGTGTTGCAGCAGGTTGCGGGCGGCGCATCGGCGACCATCCCGCTCGCGGAAGGCCGGGCAGCGGGCGGTGCCGATGACGGTGCCACCCCGGTGCAGGATGCTGCCGACATCGTCCCAGGACAGCGGGCGGATGCGGTCGCCGCCGTCCACCATGCCCTGATAACCTTCGTAGACGGCATAAACAGTAGCGCCCCGATGCAGCGCGGCGCGCACGACAGCGCGCACGGCGGCATTCATGCCTTGGGCGTCGCCCCCGCTGGTCAGGACGCCGATGCTTTTTGGCTGAAGGCTGGTCATGGCCGGATTTCCCCCGCTGGATGAAGTATTGGTAAGGAATGTAGCGTAATTCAGGGCTCGCGGAGGATGCCAGGAAGGATTTGTTTTGCGTCCGTGTCCTCTAAACTCGCCGGCGCGAATGGATACGCGCCGCCCGTCACAATACCGCCACTCCCACCGCTTCCAGCAGATGGGTCAGCCGGATCAACGGCAGGCCGATCAGGCTGGTGGGATCGTCACCCTCCAGTCGTTCGAACAGCGCGATGCCCAGTCCCTCGGATTTGAAGCCGCCCGCGCATTCATAAGGTTGCTCCCGCCGCAGGTAACGGTCGATCATCGATGTTGTCAACGGTCGAAACACGACTTGGAACGGTTCCACCGTCGTCCGGCATTGGCCGCTGGCGCCATCGAGCAGGCATAAGCCGGTATAAAACGTCACGGTCCGGCCCGAGGCGCGTCGTAACTGCGTTGTCGCCTCTTCGTGATTGCCGGGTTTGCCGATGATTGCGCCATCCAGCACCGCCGCCTGGTCCGAACCGATGATCAGCGCCGTCGGTTCGTGGCGGGCGACCGCTCGGGCCTTGAGTTCCGCCAGCCGCGCGGTCAGCGTAGGCGCGTCCTCGCCGGGCCGGGGAGATTCGTCGGTGTCGGGCGCTTGCGTGGAGAAGGGCAGTCCCAGCCGCGCGAGCAGCTCGCGACGAAACGGCGAGGTGGAAGCCAGAATCAGGCGGCGGCCATCGGGAAGGGTTTCGGGCATGGCGAGTACTGAACGGATCGATGGGATTTACGGTAATTGTGCGGAATTTGGCTTTATTTTGACAGTCATCCGGCGCGTCTATATCATTTCGCGTCTTATGCGGACCCCATCGCTCCCCAACAAAATCGATCCTTGGCGTTTGGCCACCGAGAGCGGACGGCTGACAGGTTCGTTGGCGCTGGCGGTATTGCCGCGCCTGGTTGCCGCACTGCATCGGGCCGATGCGGTGGCGAACGTGGCGTTGACGGCTGGCGTTGACCGGTGGGGCGTCCACTACATCAAGGGCGTCGTGCGAACCACCGAGGTCGAACTGGTTTGCCAACGCTGCCTGGGCGTGCTGCGATTGCCGCTGGAGGCGACCGTCAGCCTGGGTTTGGCGCGGGATGAGGCCGAAGCCGACCGACTGCCCGAGGACTACGAACCACTGTTGGTTGCCGATGGGGTTATCGGTGTCGCCGATCTGGTGGAAGACGAATTGTTGTTGGCCTTGCCCCAGGTTCCCCGACACGACAATAGGCGCGACTGTGAGGCCAACGGTTACCGAATGCCCGGTGGGATGGAGCATGCCCCACCCTTGGCGACGCTGGCCTCCCTATTACGAGATTCTTAAAGGAGTTATTGAGCATGGCTGTACAAAAAAGCCGCAAGAGCCCTTCCAGGCGTGGCATGCGTCGCGCCCACGACGCCTTGACCGCCGCCGCGCTGTCAACGGATCGTACCTCCGGGGAATTGCACCGCCGCCACCACGTCACTCCAAACGGTTATTATCGGGGTCGTCAAGTCATCACCAAGCCGGTGGTCGACGAGAGCGAGGATTGATCGTCACGCGCCACGCCTCAAATCCCCTGTTTTTCTCGACCCTACCCACGATGCTTTTTTTGCGCACATGACTCGGCCGCTCACCATCGCCCTGGATGGCATGGGCGGCGATATCGGTCCGGATGTGGTAGTGCCGGCCGCCCTTAGCGCGTTGAAAACCACCAGTGACGAGATGCGCCTGATTCTGGTGGGTCAGGAAGACATCCTGTCGGCCCGACTAGCACGGCTCAAGGCCAAGGGTCATCCCAACATCGTCATTCGCCACGCCTCGCAACTGGTCAACATGGACGAGTCACCCGCGCAAGCCCTGCGGGTCAAGAAGGATTCCTCGATGCGGGTGGCGATCAACCTGGTCAAGCAGGGCGAGGCCAACGCCTGCGTCAGCGCCGGCAACACGGGCGCGCTGATGGCGACCGCCCGCTTCGTGCTCAAGACCCTGCCCGGCATCGACCGCCCCGCCATCTGCACCACCCTGCCCACTGTCCGTGGCCATACCCGGATGCTGGACCTGGGCGCGAATGTGGATAGCAAGGCCGAACACCTGCTGCAATTCGCGGTCATGGGCTCGGTGCTGGCCGAGGTGAACGGCATCCAACAGCCGCGCGTGGGCTTGCTGAACATCGGCGAGGAAGACATCAAGGGCAATGAGCAGGTTAAGGACGCCGCCCGGTTGTTGGCCGCCAGCGATCTGAATTACATCGGGTTCATCGAGGGTGATGGTGTTTATCTGGATGAGGTGGATGTGGTGGTCTGCGATGGCTTCGTCGGCAACGTCGCGCTCAAAAGCAGCGAGGGCGTGGCCAAGCTCATCCGCCAATTCATGACCCAGGAATTCAAGCGAAACCCGCTGACCCGCTTGGCTGGTCTGGTCGCTCTGCCGGTGTTGCGCGCCTTTAGCCGCCGGATCGACCCCCGCCGTTACAACGGCGCCAGCCTGCTGGGTTTGCAAGGCATCGTGGTCAAGAGCCATGGCGGCGCCGACGCCCTGGCGTTCGCCAACGCCATCCAGGTCGCGATACTGGAAGCCCAACAGGCCGTGCCCCAACGCATCGACGCCCACCTGGCCGCCCTTCACGCCGAGAGGCAAGCGCTTTGAATCACGCCCGAATCATTGGAACTGGCGGCCATCTGCCGGAGAAAGTGCTCACCAACGCCGATCTCGAACAAAGGATCGAGACCACGGCGGAGTGGATCGTCGAGCGCACCGGGGTCGAGGAGCGCCACATCGCCGCGCCGGGGGAAACCACCTGCGATTTGGCCGAGCACGCGTCCCGACGGGCGTTGGAAGCCGCGGGCCTCGAACCGAGCGATATCGACTTGATCGTGCTCGGCACCACCACGCCTGATCACGTTTTTCCCAGCGTCGCCACCCAGTTGCAGCATCGTCTGGGCTGTCCTGGCGGCCCCGCCTTCGACGTGCAGGCGGTATGCACCGGTTTCGTCTACGCCCTGGATATCGCCGACCGCTTCATCCGCACCGGCGCGGCGCGGCGGGCGCTGGTGGTGGGAGCGGATACCTTCACGCGCATCATCGACTGGCGCGATCGCGGCACCTGCATCCTGTTCGGCGACGGCGCCGGCGCGGTGGTGCTGGAAGCGGCTGACAAACCCGGCATCATCGACAGCCGGCTGGGCGCCGACGGCCGCTACAAGGAGCTGCTGTGGGTGCCGGCCGGCGTATCCAGCGGCTACGACCAGACCCGCCAGAACGCCGCCTTCGTCGAAATGCGCGGCAGTGAAGTATTCAAGGTGGCGGTGACCACGCTCAAGGATATCGCCGAACAGATTCTGACCGCTAACCGGATGACGGTCGCCGACGTGGACTGGCTGATCCCGCACCAGGCCAACCGGCGGATTCTGGCCGCCACCGCCAAGCGGCTCGGGTTGCCGGAAGGGCGAATGGTGGACTGCGTGCGGACTCACGGCAATACCTCGGCGGCCTCGGTGCCGTTGGCCCTGGACGTGGCGGTGCGCGACGGCCGCATCCAGCGCGGCGACACGCTGCTGCTGGAGGGATTCGGCGGCGGCTTCACCTGGGGCGCGGTGTTGCTGACCTATTGAACGCGAGGGAAAGTTCACGATGACGATGCTAGACGGCGAAATCGCCTTGGTGACCGGCGCCAGCCGCGGCATTGGCCAGGCCATCGCCCGCGAATTGGGTCGGCGGGGGGCGACCGTGATCGGCACCGCGACCACCGAGACCGGCGCGGAAGCCATTGGCCGGGATTTGCGCGCACGCGAAATCAAGGGCCGTGGCCTGCGGCTGGACGTGACCGATCCAGCCTCGGTCGACGCCACGATGAAAGCGGTGACCCAGGAATTCGGCCCGCCGAGCATCCTGGTCAACAACGCCGGCGTTACCCGAGACAACTTGCTCCTGCGGATGAAGGACGAGGAATGGGCGGCGATTCTCGACGCCAACCTGACGTCGGTCTATCGAATGAGCAAGGCCGTCCTGCGCGGGATGATGAAAGCCCAGCGCGGGCGTATCATCAGCATCACCTCGATCGTGGGGGCGACCGGCAATCCAGGCCAGGTCAACTATGCGGCGGCCAAGGCGGGGATCGTCGGTTTCACCAAATCGCTGGCGCGTGAGATCGGTTCGCGCAACATCACCGTCAACACGGTCGCGCCGGGCGCCATCGCCACCGACATGACCCGGGACATGCCGGACGCGCAACGCCAGGCGCTGCTTGCGAGCATTCCGCTGCAACGGTTGGGCGAACCCCAGGACATCGCCAATGCCGTGGCGTTCCTGGCTTCGCCGGAAGCGGCTTACATCACTGGGGAAACCCTGCATGTCAACGGTGGGATGTACATGGCTTGATGGCCGGCTGGAGGGGGGCCACGTCGACGTGCCGGTGGTGGACGAGGGGGGCCGGAAACCGCGCCCAGTTTGTGGTACTGTCACTGAAATTTCGCCCGCCGTGATAAAGTGGGCGCGGATTGAAACACAACGAGGAAGCAAGCGATCATGACCGACATCAGCAACATTGAAGCCCGCGTCAAGAAAATCATCATCGAGCAATTGGGGGTGAAAGAGGAGCAGGTCACCAACGAGGCCTCTTTTGTCGAGGACCTTGGCGCCGATTCCCTGGACACCGTCGAACTGGTGATGGCTCTGGAAGAAGAGTTCGAACTGGAGATTCCCGACGAGGATGCCGAAAAAATCACGACGGTACAGCAAGCGATCGACTATATCGCGACGCACCTCGGTTGAAGGTGTCCGTTCCGCGCGAATCCCAACCCGCCGCGACTGCCCGCCAGGGGTCGCGGCCTTGTTTTGTCAGCCTGGCGCAGTGAGGGGTGTTTCGTGACCGAGCGGCGAGTGGTAGTGACGGGCATGGGCATCGTGTCCCCGGTCGGCAGTACCGTCGAGACCGCCTGGACCAACATCTTGGCGGGTCGGAGCGGAATCGGACCGGTCACCGCCTTCGACGTGAGCGGTTTTCCAGTGCGCATCGGTGGCGCGGTGAAGGATTTTCAGGTGGAGCAGTACCTGAATACCAAGGAAGCCAAGAAGATGGATACCTTCATCCACTATGGCATCGGCGCGGCGGCGCAGGCGATTCGGGACGCTGGACTGGAGATCACCGAGGCGAACGCCGAGCGGATCGGCACTTACATCGGCTCCGGCATCGGCGGTCTGCCGGGCATCGAGGAAGGTCACGCGGCGTTCTTGAAGGGCGGACCGCGCAAGCTGACCCCCTTCTTCGTGCCGCGCAGCATCATCAACATGGTCTCGGGCAACTTGTCCGTCCTGTACGGCATCAAGGGCCCGAACCTGGCGGTGGTCACCGCTTGCACCACCGGCACCCACAGCATCGGCCTGGCGGGCCGACTGATCGTATATGGCGACGCCGACGTGATGATCGCCGGCGGCGCGGAAATGGCCACCACGCCTACCGGACTGTGCGGCTTCGCGGCGGCGCGGGCGCTGTCCACCCGCAACGACGAGCCGGAGCAAGCTAGCCGGCCCTGGGACCGGGACCGCGACGGTTTCGTGCTCAGCGACGGCGCCGGGGTGATGGTGCTGGAAGAATACGAACACGCCCGACGGCGCGGCGCGCGGATCCACGCCGAACTGATCGGTTTCGGCATGAGCGGCGACGCCTACCACATGACCCTGCCGCCGCCGGATGGCGACGGCGCGCGGCGGGCGATGGCCAACGCCCTGCGCGACGCGGAAATCCCGCCCGAGGCGGTGGATTACATCAACGCCCACGGCACGTCTACCCCGGCGGGCGACAAGATCGAAAGCGACGCGGCCAAGGCGGTGTTCGGCGATCACGCTTACCGGCTGGCGATGAGTTCGACCAAATCCATGACCGGCCATCTGCTGGGCGCGGCCGGCGGGGTCGAGGCGATCTTTTCGGTGCTGGCGATTCGCGATCAGGTCGCGCCGCCCACCATCAATCTGGATCATCCGGAACCGGAGTGCGATCTGAACTACGTCCCGCACACCGCCCAGGAACGGCGCATCAAGGTCGCGCTGTCGAACTCTTTCGGCTTCGGCGGCACCAACGGCACGGTGATTTTCCGCGCCCTGGAGTAGACACGGTGTTCCCATTCGCTCCCTTCTCTGGCGGGCGAGAGAGGCGTTGGGGGTGAGGGCATGGTTTCCCCCCGCTGGCCTCGATGGTTGCTTCTAGTCCTGGCGGCGCTGACGCTGATTCTGGGGCCGGCGCTGTATATCGTTTACGCCGATTATCGCGCGTTCCTTGACGTTCCCCTTGGCGTGCCGACCGGCGGTCTAACGCTGGAGCTGAAACCCGGAATGGGCATGTCCGATCTTGTTCGGGAATTGCGGCGACAACCAGGTCTGCTGCGGTCGGGGCCGTACCTGAAAGCCTACGTCCGATCCAATCGGCTGGCGTCCCGGCTCAAGGCCGGCGAATACGCCCTCGCGCCGGGCCTCACGCCGCGCGGTTTGCTCGACCAGATCGTGGCGGGTCGGGTCATCCAATATTCACTGACGGTGGTGGAAGGCTGGACCTTCAAGCAACTGCGGCGGGCGCTGGCGGAACATCCCAAGCTTGGACAAACGTTGCGGGACGCGAGCGACGCCGAAATCATGGCGCGGCTGGGTCGGCCGGGCGAGCAGCCCGAGGGACGATTCTTGCCGGATACCTACCGTTTCCCCGTTGGCTTCACCGATGAGGCGTTCCTGCGGCGGGCGCTGGCGGCAATGGACCGCCAGTTGAATATGGCATGGAGTCACCGTTCCCCGGATTCGCCGCTGACCGATCCTTACCAGGCGCTGGTTCTGGCCTCGATCGTGGAAAAAGAAACGGCGGCGTCAGCGGAACGGCCGGAGATCGCTGGCGTGTTCGCGCGCCGGCTGCGGCGGGGGATGCTGTTGCAGACCGATCCGACCGTGATCTATGGCTTGGGCGAGGCGTTCGACGGCAACCTGCGCCGCGCCGATCTGGCGCGCGACAACCCCTATAACACCTATACTCGTAAAGGTTTGCCACCGACACCGATTGCTTTGCCCAGCGCGGACGCGCTGGCCGCCGCCGTCAATCCGGCCCCCGGCGACGCGCTGTATTTCGTGGCAACTGGCCAGGGTGGGCATGTTTTTTCCCGGACGCTTGACGAACATAACCGGGCGGTCAGGCAGTATCAGTTGAAGGGTAAGTAACGTGTCCGGCCAGTTCATTACCGTCGAGGGCGGCGAGGGCGCCGGCAAGACCACCCAGCTTGCGTTCATGCGCGAGTATTTGGAGCAGAGGGGTCATCGGGTGACGTTGACCCGCGAACCAGGCGGCACGGCGCTGGGCGAGGAAATCCGTTCCCTGCTGCTCGGCCACCGCCACGACGGCATGGCGCTGGCGACCGAGACGCTGCTGGTGTTCGCCGCCCGCGCCGAGCATTTGGAACGGGTGATCCGGCCGGCGCTAGCCGCCGGTCATTGGGTCTTGTGCGACCGGTTCACCGATGCCACCTACGCCTATCAAGGTGGCGGTCGGGGCTTGCCGCTGGAACGGATCACGATCCTGGAAAACTGGGTGCAAGGTGGCCTTCAACCCGATTTGACTCTGGTGTTCGATGCACCGGTCGCGGTGGGTTTGGAGCGGGCCGGGCGGCGCGGCGCGGCGGATCGCTTTGAGCGGGAGGAAACCGCCTTTTTCGAGCGAGTCCGCGCGGTTTATCTCGACCGGGCACGGCAAGATCCCGACCGCTGCCGAATCGTGAATGCCGACCGACCGGTCGTGATGGTTCGGGCCGAGGTGGAGGCCATCCTCGCCAAGTGGCTGGGGTGCCGCTGATGGACGACGAACGCCTGCCCTGGCATCAGGACCTTTGGCGGCAGTGGCAACGGCGACGGGTTGCCGGACGCCTGCCGCACGCGCTGTTGTTGTCCGGCCCGGCGGGGCTGGGCAAGGGGCTGTTCGCCCGCCGGCTGGCGCGGGCGCTGCTGTGCGACCATCCCGACTCCGAGGGCGAGCCTTGCGGCCGGTGCCGGAGTTGCCGGCTGTTCCGGGCCGGCAGCCATCCCGACTACAGCGTGGCGCGGCCAGAAGAAGAGGGCAAGGTCATCAAGGTGGATCAAGTCCGCGAGGTGTGCGCCTTCCTTGGCCATACCGCCCAATATGGCGGTTACAAGATCGCGTTGCTGGAGCCGGCTGACCGGCTCAACGTCAATGCCGCCAACGCCCTGTTGAAGACCCTGGAGGAACCGCCGGGCGACGGTTTGCTGCTGTTGGTCACCGCCCAGCCGGCGCGCTTGCCGGCTACGGTGCGCAGCCGCTGTCAGAGGATCGATTTCGACCTACCCGCGGCGGCGGTCGCCGTTCCCTGGCTGGCGGCCCGCGTCGTGGACGGATTGGACCCGGCGGTGTTGCTGGACATCGCCGGCGGCGCGCCACTCGCCGCGCTGGCCCAGGCCGACGGCGAACGCTGGCGCCGTCGTCAGGCATTGTTCGAGTGCTACGAGCAGGCGCTGGCCGGACGAATCGATCCGATCCGGGCGGCGGAATACTGGATGCAAGGCGATTTGAGCGAGAATCTGCACTGGCTGGTCGGCTGGCACACCGACCTGATTCGGCTTAAGATGGACGCCCAGCCTCCGCGTCTGGGCAACCCCGACCTGCGTCCCGCGCTGCGGCGCTGGGCCGGGCGGGGGACGCCAGGCGCCCTGTTCGGGCGCCTGGACGCGGCGGTTCGGCTGCGCGCGCTCTGCGCGACCACCCAGGTCAACGCGCCCCTGCTACTGGAGGCGTTTCTAGGCGACGCGCTCCTCTGATTCCTGGTTCCCGATTCGTTTGTAAAGGGTTGCACACCATGGCGGTTCCACGGCAAGGCGTCATTTCCCTCGCCATCAAGGACAAGGCGATGCTCCATTCCAGCTACATGCCCTTTGTCAAGGGTGGGGGCATCTTCATTCCGACCGAAAAGACCTTCGAGCTGGATGACGAGGTGTTTCTGCTGCTGACGATCCTGGACGACCCAGAACGGTTCGCCATCACCGGTAAGGTCGTCTGGATCAACTACCGAACCACCCCGGGCGGGCGGCAGATGGGCGTCGGCATTCAGTTTGGCGGCATGGAGGGCGCCAA
Source organism: Candidatus Contendibacter sp. (assembly GCA_029624675.1). Lineage (GTDB taxonomy): Bacteria > Pseudomonadota > Gammaproteobacteria > Competibacterales > Competibacteraceae > Contendibacter. Next base: position 34,360 of record JARSSP010000067.1, read on the forward strand.
CCTGCAAAAGAAGATCGAGGCGCAATTGGTTGGTTACGTTCGCACCGAACAGCCGACCAATACGATGTAGACTTGGGCGAGCGATGCTGGTCGATTCCCATTGCCATCTGGACCGGATCAAGTTAACGCCTTTCGGCGGTAGTCTGGCGGGGGTGCTGGACGCAGCGGCGGCGAACGGCGTCACAAGGTTGTTGAGCGTGGCGGTGGATCTGGAAAGCTGGCCGGCCTTGGCCCGGATGACCGAACCTTATTCCCAAATCGCGTTGTCGGTGGGCGTGCATCCGAGCGAGGAGGGTGGTCGCGCGCCGACCGTGGCGGAGTTGACGACCTTGGGCCGCGAGCCGCGCGTGGTCGCCATCGGGGAGACCGGGCTGGATTACTACCACGGGGCTGGCCGCGCCGACCACCAACGGAACTGGTTTCGTATCCATGTCGCCGCCGCCCGGGAATTGGGCAAGCCGTTGATCGTCCACACCCGCGCCGCCCGCGAGGATACCTTGCGAATTCTTGCGGAAGAGGGCGCGGCCGAGGTGGGTGGAGTATTGCATTGTTTCACCGAGGATTGGGCGATGGCGGAGCGAGCGCTGGAGCTGAATTTCCACATCTCGTTTTCCGGGATCGTGACCTTCAAGAACGCTCAATCCATTCAGGACGCCGCGCGGCGCGTGCCCGCCGAGCGCTTGTTGGTGGAAACCGATGCTCCTTACCTGGCGCCGGTCCCATACCGGGGCAAACCCAATCATCCGGCCTGGGTACGGCATGTGGCGGAGTTCGTCGCCCGGCTGCGGGGCGAGACGCTGGAACAAATCGCGGCGGTCACCACCACCAACTACCTGCGGCTGTTCGGATTGCCCGTGGAGGCGGCGTGAATCACGCGGAAATGCGCGACCGGGTTCGCCGCTGTCTGCATTCCACCCATCAGGTGGAAATTCTTACCGGCGATCACGCGGTGGCCGGGATGGAGCGCGAGGAGCGGCCCCTGACCCCGGCGGCGGTGCTGGTGCCGCTGGTGGAGCGGGCCGAGGGCTATACGGTGTTGTTGACCCAGCGCACCGCCCATCTGGAGCATCATGCTGGTCAGATCAGCTTTCCCGGTGGTCGGACTGAAGCGGAGGACACCAGTCCGGTCGAGACCGCGTTGCGTGAGGCGGAGGAAGAGATCGGCCTGCATCGCCGACACGTGGTGGAAATCGCCGGCTTTCTCGATTTGTATCAAACCATCACCGGGTTTCTGGTCACGCCGGTGGTGGGTTTCGTGACCCCGCCGTTCGAGTTGACGCTGGATGATTTCGAAGTCGCCGAGGCGTTCGAGGTGCCGCTGGAATTCATCCTGGAACCACGCCATCACGAGCAGCGCAGTGTATTCTACAAGGGCCAGCCGCGGCGCTATTACGTCATTTCCTATCAGGAGCGCTTTATCTGGGGCGCAACCGCCGCCATGCTGGTCAACTTCGCCCGGCGGCTAGCCGGCAATCCCCTGGCGCCCTGAATCCGGCGCGTCACTGGCCGCGCTCCGGTGATGGACGAACTGCCGCAACAGGAATTCTTCGTCGCGCGGCGTCAGATCGAATCGCAGACTGGCCTGCTCGACGGTTGTGAGGGTGCAATGTCCCTGTTCGGCCAGCCACTGAAAGGCGTGGCGCAACGCCTCGCCCTCGGGGATGAGCGGTTTGAGCATGGCCGTCAGATTTTGCCCGCCTGCTGGGCGATGAAGGCGGTTTTGGCCGACAGTTCCAGCGAGCAGGTCCATTTGTAAGCGAGATTGAGGCTGTCGGCGCCGGCGTAGACGCCATGGCCGCGCACCACGGCGATGGGATAGTCCGCCAGGATTTCACCGACCATGCGCGGCGAACGGGCTTCGTACTGGTCGTAGGGGATGGTCAGGACCGGCACCCGGCTGAAGTACAACTGTCCCTCGAAATCGGCCGGAAGGAATTCCTCGTTGTCCATGGTCATCGCCACGGAATAGGGACCGTGGCTGTGCAGCAGGGCGCGGACCTTGGGATTGGCCTGGTAGACCGCCAGATGGAGACGGGCGTCCATCGAGGCCCCCTTGCCGATGCCGCCGTCGAGGCGGCACTCGACCAGATCGCCACTGCTGAGGGTATCGGCGCAGCAACCGGTGGGCGTGATCCAGAAGGTGTCGCCGTCCCGGGCCGAGGCGTTGCCGCTGTGCGAGTCGTTGAGGCCGTACTGGCGCAGCCAGCGATAGTGTCGAACCAGATCGTCTTTGATATTCATGGCGGCGATTATAGCGGGATGGCGGTTAGGCCGGAACCCGCCGCGTTGGACCGTTCGCGCGGACGGGCGACGCGACCCGCTCTACGCCAGTCCGCAGCGCGCCGTCGGGATACAGCTCGAACCAGCGATAACCGGGTGGGAGATCGTCCACGCGTGGTTCCGGGGCGTCGGGCCTGAATTGCACCGAGGTCGCGGGGGCGGCCAGCAGTTGCACGTTGCCCCGCCAGCCGACGAACTCGCCGTGGATATGGCCCCACGTCACCGCCCGGACTTGTGGATAGCGATCCAGCACCGCGAACAGCGCCGCGCCATTGCTGACCGTCATGGTGTCGAGCCAGCCCGTGCCGACCGGCAACGGGTTGTGGTGCAGGCAGACCAGGGTGGGCCGTTCGGGGTCGGTCGCCAGGACGGTGTCGAGCAGCGCCAGCTCGCCGGTGGCCAGATGGCCGTCGGGCGTGCCGGGAAAACTGGAATCCAGTAGCACGAACTGCCAGTGACCGGCGACGAAGTATCGCGCCCAGCGCACGCGGTCGCCGCGCAGCGTTCGGCTCATGACCGCCGGAAAGTCGTGGTTGCCCGGCAGGCAATAGACCGGCAGTTCCAGCGGTTCCAGCGCCTGGCGCAGACGGGGATAGGCGTCCGGCTCGTCGCCGACCAGATCGCCGGTGGCGAGGATGAAGTCGGGCGCAGGTTGTCTTTCCCGGATATGCGTCAGCACCGCATTCAGTCCGGCGTCCACGTCGGCGCCCCAAAGCGGGGTGCCAGGCGTGGTTTTAAGATGGAGGTCGCTGATCTGGACGACGCGGAGCGGGGCGGTGGTCGGCATGGCGCAAGGTCCTCGAAGAAGGATGACGCGAACAGCTTACAGGGTTTTGATGAACACTTTCGAACGGCGTTGCCAGTTGTACAGCGCCTGTTTGCGCACCGGCAGATCGGCGACCTCGGCCGGTTCGAAGCCGCGCTCGCGAAACCAGTGTTCGGCGCGGGTCGTCAGCACGAACAGCCGAAGCAGACCCTGGGCGCGGGCCTGGCGCTCGATGAAGCGTAACAGCGTATCGGCGCGGCCGCGATTGCGGTAGTCCGGGTGCACCGCGACGCAGGCCAGTTCCGCCAATCGCTCTTCGGCGAAGGGGTACAGCGCGGCGCAGCCGATGATGGCGCCATCGCGCTCCAGCACGGAGAAACGTTCGATTTCCATTTCCAGCCGCTCCCGCGACCGTCGCACTAGGGCGCCGTCCTCTTCCAGGGGCTGGATCAGCGCCAGCATTCCGCCGATGTCGTCGATGGCGGCGGGACGTGATCCTTCGTAAATATCGGCGGTGATCAGGACGCCCACGCCGTCGCGGGTGAACAGTTCCAGTAGCAGCGCTCCGTCCATCTGGCGGCTGAGCAGGTGAACGCGGCGCACTCCGGCCTGGCAGGCGCGCAGCGCCAGCCGCAGATGGCGGGTGGTTTCCTCGGTCAGCGCGGGGTGTTTAGCCAGCAGGCGCGCGGCGTCGCTGGGGCTGAGCTCGCGAACCGGTTGTCCGGCGGGATCGCGCAACGGTGGGCTTTCGGTCAGCACCAGCAATTTGTCGGCGCGCAGGGCGATGGCGGCGGCGGCGGCCACGTCCTCGGCGCTCAGGTTGAAAATTTCGCCGGTCGGCGAGTAGCCCAGCGGCGACAGCAGCACGATGGCGTCCTGATCCAGCCACGAACGGATGGCGCGGTCGTCGATCCGCCGCACCTCGCCGGTGAAGCCGTAATCCACCCCCTCGCGCACCCCCAGCGGCCGGGCGGTGATCAGGTTGCCCGACGCCACCCGCAGGCGCGCGCCGTGCATCGGCGAGTTGGCCAGACCCATGGAAAGCCGCGCCTCGATCCGGATGCGCGCCCGCCCCACCGCCTGTTTGACGTAGCGCAGATCCTCGGCGTTGGTCAGCCGCAGGTCATTGACGTAGCGCAGTTCGCGGCCGGCCTCGCGCAGGCGCTCCTCGACCTGCGGCCGCGCGCCGTGCGCCAGCACCAGGCGAACACCGAGGCTGTGCAGGAGGGCCAGGTCGTGAATCAGGCTGGAGAAATGATCGGCCTCGACCGCCTCGCCGCCGAACAGCACCACGAAGGTTCGGTGGCGATGGGCGTTGATGTAGGGGCCGGCTTGGCGAAACCAGTGGACGAAGCGCTCAAGATTCATGGTGGGACTGGATGGCGAACGCCTGGAAAGAGGGGTTGACGGAAAAAATAGCGGGCATTCGGGCGCGATAGTCTAATACCATTGCGGTCGAGTCCGTAGTCGCCGTCCCTGAATTCCCATGAGCGCCCACCGTCTGACCAGTTCCACGATGACCGATACGAATTGCCCCGCCCCCGCTGAAAGGGTGCGGGTCTGGCTGCGTGAGTTGCAAGACCGACTGAGCCAGGCGCTGGAAGCCGCCGATGGCGGCGCCCGGTTTCGGGAAGACGCCTGGGAGCGCGGCGGTGAGCGTGGCCTGCGTGGCGTCGGGCGCACCCGGATGCTGCGCGAGGGCGTGGTGTTCGAGCAGGCCGGCATCAATTTTTCCCATGTGGTTGGCGAACGCTTGCCGCCTTCGGCCACGGCGCGGCGGCCCGAACTGGCGGGGCGCGGTTTCGAAGCCATGGGGGTGTCGCTGGTGGTTCATCCCCGCAACCCCTACGTGCCCACCTCGCACGCCAACGTCCGTTTTTTTCGCGCTGCCGGGGATGCAGCGGAATCGATTTGGTGGTTCGGCGGCGGCTTCGACCTCACGCCGTATTATGGTTTCGAGGAAGACTGCGTTCATTGGCATCGCACGGCCCAGGCCGCCTGCGCGCCGTTTGGCCCCGAGGTCCATCCGCGCTACAAGCAGTGGTGCGACGATTATTTCTTCCTCAATCATCGCAACGAACCGCGCGGCGTCGGTGGACTGTTCTTCGACGATCTGAACGAAGGCGGGTTCGAACGCTGTTTCGCCTTCCTGCGCAGCGTCGGGGATCATTACCTGCCGGCCTATTTGCCGCTGGTCGAACGACGGCGGGCGATGCCCTACGGCGAGCGCGAGCGGGAGTTTCAGCTTTACCGGCGCGGGCGCTACGTCGAGTTCAACCTGGTTTACGACCGGGGCACCCTGTTCGGCCTGCAATCGGGTGGGCGCACCGAGTCCATCCTGATGTCGCTGCCGCCACGGGTGCGTTGGGAATATGACTGGCGGCCCGAACCGGGCAGCGCCGAGGCGCGTCTTTACGACATTTTCCTGCAACCGCGCGACTGGCTGGCGCTGGCTGGCGCGCGAGCACAACCCGAGGTTTAGCCATGTACACCGTCTGCGTCCGCGACCATTTCATGATTGCCCACAGCTTCCGGGGCGAGACCTTCGGTCCCGCCCAACGCCTGCATGGTGCGACCTATGTCGTTGACCTGGAACTGCGCCGCCCCGATCTGGACCCCGACGGGGTCGTGGTGGACATCGGCAAGGCCAGCGCCTGCCTCCGGGAGGTCCTGGATGAGTGGAACTACCGCAACCTCGACGACGTGGCCGAGTTCACCGGCCGCAATACCACCACCGAGTTCCTGGCCCAGGCCATCTTCAATCGCATCGCCGTGCGGATCGAGGAGGGCCAGCTGGGTCCGCACGCGGCTGGTTTGAGTGCGATGCGCGTCGTCTTACGCGAATCCCATGTCGCCTGGGCCGCCTACGAAGGTCCGCTGCCGTGAATCATGTCCATTTCCTGATTCCCGGCGACGTGGAGACCCGCACCGGCGGCTATCTCTACGACCGCCGGATCATGGCGGGGCTGGCGACCCTGGGCTGGCGGGTGGATTTGCATCATCTCGACGCCAGCTTTCCGACGCCCACGCCGGCGGCGCTGGCCGAGGCCGACGCGACGCTGGCCGCGCTGCCGGAACAGGCGCGGGTCGTCGTGGACGGGCTGGCGTTGGGGGCGATGCCCGAAATCGCCGCGCGGTATCGGGATCGGCTGCGACTGGTGGCCCTGGTACATCATCCGCTGGCGCTGGAAACCGGGTTGGATGAGGCAACGAGTCGGCGTTTGTACGCCAGCGAGCGCGAGTCGTTGCGTCATGTCCGGCGGGTGATCGTCACCAGTCCCAGCACCGCGCGGGCGCTGGCCGATTACGCCATCACGTCGGAGCAATGCGCGGTGGTGTTGCCCGGAACCGATCCCGCGCCGCTGGCCGAAGGGTCGGGCGGGGGGACATGGGTGTTGTTGTGCGTGGCCTCACTGACGCCGCGCAAGGCTCACGCTGTCCTGTTCCGGGCATTGGCGCGGCTGGAATCGTTGCCGTGGCGGCTGCGCTGCGTCGGCAGCGCCGACCTCGATTCCGTCACTGCCGCCGGCTTGCGAACCCTGGCGGCGGAATTGGGACTGGCCGGGCGCATCGAATTTCCAGGGCAGTTGGAAGCAGCGGCATTGGCGCTTGAATACCGAGGGGCGGATTTGCTCGTGTTGCCGTCGTATTACGAGGGTTATGGCATGGCGCTGGCCGAGGCGCTGGCGCGCGGCCTGCCGATCATCAGCACAACCGCCGGCGCGATTCCCGACACCTTGCCGGCGGGCGCCGGTCTGCTGGTTCCGCCCGGCGACGAGACGGCGCTGGCCGGGGCGCTGGCACGGGTGATGACCGAACCCGATTTGCGCGAGCGGCTGGCGGCGGGGGCTCGCGCGGCCCGACGAAACTTACCGGACTGGCCGACGGCCTGCGCCCGGTTTGCCGCCGCGCTGGAAACAGTCTCGGCATGAGCGGATTTTCCGCTGGCTGGCTGGCGCTGCGCGAGCCGGTGGACGCGGCGGCCCGCAATCCCGAACTGACCGCGCGCCTGTTGGACTGGGGGCGGGGGAGGGAGCCGCTGACCGTGCTGGACCTGGGCAGTGGCACCGGCGCCAACCTTCGGTTTCTGGCGCCGTTGCTCGGCGGCGAACAGCATTGGCGGCTGGTGGATCACGATCCGGTCCTGCTGGCGCGGGGCGAGGAACAGTGTGGCGCGTGGGTAGCGAAACGGGAGCTCAACCTGACGCTGGACTGGCGGCGACTGGATTTGGTTTCTGACTGGGCGCGGCTGGATTTTCGCGGCGTGCAACTGGTAACGGCTTCCGCCCTGCTCGATCTGGTCTCGACGGACTGGCTGGAAAGGCTGGCCCGGCATTGTCGGGATGCGCGGGCGGCGGTGTTCGTCACCCTGAGCTATGACGGTTCCATCGTCTGGGAGCCGGCGCTGGCCGGCGACGAAGAGGCGCGCGAACAGGTGAACCGGCATCAGCGCACCGACAAGGGTTTCGGGCCGGCGCTCGGTCCCGATGCGGCCAGGACGTTGGCGGCTCGGCTGCGGAAGCTGGGTTACGAAGTGATGAGCCGGCCCAGCCCTTGGCGTTTGGGACCGGAGCAGCGAGCGATGCAGACGGCGTTGCTGGAAGGTTGGGTGAACGCGGCTCGCCAAATCGCGCCTGAAGCGGGGGACGATTGGGCCGACTGGCTGGCCCGACGACGTGGTTGGATCGAACAGAGAGCGTCGCGCCTGTGGGTCGGACACGAGGATTTATTCGCTTGGGAAAGGAAGTGGAGATGACGGCATCGACGGCGGAAGCTTCGGTTCAGACGTTCGACCGCGCGCGGTTCGCGCGGGTGTGCTGGTCCATTTACGCCATTCTGGCGGCGTCCTACATCCTGGTGTTTTTCCATCGGATCGCTCCGGCCGTGGTGTCGGCCGATCTGATGCGGGCCTTCGGCACCACGGGCGCGGCGCTGGGATCGCTGGCGGCGGTGTACTACTACATCTATACCGCCATGCAGATTCCGGCGGGGGTGCTGGCGGATACCCTGGGCGCGCGGGTTTCGGTGACGCTGGGGAATCTGGTGTCCGGTGCCGGTTCCATCCTGTTTGGTCTGGCGGCCACCTTTTGGGAGGCGTCGGTGGGGCGGGCACTGGTGGGGCTGGGGGTGTCGGTGGTGTTCGTGGGGCTGATGAAAAGCAATACCCTCTGGTTCCGGGACCGGGATTACGGGTTCATCAGCGGCCTGACCCTGTTGTTGGGCAATGTCGGTGCCATCCTCGCGGCCGGTCCGCTGGCTGGCGCGCTGACGGTCTGGTCGTGGCGCGCGGTGTTCGTGGCCTTTGGCGTGATGGCCCTGATCCTGGCGGTATTGTCGTGGCTCGGGGTGCGCAACACGCCGGAGGACGCCGGATTTCCCTCGATCCGAGAGATGGAGGGACAAGCCCGGCACGCGGGCCGCGAGCAGCACTGGTGGCATGATCTGTTGGGGGTTTTGGCCACCCGTCGGGTCTGGCCAGGGTTCTGGGTCAATCTAGGGATGCCGGCCAGCCTGCTGGCATTTCTCGGCCTGTGGGCGATTCCCTTCCTGCGCGACCTACACGGTCTGGAGCGGTCGGCGGCTTCCCTGTACACTACCGTCGCGCTGGCCAGCTTCGCTGGTAGTACCTTGTTCTGCGGCTGGTTTTCCGACCGGCTGGGCCGCCGTAAACCCCTGTTGGTGATTGGTACCCTGCTGTACGGGCTGGCCTGGCTGGGCATCGTCCACGCGAGTTGGAAACCGGGCGTGCTGGGGATGGCCTGGTTCGTCCTGATGGGTTTTGGTTGTGGGTCTTTTGCCCTGACTTACGCTGGGGCGAAGGAAATCGTCGTCCCCGCGCTGTCGGGCATGGCTATCGCCCTGGTGAATACGGGGGTCTTCCTGGGGGCGGCTGTGATCCAGCCGTTGTTCGGCTGGATCATGGACCTGACTTGGGTCGGCACGCTGGCGAACGGTGTGCGGGTATACGGCGCCGCCGATTATCGGACGGGTTTTTTCCTGATGCTGGGCTGCGTGGCGCTAGCCATTGGAGCCTCGCTGTTTTTTCACGAAACCCGTTGTCGCAATATCACTCTCGCGGATTGATCCTCGTTCATGTCGGTTTCTTTGATGAGCGAGCGTGTATTGTTTGATGAAAGTGGCGGTCTGGTCCCCGCATGGCCCAGCATGGCGCGCTGGTTCCGGTCGATTCGCCAGCGCCCTTCACCTGATCGCCCCAGAATGGGACAATGATTCCGTTCAGTTTCCTCGACGGCCTCGTTGGCGGCTGTGTCCATGGCGTCCGATGGCGGCATGCGGCGCGCTTTCACTTTATTCACGACAGGATTGAATTTTGGCGCAGGCACATCGAATCAAGCCCGAAACGCCCGCGATTCGAGTGGGCATCCTCCGTTTCATCCATGGGTTGTTACGAGAACTTTGTTTCTGGTCGCTGGCGGTGATCGCGCTGGGGATGATCGGCGCGTTGGTGACTTTCCACCCTGAGGATCCGGCCTGGACTCATACCGCCACGACGACCCAGTTGTATAACCTGGGCGGCGTGGTCGGCGCCTGGTTCGCCGACGTGGCCCTGTATTTCTTCGGTTACGCCGCCTATCTGTTGCCGCTGGGCGTGGCGTTCGCGGGGTGGCGGTTGTTCAAGCGCGGCGCCTTGTTGGAACTGGACGGTGAGATCGTGCTGTTCCGGGTGCTGGGATTTTTGGTGACACTCGCGACAGCCTGCGGCTTGGCGGCCCTGCATCTACACGCGGCGCCTGGAACCGTCCCCGGCGTGGGTTCGTCCGGCGGTCTGGTGGGAACGCATGTCGGCCAGTTCCTGATCCAGGCTTTCGGTGGCGTGGGCGGCAATCTGTTCATGTTGGTGCTGTTGCTGGCTGGGGTGGTGCTAATGACGGGATTGTCCTGGCTGACCGTGCTGGACTGGATGGGTCTGGTGGTGCTGAAAGCGGTGGACTGGGTTGGTGGCGTGGTGATGGCGCCGTTGCGGTGGATGCGACCGAAGGCGACCGAGAGTGACGGCGACGACTCCACGGTCGAAATCGCGCCGGTCTCGACCGTGCCGGAGGCGGCGCCCGTGGCTGAAACGCGGTCTCCAAGCCGGTTTTTCCTGGCGTTGCAGCAAGGGTTTGGGCAGGCTGTCGGAAAGTGGCTGGCCAGATGGCAGGCGCGCGGAGAGACCATCGCGCCCGCCGCGCCGGCGGTTTCGCCCGCGCCGCCCCCATCGCCACCCGTCCCGACCGAGAGCGATGAACCGCCGACCGCCGCGCCTTCTGGCCGACATGCGGCGCGCATCGAGCCGGTGTTGAACCTGCCGCTGGAAAAACCGCAGTCCTCGAAAGCGCCGGCCGCGGTTCCGGCCGCGCCGCTGGCTATGGATTGGGAGCCTCCGCCCGGGTCGGATATGCTCACCCTGGTGCCCACGAGCGTGCCCGTCGCGGTGGCTACACAGCCGGCGGTGTCGCGGTTGGTCGAGCCATTGCCGACGCCGCCTGGGCATGGCGTGGGATGGGCCGCCACCGCTTCGAACGATGCGCTGGCGGTGGTTGCGCCAGTGTCGCCATCGCCACCAAGGGCTGCTCCGGTGCCCTGGGCAAGCTCCACGCCGGATCTTATCGGCGAAGGGGATGCTTTCGATGACCACAGTCTGCCTCCGCGGGGATGTTCACCCACGTTGGCCACCGTTCCGCAACCCGAACCGGCAACGCCTCCCCCCTTGGCCAAGACCGCGTTTATGGTCCGCCGGGTGGCGGCGCCGCCACCGGTCGCGCCGTATCCCTTGCCACCGCTGAATCTGCTGGACCCGCCCACCACCGGCGGCGCCGGTTATTCCCCGGCAGCGCTGGACGAGATGTCGCGGCGAGTGGAGGTTCTGCTCCGGCATTTTGGCATCACGGTCAAGGTGGTGGCGGTGGAGCCGGGACCGGTGATTACCCGCTTCGAGATCGAGCCAGCGCCGGGGGTCAAGGTCAGTCAGATCAGCAACCTGGCCAAGGATCTGGCGCGCGGCCTGTCGGTGATCAGCGTGCGGGTGGTGGAGATCATCCCCGGTAAATCCGTGGTCGGGCTGGAAATCCCCAACCAGCAACGCGAGATCGTCTATCTGCGGGAGGTGCTGGAGACGCCGGTTTACCAGCAGGCGATATCTCCCCTGACCCTAGCGCTGGGCAAGGATATTGGCGGCAACCCGGTGGTGGCCAATTTGGCCAAGATGCCGCATCTGCTGGTGGCCGGCACCACCGGCTCCGGCAAGTCGGTGGCGATCAACGCCATGCTGTTGAGTCTGCTGTACAAGGCGGCGCCCCGCGAAGTCCGCCTGATCCTGGTGGACCCGAAGATGCTGGAGCTGTCGATGTACGAAGATATCCCGCATCTGTTGACCCCGGTGGTGACCGACATGAAGGAAGCGGCCAACGCTCTGCGCTGGTGCGTGGGCGAAATGGAGCGCCGCTACCGGCTGATGGCGGCGCTGAAGGTGCGCAACATCGCCGGCTACAACCGCCGGCTTGCCGATGCGCAAGCGGCGGGCGAGCCGATCACCGATCCGTTCTGGAAGCCGGGGGAGGGTGGAGTCGCGGGCGAAATTCCGGTGCTGGAGCCGTTGCCGTTCATCGTGGTGGTGATCGACGAACTGGCCGACATGATGATGATCGTCGGCAAGAAGGTGGAGGAACTGATCGCGCGGCTGGCGCAGAAGGCGCGGGCCTCCGGCATCCATCTGATTCTGGCCACCCAGCGGCCGTCGGTGGACGTGATCACCGGGCTGATCAAGGCCAACATCCCCACCCGGATCGCGTTTCAGGTGTCGTCGCGGGTGGATTCCCGCACCATTCTCGACCAGATGGGTGCGGAACAACTACTGGGTCATGGCGACATGCTCTATCTGCCGCCGGGCACCGGTTTGCCACAGCGGGTGCATGGCGCGTTCGTGGACGATCACGAGGTTCCGCGCGTGGTGGACTATCTGCGGCAGACCGGCGCTCCGGATTACATCGACGATGTACTGGCTGAGCCCCGCGAGGAGACCGACGGCGCGGAGGATGCCGACAACGGCGGGCGCGGCGGGGAAAGCGATCCGCTGTACGACGAGGCGGTGCGCATCGTCACCGAATCGCGGCGAGCCTCGGTGTCCGGAGTGCAGCGCCGATTGCGCATCGGTTATAACCGGGCGGCACGGCTAGTCGAGGAGATGGAAAGCGCGGGGGTGGTGGGGCCGGTGCAGACTAACGGCAGTCGCGAGGTGCTGGCGCCGCCCCCGCCGTAGGATCAGATTTGGCGGTGGTTTTGGGGCCTGGGAGTGCCCAGGCCATCCTCTCAAGAATTCGTTACTAAAAACGCCAGCCTAAATCGTTAGGATAACTAAATCTGTTTGTTCGGCCAGCGTGCGCGCGTCGCTGAGCACCGCGCACCGGGACTGTTCCGGTTGCAGCCAGGTTGCCGCAACGCGCTGGAGATCGGCCAGCGTCACCTGCAACACCCGTTGCCGATAAGCGCGGCGCTGTTCCGGGGTGCGGTCGAACAGGGCGCCGAAAAAGGCGCTGATCGCTTCGCCGGCGGGTGAGCCGGGTTTGTCAATCGCGCCGACGACGCCGAGGATGGCTTCCTCCAAGGCGCGCGCCGGATGATTGTAGGTTTGCAGCCAGTCCAGCGCTCGGTCGAAATCGGCCAGGGTGTCGGCCAGCCGGGGATCGCGGTAGGAATAGAACCGGAATGCGCCGCTGTCCGGGTGGTAGCCCGCGCCGCCGCCGTAAGCGCCACCCTGTTCGCGGATGGCCCGATGCAGATAGCCGTTGCGCAGGAAATCGCCCAGCACGTGCAGGGCCGGCGCGTCGGGATGGTTCGGCGCGACGGTCGGATAAGCCTTGGCGCAGAAATTCACTTGGGTGTTGATCCGGAAGCCCTGCCGGGCCGGTTGCGCTTCCGGGGTAGCCAGCGCGAACGGCTCCACGGTCGCGACGTGGCCGTTTCGCCAGCGGGCGGCCAGCGCCTCGGCGATGGCATCCTGCCGTTCGGCTTCACTGACCACCAGCAATTGCCGGGGCATGGATCGCAGCCGGTCGCGCAGATGCTCCAGCCGAGCGGCGAAGGCCGCCAACGCCTCGGCATCGTCCAGCGCATCGTCCAGCCTCTTGATGTGCCGCAAGCCTTGCAACCCATCCCAGCGATGGTTCAACGCCGCCACCGGGCTTAGACTGGAGGTGGCGGCGGCCAGCGCCAGCAGGTGGCCGTGGTCGGTGATCGCTTCCTCGCGGTGGGCGCGCATCTGGGCGACCAGTTCGCGCAAACGCGGCAATTCGTCGAACCGGGCGCTGGTCAGGGTTTCCCACAGCAGGTCGGACAAGGCGGTTTGATTGCGGGCCAGCGCCTTGCCGGCGACGACCAGAACGCCCCTGACCTGGTTCACGTCGTCCACTCCGCCGCGCACGTTGACGCGGGCGCTGAGGCCGCCGGTTACCGCCGCCTGGCGGGCTTGAGTCGTCCGGTAGTCGCGTCCCGCGCTGCCGACCTCGGTTAAGCAGGCGCAGAACAGCGGTAGCAAATCCAGTTCGTCGGAATTCAGCGCCGGCAGGTCGAGAATGGTTTGCAGGTAGACCATGCCATTGGTGCCCTGGGCGTACCAGTGCGCCGGCAACACCCCGACCGGGCGGGCGACGCCCTCGGCGATTTTCAGATCCGGCGGCACATCCGCCAGTCCCACTTTGGGCAGCAGTTCGGGATCATCCTGGCGCTGCTGGCGCTCGGCGAGCGTCCGGGCCTGCTCGACGATGCGAGCCTGGTCGGCGTCGGTCAGCGTGGCTCGGATGGCGGCCAGCCGCTCGCGCTCGGTGGCGGCCTGTTTTGCGGCCAGTGCCGAATCGGGGGCCATGCTCAGCCGCACCCGGTGCGGATTGCCCAGCAGCAGTTGCCGGGCCAAGTTTGGGATGAAGTCCGGCGTCCGACTTTCCGTCCGCAACCGCTCCAGCAGCGGATCGCTGTCCAGGGCGGCGACGGGATCGCCGCCGTGAATCGCGGGGTTTAGCGCTTCCATCAGCAGGCGCAGGCCGTAGGGAAAGCCGTCGCCGGTGATTTCCCGCTCGCTCAGTTCCAGTTGATGCAGGGCGGCGTCCACGGCGTCCTGGGGCACGCCCTCGGCGGCGACCTGACGCAGCACGTCGAAGATCAGCTTTTCAACCGCCTCGGCGTGTTCGGGATTGGAGCCTTCCAGTCCGCAGACGAAGGTGGCTTCGCGAGTGGCGGTGTCGAACCCACACAGCGGCGACGGCGCGGCCCCCAGTTCGGAGGTTTCCAGCGCATGGCGCAGCGGCGAACTACTGTTGTCCAGCAGCGCATCGCTCAACAACCGCGCCCGTAGCGTCGCCAGCGGATCGGTGATCGGCCCCAGCAGCCAGCCCAGTACGATGTGGGTCTGGTCGCGCGGGTCCTGGCCGCCGTCGAACGGGTAATGGATGAGGTCCGCGAGCGGCGCGGCATAGCGCCGTTCGGGAGGAATGGCGAGATCCAGCTTCAGCGCCTGGAACCGGTGAAGCGCCTGGGTTTCGAATCGCTCCTGATGCGCGGCGGCGGGGATGTCGCCATAGGTCAGGAAAATGGCGTTCGAGGGATGGTAGTGGCGGGCGTGGAAGGCTTTAAGCTGGGCGTAAGTCAGATCGGGGATGACCTCCGGGTCGCCACCGCTGTTGTGGTGATAGGTGGTGGTCGGAAACAGCCGGCTTTGCAGCGCATGCCCTAGTCGCTGTACCGGCGAACTCAGCGCGCCCTTCATCTCGTTGAACACCACGCCCTTGAACGTCAGTTCCGATGCGGGATCGTCGGGCCTGGCGAATTCCAGCCGGTGGCCTTCCTGGGCGAAGTCGCGTTCGTCCAGAAGCGGGAAGAAGGTTGCGTCCAGATATACATCCAGCAGATTGTTGAAATCCTTTTTGTTCTGGCTGGCGAACGGGTAGGCGGTCCAGTCGCTGCTGGTGAAGGCGTTCATGAAGGTGTGGAGCGAGCGCCGGATCATCATGAAGAACGGATCGCGCACCGGATAGCGCTGGCTGCCGCACAGTGCGGTGTGTTCGAGGATGTGCGCCACGCCGGTCGAGTCCTGGGGCACGGTCAGGAACGCGACCAGAAAGGCATTGTGTGGATCGTCGGCGGCCAGATGGAGATGCCGGGCGCCGGTGGCGCGGTGACGGTATTCCTGGAATTCCAGCCGCAGGGCGGGGATGGGGTGGTTGCGCAGGTGCTCGAAGGCGGGATGGGTCATGGAGTCGGTTCGATGGATGGGGAAGTGGAAGCGTGGCGGCGCAGATACCAGTCCACGGTTTTAATGATGCCAGTGTCGAAAGTCTCCAGTGGACGCCAGCCGAGTTCATCAGCCATCTTGCGGGCGTCGATGGCGTAGCGCCAGTCGTGGCCAGGCCGGTCGGTGACGAAACTGATCAGTCGCTCGTGCGGCGCGTGTTCCGGGCGACGTTGGTCCAGCAGGGCGCAAATCCGTTTGACAATGTTGATGTTCGCCCATTCGTTGCAGCCGCCGATGTTGTAGGTCTCGCCCAGCCGGCCCCGGCGGATGACCGTCTCGATGCCCCGGCAATGATCCTCGACATAGAGCCAGTCGCGGATGTTGCTGCCGTCGCCGTAAACAGGAATCGGCTGTTGCCGCAGACAAGAGCGGATCACGGTGGGGATGAACTTTTCACCGTGCTGAAACGGGCCGTAGTTATTGGAACAATTGGTCGTGACGACCGGCAGCTTGTAAGTGTGGAAATAGGCCCGCACCAAATGATCGGAACCGGCCTTGGAAGCGGAGTAGGGTGAGTTGGGTGCGTAGGGCGTGGTTTCCGTGAACGGCGGATCGTCGCGCTGGAGCGTGCCGTAAACCTCGTCGGTCGAAATATGATGAAATCGGCAATCCTCCGCTGTTTTCCCGTCCAGCCAGGCGGTGCGCGCGGCTTCCAGCAAGGTGAATGTCCCAACTAGATTGGTTTCCACGAAAGCCGCTGGCCCGGTGATGGAGCGATCCACATGGCTTTCGGCGGCGAAGTGGACGAGGGTGTCGATGGCGTTCTCGCGCAGCAACCGATCCACCAGCGGCCGGTCGCAGATGTCGCCTTGGACGAAGAGATGCCGGGCCGGATCGGGCAGATCGCGCAGGTTGTCCAACGAGCCGGCGTAGGTTAGCAGGTCAAGATTGACGATGCGGATGTCGGGGGCGGTGGCCAGCACGTGTCGCACGAAATTGCAGCCGATGAAGCCGGCGCCGCCGGTCACCAGCATGTTGCGGGGACGATGTTCCATGATGGTCTTGGTTTAGTTGCTGTCAGTGTTGAATTCGGCGATCACGGGGGTGTGATCGGAGGGGCGTTCCAGGCCGCGCGGGGCTTTGTCCACCTGACAGGCGACGCAGACCGCCGCCAGCGCGGGGCTGACGAGAATGTGATCGATGCGCAACCCCATATTGCGTCGGAACGCGGCGGCGCGGTAATCCCACCAGCTAAAGATGTGGTCTTCCTGCGGGAACAGGCGGAAGACGTCTTTTAGCCCCAAATCCAACAACCGTCGGAACGCGGCCCGCTCCGGTTCGCTGCACAGCACCTGCCCGCTCCAGGCGGCGGGATCATACACGTCGCGGTCTTCGGGCGCGATATTGAAGTCGCCCAGCGCCACCAGCCGAGGATGTTGGGCCAGTTCGGCCGGCAACCATTGCGCTAGCTGATCCAGCCAGGCCAGCTTGTAGGCGTATTTGTCGGAGCCGACCGCCTGGCCGTTGGGAACGTAGAGATTGAGGATTCGAATGTCGCCGATGGTCGCGCCCAGCACCCGCCGTTGCGGATCGTCCAGTCCTGGCAGAGCGGTGACGAGATCGCTGGCGGGCAGACGGCTGAGAATCGCGACGCCGTTGTAGGTCTTCTGGCCGGAGAAGACCGCTTGATATCCCGCTTCGGCGATGTCCAACGTCGGAAAATCGGGATCGGTCAGCTTGGTTTCCTGCAAGGCCAGGATGTCCGGTTGCCGGTCGCGCAGCCAATCCAACACATGCGGCAAGCGCACGTTCAGGGAGTTGACGTTCCAGGTGGCGATTTTAAACCCCATCGCGACCTGTTTTATCCCGTCTCAAAAAACCTTTGATATTCAAAGAATAGCTCCTCTATCTATGTCGTACCATATAGTATCGCCCAATCTCGACTATCGCTTAATATCTTTGTTCATCTGAATGCGTAGTCTGGGGTTAAAGCGTAGCAGGTTGAGGGCGAAGCTGCGTAGCAGGGCGAAGAGGCCAAGGCTGCGCCGGACGCGGTTGGCATCCTCTCTAAAGGGGACATCCCGGACATCGAACCCGGCGTCGCGCCGTCCGCTGGCGATGGCTCTGCATCGGCGGAGGGGAAGGGGTCGGCCGCGACCGTGCGAGAAATACAACGGGCGCTCGCCCCTCCTGAAAACTGGATGAGAAATTGGATTTATTTCCATATTGAAGGTTAAAACCCCCGCCTTTCAGGCGGGCAGATTTCAT
>JARSSP010000068.1 GCA_029624675.1 Candidatus Contendibacter sp.
GCCATCGCCACACCGCCTCGGCGACGTGGGTGGTCCATTCCCCCCGCTCCGAGACGTAGGTCACGGTCACCCGCCAAACGCGCCCTTGCGGATCGGTGCTGCGATAGACCGCGCTGGGAATGGGGCCGCCGGTCTGGCCGAGATAGCGCACTGCGTGACCGGCGCCGGCCAGGCATTCCTCAGGGGCGTGGAGGTGACGCAACGGCGCGGTGGTGCTCACCACCAGCAGGCCGTAGGGGCCGTAGGCGGCTCGGGCCGCGCCGCCGCCGTAGCGGGTGAAGTAATCGCGTTCCTGCGTTGTGAGCGTGCCAGGTTGGGCGACGAAGGCGGCGACGTAGCCGGGCAGTTGCGGCGCGGGCGACGGCCGGGCCACGTCCAGCGGTTGCGGCGGCAACGCGACGATCCCGCCGCAGACGGCCAGAAACGCCAGGCCGGGGAGAGGCTTGATCGCAAGGAGTCGTGATGCGTCGGAGCTGGCGGTCGTGGACGGCGGAATCGGGATCGCCGCGCCGCGCCCGGATCGCGCCCAGAGCAGAATCGGCAGCGCGGAAAGACTCAATGTGATCAGGCCAATCGTGCTATGCCAGGGTTCGGCCAGCACATCCACGCCACCCAGCGCCTCGCGATGGACCAGACCCACCGCCAGGATGACGATGCGCAGGCTATTTCCCAGCGCCGCCGCCGCCAGCGCCAGCAGCACGCCCCAGCAGGCGCGGCCCAGCGTGGGGCGGGTCAACGCGGCGAGAGCAACGAACAGCAGCAGCAGCAGCAATAAACCGCGCGTCCCGGAGCAGGGCAGATCGACCAGCACGGTCTGTCCCTGCCATTGCAACTGAATCCCGGCGCACTGGACCGGAGCGCCCAGGTTGAGCGCGGCGCAGGCGCCGACGGCGGAAAGCTGTTGCAAGGCAAAGCCGAAACACCGTTGCAGGATGCGTTCGATGGGCAGGGCGAAAGCGAACAGCAGCGCCAGCCAGCCGGATGCCAGCGGGCGGGCGCGGCGATCCAGTCCCAGCAACAGGCCGGTGGCGTAGACATCCACCGCCAGTGCCGCCGCGCCGAGCGTGTTGATTCCCAGCCACTGCCCCAGCAGGCGAACGGCGGCGGTCAGCGCCAGCAGCCACAATCCGTTCAGGCGTTGCCGCGGATTGGCAATCCGTGACGGGCTGGTCGCGCTCCACAGCAGCAGACCGATGGTCAGCGCCGCCACCCAGGCCCCGTGGGAATCGTAGGCGGGATCGAACCAGGTCCCCACCAGCCAAAGCAGGGGATGAACGGCCAACAGCGCCAGGCCCAGGATCAGGGCGGCGGGACCCAGCAATGGAAGCAATGGAAGCAATGGAAGCAGTGAATTGCGCATGGCGGAACTCCGGTAACTCGCCAGCGCAGTATCGGGATGGGGTATGCGCGCTTCGTGGCGCGCGCGTGCAAGGTCGTGGAATGATCGTGCAAAGTCGGTGCAAGCGGCTTACAACTTCGTCATTGGTCTTCGCCGTCTTATAACCGTTCCGATTCCTTGGTGATTTCGCCCCGCATGGATGGATTTCGTTCCTCAATCCATCCTGCAACCGATTGTTTTTCTTAGGATGGATTAGGCGTAGCGAAACCCATCGCCGTACGTGACGAGGGGAGCTTGAACGCTTGCGCCGTCTTCAGTCTTCGCGGGGACTTTCAATGAGCACCCGACCCGTCATCAAGATACCGATACTGCCCGTTCGTTTCGGCTCACTACTGCGTCACTTGCCGCCACTCCCGCTCGTAATAGCGCACCAGAATCTGGTTGTTGAGGCGGTTGATCTCGGCCTCGACCGGTCCCATGTCCGGTGGAAACCGAAGCAGGGTGGTCATGATCTCGGGCGTGAGGAACCGCAGGCCGGGCGGATATCGGTCGGGTGGTCGCCAGGGCTGGCGGGTCGCCAACGCGAAACCCCATTCGCCGAAGGCCGGCACATAGGCGTGATACGGCGTCACGATCAGCCCCGCGCTCTCGATGGTGCGGGCAATGCACCAGAACGACTGGCGGGCGTACAGAGGCGAGGTGGTCTGCACCACCGCCGCGCCGTTGACCGTTAGATGCTTTTCCAGCAAGCGGTAGAACACGTTGCTGTACAGCTTGCCCAACGAGTAGTTGCTAGGGTCGGGGAAGTCGACCACGATGAAGTCGAACACGTCCGCGTTTTGTTCCAGCCATCGAAAGGCGTCGGCGTTGACGATCCGCACCTTGGGCGAGTTGAGGGCGTTCTCGTTCAAGGGCGTCAACAGCGGGTGGTTGGCGAACAGCCGGGTCATTTCCGGATCGAGATCCACCAGGGTGATGGATTCGACCGAATCGTAACGAAGGATTTCCCTCACCGCCAAACCGTCGCCGCCGCCCAGCACCAGCACCCGCCGCGCGCCCGGCGTCGCGCTCAGGCCCGGATGCACCAGCGCCTCGTGGTAGCGGTATTCGTCGCGCGAGCTGAATTGCAGGTTATTGTTCAGGAACAGCCGCAGATCGTTTTGCCAGCGGGTCAGCACGATGCGTTGATAGGGCGAACTGCGGGCCAGCACAATCTCGTCGGCGTAGAGATGATCCTCGGCCAGAGTGGTCAATTCGTCGGCGACGACGAAGCCGGCGGCCAGGGCCAGGATCGCGGCGATGCACTGGCCGCGCAGCGAGGGCAGCCCCGGCGCCTGGTCGCGGAACAGCCACAGCGCCCAGGCCGCCACCAGCGCGTTGAGCAGGCCGAACAGCAGGCTGGTACGGTTCAAGCCCAGATGCGGCGCTAGCAGGATCGGAAACAGCAGCGACACGGCCAGCGCGCCCAGATAGTCCAGGGTCAGCACCTGGGCCACCAGGTCCTTGAAGGCGAACTGCTGCTTGAGGATGCGCATGACCAGCGGGATTTCCAGGCCGACCAGAATGCCGATGATCAGCACCAGCGCGTACAGCGCTAGCCGGAACGCGCCCGCGTAGGCGAAGAGCAGGAACAGAGCAGGCGCGGAAAAGCCGCCCAATACGCCCACCGCCAGTTCGATTTGGATGAAGCGGGCGATCAGTCCCCGGACCACGTAGCGCGACAGCCAGGAACCAATCCCCATCGCGAACAGATACGTCCCGATGATGGTGGAAAACTGGGTGACGGAATCGCCCAACAGGTAACTCGCCAGGGCGCCGGCGACCAGTTCGTAGGCTAGCCCGCAGGAGGCGATGACGAAAACCGAGAACAGCAGGGCGTGGGTCAAGATGGCCGTGCCTCGATCCAGTCCCGGCGCTGGTTCACCCTCGCCAAGCGATGACGCCGCTGGAAAGCTCGGCCCCCGACCCCTTGCTCATTGGCGGATTTTGGCGGATTTGTCAACGGAAGGCGCGTTTCTAGGGTTCGCCTTCGCTCAGGGGAATGCGCAGGCAGTCCATCAAGGCCGTCGTCGAGTAGGGCTTTTGCAAGAAGCCGGCCAGCGGCTGACCGGCGAAGCGCGGGATGATTTCGCTTTCGGTGTAACCGCTCGACATGACCACCCGGACATTGGGATCGATCCGGCGCAACTCGTGGAACGTTTCCTCCCCATCCAGATCGGGCATGGTCAGGTCCAGCAGCACAAGCGCGATTTCGTCGCGCCGCGCCCGATAGATCTCCAAGGCTTCGCGACCGTCGGCGGCGGTCAAGACCCGGAAGCCGTTTCGCTCCAGCATCCGGTTGCCCATGGTCCGGACCGATTCCTCGTCGTCCACCAACAAAATCGTGCCGGCGCCTTTCCAGGGGGGTTTAGCCTCGCTGGGTTGGGAGAGGGCCGGCCTGTCTTGCGGAATGGCGGGAAACAGCACCTTGAAGGTCGTGCCCTTGCTCCGTTCGCTGTGCACCTTCAGCGCGCCCTGATGCCCGCGCACGATGCCCAGCACCGCCGACAAGCCCAAACCTCGGCCGGTGAATTTGGTGGTGAAGAACGGCTCGAAGATGCGCCGCTGGGTTTCCGGGTCCATGCCGCACCCCGTATCCGCGACTTCCAACCACACGTAGGGGCCTTCGGCCAGTTGCTCATCCGGATAATCCTCGGCTAGGTATTCGGACAACTGATCCAGCAGGCCCGTTGACAGCGTGATCGTGCCGGCATGGTCGCCGAGGGCTTCCGAAGCGTTGATCACCAGATTCATGACGATCTGACGGATCTGGCTGGGATCGCCACGCACGGCTGGCAGCGACTCCTGAAGGTTCAGGTTCAAGATCGCCTTTTTCGAGATGGAAGCCCTGAGCAGGGAGACCATTTCGCCAATCAGCGTTCCAAACTGGATGGATTCAATGACGAATCGACCCTTGCCCGAGTACGCCAGCATCTGTCGGCACAGCTCGGCGGCGCGCAGCGCGGTGCTCTCGATAGCCTCCAAACTCTCGCGGGCGGCCGAGTTGGGCGGCAAATCGTCCAGCGCCAGGCTGGCGTTGCCCAGGATGACGGTCAGCAGATTGTTGAAATCGTGGGCGATGCCGCCGGCCAGCACGCCCAGGCTTTCCAACTTCTGGGTCTCCTGCATCTGGCGTTCCAGTTGCAGCCGCTTGTTTTCCGCCCATTTGCGCTCGGTGATGTCGGTGACCGCCAGCAACAGCAGGGGATTGTTGACTGGCGGACGCCCGAGGGAATGGCCGAGCATGGCGCCCTCCAGGTGCGCGTGAAATCCCCCATCCCGGCCGCGCGGGAACAGCGCCTCGAAATGCTTCCCTTCCGGATTCTTGAAAAAGGCCCGGTAGCGGGCCAGAAACACGCTGCGATCTTCGCTGGCCATGCATTCCGCGAATGGCGTGCTGACCAACTGCTTCCGGTCATGGCCGACCATCCGGCAAAAGGTGTCGTTGACCTCGTGAATCAATCCCACCTGGTCGAGCACCAGATAACCGATCGGCGCCCGATGGAACAGCAGGGAGAAATGCTTATGGGATTCCTCCAGGTCCGTCATGATCCGACGCAATTCCTCGTTTTGCATCTCCAGTTCGATCTGGTGGACCTGGAGTTCATGCACCAGCTTGTGAACCTGCTCGCTGGAAAGCTTCGGCAGATCCACGGGCTCCGGTTCCGGACGGTGTCGCGCGGCGCTGGTTTCCGCTTTCTCGCGAAGGGATTTCGTTCCATTCTGAGCGTCTTGCGTCATATCTGTCTTCTCTGCGCACTGAAAATCATGGCGGATCGCGTTCGATTCGATGGATTCGGCCGCCTCCGCCAGCCTAACGTCCTGGACCGCGAGGTCGCGGTCTGACCGGTCAGGGTATGGCGTGGGTCGGATCGATTACTCCAGCCGCCGCGGCTCGCCCCAGACACGGGTCTGGGCCTGGGTGGATTCGATGATCTCGGTGATGTCGCTGAACGTCGCGTAAACCTGATGGGGCTGGTCTTGGCCTGGCTCGAACAAGGGGATGGCGTTGACGCGAATCCAGCGGGTTTGAGCGATTTGGGGGTTGAACACGCCCATGACCACGCCAGCGACCGGCTGACCGGTTCGCAGGGCGATCATGGAAGGATGCCGGTCGCCGGGCAATTCGGCGCCGTTTTCATCAAGGGTTCGCCAGTCGGGATCGGCGGAGGTTCGCCCGTTGATTTGATCGACCGACAGGCCCAGGATGCGCCTGGCCGCGGGGTTGGTGGAGGTGATTTCCCCGGCGGCGTTCTGGTACACGACTCCTTCCGCCATGGTGTCGAAGAGCTGACGATAGCCGACCTCGCTGATCTGGGCGCGCTCGACCGCCCGGGCACGGCTGGAAAGATCCAGGATGGTCAAGGTCATGCCCTCGTCGGGAATCTCCGGATTCAACGACGAGCCATTGATCAACACCGGCAGGATCATGCCGTCCTTGCGTCGCCAGCGCGTTTCCACCGTCCCGACGCCCTGCGTGCGGATCTGTTCGTGCAGGTCCTTGCCCACGGATTCGAATTCCTCCTGGGATAGATACAGCAGGCGCAAACTGTGGTCGACCAGTTCCTCGCGGGCGTACCCCAGCATCTGGCACAGATGGTCGTTGACTTCCAGGAAAACGCGGTTGGCGATTCGACCGATTCCCACCGTTACGGTGCGGTACAGGCTGGCCAGCCGGGTTTCGCGCTCGGACAGGGCGTGCTGCATGGTCTTGAGCGTCCCGATGTCGATGAAGGTCACCACCACGCCGGAAACGGCTTTCGCGCTTACCCGATAGGGCAGGATCCGCATCAGCAGCCACGCGCCATCCTCGGTCCGCACCTCGCGTTCATGCTCGACGCCAGTGCGGACCACCTCGCGAATGAGGGTAAAAAAGTCGACGTTCGCCAGGGTATGAACCAGATGGTTCACGGGGCGGCCGATGTCGCTGTCCAAAATCTTGATGACCTGCCGAATCTCGGGCGTGAAGCGCCGGACCGCCAGATTCTCGTCCAGGAACAGGGTGCCGATCCGAGTGCTGGCCATCAGGTTGTCCAGATCGTTGGTCAGCTCGGTCAATTCGATGATCTTGCTTTGGTACTCGGCATTGACGGTGTGCAGTTCCTCATTGACCGATTGAAGTTCCTCGTTGGTGCTTTGCAGTTCCTCGTTGCTGGCCAGAAGCTCCTCGTTAGTGGCTTGCAGTTCCTCGTTCGAGGTTTCCAATTCCTCGATGGTGGCTTGCAGGTTTTCCCGCGAGAACTGCAATTCCTGCTCCAGGTCGTGAATGCGCTGCTCGGCTTCCTGGCTGACGTCGAAAACCTGCGCGCTGGTGGTGGCCAGCTCTCTCGCCTGCGGGAGCATGGCCTCGACGAACACGACCGCCAGCGGTTCCTGGCCCTTTTTCCCTGGCAACGGCCGAATGCGGATCTGAACGTTTTGCGTTTCGTCGCGCCCTTTGATCCGGATGCTGGTGTACTTGAGTTCCTCGCCGGTCTTGAACACCTTTTGCAGGCCGGTGGCCAGGGGGATGGCCAGGTCCTGCACCGCGATCTTGGTAATGTCGTTCATCAGCTTGCCGGAGGGAAGCCGGAAAATGCCCTCCGGGTCGCCCAGAATGTGCAGCGCCTCCATCTGCTCGTTCACCACCACGGCCAGCGGGACGTAATCGCCCGCCAGCGATTGCAGGAAGCGGTCGAGCATCCGCTCTTCCTCATGGCTGCGCAGCCACTGTCCGCCAGCGGCGCGGGCGCGACTCTGCCACGGTCGCACTTCGGGCACGGTGGAAAATTCCGAGCTGTTGCTGGTGGGGCGGCGCTTGCCCTTGGAAGTGTAAAGTTTGAATTTCTGATGAAGCGGCTCGAACAGATCGGCCAGTTCGCCGGTCGTCTCGCTGCTGCCCAGCAGTAGCAGGCCCTGGGGATTGAGCGAGAAATTCATCAACTCCATGGCCTTGCGTTGCA
>JARSSP010000069.1 GCA_029624675.1 Candidatus Contendibacter sp.
GTCTTTCAGACCGTTACTCAAACCCACCGGCTTTAGCCGGTGGTTGTTTAGTAAAGGCCACCATGCTAACCGTCAACATCCACGAGGCCAAGACGCACCTGTCGCGACTCGTCGAGCAAGCCGCCAAGGGTGAGTCGTTCGTGATCGCCAAGGCCGGCAAACCCTTGGTGAAAGTCGTGCCGCTCAGTGCCCCAGAGCCAGGACAGATGCGGCGGACAGGGTTTATGCGGGGTCAGATCAGCGTTCCCGACGACTTTGATCAAATGGGCCGCGCCGAGATCGAGCAGCTTTTTGGGCGCGAGGGATGAAGCTGCTGCTAATACGCACCTGCTCCTCTGGGCGGCGGGAATGCCCGAGCGCTTATCACCCGCTGCCCAGGCGCTGATCGACGCGCCAGAGCACGCATTACACTTCAGCGCGGCCAGCCTTTGGGAAATCGCCATCAAGCGTGGCCTGGGCCGTGATGATTTTCAGGTGGATACCTGGCTGCTGCGCCGGGGGTTGCTCGACAACGGCTATCACGAGATCGCCATCCGTGGTGAACATGCCGTGGCCGTTGATCACTTGCCACCAATCCATAAAGATCCCTTCAACCGTATCCTAATGGCCCAAGCACGGGTTGAGGGAATGACGCTGCTGACCTCCGACAGCACCTTGGCCCAGTATCCAGGTCCAGTGCGCAAGGTATGACCGGCGGCTGTGATTTTGAACGGGACATCCGCTTTCACCGGGTCGGTTGCATCCCCAAACTGGTCGAGGCCGTGGTTGCGCGGAGGAAAGGCATTGAGCAGGGTATCGAGCAGGGTCGGGAGCAGACATTGTGTGAATTGTTGGAAGAACTACCGGCGAGCCGGTTTGGATCGTTGTCGGAGGCGGACGCGGCGCAATTGTCGCTCTGGTTCCGGCGGACGCTGACGGCCCCTTTGCTGGAGCAAGGGCTTGCCGGGGAAGAATGAAACTCGTCGCGGTCATCCTGACCCTCAATGAGGAACGCCATCTGGCGCGTTGCATCGCCAGCCTAAAGGGCTTCGCCAGCGAAATCGTCGTCGCCGACTGTTTCTCCACCGACGCCACGCTGGAAATCGCCCATGCCCATGGCGCGCGAGTGATCCAGCGCGAATGGGTGAATCATGCCACTCAGTTCAACTGGGCGCTGACTCAACTTGATGGCGATACCGACTGGGTGTTGCGCATCGACGCCGACGAAGTCCTGACACCCGAATTGCGCACCGAAATCCAGGCCCGCCTGCCAGCCATCGGTTCCGAAATTGAGGGTCTCTATTGCGGTCGCCGCATGACCTTCCAGGGCCGGTCGATCCATCACGGCGGGGTGTTCCCGGTGCGGGTGCTGCGCCTGTTCCGCCATGGCCGCGGCCAGTGCGAGAACCGCTGGATGGACGAGCACATCAAGGTGGCTGGCCCGACGGCCGATCTCCGGGGCGAGATCCTTGACGACAATCGACAATCGCTCACCTGGTGGACCGCCAAGCACAACCAGTACGCCAGCCGCGAGGCGGTGGACCTGTTGAACCTGGAATATCGCTTCATGCCTCACGACACTGTCGCCCGCCTGCGTGGCGGTAATCAGGCAGGCGTGAAGCGCTGGCTGAAGGAAGTGGTCTATGCCCGGTTGCCCGGCGGCTTCCGCGCCTTCGCTTATTTCTTCTACCGCTACGTCATCCGACTGGGATTCTTGGATGGCCAAGCGGGCACGGCGTTTCATTTCCTACAGGGCTTCTGGTATCGCTACCTGGTGGACGCCAAGGTGGCGGAGGTCAAGCGGTACATGGCGACATCAGGCTGTGAAGTGACACAAGCCATCGAGCAGGTTCTGGAGATCAGACTCAAGGCGAAAGGCTGAAGGCGTGAGGTCAAAGGTTGAAGATCAAAGATCAAAACCCGTTAAAATCCAGCCCATCGTTGAATGAAGGACACAAGCATGAGTAGTGCAACCTTGGATGAAGTCTGGGCGCTGTTCCGCGAAGTGGCGGAAACCCAGAAAGAAACTGCTCGCCGGTTTGAAGAAACCGACCGCAAGTTTCAGGAGACCGCTCGCCGGTTTGAAGAAACCGACCGCAAGTTTCAGGAAACCGACCGCAAGTTTCAGGAAACCGATCGCAAGTTTCAGGAAACCGACCGCAAGTTTCAGGAAACCGACCGCAAGTTTCAGGAAACCGCGCGTCAAATCGAAGCCACTGATCGCCAGATCAAGCAAATGAGCAAAAAAATCGGTGATCTGGGCAACCGACTGGGTGAATTTGTCGAGGGGCTGGTCAAGCCGGCGGTGGTGCGGTTGTTCCAGGCGCGGGGGATTGCCGTCCATGAAGTGCATCCTGATGTCTCGGTTGACCGGCATCACGAGGGCATCCAGATTGACCTGCTGGTGGTCAACAGCACCGAGGCGGTGCTGGTGGAAGTGAAGAGTAAACTAACGCAGGCCGATGTGGACGAGCACTTGGAGCGGTTGGCGAAGTTCAAGCGGATGTTGCCGCGCTACGCCGACGTGCGGGCACTGGGCGCGGTGGCGGCGATGGTGGTTCCACCGGAGGTGGCGCGCCACGCCTATCGTAGTGGGTTGTATGTGCTGGCCCAGAACGGTGACAGCGTGGTCATCCTCAACGACAACCGCTTCCAACCCAGGATGTGGTGACAGCGAGGGTGCGGGGGACAGGAGACAGGGGACCACTCGGTACTTGTGAAGATTTCCGTCATCACCGTCACTCGAAACTGCGCCGACACCGTCGCCGAATGTCTGGCCTCGGTGGCTGGACAGTCCTACCTCGACCGCGAGCACATCGTCATCGACGGCGCCAGCACGGACGGCACCCTGGCGATGCTCGACGCCCATCGCGCCCAATTGGCCGTGTTGGTTAGCGAACCCGACTGCGGCATCTACGAGGCGCTGAACAAGGGCATCGCCCGGGCCAGTGGCGAGGTCATTGGCTTCCTGCACGCCGACGACCGCTATGCCGATGATCAGGTCTTGTCGCGCATCGCCGCCGTCCTAGCCAACCCCGCCGTGGACGCCTGCTACGGCGATCTGCTCTACGTCAGCCAGGACGATCCGCGCCGCGTCGTACGCCACTGGCGGGCTGGCCTCTATCGTCCCCACCTGCTCGGGCGGGGGTGGATGCCGCCGCATCCCACCTTCTACGCTCGCCGCGCCGTTTACCAGCGGCTTGGCGGTTTCGATCTCGACTACCGGATCGCCGCCGACTACGACTGCCTGCTGCGCTTCCTCGGCGCAGGGCGCATCATCTGCGCCTATATCCCCGAAGTCTTGGTCCATATGCGTCTGGGCGGCGTTAGCAATCGCTCGTTGCGCAACCTCCTGCAAAAATCCCGTGAAGATTACCGCGCCCTGCGTCGCCACCGTGTCGGCGGCCTCGGCGCGCTGCTGCTCAAAAACCTGCAAAAGCTGCCGCAGTTCCTTAAGCGGAAGGTGAAAGGCTGACCGTCAGCGGCCTTGCCGAAGGCGTTTGGCAACTCCCTGCACGATCCGCACGCCATAAAACCACGGCAGCCACCCCGAATGATGAAAATTGTATTTGCGGCGCATGTAATCGGCATCCGGAAACAGGTTCTGGCCAAGCCAGCGCAGCCGCGCGGCAGTGGAGGGCAGAGCGCGGAATGTCAGCCAAGCCAAGCCCCACCGCGAGCGGGCCTGACGGGAATCGAATCGTTCGCGGGCGGCGCCCGTCCGCAGCCGGCGCAGAACCGCCTCGGGCAACGACGTCGCCAACCACGCCTCGGTGGTGCTCAAGCCGTCGAGGCAGGCGCCACATACGGTCCGTTCTTCCGCCAGCGTCGTGAAGTGTTGCCAGTGCTTCTCGGTGAAGCGTTCCGCCAACCGGTGGATGTCGTACAGCCAGATCAGCCGATCCCCATTGCCTTCCGGCAAGTGAAAGACCCGGTGTATACAGGCCATCAGCAGCGCATGGACTAGCCCCAGGCTGTGGGCGCTCGGTCCCAACGCGGGGACAGGCACGGCCGCCGCCGCCAATTCCGTAAAAGGGAAAACCTCCGCGAACAATGCGGCTTTACTTAACCGCCATTGCACATCCACGGCATGGGTCAATTGGCCACGACCGATTTTATGGCAGTTGAGTTGGTAGACGATCAGATCGCCGGATATGGCGTTCGGTCGTTCGTAGCCGAGGGTTTCGAGCACGCGCCAGGCACGCTCGGCGTCGTCTCGCGACGGGAGCAGCAGGTCGGTGTCGCAGCGACTCCGCAGATAGGGTTCGGGATACAGGATATGGGCCAGCGCCGCGCCCTTGAGCAGCAGCACCGGCAGGCCCTGCCGCGCCAGCGCCTCCAACACCTCCCGCAGTTCCGCCGCGCGTAGCATGTCCACGGCGGCCTCCTGACGGGCGTGTCGGATCAGCGCCACGCGCAGCGTCGCCGGATACTGCTCCCAGGTGGGAGACCGGCGCAGTTGGTCATGGCACAGAGCCAAAACACCCTCGGCCTGGGCGGTGTCGAGCAACACGGCCTCGTCCGGCATCGGGCCGGGTTCCGCGCCGCGCAACAGCGCCGCCAGCCAAGCTCTGGCGGGCGCGGGGGATGAGGATACGGTGGGCATGACGCGACCTTGTGGGTTTTATTCAGCCGCCCGCGCCGGGCTGCTGTCCCGCGAGCGGACTTGCCAGGTCCAGGCGCTGGCGCACATCTCCCACAACCCGCGCCGAGCCCGCCAACCCAGCAGGCGGGCGGCTCGACTGACCTCGGCGTGGCAGGCGGCGATGTCGCCTGGACGACGCGGCGCGAATCGGTAGGGGATGGCGCGACCGCTGACCGCCGCGAAGGTCTCGACGACTTCCAACACGCTGTAGCCTCGGCCGGTCCCCAGATTCACGGTGATCAGGTGGGTATCCGGTTGGCTCGATTTCCCCATCCCGGCGCACAGCGCCGCCAACGCCGCCTGATGACCCTCGGCCAGATCCATCACATGGATGTAATCGCGCACTCCCGTGCCATCGGGCGTCGGGTAGTCGTTGCCGAAGATGTTCAGCCAGGGTTGCGCGCCACTAGCCACTTGGGCGATGAACGGCGCCAGGTTATTGGGGACGTCCCGTGGGCCCTCGCCGATCAGGCCCGACTCATGCGCTCCGATCGGATTGAAATAGCGCAGACAGGCGATGCGCCAGGCGGAGTCGGCGCGGGCGACATCGCCTAGCATCGCCTCAATATGCAGCTTACAGCGGCCATAGGGATTGGCCGCCGCCAGTGGGTGTTGTTCGTCAATGGGCAGGTAGCGGGGCTCGCCATAGACCGTAGCGCTGGAGCTGAACACCAGGATGTTCACTCCAATCGCCCGCATCGCCTGCAACAAGCTGATCGTGCCCTGTACGTTGTGGGCGTAGTAGTCGAGCGGCCGGGTCACTGACTCGCCGACCGCCTTGAGACCGGCGAAGTGGATCACCGCTTCGATGGTGTGCTGGCGCAGGGTTTGCGCCAGTCGGGCCGTGTCGCGCACGTCGCACTCCACTTGCGCCACCGGCTGGCCCAGGATCCGCGCCAGCCGGTCGCCGACTTCGGGGCGACTGTTGCTGTAGTTGTCCAGCAGCACGATCTGATGCCCGGCCTGGGTCAACGCCACCGCTGTGTGACTGCCGATGTAACCGGTCCCGCCGGTCAGCAGAATGTTCAAATCGCCCTCGTTGGGGTTTACCTTTTGACCTGTTCCCTGTCGCCGTCTGTCTCCGCCCCCTCCATCGCCCGCCATACCCAATCCTCGATGCCATTGTCCGGCTGATACTCGATCACCGTTTCCCGCAGGATTGCCCGCACCGCCGGATAGTCGAACTGGCGCGAGGCGGTCGCCAACCGCTCCAGGCAATCCCGCACTTGCGGCCATGGGAGGGATTGCTCGCGGGCGCGACGGATCATGGGATGCACGGTCGACAGATCGTCGGCTCCGATCAACAGCTCCTCACGCAGCTTCTCGCCGCTGCGCAAGCCGGTGAACTGGATTTCGATGTCGCCGTCGGGGTGCGTCTCGTCGCGCACCGTCAACCCGGACAGACGGATCATCCGCCGGGCGAGATCGAGGATGCGCACCGGCTCGCCCATATCCAGCAAAAACACCTCGCCACCCTGAGCCAGAGCGCTGGCCTGGATCACCAATTGCGCCGCTTCTGGAATGGTCATGAAGTAGCGCTCCACCTCGGGGTGGGTTACCGTCACCGGCCCGCCCTTGCGAATCTGCTCGCGAAACAGCGGCGCCACCGAACCCGAGGAATCCAGCACGTTGCCGAAGCGCACCATGCACAGCCGGGTCGCGCTGCCCTCACCCGCCAGTCCTTGCAGGATCAGTTCCGCCAGCCGCTTGGTCGCGCCCATGACGTTGGTGGGCCGCACCGCCTTGTCGGTGGAGATCAGGACGAAGGTTTCCACTTCGGCGGCGAGAGCGGCTTCGG
Organism: Candidatus Contendibacter sp.; assembly: GCA_029624675.1. Lineage (GTDB taxonomy): Bacteria > Pseudomonadota > Gammaproteobacteria > Competibacterales > Competibacteraceae > Contendibacter. Next base: position 6,423 of record JARSSP010000069.1, read on the forward strand.
CGGCGCGCCATGTGCCGAACACGTTGTTTTGCACACCCTCGATCGGGTTATGCTCGACGATCGGCACGTGTTTGTAGGCGGCGGCGTGGTAGACGGTGCGTACCTCAAAGCGTTCCATCGCCACCTGCAACCGTCGGCGGTGCGCCACCGAACCCAGCAGTGGAATCAGTTCGATCGCCGCCCCACTCTTGGCGGAAGAGCCACCGGAGCCGAGGGTATGGGAGTATTCCATGTTGGCCAACATGGCGCGCAATTCCTGCTCGATGGCGTATAGCGCGTATTCGGAGCGTTCGAACAGTACCAGTCGGCGCGGGTGCAACGGTAGGATTTGTCGGCACAGTTCGCCGCCGATCGAACCGCCGGCGCCGGTGACCATGACGGCCTTGCCGCTGACCCGCGCCCGCAGCAGAGCGTCATCGGGCTGGACCGAATCGCGGCCGAGAATATCCGCCACGTCAATCTCGCGGAATTCGTCGATGCGCCGGGCGCCGCTGGTCAGTTCCGCCAGGGTGGGTAGGTTCATGACCCGGACCGGCAAGCGGGCCAACGACTCCAGAATTGCCTGGCGGCGGTGATGAGAGGTCGAGGGCAGGGCCAACAGGATGAGTGACGCGCCATGTTGGGCGATCAGACGCGGCAACTTGGCCGGCGCCCGTACCTTGAGACCGAGCACCACGCTGCCCCACAACCGGAAATTGTCGTCCACGAACACGACGGGTTCAAATTCGGCACTGTAGCGCAGGGCGTTGACCAGTTGGGCCCCGGCTTCGCCCGCGCCGTAGATGATCGCCGAGGCGCGCGGTGTCGCCCGGCGAAACCGCCGACGCAACAGGCGCCGCAGCAGCAACCGACTCCCACCCACCAGCCCCGCCAGCACCAGCCAGCAAATCAACCAGAACGAACGCAGCCACAAACCATCGCCCAGCAGCACCCACGCCGCCATCATCAACAAGACGCCGGCGCTGACGGCCAGGAGGATGGTGTACAGGAGGCTCTCGTCGGCGTAACGCAGGATCGGTCGATAAACGCCAACCACCGCGAAGGTGGGGATGACGACGGCGACCGACAGCGGAAACAACCAGGCTACCTCCGGCAACAGCTCCGGCCACATCTCGCCCAGGCGAATGGCGAACGCCGCCCAAACCGCGATCAGCACGGCGAAGGTGTCGCCAACGATCAGCAGTGCGCGGCGCGCGGCGGGAGGAATGTTGAACAGGGATTCGATCTGCATGGAACAGATACTGTAGCATAGGAATCCCAGCGCCGAGGGATCGGAGCGCCGGTGATGGGGGACTGGGGAACCGCGCCCCGAAACCAGCGAATTTGACGAACCAAGGCACGGTACTCATAGTCAATATCTGACCCTCGGTTGACGGGCGTCTTGAAAAACCATGATCGATCTCCACTGTCACCTCCTGCCTGGCGTCGACGACGGCGCCCCGGATCTCGCCGCCGCGCTGGCCATGGCCCGGATCGCCGTCACCGACGGCATTGAAGTCATCGCCTGCACCCCGCATATCTATCCGGGGATGTACGACAACGACGGTCCGGCCATTCGCGGGGCGGTGGCCGAGCTTCAGGTTCGGCTGGAGGAGGCCGGCATCCCGCTGCGGCTGACTCTAGGGGCCGATACCCATATCGCTCCCGATTTGGTGACTGGCCTGCGCGCGGGTCGAGTGCCGACCCTGGGCGACAGCCACTATTTCCTGCTGGAGCCGCCTCATCATGTCGCTCCACCCCGGCTGGCGGAAACCGTATTCGATCTACTGGCGGCTGGTTATGTGCCAGTAATCACCCATCCCGAGCGCCTGAGCTGGATCGAGGATCGTTACGAAACATTTGTGATGCTGACGCGCCAGGGCGCTTGGCTGCAAGTGACCGCCGGAAGCTTGACCGGCCGCTTCGGCAAGGCAGCCCAGTATTGGGGCGAACGCCTGCTCGACGAAGGCTGGGTGCATATCCTGGCCACCGATTCGCATGGTGTGGATCGGCGACCACCCCTGCTGGCCGAGGGCCGGAGAGCGGCGGAACGCTGGCTGGGCGCCGAGGAGGCGTATCATCTGGTGATAACCCGCCCGCAAGGTATACTCAATAATGTGGAATCTGAACGGTTGCCAGCGCCGCTGGCTCTAAACGCCGATGCCCATTTAACCCGCTCGAGCGGCTCCTGGTTGCGGCGACTGTTCGGGCGTGGCTGAGTCTTCAATTTCCCCAAAATTAGATTTTTCGCGAGGTCAGTTCGTTTGCCAGCAGCAAAAAGGCGTTCATGGGCCCTGTTGTTGACGGCGCTGCTCGGCATCGCCGCCTGCGCCGGTCCCCCTTCCACCGACACGGCGGTTTCCTCGGCGTCTTCGACCCCAGCCCCAGCGGTTGCCACCGGATCGCCGACGTTCCCCACCGCCGGTTCGACGCCCGGTCCGCCCGGCATCCCTGTCGCCGCGTCGAATGATTACCGGATCGGCCCAGGAGATCTGCTGAAACTCGACGTGTTCGGGGTCGAAGCCCTGAGCAAACGTTCGGTCCGGGTCAACGCCAGCGGGCAAATTTCCCTGCCGCTGATCGGCGCCATCCAAGCGGGTGGTCAGACCGGCGAGCAACTGGCGGCCGACATCGCCGCCCGACTGGCCAAGGATTATTTGCAAAATCCCCAGGTCACCATCTTTATCGAGGAATTCACCAGCCAGCGGATCACGGTGACCGGCGCGGTCAAGACGCCGAACGTCTTTCCGCTCAAGGGGCGGACGACCTTGCTGCAAGTGGTGGCGCAGGCCGGCGGCGCGACCAGCGTGGCCAATCTTGGCGCGGTCAAGATTTTGCGCTCCGAACCGGACGGCACTCGCAAGACGCTGGAATACGACCTGGCCGCCATTCAAAACGGGGCGGCGCCGGATCCTGAGGTGCGCGGCGAGGATGTGGTCCAGGTCGAAACCTCGGCGCTTAAGGAGGCGGCCAAGCAAGCAACGGAGTTTATCCTGCCCTTCTGGATTTTCGCCCGCTAACCCGTTGCGGCGTTGTTGGCCTGCCTTATCCAAGGATTTGCCTTATGAACACTCCCGAATTCCCCAAGCCTGTCGATCCCACTCCCGATCCGCGGTCACCGGGCCAGGCTTTGGCCGAGCGCCTGGCGGGTGTTCCCATACCGGCGCCACCTCTCCCATCCCCGATGACCGAGGAGGAGTCCGAAGAAGAGGCGCTCGACCTGCGCGAACTGTGGCGGATCGTTGTCAAGCGCCGCTGGACCATCATCATCTTTGCGCTGATCGTGGTGACCGCCGTGGTGACCGCCACCTTTCTGATGACGCCGATCTACCGCGCCAGCCTGACCCTGCAGATCGACCGAGAGGACATCAAGATCGTCAAGTCCGGGGAGGTGGCGCCGGAGGAGACCGAGTGGAACAGCCAGGAGTATTATCAGACTCAGTATGAATTATTGAAGAGCCGCAGCTTGGCCGCGCGAGTGGTCAACCAGATGGGGCTGGCCGATCTTCCCCCACCGCCGCCCCCGCCGCTGGCTCGATTTAAGGCGTGGCTGACCAGTTGGCTACCCAAGACTAGCGAGGCGCGGGAACCTGGGAAGCCCGTCTCGGAAACCGATCGGATCGAAGGTGCGATCGGTGGCTTCCTGGGGGGGCTGACTGTGGAGCCGGTGCGCAATTCGCGGCTGGTCAGACTGCATTACGACAGTCCCGATCCCAAGCGGGCGTCCGTTATCCTCAATACATTAGTCAAGAATTACATCAACATGAGCATGGAGCGGCGCTTCGACGCCTCCACCTACGCCCGCAATTTCCTGCAGGAGCGCTTGCAGCAGGTCAAGGTGAAGCTGGAGGATTCCGAACGGGAATTGGTGAAGTTCGCCCGTCAGGAGCAAATCATCAGCGTCGACGACAAGCAGAATACCGTTTCCCAAACCTTGGCGGCCACCAACGCCGCTCTGGCCGAGGCCGAGAAAAAGCGGATCACCGCCGAAGCCGAATATCGGCAGATGGTGGGCGCTCGGAGCCAGGGACTGAACCAGATCCTAGGCAGTCCCATCATTCAGACCCTGAAAGAGACCAAGGCCAAGCTGGAGGCCCAGTATCAGGACAATCTCAGCATCTACAAGCCGGCCTATCCGACCATGGTGCAATTGCGTAACCAAATCGGCCAGGTCGACGCCCTGATCAATCAGGAAGTCAGCAATATCCGAGCGGCGGTGACCGCTAGCTACGAAACGGCCCGCGCCGAGGAAACTCTATTGCGCGGCCGGCTGGACCAGCTCAAGCAAGATATGCTGAGCTTGCAGGACCGCAGCATCCAGCTCAACATCCTGCGTCGCGAGGTGGACACCAACCGCCAGCTCTACGATGGCCTGCTGCAGCGCTTCAAGGAAGTCGGCGTGGCGGCTGGCATCGGCACCAACAACATCTCGGTGGTGGACGAGGCCAAGGTTCCAGGCGGGCCCTACAAGCCCAACCTGCGGTTGAACTCGCTGCTGGCGCTAGTGCTGGGCTTGTTGGGCGGCGTCGGGCTGGCTTTCCTGTTCGAGCATCTCGACGACACCTTCCGCCGGCCCGAGGAGGTGGAGAAATTGCTGGGGTTGCCGGTGCTGGGCGTGATTCCCAAGATTTTGCTGGCGCGCGGCGAAGGTCGGTCGATCGCGCTGGTCGGTCACGAGGATCCACGTTCGGCTTTCGCCGAGGCCTACCGTTCGGTGCGCACCGCCCTGCAATTTTCGACCGCTAGCGGTGTTCCCCGACTGTTGACCGTGACCAGCGCCATGACCGGCGAGGGCAAGACCACCACGGCGCTGAGCCTGGCGATACAGTTCGCTCAGGCCGGCAAGCGGACGCTGTTGATCGAGGCCGACTTGCGCAGACCCTCGCTGCACCATGCCCTGAATCTCGACAATCAGGTGGGATTGACCAACTATCTGGCGGGCGGTAGCGCGCAACCGGTGGACATCGCCAAGCCCACCCACATTCCCAATCTGTTCGCCGTCCCGTCCGGGCCGTTGCCGCCCAACCCCGTCGATCTACTGTCATCGGCGCGGATGGTGGAATTGCTGAGTCTGGCCGCCGGCAAGTTCGATCAGGTCATCCTCGACAGCCCGCCGCTGCTGGGCCTGGCCGACGCTGTGATCACCGGCAATCTATGCGAAGGGACGCTACTGACCGTGGAGATAGGGTCGACGCCGCGCGGTTACGCGCGAGGCGCGCTCAAACGCTTGCGCGGAGGACGGGTGCATGTGCTGGGTACCATTTTGACCAAGCTGGAGGCCCGGGCTGGCGCCTATGGTTATTACCGCAGCTATTACTACTACTATCACACGGGCTATTACGGCGAGGCCGCCGCGCCGGACGCCAAGAAGTTGCCGGCCTAGAGTGGGCATCGGGCGAGAGGCCGATAGCCGTGACCGATATCGTCGATCTGGCGCTCGCGTGCTATCGAAAGCCGCTGGAGTATCAGGACCGGTTCTCCCTCGCCGCTCCCCAGCCAGCCGGCATGGAGCGGCTATTGTGGTTGGCCAACGGTTCCCCGGAGACGCTTGAGGCGGAGGTGCGTCGAACCGGTGCTAGGCCCCAGGAACTGCGGAACGCGGCGCGATTCTGCGTCCAACAATGGTGTCTTGCCCGCGGCGCCGATCCCTATCGGGTGCTCGGCGTCGAACCCGGCGTTTCCCTGGAGCAGATCAAGGAGCATTACCGGCTGTTGATACGGTTGTTTCATCCCGATCGCGGCGCGGGCCGCGAAACCTGGACCGATCATTACGCCAGCCGGATCAACGAAGCCTGGGCGGTGCTGTCTCGGACGTCGGATCGCGCCCCGCTGGACAGCCGGTCCTACCCTTCTCATATTCCGATCCGAGATACCGTCCGTCCGGTGGCGGGACGGGTGGTCGAGCGCACCGGGCCGCTCTCCGCCCGCGATCAACCAGTGCGGCGGTTCCGGGCGCGGCGACGGTTGCCGCAATTGGTATGGGGCGGATTGGCGCTGGCGGTGCTGGCGGTACTGGGGGGCTTTTATCTGGATCGATTTTCGGTCGGCCAAGGTGGATTGGATCCGGCGGGCGCCGTCAGTTCCGCTGCTCCCGTCAGGGTGACGGCGATCTCGGAACCGGTCGCGGCGGCGGTGGAGCCGGGAGCGCTCGCCCCGCTCCTGGCCGCGCCGGATTGGCGGGCGTTGGAGCAGCGCGAGCAGGAGGTGCGGCGGCAAGCCGCCCAGCTTCGGGAACGGCGCGCGCAATGGGAACAAACCCACCAGCAACGGATCGTGGCCGAAGAGGCGTTGCTGGAGTCGATGCGGGCCGAGCGCGTCCGACTCGAGGCGCAGGTCAGGATGGAGCAAGCGCGGATGGAGCAGGCGCGGATGGAACAGGCGCGGGCCGAACGGCTGGCGGTCGAGCGGCAACGATTGGCGCGGCTGCAAGCTGAGCAGGCGCGAGTGGAACAGGTACGAACCGAGCGGGAGTTGGCGGAGCGGCAACGGCTGGATGCCTTGCAAGCCGAGCAGACCAAGGCTGAACGGCTGGCCGAGGAATTGCGGATCGAGCGGCAACGCCTGGAAAAGCTGAAGGCCGAACAGGCGAGGAACGAGCAAGCGAAAATGGAGCGGGCGCAAGCGGAGCGGCAGCGCCTGGAGGAACTGAAGGCCGAGCGAGCGCGGGCCGAGCAGGCGCGGCTGGAGGCGACGAATCGGGTGCCAGCGGTGCCCGTGGCGGTGGCCGGGGAAGACGACCTGACGGTCGGTGAGTTGGAAAGTCTGCTGAACCGCTATACCCAAGCTTACCAGCGAGGGGATCTCAATGGCGTCATGGCGCTGTTCGCGACCGGCGCGCGTGGTCGTATCCAAGGGGACTACGCGACGCTGTTCACCACACACTATATCCGCAGCTTGTGGTTGCGCGATCTGCGCTGGCTGTATCGCGGCTCGTCCGCCAGCGGTTCCGGCCATTATGAGTTGAAGTTGCGGCGGCGCGATAATGGCGAATTGCGCCAAGTGGAGGGGAGCATTCGTTTCACCGTGCAAAAGCGGGACAGCCAAATACTCATCGAAACGATCGAGTACGATTGGCCGGAGAGTTGACTTGGGCACCGCGAAATGGCCATGAACGGGGCGTGGAGCGCGATGAAAGTCATCAAGGGCGCGGGATTGTTGCTCGCCGCCGGGCTCTTGGCCTGGCGGGCGTTGGTGACCAACCTGGCCGATTATTACGCTGGCCAGGGGACGTCCGAAGCCGCCGTCGGCGCGCTGCGCTGGCGCGGCGACCAGCCGGCGGCGCTGTATCAGCGCGGCATGGCGTTGGCCGCGAGCGAACCGGTCGAGTCCGAACGGTTGTTGCGCGCGGCGGCCCGGGCCGATCCCACCGATGCGCTGGTGTATCTGGCCCTGGCCGAACTGTGGGTCAAGGCCGGGCGGCAAGTGGCGGCCGCGCGACTGGTGGAAATCGCCGACGCGCTGGGCCCGTTGCGTAGTCTGGCGCTGGCTCGCTCAGCCGAGTTCTGGCTGGGGCAGGAGCGGCCGGATCGGGCGCTGGCCCACTGGCGCATGTTGTTGCGCACTCGGCCGGGGACCGCGGTCCACTTGTTTCCGCTATTGTTGCGGCTGGCCGAGGCTCCCGCCACCCAACCGTTGTTGCAACCCTTGCTGGCCGATCCGCCCGAGTGGTGGGACTCGTTTTTCGCCCACGCGGCCGCGAAGGCGGCCCGGCCGGAAACGGTGGTATCTTTGTACCAAAATCGCAATCGTCGCGGAACCTTGCCGTCCGTGGACGAACAGCGGGCGTATCTGGATCGCTTGTGGAAGGAAAACCGCTGGCTGGAGGCTTATCTGGCTTGGCTGAACGGCCTGGACGAGCGGCGGACCTGGGCGCTCGGCAATGTATACAATGGCAGTTTCGAAGCGCCGGTCACCCATATGGGTTTCGACTGGCGGATGTCGGCGCCTCGGGGAACGACGGTCGAAACCGTCGAAACCTATGGCGCGCGCGGCGGCAAGGCGCTGCATGTCGGTTTCAGCGGCGAGCGGGTGCATTTTCAGCATGTCTCGCAGTATCTATTCTTGGATGCCGGACGCTATCGGTTGCAAGGACGGGGACGGCCGGACGGCCTCCAGGCCGAGCGGGGGTTGCGCTGGCGAGTGCGTTGCGTTGGCGCCGTCGGCGCTCTGCTGGCCGAAAGCGAGTCGTTTGTGGGATCGGACGAATGGCGGAGTTTCGCGGTGGATTTTACCGTCCCCGATCGGGAATGCCCCGCGCAGTTGCTGCGGCTGGAACTGGATGGCCGAGTGGATTTGGATTTTGAGGCGCAAGGCGGAGTTTGGTTCGACGATCTAGCCGTCGTTCGTCAGAACTGACCGCGCCGCCGCGTGGCCGGGGTTGGAAATTAACATATCTTTAATATTGCTGATCGGTGGAGTTTTGTGGTAGTTAGCTGGTCCCATGATTAGGCGGGTGATGAACAATACGCCCGCCGCCGGTGACAGCGGATCGGGGGGTGAATCATGATGAAGCGATATGTGACCACAACTTTGATGGCGTGTCTGGCAGGGTACGCCGTCGGCGCCAGCGCGATGGAGCCGGCCGCCATGTTGCGGCAACCCCAGGGCAGGGTGTTCGTCGGCCAGGGCAGCGCCATGACGCCGGCCCAGGATGGCATGCCCCTGTACACCGGCAACCGGGTGATCGCGGTTTCGGGCGGTCGGGCGGAGATCGCGTATGCGGAGGGTTGCGTCGTGGCGCTGCCGGAAAACAGCTTGTTGGCGGTGAAGGGAGCGGATCAATGCCGGTTGGGCCAGACTCAGATCCGCGCCACCGGCGGCTTCCAGAGTGCCCGAATCGGTCAGGCTCCGCCCGCAGCCGATGGCGTCATCGCGGATTTGAAGCGCCTGCAAGGTAGCGTGCTTCTCAACGAGGCGCCAGCATGGAACAACCAGAATGCCCATCGCGACGATCAAGTGGTGACTGAAAAGCAAAGCAAGGTGGCGGTGATGTTCCGGGCCTGCGAGGTAGACATGGGCTCCGGAGAGCAAGCCACGGTCAGCGAACTGCGGGAACGGTGCAAGTCGGGCGTTTTTCTGGCAAGCGGCGAGGATCCGAACGCCGAGATCGCCATCATCAAGCGGCCGCAAGGCAGCGTCCTAATCGACCGCGGCGCGGCGCGGACCGATATGGGGGTCAAGGCCGGCAACCGGATCATCACCGGCACGGGTAGCCGGGTGACGGTGGTTTTCAAGGGCTGCGAGGTCATCCTGGACGAGAACGAGAAGGACAGGATTGGGAACTTGGTGACCAAGTGCAAGGGCGGTTTGTGGACCGACGCGGGTGCGCCCGTCGGCGCGGGGATCGCGGGCGCGGGCGCGGGTGTCGGCATTGGCACGGGCGCGATCGTGATAGGCGGCGGTTTGGGCGTGGTCTTGATTGGAGCCATCGTGGCGGACCGCGGTGGCAATGAACCCCCCGCCAGCCCTCAATAGAACACAAGGTTCGATAGTTCTTACTCTTGACTTATTGTGTCGGATCTAAAATCAGACGACCGCGCCGCCGACCCCGGCGCGGTTCTTTTTTACGGTCTCGTCGCGCTGTTGACGTTCGCGCCACTGTTTCGAGCCGGCAACCGGCCGTTGCCGTTGTTGGTGATGGAACTGGTGGCGTTGGCGTTGCTGGTTTGGCGGTTCTGGGCGCCGTCGCCGACGGAACAGCCGCTGTCCCGACCGGCGCGGGTTTTTCTGGCGCTGTTGTTTTTGCTGCCGCTGGCGCAGTTGCTGCCCGTACCCTTGGATTCCTGGGCGAGCTTGCCGGGCCGGGCGTTCTACGCCGAAGCGTTGCGCCAGGCGGACGCTGGCGATGCCGATGGGAGCGGACGAGCCGTTTCGCTGATTCCGGCCGCGACCGAGACCGCTTGGCTGGCGATGTTGCCGCCGTTGGCCGTATTTCTGGCGACGATCCATCTGACCGGCCAGCGTCTGTTGCGGTTGGTGCTGGTCTTTCTGAGCATCGCGACCGTCCAGGCGCTGCTGGGATTGATCCAGTACGGCGATGGGCCGAACAGCGTATTTCGATTCGGCAACTTTTCCATGGGCGACAGCGCCTCGGGTACTTACATCAGCCGCAACCATTTGGCTGGTCTGTTGGAAATGGCGCTGCCGGTGAGCTTGGCGTTGCTGATGGCCACGGTCGGCCATGGTCGGCCTCCCCATGCCAGCGGTGGCCGCGGGCGGCGCGGACGCACGTTCCGGCAGTGGCTGGCCCGGTTCAACGTGGCGCGCATCAACCAGGCGGCGGTGTTCGGCACGGTCGCCATCGCCATTCTGCTGGGGCTGATTTTCACCCGCTCCCGCGCTGGGGTCAGCATGGCGATGCTGGGTATCTTGCTGTGCACCCTGATGTTTTCCCACCGACTGGGCGGACGCAATGTTTACGGGCTGATGGGCACGTTCACGGCGGTGGGCGTGGGTCTGGCCAGCTTGATCGGGTTGGCGCCAGTGTGGACCCGGTTTACCTTGGAGGATCCGCTGGAGGATGGGCGTTGGAAGATCTTTGATGCCACCGTGCAGGCCATCGGCGAATTTTTTCCCTTGGGCAGCGGCGCGGGAACTTTCGAAGCCGTCATGCGGCGGTTTCACCCAGCGGATTTTCCGGGGGTGACGATCAACCGCGCCCACAACGATTATCTGGAATGGCTGCTTGAATTCGGGCTGATGGCCGGAGTGCTGATCGCCGCTTGGTTGCTGTTCTACGCGCGCCAGTGGGGACGGGTATGGGGACGGGGCGACTGGACGCCGCTCCGGTTCGCCCAGGCGGGGGCGGGGATCGCGCTGTGGCTGATGCTGCTGCACAGCCTGGCGGACTTCAACCTGCGCATTCCGGCCAATGCGGTGTTCACGGCGTTCCTGGCCGCCGTGTTTTTCCACTGTCCGCCGGAGGAAGAACGGCGACGGCTCGTCCGGCGGCGGGGAACGAGCGGTAAAAGCGGGCCGTTGGCCTATCCGATCCCGGCGGAAAACCAAGCTAATCCGTTCGCGGACTAGGGAGGGGACGAACCGCTAACGGCGCTTCGTGATCCGCAACGCTTGGCGCAGATAGGGCAGTTCGGTCACCGGCAGCCGCCCGGTGACGCGCAACCCGGCGGTGAAGCGTTCCAGCGTGCAAACGTCCTGGCAGCGCGGACCACTGTCCAGCACCCAGCGACCATCCACCAGCAACGCGGCGTGAGCGATCCGCAGCGGCGGACCCTCGATCAACAGGTACTCCAGTCGCGTCGGGTCGTAGCCCTGGCGGATCAACCGGTCGGCCTTGGCGACGGCGTAGGCCTTGCAATCCCAATGATCGAGCCGTTCCAGATCGGCGACGTCCGGCCAGTCCGCCAGGCAGGCATCGTCGGGGCAGGGCCGGCCCTGACGGTTGACAGCGGCGTTGATCTCGGCTAGGACAGCCTGCTCCGCCGTCGGCGGGGAGGAGCCCGGAACCGCCTGGCAACCGCCCGTCGCGAGCGAGAGGGTCAGTGCGAGCAGGCGAAGGGAGGGGGATGGGAAAGGGAACATGGCGGGTAGTTTAGCGGCGGCGGGCGCGTTCCGCCCCTGGCGCTCCCCATGGAAGAAAAAGCCGTTGAACTTTCCTTGCCGGGGGGCGCTCGCTAGAATGCCGGCCTTTGCCTTCATTCTGGAGAAAAGGTGGTTGAAAACGCACCTCCAACAACTTGAAGCCGAGAGCATCCACATCATCCGCGAGGTCGCCGCCGAGTTTGAAAAACCGGTGATGCTGTACTCGATTGGCAAGGATTCCTCGGTGATGCTGCAACTGGCGCTGAAAGCCTTTTATCCGGGCAAGCCGCCGTTTCCGCTGATGCATATCGACACCACCTGGAAGTTTCGGGACATGATCCGCTTTCGCGACGAGCAGGCGCGGCGGCTGGGGCTGGAACTGATTGTCCACATCAACGAGGAAGGACTGCGCCAGGGCGTCAACCCTTTCACCCACGGCTCGCGGGTTCACACCGACGTGATGAAGACCCAGGCGCTCAAGCAGGCGCTGGACCGTCACGGTTTCGACGCGGCCTTCGGCGGCGCCCGCCGTGATGAGGAGCGCTCACGGGCCAAGGAGCGAGTTTATTCCTTCCGCGACCGCAACCATCGCTGGGATCCCAAGAACCAGCGCCCCGAATTGTGGAATCTGTACAACGGCCGGGTCCACAAGGGCGAGAGCATCCGGGTGTTCCCGCTGTCCAACTGGACCGAGCTGGATGTCTGGCAATACATTCACCTGGAGAATATTCCCATCGTGCCACTTTATCTTGCCGCCGAGCGGCCAGTCGTGGAGCGGGACGGCACGTTGATTATGGTGGACGACGAACGGATGCCGCTGGAACCGGGCGAAACCCCGAGGCTGGAATGGGTCCGGTTCCGGACCTTGGGTTGCTACCCGCTGACGGGCGCGATCCATTCGCGGGCCACCACGTTGCCGGAGATCATTCAGGAGATGCTGTTAGCCCGTCATTCCGAACGCCAGGGCCGGTTGATCGATCACGACGCCGCCGGTTCGATGGAAGACAAGAAACGCCAGGGTTATTTCTAATGTCCCATGCTTCCCCGTTGATCGAAACCGATATCCAGGCGTATCTGGCCGGCCACGAACGCAAGGACCTGCTGCGCTTCATCACCTGCGGCAGCGTGGACGACGGTAAGAGCACCCTGATCGGTCGGCTGCTGTACGACACCCAGTTGATCTATGAGGATCAACTCGCCGCCGTGCGCCGCGACACCACCAAATACGGCACCACCGGCGAGGAGCTGGACCTGGCGCTGCTGGTGGACGGCTTACAGGCGGAGCGCGAGCAGGGCATCACCATCGACGTCGCCTATCGCTATTTCTCCACCGAAAAACGCAAGTTCATCATCGCCGACACCCCCGGCCACGAGCAATACACCCGGAACATGGCCACCGGCGCCTCGACCGCGCAACTGGCGATTCTGCTGGTGGACGCCCGCAGGGGGGTCCAGGCGCAGACCCGCCGCCACAGCTTCATCGTGTCGCTGCTGGGCATCCACCATCTGGTGCTGGCGATCAACAAGATGGACCTGGTCGGTTTCGATCCGGCGGTGTTCGCGCGCATTCGCGACGACTATCTGGAGTTCGCGGCCCAGTTGGGGGTGGGGGAGGTCCATTGCATCCCGGTGTCGGCGTTGCGCGGCGACAACGTGGCCGAGCCGTCCACCGTCATGCCCTGGTACGAGGGGCCGACCCTGCTGCAACTGCTGGAGCAGGTCGATGTGAGCGCCGACCGCAACCTGCGCGATTTCCGCTTTCCGGTGCAGTACGTCAATCGGCCGCATCTGGATTTTCGCGGTTTCTGCGGCACCGTCGCCGCCGGGGTGGTGCGGGCGGGCGACGAGGTGGCGGTGTTGCCCTCGGGGCGGCGCGCGCGCGTCGCGGCGATCGTGACCGCCGAAGGCGATCTTGCCGAGGCTCAGGCCGGCCAGGCGGTGACCCTGACCCTGGACGACGAAATCGATGTCAGTCGTGGCGATCTGCTGGTCCACCCTGACCGCTTGCCGGCGGTGGCGGACGCTTTCGACGCCAAGGTGGTCTGGATGGCGGACGCGCCGCTGTTGCCGGGACGGCAGTACGACATCAAGCTGGGAACCCGGCTGCTGCCGGCGATCCCGCTGGTGCTGCATCACCGGATCGACGTGAATACCCTGGAACACCAGCGCGCCGAGGAACTGGGGTTGAACGAGATCGGCTATTGCCGGATCGCCCTGAACCAGCCGGCGCCCTTCGACGCTTACGAGGTCTGTCCGGGAACGGGCGCGTTCATCTTCATCGACCGGCTCAGCAACGTCACGGTCGGGGCGGGGATGATCGTGCGGCCGGTGACCCAGCCGTTGGTGGACAAGTCGCGCAACGTGGTCTGGCACGAACACAAGGTCAACCGGACGCAGCGCGCCAATCAAAAGGCGCAGCGACCGTGCGTGATTTGGCTAACCGGGTTGTCGGGCGCGGGCAAATCCACCCTCGCCAACGCCTTGGAACAGCGGTTGTTGCAACGGGGCTATCACAGCTATCTGCTGGACGGCGACAACATCCGCCATGGGTTGAACCAGGACCTGGGTTTTTCTCGGGCGGAGCGGGTCGAAAACATTCGCCGAGTTGGCGAGGTGGCGGCGCTGTTCGTCGATGCCGGTCTGATCGTGATCAGCGCCTTTATCTCGCCGTTTCGCGCCGACCGGGCGCTGGCGCGGGCGCTGGCGCCGGAAGGGGAATTCATCGAGGTTTACCTGCGCGCCTCGCTGGCGACTTGCGAGCAGCGCGATCCGAAGGGACTGTACGCGCGGGCGCGGGCCGGGATGATCGGAGACTTCACCGGCATCGATTCGCCCTACGAAGCGCCGGAATGGCCGGAACTGGTGCTCGATACCGAACGGGATTCGGTCGAGGTGAACGTGGAACGGCTGTGGAATTATCTGGCCGAGCGGCGCATCCTGCGCGGGGGGTGAGCCGAAAGCCAGAGCATCTGGATAGAAATGCCTTCGCGGGTAGTCCGCCATGCTGCTTCTGACCAAGATTCTCAGCCAGTTGGTCTATCCACTGTTGGCTTCCTTGCTGCTGGCCGTCGGCGCTGGCGTGCTGCTCTGGCGCGGTCGACGCCGTTCCGGTGGGTGGCTGCTGGGCGTCGCCCTCGGCTGGCTGTGGCTGTGGTCCACGCCCGCCTTCAGCGACTGGCTGCGCGTCACGCTTGAGCAGCGCTATCCGCCGGCACCGCTGGAACAATTGCTTGCCGCCGACGCCATCGTGGTGCTCGGTGGGGTGGCGGAAACCGCCGCGCCGCCCCCGCGACCCGATCCGAATCTGGGCGCGGCCATTGATCGGGTCTGGCATGCCGCCCACCTGTACCGCGCCGGCAAGGCGCCCTGGATCCTGGTCAGCGGTGGCAACCTGCCCTGGAGCGGGGGCGAGCAACCGGAGTCCCTAGTCATGGCGAAACTGCTTCAGGAATGGGGCGTGCCCGCCGCCGCCGTCCTCCAGGAATCCACCAGCCGCACCACCCGGGAAAATCGGGATCGATCCTTGCCGATCTTGCAAGCGCGGGGCGTTCGGCGCGTCTTGCTAGTGACTTCGGCGCTGCACATGCCGCGCGCTCTGGCGCTGTTTCAGGCAACCGAGCTTGAGGTGATTCCAGCGCCGACCGATTTCGAAACCCGCTTTCCCAGCAACGCGCATCCCTTACGCTGGCTACCCGATGCCCAGGCTTTGGCCGACGGGAGCCGGGCGTTCAAGGAGTATCTGGGGCGGTGGGTGGACCGCTTGGCGGGTTTCGGAAGGTAGCGGTTTGTGCTAAGCTTACAAATGTCATTTTAAGATGACATTTACAGAGTAAAGCGAAGCTCGGTTATATGGAATCAATTGCTCGGATTGTCGGGCCGCTGTTACTGGCCTTCGGAGTTTGCGTGGTGCTGATCGCCCTGCTGATCCGGCCGGCGCGGTCCTGGGGTTGGGTGGATCGGCCCGCTGGCCGCAAGCACCACCCGACCCCGGTGCCCCTGGTGGGTGGGGTCGCCATGTGCATCGCCTACGGTCTGGGCCTGCTGGCGCTGCCAGCGCGGCCCGAAGCCTGCCAGGCGCTGCTGATCGCCATGGTGTTGCTGACCCTGATCGGCTTGTACGACGATCTGCGCGCGGCTCGCCCCACGATCCGCTTCGTGTTCCAGGGCGGCGCGGTCTTGATCATGGCGCTCGGTGGCGGCGTGACTCTGGACAATCTCGGCGATTTGTTCGGCTTGGGCAATGTTACCCTGCCCAAAGGCGTCGCTCTTCTATTTACCGTGTTCTGCGTCGTTGGGGTGATCAACGCCTTCAACATGATCGATGGCCTGGATGGTCTGGCGGGCGGTCTAGCCCTGATCGCCGCCGGTTGGCTGATCGTTCTGTTGCGGAATGCGCCACTTGCCCACGCTGGCGACCACAATGCCCTGTTGGCGCTGATCATGGTCATCGCCGGCTTTCTCTGCTTCAACCTGCGCCATCGCTGGCGGAGCCGCGCCAGCGTGTTCATGGGCGATGCGGGCAGCACCATGCTCGGTTTCGTCCTGGCCTGGTTCCTGGTGCATCTGTCCCAGGGCCAGGAGGCGGTGATGAGGCCGATGACCGCGGTCTGGCTGCTGGCGCTGCCGTTGATGGACACGATTTCGGTAATGATTCGTCGAGCTTGCATTGGCCACAACCCGTTCGTTGCCGACCGCCGGCATCTGCATCACTTGCTGCTGAGTGTCGGTCTGTCGGATGGTAGAGCCACCGCGCTTCTGCTGATCGCGGCTTTGCTGGTCGGCGCGGTGGGCGTGGTTGCCTACGAGTTGGGCGTGCCCGAGTATTATCAGTTTTATGCCTTCCTCGCTCTGTTTGGGCTATACCATGGGTTGACGACCCATTTTTGGAGACGTTACTCGCAACCCGTCGCGCCGTTGGCCGAGACAGGGGCGACCAAGCCGCGGGAGGTACCCCGCGCGGCATCGGTCGCGACGCCCGCCGCGTTCCCCTCCAAACCAACGGGAAACGGCAAGTGACTGGGCCGATCAGCCGGCGCGGCTGATCGCGAACGGCGCGAACGCCTGGCACACCGGCATCACTTCCAGGGTGTTGATGTTGACGTGGGCCGGGCGAGTCGCCACCCAGTACACGGTGTCGGCGATGTCCTCGGCTTGCAGCGGCTGGGTTCCCAGGTAGAACCGGGCCGCCTTGTCGCTTTCTCCCTTGAAGCGCACCAGCGAAAATTCGGTTTCCGCCAACCCCGGTTCGATGTTGGTCACCCGTACCCGGCTGCCCAGCAGGTCGGCGCGCAGATTGAGCGAGAACTGGCGGACGAAGGCCTTGGTGGCGCCGTAGACATTGCCGCCGGGGTAGGGGTAATTGCCGGCCACCGAGCCGATGTTGACGATATGGCCACGGTCGCGGGCCACCATGCCGGGCAGAATGGCGCGGGTGCAGTACAGCAGGCCCTTGATGTTGGTGTCCACCATCCGCTGCCAGTCGTCCATGGCGCACCGATGGGCCGGTTCCAGCCCGAGCGCCAGCCCGGCGTTGTTGACCAGCAGATCCACCTCGGCGAAATCGGGGGGCAGGGCGGCGATGGCGGCGTTCACCGCCGCCTCGTCGCGCACGTCGAGCGTGACGGCGTGGACCGGAACGGTCGCGGCCAGTTCGGCGCGCAGGGTTTCCAGCCGATCCTGGCGCCGGCCGCAGACGATCAAGCGCCAGCCATGGGCGGCGAACCGGCGGGCGCTGGCGGCGCCAAAGCCGGAGGTGGCGCCGGTAATGAAGGCAATCTGGGACATCGGAACTCTCGCGGGTTGGGGATGAGGGACGAATTATGCGGCAAGCCGTGATCCGGATGGAGGCCGGTCCGATCCTGACGCTTGGACTTCCTCGCCACTCTGGACGCCGCCGCCCCCTTCGGCTAGGGTAAGCGCCCGATTTCGCAATCCCAGCCTGAATTTCCCATGAACGCCACGACCTACGACGCCTCCGCGATTGAAGTGCTCAGCGGCCTGGACCCGGTGCGCAAGCGGCCGGGGATGTACACCGACACCACCCGCCCCAACCATCTGGCCCAGGAGGTGATCGACAACAGCGTGGACGAGGCCCTGGCCGGCCACGCCACGACGGTGACGGTCATCCTGCACGCCGATGGCTCGCTGGCGGTGGCCGACGACGGGCGCGGGATGCCGGTGGACCTGCATCCAGAGGAGGGTATTCCCGGCGTCGAACTGATCCTGACCCGATTGCACGCCGGCGGCAAGTTCTCCGACCGCAACTATCGCTTCGCCGGTGGCCTGCATGGAGTCGGGGTGTCGGTGGTGAACGCTCTGTCCAGCCACCTGGAGGTGTGGGTCAAGCGTGGTGGCAAGGAGTACAACATGGCCTTTGCCGGCGGCGACAAAGTGTCCGATCTGGAGGAGATCGGCACGGCGCCGCGCCGCGCGACGGGTACCACCCTGCGGTTCTGGCCGGACCCGCGCTATTTCGACTCGCCCAAGTTTTCCGTGCCCCGACTCAAGCATGTCCTGCGGGCCAAGGCGGTGCTGTGTCCGGGATTGAAGGTGGTTTTCACCGACGAGGCAGCCGGTGAGCACATCACTTGGCATTACGAGGACGGCTTGACCGACTATCTCAAGGAGGCGCTGGGCTCGGCACTGTTGCTACCCGACCCGCCGTTCGTCGGCCATGTCGGCGGCGAGCGCGAAACCGCCGACTGGGCCTTGACCTGGCTGCCGGAGGGCGGCGAAGCGGTCGCGGAAAGCTACGTCAACCTGATTCCAACCCCGCAGGGTGGCACGCACGTCAACGGGCTGCGCGGCGGGCTGACCGACGCGGTGCGCGAGTTTTGCGAGTTTCGCAACCTGGCGCCGCGCGGGTTGCGGATCGCGCCGGAGGATGTGTGGGATGGCTGTTGCTACGTGCTGTCGGTCCGGCTGCGGGACCCGCAGTTTTCCGGCCAGACCAAGGAGCGACTGTCCTCGCGGGAATGCGCGGTGTTCGTGGCCGGGGTGGTCAAGGATGCGCTCAGTCTGTGGCTGAACCAGCATCCGGAGACCGGGGAGCGCATCGCCCAACTGGCGCTGGCGAACGCGCAGAAACGCTCGCGGGCGAGTCGCAAGGTGGTGCGCAAGCAGGTGACCAGCGGCCCCGCGCTGCCCGGCAAGCTGACCGATTGCACCGCGCAGGACTTGGCCCGCGCCGAGCTGTTCCTGGTGGAGGGCGATTCCGCCGGCGGTTCCGCCAAGCAGGCCCGCAACCGCGAATTCCAGGCGGTGATGCCGTTGCGCGGCAAGATTCTCAATACCTGGGAGGTGGATTCCGCCGAGGTGATGGCTTCACAGGAGGTGCATGACATCGCGGTGGCGATTGGGGTCGACCCCGGTTCCAGCGAGTTGACCGGGTTGCGCTACGGCAAGATCTGCATTTTGGCCGACGCCGATTCCGACGGCCTGCACATCGCCACCCTGCTGTGCGCGCTGTTCGTGCGCCATTTCCGGCCCTTGGTGGAGGCTGGGCACGTTCACGTCGCCATGCCGCCGCTGTTTCGGATCGATGTCGGCAAGGAGGTGTTCTACGCCCTGGACGAGGCGGAGAAACAGGGTGTTCTTGACCGGATCGCCGCCGAGAAGAAGAAGGGCAAGGTCAACGTCACCCGTTTCAAGGGCCTGGGTGAGATGAATCCGCTGCAACTGCGGGAAACCACCATGGACCCCGCCACCCGCCGGCTGGTGCAACTGACGCTTGATGCCGGCGACGATACCCTGGCGCTGATGGATCTGTTGCTGGCGAAGAAACGCGCGGGAGATCGGAAGAACTGGCTGGAGGAGAAGGGTAATCTGGCGGAGGTGTAGCTTCGGTCTGTGCTTGGTGGCCAGGGAAGCCATGGAAAATAAGGAATCGGTGAAAAAGATGATGACGACCGCAACCTTATTTTACGCGCCGTGTCTTGCCCATCCTGGATTCAGCATCTACGTTTATGGATGCCGCTCCCCGTGGCGGCGTGATCCAGCTTGAAACAATGACACCGTAAGGAGGTTGAGGATGAAGAAGCAGTTGCTGATGGGCGTGGCCGGGCTGTGCGCGATGGGATTGTCCGCTGGTGCTTGGGCGGCCGAAGCCGCGACGGCCGACGAAGTGGTTGCCAAGGTCAAGGAAGCCGCCGCCGCCGTTAAGGCGAGCAGCGCCGATGTCGTTCTGTCGGAGTTCGACAAGAAAGACGGCAAGTGGGCCTGGAAGGATACCTATGTGTTCGTGCTCGATTGCACCGCCGGCACCATGAAGGCCCATCCGAATGAGAAGGTCAAGGGCATGAAGCTGACCGATCTCAAGGACAAGGCCACCGACAAGGAATTTGGCACCGCCCTGTGCAATGCCGCCAAGAGTGCCAAGGGTGGCTGGGTCGAGTACATGTGGACCAAGCCCGGCGCTGAAGGCAACCATCGCAAGGTCGCTTATGTGCTGTCCGCTGGTAATTATCAGGTGGCCGCTGGCGTCTACGACGACAAGTTGACCGCCAAGGACCTGGAAGCCAAGAGCGCGAAGTAAGCTAGACCCCATCGCGTTTCGCCCCCACCTCTGGCCTTCCCGCCAGCAGCGAAGCGCGATGGGTTTGAGTTTTTGATCGAGGGATAGCCGCCGTGGAACAGAGGAAGGGCGCAAGCGACCGGGCCGGGCGGTTGCTTGGAAACGGGTTGAGCTGGGTTTATTTTCTGTTTCTCCTCATCGTGTTGTCGCCCATTGGTCCCGCCCTGGCCCAGGACGCGGGTCAGGTGGTGAGCGTCCTGGGCGGCGCGGAAGTTTGGCGTGACGGTCGCTGGCAGGCGATTGATGATGGCGCGACGCTGGCGGCCGGCGAAGTAGTGCGGACTAGCGAGGGCGGTCGGATGGCGATCCTGCTGGCCAACGGCGTCCAACTCAAGCTCAACGCCAACAGCCGGTTGGAACTCAAGCAGGTCAATCCGCCGACGGAAGGGTTCGCGCCCGCCACCGCTCAGGTGGTGCGAAATATTCTGCGCGTGCTGAACGGCGAAATCTGGGTTCGCAACGGCGGCGAACCGCTGGAAATTCAGACCGTCCCGGCCGTCGCCACCATTCGCGGCACCGAATTCAACCTGGCGGTCGATCCGGGCGACGCGGCGCGACTGGCGGTGCTCAACGGCCTGGTCGAGTTCAGCAATCCCCAGGGCAGCGTGCTGGTGGCGGCCAACGAACAGGCCAGCGTCAAGCTTGGCGAGGCGCCGCGCAAGACGGTGTTGCTCAATCCGCTCGACGCGGTGCAATGGTCGCTTTATTACCCGGACCCGGTCGGTGATCCGGCGGAACGGGCGCGGGACCCGAAGTCGCCCCGCTACTGGACCCAGGCGTCCCAGGCCGCGCTCCTGCGGGGTGACGTGCCGCAAGCCCGGCAGGCGCTCGACCGGGCGCTGGCGCTCGATCCCAACGACGCGGCGGCCTACAGCCTGCGCTCCACCATCGCCTTGGTGCAAAACCGCCAGGCGGAGGCGCGAACCGACGCCGAGCGGGCCATCGCCGCCGATCCGGCGTCATCCGCGGCCTGGCTCGGTCTGAGCTTCGTCCAGCAGGCCGAGTTCGATCTGAACGGCGCCCTGGCCAGCGCTCGCAAGGCGGTCAAACTCGATCCGGCCAACGTCCGGGCGCTGGTTCAGGAAAGCAGCCTGCTGTTCGGCATGGGCCGGCTGCGCGACGCCGTCAAGGTCGCGCAACGGGCGCGGCGCCAGGCGCCGGACGACGCCATGGTCAATACAGTCTGGGGCTTCCTGCAACTGGCGCGTTTCCGGATCGACGAGGCCCGCGACGCCTTTCAGGCCGCCATCGGCCAGGATTCCACCCTGGGCCTGCCGCATCTCGGTTTGGGGCTGGTGCTGTTCCGGCGCAACCAGACCGACGCGGCGGTGGCCGAGATGCGCCAGGCGACGCTGCTGGAGCCGATGGTGTCGCTGTACAACAGCTATCTCGGCAAGGCGTTTTACGAGGTCAAGGACGACCGGCGAGCGCAAAAGTATCTCGACGCGGCCAAGCAACTCGATCCCCGCGATCCCACGCCCTGGTTTTACAACGCCATCCGCTTGCAGAGCATCAACCGCCCCATCGAGGCGGTACAGGAATTGCAAAAATCCGTCGAACTCAACGATGACCGGGGTGTGTACCGTTCGCGGTTGCTGCTGGATGAAGACTTGGCCGCCAGGGCTGCGACCTTGGGACGCATCTACAACGAAGTGGGCTTTACCGAGCTCGGCCTGCAACAAGGCTGGCAATCGGTCACTCGCGATCCGACCAATTACTCGGCGCATCGGCTGCTGGCGGATTCCTACGCGGCGTTGCCTGGGGTTGAAGCGGCGCGAGCGAGCGAGTTGCTGCAAGCGCAGTTGTTGCAACCGGTCAACATCACCCCGGTTTCGCCGCGAATGGCGGAAACCAAGCTGTTGATTCCCAGCGGCGGGCCGATTACTCCCTCTCTGTACGAGTTCAATCCGCTGTTCGTGCAGAATCAGCCCACGCTGTTTTTCTCGGGGCTGGGCGGCAGTCAGGATACGTGGGGCGATGAATTGATCGTGTCTGGCTTGGGGGATCGGTTTTCCTACAGTCTCGGTCAGTTGCACTATCAGAGTAACGGTTACCGGGACAATAACGATTTGAAGAACGATCTCTACAATCTGTTCGCGCAGGTCGCGGTGACGCCGGACTTCAATCTTCAGGCGGAATATCGGCATCGGGAAACGACCAGCGGCGATCTCCGATCCCAGTTTGATGGATCGTTCTTTCGATTTGAGCGCCGGAACATCAATCAGGATACCGCCCGCGTCGGCGCGCGTTATTCGCTGTCGCCCCAAACCGACCTGATCGCTTCGGTTATCTACGTCGATCGGGATTCCACTCTTCAGGGCCTCTCTTATAAATTGGATACGAGAAGTGAGGGCACTCAGGCGGAGGCCCAACTGCTTTATAAAGCCGAACCATTCAATTTGATTACTGGCCTTGGTGGCTATTCGTTGAATATCGATCTGACCGATCAACCTAACACCAAAGCTACTCAGCAAAATATCTATGGTTATGGATATATCAAGATTCCCGATAATGTGATTTGGACTGTCGGTTTGAGCTATGAATCCGATGAAAATCCAAATGCGAACTTGAATAAACTCAATCCAAAGCTTGGCGTGCAGTGGGCGATCAACGATCAGATATCGTTGCGCGCCGCCGCCTTCCAGACCGTCAAAAGGGCATTTGCAGCCGAGCAAACCATCGAACCGACACAAGTGGCCGGGTTCAATCAATTGCTGGATTATGTGGATACGACCGTATCGAAGAATTATGGCGCCGCTCTCGATATCCGCTTCAACAAACAACTCTTTGGTGGCTTGGGGGCGTTGAGACGGGACAACGACGTTCCCTTTGGGCAGTTGGCGGTACCCGAATTCTATGAGGTTGTGAGCAGTCAGAATAATTTATATAACGCTTACTTAAATTGGCTGCCCAGCCAAAACTGGGCGTTGTCCGCTTCACTGCTTTACGAAACATTGAAGCCTGACCAAGACTGCCTGTTTTGTTTATATTTCTACCCGGCTGAATTGAAAACCCTTTCCATGCCTTTGAATCTTCGATACTTCGATCCTTCGGGATTCTTTGCTGGATTAGGCATTGTTTATGTGAATCAGGAGATTCAGGTCCTCGATCCTGAGTCCTTGACTCTTTCGCCAACCCAGAACGAGAACTTTACCCTGATCAATGTCGGTTTGGGTTATCGTTTTCCTAAACGATGGGGAATTGTTGCTCTCCAGGTCGATAATGTGTTCGATAAGAAGTTTTATTTCAATATCCAAGGTTAAAACCACCGGCTTTAGCCGGTCAGCTTTCAGCTACGACTCTCCAAGCAGATTCCGATGCGCTCTAAATTGGTCTTAATTGAGTGCCGGATGCTATTGTTGCAATCGTCATGTTTTTAAAGCGCCGGGTGCATTGATGGGTGGACTTTTAGTCCTCTGCACCCGGCGCAGAACCCACCGGCTTTAGCCGGTGGTTGTTTAGTATCAGGATAACAATTTTCAAACAGGAGATGGGACTAGCAATCCCCTCTTCATTCCCGAACGAACCGTTTTCGGGCGGTTGGTTCTTAACTTCTAGCCACACCCAAAAGGAGAAAATTCAATGAGTCTGACCGGTGTTGAATTACCTGCCAGTACCCTTGGCAATATTGAGCCTAATACGGTGCTGGTGGTTATCTCGGATGAAAAGGGAAAGGCAAGGGTAGCGAAGGTCGATTACCAATCGATTGCCAAAAGCGAACCTTTCTTAAAAATAACCGCTGGTTCTTCTCCCGATACGGCACAGGCGCAAGGTGGATGTTGGAAGCGTATCAATGGTCAATTGGTATGGGTTAACCCATGTGTGTGATGAACCCATGCTGATCTTGAGTTGACTAGCTACTTTAAGCCTTGTCCAAGCTCCAAACTTCCTTGATTCCGTCGGCGGCGGTGGTTGCCGTCGCCGCTTTCGGAATTACGCTGTTTTTCTCCAAGCTGTCGTTTTTTTCCTTCCTCGAACTCAAGGGACTCGATCTGCTGTTCGTCCTGCGTGGTCCCTTGCCTCCACCGGACTCCATCGTCATCGTCGCCATCGACGAACCCTCCATGGCCGAGATCGGCCGGCAATGGCCCTGGCCGCGCAGCCTGCACGCTCAACTGATTCAACAACTCAACAAGGCCGGGGCCAAGGTCATTGGTTTCGACATCCTGTTTTCGGAGCCTTCCGAGCCGGCCGAGGATGCGGAACTGGCGCGCATTCTGCGCGGCAGTGGCAACGTCGTCCTGGTCAGTGCCCTGTCGGTGGTGAACGATCCCCTGTTTCGCCATACGACTCGAATCGATCCGATTCCAGCGTTGCGCGAGGCCGCCACGGTGGGTAGTCCGCTGATCAGCATCGACGCGGATGGGGTCGTGCGGCGGGCTCGCCTGTTGGCTCCCGATATGCCCTCGTTCGCCCTGCAAGTCATCCGGCGCTATCTGGAAAATCCAACGCCGAAAACCGCAGTGGCGACCAGAGCGAGCCGATTCAACCAAAGGGAATTGTTGCAAGAGGCATTGATCAATTACCGGGGACCACCGAAAACAATCAAGACTTTTTCGTATTACCAGGCTCTGCACTACGAACGGATGCTGCCCCCTGGAGTTTTCGCCGGCAAAATCGTGTTGGTGGGCCGCCTGCTGGAAGCTATTCCCGAACCGCAACGCCTATCGGGCGACACCTTTCTCACCCCATTCTCCTGGATCACTGGGAGCCCCTCCGCAGGCGTCGAGATTCAGGCCAACGTCATCGATAACCTTCTCAAAGGGCAGTTCGTCAGCGAATTGGGCGGGCATGGCCCATGGATTTTGCTGCTATCGTTGACGTTGGCCGCAAGTTTGCTTGTTGCACAGCTCAAACCCGTCACCGCCCTGATTACGACAGTGGCGCTGGCGATCTTGACGATGACAACAGCTTACCTGGTTTTCACTCACATGGATCTCTGGCTTCCCATGCTATCGACCGTCATGAGCCTTGGCCTGGTTTACGGCGGTCATTTACTGACCAAAACATTGAGGGCCGAGCACGAGCGTCGCCAACTGCTGGAGGAAATCAATCGCGATCTGGAGGCCAGGATTGCCGAGCGCACCCAGGAACTTTCCACCGCCAATCAGAAACTGCATCAACGCCATCGAGAAATCGAGGCCGCTTATCAGGAATTGACCCGCACCCAGGAACAACTCGTCCATTCGGGAAAAATGGCTTCACTGGGGTTATTGGTGGCCGGTGTTGCCCACGAATTGAATAATCCCATCAGTTATGTTTCCAGCAACCTGGAATTCGTCGAGGACTACGCCGAGCGTCTGGTGAGAATGATTCAGACCCATGATAGGGTCGGTCAGCCGACTGATTCAGTCCACCATAACGATGAATTGCAGGAAGCAGATAAATTCGACACCACTCTGCGAACCCTGCGGGAGTTGGTCTCCAGTTGCCGAGAAGGAACCGAACGGGTTAAAAAGATCGTGCTGGATTTGCGCGTTTTTTCTCGTACCGATGATGTCGGCCTAGTGCTGGCCGACTTGCATGAAGGCATCGAATCCACCCTGA
Source organism: Candidatus Contendibacter sp. (assembly GCA_029624675.1). GTDB lineage: Bacteria > Pseudomonadota > Gammaproteobacteria > Competibacterales > Competibacteraceae > Contendibacter. The sequence continues at coordinate 32,062 of JARSSP010000069.1, forward strand.
ATCTGCTCGCCAAGCAATATCAGGATCGAATCACCATCCATCGCGAGTATGGCTGCTTGCCGCTGGTGGAATGCTATCCAGGCCAAATCAATCAGGTCTTCATGAATCTACTGCAAAACGCCGCGCAGGCGATCCAGAAACCAAAGGGCGAAGTTTGGATCAGAACGGAACTGGATCAGGACTGCGCCAGGATCGTGATCAAAGACAATGGCGTCGGTATTCCAGAGAAGGATATGAGCCGAATCTTCGATCCCTTTTTCACCACCAAGCCGGTCGGTACGGGAACGGGACTGGGGCTGAGCATCAGCTATGGCATTATCGAAAAACATGGAGGAAAAATTCGAGTTGCAAGCCAGGTGGGCGAGGGAACGGAATTTACGGTCGAATTACCTGTGCGTTTGATGAGGAAAGCGGTATGAAGAAATACAATTTGCTGGTCGTCGACGACGAAAGAGAAATCCTGCGCAGTCTCACCCTCACGTTCGCGGAGGAGTACGAAGTATTCACCGCCTCCAGCGGTGCCGAGGCGCTGGAAATCCTGAAGCAGCGGAAAATCGCCCTCGTCATCGCTGATCAGCGGATGCCGGAGATGACCGGCGCGGAGCTTCTGGAAAAGGTCTTTCAAATCGACCCCAACATCGTTCGCATCATTCTGACCGGATATACCGACATCGCCTCGCTGATTCGGGCCATCAACGACGGCCACATCTATCAGTACATCACCAAACCCTGGGAGCGGCAGGAACTCAGGATCATCGTCAAGCGGGCGCTGGAAAGTTACGAACTGACTTTGGAAAATCAGCGATTGCTGAATGAATTGCGGGTCGCCAACGAACGCCTGAGCGATGAAAATCAGTTCTTACGGAATGAAGTCAACAAGGATTTGCAAGATACCGATATCGTCGGGCAAACTCCCGCCATGCAAGACGTCTTTGAATGGGTCAACAAGGTCACCAATAATTCGGTGACGGTCCTGCTCACCGGAGAAACCGGCACCGGCAAAACCCTGGTGGCCCGCCATATTCACCAGCATGGACTTCGCAAGGATCGGCTATTCATCGAACAAAATTGCGGGGCCTTGCCCGAAAATCTGCTCGAAAGCGAACTGTTTGGCCATAAGCGCGGTGCTTTCACCGGCGCGATCCAGGATCGCAAAGGATTATTCGAGGTCGCCGACGGCGGGACCCTGTTTCTGGATGAAATCAGCGAAATGAGCTCGGCGCTTCAGGTCAAATTGTTGCAAATCCTGCAAGAAGGGCGGTTTCGACGAGTCGGCGAGAACGAATACCGACAGGTCGACGTGCGGATCGTCGCCGCGACCAACAGGGATTTGTGGACTGAAGTTCAGAAGGGCCGGTTTCGGATGGATCTATATTATCGAGTCAATGTCTTTCCCATCCACATTCCGCCATTGCGAAAGCGCGTCAAGGATATTCCCCTGCTGGCGGATTATTGCTTGAAAAAGCACCGTCGCAAGCTCAATAGCCAAGCGAATAGTTTTAGCGACGCCGCCTTGCAAGCCTTGTGTCGCTACGATTATCCGGGCAATGTGCGGGAACTGGAAAACCTGATCGAACGCGCCTTGATTCTAAGCAGCGGCCCCCGAATCGAGGCTGGCGAGTGGTTGCCCGACCTTTCCTCGAACGCCACCGGCATGACTCGGTTAGAACGGCTCCAACGGTCGGAAATCGAACGGCTTCTCGAACTTCATCAAGGCGATCTGAACCGGGTCGCTCAGGACCTGGGAGTCAGCCGCACCACGGTATGGCGCCGCCTGAAGGACTACCGCTCGCAGTCCGACCCTACCTTCGACGTTTCAAAATGAAACGCGTGAACGTCCAATCGTTTCAAATTGAAACGGCCGGTTCGGTTTGGCGCTCTCCAAAACCGCCCTCCTAAAAATTTTTTCGTCCAGCCGGTCTCATTTCCTCAGTAAATTTGCACGATTAGTGTTCGGGCGAACGGCCGCCGCCGTTTGTCTTGAATTGGCTTTATTTTTGCTTGCTTGTTGGCCGGGGGGTCCGCAAGTTGCCTACCTGACTGAAACACTAAGATAAAATATAAAGCTAGGGTAAATTGCACATGATCTTTGGAACTTACACCCGGCTGCTGCGCCAGCGGCGCCAAAGCGTGAACAGTCGCTACTCGATCCGACAGACGGCGGAGCGGATCGGTGTGGAGCCAACTTATCTCGGCAGGATCGAACGAGGTGACGCGCCGCCACCCTCGGAGGAGACCATTCGGCGGATAGCGGCGGATTTGGGGGAGGACGCGGATTTGTTGTTGGCGCTGGCGGACAAGGTGGCCAGCGACATCCGGCAGATCATCGTGACGCGCCCGGTGTTATTTGCGGAACTGATCCGGGGTTTGAGCGATGCGCCCGACGACAAGCTGGTGACCCTGGTGCATGAAGTGCGCAACAGTCAGTGGCAGGAGAGCGGAGCTAGCCGCTGGCGCGATTGGGAAACCGCGTAAACATCCTCGCCCGCCCACGCGGCGGGCGACAGCGTCTTCGAGTTCCCGTTCCCACGCTCCAGCGCGGGAGTGCTGGCAAGCCACTCCAACGGTCCGGCGAAGTGCCCGATCCCTCGCCATACGCTCCCCGATGCATGGAAGGGCCGAGACCGGGCGTTGACCATAATTTTCGCTTTCGAGGCCCGGCCGCTCGTCTATACTGAACCGGTTTTTCCAAGCCCCCAGAGAAGGAGAACCCGGTGATCTACTCCCTCGGCGACCGCAGGGTTGAGTTTCATGGCGAGGACTGGTTCATCGCCGACAACGCCACCGTGATCGGCTCGGTGGTGCTCAAGCAGAATGCCAGCATCTGGTTCAACGTGGTGGTGCGTGGCGACAACGACGTCATCACCATCGGCGAAAATTCCAACGTCCAGGACGGTTCGATCCTGCACACCGACCCCGGTATCCTGCTCACCATCGGCCGCGACGTCACCGTCGGCCATCTGGCCATGCTGCACGGCTGCATCATCGGCGACAACAGCCTGATCGGCATCAAAAGTTTGATCATGAACCGGGCGGTGATCGGCAAGAACTGCCTGATCGGCGCCAATAGCCTGATTCCCGAAGGCAAGATCATTCCGGACGGCTCGCTGGTGATGGGCTCGCCAGGCAAGATCGTCCGCGCCTTATCCGAGGAAGAAATCGAACGGATGCGGCAAACCGCCGGCCGCTACGTGGAAAACTTCAAACGCTTCAAGCGCGATCTGCGCCCCCAGTCCTGACATGGCCGCTACTTTGGAAGACCGTCTGGACTGGGCGGTCCAGCAAGTCGGCACGACCATTCTCGGCAAGGAGCGCGCCATTCGCCTGGCCGTGAGTTGCCTGCTGGCGCGCGGCCATCTGCTGATCGAGGACTTGCCGGGCATGGGCAAGACCACCCTCGCGCACGCCCTGGCCTGCTGTCTGGGCTTGCAGTACCAGCGCATCCAGTTCACCAGCGACCTGTTGCCGGCGGACATCCTCGGCGCGGCGGTGTACGAGCGCCAGCGCGAAACCTTCGTGTTCCATCCCGGCCCGATCTTCGCCCAACTGATCCTGGCCGACGAGATCAACCGCGCCACCCCCAAGACCCAGAGCGCGCTGCTGGAGGCGATGGAGGAGGGACAGGTGACCATCGAGGGCGAGACCCGCAAGCTGCCGGAGCCGTTCTTCGTGATCGCCACTCAGAATCCCGCCTACCAGATCGGCACCTTCCCGCTGCCGGAATCGCAGCTCGACCGCTTTCTGATGCGGATCGAACTGGGTTATCCCGACGCTCAGGCGGAGCGCCTGCTGCTGGAAGGGGAAGATCGCCGCGACGTGCTGGCGCGGCTGCCGGTGTGCCTGACCCCGGAGCAGTTGCGCGAGGCGCAGGCGCGGGTGGCCGGGGTGCACGCCGCGCCGCCGCTGCTGGACTACGTGCAGGGACTGCTGGCGTTCTCGCGCCAGTCCAGCCTGTTCCGGGGCGGGTTGTCGCCGCGCGCCGGCCTGGCCCTGTTGCGGGCGGCCAGGGCCTGGGCGCTGCTGCACCGGCGCGGCCACGTGCTGCCGGAAGACGTGCAGGCGGTGTTGCCGGCGGTGGTGGGGCACCGACTCTATCCCGGCGAGGAGCATCTGGAGCAAACCTCCGCCGATCTGGTCGGGCGTTTGCGCGCCGCCGTGGCCCTGCCCGCCTGAGTCTCCCGCTCGTGGGTGTGCTGCGGCAACGGTTCGAGCGCTGGGTGACGCGCGGCCAGCGGCCATCCAGCGAACCGGTCCGCTTGACCCGTCGCCGCATCTATATCCTGCCGACCGCGCAGGGCTATGCGTTCGCCACCCTGCTGTTCCTGCTGTTTTTATGGTCGATCAACTACAGCAACAGCATGGGGTTCGCCTTCACCTTCCTGCTGGCGGCGGTGGCGCTGAACAGCATGTGGCAGGCGCACGACAATCTGCTGGGACTGGTCGTGGATTCCAGCGGCGCCGAGCCGGTGTTCGCCGGCCAGGAAGCGCGGTTCGTCTTTCGGCTGGACAATCCGGACCCCAAGCCACGTTACGGCGTCGCCTTGCAAGGGCGCGACCAACCGCCGTGCTATACCGATTTGCCGGCCAGTGGCGCGGCGGTCGTGACCCTGAGGGTGGTGGCCGAGCGGCGCGGCTGGTTGCGGATCGGGCGGGTTCGGGTGTTGACCCGTTATCCGCTGGGACTGTTGCAGGCGTGGAGTTGGGTGGAATTCGAGCAGGCGTGCCTGGTTTATCCGCAACCCCGAGGCCGGCGGCCGCTGCCAGCGGTGCTGTCAGGTGGCGCCGGGGCGGGTCTGGGCGAGCAGGGCCTCGGCAGCGAGGACTACGCCGGTTTCCGGCTGTACGCCCCTGGTGACTCACCGCGTCGGATCGCCTGGAAGGCCGCGACCCGTGGTGGACCGCTGCTGGTCAAGCAGTTCACCGATCAGGTCCGGCCCGAACTGTGGCTGGACTGGCGGCTGCTGGGGATCGACAGCGTCGAACCCCGGCTGGCCCAGCTCTGTCAATGGGTGTTGAAGGCCGAGAGTGAGGGCCGCCGCTATGGCCTGTTGCTGCCCGGCGTGCGGATTCCACCCGCCCAGGGCGACGCCCACCGCCGCCGCTGCCTGGAGGCGCTGGCGCTGTTCTAATACCGAGTCTCAATAGGCGCGGGTGCGATCCAGTCAGGATCGTATTGAAAATGGATCATTGATGGTCGGTTATCCAGTAGCGCCGATTTCAGCTGCCCGCCCGTTCCTGGTTCAGCGCCAGTAGCCGGCGTAGCACTTCTTCGTCGTTCAGGTCCACTGGCCAGCCGTAGGCGGCGGCCACCGCCGCATCGATGGCGCGGTGAGCGTTGACCAGCCAGGTCGGGCGCTGATTGTAGAGCTGAGTCAGCGTTCGCTTTTTCAGTTCGGCGGCGTGTTCGAGCTTGGGGATGATCCGATCGGGATAACCGGGCACGACTTCGGGAACCCGATCCACCCACTGCGGGGGATTCAGCCAGGTTTCGCGCAACTCGTTCAGCTTCCGGGCGGCGGCGGCAATGGCCTGGGCACGGGGATCATCGGCGTAGGCGCTGGCGGGGAGGTTGGGAGTCAGGTCAGCCGGGAAGGGGAAAGTTTCAAAGCAGGTGGTGGGCGTGTAGCGGGGGTCGTTGCCTTTCCCAAGCCAAGTGCAAGTGCGCAACGCCCACAACTCATGAAACCGGGAATGCAGGATGCCGAAGGTGGTGTCGTCGGAGCGGGCGACGACGATCAGTTGTTGGTCAGGAAGGACGACACTGCTGATCCAAACAAATAGCCGGTGCTTGGCAACCATAGAGGTAGCGATATAGCGCGGCAAGTTGCGAATCGCTGCTCGCAATCCGGGTCGGCTTTCCCCATAAATCCACCAGTTCTGGCGGTACGCCTCTCGCCGGTTGGTTTCTCGCGTCGGCTTAATATGTTGAAGTGCGTGTTGGAACGGTGCTTCGTACAGCGCGGCATCGGACTCTGGTCGGTCCACGCCGAAGTCGATGATCCAGGTATTGGACGGGCGGCGGGTAACATCCATCCCGTTTGCCCAAGAGCGCAGTACATCGCTGTTGGGTCTGCCGTGTGGATTCGGTAGCTTGAGCCATTGGCGAGCAAGTTCGTCAGGGACATCAAATGGGCCGTTTTTGGTTGTGCCGCGAAAGCACTGATCTGCGTTTTCTCTGAGTACCTGCGCTTGAGTTAGGTCAGTCCCGTCTCCGGTCTCATGTGTTTGCGCTGTTAAGTCGGCATAAATAGCCGCGACCGACTGGCCATCGAGCGTTACCCCGTCCACTTTCTCCCCAAACCCCACCAGCGACACCCGAACCGCCGCCCCTTCGTTAATCCACGGCTCGTCTGCCCAGGCGTGAAAGATCGTGCTGGTCTCCCGGATGCGTTCCAGTACCTTGCGGCTGGCTCCACCACGAATGGAATTGGTCGCCACCAGCCCGGCCCGTTGTGCCTGCCCGGCTTCAATCTGCGCCCGCGTCTTCTCAAACCAGTAGCACACCAGATCAGCCCCGCCAGGAACGCGGCCATCGTAGACGCGGCGCAGGGTGGCCACGTACTGGTCGCCCAGTTCACGCAGCAGCTTGCTCCCACCCAGAAACGGCGGATTGCCCACGATGGCGTCTGCCGGGGGCCAGGTCGCCTCGGCGCCGTCCGGGGTTAACAGCGCATCCCGGCCCTCGATGGTGTTCAACGGCTTGAGAATGGGCTGATCGTTGAGGTTGTAGCCATGGCCGAGCATCCATTGAATCTCACCGATCCACACCGTCAGCCGCGCCAGTTCCGCCGCGTAGGGATTGAGTTCGATCCCCAGGACCGCTTCCGGGCCGACGGCGGGAAAGCCGCGTTGCAGGCCCAGCGCCTCGGCCTCCAGCATCACCTGATGCTCGATATCCTTGAGCGTGCGCAGCGCCAGATAGAGGAAGTTGCCGGAGCCGCAGGCCGGGTCGAGCACCCGGAACGTCCGCAACCGTTCCAGAAAGCCGTTCAGCCGATGGATAGCCTGTTGCCGGGCTTTGGGCGTGCCCTTGCCCAGGTCGGCAGCCATCGCACCCTTCACCGTCGCCCACTCGGCCAACAGCGGGTCCCGAATCACCGGCTCGATCAGCCGGCGAATCGAGCCAGCGTCGGTGTAATGCGCGCCCAACTGGCTGCGCTTGTCCGGGTCGAGGCCCCGTTCGAACAGGGTGCCGAAAATCGCCGGTTCGATGGCCGACCAGTCCAGGGTCGCGGCCGAGTGCAGGGTGTCGAGATCGGCTTTTTCCAGCGGCAAACAGGTGGCGTCGTCGAACAGCCCGCCGTTGAACCACGGGATGCGCGCCAGCCCGAACCGCCCGCCGTGCTGCATGGCCCGGAACAACTCGCTGGCCAGCGCGGGAAACTCCGCCGGGGATTGCCGGGCTTCCGCCAGCAGGTTGCTGAACAACTGGCCGGGCAACAGTCCAATGTCCTCAGCGAACAGGCAAAACAGCAGGCGGGTGAGGACGTGGGCTACCCTCTGCGGGTCATGCCCCCGCTGGCGCAACCGCTGGGCCAGTACGCCCAGCAGCTTCGCGGCATCCTCAGTGACCGCCGCGCGGGTGCGGTCGGGCTTGAGTCGATCCGGGTCGGTAAAGGCCCAGCCCAGCCGTTGCCGCTGTTCGGGGTCGCGCAAGTCGTCCAGGGTCAGGCGATGGACCTGGACGACCGTGTTGGTGAAATGGGTATGAATCTCGATGGTGCTGAAGTTGCAGACGATCAGCAGCGGCGGGTGGTTCAGGGCGGGCGCGTATTGCCGCAACTGCCGCAGGGCCGCGCCCAAGTCCTTGTGCTTGCCCTTATACTCCCAGGCGAAACAGTCCTTGCGCCAGACATCGGCCCAGCCGTCGCCCCCGCCGGTCTTCTTCACCCCCTTTTCGAAGCAGAACCACTCGCCCAGCGGGTCCGCCTCGGCTGGCGGTGGCAGGCCTAGCAGGCGACACAGGCCGATGAAGTGCTCTTGGGCGGCGCTGCGTTCCTTCAAAGTACTGTCGCGCCAGGTGGCGATGAACGTGTCGAGTTGTTCGGCGGTGGGCTGGTGGCTCAATCGGGATCACTCCGGGTGGTCGCCAACTTTCAGGAAATCAGGGTCAAATTCTTTCTTCGCGTCACTTTTCCCGCGGTAGAAACCTGGGAGCGGGCATGATACCCCCTCGCCTGAATCACGGATCAAACAGAGTAAGCGTTCAGATCCCTCTCGTCCCGTACGGCGATGGGTTTCGCTACGCTCAACCCATCCTACTAAAAAAACAATGGGTTGTAGGATGGGTTGAGCGTAGCGAAACCCATCAATACGAGGCGAAACCACCAAGGGATATGAACGGCTACCAAACAGATTGCTGGATGGCGCGGAATCATCCGTGCGGTCCGCGCCATCGGTGGCAATCCGTGATTCAGACATCGATGAAGATCAGAATGCAATCACGGGAAAACTTACAACAGGGGGAATTTTGCCAGCGAAATAGAATGGATAGCGGCATTTTTATAACCTGTCAGCATTTGTGCGATTGTTACCCAGCTTGCGGGAGTCTCCCTCGATGAAGTTCTGGAAGCGCCGGCGTTCCCCTCATGCCCCGCCTTCTCCCAAACGACCCGAAGAACCGTTGACCCGTGCGGCGTTGACCTGGCTGCTGGCCGCGCTGGCGTTGGGGGTCGCGCCCCAAGCCACCGAATTGTCGGTCTGGTTGAGCGTCCTGTTCGCTGCGCTGGTGGGTTGGCGTGGCTTGATCGTGCTCCGGAGCTGGGCATTGCCGCCGCGCTGGCTGTTGTTGCTGGTGGCCGTGCTGGCCGGGGCCGGGGTGATCGTCGACCACCGGACCCTGTTTGGCCGCGACGCCGGGGTGGCGCTGTTGACCGCGATGACCGCCTGCAAGCTGCTGGAATCGCGGGGATTGCGCGACGGCGTGGTGCTGGTGTTCCTGGGCTATCTGCTGGTGATGAGCAACCTGCTCTACAGCCAGGACATTCCGCAGATAGCCTACCTGCTGGCGGCGATCCTCGTCATGTTGACCGCCCAGGTGTTGATCCATCGCCAGCACGCCGGCCTGACCGCGCTCGCCCCGCTGCGGCTGACGGGGCGGATGGTGTTGCTGGCGGTTCCGGTGATGCTGATCCTGTTCGTGCTGTTTCCGCGCATTCCCGGCCCGCTGTGGGGCTTGCCCAAGGACGCCTACAAGGGCCGCACTGGATTGTCCGAACAGATGGCGCCGGGCAGCGTCAGCGAATTGAGCCAGTCCGGCGAGGTGGCGTTCCGGGTCCGGTTCGCCGGCGCCATTCCGCCGCCGAACCAGCGCTATTGGCGCGGGCTGGTGTTGTGGCATTTCGATGGCCGGCGCTGGACCCGCCCCGAGGAACCGCCCCTCAATACCCCCACGCCCTTTACCCCGGAAGGCGCGGCGGTGGACTACGCGGTCGTGCTGGAGCCGAGCAACCGGAGCTGGCTGTTCGCGCTGGACCTGCCCGCTCGCCTGCCGCCGCACGCCAGGATGACGGCTTCGTTTCAATTGCTGCGCGATCAGCCGGTCAACGAGGTGTACCGCTACGAAATGCGGTCGTATCCGGCGTATCGAACCGGGGAATTGACGGCGATGGAGCGCAGCCGCGGCTTGCAATTGCCGCCGCGCGGCAACCCGCGCGCTCGGGCGCTGGTGGCGGACTGGCGCCAGCGCGACCCCCGGCCCGAGGCGCTGGTGCAATCCGCCCTGACTCTGTTTCGGGAACAGCCGTTCTATTACACCCTGACGCCGCCACTGTTGAGCGGCGAGATCGTGGATGACTTTCTGTTTCGTACCCAGCGGGGTTTTTGCGAACATTACGCCGGCGCCTTCGTGTTCCTGATGCGGGCGGGCGGCGTGCCGGCGCGGGTGGTGCTGGGTTATCAGGGCGGGGAGATGAACACCCTGGGCGGCTATCTGATGGTCCGCCAATCCGACGCGCACGCCTGGGCCGAGGTCTGGCTGGAAGGGCGCGGCTGGGTACGAGTGGACCCGACCGGCGCGGTGGCCCCGAACCGGGTCCAGCAGGGACTTTACGCCGCCTTGTCCGATGCGGGCCTCCTGCCGTTTCTGGCGCGGCGCGGCGGCGACAGCGAATGGCTGCGCCAATTGGTGCTGGGTTGGGATATTCTGAACAACTCCTGGAACGAATGGGTGCTGGCCTATGGTCCCGACCGCCAGAAGGAATTTCTGTCGGGACTGGGCTTCGGGCCGGCGGACTGGGCCGGGATGACGGTGGCGATGCTGATCGCGCTAAGTGGGTTCGGCGTGCTGTATGCGGGCTGGCGCTGGCGGAGTCGCCTGGCCCGCGATCCGGTGGCGCGCGCCTGGCAACGGTGCTGCGCCCGACTGGCTCGACGCGGGCTGAAGCGCGGCGCGGCCGAGGGACCGCTGGATTTCGCCGGGCGGGTGGCCGCTGGCCGACCGGAGCTGGCGACGGCGGTTTGGGAGATCGCGCGCCTGTACGCGGCGCTGCGCTATGGTCCGGTCGCGCCGCCCGAGCAAGTGCGCCAGTTGCGGCGGTTGGCGCGACGGTTTCGGGCTTGAATCCACCCATCGCCCAAGCCGAGCGAAGTTTACTCAAGGGCGGTGCGAAAACGCCGCTGGAATCGCAGGGAACCACTCATGACCAAACGATATTTTTTAGCACTGAGCGGCACGATAACCGTTTTTATTTTATTGGGTATTTTGGGAAACAAATATTATCTCGATTTGAATCATTGGCTGCATCGTGGTGGATCAGCCCACCCCGTCGTTTTGAACGCCGATCCCGCCTGTAATCCCGTGGGCGGGCTTTGCACGGCCAGTGGTGGGGCGTTGACCGTAACGATGGGACTGGGAGACAGCGTGCAACCCCTGGTCGCGTTTCCCGTGCAGGTCAGGCTAAGTGGAGAGGAAGCAACCAGGATCAAAAAAATCACCGTCAACTTTACCATGTCCGACATGAATATGGGATTTAACCAGTTTGTTCTCACCCAAGGGCAAGATAAAGCGTGGCGGGGGCAGGCGATCTTGCCGATGTGTTCGATGGGGCGCCGGGAATGGCGGGTGACAGTCGAGATGGCGAGCGATGTTCTTTATCTGGCGGAATTCAATTTGCTGATTGGTTCCTGACTGATCATGAGTCAATTTATTATCATATTTAACAGATAGTTAATTATTTTTTGGTCGATAGTGTCCGCGAACTTTCCGAAAGTCGGACACCATGGTTTCCGGCTGGTGAGGAGGCGTGAAGATGGCGTGCAGACGGGCATCGGGATCGATCACGATCACCGTGGACGAGTGATCGATGCTGTAGTTGGCTTTATTTTCCGAATCGGGTGCGCGCATGTAAATGACGCCGAACTGCCGCGCCAGCTTGTTTAATTCCTCCGGCGTGCCGGTGGCGCCCGTAAATTTTGGATTGAAATAGCGGGTATATTCTCCAAGCCGCTGCGGGGTATCGCGTTCGGGGTCCACCGAAATCAGCAGGTAGGCGGTATCCCCATCCAAATTATTCTGTGCGAGTTGTCGCTGTACCTTGGCGAGTTCGACCAGTGTCAGAGGACATACGTCCGGACAATAGGTATAGCCGAAGTACAGAAAAGTCCACTTCCCTAAAAACCGGTCGCGGTGGAAAGGCTGGCCGGTTTGGTCGCTCAAGGTAAAGTCTTCGATGGCTTTGGGTTCGGGAAAGAGAATACCGGAGATGGCCGGCGGCTCGACCGAGGGACGGACCAGTGTTTGGCCCAGCCAGAGACCCAAGCCCAGGGCCAACGCACCGGCCAGGATCAGGATGATCAGTTTTCCGCGCGTCATGGGGCGGTCCTCTGGTCGAAGAGGCTGGAACCAGCGTTTCCAACCTCGGTTACTGAAAATTTACGTCATTGCGCCTTGTGAACCTGGTGACCCGAGTGCTCGGAGCCGCCTCCTAACTCCATTTTACGCACCTTTACTTCCACGGGCATCTCGCCAGCCTTCTCGAAGCGCAGGCGCAGGGGAAAGGTCTGGCCCGCCACCAGAGGCTTTTTAAGTCCAATCAACATGATGTGCAGACCACCGGGCCTGAGCACGGCGGGTTCGCCGGGATTGACCTCGATGGCTTTGATCGGGCGCATTTTCATCACCCCGTCCTCCATCAGGTGGGTGTGCAGCTCGACGGTGGCCGAAACTTCGCCGGACGCGCCGACCAGGCGATCCGCTTCCTTGCCGGTGTTGACGAGAGTCATGTAGGCGGCGCCGTTGGTGACGGTGGGCGGGCTTTCGCGCGCCCAGGGTTCCTCGACCTTGATCGTGGTGGTATCGGCGGCGAAAACGGGAGCGCTCAGGGCGAGCAACAGGCTCAGCGTGGGCAGCTTGATAAGCTTGATGTTCATGGATCGGGAAATCTCCAAAGGCTGGGGTGGTGGCCCAATCGGGCGACTCATATCTTGATCGTAACGGATGAAGCTGGGAAGTGTCGGTTGCTGGCTGGGAAGCAAAAGGATGCGGCGAAGCAAATGGCGCTTCGGATTATCCAGCCAGCGTGACTTGCTGAAAACGGAGGGGGGTGCGACAAATTGCCGCACCCGACGGAATCGGGCCAATCGTTACAATGAAACTGGCATCCGTCGGGTGGGGGGTGGCTAGCCGATGACCGAATTTGGGATCGGCGCGTTGGGGAGGATGGTCATCGTTGGTTGGCGCCCTCGGCGGCGGTTGGCGCGCGTTGTCCAGACCCACGCCAGAATTCGCTCGACCCAAAGCCAGCGTGCCGTGTCGCCCCAGGCTGGACGCCAATGCTAAGGGTTAAGGGGGCGGGTGGGAATGCGACAAATTGCCGCGTCTCCGGGTGAGAAGACCTACAGGAGGGCGCCGGCTTTTTCCAGGTCGCCGTAAGTGGTCGGTTGGCGCGAGGGGTCGATGTTCAGCCCGAGTCGCAGGCCGATTTGCGATAGCGAGAAAAGGCCGCGCACCGCCGGTCGGCCGGTCTCGGGATCGGTATCCACCACCAGGGCGTGCTGGCGGTCGACTTGCCGCAAGGTGGCGATGATGTCCCCGACCTGGGCCCGCCGCACGTCTTCCATCAACAGCGTTTCCAGCTTCGGCCGGAGCGTCATGATGTCGGCGACTCGCAGATCTTCCCAGGCCCCGCCCGCCTTGGCCAGAATGCGACCGGGCTTGACGCCGTCGATGTCCCGACTGGTGAGCAGGCCGACGATGTGGCCATCGGAGTCGCAGACCAGCAGGATACGAATTCCACGCTTGATCATGAGTTCCAGACTCTTGTCGAGCGGGGTCGTCGGTTCGGTGGTGAACGCGGTGACCTGGCTCAGATCCGTCATGACGGACAGGGCGGGATCGGCGGGGGTGACGCGCCAGGGGAGTGGTTGTTGGGGACGAAAATACCGGGCGCCGCTTTCCAGTCGATGCAGGGGGAGCGGTTGGTAAGTGGGATTCATCGGGGCGATCTCCAGAAAATGACGCTGACGGCGACCGCGGCCGCATCGTTGAGAGATCGCCGAATCCTACGAGATCGTCGATACGGGAGGAATGCGGCATATTGCCACACCGATCCAGCGGGCGAGAGTCGCTAAACTATTGTCGTCGCGCCCGAAGCGGCGGTGACCGAATCGGAGTTTGCCGGATGGATGACTTGCGACGTTTGTTGCTACTCCGCTTGCTGGTGGTGTCGGGGCCGTGCGTGATGCTGCTTTGGCTGCGCTTTGGCTTGACCCCCCCGCAGCCGCTGCCGCTGTGGGCGGTCACCACGTTCCTGGGACTGATGGCGCTGGCGTTCGCCGCTTTGCGCCTGCGGGTGCGGTGGGCAGCCCCAGTGGTGGCTTGGGAGATGTTCGCGTATTTACATCTCGACGTGCTGGCTCTGACCGTACTGCTGTTCTTCAGTGGTGGCGCCAGCAATCCCTTCGTTTCGCTGCTGCTCCTGCCCCTGATCATCACCGCCGCGTTGCTGCCGGCTGGCTGCGTCTGGGCGATGGCGGGAGTGACGGTGGCGGTTTACACGGGGCTGATGTTCCATTACCTGCCGCTGCCGGGGATGCTCAGTGGCCACGGCCCCGGTTTTCACGCCCATCTGTGGGGCATGTGGCTGGTGTTCGTCATCAGCGCTCTGCTGATCGCCGGTTTCGTGGCGCGGTTGGCGGCGGCATTGCGCCAACGGGACCGGCAGGTCGCGCAATTGCGCGAGAAAGCGTTGCGTGACGAGCAGATCCTGGCTTTGGGCATGTTCGCGGCCGGCGCGGCCCACGAACTGGGAACCCCGCTGTCGACCATTGCCGTGCTGGCCCGGGAACTGGAACGCGAGCACGGCGCGGATCCGCTGCTGTGCGCCGATCTGCGCACCCTGCGCCAGCAGGTGGAAACGTGCAAATCCATCCTCGGCGATTTGCTCCGCGGCGCCGATCTGGCGGCCGACCGCGAGGCGGCGCAGTCGCTGGACGTGGTGTTGGAACGCACGCGCAGTCGCTGGCAACTGCTCCGTCCCTGGGTGCCGCTGCGGGTCAACTGCGCGGGACCGTTGCCGCCGCCGGCCGTGACGGCGCCGCAGACCATCGGCCAGACCTTGATCAGCCTGCTCAACAACGCGGCCGATGTCTGTCCCGATGGCGTGGACCTGGTGGGTCGCTGGGACGCGCGCCGGGTGGTCATCGAGATTCGCGATCGGGGACCGGGCTTGTCGGCGGAGGTGGCGGAACGCGCTGGCGAAGCCTTCTTTTCCACCAAGAGCGGCGGCACCGGCATCGGGCTGCTGCTGGCCAACGCCGCGCTGGAGCGGTTGGGGGGACAGGTCAGCCTCTCGCACGATCCCCAGGGAGGGACCTGCACGCGCATCGATTTGCCGGCGCGGGCCGAAGTCGCATGATGGATTCGGCCGAGCGCTCCAGCTTGTTGCTGGTGGATGACGACGGGACGTTTTGCCGGGTGCTGGGGCTCGCTTTGAACCGACGCGGTTTCGCCGTGGTCACTGCGCATGGCAGCGCGGAGGCTTTGGAGCGCGCGCGAGTCGAGCCACCGGAATACGCCGTGGTGGATCTCAATCTGGCCGGCGATTCGGGACTGAGTCTGATTCCGGACCTGTTGGCGCTCGATCCCGCCACCCGCATCGTGGTCCTGACCGGCTACGCCAGCATCGCCACGGCGGTGGAAGCCATCAAGCTGGGCGCGGTGAATTATCTGGCCAAGCCGGCCGACGCTGACCAGGTGCTGGCGGCTTTCGCCGCCAGTGGGGGAGATTCCGGCGTGCCGGTCAGCGCCCGCCCCCTGAGCGTAAATCGCCTGGAATGGGAGCATATTCAGCGGGTGTTGCGCGACAACGACGGCAACATTTCCGCCACCGCGCGGCAGTTGGGCATGCATCGCCGCACCTTGCAGCGCAAGTTGGCCAAGCGGCCGGTTCGATCCTGACGTTCCTCCCTTCGCCCGCGACGTTCATGACTCGAAACCGGCACCAAACCTCGCGCGACAATTCGGCGCGTTGGGGGGTGGAAACGGCGGACGATGTGGGGAATGATGTTCGGATCGTTCCGAACCAACCGGCACGCTGATCCTCCAAGCCGTTTTCGACTCCCTCATCGGAAAGGTTGCCCGCATGTCGACCAAGACCCCCAAGACCACCCGCCTCGCGGACTACGCACCGCCCGCATACCGGATTCCAGCGGTCAACCTGCGTTTCGAGCTGGGCGAGGATTTCACCTGGGTCCATTCCCGTCTGCATATCGTCCGCGCCAACGCCACGCCCGCTGGGACGGCGCTGGCGCTGGATGGCCAGCATCTGGAACTGGTCGCGTTGGAGCTGGACGGCGTTTCGCTTGTCTCCGACCGTTACCAAGTCAACGCCGACCGCCTGACCCTGCTCGATCCACCCGCCGAGTTCGAATTGGCGGTGGTCACCCGCATTCGACCCCAGGACAACGCCGCGCTCCAGGGCCTCTACCAGTCCAGCGGCAACTTCTGCACCCAATGCGAACCGGAAGGTTTCCGCCGCATCACCTACTTTCTCGACCGCCCGGACGTGATGGCGGTGTTCACCACCACCCTGGTCGCCGATCAGGCCCGCTATCCGGTGCTGTTGTCCAACGGTAATCTGGCCAGCCAAGGGAAGTTCGAGGATGGCCGGCACTGGGCGACCTGGCACGATCCATTCCCCAAGCCCTCTTACCTGTTCGCCGTGGTGGCCGGTCATTTGAAACCCATCGAGGACCACTTCATCACCCGCTCCGGACGCACGGTGACGCTACGCATTTACGTCGAGCCGGACAACATCGACCAGTGCGACCATGCGATGGACTCGCTCAAGCGAGCGATGGCCTGGGACGAGGAGCAGTTCGGCTTGGAATACGACCTGGATTTGTACCAGATCGTGGCGGTCGGCGATTTCAACATGGGCGCGATGGAGAACAAGGGCCTCAACATCTTCAACACCAAATACGTGCTCGCCAAGCCGGAAACCGCCACCGACGCCGACTATCAGGGCATTCTCGGCGTCATCGGCCACGAATACTTCCACAACTGGACCGGTAACCGGGTCACCTGCCGCGACTGGTTCCAACTCAGCCTCAAGGAAGGGCTGACCGTGTTCCGCGACCAGGAATTTTCATCCGATTTGGGCTCGCGCGGGGTTAAGCGCATCGAGGACGCGCGCGTTCTCCGCGCCAGCCAGTTCCCGCAGGACGCTGGCCCGCTGGCGCATCCGGTGCGGCCGGACGCCTACATTGAGATCAATAATTTCTACACCGTTACTGTTTACAACAAGGGCGCGGAGGTGATCCGCATGATGCAGACCCTGCTGGGCCGGGACGGCTTCCGGCGCGGCATGGACCTGTATTTCCAGCGTCACGATGGCCAGGCGGTGACCTGCGACGATTTCGTGGCGGCGATGGCCGACGCCAACGGCGCGGATTTCAACCAGTTCAAGCGCTGGTATCACCAGGCCGGCACCCCGGAACTGACCGTCAGCGATGACTACGATCCCAGCGCCCGTTGTTATACCCTGACGATCCGACAATCCTGTCCGCCGACGCCGGGCCAGCCGCGTAAGGAGCCGTTCCATATTCCCTTGGCGCTGGGCCTGCTAGGCGCCGAGGGCCACGACCTGCCGCTGCGACTGGACGGGGAGAGCGGACCCGGAGGAACCACGCGGGTGCTGGAACTGCGCGAGCCGGAACACACGTTCCATTTCATCGAGGTGCCGACCCGGCCGGTACCCTCGCTGCTGCGCGGCTTTTCCGCCCCGATCAAGATCAACAACGCTGAAAGCGACGCCGACCTACGCTTCCGGCTGGCCCACGACCGCGACGATTTCAACCGCTGGGACGCCGGCCAGACGCTGGCGATCCGCACCATTCTGGCTCTGATTGAGGAGCGTCGGCTGGGTAGGGCGTGGGCACCGCCGGAATCGTTCAGCGCCGCGCTAGGCCGGGCGCTGACTTCGGGCGCCGATCCGGCGTTGTTGGCGCAAGTATTGATCCTGCCCAGCGAGGGCTACCTGGCCGAGCAGATGGACGCGGTGGACGTGGACGGCATTCACGCCGCGCGGCGCTTTGTCCAGCGGACGCTGGCGGAACGGCTGCGCGAACCGCTGCGGACGACCTACCAGACCCTGCGCGACCAGGAGCGCGACGGTTACCGCATCGACGCCGCCGCCATGGGCCGGCGCGCGCTGAAGAACGTCTGCCTGGAGTACCTGATGCGACTCGATGACGCCGAATCGCGGGCGTTGTGCCTGGAGCAGTTTCACACCGCCGGCAACATGACCGACCAGCTTGGGGCGCTGGCGGCGCTGGTCAATGACGATAGCCCGGCGCGAGCCGAGGCGCTGGCGATCTTTTACCAGCGCTGGCGGCGCGAGGCGCTGGTGGTGGACAAGTGGCTGAGCCTGCAAGCAACATCGAGCCTGCCCGGAACGCTGGCCGTTGTCCGGAACCTGATGGCGCACGAAGCTTTCAGCCTTCGCAATCCCAACAAGGTTCGGGCGTTGATCGGCGCGTTTTCCCAGGCCAACCCCTGGCATTTCCACGCCGCCGACGGCAGTGGCTATACTTTTCTGGCCGACCGAATTTTGGAGTTGGACGCCTTCAATCCCCAGATCGCCGCGCGGTTGATGGCCGCGTTCACCCGCTGGCGCAAATACGACCTGACGCGCCAGGAAAGAATGCGCGAACGACTGGAGCGCATTCTCGCCGCGCCGGAGCTGTCGCCGGATGCCTACGAGATTGCCGCCAAGAGCCTGGGGCGGGAAGAATGAGAATCCCATCGCGATTGCTGCGCTGCAAAATTCCGGTTGACACCCGCCGTTGCGGGATGCAAAATGCGCGAAATGATGTTGCGTTGCACAATATGTCTTTAGCCCCATGAATCAGGAGAGCAAGTAATGAGCAATAATCCTTTCAACCCGTTCGCCAACATCGATTTCAGCAAGTTCGATCTGAGCAAGTTCGACCTGACGAAGTTGTTGGGCGATGTCAAAATCCCCGGTTTCGACATGGACGCCATCATGGCCGCCCAGCGCAAGAACATCGAAGCGTTGACCGCCGCCAATCGTGCCGCCGTGGAGGGTATGCAGGCGGTCGCGCAACGACAGGCCGAGATTCTGAGCCAGGCCATGGGCGAAGTGTCGTCCATCGCCCAGCAATTGTCCGCTGCGGGTAATCCGCAGGAGATGACCACCAAGCAGGCCGAGTTGGCCCGCAAGGCGTTCGAGCAGGCGCTGGCCAACATGCGCGAACTGGCCGAAATGGTCAGCAAGTCCAACACCGAGGCGTTCGCCATCATCAACAAGCGCGTCACCGAGAGCTTACAGGAGCTGAAGTCCCTGGTGACTCCCAAGTAAAGCACGGGGATTCACGCCGCTGTTCGGTTGTTTTTGGGGGGGCCACCGCTGACGCGAAACCGGCAACACGCTAG
>JARSSP010000070.1 GCA_029624675.1 Candidatus Contendibacter sp.
TCGCGCTTGCTCCTCGGCCACCCCAGTCCGGCTACCGCATAGCGCGATTGCCCTGCTCCTACCGCCACCGCGCCGTTCCATCCAGTCCCAACGCCTTCAACAGCGCCTCGCCCAGATCGGCTTCCGTGCCGTCGAGCAGTCGATCAAGCCAGCGGGTGTGCTTGGTATAATCCACGATGGTTTTTTCGCCGATAACCTCCTCGGCGACATGGCGAGTGCTGCCCAGGGCATCGACCAACCCCAGCCCGACGCTCTGCTCGCCGGTCCACATCAAGCCGCTGAACACCTCGGGATTGTCTTTCAGCCGCTCGCCCCGACCCTGTTTGACTGCCGCGATGAATTGCTGGTGAATCGCGTCCAGCATCCCTTGCAGATGCCGAACTTCCTCCGGGTTCACCGGCTTGAACGGATCTAGAAAATCCTTGTTGTTTCCCGCCGTGTAGGCCCGCCGCTCGATTCCCAATTTGGCCATCGCGTCGGTGAAGCCGAAGCTATCCATCCGTACCCCGATGGAGCCGACGATGCTCGCTCTGTTAGCGTAAATCTTCTGGGCCGCCGCCGCGATGTAGTACCCCCCCGAGGCGCACACATCGCTGGCTACCGCGTGGACCGGTAGCTTAGGATACTGCTGGCGCAACCTCTGAATCTCGTCGTAAATCTCGCCAGCTTGCACCGGACTGCCGCCGGGGCTGTTGATTTCCACCACGACGCCGACCGTTTTCTCGTCCTTGAACGCCTTGCGCAATGCCTCAATGATGTTCTTGGCGCTGGCTTCGGTACCGCTGGAAATCAAGCCGTTCACCCGCACCACCGCCGTGTGCTTCTTGGTGGCGGCGGTCGCGTTGCCGAGATTGTCCGGCCAGGCCAACACCAGCAGCCCCACCAGATAAGTGAAAAACAGGAATTTGAAGAAAATTCCCCAGCGCCGCGCTCGCCGTTGCTCGGTCACGGCGGCGAACGCCAGCTTGGTGAGAGTATCACGCGCCCAGCGCTCGTCGCCGGGCGGATTGGCGTTCGGATTCGGGTCGCTCATGGTGGCTTCTCACTCAGGTTTGATGTGGGTTCGGAGTGCCGAGCCGATCTAGCACCGCCTTGAGTTCGGCGTCCAGCGGAACGCTGACCGCGATATCTCGACCACCCAGCGGCAGGTTCAGGCTGTGTGCGTGCAGGAATAGTCGACGCAGGCCGTATTGCTTCGCCATCAGCCGGTTGAAGTCGGCGTCGCCGTATTTCTCGTCGCCGGCCAACGGGTGGCCGACATGCGCGGCGTGGACGCGAATCTGGTGCGTGCGGCCGGTGGTGATGCGGGCTTCCAGCAGCGAGGCCGGTTTGCGCAGGCTGACGGGACGAAATTGCGTCTGGGCCGGTTTACCGTTGTCCAGCACTTCCACCATCCGTTCCCCACCACGCAACACATTGCGGCGCAAGGGTTGATTGACCTCACGCGGGCCGTGATTCCAGTAGCCGCGCGCCAGCGCCAGATAGCATTTCTCCACGCGACCCGCCCGGAACGCTTCCTGAATCCGCCGCAGCGCCGTCGGTGTCCGCGCCAGTGCCAAACAGCCGCTGGTCTCACGGTCCAACCGGTGCGCCAGTTCCAGAAACGGTTCCTCCGGTCGCAGCGCCCGCAACAGTTCGATCACTCCATACTCCAGCCCACTGCCCCCGTGCGCCGCCAGGCCGGTCGGTTTGTTGAGTACTAGAATCTCGCGGTCCTCGTACAGCACCGCCTCCCGTAACTGTTCCGCCAGGCCCGGCGGTACGCGAAGCGGCCGTTCCTGACGTTCTCCCAGCCGCACCGGCGGAATTCGCAGGACGTCGCCAGCCTGGAGCCGGCGATCCGGCTGGACCCGCCCCCCGTTCAGCCGCACCTCGCCAGTACGAACGATGCGATAGATCAGGCTCTTGGGGGCGCCCTTGAGCTCGCGCAGCAGAAAATTGTCGAGGCGCTGACCGGCGTGAGCGGTGGCGATGGCCAAATGGCGCACGCCGGGGGAAGCAGCGGAAGTCGTCATGAATTTGATGCGTGGCGGTCGGACTGTTATAGTTACGAGCGTTGTCGCCGCATGGGCCGCGAACGGCCGGCGAAACTGGATCAATACACCATATCGGTTTTCGTACCCGCGCGCCAGTCAACCGGCGGGCGGGCTTGGTTTAACGGGTTTGTCCGCCGCTCGACCCCAACCTTCCTTGAGCGGCGCTTGACCGCGCTCCCAGCCAACTGGTCACGCTTTCCGCGGCGTATTTTGGGTTCGTCCGATGCTCTGGATTTCCATCCTCCGGGCCATTCCCCATTCTGGCGCCGCCTCGGCGACAACCACCGCGTTACCAGTGGTGATGGTTGAGCGCAGGGAATTTCACCATGAAACGCATGCTGATCAACGCGACTCAGCAGGAAGAGTTGCGCGTGGCCCTCGTGGACGGCCAGAAACTTTACGACCTCGACATCGAAACCCCCGCGCGCGAGCAGAAGAAATCCAACGTCTACAAGGGCCGCGTCACCCGCATCGAGCCGGGATTGGAAGCGGCGTTCGTGGACTATGGCGCCGACCGGCACGGTTTTCTGCCCTTCAAGGAAATCAACCGTAGCTACTTCGACGCCCACATCGCCGAGGGTGGCCGCCCCAGCATTCGCGAGGCCATCAAGGAAGGTCAGGAAATCATGGTGCAGGTGGAAAAGGAGGAGCGCGGTAACAAGGGCGCGGCGCTGACCACCTTCATCAGCCTGGCCGGGCGCTATCTGGTGCTGATGCCCAACAACCCGCGCGCTGGCGGCGTGTCGCGGCGGATTGAGGGCGAGGATCGCCAGGAAATCCGCGAGGTCATGAGTAGTCTCGACATTCCCGACGGCATGGGTCTGATCGTGCGCACCGCCGGCGTGGGACGTTCGCAAGAGGAGTTGCAGTGGGACATGGATTATCTGCTGCACTTGTGGAAAGCCATTGAAACCGCATCCAGCCAGAAAAAAGCCCCGTTCCTGATCTATCAGGAAAGCAACATCATCATCCGCGCCCTACGTGATTATCTGCGCGCGGACATCGGCGAGATCCTGGTGGACAATCTCGCTGTCCATCGCCAGGCCCAGGACTTCATGCAGCAGGTGATGCCGCACAACTTGAACAAGCTCAAGCTGTATCAAGACAGTATCCCGCTGTTCACCCGCTTCCAGATCGAATCCCAGATCGAGACCGCCTACCAGCGTGAAGTGAGCCTACCTTCGGGCGGCGGCATCGTGATCGACTACACCGAGGCCCTGGTTTCGATCGACATCAATTCGGCCCGCGCCACCAAGGGCAGCGACATCGAGGAAACCGCGCTCACCACCAATCTGGAAGCGGCCGAGGAAATCGCCCGACAATTGCGATTGCGCGACCTGGGCGGATTGATCGTCATCGATTTCATCGACATGAATCTCGCCCGCAACCAGCGCGAGGTGGAAACCCGGTTGCGCGAGGCGTTGAAGATGGACCGTGCCCGAGTGCAGGTCGGACGCATCTCCCGCTTCGGCCTGCTGGAAATGTCGCGGCAGCGGCTGAGTCCGTCGCTGGATGAAGCCAGCCACCGGATCTGTCCGCGCTGCAACGGCCAGGGCACCATTCGCAACATCGATTCGTTGGCGCTGAGCGTGCTGCGGTTGATCCAGGAAGAGGCGATGAAAGACCGAACCGGCCGGGTCGTGGTTCAATTGCCGGTCAAGGTTGCCACCTTCTTGCTGAATGAAAAGCGGGAGGCGATTCGCGCCATCGAACAGCGCCATCGGGTCGGCGTCCTGCTGATCCCGAATGAGTCGCTGGAAACGCCGCATTTCAAGCTGAATCGGTTGCGGGTGGACGAACTGTCGGAAGAGCAAATCCGGTCCTATGCGCTGACCGAGGATTACGAGGAACAGGTTGAGGCGAAAGCCAGCCCGGCGGTGCGGGGCGTGGATGAAGAGCCGGTGGTCAGGGGCGTCGCGCCGTCCACGCCGGCGCCCACGCCGCCGACGCCCACGCCGAAACCCGAAGTCAACCCCGGTTTCTTTGGCTGGTTGTGGGGCAGTCTGTTCGGACAGCCCCCGCGTCCAGCCCATGACGGGCGCTCCACTCGGACGGACGCACGTTCGGCCAAGCCGGATCGGCAGCGCCGCGACCGGACTGGGCGGCGGCCCGAAGCGGAATCCGGCGCGGAAACGCCGACCGCCAAACTTGTTGCCGCGCCGGCCACTGCTGAACCGGCTGCCGCGCTCACGGCGCCGGTCGAGGATTTACGGCCCGAACCCATGCTAGCAGCCAAACCTGCGGTGGTTCCGGCCGAGGATGCCGAGGATGTCACCGCCGTCCCCGAAACCGAGGATGAAAGTCCTGGACCGCGCGGGCGGCGTGGGCGGCGGGGCGGTCGGCGGCGGCGGCGGGGCGAAGCACCTCCTTCAGGTGAGACTGCTCCGGTAAACCCGGAATCGGGCGAGGATAGCGAGGAAGGCTTCGATTCGGGTGATCAAGGCCAGGAACCCGAGGGAGCCATGACACCGGCTGCTTCGGCGCCGCCAAATCCAGCCATGACGGCGGCCACGCAGCGGCGCATCCGCAACGGCCGCCCACGCCTGCCCCATGACGCGATTGTTGCCGCCAAGGCCGAATCTGGAAACGCCGCGTTATCTTCCGACAAGGAAGCCCTCGCGCCGCCGCCATCACCGCTGGAATATCCCGTCGCCGAGGAAAAGGCCGCGCGGGCGGATCATCCAGCGGTCACCGCGCCCGTGCTGGCTCCCAAATCCGAGGTTGAAGCGTTGGTGGAGGAATTCACAACCCCGATGCCCGAGACCTCGCCCCAAGCCGATATTGGTGAAACCGAGGCGCCCGTCGCTCTCTCCACGCCCGAGGATGTAGTCACCGACGCGCCGCCCGTGGAAGAACCCGCTGTGGTTCCAGCTCCTGTCGAAGCCGAGGTGGTAACCCCCACGGCCGTTATCGCCGAAACCGCTATCGACGCTCCATCCCTGGCGGAACCGGCCAGCGTGGTCGAACCAGAGGTTGCCGTGCCCGAACCCTCCGCGCCGACCGAACCGGCGATGGTCGCGCCCAAACCGTCCGCGCCGGCTAAACCGGAAATTGCCGCGCCCGAACCGTCCGCGCCGACCGAACTGGAAATCGCCGCGACGGAATCGGCCGCGCCGCCACCGCCATCATCGCCAGAGCCGAGCATCGACGACAAGCCAGCGATTTGACGATGTAAAGCAAAGGGGCTGGAATTCCAGCCCCTTGTGCTTTTCGGTGAATCCCGTTCAAATCCGGTAGCGTTCCCGGATGTCGATCAGCAGGCCCCGCGCCGCTTCCTCGACCAAGTCCATGACCCGTTCGAAGCCACCCGAACCGCCGTAGTACGGATCGGGCACTTCCCGCTCGGGCAGATCCGGGGCAAAATCCAGGAACAGTCGAATACGGTGCCGTACTTTCGACTCCTTGCCGAGCGCCAGCAGATGGTCAAAGTTGTCCCGATCCATCGCCAGCACGTAATCGAATTCAGCTAAATCGGCGGTCGTGACCTGCCGGGCGCGCAGGTGACGCAAATCCACTCCTCGGCTTAGGGCCGTCGCTTGGCTGCGCGGATCGGGCGGCGAGCCGATGTGGTAGGAGTGAGTGCCGGCCGAATCCACGACAACCTGTTCGGCCAAATCGACGCTTGCTAGCAAGCGCTGGAACGCGCCCTCGGCCATGGGGGAACGACAGATATTGCCCATGCAGACGAAAAGAACCTTCACCATCGCCTTTGTTCTCGCCTTTGGAATGTTGGAGTCGATGACCCTGGGAGACCGAGCATGTCGCCATTGAACCCCGATAAACTGAAAACCCTGCTGGGCCGTTCCTTGAACTATCGGGGTCTGTCCTGCCAGGTCATCGAACTGCTGATCGAGGAGGATGCGCCCTTGCTGGTGTTGCGCGCCGGCGGCGACAGCAAGGTCATTCAACCCAACCAATACGGCGACGCCATCGGCTGGGCGCCGCAAACCTTTACTGTCGCCGTGCTTGACGAACGCTGTGACCATTTCAATCCCGATTTACCGGAACTAGCTGGATTCGATCTGCTGGCCTGAGCGTTCCCATTCCGCCGCCAGTCGCGCCAGGTCGGCTTCGGTGTCCACGCCGGGTGGCGGCGTTTCGGCCGCCTCGGCGACATGAATGCGGATGCCGTGCCACAACGCGCGCAATTGTTCCAGCGACTCGGTCCGCTCAGCCGGCGCGGGCGCCAGTTCCGGGTAGCGGCGTAACACGGCCACTCGATAGGCGTACAGGCCGATATGGCGGAACCAGACCCCATCGGCGGGTGGTTTCGCCAGCGCCGCCTCGCTCTGAAACGCCTCCCGATGCCAGGGAATCGGCGCGCGGCTGAAATACAACGCATAGCCTTGGGCGTCGCGCACGACCTTGACCGCGTTTGGATCGAAGATCTCGGCCGCCTCGCGGATGCGGACGCAGGCGGTGGCGATCCCGGCGTCGGGATGCGTCGCCAAACCCGCGGCCACCTGCCGGATCAGTGCCGGCGGCAGGCCCGGTTCGTCGCCTTGCACGTTGACCACGATGGCGTCGTCCGGCCAGCCGAGCCGAGTCGCCACTTCCGCCAGCCGGTCGGTTCCCGAAGCGTGAGCGGGCGAGGTCATGCACACCGTCGCGCCGAATCCTTCGGCCACTTCGCGGATGCGCGCGTCATCGGTGGCGATGACCACCTCCCGCGCGCCGCTGGCCCGCGCCCGCCGGTGGACGTGCTCGATCAGCGGTCGGCCGGCCAGCAACCGCAAGGGCTTGCCCGGCAACCGGGTCGAGGCGTAGCGGGCCGGGATCGCGATCCGAAACGAAAGTTCGGTCTCACCCAAGCGAACCGACCTCCTCATCGCTCAACGTTCGCGCCTCGGCTTCCAGCATCACCGGAATGCCGTCGCGAATCGGATAGGCCAGCCGGCTTTCCTTGCAGATCAGCTCTTGTCGCGCCTTGTCGTGGATCAGCGGGGCCTTGCTGACCGGGCACACCAGAATATCCAACAGTTTCTTGTCCATCGTGCTTCACCTCGTCACCGATAGGCGGCGCGGGCGGGCTTCGTCTTGCCCGCCGACTCGCGCCCGAATGCTCGCGCCGGATGCCCTTGGCCATGGCCACCGACGCCAGCCGCTTGAGCAAGTCTTCCTCGAAGGCCGGCTCCAGTCGCGCGTCGACCGGCACGTACCAGCAGCCCTCCGGCGCGAAGGCTCGGCATTTTACCGCATCCTTCTCGGTCATCAGCACCGGCAAGTCCTGTGGGAAGTGCAGATCCTCGGGGCGGAAAACGTGATGGTCGGGGAAAGGATGTTCCACGATGCGCAGCCGGGCATGACGCAGTTGGTCGAAAAACCGTCCCGGATCGCCGATGCCCGCCACGGCGTGAACCGTGCCGTGGCGAAAGCCGGTCAACGTGGCGCTGACGCAGGGGTCAGCCAGGTTGATCGCGGTTTCGCCGCGCAGACACATCAGATACTCGCCCCCTCGGGCCGCGCCGTTGCCGACCACGAAATCCACCTCGCGCAGGCGGGACGGTGGCTCCCGCAGCGGACCGGCGGGCAGGCAGGCGCCGTTGCCCAGTCGGCGGAAGCCGTCCACCACCGCGATTTCAAGGTCGCGACGCAGGCGGTAGTGCTGCAAACCGTCGTCGCTCAGGATCACGTTGCACCCGTAGGTATCGAGCAAGGTCCGCGCCGCCGCCACCCGGTCCGGCCCCACCACGATTGGGCAACGGCAACGCCGCGCCAGCAGCACCGGCTCGTCGCCGACCTCACGTGGATCGCTGTCGGCCATGACCTGGCGGGGCCATCGCGCCGACTGGCCGCCATAACCACGGCTGATGACGCCTGGTTGATAACCGGCCTCTCGAAGTAGTTCCACCAAACAGGCCACCAGCGGAGTTTTACCGGCGCCACCGACGGTGATGTTGCCGACCACGATCAGCGGCACGGGAACAGCTTCGCTCCGCCGCAGGCCGTGCTGGTACAACAGCCGCCGCGCGCGCGCCGCCAGCCCGAACAGCAGGCTCAACGGCCACAGCAGCACCGCGACTCCGTTTAGCGAATAGCCGTAACGATCCAGAAAAGTCATGGCTCAGGGTCCGGCGAGGGTGGGATTTTATGGGTGGTTGGAGACCCAGGCGCGGCGGCCGGCGCGTTCACCGTGCCGATGGCCAGTTGCTTGAGGCCGAGCTGACCAGCGACATCCAGCACCGTTACCACCGCCTGATGAGGCGTTTGGCCATCAGCGCGGAGGATCAGCGGCAGTTCCCGGCTCTGGGCAGCGGCTTGCAGGGCTGCTTTCAGGGTCGAGGCGTCGGTGGTTGCCAGCGTTTGGCCGTTGAGGGCATAGCGGCCGCTGGCGTCGATATCGACTTCCAGTTGCGCCAGATTGCCTGGCAACGGCTGACCGGTGGATTCGGGCAACCGAATTTCCAATTTCGACTCGTGCCGCAGGCTGGTGACGATCATGAAGAAGATCAGCAGCACCAGCACGACGTCGATCATGGGTATCAAGTTGATATCCAGTTCCTCGCGGCGGCGGGAGCGCAGATTCACGGCCGTTGTTTCTCCGCGCTAGCTCCGGCGTCCAACAGGTCGACGAGTTGCAGGGTTTCCTGCTCCATGCGCACCACCAGTTCGTCCACCCGGGCATTGAAATAACGATAAAACAGCAGGCTGGGAATAGCGACGGTCAGACCGGCGGCGGTGGTCACCAATGCTTCGGCGATACCCACCGAGAGCAGACTAAAGTTGCTGTTGCCCTGGGTCGAAACGATCTGAAAGATCTTGATCATGCCAGCCACGGTGCCGAGCAGGCCCAGCAGGGGACTGATGGCGGCGATGGTACCCAGGGTGCTGAGGAAGCGCTCCAGTTCGTGCGCGACGTGGCGGCCGGTGTCCTCGACCCGTTCGCGCAAAATCTCCCGACCCCGACCACGGGTGGCGAGCCCCGCCGCCACGATCCGACCGAGGGGCGAACGCAGCGGCAACGCTTCCACTTCCCGCGCATCGACCGCGCCGCGGTCCAGCCAGCGCTCCAGGGTCGCCAGCAACTGGTCGGGTAGTACCCGGGCCCGCCGCAACGCCAGCAACCGCTCGACGATGATGGTCGCCGCCGCCAGCGAGCAGGCCAGAATCGGCGCCATCAGCCAGCCGCCAGCCTTGATCAGTTCAAGCACCCGATTGTCTCCGGCATGATTCAAGTCACCTTCATGTTTCAAACCATCGAAGGGTGTCCATCATACTGGATTTACCCGACGGGCCGTAGCATTGTTCCCGTCGCGGCAGGAGAGAGCGGGATTGAGATAGGCCATGTTTCGAGTCGACATTCTCGCGTCGCTCGGTTTTAACCGTTCAGACCCCTCTCATCCCGCGCAACGATGGGTTTCGCTACGCGCAACCCATCCTAAGAAAAACAATGGATTGTAGGATGGGTTGCGCGTAGCGAAACCCATCGATACAGGGCGAAACCACTAGGAAATCTGAGCGGTTACGCTCGGGTTACCGGCAGCGGAAGATAGTATTGTAGCGCCCGCTGTCCCGGCCGCCGCCCGCCCAGAGCGATTCTGCTAGAATCGCTGATCATGGACGTTTCCTGGATTCTCGACGATCTCAACGAACCCCAGCGCCAGGCGGTGACCGCGCCGCTGGGACCCCTGCGGGTGTTAGCCGGCGCCGGGAGCGGCAAGACCCGAGTGTTGACCCGACGCATCGCCTGGTTGCTGACGGTGGAGAGCGCCTCGCCCTGGTCGATCTTGGCGGTGACCTTCACCAACAAGGCCGCCGCCGAGATGCGCGGCCGGGTCGAAAAGATGCTGAACCAGCCCATCGGCGGACTGTGGATCGGCACCTTTCACGGCATCGCCCACCGCCTGCTGCGCCAGCACTGGCAGGAAGCCCGCTTGCCGCGCGCCTTCCAGATTCTCGACAGCGACGATCAGACCCGGCTGCTCAAACGGGTATTGCGCGGCTTGAACCTGGATGAGAAGAAGTGGCCGCCGCCCCAGGTCGCCGGTTTCATCAACCGGTGCAAGGACGAAATCCAGCGTCCCGCCGATCTGGCCGACGACGGCAAGCCAGTTCAGCGCCAGTATCGGCAGATCTACACGATCTATCAGCAGGAGTGCGAGCGCGGCGGCCTGGTGGATTTCGGCGAATTGCTGTTGCGCGCTTACGAACTCTGGCGCGACAACCCGGACCTGCTGGCCCATTACCGGGAGCGGTTCCAGCATGTGCTGGTGGACGAATTTCAGGACACCAACACCATCCAGTACCAGTGGGTACGGCTGCTGGGCGGTGGCCAGGGCGACGTGTTCATCGTCGGGGACGATGACCAGTGCGTGTACGGATGGAGAGGCTCTAAAGTTGAGAATATTCAACGCTTTGCTGACGATTTCCCCGGCGCGCGAACCATCCGCCTGGAACAGAACTACCGCTCCACCCACAACATCCTCAAGGCGGCGAACGCGCTCATCGCCCACAACGCCAACCGGCTGGGCAAGAATCTGTGGACCGCCGACGGCGACGGCGAACCGATCCAGGTCTACAACGCCTTCAACGAAACGGACGAGGCGCGGTTCGTGGTCGAGCGCATCCGCCAGTGGGTGGAGCAGGGGGGGCAGCGCCGGGATGTGGCGATTCTCTACCGCTCCAACGCTCAGTCGCGGGTGTTCGAGGAAACATTGATCGCGGCGGCGTTGCCCTACCGGATTTACGGCGGCCTGCGGTTTTTCGAGCGGGCCGAAATCAAGGATGCCCTGGCCTATCTGCGGCTGGTCGCGCACCGCGATGACGACCCTTCCTTTGAGCGGGTGGTCAACACGCCCCCGCGCGCCATCGGCGAGCGCACCGTCGACCTGCTGCGCGAGGCGGCGCGTGTTCAGGGCGGTTCGCTGTGGCAGGCCGCGCTGGGTCTGTTGGCGGCCGGCGGACTGAGCGGCCGGGCCGCTGGCGCGGTGCGCGGTTTCCTCAACTTGGTCGAGGCGCTGGACCGTGACAGCCACGGCCGACCCCTGCCGGAACGGGTGGAGCAGGTCATCACCGGCAGCGGCCTGCGGGCGATGTATGAACAGGCCAAGGACGACAAGGGCGAAATGCGGGTCGAAAATCTGGAGGAGCTGGTCAACGCCAGTGGCGATTTCATCACCCACGCCGATCCAGTCGTGGTGGGCGTGGACCCGGACGAGCCCGACTGGCTGAATGCCTTTCTGGCCCACGCTGTGCTGGAATCCGGCCAGGGGCAGGGCGGCGCCGGCGAGGACAGCGTGCAATTGATGACCCTGCACATGGCCAAGGGGCTGGAATTTCCACTGGTATTCCTGGTCGGGTTGGAGGAGGGGTTGTTTCCACACAGCCGTTCGGTGGCGGAAGCGCGCCAATTGGAAGAGGAGCGGCGCTTGGCCTATGTCGGCGTCACCCGCGCCCAGCGGCGGCTGGTTCTGTGCCACGCCGAGCGGCGCCACTGGTACGGCCGCGAAAACTATCCCTCGCCCTCGCGGTTTGTTCGGGAAATTCCCGAGGAATTGACCCAAGATGTGCGGGCTCGGGCAAAGCGGCGGGAAAAGAGCCCGCTCTCAACCCAATCAGCCGTCGCCGCGCTCGCCGCACCCGCCAGCCTGCGGCCCCACCAGCGGGTGCGCCATCCACAATTTGGCGAGGGGGTGGTGCTGGAAGTCGAGGGTGCCGGCTACCACGCGCGGGCCAGAGTGAATTTCCCAACGGCCGGCGGCGCCAAGTGGCTGGTGGTGGCCTACGCCAAACTGGAGGTTTTGTGAACCCACCCGCGCTCGCCATACCGGCGGCAACCCCTGTCTTGTCCAGCGCCGAACCCCGCTCCGCACCCTCCCAGCCGTCCCCGCGCCCGCGCCTGCCCGAACATCGCCTGACCTTGAAGGAGGTGCTGGATGAATTGGCCGCCGACGGTCTGGTGGCCAGGGCCGATCTCGAACGGATCGGCGCGGAAGCGCGGGCGGAGCGCGGCGAGTTGCATCCCCTGGTGGTGATCGCCAACAAGCAGCTGCGCCACGCCCAGCCGCCGCACCCGGTGTTGAGTCTGGAACTTTTGACCGAATGGCTGGCTGGCAAGGTCGGGTTGCCTTACCTGCGCATCGATCCGCTCAAGCTCGACATCGCCTCGGTCGAGCGGCTGTTGCCGTTCATCTCCTACGAATACGCTGCCCGTTACCATATTCTGCCCGTCGCGACCGACGAGCACCGCGTGGTGTTCGCCACCACCGAGCCTTATCTCACCGAGTGGCGCGAGGTGTTGCGGCAAACTCTGCGCAAGGACATCGAGCGGGTCATCGCCAATCCGCTCGACATCAATCGCTATCAACTGGAGTTTTACGGCGTGTCGCGCTCGGTGCGCGGCGCGCTGCGCGGCGTGCTGGAGCCGGCCTCGGGCGTTCTCAACTTTGAACAGTTGCTGGAACTGGGCCGGCGCGGCGAACTCAGCGCCGACGAGCGGCCGATCGTGCAAATCGTGGACTGGTTGCTGCAATACGCCTTTTCCCAGCGCGCCAGCGATATTCATCTGGAGCCGCGCCGCGAGCAGGGCCACATCCGCTTTCGCATCGATGGCGTTCTGCACGCGATTTATCAGTTACCGCCGGCGGTGATGAACGCGGTGACCAGTCGCATCAAGATCCTGGGGCGGATGGACGTGGCCGAGAAGCGCCGGCCACAGGATGGGCGGATCAAGATCCGCACCCCGGCTGGCCGGGAAATCGAAATGCGGTTGTCCACCATGCCCACCGCCTTCGGCGAGAAGTGCGTGCTGCGCATTTTCGATCCGGACACGGTCACCAAGAATTTCAACCAACTGGGTTTCGCGCCGGCCGAGGAGGCGGCTTGGCGAGCGATGATCGCCCGGCCGCATGGCATCGTGCTGGTCACCGGTCCAACCGGTTCCGGCAAGACCACCACGCTGTACACCACGCTCAAGCATCTGGCGAATCCCGAGGTCAACGTCTGCACGGTCGAGGACCCCATCGAAATGGTGGCGCCGGAACTCAATCAGATGCAAGTCCAGCCCGCGATTGATCTAACTTTCGCCCAAGGCATCCGCACCCTGCTGCGGCAGGACCCCGACATCATTATGGTCGGCGAGATTCGCGATCTGGAGGCCGCCCAGATGGCGGTGCAGGCGGCACTGACCGGGCATCTGGTGTTATCCACCCTGCACACCAACGATGCCGCCTCGGCGGTGACCCGGTTGCTCGATCTCGGGGTGCCCCACTACCTGATCCAGAACGTCCTCATCGGGGTAATGGCGCAACGGCTGGTGCGTACCCTGTGCCCGCACTGCAAGGGCGAGGGGGAATTGGAGACGACCTTGTGGGAAGCGTTGATTCGTCCCTGGCCATTGCCGAAACCGGCGGCCATCCGGGCGCCGCGCGGTTGTCCGGAGTGCCGCAACACTGGCTATCTCGGCCGCGTCGGTCTGTATGAGCTGTTGGCCGTGACGCCGGAATTGCGCCGACTGTTTCGGTCTGACATGGATTCGGACGAACTGCGCCGCCGCGCGTGCGGGCAGGGCATGCGGCTGTTACGGGTGAGCGCCGCCTTGCAAATCGCTGCCGGGCTGACCACGTTCGAGGAGGTGGTTCAGGTATTGCCACCGTTGGAGGAAGATTGAGGCCGCCCAATGACACTATTGATACATTACGTTGTTTTTGACTATTTTGTTGTGGATAGTACACAATAGTTGTGCGTGAATGCCGCTTTTTTAACCCATGAAAGAAATGACCCTAGGAGTCTGACGATGTCCATTAAAATCATGAAAACTACCTTGGCCGCCGCCTTGGCCGCTGGGTTGCTGGCGGGGACTGCCCAAGCTTATGAGGCGGGTAACTGGCTTGCGCGGGTCGGAGCGTGGGGCGTGTTCCCCAAGTCCGACAATCTTAATCTCGCGCCGGGCGCCGATCTGGATGTGGACAACGGCTACAGTCTGGGTTTCAACTTCACCTACATGGTGAATCCCAATATCGGTGTCGAACTAATCCTGGCCCTGCCGTTCAAGCATGACGTCCAACTGACGGGCGCGGGCACGGTTGCCAACACCTATCAGTTGCCCCCAACGCTCTTCCTGCAATATCACTTCATGCCGACCGGCACTGTCCATCCCTACGTGGGCGTCGGTCTGAATTACACCTTCTTCTTCAATGAGGATGGAACCGGCGCTCTGTCCGGCACCGACGTGAGCCTGGATTCGTCCTGGGGTCTGGCCGGCGAGATGGGCATCGATATCGACGTGGCCCCCAACTGGTTCGTCAACGGCACCGTCATGTACATGGACATCGACTCCAAGCTCAAGCTGGACGGGGTCGGGGTCGGCACCGTGACCATCGATCCATGGGTCATCGGCCTCAACATCGGCACCCGCTTCTAAACCGCTTGCGGCGAGCGCGGGACCGGGTTTGCCCGGCCCGCCGCCTCGCTCGTTTGATCCCGCCGGCGCGTTCCGCTCAGGCCCGCTCGGGATAGCCCAAGGCTTGCAGCGCCGCGCTCAACTCCGCTCGGCTTCCTTCCGTTTCCACTGTCACCCGACCAGTGGGCACATCCACCGCTACCTCCCGAACCCGGGCGTCCTGATGTAGACCGGCTTGAATCGCGCTGGCGCAACCGCCGCACTTGACGTTCTGAACCGTAAACTCGAATTTCATGTCATTCTCCGCTGGTGGTTGGGTAACGATGGGAGTATAAGCCGTTCGCCTGACTGGGGTGACCCGCTGGATGGAATGACGTGGCGCCCGCGAATGGTGCGGTGCTTGGCAAGGTTGCTCTATATTGGTGCGAAGTGAGCCGCCCGTGCATTCCAGTACATACCCAATGAACGGTCATGACTGAAAAAATTTCCATGGCATGATTCCTGCTAAATCGCGGCGGACATGGAACGAGGCAACTCCCATCACCGACGTTCTCAATCACGACTGAAGTCTTTTCAAACCCGAGGAATCAATGACAATGAATGCTGCCGATGTGATGAAGCTGATCGAGGAAAAGGGCATCAAGTTCGTGGACTATCGCTTCACCGATACCCGTGGCAAGGAGCAACACGTCACCGTGCCCGTCAGTGCCGTGGACGAGGATGTATTCGAGGACGGCAAGATGTTCGACGGCTCGTCCATCGCTGGCTGGAAGGGTATCCAGGAATCGGACATGATCCTGATGCCCGATCCCGTGACCGCTTGCGTCGATCCTTTCTTTGAGGAACCGACCCTGGTGTTGACCTGCGATGTCATCGAGCCCAACACCATGCAGGGTTACGAGCGCGACCCTCGCTCGTTGGCCCGTCGTGCTGAGGCGTATCTAAAATCGACCGGGATCGGCGATGTTGCCTTCTTCGGGCCGGAAAACGAGTTTTTCATCTTCGATGACGTGCGCTGGGGCGCCGACATCAGTGGTTGTTTCTGCAAGGTGGATTCTTCCGAGGCTGGCTGGAACTCCGAGCGTGTTTACGAGGGTGGCAACTTCGGCCATCGACCCGGGGTCAAGGGCGGCTATTTCCCGGTGCCGCCGGTCGATTCGCAACAAGACATCCGCTCCGCCATGTGCCTGAATTTGGAGGCGATGGGCCTCGTCCCCGAGGTGCATCACCACGAGGTCGCGACCGCTGGCCAAGCCGAGATCGGCGTTAAGTTCAACACCCTGGTGCGTAAGGCCGACGAGGTGCAGCGCTTGAAATACGTGGTGCAAAACGTGGCGGCCAGCTACGGCAAGACCGCCACTTTTATGCCCAAACCCCTGGTTGGCGATAACGGCAGCGGCATGCATGTCCATCAATCGCTGGGGAAGGACGGTGCCAATCTGTTCTCCGGCGATTTGTATGCTGGTCTGTCGGAAACGGCGCTGTACTACATCGGCGGTATCATCAAGCATGCCAAGACGCTGAACGCTTTCTGCAACCCATCGACCAACTCCTACAAGCGACTGGTGCCGGGTTTCGAGGCGCCGATCAACCTGGCGTATTCGGCGCGCAACCGCTCCGCGTCCATTCGGATCCCCTACGTCAGTAACCCCAAGGGACGTCGCATCGAAGTGCGGTTTCCCGACTCGACCGCCAATCCGTATCTGGCTTTCGCCGCCATGATGATGGCCGGTCTGGATGGCATCCAAAACAAGATTCATCCTGGTGATCCGGTTGACAAGGACATTTATGAATTGCCACCGGAGGAAGAGAAACTGATCCCGCAGGTCTGTTTCTCGCTGGAACAAGCTCTCGGCGAACTGGATAAGAATCGTGGATTTCTCATCAAAGGGGGAGTGTTCACCAACGACCTGATTGATGCCTATATCGCGCTCAAGATGCAGGATGTGACCCGGATGCGGATGACCACCCACCCGGTCGAGTTCGATCTTTACTACAGCCTGTAGGGTCGCGGCGATTTGGGCCGCGCGCCCCTGAGGTTGCTCGTGACTACGCCCCCTGAACGGGGGCGTTTTTTTGTTGGGGATACGTTGCACTATCATAGTGCATGACGCCGACGATTCACGCCCCTGTCCGACCGCGCCCGGCTCGATGCGATGCGCCGATGGCGTGTTCCGCAGACGATGCGCTGGATTGGCCTGGTTTTTGCCATACCTATCAGGTGACAAGCGGAAAACGAGGCGACCGTGCTGAGAAATTACCAACGCCGGGTGGTGGAAAGCCTGAGCATCGCTGTACTGGTGCTGGACCGGCGCCTGCGGCTGCTGTTCATGAATCCGGCGGCGGAGACGCTGTTTGAAGTGAGTTTCCGCAAGGCCCACAAACTGACGTTGTCGGAACTGATCATCGGCGCCGAGTCGTTCATCGCTGGACTGCGTCACTGTCTGGAGAATGGTCATCCCTATATCGAGCGAGAGCTGCAACTGACCTTTCCCCTGGAGCGGATCGTCACGGTGGATTGCACCGCCGCTCCCCTGCTGGAGCGTGACCCCCCCACCGAACTGTTGCTGGAATTGCGGCAGGTGGACTGGCGGCTCCGGATCAGCCGCGAAGAGCATATCCTGGCCCAGCATCACACCACTCGGGCGTTGGTGCGCAATCTGGCGCACGAGATCAAGAATCCGCTAGGGGGCCTGCGCGGGGCGGCGCAATTGCTGGAGCGCGAACTTCCGGACCCGGCGCTGCGCGAATACACCGGCATCATCATTGGCGAGGCCGACCGACTGCGCAATCTGGTGGACCGGATGCTCGGTCCCAACCAGTTGCCGATCCATGGCGAGGTTAGCATTCACGAAATCCTGGAGCGGGTTTGCGGCTTGGTGGAAGCCGAAGCTTGTTCCGGCATCCGCATCGAGCGCGACTACGATCCCAGTATTCCGCCGGTGTGGGGTGATTCCGACCGGCTGATTCAGGCTGTGCTCAACGTGGTGCGCAACGCGGCCCAGGCGCTGCGCGAACGCGGACGAGGCGTCATTGTCCTGCGGACCCGGGTGCAACGTCAGTACACCATTGGCGCCAAGCGCCACAAGCTGGTGGCGCGGTTGGACATCGTGGACGATGGTCCCGGCATTCCACCCGCCCAGCAGGAACGGATTTTCTATCCGATGATCAGTGGTCGGCCCGATGGCACCGGACTGGGGCTGTCCATCGCCCAAAGCATTATCGCCCAGCACGGTGGCTTGATCGAATGCGTCAGCCGGCCGGGCGAGACTGTTTTCACACTGCTATTGCCCTTGGGAAGAACTGGATGAGCAGGAAAGAACGCATTTGGGTGATCGACGACGACCATGCCATTCGCTGGGTGCTGGAAAAAGCCCTGCAACGCGACGGCATGACGGTGACGACCTTTGAGAGCGCGGCAGGGGTGCTCGACGCGTTGCGCCAAGGAACGCCGGACGCGGTAATCGCCGACATCCGGATGCCAGGCATGAGCGGTCTGGAATTGCTGGCCCGTCTGCGCGAACGGGCGCCGGAATTACCGGTGATCATCATGACCGCCCATTCCGACCTCGACAGCGCAGTTTCCGCTTATCAGGGTGGCGCGTTCGAATACCTGCCCAAACCGTTCGATGTGGACGAGGCGGTAGCCCTGGTCCGCCGCGCCTGTCTGACCCACCGCCAGCGCACCGAGCCGGCGGAACCGGTCGAGCCGTTGCCCGAGATCATCGGCGAGGCGCCGGCCATGCAGGAGGTGTTTCGCGCCATCGGTCGGCTGTCGCGTTCCAATATCACGGTGCTGATCACCGGCGAATCCGGCACGGGCAAGGAATTGGTGGCCCGCGCCCTGCACCGGCACAGCCCGCGCGCCGCCCAGCCATTCATCGCGATCAACACCGCCGCCATTCCGCGCGACTTATTGGAGTCGGAACTGTTCGGCCACGAACGCGGCGCCTTCACTGGGGCGCAGGCGACTCGACAGGGGCGATTCGAACAGGCCAATGGCGGAACGCTCTTCCTGGACGAAATCGGCGATATGCCGGCAGAGTTACAAACCCGGCTGTTGCGAGTGCTGGCCGAGGGTGAGTTTTACCGGGTGGGCGGCCATACGCCGATCCGAGTGGACGCGCGGGTGATTGCCGCCACCCATCAGAATCTGGAGCAGCGGGTCCGCGATGGGTTGTTTCGCGAGGATCTTTACCATCGGTTGAATGTGATCCGAATTCAACTCCCATCACTCAACAGGCGCCGAGAGGACATTTCGTTGCTTACTCGGCATTTTCTGAGCCAGGCGGCCCGGGAACTAGGCGTTGAACCCAAAATCCTGCGCCCGGAAACCGAAAACTATCTCAGCGGCCTCGATTGGCCCGGCAACGTCCGGCAATTGGAAAACCTGTGCCGCTGGTTGACGGTGATGGCCTCGGGGCGGGAAATCCATCTAGAGAATCTGCCGAGCGAGTTGCGGGAGCGAAGCCCAGCCACGGCCAGCAACGGCTCCGAGTGGGAAGCGACGCTGCGAACGTGGGTCAGTCAGCGGTTGGCGCGCGGCGAGCGGAATCTGCTGGAAACGGCTCTGCCCAGCTTCGAGCGCGTATTGATTCGGGCGGCGCTGGAGCAAACCGGCGGCCATCGGCAGGACGCCGCCCGGCTGCTGGGTTGGGGGCGTAACACCCTGACCCGGAAGATCAAGGAATTGCGGATGGAGTAGGGGATCGGACGCGGCGGGCCATGTTCGACGTGATCTTGTACGAGCCGGAAATTCCGCCCAATACCGGCAATATCGTCCGGTTGTGCGCCAATACCGGCGCGCGGCTGCATCTGATCCGACCGCTCGGGTTTCAGTTCGATGATCGCCAGTTGCGCCGGGCGGGGCTGGATTATCACGAATGGGCCACGGTGCGGTTGCATCGCGATCTGGCGACCTTTTTCGCCGAGACGAAACCGGCGCGCTTGTTCGCCTTCACCACCCGGGGAACGGGTTCCTATCACGCCGTCGCTTACCAGCCCGACGATGCCCTGCTGTTCGGCCCGGAAACGCGCGGCCTGCCGGCGCGGGTGCTGGCCGGGATCGCTCCGGAACGGCGGTTGCGGATTCCGATGCTGACTGCTGGCCGCAGTCTCAATCTGGCCAACGCGGTGGCGGTCGTGGTTTACGAGGCGTGGCGGCAGCAGGGCTTCACGGGCGCGTCGTGATTCGGTAAGGCTGATGGGCGTTACCACATACACAAAGCCCTCCGCTTGTCCTACCATTCGAGTTGAATTCCAATCAGGGCAACGGGACGGCGGCATGGCGACTGAAATCGAACACAAATTTCTCATCCGCGACGACCGCTGGCGCCAACAGGTCGAGCGCTCGGTACGGATGCGACAGGGCTACCTGGTCAGCGACGCCCGCTGCTCGGTGCGGGTGCGAGTGGCCGGCGGTCAGGGTTTTCTCAACATTAAGAGTGGGACGCTCGGCATCCAGCGCAGCGAATACGAATATTCCATCCCGCTGGCCGAGGCCGAGGAAATCCTTGACACTTTATGCGAGCAACCCCTACTCGAAAAAACCCGCCATTTCGTGCGTTATGGCGATCATCTTTGGGAGATCGACGAATTCGCCGGCGCCAACGCCGGGCTGATCGTAGCCGAAGTGGAACTTGGTCGGCCCGACGAGCCGTTCGCCCGACCCGACTGGGCCGGCGAGGACGTCTCGCACGACATCCGCTACTACAACTCACAACTGGCGCGGCACCCCTACAACACCTGGCCATGCGCAACGTCCTGATTCACATCAGCATTCCCGAGCAACGCCTGGAACTGCGGGAATGGGGTCAGGTAGCAGCTACGTATCGAGTCTCCACCGCCCGCAATGGCCTCGGTGAACGGCGCGGCAGCGGCTGCACGCCGCGCGGCTGGCATCGCATTCGCATCAAGATCGGCGCTGGCCTGCCGCTCAACACCGTGTTCGTCGGACGACGGCCGACCGGTGAGATTTACAGTTCGGCGCTGGCGACCGGCCACCCCGAACGAGATTGGATCCTGACCCGAATTTTATGGCTGACTGGCCTGGAGACGGGGCTCAACCGGGGAGGCGACCGCGACACCTTGCGCCGGTTCATTTACCTGCACGGCTGCCCAGACGAGGCGCCGATGGGAATACCGCTCTCGCACGGTTGCATCCGCCTGCGGAACTCGGATTTGCTGGAATTGTTCGACCGGGTGGAAGCCGGTGACCGGGTGTTCATCGCCGGCTGAAGTCGGCGCCGTGGTTACGAACCGCCGCCCAGCTTGGACCGCAGGCTGTCGAGGACACCCTTGAAGGTTTCCTGGTTGTTGGGGTTGAGTTCGCTCAACGTGCGGTGGGCTTCGTAAACGATTCGGGTCAGCGTGTCCTTGTCGCAGGGGTCGGGAATCGCCAGTTGCCGCAGCGTCGCCGAGATGGTCTCGCCCGTGTCGCGTATGTTGAAAATTTCATAGAACCCCAGGTTGTCGAGGATTTGGTTGACATCGGGGTTGGTCGACAACAGGGTCGTCTTGTGGGCGAAATGCTGGCGGCTAAAGTTGGCGATTCGGGCCAGGAGACCCAGACTGGTGCTGTCGATGGAATGGGCGTCGGTCAGATCCACCACGATGTCGTCGTAGTCGGTCTGGGCGAACAGTCCGTTCAGAAAATCCCCCAGCGCGCAGCTCATGGTGTAGCGCACGTCGCCATTCAGCTTGAGGATATAGGTGGCGCCCTGCTTGACGTAAAACGCTGTTCCCGATTCCATTCACTCCGCCCTCTTGATCAACAACAAGGTGACGTCGTCCGGCAACGGTCCGGCGCGATCCAGGCCCAGCGCCTGAATCAGATTCTCGATATCGATGCCGGTATCGCGGATCAGTTCCAGCAGAAAAGTTTGTTTGTCGCGCAGGCTGACTTGCGGCAGGGTTTCAAGAATGCCGTCGGAAATCAGCGCCAGAACAAACCGCTGCGGTAAATCGAGGTATTCGGTCCGATAACTGGCGAAGTCGAACAGTCCGATGGGCAAGCTTTTCTTGCCGATGTAGCTGGCCCGTTCGCCGTCGAACAAGATCGGAAACGGGAACTGACCGCCGCTGCTGTAGCGCAACTGGTTGTTTGGCCAGTGGATCACGCCGTAGAACATGGTCAGATACTTGTCCATGTGACAACTGAAGATTTCCCGGTTCAGCCGGCTGAGAGTCTCGGCTGGATTTAGAATGCCCTTATCGCGGTTCTGCCGATGTAGCTCCCGGTAACGACCCATGTAGCTTT
Organism: Candidatus Contendibacter sp.; assembly: GCA_029624675.1. Classification (GTDB taxonomy): domain Bacteria; phylum Pseudomonadota; class Gammaproteobacteria; order Competibacterales; family Competibacteraceae; genus Contendibacter. The sequence goes on from JARSSP010000070.1 coordinate 21,635, forward strand.
TCAGCATCACCGTGACGAAGGCTGACGAAACGCCGTGGCCGGACACATCGGCGATATAGAAGCCGAGATGCTCGCCGTCAATGGCGAAATAGTCGACGAAATCGCCGCTGAGGTATTGCGAGGTCAGCAGGTGACGGCTGAAGCGGTAATTGCGGTACTGCTTGTCGTTTTCCGGCAATAACTGGAATTGGATGCGCCGCGCCGCCGACTCGTCTTCCTGCAAACGTCGCAGGGTTTGCCGCAACTGTTCGTTGACGACTTCCAGATGCTCGCGATGCTCGCGGTTTTCCCGCCGCAGGCGAGCGCGCTCCAGGGCATGATTGATGGCGTGCTCCAGCACCGCCATGTCCTCGATCGGCTTGGTGACGTAATCCCAGGCGCCGAGCTTGAGCGCCTGAATGGCGTCGTTGATGCCGCCCATGCCGGAAACCACCAGGATCGGCAATTCGGGAAAGTCGCGGGTGACGGTGGCGATCACCTGCAAGCCGTCCATGCCCGGCATGCGCAAGTCGCACAGCACCAGATCGGGTTGCTCGCGGCCGATCAGATCGATGCCGGTTCGACCATCGCCGGCCTGAATGACCTCAAAACCGCTGTCTTCCAGATAGGCGGTCAGAATTTCCCGAACCAGATCCTCGTCGTCGATCGTCAGGATGCGAGTGGGTCGGGGATTCATGGCCAGTCCCCGCGCGCCGCGAGCCTCCGCGCCGCCGCCGCCAGCGGCGCCATGTCGGCCAGCGGTTTGTGATAGATCCGGCTGTCGTCGAGGCCCATGGCGCGTAGATCCTCGGGCAGGCTGTAACTGGACGAACCGGTGTGGATCAGGAATTCCAGATCGGGGTGGGTCTGATGCAGGGCGCGAATGGCAGTGTTGCCGTCCATGTCCGGCAGGCGCATGTCCATGATGCAGACCCGGCAGGGATCGCTGTTACGCAGCCAGTTTAGCGCCGGCGCGACGGACTCGAACGCCGCCACGCGCCAGCCTTCGTCCTCCAGGTATGCTTTCAGGTTTTCCCGAATCATGGCTTCGTCATCGACGATCAAAACCCACTCAGTCATGGCAACGCCTCCCGGCTCGGCAGGGGCAGGCGAATGCTGAAGCGCGCCCCTTGCCCCGGCTTGGACATCACCGACAGCCGGCCGTTATGTTGCTCGGTGATGATGAAGTAGGATACCGACAAGCCCAGGCCGGTGCCAGCGCCCACCTCCTTGGTGGTGAAGAACGGCTCGAAGATGCGCTTGAGGGTTTTTTCGTCCATGCCAGGGCCGTTGTCAACCACTTCGATCAGGGCACGTTCCGCCTCGCGGCGGGTGCGCAGGGTGATGACCGGCGCCGGCGTGCCTTCCTCGGCCATGGCCTGGGCGGCGTTCTTGAGCAGGTTCAGGATGACCTGCTCGATTTCCGTCTTGTCGCAAGACAAGAAACGCAGAGCGGGGTCGTAATCGCGTTCGATGGCAATCCGCTTGAAGTCATACTTCTTTTTCAGATCGTAATCGCTGGCGGCCAGCCGCAGCACGGTTTCCAGCATCTCTTCTAGGTTCACCATCGCGAAGTGCGGTTCGCTGCGCCGGCTGAAGGACAGCATGTCGGCGACGATCTTGGCCGCGCGCGCGCCGGCCTCGCGGATGCCCTCAAGGAAGCGCGGGATCTGGCGTTGCTCCAGATAGCGGTGGACTTGGTCCAGATCGATGCCGATAGCGTCGGCCACCGCTCGGTTCTGCGGCATGTCCGGCGCCACGCGGCGCAGGATGTTTTGGCTGCCCTGCAGGATGGCACCCAGCGGATTGTTGATTTCATGCGCCATGCCCGCCGCCAGCCCACCGACCGACAACATCTTTTCCGTTTGTACCATCATCGATTCGATCCGGACTCGGGCGGTGACGTCGTCCAGCCGGATCACCGCGCCGCTGGCGCTGTCCGCCATCAAAGGATAGACCATGACATCGGCATAATGCAGTTCGCCTTGGATGTCCAGCGTCATTCGGGGGGTTTTGATCGGCCGACCGAGGCGGATGGCCTGTCGCACTTGCTCAAACTGACCGTCCAGTTGGGGGAATACGTCGCCGAAGAACCGACCCTGCGCCGCCTCCCACGACATGCCACTGGTCTGTTCGGCGGGCTGGTTCAACACCGTGATATAGCCCCAGGGATCCACGCCGATCAACACCGAAGGCATCGAATCGATGATATTTTTGAGATAAAGCCGCATCCGCGCCACTTCTTCCTTGGCGCGCTTTTGTTCGGTGATATCGATGGCTACGCCCAGGACGGCGGTTTCATTGAGTCCTGGCTCTATAAAGGGGATTTTGATGGTCTGTAGGGTTCGAGCTTGGCCAGCGTGGTCCGTGAAGGTTTCCTCGGCGATGAACTTGGGGGTTCCACTGTCGATCACTTCCCGGTCGTCGCCCAGCATCCGTTCGGTTTCCTCGGCTACGCTGTGGACGAAGGGATGAGAATGCTGGATCAGATCGTCAACGGTCATGCCAAGGGCATTGGCGGTGGCGCGGTTGGCCAGTAGAAAGCGGCCATGGCGGTCCTTGGCGAAGATCATGTGCGGCACCAGGTCGATGATGCGCCGTAGCCGCAATTCGCTTTCCTGGAGCGCCGTTTCCGCCCTGATCTGTTCGGTGATATCGGTGCCGGTGCCACGGTAACCCAGAAATCGGCCCTGGACATCGTAAATGGGTTTGCCGCTGACCTTGAGATAGCGTCCTGTGTTTTGGTTGTTGCTCAGCCGGGTCCGGTAGACGAAATCGCGAAACGGCAGTTGTTGTTCCAGCAATTTCCGGTGCTGGCGCCACCGTTCCAGGTCGGAGGCCGAATCGGCCACGCCGATTTCCCAGCGGGCGCGGCCAAGGACATGGTCCGGGGCAATGCCGGTCAGGGCATAGAATCGTTCCGACAGATAGGTGAAGCGCAGGTGCTCGTTCATCTCCCAGATCCAGTCGCTGGCTGCCTCGGTCACATCGCGAAACCGGGCCTCGCTTTCGCGCAGCGCTGTTTCCACCTGCTGGCGCTCGTTCAATTCCCGCAGCAATTGCCGGGTGCGTAGCGCCACCTGGCGCCGCAGCAGCCAGGACCACAGCAACGCGGCGATCGCAACCACGCCCAGCCAAACCAGGAGCCAGAGGGTATGGCGCAGCATCGCCGTGAATCCATCTGGTTCCCCTCGCGCCGGGTCGAGCCAGTGGTCGAGAAGGATTTCATAATAATCGAGGGGATCGAGAACGGTTGCGATGGCGACGCCGATGATGGCCACGAGCGCCAGCCCCCAATAGAACAGTCGCCACGCGCCGTGCCGTCGGGGCGCGGAAGCGATCGGTGGGGAGGATGGGATGGATGATGGGGAAGGCGCGGGCATATGGGCTGGCGAAAGAGACATAAATTATTATCATAAGACTATTTTACGGCGAACGGGCCGATGCGAGGCATGCACGATGGCGTTAGGACCGATAATGCTGGGGCTGGAAGGAGCGGAACTGACCGCGCAGGAGCGGGAGTTGCTGGGTCATCCGCTGGTAGGCGGAGTGATCCTGTTCACCCGCAATTATCAGTCGCTGGCGCAAGTCGCGGCGCTGACCGCGGCCATTCACGCCCTGCGCCGGCCGCGCCTGCTGGTGGCGGTCGATCACGAGGGCGGTCGGGTCCAACGATTCCGCGACGGATTTACCCGCTTGCCCCCGGTGCGCCGGTTGGGCGAGATTTACGACCAGGACCGGATGCGCGCCAAGCAGCTGGCCCGGGTCACCGGCTGGCTCATGGCCGCCGAATTGCGGGCGGTGGGCGTGGATCTTAGCTTCGCCCCGGTGCTGGACCTCGATCACGGCGTGAGCGGGATCATCGGCGACCGGGCGTTTCACCATGAGCCCGAAAGCGTGGCCGATCTGGCCCATGCCTACGTCAATGGAATGCAGAAAGCCGGCATGGAGGCGGTGGGCAAACACTTTCCCGGACATGGCGGGATTGCCGCCGACTCGCATTTGGAACTGCCCGTCGATCCACGCCCCCTGGCCATGTTGGAGACGGCGGATTTGCTGGCTTTCGAGCGGATGGTCCACTATGGACTGGCTGCTCTCATGCCAGCGCATGTGGTTTATCCGGCGGTGGACGAGCAGCCGGCCGGATTCTCGGCGCGCTGGCTGAAAGGGATCCTGCGCCAGCGGCTGGAATTTCAGGGCGTGATCTTCAGCGATGACTTGGACATGGCGGGCGCCCACGCCGCCGGCTCGCCGCCGGAACGGGCCAGCGCGGCGCTGGCGGCGGGTTGCGACATGGTGCTGGCGTGCAACGACCGCCGCGCCGCCGTCGCCATTGTCGACCATCTGCGTTATGCCCCCGATCCGGTGACTCAGGCGCGACTGATTCGCCTGCACGGACGCGGCCATCCCACCGTGGAGCGACTGCATCACAATCCAGCCTGGCAACGGGCGGTGCGATTGGTGCATGATTACGATGCGTTCCCGTTGCTGGAGATGGATATCTGAGCGTGGAAATCCCGACTGATATGGTTTGCCCGCCCTGATGGCCGGAGTTCCGCATGTCCCGCATTACCGCCGAACAGGCGCTCGCCGTGTTGCGCGAGGCTGAGTTGCTCCACGCGCCGGACCAGATTGAGGCCGCTTTGGACCAGATGGCCGCCGCCATTACGGCGTGGCTGGAAGACCGCGACCCCCTGGTGTTGATGGTGATGAACGGCGCGTTCGTGACTGCGGCGGAGTTGCTGTCCCGATTGCGGTTTCCGCTACGGGTCGGCTATCTCCATGCCACCCGTTATCGCGGCGATACGCGCGGCGGTGACATCGACTGGATCGCGCCTCCACGCCCGGCGGTGGCTGGGGAGGTGGTGCTAGTGGTGGATGACATCTTCGATGAAGGCGACACGCTGAAAGCGATTCTGGCCGCGGTGCGCCAGCAGGGCGCGGCGGCGGTGTACAGCGCGGTGCTGGTGAACAAGCGGCATGAGCGCAAGACTCCAAACTTGACCGTGGACTTCGTTGGCCTGGAGGTGCCGGATTGTTATGTGTTCGGTCGCGGCATGGATTACAAGGACTACTGGCGTCAATTGCCGGCCATCTACGCCGTCCACGATTAAGAACGCCCATCCGTTCCCGAGCCCCCTTTCGCTGGTGAGAAGCTAGGTTATGACTCCTGCCATCGCTATCATCGGAGGTACCGGCCTTACCGCGCTGGATACCTTGAAAATCACCCGCCGGGAAACCCTGTCCACGCCCTACGGCGAGCCATCCAGCCCAGTGCTTCACGGCGAACTGGGCGGACGAGCCGTGGCGTTCTTGGCCCGGCATGGTCCCCATCACACGCTCCCACCGCACAAGATCAACTACCGGGCCAATCTCTGGGCGCTGCACCGGCTCGGGGTGCAATGGGTGATCGCGGTGGCGGCGGTGGGCGGAATTCGGAACGACATGACACCGGGCGTGCTGGCGTTCCCGGATCAGCTCGTGGACTATACCTGGGGGCGAGGTTGCACCTTTTTCGAGGACAATCTCAGCCAGGTGACTCACATCGACTTTACCGAGCCCTACTGTGGTGAGTTACGGGAGCGGCTGCTCCATGCCGCTCGCGCGCTCCAGCTTGATGCCCGTGAATCCTGCACCTACGCGGCGGCGCAAGGACCAAGATTGGAAACCGCGGCGGAAATCCGCCGGATGGAACGGGATGGTTGCGACATTGTCGGCATGACCGGGATGCCGGAAGCGGCGCTGGCGCGGGAACTGGGTCTGCGCTACGCCGCGTGCGCCGTGGTGGCCAACCGGGCCGCCGGCAAGGCGCCAGGCGTGATTACCATGGTCGAGATCGAGCGGAATCTGGTCGAGGGTATGGACAAGATCAAATCGCTGCTGATCCAGGCGATCCTGATGCTGGACGGAGGACGGTAGGCATTGGGTCGCGTGCTTCGTTGCGGTTGGCGGGCGTCGAACCATGCCTCCGACAATCCGGGGAAAGCGGAGCGTTCACGAAGGGTAAAATGATGGATAACTCAATGAAAATAAAGATTAATATTAAATCAAATGAATAATGTAATGGTTTTCTTGCGGGAATTTCTAAATCATCCCCGTCAGGTGGCGTCCTTGATTCCCAGTTCGCGCTTTCTCGAACGGCGCATTGTGGATCTGGCGGAAACACGGTCGGCCCAGACGGTGGTGGAATTGGGCGCCGGCACGGGCGGCACGACCCGGGCGATTCTCAAAGCAATGTCGCCCAACGCCAGATTGTTGAGCATCGAGATCAATCCGCGATTCTGTGCGCTGCTTCATCGCGTCAAGGATCCCCGACTGACCGTACATTACGGTGGCGCTCAGGAACTGCGGGAGGCCATCTTGCTGTACGGCCTGCCCGCTCCTGACGCGATTATCTCGGGGATACCATTTTCCACGCTCGGGCGCGGCGTAGGCCAGAGGATTATCGAGACGATTTCCGCCGCACTCCCCGTCGGGGGACGCTTCGTGGCCTACCAGGTTAGCAAGCACGTTGAAGATCTTTCACGCCCACTGCTGGGATCCGCGCGAGTTGAAATGGAACTGCTCAACATCCCTCCACTGCGAGTCTATCGGTGGGAGAAACACACTGGGAAACATACCGCTCAGCCTTTCGTTCCAACCGGTCGGGCATTTGCGACGCATCGCTGAAAGCCAATGCCCGCCGCGCGACCGAACCTGGACATCGCTCAAGCTTCAGGTCGGTCTCAGTGTGGATTAATGAGAAGCGAGGAGGCAGGATGGGCTAAACTGAGTTGTCACCGCATGAGCTGAGGTCGAGAGGCAGAACCTAACGGCAGGTTCTTTGCCGAAGTGAGCGGAGAACCTGGTTTCGTATGTCATGACTGGAAAGTTAAGGAGGAAACCATGAGTAAAGGCGCCGATATCAAGAAAGAACCCAAGAAGAAGCCGACCAAGACTTTGAAAGAGAAGAAAGCCGAAAAGAAGTCCAAGAAGGAAAGCAAGGGTTGAATGGCTGATCGCGCAATTGTTTGCAGGGGCGAAAGAGACCGTTCAGCCACCGCGCACCCGTTGCCCGGTGCGCAGGTCGCGGATTTCCGTCGGTCGGGCCGCGCCGCCAGTCGGGCCGGGCAACAGACAGTCGATCGCCGTTCCCAGTTGCCGGCGCACCGCCAGCGCGCAGCGGGCCGGGGGCCGGCCGCTGAAGTTGGCGCTGGTGGACACCAGCGGATGCCCGCAGGCCCGGCATAGCGCCGCCGCGAGTGGATGGGCGGTCACCCGCACCGCCAGGGTATCGTACTGGCCGCGCAACCAGCGTGGCGTATCAAGTTGCGCGGGAATCAGCCAAGTGTGGGGACCGGGCCAGGTGACGGCCAGGCGGGCGTGGTCGGCTTCGGTCAGCGGTTGCAGGAACGGTGCGAGTTGGGCGAAATCAGCCGCGATCAGAATGAGTCCCTTGCGGGGCGACCGGCGTTTGAGCGCCAGCAGCCGCCGCACCGCTTTTTCGTTGCGCGGGTCGCAGCCCAGGCCATAGACCGCCTCGGTGGGATAGGCGATGAGGCCGCCGGATTTCACCGCGCGGGCAGCGGCGCGCAGTCGCAATGAGTTCATGCCTTAGCCGCCGCTGGAGCGCCGCGTCTTTGTGGGCGCGACGCGGCGGCGGGTAGTCGACTTCTTTTTCTCGGGCGCCGCGCGCAACAGGTTTTCGCATTCGGCCAGGGTCAGGCTGGCCGGTTCGCGGCCCTTGGGCAGACGGACGTTCTTCTGGCCATCGGTGATGTAAGGGCCAAACCGGCCGTTCAGAATTTGCACGGCGGAGCCGGAAAAATCCTGAAGGACCTTGTTGGCGACTACCTGCTGGTGCACGGCGATCAGTTCCAGCGCCTGTTCGCGACTGATGCTGTACGGATCCTCGTTTTTCAGCGAGACGTAGTGTTTGCCGTAGCGCACATAGGGCCCAAATCGCCCGATATTGACCTGGATCGACTCGCCGGCGGCGGTCGCGCCCAAATCGCGTGGTAGCTGGAACAGGGCTAGCGCCTCATCCAAGGTGATGGTGTCTAGACGTTGTTCCGGCCGTAGGCTGGCAAAGCGCGGTTTTTCGGCATCCTCCTTGTCGCCAATCTGCGCGAACGGTCCGAACCGGCCCATCCGTACCGAAATGGGTTTACCGGTTTGGGGTTCGCGGCCCAGCTCGCGGTTTTGCACCACCTCCTGGCGTGAGACTTTCTCAGTCTTTTCCGCGACCCGTTGCTTGAACGGGTCCCAGAAATTCCGCATCAGCGGCAACCAATCCTCCTCGCCGCGCGATACCGCATCCAGATCGTCTTCCAGTCGGGCGGTGAATTCGTAGTCCACGTATTGCGTGAAATGCTGGGTTAGAAAACGATTGACGATCCGGCCGATGTCGGTCGGTTGGAAGCGGCGGTTATCCAACACCGCGTAGTCGCGAGCCAGCAGGGTCGAGATGATCGTCGCGTAGGTGGAAGGTCGGCCAATGCCGTATTCCTCCAAAGTCTTGACCAGGCTGGCCTCGGAATAGCGCGGCGGCGGTTCGGTGAAGTGCTGTTCCGACCGCAGCGCCAGCAGGTCCACCCATTCGCCTTCCCGCAACGGCGGGAGTGATCGCCCTTCGTCTTCGTCAGTCGGATCGTCCACATCTTCGCGGTACACTGCCATGAAGCCGGGATCGGCGACGGTCGAACCGGTGGCGCGGAAGCTGTTGCCGGGACCACAGGCCAGATCGACGGCGACCGTATCGAGCGTGGCCGGAATCATCTGGCAGGCGACGGTGCGCTTCCAGATCAACTCGTACAGCGCGTATTGGTCGGCGTTGAGATGGGCGCGAATCGCTTCCGGCAGCACCGTGATCGTGGTCGGACGGATCGCCTCGTGCGCTTCCTGGGCATTCTTGGCCTTGGTCTTGAACAACCGCGAGCTGGCCGGCAAGTTGCGCGCGCCGTAGCGCTGGGCGATCAACGCGCGGATGTCCGCCAGTGCATCCTGGGCCAAGTTGACCGAGTCGGTGCGCATGTAGGTGATCAGCCCGACCGCGCCCTGGCCGGTGTCGATGCCCTCGTACAATTGCTGGGCGACGCGCATGGTGCGCTGGGTGGAAAAACCCAGCTTGCGCGAGGCTTCCTGTTGCAGGGTCGAGGTCGTGAACGGGGCGGCGGGGTTGCGCTTGCGCTGCTTGCGTTCGACCCGATTCACTCGCAGTCGGCCAATCACGGCGTCGTCCACCGCGCCGGATTCGGTCCGCTGAGCGTGCGCGGCGACCCTCAGCATCCGTTCCATGATGTGCGCCTGTTCGCCATCGGTGATGCTGAATTGCGTCAGTTTTTCACCTTCGTATTCAGCCAGCCGGGCGTTGAACATCTGACCGGTCCTGGCGACGTCAGCCTCCAGCGTCCAATATTCGCGCGGACGGAAGCGCTCGATTTCTTCCTCGCGCTCGACGATCATCCGCAGCGTCGGCGATTGCACCCGGCCGGCGGACAGGCCAGGCCGGATTTTCTTCCACAGTAGCGGTGACAGGTTAAAACCAACCAGATAATCCAACGCCCGCCGAGCTTGTTGGGCATTGACCAGGTCCAGCGACAACGCGCGGGGGTGGGCGACGGCGTCCTGAATCGCTCGTTGGGTCACCTCGTGAAACACCACCCGTCGCACCGGTTTGTCCTTGAGCAGCTCGCGCTGGCGCAGGATTTCGTACAGATGCCAGGAAATGGCCTCGCCTTCGCGATCTGGGTCGGTGGCTAGATACAGCGCATCGGCTTTGGCGACCGCCTTGACGATGGCTTCGATATACCGTTCGTTCTTCCCGATGATCTGGTATTTCATCGCGAAGTCGTGGTCCGGATCGACCGCGCCCTCCTTGGGAATCAGGTCGCGCACGTGGCCATAGGAGGCCAGAACCTCAAAGTCCTTACCCAGATATTTTTTGATCGTCTTCGCCTTGGCGGGCGATTCCACGATGACCAAGTTCTTGCTCATGACCATGATGGGAATAATGGTGACGGGTGACGCTGACAGGAATCGGAAGATCGGGGAAGGTGGCGACGCCCGTCGGGATCCGCCGGCAGGCGGAAGTTGGGAACAGCGGAAGGGCTTGTCGCGGATCGCCTAATGAAGGTAGCCGGGAATGTCGTCGAATACCAGATCTTCCAGCCAGGCGCAGGCTTCTTCCCGACCGGGCTGATTGAACAGCACCATCAGGATGATCCATTTCAACCGATGCAAGCCGATGTCATCGGATTCCAGCGCCATGACCCGGTCAATGACTAGTTCGCGGGTTTCCGAATCGAGAATGCCGGTCTGCTCCAGAAACAATAGGAAACCCTGACATTCCACATCCAGTTTGTCCAGTTCCGGACCGACGTAGATGCGGCAGGAGCCGGGATTGACCACTAGCGGGGTCGTCCGCCGATCCACCAGGCTATCGAGCCACTCGAACGCCCGGTGAACTTCCCGCGAGGGAAAGCCGGCGGCCAACAGTTCGCTCTGAATCGAGGCACGGTCGGGATCGGGGTCTGTCTCGTCGTCCATGTAGTTTTGAAACAGATACATCAGCACGTCCAGTACGTTTTCTTTCATTCCAGGGCTCGTTTGGAAAGTACAAAGCCCCCGCTGTCGGGCGAGGGCGCCGACGCGGGAGAATGCGCGCGCGAAACCGCCGCCCGGTTGGGCGGCGGTTTCGTTGGATTAGATTTTCAAGCGACCATACAGACCGCCAGGGATGGCCGCCACGTAACCTTCGAGTTCCAAGATCAACAGCATGGAGGAAACCGCCTCCGCCGTCAATCGGCACCGATCCACCAGTAGGTCGATACCCACCGGCTCGTCGCCCATGGCGACCAATAATTGCCGATAGTCCTCGTCCAACGCTGCCGCCGAGGAAGCGGCGGTGGGATCGAGCGCGATTTCGCGGGTCGTCGCCGCCAGCGCGCCCAGTTCTTCCAAGATATCCTCGGCGGTCTCCACCAGTTTCGCCCCCTGGCGAATCAACGCGTGGCAACCCTTGGCCAGCGGATTGTGAATCGATCCAGGAACGGCGAACACTTCGCGGCCCTGCTCAAGAGCCAGGCGGGCGGTGATCAACGAACCGCTTCGCGCGGCGGCCTCGACCACTAGAACGCCCAGCGCCAGTCCGCTGATCAACCGGTTGCGCTGGGGAAAATTGCCCGCGGCCAGCGCGGTGCCCGTGGGGAATTCCGAAACCAGCGCGCCGCGTTCAGCGATGGTGTGAGCCAAATCCCGGTGCTGGGCGGGATAGACCCGATCCAGGCTGGTGCCCATGACCGCGATGGTTCGGCCGCCGGTCAGCGCGCCCTGGTGAGCGGCGGCGTCGATGCCGAACGCCAGTCCGCTGGTGATGAGCAGCCCGCATTCGGCCAGATGCGCGGCGAAGCGCTGGGCGGTTTCGCGACCCAGCGGGGTAGGGTTGCGGGAGCCGACGATGGCCAGTTGCGGCAACCGCAGGCAATCCGGATCGCCGTGGACGAACAGCAGGGGTGGCGGGTAGGCGATTTGCCGCAACAACGGTGGGTAACGGAGATCATCCAGCCGCAGCAGATGGTTGCCGGGTTGTTCCAGCCAGGTCAAATCCCCTTCCACTTGGCGCCAGTCGGGCCGGCGCAGATAATCCAGCGCCGCATCGGGCAGTTCCAGTGATCGCAGCGCAGCGCCGTCGGCGGCGAATACCGCCGCCGCCGATCCGAAATATTCCAGCAACCGGGCGAACCGCGCCGGCCCGATGCCCGGCGCCCGCAGCAACGCCAATAGCCAGGCCGGCTCGGCGACCGAAGTCGAATCGTCCCGGTTCAGGGGGTGGTTACTCGATCTTGCAGGCGAATGGATCGTTCGGCTTGCATCACCAGCCCGTAGCTGACCAAGTCGTGAACCTTGTAGACCATCAGCAGGCCGGAGCGCTCGCCTGGCAGTTTCACGGTTCCGCCGGAGACAGGGTCGTCGACGGTGCGGTCCTTGCCGTAGATGGCGAGGACGTGACCGGGCTGGAGACCTTCCTGCTCGCCCAGATTGATGATGACGCTGCTGTATTGAGTGATTTGAGTGACGTCGGTGTCCAGCTTGGCCAGGATGAAACCTTCGGTATCGGGCGGAACCGGATGGGGCTCGAAATTGTAAAGTTCGTTTTCCGGTTCAAGCTCGATCAGCCGGTCACCAGGACGAACCGGTGCGATGGTGCGGGTCAGGGTGAAGGTGGCCGGATCGCCATCTTTTTCGAGGAGAGCCTGGCCCAGGTAGATGCCGACGGTGCCCAGGTAACGGCCGGAACCAGGTTCGCGTAGTTCCTCGCCGGGCCGGAACACCTGATAGCTCGGCTGGTCAAATAAAGCACCGCGCGCGTAAACCCGGTCGCGGTCGGCGTAAACCGCCTGGTTGTCGTCGTCAGCCACGATATAGGGCGTTTCCTTCCATTGCGCCTCGCTCAGAACCGCAGCGCGGGTCAGGAACGACTCGACCGCGGCGCGGGGCACCGGGGGAATGGGCTGCGTCAGGGTTTCGATCCGAACCGCTGGCGACAACTTGAGCAACGGAACCTCCACGCGCTCGGCCACCTCCAACTGGGGCTTGCCGCTGGGGTCGTAGCTGAATTTGAGCACGTCGCCGGGATAGATACGATTGGGGTTGCGGATCTGCGGGTTTTGCCGCCAGATATCCCGCCACTGCCAGGGGTTTTGCAGAAACCGCTGGGCGATGCCCCACAGGGTGTCGCCGGGCGCCACGGTGTAGGTTTGAGGATGGTCGGGACGCAGTGCGACCGCCGCCGCGTTAGCGGTCGCGTCGGCTTTCGTCACGACCGCCTTAGGCCCCGAGGCCGGTGGCGGTTCGCCTTGGTCTGAGTTGGATTCAGGCTGGGGGGGCGTTTGGGCGCACGCCCCGAGCAGAACCGCCAGCGCCAGCGACTGGATGGCCCCGAGGCGCCTTGAGGAACGCGTGGTGTTCATGATCCTTGCTCATCCTCCGAAGACATGGGCGGGAGTGTACCGAATCACCCCCATCGCGCAAAGTATAGCCCCGGCGTGGGGGTTTCTCGTATGATTTCATCCGAATTATCGTTGCACGAATCGAAAAAGGCGGTTACGGAGCTGCTTGCCATGGCGCGATTGAATATCCTGCACTATCCCGATTCCCGGCTGCGCAAACTGGCGCTGCCGGTGGAAACCGTTGACGACCATGTCCGGGCCTTGGTGGACGACATGCTGGAAACCATGTATGCCGCGCCAGGCATCGGCCTGGCCGCGACCCAGGTCAACGTCCACAAGCGCGTCGTGGTGATGGACGTGTCCGAGGAAAAGAACCGACCGTTGGCGTTCATCAACCCAACCCTGCTGGAGCGGGAGGGCGAAAACGAAGCCGAGGAGGGCTGCCTGTCGGTACCGGGTTTCTACGAAACCGTCCGCCGCGCCGAGTGGGTGCGGGTCGGCGCGCTGGATCGCGACGGCGAGCCCTTCGAACTCGACGCCAGCGGCTTGCTGGCGGTATGTATCCAGCACGAGATCGATCACTTGGACGGCAAGCTGTTCGTGGATTACCTGTCCGTGCTCAAGCGCGACCGTATTCGCAAGAAGCTGGAAAAACAGGCCCGCGCCGAAGCGCGTGCTTCCTGAGCATGGACCTGCTCGGCATTGAAACCCTTTTGACCCTTCCGCCGACGAGCGCCGCTGCCCCTTCCGGGACGGACGGCGTTTCCACCCTCCATAATATCGTATGATGCCCGTCCCGCCGCGTTTGATTTTCGCCGGCACGCCCGACTTTGCCGTTCCGAGCCTGCAAGCCCTGCTGGAGGCCGGCTATTCGGTCGAAGTTGTCTACACCCAACCAGACCGGCCGGCGGGTCGTGGTCGCCAGTTACGCGCCAGTCCGCTCAAGGCGTGCGCGATGGCCGCCGGTATCCCGGTGTTCCAACCGATCACCCTGCGCGATGCCACCGTTCAGGCGGAACTGGCCGCCCTGAAGCCGGATTTGCTGGTGGTGGCGGCCTATGGCCTGATCTTGCCGCCGGCGGTGTTGGCTATCCCCCGTTTGGGCTGCGTCAATGTTCACGCTTCGTTACTGCCGCGCTGGCGCGGCGCGGCGCCGATTCACTGGGCGCTGTTAGCGGGCGACGCCGAGACCGGTGTCAGCCTCATGCGGATGGACGCTGGGCTCGATACTGGCCCGGTATTGGCGCGGGCGGTTTACCCGATTCCGCGTGGGATCACGGGAGGCGAACTATACCGGCGACTGGCCAGGTTGGGCGCCGAAACGCTGTTGGCGATCTTGCCAGATTTGTTGGCTGGGCGCCTGATCCCGGAGCCGCAGGACGAAACTTTCGTCACCTACGCCCCCAAGCTGGACAAGGCCGATCTTGAGCTGGACTGGACCCATCCAGCGCTGGAACTGGAACGCCGGGTGCTCACCTTCAATCCCCATCCGGTGGCCCGCACCCACCTGGATGGCCAGCCACTGCGCGTTTGGCGGGCGCGGGCCGAGGCCGAATCCACCACCGTCCCACCCGGCACCGTGGTGCGCGAGGATCGGAAAGGCATCATGGTCGCCACCGGCACGGGTTTGTTGCGGCTGACCGAGGTGCAACTGCCCGGCGGTCGGCCCTTGCCGGCCACGGCGTTTTTGAACGCCCACCGGTTGGCGGGTCGGCGATTGGGCCCGGCATGAATGTCCGCGCCATCGCCGTCCAGGTGTTGGCTCGGGTCTTGGGCGAGGGCCGGTCGTTGGCGGAAGCGTTGCCGCCGGCCCTGGAGCGTGTCACGCCGCGCGATCGCGGGCTTTTGCGAGAGTTATGCCATGGCGTTTGCCGCTGGCAGCCGGAAGTGCAATTCCTGTTGGATAGGGTGTTGGACCGGCCGCTCAATCCACGCGAGTCGACGGTGCGGGCGTTGCTGTTGACGGGACTTTATCAACTCCAGCATTCGCGCATTCCCGATCATGCCGCGGTCGCCGAGACCGTCGCCGCCGCCCGCCAGTTGCGCAAGCCCTGGGCGGCGAGTCTGACCAACGCCGTGCTCCGCTCGTTTTTGCGTCGGCGCGCCGAATTGCTGGCGCGGGTGGAGACCGATGCGGTGGCTCGGACCGCCCATCCACGCTGGTTACTGGAGTGGTTGCAACGGGACTGGCTGGACGACTGGCCGGCCATCGTCGCCGCCAATAACACCCGGCCCCCCTTTACCCTGCGGGTCAATCGGCTCCAGGTCGGCCGCGATGAGTACCGCGCGCGACTGGCGGCGGCGGACAAAAGCGCCGAGCCGACCGTGGCGGCGGCATTCGCGCTGACGCTGGCCGAATCGGTCGAGCCGGCCACCCTGCCGGGGTTTGCCGAGGGTTGGGCATCGGTGCAGGATGCCGCCGCGCAACTGGCGGCGCCGGTGCTCGACGCTCATCCGGGAATGCGGGTGCTGGATGCCTGCGCCGCGCCGGGCGGCAAGACGGCCCACCTGCTGGAATGCGTGCCGGATCTGGAATTGACCGCGCTGGACCGGGATGTCGAACGGCTGAAGCGAGTGCGTGAAAATCTGGCCCGATTGCGACTGGCCGCCCGGCTGGTCGCGGGCGATGCCCGCCATCCGGCGGACTGGTGGGATGGCGTTCCCTACGACCGAATCCTGCTGGACGCACCCTGTTCGGCCACCGGCGTAATCCGCCGTCATCCCGATATCAAGCTGTTGCGACGGCATACCGACATCGCCGCGCTGGCTGACCAGCAACAGGCGCTGTTGACCGGCCTCTGGCCGCTGCTGCGGCCGGGCGGCCGGTTACTGTACGCCACCTGCTCGGTGTTGCGGCAAGAGAACGAACAGGTCGTGGCGGCTTTCCTCGCCGCCCGACCAGAGGTCCGGGAACATCGGATCATGGCCGATTGGGGCCGCGCTCTGGCGCGTGGCCGCCAGATTCTTCCCGGCGAGGCTGGCATGGATGGATTCTATTACGCGGTGCTGGTCAAACCGACAGTCGCGGGAGTGGCGCCATGCCCGCCAACGCGCGGATGACGATCAGAGCAGCGTGCGCCCCGCGGTTGCTGGCGCTGTTCCTCGGTCTGCTGTGGGCCATCGGCGGCCACGCGGCCGGTTTCGAGGTGCTCAGCGCCGCCACCCGCCTGGAAGGCGGTGTTTATCGGCTGAACGCCCGGATCGAATACCGGTTCAGCAATGTGGCGCTGGACGCCCTGCAAAACGGTGTGCCGCTGACGGTGGATATCGAGATGGAGGTTCGCCGACGGCGATCGTGGTTGTGGGACGAAACCGTCTACGCCCTGACGCAGCGCTTTCAACTGGAATACCACACGCTAAGCCGGCAATACCTGGTCAGCAATCTGAACAGTGGCGAGCGCCGCGCCTTTCCCACCCAGACCGCCGCATTGGGGTTCATGGGGCGGATTCACGATTTCCCCTTGCTCGATCGAAGTTTGCTGACCGAGAACGAACGTTACGAAGCCGCCCTGCGGGCTTTACTCGACATTGAATCCTTGCCAGCGCCGTTGCGCCTGTTGGCCTATCTTTCGGACGACTGGCGGCTGACCAGCGAGTGGCGCGTATGGTCGCTCTGATTCGCCGGTTGGCGCGCGGCCAGGGTCGGTTGCCGGCGCTGACGCTGCTGGGATTGCTGTTGGTCATCCTGGTGCTGATGGGCCGGGCCACCACCGACTTGGCGCGGTTCGGGCAAATCTACTCTGGGTTGCTGTTGCTCAGCGCCATTGGCCTGGGGGCGTTGGCGGCCCTGATCCTGTACAACTTGGCGGTTCTGGTTCGCCTGTACCGCCGGCGTGAGCCCGGCGCGCGCCTGACCTTGCGATTGGCCAGCATCTTCGCGGCGCTGGCTATCATCCCGGTGGCGCTGGTTTACGGCTTTTCGCTGCATTTCCTGCAACGCGGAATCGATAGCTGGTTCAACGTCCAGGTGGATCGAGGTCTTGGCGACGCGCTGGAACTCAGTCGCACCGCCCTGGATCTGCGGATGCGCGAGGTGCTCAAGCAGACCGGGCGGGTGGCCGAGGCAGTGGCCGACAGCGATGACGATCAAGCGGCCCGCCGGCTGGACGAGTGGCTCGATCTGGGCGATGGGTCCGAGCTGACCCTGTTTGGTCGCGGGGGGCACATCATCGCCACCGCCACCGCCGATCCGACGCTGATCGTGCCGGACCCGCCGCCGGAGGCCGTGTTGCTGCAAGTTCGCCAGGGTCGCGATTACGTCGGTTTGGAACCGATCCGCGACGCCGGTTTTCAGATCCGAGCGGTGGTGCGGACAACGACGCCTAGTGGCGAAGAGCGTCTGTTGCAAGCACTGTTTCCGGTGACCGACCGACTGAGCCTGCTCGCCGACGCGGTGCAGGGGGCTTTCGACAGCTACAAGGAACTGATTTTCCTCCGGGCGCCGCTCAAGACGATGTTTACCCTGACCCTGTCGCTGGTTCTGTTGCTGGCGGTGCTGGCGGCATTCTGGGCGGCGTTCCATACCGCGCGCCGACTGGTGCAACCGTTGCGGGAATTGGCGGAGGGGACCCAGGCGGTCGCCGCCGGCCAGTTCGATCAGCAACTGCCTGGCGGCGGTGGCGGTGACGAACTGGGTTTTCTGGTGCAGTCCTTCAACCAGATGACCCGGAACCTAGCTCAGGCGCGCGATGCGGCGCGGCGTGGCCAGGAGTTGGTCGAAAGCCAGCGCGCCTATCTGGAAACGGTGCTGGCGCGGTTGTCGTCCGGGGTGTTGACCCTTGACCAGGCCGAGCGCCTGCAAACCTGTAACGCGGCCGCCAGTCAGATTCTGGGCGTGGATTTGAGCGCGCTGATCGGTGCCGACCGCCAACGCATCGTGGCCGCGCAACCGGTGTTGCGGGATTTGATCGAGGCGATCGGTCCACAACTGAACGCCCCAGGCGACTGGCGGCAGGAAATTGCCTGGTTTGGCGGGGCCGGGCGGCGGATCCTGCTCTGTCGCGGCAGTTCGCTGCCCGATGCCGTCGGTTTGCGCGGCGGCCACGTGATCGTGTTCGATGACATCACCCACCTGGTGCGGGCCGAACGCGACGCCGCCTGGGGCGAGGTGGCCCGTCGTCTGGCCCACGAGATCAAGAATCCGTTGACGCCGATTCAGCTCGCCGCCGAGCGCATCCGCCACAAGTATCTCAAGCAGTTCGACGACGAGCAGGGGCGGGTGTTGGAGCGCGGCACCCACACCATCATTCAGCAGGTCCAGGCGATGAAGGAAATGGTGGACGCCTTCAACGAATACGCTCGCCCGCCGCGTCCACAATTAGCCCCACTGGAACTGAACGAGTTCGTGACCGAAGTACTCTATCTCTACCGGGACTATCCCGCCGGGGTGGAGATCAAGCTGGAACTGGTTCAGGAGCCCCTGTCGATCAACGCGGACAAGGTTCGCCTGCGTCAGTTGTTGCACAATCTGGTCAAGAACGCCATCGAAGCCATTCGCGACGGTCACGGTTCGACGCTGTGGATCGGCACCGGCCGCGCGCACGTCGTCGGCGCCGATTGCGTCGAACTGAGCGTGCGCGACGACGGGCCGGGTTTTCCCGACGCCATTTTGGCCAACGCCTTCGAACCTTATGTGACTACCAAACCCAAGGGAACCGGGCTAGGATTGGCGATCGTCAAAAAAATCGTTGAAGAACACGGCGGCTGGATCCAGTTGGAATCGCCGCCCAACGGCGGAGCCCGGATTGCGATCCGCTTGCCGCTATTGCGCGACGGCGCCGGCTCGCCCGCCGTTCCCGCCGCGCCGTTGCACACCGAGAAGGAGGCCGGATGAACGCGCCCTATATTCTGGTCGTCGACGACGAACCGGATATCCGTGACTTGGTAAAGGAAATTTTACAGGACGAGGGCTACACGGTTGCCACCGCGGAAAACGCGACCGCCGCCCGCGAGGCTCGCCGCGCCCAGCGCCCCGATCTGATCCTGCTCGATATCTGGATGCCCGACACCGATGGCATCAGCCTGCTCAAGGAATGGAGCGAGGGCGATCATCTGCCCTGTCCGGTGATCATGATGTCCGGGCACGGCACGGTCGAAACCGCCGTGGAGGCGACGCGATTGGGCGCCTACGATTTTATCGAGAAACCGTTGTCCATGGCCAAGCTGCTGCTGACCGTGGAGCGGGCCTTGGACGCGGATCGGCTGGCGCGGGAAAATCAGAACCTACGCCGCCAACAGCGGGTGGTCGCCGAGCCGGTGGGTCGTAGCGATGTCGTGCAGCGCTTGCGGGCCCAGGTGCTCAAGATCGCCCAGCACGACGCGCCGGTCTTGATTTTTGGTGAGCCAGGCACTGGCAAGGAAGTTTACGCGCGTTTCCTGCACACCCACAGTCCGCGCCGCGCCGGCCCGTTCGTGGACGTGGGGGTCGGTTCCATCGCCCGCGAGAACGCCAGTCTGGAACTATTCGGCTCCGAACAGGGCGACCGGATTCACTACGGCCGGCTGGAACAGGCCAGCGGCGGCACCCTGTTTCTCGACGAACTGGCCGACATGGACCTTGAGGCTCAGGCCAAGTTGGCCAGCGCGCTGGAGAACGGTTCCTTCCTGCGCATCGGCGGCAAGGAGGCGGTGCGGGTCAACGTGCGGGTCGTGGCCGCCACGCACCGCGATCTGGAACAGGAAGTGGCGGTGGGGCGGTTCCGCGAGGATCTGTATTATCAGTTGAACGTGGTGCCGATCCGGTTGCCGCCCTTGCGCGACCACGTCGAGGATGTGCCGGAACTGCTGAATTACTATGTCGGCTATTTCGTCGACCAGGAAAATCTCACCTATCGCCACTTTACCCTGGCCGCGCAGAATCGGCTGCGCAACTACGCCTGGCCTGGCAACATTCGCGAGCTCAAAAATCTGGTGCAGCGCCTTCTGATCTTAGGAGGGGAGGAAGAAATCGCGCTGGAGGAAGTGGATGCGGCGGTGCGCGGCGCCACCGCCGCCAAATCCCAGGATGCCGGCAATATTCCCCTGAATCTGACGCTGCGCGAGGCCCGCGAACAGTTCGAGCGCACCTACCTCATGCAACAGTTTCGCGAGTGCGAGGGCAACGTGGCGCGGCTGGCCGAACGGGTCGGCATGGAACGCACCAACCTCTATCGCAAGCTGCGCGCTCTGGGGATCGATCCCAAAAAAGCCCTGGATGAGTGAGGGTGGGAGATGAAGATCATCATCCTCGGCGCTGGCCAGGTGGGGGGATCGGTGGCGCATATCCTGGCCAGCGAGGCCAACGATGTCACCGTGGTGGACGCCGACGCCGAGTGCCTGCAAGCGTTGCAGGACCGGCTGGACCTGCGCACCGTTCGCGGCCATGCGTCCTATCCGGCCGTGCTCGAACAGGCCGGCATCGCCGACGCCGACATGTTGATCGCCTTGACCGACAACGACGAAGTGAACATGGTTGCCTGTCAAGTCGCCCATACCTTGTTCAACACGCCCACCAAGATCGCGCGGGTCCGCTCAAGCAGCTACATGGCCTATCAGGAGCAGCTCTTCAAGGACGAGGCGTTGCCCATCGACGTGTTGATCAGTCCCGAGCAATTGGTGACCGACCATATCCAGCGCATCATCGAGCATCCCGGCGCCTTGCAGGTGCTGGATTTCGCCGATGGCCAGGTTCGGTTGGTGGGCGTCAAGGTCTACGAGGGCAGCACCCTGGTTGGTCAGGCGCTGCGCGCGCTGCCGAAACGGATGCCGGGCATCGAAAGCCGGGTGGCGGCCATTTTCCGCCAGGGCAGTCCGATTATCCCGGAGGGCGACACCGTCATCGAGGCCGACGACGAGGTTTTTTTCATCGCCGCCCGCAAGAATACCCGCGCCATCGTCGGCGAACTGCGCAAATTCGACAAGATGGTGAAACGCATCATCATCGCCGGCGGGGGGCATATCGGTGCCCGACTGACGCAGGGATTGGAGGATCGGTTCCAGGTCAAGGTCGTCGAGTGCAACCCCGCCACCGCCCGACGGCTGTCCGAGCAGTTGAGTCGAGCCATCGTCCTGCAGGGCGACGCCGCCGACGAAAACCTGCTGCGGCAGGAGAACATCGAACAGGTGGATGTGTACTGCGCCGTCACCAACGACGACGAGGCCAATATCCTGTCGGCGATGCAGGCCAAGCGGATGGGCGCCCGCAAGGTCATGGCCCTGATCAACCTGGTGTCCTATGTCGATCTGGTGGAGTCGTCGGGCATCATCGACATCGCCATTTCACCGCAGCAGGCCACGATCGGCAGTTTGCTGACCCATGTCCGCCGCGGCGACGTGGCCAAGGTGCATTCCCTGCGCCGCGGGGCCGCCGAGGCCATCGAGGCGGTCGCCCACGGTGACTACAAGACCTCGAAAGTGGTGGGTCGGCGGGTCGAGGAGATTCGCTTGCCGCCCGGCACCACCATCGGCGCCATCGCTCGTGGCGACGAGGTGATCATCTGTCACCACGATACCGTGATCGAAGCGGACGACCACGTCATTCTGTTCCTGATCGACAAGAAGCGGGTGTCGGAGGTCGAGCGGTTGTTCGCGGTGGGCGCCACGTTCCTGTAGCTCCGCGCGACGACAATTGACCTTGTGCTAGAATCCGCCCGCTCCGATTTCGAGTCGAGGGGTGTTACCCCCGCCATCACTCGCTATCACACCAAGACCCTCAGGCGTTGACAGGACTCCGACCATGACCGCATTCAATTTCGAGCTGGCCCGCCACAATATGATCGAGCAGCAAATCCGGCCTTGGGAAGTGCTGGATCAGCGGGTACTGGACACCCTGGCCCGCGTGCCGCGCGAGGATTTCACGCCGGAGCGCTATCGCAAGCTGGCGTTCAGCGACGTCGCCATCCCGCTCGGTCATGGCGAAGTCATGCTGAAACCCAACGTCGAAGGGCGGATTTTGCAAGCGCTGGCGGCGCAACCGACCGATCATGCCTTGGAGGTGGGTACGGGCGGCGGTTATCTGACGGCCTGTCTGGCCCGGCTGGCCGCTAGCGTGGTCAGCGTGGATATCGTGTCCGAATTCACCGAGACCGCTCGCCAGAAGCTCAAGGCCCATGGTGTGAACAACGTGGCGCTCCATTCGGGCGACGCCAGCGGGGGCTGGGGCGAGCGCCGCTACAATGTCATCGCCGTCACGGGGTCGGTGGCCGAGGTCGCCGAGGTCTGGCGGCAAAGCCTGAGCCTGGGCGGCCGGCTGTTCATTGTGGTCGGCCAGCCGCCGGTCATGGAGGCGTTGTTGATCACCCGGGTCGGCGAGCGGGAATGGAGTCGGGAAAGCCTGTTCGATACCGAGTTACCGCCCCTGCGCAACGCGGCGCCGGTCAAGACCTTCGAGTTTTGAGAATCCGCGAGCGGTGATCGCGGTCCACGGATTCCCCGCTTGCCGTGAGTCTCTGAATATATTAGCGTTTACTAATATCTGAGAGGGGAGTCTGTCAGTCATGCCCAAAGCACGTCTGGTATTGGCCGGGATCATCGCCGTACTGTGCGGCCCGCCGGCGGGGGCGGAAGACCTGCTGCAAGTCTACCGCCAGGCCCTGGACAGCGATCCGACGCTCAAGGCCGCCGCCGCCAGCCGGGAAGCCGCCCAGGAAACCAAGCCGCAGGCGCGGGCGCTGTTGTTGCCGAGCGTGGGGGTCGCGGCCGAGCAGGGCTATTCCTTCGGGATCGCTGGATCGCCGACGGGGCAGTCCTCCTTCGGCAGTCATAACTACGCCATCAGCTTAACGCAGCCGGTCTACAATCGCGGCAGCCAGGTGCGGCAGCGATTGGCGGGCGCCGTGGTCGAACAATCGGACGTGGACTTCCACAATGCCCAGAACGACCTGATCTTGCGGTTATCGCAAGGCTACTTCGGGGTGCTGGCGGCGCTGGACAACCTGACCTACGCCACGGCCGCCAAGAACGCCTTCGCCCGCCAGCTCGAACAGGCTAACCGGCGCTTTGAGGTCGGATTGGCGACCATCACCGACGTTTACGATGCCCAGGCGCGTTTCGATGCAGCCGTCTCGGTGGAGATCGATTACATCAATAAGCTGGCCGATGCCCGCGAATTCCTGCGGCAATTGACCGGCCAGGACTATGCCCAACTCAACCTGCTCAGCGAGCGGATGCCACTGGCGCTGCCCCAGCCGAACGATCCGGAGGAGTGGGTGCGCATGGCGCTGGAAAACAATCTGAGGCTGCGTAGCGCCGGCTACGGCGTCGATCAGGCGCGGGAGAACATTGATTTGCAAAAGGCCGGCCACTATCCGAAGCTGGACCTGGGGCTCAGCCGCGTCAACCTCGATAACAGCGTCACTGATACCACCAGCAGCCAAGTCAACCTGCAACTGACCATTCCGCTGTACAGCGGCGGCGCGGTGTCCTCGCAGGCCCGCCAGGCGGCGTACAACTACGAAGCCGCCCGGCAGAATCTGGAAAATCTGCAACGCGATACCATCCGCACCGTTCGTAACGCTTATCGGGGTCAGGAAGCGGCCATCAGCCAGATCAAGGCGCTGGATCAGACCCGGGTGTCCACCCGCAGCGCGCTGGAAGCCAATCAGGCGGGCTACGAAGTGGGCACTCGCACCATCGTGGACGTCCTCAACGCCGAACGCGATGTCTATCTGGCCCAAGCTAATTATGCCCAGGCCCGCTATTCCTACATCGCCAATTTTCTGATCCTGCGGCAGGCCGCCGGTCAATTGTCGGAAGCGGATTTGACCGAGATCAATGGCTGGCTGGGTGGTCCCCGGCCGACCTCGGGCGCGGCGCCCGAGGTCGCTGCCGCGCCCGCTGGCAAGGAGCCAGCCAAGGCCAAGCCGGACAAAAGCAGGAACGGCAAGTCCGCCGCCGCCAAACCCGCCGGCAAGCAACCGGCGGCCTCCGCCATTCCCCCGGCGGTGAAATGACCGACGGCCGGTCTGTTTGGCCATGAACGATCCGGGTGGCGTTGATCCGTCGCCATCGGACGCCAAGATCGCGCTCGCCGGTCTGCCGCGCCGGCTGGCCGCCATCCTCTACGACGGCCTGTTGCTGAGCGGGGTGCTGATCGGCGCGACCGGGCTGGCGTTGGCGTTGGTGGTGGCCGTCATCGGCGACGACGCATTCAAGGTTCACAACCCGCTGGCGGGTAATCCCTTCTTCCAAACTTATCTGTTTCTGATCTGTTTTTTGTTCTACGGTGGGTTCTGGACTCACGGTGGCCAAACTTTGGGAATGCGCGCCTGGCGATTGCGAGCGCGGGGCCGCGACGGGCGAGGAATCGGTTGGTGGCAGGCGCTGCTGCGGTTTCTGATCGGCGGCCTGTGGCTGGCGCCAGTCGCCGGGCTACACCGGTTGTTTGGGGCCAGTGTCGGTTTCAGCCTAGCTGTCGGTCTTGGCGCTTTGCTGGTGCTGCTGGTCCTGCGTCTACCTGACCGCGTTTCGGAAACCGAACTGGTGGTATTGCCCAAGTCGTAACACCACTCGGCGCAACCGGCGCGGCGCGTAAAATCCCCCGCCCAGAAACAGCAGCGTCGGCAGGCTAAAGTCAGTCAGGCAAGCGCAGCGCGTGTTCCCAGAACCGCCGTTGCCAGACGCCCCGACGTCGATAGCGGTGGCGGGAATCGGTCGAGGGTTGTTCGTTGCCGCCCGTCGCCCGCCAGGATCGGGTAAAGTGTTTTTTGATCGCGCCCCAGCGTTTGGAATAATCGGCATCGTCCGGCGGCAAGGTCCAAATGGCGTGCGGGTGATCGGCGAGCATCACCAAGGCTACATCGCCAAACCGGGGATGCTGATCGAATCGCCGCCGTTGTACATCGCCCATGTCGTGAAGCAGGCCAACGGCAACCCGCAGGCCCTCGCCGATCTGCTGGCCGATTCCAGCAAGGAACATCTGGTCGACAAGCGGCACATCCGGGAAATGCGCCACGCGGCGGGGGTGCGCTACATCGACTTCACCCCGATCATGGTCGTCGCCTTGGCTTCCGTCGTGGCGGTGCGTTACATGGCGCGCGGCACCGGCGATACCGAACTGTACGTGTTCGCCGGGATGGTCGCCGCCTTCGTCATCGCCTTGCGAGTGTTCTTGTTCCGGGGCGCGGGGAAGGCGAACTAGCGGGGAGCGTCCGATCCATGAACCGTTTCGATTCGATGTTGCAAGTCGTGGGAAAAGTCTTTGGCTTTTGCGCCATCGTCTTGATCCTCGCTATCCTCGCTGCCCTCACCGCGATTGCTTGTCTTTTTTTCCTCTATCTGATCGGGAACATGGGTTGGTTCATCTCAATTTTGATCCTGGTTCCGATGCTCGTCGGAGCTCGCACGGTCTTCGTCCTGGTATCGGATTGGATCGAAGCGCCGAAATCGTTTTATAAGTTAATATTCCTCAAGTTCTTGGCCGTGTTTCTGTTTCTCTTGCTAGCCAGCTTGGGATGCATCAGGACGGATTGTTTTATTATTCTATCCCCCGGCTGACGCAAGCCACGCGATGCCGGGATGACCTCTCGACCGCGGAGTAACCGCTTGACCCTCGGTACTCACGTCGCCTTCGCCGCCGTCCTTTACCTGGGCGGGGCAACCCTGTTCGGTTACCGGCCGGACTGGATCGGCGGGGCGCTGGCGGCGGTGGCGGCGATCCTGCCGGACATCGACCTGCCGCCGTCCAAGATCGGGCGGCTGTTCTTCTGGGTCTCGGTGCCGCTGGAACGCCGGTTCGGTCATCGCACGCTCACCCATTCCCTCGTCGGCCTGGCCGGGCTGGCGGTCGTGGTTTCTCCGCTGTGGCTCCTCCAGCCCTTGTACTTCTGGTGCGTGGTGGGCGGCACCTGGTCCCATTTGTGGCTGGACATGCTCAACATCCGGGGCGTCGATCTGCTGTGGCCCTCGCCGGTGCGGCTGGTGACGCCCGGTAACCGCAATTGGCGGCTGGAGGTGGGCAGCAAGGGGGAAATGGTGTTGCTGTCAGTGCTGCTGGTAACGACCCTCGCGCTGGTTCCGCTGAGCCAACTGGGTTTCCGGGATGCGTTGCAGGTGCTGTTGCAGAGCTTCGAGATTGCCGTGGAGCAGTACCAGCGGAACGCCGGGACGCACTGGTACGACCTGGAACTGACCGCCACGGATAACCTGACGCTGGCGCGCATCACCGGGCGCTATCCGGTGGCGGGCGTCTGGAAGGGCGGGTTCATCGTGCTGCATGAAGGCCACCCACGGGCCGTGGGCCGGAGCGAGGCCCACCATCACCTGTTGCCGGTGACCGCCCGGCTCATCGAGGGGGAACCGCTCAAGGTCCAATCGGTACGGGTGGAGATGAAGGGCCGGACGCTGCGCTGGTTGCTGGGGAAGATCGACCAGCGCCGGGTGTATTACCTGAACGGGGAGATTCAGACCGCCAGAATTGAGCCAGTGGCGAACATCGACCGTTACCAGCCGGTGATGTATTCCGGCCAAACGATGACGTTACGCTATGCCCGTGCTCAGGAACTGGGGCCGTGGCTGGATTTGGTGGCGGCGAAGGGGGAAATCTTCGTGCAGTTCTGGCTGAGGCCGGGGGAGCAGGCGGTAGTGTTCGATCTGGGGAATGATCCGCCCGCCGATCCGATACCGGAGGAACTCAAGCCGTTCCTCTAGCCCGACCGTTTATCGGGGCGGGATTCTGCGCCTGTACTACGCCCGCGCCCAGGAGCTGGGGCCGTGGCTGGATTTGGTGGCGGCGAAGGGCGAGATGTTCGTGCAGTTCTGGCTGAGGCCAGGGGAGCAGGCGGTGGTGTTTGAGTTGGGGAACGATCCGCCCGCCGATCCGATTCCGGGGGAGTTGAAGAGGTTTCTCTAAGATCGTATCTCCTGAATCTGGGATGGCACTATTCATTACTTATTTAATCCTTACTTAATAAGGGCCGATATATCAGAGGCAATTTCTTCAAGAACTATAGATTTCCAGTAGGATTTGCCTGTTGAAATTTCCCCCCCCTGATTATGAGTTTCATAAATTTTATTGAATCTTTTAAACCATTTAATACAGATATTTTTATGGCTAGGCAATGAAAAGCACTCTATTAAATCAGGATTATTTGATTCAAGAATTTTAATCTCTCTTCTATGAGCTTCATTAATGCATCTAAATATACACAAACCCACCGAAATTGCCGCCCTGGAAAAATCCCGTAATCCATTTGGATCCTCTCCATGGAGAATAATGTATTGAGAACTTGATGTGAAATCCACTGGAAAGAATGCAGAAGAAGCAAGATAATAAATTAAGCCTTCTTCATCAAAAAGATGATTAAGTAAAAAAACACCTTTCTTAGTTAGCTGAAATGGCACATAATGATTAGCCATACTCAATTCATCAACCTTTATTAAACCATACATCAAAGCCCTATTAAAAAACCAATTAGCCAATTCTTTTGGATACCCAATATCACCTAATGCTCTAGCACATCTTGATTCAGTACTGGCTTTATAGTAAAAAATAAATTGTAAGACGCGAATAACCCCAAGGCCAAACCAAATATCCTCATCATTTTTCCTTGGAAATGAAAATATAGGTGGGCACCATCTGCCTCTTCTTGCAGGGCTTTTTTCATTACTATCATCTTCAACTACACGACCTCCAAGCAATATACTACCTTCAACTATAATTGCGTGATTAATTTTCAAGAATGTGCTAAATTTCTTATAATATCTTCTATATACCCTATCAAAACCAACACGACAATGTGCGTAGGTGCCAATTATATTACGTATCATGCTGCGGACATTTGAACAAAATAATATTTCTAGTAAAACCTCTTCAGAATTATTCTGAATAAGCTGTCTATCCTGATCATTTAGGAATTCTATATTCTTAACTCTTTCTAAAAAGGCAGAAATATAGTGATCTAAAAACCCCTCAACTTCTATCAAAAATGCTGCAAAAATTGCATTTGATCTAGAGGCTTTTATTGCAAAAGTATAATAAGAATTATCATCATTATTAATAATGACGTCGTTGGCAACCTTTATACGTTTTGAAATTATATGTCGAATATTTGGTGCAATAACCTCAAAATCTATTTGGGATGATCTAGAGTATCCTGAAGCTATTTCTTGAAATAGCTCGTGATAACTTTCTGAGCGAAGGGATATAATAACTTTTTCAAAAGCATGGTTTGGCTTGTCAGTTGGAATAAAATCACGCAACTGTTCGAGGAATTTCTTATAATATCTACGCCCTGAAGTTGCAATTCTTGAAAAATTATCAACGCCATCTATAGTCAATATCAACCCTTTAAAATTTTTATTTAAATGAAAAAACTTATAAAAATGAGACATTAAACTATCTGAATAATCACTCTTTCGAATTTCAGAGATTACTTTAGCAACAAAGCTAATCATACTTATACTTTTTAAATTAATTGTTTTCTTATCTTGCAAAAGTTCTGAACTAGCAATGAACATATCAGCTATTATTTTCCATAGGTTCTCCTCGCCTTCAGACCTGATACCCTTTAAATATAAATTAAATTCTCCGTATTTATCTTGACCTATATTACAAGAACTTTCTCCTTCCATAGTTAACTTAAACCCACTGAGAAATGGGTCAATCCTAGAATACATCAAAGCCACATATATATTATGTGAATTGATATATTCCATCAACGAAGCCCCATTATTAAATTTCTGAAAATCCAT
Source organism: Candidatus Contendibacter sp. (assembly GCA_029624675.1). GTDB lineage: Bacteria > Pseudomonadota > Gammaproteobacteria > Competibacterales > Competibacteraceae > Contendibacter. Next base: position 50,209 of record JARSSP010000070.1, read on the forward strand.
ATCATCATCTAATTCATCTGGAGTACTAGCAACTTGGGAGGTTTTTTTCCAGATTGCTCTATCAACAGCTTCAATTTTCCTGGCGTCGCAACGGAAATATGTGTATCCTTTCGAGATAAGTTCCGCAGATTTTTCAGTGAAAAAATAATTCAATGCTGCGGTTTTACCTATTCCTCTATTTCCTTTAATTAGAATAAGCCTGTATGTTGAGTTGGTTATTTTATCAAATAAATCGTTAAACGCTTTCACAGACGGTATGCTATTACCTTCATCATATGTTACATATATATCCTTAATAGCCCTAGATACTTCTTCTTTTGAAGGATTCAAAGGTATCCATCCTAATAGCTGTTCTGCATTATTTCGATAATCTTGTAAATTCGGCACTGGCGCAATTCCCTTTCTAATTAAATACTCTTCTAAATTCACAAAACCATGCCACTTTTTAACTGGTTTTCTAATAAAATCTTCTACGACTAAATCAAAAGCAGTGCGCAATGTCATTTAAAATGCCTCCATTAAAAAATATTGAATATTGTAATGATTATTGGTTCTTCGTCGGTTTTTGTGGAGCTAAGCGAAACTGATCAGTATTCGTTGCT
>JARSSP010000071.1 GCA_029624675.1 Candidatus Contendibacter sp.
TCGTCACCATCGGCCTGTACAACCCGGCCACCAGCGTCTTCTACCTGCGCAACAGTAACACCAACGGCATCGCCGATCTGACCTTCAGCTACGGTCCCCCCGGCGCCGGTTGGTTCCCCGTCGTGGGTGACTGGAACGGCGACGGCGTCGCCACCATCGGCTTGTACAACCCGGCTACCAGTATCTTCTACCTGCGCAACAGCAACACCAACGGCATCGCCGACCTGACCTTCAGCTACGGTCCCCCCGGCGCGGGCTGGCTCCCCGTCGTGGGTGACTGGAACGGCGACGGCGTGACCACCATCGGTCTATACAGCCCAGCCACCAGCGTCTTCTACCTGCGTAACAGCAACACCAACGGCATCGCCGATCTGACCTTCAGCTACGGCCCCCCCGGCGCTGGTTGGAAACCGCTGGCCGGCGACTGGAACGGACCGGGGTCATGAGAGGCGCGTCCATACCGCCTTCGGTACGTTGACCGATTGAAAAACAACCCTCACCCCTCCCCATCTCCCACTTGTGGGAGATGGGTTTTGATACAGCCTCTTAATCCACAATCCCATACCGCGCCCGATAACCCTGCATCTTCTCCAAATACACGGCGTATTCCGGTCGTTCGGCCAGGTACGCCACCAAATCGTCCAGGCTCACGATCGAAGTCACGGCGATACCGTGGGCGCGCTCGACTTCCTGAACCGCTGATAACTCACCCTGACCGCGCTCTCGCCGGTCCAGCGCGATCACCACACCCGCCGGGGCCGCGCCGTGCGTGGTCAGGATTTGCATCGTCTCGCGGATGGCGGTACCAGCGGTGATGACATCGTCCACGATCAGCACCCGCCCCTGGAGCGGAGCGCCGACGATCAACCCGCCCTCACCATGGTCCTTGGCTTCCTTGCGGTTGAAGCACCAGGGCGCGTCGCGGCCATGCCGGTCGGCCAGGGCGATGGCGACGGCCGCCACCAGTGGAATGCCCTTGTAGGCCGGCCCGAACAGCACGTCGAACTCCAGCCCGGCATCCATGATCGCGGCGGCGTAACAATGACCCAGCCGAGCCAGCGCCGCGCCGCTGTCGAACAGGCCGGCGTTGAAGAAATACGGGCTGATCCGCCCGGATTTCAGGGTGAATTCGCCGAAGCGCAACACGCCCCGACCGATGGCGAAGTCGAGAAAATCCCGCTGATAGTCCCGCATGGTTGGAGATTCCGCCTGAGTGAGCATGAAATGCCGGTATCATAGCCTCGTTCGCAGCCCTTTTACTGGAGCATCACAACCTCATGCGGGTGATCACCTTCAACGCCAACGGCATCCGTTCCGCCGCCCGCAAGGGTTTTTTCGACTGGCTGGCCGGACAGAGCGCCGACGTGGTCTGCATCCAGGAAACCAAGGCCCAGGAACATCAGTTGCCGCCCGAGGTTTATCACCCGCCCGGCTACCACTGCCATTACCACGACGCCACGCGCAAGGGCTACAGCGGTGTCGCGCTGTACGCCCGCCGCCAACCGGATGAAGTGCGAACCGGCTTGGGTTGGCCCGAATGCGATACCGAAGGCCGTTGGCTGGAAGCGCGATTCGGCCCTCTTAGCGTGATCTCGCTCTATCTACCGTCCGGCTCCTCCAGTCCGGAACGACAGGCGGTGAAATTCGATTTCATGGCGCGACTGGCCGAGCCGCTGCGGGCGATGCGCGCCAGCGGCCGCGACTTCATCCTCTGCGGCGACTGGAACATTGCCCACCGGAAAATCGACCTGAAGAACTGGCGGGCCAATCAGACCTGTTCCGGGTTCCTGCCCGAGGAGCGGGCCTGGATGGAGGAATTGTTCGGGCCGCTGGGCTGGGTGGACGCCTTCCGGGTGGTGAACCCGAACCCCGATCAATACACCTGGTGGTCGCATCGCGGCCGAGCGTGGGAAAACAATGTTGGCTGGCGCATCGACTATCAGGTGATCACGCCTGGCCTGGCGGAGAAAATCCGCGCCGCCACCATTTACCGCGACCAGCGTTTCTCCGACCACGCGCCGCTGACGCTGGATTACGACCTTTAGGGAAAGGGGAGCTTTCGATGCCAAAAGATTCGATTTCGTCGGATGACCGTCCTTGCGCCCGCGTTTTTCGCGACCCCGTGCATTTCCTGGCCCTCGGCTTCGGTTCCGGCTGCGCACCCAAAGCGCCCGGCACCTTCGGCACGCTGGCGGCGATTCCGCTGTATCTGCTGATGCAATCGCTGCCGCTGTGGATCTATCTGTCGCTGACCGTGGCCGGTTTCGCGCTGGGGGTGTGGGTCTGCGACCGCGCCGCCCGCGATTTGGGCGTCCACGACCATCCCGCCATCGTCTGGGACGAGGTGATCGGTTACCTCGTCACCATGATCGCCGCCCCGCCCGGTTGGTTGTGGCTCATCGCCGGTTTTGCGTTGTTCCGGCTGTTCGATATTCTCAAACCTTGGCCGATTCGGCGGGCGGATCAACGGATTGGCGGCGGTTTTGGCATCATGTTCGACGACCTGCTGGCCGCCGGTTATGCTTGGCTGTGTCTGCAAGGCGCGATTTACGGCGTGGCGCTACTGGACATTCCCCGATGACCGCATACAGACTTCTTCTGTCCTTCCCTGGCAACCGACGGAACCCGAGACAATGAAAATCGAAACGATTGCGATCCATGGCGGCTATACGCCCGAATCCACCACCAAGGCCGTCGCCGTCCCCATCTACCAGACCACGTCCTACGCCTTCGACGACACCCAGCACGGCGCCGACCTGTTCGATCTGAAGGTGCCGGGCAACATCTACACTCGGATCATGAACCCCACCACCGCCGTGCTCGAACAACGAGTGGCGGCGATGGAGGGCGGAGTCGGCGCGCTGGCGGTGTCCGCCGGCTCGGCGGCAATCACCTATTCGCTGATGACCATCGCCGAGGTCGGCGACAACATCGTCACCACCTCGACCCTGTATGGCGGGACCTACAATCTGTTCGCCCATACCCTGCCCCGCTTCGGCATCGAAGCCCGCTTCGGCGACTATCGCGATATCGGGGCACTGGGCCGGCTGATCGACGGCAAGACCAAGGCGGTGTTCTGCGAGTCCATCGGCAATCCAGCGGCCAACGTCGTGGACTTCGGGGCGCTGGCGGCAGTGGCCCACGCGCACGGCGTGCCGCTGATCGTAGACAACACCGTGCCTACCCCCTATCTGTGCCGACCCTTCGAGCACGGCGCCGATATCGTGGTGCATTCCCTGACCAAGTACATGGGCGGCCACGGTACCAGCCTGGGTGGCGTCATCGTCGATTCCGGCCGCTTCCCCTGGGACCAGCACAAGGAACGGTTCGCCCGGCTGAACGAACCGGACCCGTCCTATCACGGCGTGGTCTACGTTGAGGCACTGGGGCCGGCGGCGTTCATCGGCCGGGCGCGGGTGGTGCCGCTGCGCAATACCGGCGCGGCGATCTCGCCGTTCAACAGTTTCCTGATCCTGCAAGGCATCGAGACCCTGCCGGTGCGGATGGATCGGCATTGCGAGAACGCCGTCAAGGCTGCCGAGTATCTTAAGAGCCACCCACGGGTCGAATGGGTGCGCTATCCCGCTCTGGCTGACAGCCCGGAAAAACCGCTAGTGGACAAGTACATGGGCGGGCGCGGCGCCAGCGTCCTCAGCTTCGGCATCCAGGGTGGCCGCGAGGCCGGCGCCAAGTTCATCGACGCTCTGCAACTGGTCACCCGGTTGGTCAACATCGGCGACGCCAAGTCGCTCGCCTGCCACCCGGCCACCACGACCCATCGGCAATTATCGCCGACCGAATTGGAAAGGGCCGGGGTCAGCGAGGACCTGGTGCGCTTGTCCATCGGTATCGAGCACATCGACGACATCCTCACCGATCTGGAACAGGCGCTAGCGGCGGCGAGGTGAAAGTCCCCCCTTCCCCCTGGCGGGGAAGGGAGTCTCCGCAAGGGTTCTGATTTTCCCGCGAGGACTGACTATCCTGAAGGCATCGGCTGGCGAATATTCCGCTCCTCACGTTGGTACCCTCGGTGAAACAAGATTTGCTGAAACTGCTGCAACAAACGCTGCGCGGCGAGTTGAACCGAACCCGTCGCCGCAAGAATCGTTCGCCCTGGGTGATCGGTGGACTGACGGTGGCCATTGTCGCCATCAGCTATATCCTGCACGAACCCAAGGTCCCGTCCTCGACCCTGGGCCGAGGCACGGAACTGGTTTGCGGCGTCAAATCGGTCTATGACGGCGATACCCTGACCGCCAGTTGTCCGGACGGCGAAGTCAAGGTTCGGGTGTTCGGCATCGACGCTCCGGAAATGGGTCAGGAGCCGTGGGGCGACCGTTCCCGCGAAGCGTTCCGCGGCTTGCTGCCCCGGCGCGATTCGGTCCGGTTGCGGGTAATCGATCAGGACCGCTACGGTCGGGTCGTCGCCCAGGTCTTCGTCGGCGAGCGCGACGCTGGGTTGGAAATGGTCCGACAAGGGCGGGCAGTCGTGTATGAGCAGTACAACAACTCGGCGGTCTATCGACAAGCCCAGGCCGAGGCCCAACAAGCCCGGCGCGGGATTTGGGAAAAGCCCGGCGGCCAGCAGGACCCCGCGGCCTGGCGGCGGCTGAACCCGCGCTAAGGCCGTTCCGACTGACGACTCCTCATGGCTGCGTCGCCCGCGCCATCCACCGTCCTCCGCGCCGTTATCCGGGTGGATGGGGAGCAGTGCCGCTGCGAGGGCGACTGGACCCTGCACGGCATCGAGGCGCTGGATTTACAGCCGCGCGCAATTCGTTGGCCAGCGGGTGAATTGTGGCTGGACGGTTCCGGCATCCAAGCCATCGACACCACCGGCGCGCTGCGATTGCTGAACATCGTCGCCGAACTGGAACAAGCCAGCCGCTCGGTCCGCCTGGTCAACCTGCGCCTGGAACACGAGGCTTTGCTGGACTTGGTGCGGGAGCGCCGCGCCAGCGCTGGGGCGGTTCCACCGCCCCCCATGGCTCGGAGCGCGCTGGAGCGGATGGGTCGCTGGGTTGGGTCGCACGCCCGCCACGCCATCGAGTTTCTGGCCTTCATCGGCGAAGCGGCAATGGCGCTGGCCCGGCTGGCGCTGCGTCCTGGCTGGTTCCGCTGGCGGGCGCTGTTGGGCAACATCGAAACCGCCGGCGTCCACGCCCTGCCCATCATCGCGCTGCTGTCGTTCATGATGGGCGTGGTCATCGCCTATCAAGGCGGCCAGCAACTCAAGTTTTACGGCGCCAACCTCTTCATCGTCGAGTTGGTGTCGCTGACCATGCTGCGCGAACTGGCGCCGCTGATCACCGCCATCATCGTCGCCGGCCGCACCGGCTCGTCCTACACCGCCCAGATCGGCACGATGCAAATCACCGAGGAAGTGGACGCGCTGCGCACCATCGGCATCCGACCCATGGACCTGCTGGTGCTGCCCAAGCTGCTGGCGCTAACCGTCGTCCTCCCACTGCTCACGACGTTCGCCGATGCGGTGAGCGTGTTCGGCGGCATGGTCTTGGCGCAGGTCATGCTTGACGTGAGCTTCAGTGATTTTCTCGACCGCTTCCCGCGCGTGGTGACGCCGATCTCATTCCTGCTGGGCATCGGCAAGACCCCGGTGTTTGCCGCGATCATCGCCCTGGTGGGTTGCTATCAGGGCTTTCAGGTGCGCGGCGGGGCCGATAGCGTCGGCCGGCACACCACGATTAGCGTGGTTCAATCCATTTTCCTGGTGATCGCGGCCGACGCCCTGTTCTCGATCATCCTGGGTGGGGTGGGGCTGTGGCGCTGAGCGCGAACCCGGCCGATGCCGTGATCACGGTGCGCGGCCTGCGCACCGAGTTTGACGCGACGGTGATTCACGAAAATCTGGACCTCGACATTCGGCGCGGCGAGATCGTCGCCCTGGTCGGCGGCAGCGGCTCCGGCAAGACCACCCTGCTGCGGGCGATCATCATGCTGTTGAAGCCGGCGGCCGGTTCCATCCATTTATTCGGTCAGGAAATCATCGGCATCGGCGAAACCGCCGCGTTCCGGCTGCGGCGGCGGTTCGGGATGTTGTTTCAGCAAGGAGCGTTGTTCAGCTCCCTGACGGTGCGCGAAAACGTGGCGGTGCCGCTGCGCGAGCATACCCGGTTGTCCAGGCGGCGGATCGCGGAAATCGCCGATCTCAAGATCGCGCTGGCGGGGCTGCCGGCGGACGCTGGGAACAAGCTGCCACGCGAACTGAGCGGCGGCATGTTGAAACGGGCGGCGCTGGCGCGGGCGCTGGCGCTGGACCCGGCATTGTTGTTCCTGGACGAACCGACCGCCGGGCTGGACCCGGTCAGCGCCGGGGCGTTCGACGAACTGGTGGCGCAGCTCAAGGAATCGCTGGGGTTGACGGTGGTAATGGTGACCCACGACCTGGATACCCTGTGGAGCGCCACCGACCGGGTGGCGTTCCTGGGCGAGCGGCGGGTCATCGGTTACGCGCCGATGCGCGAATTGACCCAGGCGGAGCATCCGCTGATTCGGGCTTACTTTGAGGGGCCGCGCGGGCGCGCGGCGCGGGAGCAGGCGTGCAGAGCAAAGTAAATTACGCCTTGGTGGGGTTGTTCGTGGTGCTGCTCGGTTCAGGGCTGCTGGGCGCGACGTTTTGGCTGACGCTGGGCGGCGAGACCAAGACTTACGACCGCTACCGGGTGTATTTCCGGGAATCGGTGGCCGGCTTGAATCCCAAGGCGACCGTGCGCTATCGCGGCGTCCAGGTCGGGCAGGTGGAATCGATCCAATTGGACCGCAACAACCCCGATCAAGTGGATGTGGTGTTGGATATCGAGCGTGGTGTCCCCATTCGCCGCGACACCATCGCCACGCTGTCCACCCGCGGATTGACGGGGGTGGCGGCGGTGGAATTGACCAGCGGCGGCGGTCAATCGCTGCCGTTGGAGCGGGAAGCCGACCAGGAATTGCCGGTGATTCAGGCCGGCCCATCGCTGGTGGCGCGACTGGACGAAGCCTTCAACAATATTCTGGGCAACGTCAACAACCTGACCGGCAAGCTGGAACGATTGCTGGGCGACGAAAACCAGATGGCCCTGACCCGGACCCTGCAACATCTCGACACGATCACCGGCGCGGTCGCCGACCGGGCCGACAGCCTCCGTCAGACCCTGACTCACGTGGAAACCTTCACCGGCGCGCTGGCGGGGCGGGCGGAACGACTGGGTCAGGCGCTGGATCGGTTGACGGTCACGCTGGAAGACGCTGGCGAACTGAGCGGGCAACTCCGCGCAACGCTGAACGATATTCAAGCAGGCGCCCGGTCGGTGCGGAAAACGGCTGATACCTTCAACCAGACCAGTTTGGACCTGAGCGGCATGGCCAAAACGGGCCAGCGCGAACTGCAACGGCTGGGGCAGACCACCATGCCGGAGTTGAACGAGTTGCTGGCTCAGGCCAGCGAATTGGTGACGACCCTGCGGCAACTGGCCGCACTGCTGGAACAGAATCCCCGCGCCCTGCTGCTAGGCAAGCCCATCGGTCGGCCGGGGCCGGGCGAGGAATAGGCGAGCAGCGAAAGAGAGCTTAAGGGGAAAAAATGAAAAGAAATAAAACCTTGCTTGTCGGAACCCTATTGGCGGCGGCCCTGGCGGGATGCACCCTGCCGCAGGATCAATCGCCGCCGGCGCAAACCTATTTGCTGGAGGTCGGAACGTTCGCCCCCACGCCGGTCCGCCGCGCCAGCGGCAAGACATTGCTGGTGGCGCCACCCAAGGCGGCGCCCGGATTCGATTCCAATCGCATCGCCTTCACCCGACAACCACCAAAACTGGATTACTACAGAGACAGCGTCTGGAGCGATGCGCCGGCACGAATGTTGCTCCCCATCCTGGTGCGGGCTTTCGAAACAACAGGCGCGTTCAAGGCGGTGGTCTCGCCACCCGCGCCGGGGCTGGCCAACCTGCGGGTGGACGTGGACGTGATCCGGCTGCAACAGGAATTCATGACCCAACCCAGCCGGGTGCGGCTGATGGCCCGGATCAAGGTGGTGGACCTGAAAAGCGGACATGTGCTGGGCACGCAGGTGTTCGAGGCGGTGGAACCCGCCCCCAGCGAGGACGCCAACGGCGCGGCGCGGGCGGCCAACGCGGCGGTGCAAAAGGTGTTGGAGCAGATGGTGCGGTTCGCACTGCGCTATGTTTGAGGAATGGCGGCGTTAATCCGGAGTGAGGACGATGAGGAAGAAACTCCCGATTGGCATTCAGACCTTCGCCGACTTTCAGGCGGACAATTACGCCTATGTGGACAAAACGCCGCTGATTGCCCGACTGGTCGACGAAGGGCGGTATTACTTCCTCGCCCGCCCGCGCCGTTTCGGCAAAAGCCTGCTGGTGGATACCCTTGCCGAGGCGTTCGCGGCCCGCCGCGAACGGTTCGCGGGCTTGTACCTGGAACAGCATTGGGACTGGAACCGCGTTTTCCCAGTGATACGCATTGATTTGGGTGGAGGGGTGCTACGACAACCCGAAGTGCTTGACGCCACACTCCGGGATCAGTTGCAAAAACACTACGAGCAACTCGGCGTGATCCGTAAACAGGATGAAATTCATTTGGTGTTTGCCCATTTGATCAAGGCCATGCATCACCAGTTCGGTGAACGGGTGGTCATCCTCATTGACGAATACGACAAGCCGATCCTGGATAATCTAGGACAGCCCGATCTCGCCCGGGCGATGCGCGAGGGTCTGCGGAATTTCTATTCGGTGATCAAAGGGCAGGACGCCCATCTGCGGTTCGTCCTGCTCACCGGTGTGAGCAAGTTCTCCAAGGTTTCGCTGTTTTCGGGATTGAACAATCTCAAGGACATCACGCTCGACTCGCGCTACGCGACGCTGTGCGGCTATACCCACGAGGAATTGACCACGGTGTTCGCCGACTGGCTGGACGGCGCGGACGTGGCCCAGGTGCGCGACTGGTACAACGGTTACAACTTTCTGGGCGAAGCGGTCTATAACCCCTTCGATGTCTTGCTCTATCTCGACAGTCGGGAATTTCGGCCCTACTGGTTCGAGACCGGCACGCCGAGTTTCCTGTTTCAGGTGCTGGAGCGACGCCAAGTCACATTGGCGGAGTTGGACGGAGTGGAGACGGACGAAACGATTCTGGGAAGCTTCGATGTCGATACCATCGAACCCGAGGCGCTGCTGTTTCAAACCGGGTATCTGACTGTCCAGGAACGGCGCTGGGAAATGAGCGGCTACCGCTACCGGCTGTCCTACCCCAACCGCGAGGTGCGCCTGAGTTTGCCCCGGGCACAGCTTCAACGCTACACGCCCAACCCCCGCCAAGGGCAGGTCGCCCGGGACCGATTGGCGGAAGCCTTGCGTCGGAACGATCCCGAAGCGTTGCATCAGGCGCTACACGCCTTTTTCGCCTCGATTCCGCACGACTGGCATCGCAACAACCGGTTGGCGGAGTACGAGGGTTACTACGCCTCGGTGGTCTACTGCTACTTCGCCGCGCTCGGCGTGGATGTGCGCCCGGAAGAAGTGAGCTATCGGGGACAGGTGGACCTGACGATTCGCCATGAGGAGCGGGTCTGGCTGCTGGAGTTCAAGCTGGATGAAATCGCCGGCCCGGATTCCGCGCTGGAGCAGATCAAGGCGCGCGGCTATCACCATCGCCATGTGGGCCAGCCCGTGACGTTGATCGGGATCAACTTCAGCCGGGAACGGCGCAACATCAGCGGTTTTGCCTGGACGCGGGCTTGAGCGTCATGCCAAGAAAGTGACTCACTCACGCTACCCTGGAGGAAACTCGAATGCCGGACATCACCGCCTCCGTCGGCGTCAATGGCAAAAACACCGAACCGGACACCTTGACCGTGCAAACCCTGCTCAATCAGGTTCCCGCCATGCAGGGCGGCGCCGAACCGGTGCTCGACCTGGACGGCTGGTGCGGCAACAAGACCACCGCCGCCATCCGCAAGTTTCAGCAAAGACAGTTCAACTCGCAGGATGGCTTGGTGGAGCCAGGCAAGCGAACCATCCAGAAGTTGAACGCGCTCGCCGTGGCGCCGGGCGCCAGGCCGGTGCCGGCGCCGGACATGGATCCGAAGACGCTGGCGCTGCAATCGACGCCCCAGGTCACCCGCTGGATTACGGCCGCCCTGAAGGAAGTGAACGAAGTGATTGCAGGCGGGGGTGCGTTGGGTGGGCGGCCGGCTTATGCGCAAGCCGCGTTCGCGGCCCACTTCAAGCTGACCGACCGTTTTTCCGCCAACTATCTTCTGAAACTGCTGGCGACCGTCAAGAGCAACTACGAGGCCGCCCAGCGGACCGTGAACAACGGCGCAACCATTTATCGCAGTGTGTCGCGCAAGCAGATGAGCATCGACATGGGCGGCCAGACCGCTCCGGCTTATGTTCCCAACCGGCAGCGCATCTGCTTCACGCCGGAGTTTCATGTCTATCTGGACGACTATCCGGCGCGTCCGGGGATGGACTGGTCGGGCCAGGGTTGGGGACCGATGTGTCGGGCCGCCATGGTGCTTCACGAAACCATTCATTACGTAGACCCCCAGGCGCAGTTCGACATCTACGAGCATGACCAGGTCTATCGGACCATGATCGCCGAGGTGGCGATCCACGATCCCAGCTCCTACCCCTCCTTCGCCGCGCACATCGAGGAAAGAAGCCTGTTACCGATGGGTCCGCTGTATGGCGCCGGTCGACCGCGCGACTAGCACCCCACCCGATCTCGAACCGGGCGGCTCCTACCCCGACTACCCTGGCGACCCGAAGCCACCATTCGGATTTTCGTTCAACCACCCCTCCAAAAAAATCTCGAACCACCGATCCAGCGCGGCGTCGTGGTGGGTATGACGAGCGCGCTGCTCGGCGGCGGATTGCGCGCCGGGCGCGGTCAGTTCCTTCGCGCCTTCCACCAACCAGTGCTCCAGAATCGCCCGATCCACCTCCGGGTGGAACTGCACGCCGAAGGCATTGGCGCCGTAGCGGTAAGCCTGGTGCGGAAAGCGTTCGCCGCTGGCCAGCAGTTCCGCGCCGACGGGCAACGCGAAGCCTTCGTGGTGCCAGTGATAGACGTGCAACGGAGCGTCAAACGTCGCCTGGCCGGCGGCGGTCGGCTCAACCGGGAAATAACCGATTTCCGCCAGCCCCGCCGGATGTGGCTCAACCTTCGCCCCCAAAGCCCGCGCCAGCAGTTGCGCGCCCAGGCAGATGCCGAGGAACGGTCGGCCGGAGGCCAGCGCCGTGGGAATCCAGTCCAGTTGCGCCCGGATGCCGGGCAGCTTGCCGTCGTCGTTGGCGCTCATCGGTCCACCGAACACCACCGCGCCGGCGTAGCCGTCCATGCCCGCCGGCAACGGCTCGCCGCTCAGTGGATAGCAACACTCAAGCGAATAACCGCGTTCCCGCAGCTTGCGCCCGCAGCGGCCGGCGCTGGCGTCGGGCGTCTGCATCACCAGCAGCAGGCGCGGCGATTCGGGCTTCATACCTCGCCATCTCCCTCGTGGGTATCCATATCCGCCCCTGTCGCCCGCCGGTAATCCTTGAGGGTTTCGGCGATCAGGAATGCCAGTTCCAGGCTTTGTGAGGCGTTCAGGCGCGGATCGCAGCGCGTGTGATAACGGTCGGCCAAGCCTTGCTCGGTGATCGCCTGCGCGCCGCCCAGGCATTCGGTGACATCCTGCCCGGTCAGTTCGAAATGCACCCCGCCCGGAATGCCGCCCTCGGCGCGGTGAATGGCGAAGAACTGCCGCACTTCATCCAGGATGCGGGCGAACGGGCGGGTTTTATAGCCAGTGCTGGCTTCCAGGGTGTTGCCGTGCATTGGATCGCAGGACCAGACGACCCGTCGACCTTCGCGCCGCACCGCCTGGATCAGCGGCGGCAGAGCGGTTGCGATTTTATCCGCGCCCATGCGGCTGATCAGGGTCAGTCGGCCCGGTTGGTCATCAGGGTTCAACGCGTCCAACAAGCGCAGCAGCGTGTCGGGGTCGACGGTCGGTCCCAGCTTGAGGCCGATGGGATTAGCGATGCCACGCATGAATTCGACGTGCGCGCCGTCTAGTTGCCGGGTGCGTTCGCCGATCCAGAGAAAATGCGCCGAGCCGTCGTACCATTCGCCGGTTTGTGGGTCGCGCCGGGTCAGGGCTTGCTCGTAACCCAGCAACAACGCTTCGTGCGAGGTGTAGAAATTCACCTGCCGCACCTGCGGATCCGCGCTGGCGTCCAACCCGCAGGCGCGCATGAACGCCAATGTTTCGCTGATGCGGCTGGCCAGGTCGCGGTAGCGCGCGCCCTGGGGACTGGCGCGCAGGAAATCCAGATTCCATTGCTGGACCCGGTGCAGATCGGCGAAACCGCCTTGGGCCAGCGCCCGTAACAGGTTCAGGGTCGCCGCCGACTGCGAATAGGCGCGCAACTGCCGGCGCGGGTCGGGCCGGCGAGCCTCGGCGGTGAAATCGAGATCGTTGACGATATCGCCCCGATAGCTGGGCAAAGCCGCGTCATCGCGGGTTTCGGTCGGCGAACTACGCGGCTTGGCGAATTGGCCGGCCATGCGTCCGACCTTGACCACCGGACAGGCGGCGGCAAAGGTCAGGATGACCGCCATTTGCAACAGGACGCGGAAGGTATCGGTGATGGCGCGCTCGTTGAAATCGGCAAAGCTTTCGGCGCAGTCGCCGCCTTGCAGCAGAAACGCCCGACCAGAGGCGACCTCGGCTAGGTGCTGGCGCAAGGTGCGAATTTCGCCAGCGAATACGAGGGGCAACGAAGTCGACAATCGCTCCTCGACCTCGGCCAGCGCCGGAACGTCGTCGTAAACCGGCAATTGCGCTGCCGGGCGCCGCCGCCAGCTTGCTGGGGTCCAGAGCGCTTGAGAGTGTGACAGGGGTTGGGGCATCGGTACATCCAAAAGTTGCGTATGATTCGCGCCAGTCCTGCTGGCCTGAACCGTAGAATAACCGAAGTGGATGGATCATAACCCTCGCCGATTTCATTGCGGCCTGGCGCGACAACCCGCTGAGCGAGCAGGCGCTGCGAGCGCAATAAAGCGCCATTTCCATCGAATACGGTCCGCGGGGATAATGACACTGTAGATGTGTTAAGACTGTAGCCGTGTTAAGGAGTCATTATGCAACCCACGCGCATCTTCCAAAGCAATCAATATATGCAACCCTCGGACGGGGAACCGGTTCGGTCGATGATCGTTGAAACCAGGGAAGCGGTTATCGTCGCTTGGCATGTGAAGCCTGGTCAACGAATCAAGGCGCACATTCATCCAGCAGGTCAGGATACCTGGACCATCCTCTCGGGACATGGCGAATACCAAACTGAGACATCCGGCGAAGCCCATCCGATAGGGGTTGGAGATGTGGTCGTTGCCTACCCAGGCGCGGTGCATGGCGTGTACAACAACGGCACGGAACCCTTGCGGTTCATTTCGGTGGTGTCGCCAGCGAATGCCGGACATGAATGGGTTTAACAGGTTGAGTGGTGACGCCTGAGCCATGGAATGACCGAATGACCGAAGTGGACGAATCATGACCCCCGCCGATTTCATCGCCGTCTGGCGTGACAACCCGCTAAGCGAGCGGGCCGGCGCGCAGCCGTTTTTTCTCGATCTGTGCGAACTGCTGGGCGTCGGCAAGCCGAATGACCCGGAACATTACTGCTTCGAGCGCGGCGCGACGCGGACCGGCGCCGGGCGCGGCTGGGCGGACGTGTGGAAGCGCGGCTGTTTCGCCTGGGAAAACAAGGCGCCGGGCGGCGATCTGGCGGCGGCTCTGAAGCAGTTGATGACCTATGCGCTGGCGTTGGACAACCCGCCGCTGCTGGTGGTCTGCGACCGCCTGCGCATCGAGATTCACACCCATTTCACCGGCACGCCGTCAGAGGTTTACCGCATCCGGCTGGAAGAGATCAGCCAGCCGGAGCCTCTCGCCAGGCTGCGCGCGCTGTTCGAGAACCCGGAACGGTTCCGGCCCCGCCGCACCGATCACGAGGTCACGCAGGAAGCCGCTGGCCGGTTCGCCGCCATCGCCGCCGCGCTGGCGCAACGGGGCCACGCGCCGCGCCCGGTCGCCCATTTCCTGATTCAATGCCTGTTCTGCATGTTCGCCGAAGACGTGGGCTTGCTACCGGCGCGGTTGTTCAAGCGGATCGTTGAGAGGAGCGCCGGCCAGCCGGAAAAGTTGGCGGCGCGGCTGGCCGAATTGTTCGTCGCCATGCGCGCGGGCGGCGATTTTGTGCTGGAGGATATCGCCTGGTTCAATGGCGGGTTGTTTGAGACCGCCGCGCCGTTGGCGCTGACCGAAACCGAAGCGACGGCGCTGCGGGCGGCGGCCCGGATGGACTGGTCGGCGATTGAACCTTCGATTTTCGGCACGCTGTTCGAACGCGGCCTGGACCCGGCGTTGCGGGCGCAACTGGGCGCGAATTTCACCGATCCTCAAACCATCCGCAAGATCATCGAGCCGGTGGTGGTCGAACCGCTGGCGGCGGAGTGGGTGGCGGCGCGGGCGGGCATCGCCGAGTTTATGGAGCGTTATCGCGCCGGCGGCGCGGGGGCGAAAAAAGCGCGTCAGGCCGCCGAGGGAATTTTTCTGCGGTTTCTGGAACGGCTCAAGCATTTCCGGGTGCTGGACCCAGCCTGCGGTTCCGGCAATTTTCTGTATCTGGCGCTACGGGCGCTGAAGGATTTGGAGCACCGGGCTAATCTCGACGCCGAGGCGCTGGGATTGCACCGGCAGTTGAGCATTGAGACCTGCCCGCGCAACGTGCTGGGGATCGAACTCAATCCCTACGCCGCCGAACTGGCGCGGGTGACGGTGTGGATCGGCGAGATTCAGTGGATGTTGAAGCACGGCTACGACATCCGCCGTAACCCGATTCTAGCGCCGCTGGATCATATCGAATGCCGGGACGCGGTGTTGAACCCGGACAGCGGCGAACCGGACTGGCCGGAAGCGGACGCGATCATCGGAAATCCACCGTTTCTGGGCGGTTCCAAGCTGCTGCGGGAGTTGGGCGACGAATACACAGGCCGGTTGCGCCAGCTTTATGAGGGACGAGTGCCGGGCGGGGCGGATTTAGTGTGCTACTGGTTCGAGAAGGCGCGCGCCCAGATCGCGGCGGGACCAGCGAAGCGCGCGGGATTGGTGGCGACCAACTCGATTCGCGGCGGCACGAACCGGAAGGTGTTGGAGCGAATTCGGGAAAGCGCCCGGATTTTCACAGCGTGGAGCGATGAACCCTGGGTCAACGAGGGAGCGGCGGTGCGGGTGTCGCTGGTGTGTTTTGGCGCCGTACTCCCCTCGCCCTTTAGGAGAGGGGGCGGGGGTGAGGGCGCGACGCTCGATGGCCAGCTGGTCACGGAGATTTACGCCGATTTGACGGGTCGGGCGTTTGATGTGAGCGAGGAGGATTTGACGCAGGCCGTGCCCTTGATGGAGAACGGTAACCTGGTGTTTCAAGGCCCCGAAAAAAATGGTGCGTTCGATATTCCCGGTGATTTAGCTCGGCAATGGTTGGCGCTACCCAACCCGCATGGACGCCCGAACAGCGATGTTTTGCATCCTCGCTGGAATGGGCTGGATTTAACCCGCCGCCCTTCGGATGACTGGATTATCGACTTTGGCGTGGGTATGACCGAGGCCGAGGCGGCGTTGTATGAAAAACCATTCGACCACGCTCTTGTGCGCGTTAAACCCGAAAGAGACCGAAATCGGGATGCTAGCCGTAGAAAACATTGGTGGCGGTTCGGGCGAACCGGCGAGGATGTGCGTACCGCACTGGGGGGTCTTGCGCGCTATATCGCCACGCCGCATGTGTCCAAGCATCGAATTTTCGTCTGGCTGCCCACGAGCGTACTACCCGACAAGATGTTGATCGTCATCGCCCGTTCCGACGCCACTACCTTTGGCGTTTTGCATTCCCGCTTTCATGAACTTTGGTCGCTGCGCCTGGGGACCAGCCTCGAAGATCGTCCCCGCTACACCCCCACTACCTGTTTCGAGACCTTCCCGTTTCCGGAAGGCATCCTGGCCGATCTCGATCCGGACGCGCGTTTCCCGGCCATCGCCGAGGCCGCGCGCCGCCTGAATGAACTCCGCGAAAACTGGCTCAACCCGCCGGAGTGGGTGGAGCGGGTTCCCGAAATCGTTCCCGGCTATCCGGATCGGCGAATTCCCAAACCGGAGTTCGCCGCCGAACTGAAAAAGCGCACCCTGACGAATCTCTACAATGCCCGGCCAGCGTGGCTGGTCAACGCCCATCGGCAACTGGATACAGCAGTGGCGGCGGCGTATGGCTGGAGCGATTACACGCCGGACCTGCCCGATAATGAAATTCTACGGCGGCTGTTGGCGCTTAATCTGAAGCGCACCGGGACGGGGTATTGAACGATTTTCGCGGAAGCTTGTTTGTAGATGATTTATGAGTAACTTGATGTTCCGCGATGATTATCCTTGACACACGCATTCGGCCGCGCTGGCTGATCCAGGGCGGTAGAGGGTCGCCATCGAACATTCTGACCGCTATCCAATCCGAGAACCGGGTTGCGGTTTCCGCTGTTTCCTGCTTCCTGATTAGCGTTCGATCACCATGACTAGAATCCTGACCGCCTGGCATCCATCGCCCTATCTGCTGTTGGTGCTGACCACCCTGTTCTGGTCCGGCAATTTCGTGCTGGGGCGGGCGGTGCACACCGTGTTCACCCCGTTCACCCTGTCGTTCTGGCGCTGGGCCGTGGCGCTGGCGATCCTGTTGCCGTTTGTTTGGGGTTCGTTGCGCCAACAGGGGCCGCTGATCCGCCGGCATGGGCCGATCTTGCTGCTGCTGAGCATCCTCGGCGTGGTCAACTTCAACACCTTCGTCTACATCGGCCTGCAATCCACCACCGCCACCAACGCCCTCATCATGTTGTCGGTGACACCGGTGTTGATCGTGGCGCTGTCGTTCCTGCTGCTGCGCCAGACCGTGACCGGCTGGCAGGCGCTGGGGATTCTGATTTCGCTGGCGGGGGTGCTGGTGATCGTCGGCCGAGGCGAAATGGGAGCATTGCTGGCCCGCCAGTTCAACCCCGGTGATTTATGGGTGTTGGCGGCGGTGCTCAGTTGGGCGCTGTACTCGGTTTGCCTGCGTTGGCGGCCAGCCGAACTCAAGCCGTTGGATTTTCAGGCCGCGACCATGCTGATCGGAATGACGATCCTGACGCCGCTGTACGGCTGGGATTTGGCTCACGACCGCACCGTCGCCGTCAACATCGCCACCGTGGCCAGCATCTTGTATCTGGCCTTGTTTCCCTCAATTCTGGCCTACATCTTCTGGAACCGGGCGGTGGTGGAACTGGGCGCCAACCGCACCGGCCAGTTCCTGCATCTGATGCCGGCGTTCGGCGCGGTGCTATCCATGGTCTTTCTGGGCGAGCGGCTGTACGGCTTTCACGCTGCCGGCATCGCGCTGATCGCGTTGGGGATCTGGCTGGCGACGGTGTATGGGCGCAAGGCGGATTGAGGGGAAACGCGAAGGGTCACCGCGACGGTTCTGGCGGTTCGCGATTTGCGGTCGCCAGAACGGCGTCGACATGGCCGATGGCTTGAACCCGGCGTTCGGCGAACGAACCCGTCAATAGCCGGTACGGCCGGCGCCACGCTTCCAGTTCAGCAACGAAGGCTCGGTGCATCCAGACGCGGATCGTTTCGCCGTCACGGGTGCCGTCCTGGACGAACGGCGTGTCCACGTCGGTCAACAGATACAAATCCGGGCGGCGATGACGGGCGGCGATGGATTCCACCGCGGAGGAGCGGTCGCCCATATAGCGCCAATGCCAGATCACCGTGGCGAAGGCGTCGGTGTCGCAGATCAAGACCCGGTTGGCCCGGCGGGCGGCTTCATCCTCGTAGGCGCACTGGGTTTGGGCAATGCGAACGAACTCCTCGGCGGTCCAGTGGCTGGCCTCATCGCCGCCGGCCAGCTTGCGTTCGGTGTGGTCGCGGCCGTATTCCGGAACCCAGACGGTGTGGTAATGCTCAGCCAGCGCCTGGGCCAGCGTGGTCTTGCCGGTGGATTCGGCCCCGACCAGGCAGACGCGCCGGGCGTAATAGCCCCGCGTGGGCGGCTCCAGATAATCCCAGCAGGCCAGCGGATCGGCCCGGACTTGCGTTCCCGAGATCGGCACGGCCCGCCGGGCCTTGTCCACCTGAACGTGTCGGCAGCCCAGAAAATGGGCGAAGCGGTCGCCGTAATCCTCGGAGCTGAAGACCACGTCCGGGACAAAACCCAGCCAGCGGATGGAATGCTCGGCCCAAACCTTCGAGTCGTTGGGGTCAAGCGTGTCATCGATCAGCAACACCTGAGCCTCGGGATGAACCTCTCGCAACCAGGCGGCGCGCAACGCGCCAGCGGGTTGTTGCGCGGGCTGACCACAGACGATCACGTGCAGCTCGTCCACCCGCGCCAGGGCCGTGTTGATCAGAAAATGATGACCCCGATGCGGCGGGTAGAACTTGCCGACGATCAGCCCGCGATTAGCCACCCGCCGCTTCCCGAACGGGCGCCAGGGAAACGTCCTGGCCGATGGCTTCGCGCCGCAGCGCCCGCCGCCATTGCCACAATCCGGCTAGGCACAACCCGAGGAAAACTGCGTATAGCAGCGCGGTCAGATGCAGGTCGCGGACGATGTAGAGGTAGATGTACAGGACATCGGCGACAATCCACAGATACCAGTTCTCGATGGACTTGCGGTTCAGCAGATACTGCGCCGCTAGGCTGAGCACTGTGGTGAAGGCGTCGAGAAAGGGCGCGGCGCCACGCGCCAGTTGCAGGGCCAGCATCAACCCACTGGTGCCGAACGCGACCAGTCCGACCAGAATCAACAACACGCGCGGCGGGGCGCGATTGACCCGCAAGACAGTATGGTTCTCGCCGCCGCGCAGCCACCAAATCCAGCCCTGCACGCCCAGGGCGATGTAGACGATTTGCAGGCCAGCGTCGCCGTACAGCCGAGCTTGGCCGAACAGAACCAGAAAGAAAAGGTTGTTGGCGATGCCTACCGGAAAATTCCAGATGTTCCGCCGAACCACCAGATACACACAGGCCGCGCCGGTGACGAAGCCGAGCGTTTCAGTCAGGCTGTAGGGCAACCCCTCCCGCCAGGCGGCCAGAATCAGGGCAACACCCAGTAAACCGCCCAACAGGTAATCCACGTTCCGGCTCATGGCAAATCCCCAAGAGCATTCGACGCCCCGCTGGCCAACCCGGATTCGAGCGGCGACGACTAATCCTCGCTCGAATCCAGTTGTTCGACCAGGGCCGCGCGCAGCGCCGCGTATTTTTGGGAATCGTTCAGCGGCCGATTCTCGCGGTCGGTGACGAAGAACACGTCTTCGACCTGAGCGCCGATGGTGGCGATCTTGGCGTTGTGCAACTGCACGCCGCATTCCATGAACGCCTGGCCGACCCGACACAGCAGTCCCGGCCGGTCCCAGGACACCAGTTCCACCACCGTGTGGCCGTTGGCCTCGTCCTCGCGGAACGACACCCAGGTCGGGATCTGGAACGCCCGCTGAATCCGCGAAATGTGCCGGCTGGGCAGGATCGGCGCGACGTCCGGCTGACTCAGGGCGTGGCGCAGCGTCGCGGTGATTTCCTTGATGCGCGCCCGGTCATGGATCGGCGCACCGGAATCCTCCAGCACCGTGAAACTGTCCAGGGCGTAACCGTAGTGACCGGTGAGGATGCGGGCGTCGAGGATGGTCAATCCCAGATGATCGAGAATCGAGGTGATCAAGGCGAACAAATTGTCTTGATCGAGAGTGTAGATGAAGATTTCCGTGCCACCGCGACTTGAATCAGCGCGGGCCATGACCAGCGGTTGCCCCTTGTACCCCTGCTTGAGGATCGCGCGCGTGTGCCAGGTGATTTCATCGACGGAATGGCGCAGGAAATAGTCGTCGCCGAACCCCTCCCAAACCCGGTTGATCCGCGCCTCGTCGATTTTGGTCGCGTGCAGCCGTTGCCGGGCCTGGGCCTGAACCTCGCGGATGCGCTCTTCCTTGTCGATGGGGTTGTCCAGTCCCCGCCGCAACGCCCGACGAGTGGCCTCGTACAACTGCCACAGCAGCGAATCCCGCCAGGTGTTCCACAGCTTGGGATTGGTGCCTCGGATATCGGCCACCGTCAACAGATACAGATAATCCAGATGCATCTGGTCGCCCATCCGCCGGGCGAAGTCGTGGATGATCGCCGGATCGTGGATATCCTTCTTCTGCGCGGTGAGCGACAAGGTCAAATGATGGCGCACCAGCCAGGCGACCAGTCGCGTGTCGAAGCTGCTTAGGCCATGCCGTTGGCAGAACCGTTCGACATCGCCGGCGCCCAGCTCGGAGTGGTCGCCGCCGCGCCCCTTGGCGATGTCGTGGTACAGACCGGCGATGTACAGCAGATCCGGTTTGGGCAACTGCTCCATGATCGCGCTACAACGCGGCAGTTCCTCGGTGAACTGGGACAGGAAGAACCGCCGCAGGTTACGCACCACGAACAGGATGTGCTGGTCCACGGTGTAGGCGTGGAACAGGTCATATTGCATCCGGCCGACGATCTGGCCGAATTCCGGCAGATAGGCCGGCAACACCCCATAGGCGTTCATCAGCCGTAATTGCCGCGCGACGCCAAAGGGCTGGCGCAAGATTTCCATGAACAGGCTGCGCGGGCGCATGTCGTGGCGGAACTTGTCATCGATCAGCGGCAGATGATCACGGATCAGGCGGACAGTGGCGGCACGAATACCTTTCAGTTCCGGGTGTTGCTGCAAAACTAGGAAGATTTCCAGCAGGGCGAACGGGTAGCGCAGAAACACATTGGGCCGGATGACCTCCAGATAGCCGCGCCGGACCTGGAACCGGCGGCTGATCGGCGTCGGCTCGTCCGGATCGTCCGCCAATAGGATCGCTTCCTCGAACAGTTGCAGCAACATCTCGTTAAGCTGACCCAGGGCATTGACCGTGCGGTAGTAGCGCTGCATGAACTGCTCGACCGCCAGATTGTGATTCTGATCGCGATAGCCCAGTTGTCGGGCGATGCGCCGTTGGTGATCGAACAACAGATGGTCCTCCCGGCGGCCGGTCAGAACGTGCAGGGCGAAACGGATCTGCCAGAGAAAGTTGCGGCACCCGATCAGCTCCTCGTGCTCACGCGGGCTGAGAAACCCATGGTCGACCAGTTCGTCCAGGGTGTTGGCGCCGAAGTGGCGCTTGGCCACCCAGCCGATCATCTGCAAATCCCGCAGGCCGCCAGGGCCTTCCTTGATATTGGGCTCCAAGTTAAAGGCGGTTTCATGGTACTTGTGGCAGCGTTGCTGGCGTTCCCGCCGCTTGGATTCGAAAAAGGCGGCGTCCGGCCAGATGCGGTCGGGGCCGGTAACGGCGCGCATCCGCTCGAACAACGTTGTGGAGCCGGTCAGTTGCCGTGCCTCCATCAAGCTGGTGGCGACCGTGATGTCGGCGGCGCCCTCGTGAACACAGTCCTCGACCGTGCGCACACTGTGGCCGACATCCAGACCGATGTCCCATAGGAACGTCAGAAAACTTTCCAGCCCGTCGCGGCGGGTATCCAGGGTCTGGTCGCCGAGCAGGATCATGATGTCCACATCCGAACCTGGATGCAGTTCGCCGCGGCCGTAACCACCCACCGCCACCAGCGCCAAATCCGGCGCATCCACCTCGAAAAACCGCGACCACGCCCGCAACAACAGCTCGTCCATCAGCCGAGCGCGAGCCGGCACCAGTTCATGGGCGGGAACGTCTTGCAGGAACATCTCCCTAAACCGAGCATCGCTGTGCTTGAGCAAGGCGCGGAACGGAACGATGGAACTGGGTGCGGCGGCCAACTCGCGCTCGAACGCCGCCGCGTCGAAGAGAACGATGGCGACTTCGTCCCAACGCCGGCTCTCGACCGGCGGGGCGGGATCGGGAGCGGGGATCGTCTTGTCCACGAAAGGTGCGTACGGTGCGTAAAGCATGGATCTCTAAGGGGGAGCAAGGTGAAGATTCAGAGCGATTCGCCAGGAAGCAGGGTCAGGATCTCGTGGCCGGCTTCGGTAACCAGGACGGTATGCTCCCACTGGGCGGAGATGCTGTGATCCTTGGTGACCACGGTCCAGCCATCGGGCAACAGTTTGACGTGGCGCTTGCCGGCGTTGATCATCGGCTCGATGGTGAAGGTCATGCCAGGTGTTAGCGGAACGCCGTCGCCGGGCTTGCCATAGTGCAGGACCTGCGGATCCTCGTGAAATTCCCGGCCGATGCCATGGCCGCAATATTCGCGCACTACCGAGCAATGCTGGGCCTCGGCGTGCTTTTGAATGGCGTGGCCGATATCGCCGAGGCGAATACCGGGCCGCACCATGCGAATGCCGGCGCACAGACACTCGTAGGCGACCCGGCTGACCCGCTGCGCGGCGATGGGCGGCGCGCCGATCGCGAACATCCGGCTAGTGTCGCCATGGTAGTCATCCTTGATCACGGTGATGTCGATGTTGAGCACATCGCCTTTTTTCAGCGCCTTCGGGCCGGGAACCCCATGGCAAACCACGTGGTTGACCGAGGTGCAAATCGATTTGGGGAAGCCGCGATAGTTGAGCGGGGCGGGAATGGCTCCCTGCGTGTTGACGATGTAATCGTGGCAGATCCGATCCAATTCCTCGGTGGTGACACCTTCGCGCACGTGGGGTTCGATCATGCGCAACACCTCGGCGGCCAAACGGCCGGCCACCCGCATCTTTTCGATTTCCTTTGGCGTCTTGAGAATGATGTTCAGCGACTTCTTGGGGAGCTTTTGAAACATGTTTTGGTCCGCGGGCACAGCAATGCAGAATGGAAAATACGGCGGTTGGCGCGGTCGCCGATAATTGGGACCGCGTTCCGCGGGCGACGTTCGTTTGGTTTTCCTAAACGATCCATGGTATAAAGCGCGCGCCTTTTAGGCAAACTCTCGATTCGCTCGCTGATTGTCACAGTGGGCGCGGACTGAAACAAACCTCACATTCGCCGACACGGGCGGCCGGGTGCCCCTGATGAATTTAGGGGTCGCCGCTTGGGGCGGATGGACGCTTAACCCCAAATTCCCAAGGAGAACACTCCGCAATGGCGACCGTTTCCATGCGCCAGATGCTGGAGGCCGGCGTGCATTTCGGCCACCAGACCCGTTACTGGAATCCCAAGATGGCCCCGTATATCTTCGGGGCGCGCAGCAAGATCCATATCGTCAACCTGGAGAAAACCCTGCCGCTGTATCTGGAAGCGCTGAATTTCGCGGGCCGGATGGCTTCGCGGGGCGGCAAGATCCTGCTGGTGGGCACCAAGCGCTCGGCCCGCGAGGCGACCGCCGAGGCGGCGCTGCGCTGCGGCATGCCTTATGTCAACAACCGCTGGCTGGGCGGCATGCTCACCAACTTCAAGACCGTCCGCCAATCGATCAAGCGACTCAAGGATCTGAATCTAATGGCTCAGGACGGCACCTTCGACCGGCTGGCCAAGAAGGAAGTCATTGGTCTGCGCCGCGAGATGGAGAAACTGGAGCGCAGTTTGGGTGGTATCAAGGACATGGCCAGCCTGCCAGACGCGTTGTTCGTGATTGATGTCGGCCACGAGCGCATCGCGGTGCAAGAAGCCAACAAGCTCGGTATTCCCGTCATTGGGGTGGTGGATACCAACAACTCGCCAGATGGCGTGAACTACCTGATTCCTGGCAACGATGACGCGATCCGCGCCATCCAACTCTATGTCGGCGGTCTGGCCGAGGCCGTGCTGGAGGGCCGGGCCGTGCTGACCACGGGCCGCGCCGAGGAAGAGTTCATCGAAATTCCGGAGGAAACGTTGCTGGCGAGCGGCGGCGTCTGAGTCCCGCGACCGGGCATGGCCCGACAGGCTCGCGCGCGTTTGGCCCGCGAGCCTTTTTGATGGGGTTGGTCACGGTCCCCCATTCCGATTTCAAGCACGTTTTGAATTGAATTCGCTTTTTTTAGAGGTAAACAAGCATGGCGGAAATCACGGCGGCTCTAGTCAAGGAACTGCGCGAACGCACGGGTTCGGGAATGATGGAGTGCAAAAGAGCCCTGCAGGAAACCGGGGGCGACATCGAGGCGGCGGTCGAACTGATGCGCAAGGCCGGTCAGGCCAAGGCCGACAAAAAAGCCAGCCGCGTCGCCGCCGAGGGCCTGATCGTTCTCCGGCAGACGGCCGGAGCGGTGGCCATGGCCGAGATCAACTGTGAAACCGACTTCGTCACCAAGAACGATGATTTCCGGGCTTTCGCCGCCGAGGTCGCCGATACGGTGCTGCGCGAGGGTCCCGCCGATCTGGACGCGCTGCTGGCGGCGGTCATGACCAACGGCCAGAGCGTCGAGCAGAACCGGCGCGACTGCATCGCCAAGATCGGTGAGAACATCAACGTCCGGCGCGGAATCCGGCTGACGACCTCGACCGGCGTGCTGGGCAGCTACTTGCACGGTACCCGCATCGGCGTGTTGGTGGAATTGGAGGGCGGCGACGCCGATCTGGCCAAGGACATCGCCATGCACATCGCCGCCAGCCGGCCGCTGTGCGTCAGTGCTGATCAGGTGCCCGCCGAGTTGGTCGCCAAGGAAAAGGAAATCTACGCGGCCCGGGCGGTGGCCGAGGGCAAGCCGGCCAACATGATCGACAAGATCGCCGAGGGACGGCTGCGCAAGTATTTCGAGGAAGTGACCCTGCTGGGTCAGCCCTTCGTCAAGGATCCCGAGCAGAATGTGGACAAGCTGCTGAAATCCCGCAAGGCGCGGGTGATGCGGTTTGAGCGTTTTGAGTTGGGCGAGGGGATTGAAAAGAAATCCAGCGATTTCGCCGCGGAGGTGGCGGCGGCGCGCGGCGACTAGCTTCAAACCCGCTCCAAACTCGTGCTCCCGGCGCCGTCACTGACGCCGGAGTCGCGATTGGGTACAATTCCCCCGTTTTCGACCACCCAGGCAGCGCCATGTCCACACGGGATTCCAGACCGGCCTTCAAACGCATTCTCCTCAAGCTCAGCGGCGAGGCCCTGATGGGGGATGACGAGTCCGGCATCGATACCGGGATTCTCGCCCGCATCGCTGGTGAAGTGCTGGAACTGCGCCGTCTGGGTGTGGAAGTGGGCATGGTGATTGGTGGCGGCAACCTGTTTCGCGGCGCGGGCCTGGCCCAGGCCGGGATGGACCGGGTGACCGCCGATCACATGGGGATGCTGGCCACGGTGATGAACTCGCTGGCGATGCAGGACACCCTGGAGCGGTTGGGCGTGTTCACCCGGGTGATGTCGGCTATTCGCATCAACCAGGTGTGCGAGGATTACATTCGCCGCCGCGCCATCCGTCATCTGGAAAAGGGCCGGGTGGTGATCTTCGCCGCTGGCACCGGCAATCCGTTTTTCACCACCGATTCCGCCGCCAGCCTGCGGGCGATTGAGATCAACGCCGATGTAATGCTCAAGGGCACCAAGGTGGATGGTATTTATTCGGCGGATCCCGTCAAGGACGCGGCCGCAGTGCGTTACCAGCGGTTGACCTACGATGAGGCCCTGGCGCGCAAGCTGGGCGTGATGGACGCCACGGCCATCGTCATGTGCCGCGAGCATGACATACCGCTAAAGGTTTTCAACATCAACCGCCACGGCGACCTGGTGCGGATCGTGTGCGGCGAGAACGTGGGCACCACCGTGGTGCGGGAATGACGACATGATCGAGCCTCTTAAGAAAGAAACCGCCTCTCGAATGGCGAAGAGCGTGGACAGTCTGAAGCAGGCGTTGACCAAGCTGCGCACCGGCCGCGCCCATGCCAGCCTGCTCGACCACATTACGGTCAGCTACTACGGCAACGAAACTTCACTCAACCAGGTGGCGTCGGTCGCGGTGGCCGACGCCCGCACCCTGCTAGTCACGCCCTGGGAAAAGAACATGGTCGGGCCGATTGAAAAAGCGATCCTGAAGTCCGATCTGGGCCTGAATCCGGCCTCCGCCGGAACGACCATCCGAGTACCGCTACCGCCGCTGACCGAGGAACGTCGCCGCGACTTGGTCAAGGTGGTGCGACGCGAGGGCGAGGAAGCGAAGGTCGCGATCCGCAACATCCGCCGCGACGCTAACAGTCAGCTCAAGGCCTTGCTCAAGGACAAGAAGATCCCTGAGGACATCGAGCGGCAAACCCAGGACGAGATCCAAAAACTCACCGACCGGCATATCCAGGACGTGGACAAGACGCTGGCGGCCAAGGAAGCCGAGCTGATGGAAATCTGAAGTATCGGCCTAGGCCTTCATCGCAATGGCAATCCGGTCAGTGAGCTTCCAGGGTGACGTTTGACATCCCCGCCGCGCCGCGCGAACTGCTGCCCCGACACGTAGCCATCGTTATGGACGGTAACGGGCGCTGGGCGCAGCGACGATCCCTAACCCGCACGGCCGGCCACCGGGAAGGCGCCAAGGCAGTCCGGCGGATCGTCAAGGCGTGCAGCGAGCGCGGCATCGAGGTGCTGACCCTGTTCGCCTTCAGTAGCGAGAACTGGCGGCGGCCGCGGCCGGAAGTCGAGTTGCTGATGAACCTGTTCCTGACCACCCTGCGCCGCGAGATCCGGCGTCTGGATGTAGCCAACGTCCGCTTGCGCTTCATCGGCGACCGGAGCGCCTTTACCGCGACCCTGCAGGAGTACATCGCCCAGGCCGAGCGGCGCACCGCCGCGAACACCGGCCTGACCCTGGTCATCGCCGCCAACTACGGTGGACGCTGGGACATCGCCCAAGCTACCTGGCGCGTGGCCGAGGAAGTGGCGGCGGGTCGGTTACGGCCGGGCGAGGTCACCGCTGACCTGCTGCATCGTTACACCTGCCTGGCCGATTTGCCAGAGCCGGATTTGTTCATCCGCACCGGCGGCGAACAGCGGATCAGTAATTTCCTGCTCTGGCAATTGGCGTACACCGAGCTGTACTTCACCGACCGGTTGTGGCCGGACTTCGACGACGAGGCTTTGGACGCCGCCTGCACCGCGTTCGCCAGCCGGCAACGGCGATTCGGCCAGACCAGCGAACAGGTGGCTGGAGCGACCGATGCTTAAGCAACGCGTGATCACCGCCTGCGTGCTGGCTCTGGTCGCCCTTTGGGTGGTGTTGAAGCTGCCGGCTGTCGGTTTCGGCGCGGTGCTGCTGGCGGTGCTGTTGCTGTGCGCCTGGGAATGGGCTGATCTGGCGAGCCTGACGCAACCGCGCGGTCGTCTGCTGTACGGCGGTCTGGTGCTGGCCTTGACCCTGGCGATCTGGCCGCTGACGGGACAAGCGGCGTTCATGGCCGGCTTGATGATCCTGGTGTTCGCCGCCTGGTGCGGCGTTCTGGTCTGGTTGTGGCGTTACGCGGGCCAACCGAGCCGCCAGGATCGCTCCTTCGTGGTTGGCGCGGCCGGCGTGGTGGCGCTAGCGGCGGCCTGGGCGGCGCTGATGGGTTTGCGCGACGAATTTGGTCCAGGTCACGTGCTGTTTCTGCTGATGCTAATCTGGGTCGCCGACATCGGCGCCTATTTTGCCGGCCGACGCTGGGGGCGGCGCAAACTGGCGCCGACCATCAGTCCTGGTAAAACCTGGGAGGGTGTCTGGGGCGCGGCGGCGGCGACGCTGGCCTTCGCGCTGGTCGGCGCGGCGGTGCTGGGTATGGGTTCGCGCTGGCCTAGATTTGTGGCGGTCTGCATGGTTACGGTCGGCTTTTCCATCGTCGGGGACCTGTTTGAGAGCATGTTGAAACGGCAACGCGGGGTGAAGGACAGCGGTTCGCTGTTGCCGGGTCATGGCGGCGTGCTGGATCGGCTAGACAGCCTGATCGCCGCCGCCCCGGTGTTTCTGCTGGGCTGGCATGGGTTGGCGGCGGGATGAACGCGTGCGTCGGCGTCACCATTCTCGGTTCGACCGGCTCGATCGGGGTCAGCACGCTCAATGTGCTACGCCGCCACGCCGACCGGTTCCGGGTCTTGGCGCTGACCGCCCACCGCGATGTCGAGGGACTGTTTCAGCAGTGCCTGAGCCACGAGCCGGAGTATGCGGTCATGGCGGACCCGAACGCGGCCGAACAACTGCGCGACCGGTTGCGAGCAGCGGGACGGCCGGTCGAGGTCCTAGCCGGCGCGACTGAGCTGGAGCGGGTCGCGGCACTACCGGAAACGGCTTACGTCATGGCGGCCATTGTCGGCGCGGCCGGTCTATTACCGACCCTGGCGGCGGCGCGGGCCGGCAAGCGAGTGCTGCTGGCCAACAAGGAAGCCCTGGTGATGGCCGGGCCGCTGTTCATGACAGCGGTGCGCGAGCACGGCGCGGAGTTGCTCCCCATCGACAGTGAACATAACGCCGTCTTCCAGTGCCTGCCGCCGGATTTCGCGGTCCAGGGCCTGGATACGGTGGGCATCCGACGCATTCTGTTGACTGGGTCCGGCGGGCCGTTTCGCGCGACGCCGCTGGAACGATTGCCGGACGTGACCCCGGACCAGGCTTGCGCGCATCCAAATTGGCGCATGGGCCGGAAAATCTCGGTGGATTCCGCCACCATGATGAACAAAGGCCTGGAGGTAATCGAGGCACATTGGCTATTCGCGGCGCCGCCCGCGCGGATCGAGGTGGTGGTGCATCCGCAGAGCGTGATTCACTCGATGGTGGAGTACGAAGACGGCTCGGTGCTGGCGCAGTTGGGCAATCCCGACATGCGCACGCCCATCGCGCATGCGCTGGCCTGGCCGGGACGGCTGGCGTCCGGCGCGGCGTTTCTGGATTTCGCCCGGCTAACGCCCCTGGAGTTTCAGGCCCCTGATTGCGCGCGGTTTCCCTGCCTGCGGCTGGCTTTCTCCGCACTGGACGCGGGCGGCGCCGCGCCGACCATTCTAAACGCGGCTAACGAGGTCGCCGTGCAAGCCTTCCTGGATCGGCGGATTCGCTTCACCGCCATCGCCGCCGTGGTCGAACAGACTTTGGAACGAGTGTCGCCACATGGGGTCGATACGCTGGCGACGATTCTCGCCGACGACGCCCTGGCGCGCGCCGTGGCCGCCGAGAGGATCGCCGCGCAAGCGTCGGAGGGGCGATAATGAGTAGTAGTCCATTAATTTCGTTGCTGGCATTCATCGTAACACTGGGCGTGTTGATCACCGTCCATGAATTCGGGCATTTCTGGGTGGCCCGCCGGCTGGGCGTCAAGGTACTCCGGTTTTCCATCGGTTTCGGCAAACCGCTGTGGCAACGGCGCGGACGAGACGGAACCGAGTATGTGGTCGCCGCGCTGCCGTTGGGCGGCTACGTGAAGATGCTGGACGAACGCGAGGGCGAGGTTCCAATCGCCGAGTTGCCCCATGCTTTCAACCGCCAGCCGGTCGGTTCGCGCATCGCCATCGTACTGGCCGGGCCGCTCTGCAATTTCCTGTTCGCCATCCTGGCCTACAGCCTGATGTTCATGGTCGGCGTCCCCGGCGCCAAGCCACTGCTGGACGACCCCAAGCCCGGCTCCGCGGCGGCGGCGGGCGGCTTTCAAAAGGGCGATTTGATCGTCGCCATCGACGGCAAGCCAACGCCGACCCTGAGCGCGGCCATGTTGGAACTGGTGGATCGCGCCATGGCCGACGAAGCCATCCAGGTCGAGGTCAAGGACGCCGACGACCGGGCACGGGTCCGCGTGCTGGATGCGCGCGGGGTCGAGGACTTGGGCGAGGCTACCCTGGTGTTCGACCGACTGGGATTGAAACCGTGGCGGCTGGTGTTACCGGCGGTGATCGGTCAGGTAACGCGCGATGGCGCGGCGGAGCGCGCCGGTCTGCAACCGGGCGATCGCATCGCGCGGGCCGCCGGCGAACCCATCGCGGACTGGGATCAGTGGCGCGCGTTGATTCAGCGGCATCCAGGCCAGTCCTTCAGCGTGCGAATCGAACGTGACGGCGCCGAGCAGACGCTGGAACTGACTCCCGACGCGCGGGAAACCGAGCAGGGCGAACGGGTCGGTTTCATCGGCGCCGTCGCCGAGGTGCCCGACGATCTCGCCCAAAGCTTGCGGGTCGTGGTACGGTATGGACCGCTGGACGCGGTGGGCGCGGCGCTCGGCAAGACCTGGGATATGTCGCTGTTGACCTTGCGCATGTTGGGCCGAATGTTGGTGGGTCGGGTTTCGCTGGACAATCTCAGCGGACCGATCACCATCGCCCACTTTGCCGGCCAGGCGGCCAGCGCCGGTGCCCTGGCGTTCCTGTCGTTGCTAGCTCTGGTCAGCCTCAGCCTGGGGGTTTTGAACCTGTTGCCGGTGCCGGTGCTGGATGGAGGCCACCTGCTGTACTACCTCATCGAACTGCTCAAGGGCAGCCCATTGTCCGACACGGTGCAAAACCTCGGACAGCGGGTCGGAATCGTGGTCCTGGTGCTGTTGATGGGGCTGGCTCTGTTCAACGATTTCAACCGCCTGCTGGGATAGGAACCGCCGATCCCGGCCCTGGATAATGACGCATTCATGAACGTGTATCGCTCCCTGCTGTTCTCGCTGGGCCTTCTGGTCGCCATTGCCCAGGCCCATGCCGCCGCCTTTATCGTGCGCGATATCCAGGTCGAGGGATTGCAGCGGATCTCCGCCGGCACCGTGTTCAATTATCTGCCGGTGCAGGTGGGTTCGACGATTTCGGAGAAGGATTACCCGGACATCATCCGCGCGCTGTTCAAGACCGGCTTCTTCACCGACGTGAACCTGGAGCGCAAGGGCGAGGTGCTGGTGATCACCGTGACCGAGCGGCCGGCTATCGCCGAGGTCAAGATCACGGGCAACAGCGACATCAGCACCGACGATCTCAAGAAGGCCCTGACCGGGGTCGGCCTGGCCGAGGGCCGGGTGTTCGACCGGTCGCTGCTCGACAAGGTGGAGCAGGAACTGCTGCGGCAATACTACAGCCGCGGCCGCTACGCGGTGCGGATCAACAGCCAGGTGCGGCCACTGGAACGCAACCGGGTCGCGATTACCATCGAGATTTCGGAAGGAGCGGTGGCTAGCATCAGCCAGATCAGCATCGTCGGCAACAAGGCGTTTACCGAAAAGGAGCTATTGAACCAACTGCAATCGTCCACGCCCGGCTGGTTTTCCTTCTTCACCAAGGACGATCAGTATTCCAAGCAGAAACTGGCGGCTGACATCGAAACCTTGCGCTCGTTCTACCTGGATCGGGGTTATCTCAAGTTCAATGTGGATTCCACCCAGGTCTCGATCACCCCGGACAAGAAGGACGTCT
This sequence comes from Candidatus Contendibacter sp., assembly GCA_029624675.1. Lineage (GTDB taxonomy): Bacteria > Pseudomonadota > Gammaproteobacteria > Competibacterales > Competibacteraceae > Contendibacter. The sequence continues at coordinate 31,302 of JARSSP010000071.1, forward strand.
ACATCACGCTCAACATCACCGAGGGCGAGCTGTATACCCTGGCGGACGTGCAACTGAGCGGGGATTTCGGCGTCGTCGCGGAGTCGGACCTGCGCCAGTTGATCACCCTCAAGCCGGGCGACACCTTCTCACGCGCCAAGCTGACCGAGACCGCCAAGGCGATCGGCGAACGGCTGGGCCAGGAGGGCTATGCCTTCGCCAACGTCAACGCCGTGCCGCAAGTGGATGACGAAACCCGCAAGGTCGCGCTGAATTTCGTGGTGGACCCGGGCAAGCGGGTCTATGTCCGGCGGGTCAACTTTCAGGGCAACATCAAAACCCAGGACGAAGTGCTGCGCCGAGAGTTGCGCCAAACCGAAGGCTCGTGGTTTTCGACCAAGGATATCGAGCGTTCCAAGACCCGGTTGCAGCGGCTCGATTATCTGGAAAGCGTCAACCTGGAAACGCCCGCCGTGCCGGGCGCCAACGACCAGGTGGACGCCAACTTCACCGTGGTCGAGCGACCATCGGGCAGTCTGCTGTTCGGCATCGGTTATGGCCAGGAGTCCGGCCTGATGCTGAACGCGAGCGTGACCCAGAACAATTTTCTGGGGACGGGCAATCAGCTCAGTCTGGCGTTGAACAACAGCGACACCGGCCAGAATTACAACCTGTTCTACAACAACCCCTATTTTACTCCCGATGGCATCAGTCGCGGCTTCCGGCTTTACTACCGGGAAATCGACAGCGCCGAGACCAACACCGCCGACTATATCCTGAACAGCTATGGCGCCCAGGTCAGTTTCGGGTTTCCGCTCAATGAATTCGATACCCTGCGCGTGAGTCCGGGCTACGAGCACCTTTGGATCGACACGTTTGGGTGCGGAACAACCGAACCGGTCACGTCGAACCGGACGCCACCCCAGATTTGCGAGTACCTGCGGCAGAACGGCGATACCTACAATGAGTTCAAGCTGGACGCCGGTTGGGCGCGCGATACTCGCAACCGGGTTATCTTTCCAACGAGCGGCTATCTGAACCAACTGGCGGCGGAAATCGCCCTTCCCGGCAGCGACGCCGAATTTTACAAACTCAGCTACCGGGGCATCGCCTATTTCCCGTTGGCGCGCTGGCTGACCTGGACCGTGGGCGGTGAAATCGGCTACGGCGATGGTTACGGGAATAGCGACGGTCTACCCTTTTTCGAGAATTTTTACGCGGGCGGCCTGCGCTCGGTGCGAGGCTGGAAAGCGAACACCCTGGGACCCCGCTATTACCAGGAAGGCGATCTCCCTGGTCACCCCACCGGTGACCCCACCGGCGGCGCGTTCAAGACCGTGGCCAGCACGCAACTCATCTTGCCGGTGCCGTTCATGGAGAAATCCGAAAACGTGCGGGTGGCGGCCTTCTTCGATATCGGCAACGTCTTCACCACCATCAGTGACTTCGATGCCAACGAGTTGCGCTATTCGGTCGGCTTGTCCGGCTTGTGGATCTCGCCGCTGGGACCGATCGTATTGAGCGTCGCCGCACCGCTCAATGAACAGTCCGGCGACGAAACGGAGGTTTTCCAGTTCTCCTTTGGAGTACCACTGAACTGACGCTGAAAGCTTGGAATTGACTTTTTGCATTGGGGTGATGCCCCGCACTATCCTGCCGATGGAGGTATTGACGTTGAAACTTGTGCGTAACTTATTGATCGCAACAGCCTTGACGCTGCCGGCTTCGCTGGCGTGGGCGGCCGAGGTCAAAATTGGCTTTGTCAGCATCGCCAAGATCTTGAACAGCGCGCCGCAGGCCGAGACGGCCAGCAAGCGCTTGGAACAGGAGTTCGCGCCACGCAAGAAGGGTTTGGACGATGCACTGAAGGGGTTGCGCAAGCAGGAAGAAAAACTGGCCAAGGATGGCGCGGTGATGAGTGAAAGCCAGCGCCGTAATCTGGAGAACGAGATTCGCAACCAGGCGCGGGAATTGAAGCGGAGCAGCGATGAATTCCGGGAGGATTTCAACCTGCGCCGCAACGAGGAATTGGGTAAGTTCCAGAAGCAGGTGCTGGAGGTGATCAACGGCGTCGCCAAGGAAGAAGGCTTCGATCTGGTCATCAACGACAACGCGACGTTGTATGCCAGCCCCCAGGTGGATGTCACCGACAAGGTGCTCAAGCGCTTGACGTCCAAGTAGCACCGACATGATCACGCTGGGCGAGATCGCGGCGGCGGCGGGCGCGCGCCTGCAAGGCAGCGACGCCGCGACGATCATTGTCGGCGTGGCGCCCTTGCAGAGCGCTGGACCCGGGCAGATCAGCTTTCTGACCCATCCTCGCTACCGTTCCTATTTGGCGACCACCCAGGCCACCGCGGTGATCCTGTCGCCCGAGGACGCCAGGGATTGTCCGACACCGGCGCTGGTGGCCACCCATCCCCATGTCGCCTATGCCCGGGCCGCGGCGCTGTTCGAACCGACCATCGAATCGCGGCGAGGCATTCATGCCACCGCATGGATCAGCCCCACGGCGAGCGTCGCCGCCGACGCCTGGATCGGACCGCATTGCGCGGTGGAAGCGGGCGCGGTGATCGAATCCGGGGTGATCGTCGGTCCGGGCTGTGTGATCGGCGAACAGGCCGTGATCGGCGCCGGGAGCCGGCTGGTGGCGCGGGTGACGATCTGTCACCGGGTGCGACTGGGACATCGGGTGCTGGCGCATCCGGGCGTGGTGATCGGCGGCGACGGCTTCGGCCTGGCTCTCGACCAGGGAAATCGCTGGCTCAAGGTACCCCAACTGGGCGGCGTGGTGATCGGGGACGATGTCGAGATCGGCGCCAACACCACCATCGATCGCGGCGCGCTGGAAGACACGGTGATCGAGGACGGGGTCAAGCTGGATAATCAGATTCAGGTGGCCCACAACGTCCACATCGGCGCCCACAGCGCGCTGGCCGGCTGTGTCGGCATCGCCGGCAGCGCCCGGATCGGTCGGCACTGCATGGTGGGTGGGGGCGTTGGCATCGCCGGTCATCTGGAAATCGCCGACGGGGTTCAGATTACCGGCATGTCGCTGGTCACCCAGTCCATTACCCAGCCGGGCACGTATTCCTCAGGGCTGACGGTGGAACCCAACCGGCTTTGGAACAAGATCAGCGCCCGCCTGCGCCGGCTGGATGAGTTGTTCCGGCGGCTGACCGCCCTGGAAAGAAAAATCGATCAAAACAGCGCCTGGCCATCACGCATCCAAGATGACAAGGATCGAAGCGGAACCATGAACGAGTCAATGGACATTCAGGGGATTTTGGAATACCTGCCGCACCGCTACCCGTTTCTACTCATTGATCGGGTGCTGGCGGTCGAGCCGGGACAGTCGCTGACCGGCCTCAAAAATGTCAGTTTCAACGAACCCTTTTTCCTGGGGCATTTCCCCCAGCGGCCAATCATGCCCGGCGTGCTGATTTTGGAGGCGCTGGCGCAGGCGACTGGCATTCTGGCGTTTAAGAGCGAGAAGGAGAAGCCCGATCATCGTTCCATGTATTACCTGGTGGGCGTGGACAACGCCCGCTTCAAACGGCCGGTGGGACCGGGCGATCAACTGATCCTGGAGGTTCGGCTGGATCGGATCAAGCGGGGCATCGGTAAATTCATCTGCGAAGCCAAGGTGGACGAGCAGTTGGCGGCCTCCGCCGACCTCATGTGCGCCAAGCGGGACATCGACCTGTGATCGATCCGCGCGCCGTGGTGGACCCGGCGGCTCGACTGGCGTCAGACGTCACCGTGGGGCCGTTCTCGGTCATCGGCGCGGAGGTGGAGATCGACGCCGGCACCTGGATCGGCCCGCATGTGGTGATTCAGGGGCCGACCCGGATTGGCCGCGACAATCGAATTTACCAGTTCAGTTCGCTGGGGGAAATGCCCCAGGACAAGAAGTATGGCGGCGAGCCGACCCGGCTGGAAATCGGCGACCGCAACACCATCCGCGAATTCGTCACCATCAACCGCGGCACCGCGCAGGACGCCGGGCTGACCCGGCTGGGCGATGACAACTGGATCATGGCCTATGTCCACATCGCCCATGACTGCGTGGTGGGCGACCGGACCATCTTCGCCAACGGGGCGTCGCTGGCGGGGCATGTTCATATCGAGGATGACGTGGTGCTGGGCGGATTCGCTCTGGTGTATCAGTTCACCCGCCTGGGCATGCACAGCTTCTGCGGTTTCGCCTGCGGGGTGCATCGGGACGTGCCACCCTACGTGACCGTGGCCGGCTATCGCGCCGAGCCGCACGGCATCAACGCCGAGGGTCTGCGCCGGCGCGGCTTCGCCGACGAGGAGATTCAGGCGATTCGCCGCGCCTACAAGGTGATCTACCGCGCTAACCTGCGGCTGGAGGAAGCCCTGGACAAGGTGCGCGAAATGACAATGGAATGGCCTCGGTTGCAAATCCTGGCCGATTTCCTGGCGGCGCCATCCCGCAACGGGATCGTTCGCTAGCGCCGCCGATTCATGCACGTCGCCATCGTTGCCGGCGAGTTGTCGGGCGATTTGCTCGGCGCTGGTCTGATAGCGGCGCTCCGGGCGCAGGATCCCCAACTCCGCTTTACCGGGGTCGGCGGGCCGGCCATGTTGGCCCAAGGCTTTCAAACCCTGGTTCCGATGGAACGACTGGCGGTCATGGGCTTGGTGGAAGTGCTGCGGCACCTGCCCGATCTGTTGGCTCTCCGCCGTCAGCTTTATCGACAATTCATCGCCGATCCTCCCCTGGCGTTCATCGGCATCGACGCCCCGGATTTCAATTTGGGCCTGGAGCGTCGGTTGCGCGCCCACGGCATTCCCACCGTGCATTACGTCAGCCCCTCGGTTTGGGCCTGGCGACCGTGGCGGGTGCGCAAGATCGCTCGCGCCGTGGATTTGATGCTCACTCTCTTTCCTTTTGAGGCGGCGTTCTACCAGGATCACGGCGTGCCGGTGCGCGCCGTGGGTCATCCGCTGGCGGACGCCATTCCCCTACGCAGCGATCCGATGGCGGCCCGGCGGGCGCTGGGATTGCCAGGGCCGGACGAAGCACCCGTCGTCGCCTTGTTGCCCGGCAGTCGCTGGGGCGAGGTCAGCCGGCTGGGTCCGCTGTTGCTGGACACGGCGGTCTGGTTGAGCGCCCGGCGTCCCGAGCTGCGGTTCGTGCTGCCGGCGGCCACGCCGCGCCTGTATGAAGTGCTGGCGGGGATGCAAGCCGAGCGCGCTCCCGCCTTGCCGTTGACGCTGGCGCAAGGCCAGTCCCGCGCGGCGATGGCCGCCGCCGACGTGGTGCTGCTGGCTTCGGGCACCGCGACGCTGGAGGCGATGCTGCTCAAGCGGCCGATGGTGGTGGCCTATCGGGTGGCGCCGGTGACCGCGTGGCTGGCCCGGCGGCTGGTGAGGATTTCCCACTTTGCCCTGCCCAATCTGCTGGCCGGACGGGAACTGGTGCCGGAGTTCATCCAGGACGCGGCGACCGTGGCCAATCTGGGGCCAGCAGTCTTGCGCTGGCTGGACCAGCCGCTGACCCGCGACCGGTTGACGGCGGAATTCGACGCACTGCACCGCGAACTGCGCCGCGACGCCAGCCGCCAGGCCGCCGAGGCCATCATGGAACTGTTGCGCCCGCGATCAGGCGGGGCGTAACCGTTCACTCCCCTCCCCTGCCCGCAAGCATAGGGTTCCTGGCGGGTCTAGCCGTCTGACGCGCGTCCGGCTACTCTTATGCCTCAATAACCATACAACCGTGTTTGCCCAGGGAGAGATTGCCGGATGAACGAGCCGCCGGAAGAAACCCCTACCCAATCGGTCGATGTGATCCCTCCGCAGTGGGTCGATATGACCTGCCCAGGCTGTTTTCACCCGCATAAAGGGGATACGGTCGCCGTATGCTCGATTTGCAAGTATCGACCCAACGCGGACCGATCCGGGGCGCTGCTGGCGGTGGGCACCCAATTGAGGCGATACGTGATCGGGGAAAAACTGGGTCAGGGCGGGTTCGGGATCACCTATCGCGGCTTCGACTTGAAGCTGCACATGAAGGTTGCGGTCAAGGAATATTACCCGAGTGATTTCGTCGGGCGCTCCACCGACCGAAAAACGGTGATGCTGAACGCGCGGGAACACGAGGAACTGTTCGGTTACGGGCTGAAAACCTTCCTGAAGGAAGCGCGCACCCTGGCGCAGATCAAGCATCCGCGCGTGGTGCGGGTGTTGAACTACTTTGAGATGCACGGGACCGCCTATCTGGTGATGGATTACCTGGAAGGCGAGGATTTGGCCACGTACCTGAAACGGCAACCGGACGGCCGGCTGTCGTGGCGCTCGGCGGTTAATCTGCTGTTGCCGGTACTGGACGGGTTGCGGAAGGTGCATGAGGCCGGGTTTATGCACCGGGATCTCAAACCGGGCAACCTGTATTGGACCGATGATGGATTGGTTCTGCTGGATTTCGGCTCGGCGCGGCAGGTGGCCAGCCCCCACAGCCGTAGCCTGCTAATCTTTTCCGCCGGCTACGCCCCCTACGAACAGTATCTGGAAGGCCACCTGAACCGGCAAGGGCCGTGGACCGATGTCTACGGCGCGGCGGCGACGCTGTACTTCATGCTGACCGCGCGCCGTTTGCCCTCGGCGCCGGACCGAAGGGACAGCAGCCGACTCCGGCAACCGGATTTGTTGAAACCGGCTCGGGAGTGGGTTCCCGACGTGCCAGAGGCGCTCGACGCAGTGCTGGGCCGGGCGCTGGCGGTGGAGCCGGAACAGCGGCTGCAATCCATGGAGGAGTTTAAGTGGGAACTGGAAATGGTGCTGGCGGCGGCGGAGAAACCGGTAGCGGAACAACCTCCGCCCAGACCACGAGTTGCCCCAAAACTGGCAGTGAAGCCACCCCCAGAACCGCCGCTCAAGCCAAGAGCTGTTTCACAACCGTCGGCGCAACCGAACAGGCGGGCGCTGGTGATTACTGTCACCGTTGCGATAGCGGGGCTGGCGTGGGGCGGGTGGTGGATGTTCATGTCTTCGTCGGCTCCACTGGTCGATACACCGCCGCCGGTCGTTGTAGCACCGCTGGAGCCGGTTAAACCGCCAGTGGTCGAGCCATTGCCACCGCTGGTTGTAACGCCACCGGAGTTGCCCAAGCCATCGGTTGTCGTGACGCCACCTGTCGCGGAGCCTGCGCCGATAGCCCAGTCTGCTCCCCTGCCGACGATACCAACGCAGCCAGTCATTGAACCGAAGATGGTGCGGATTACGGGCGGGCGATTCCAGATGGGCAGTCCGGCATTGGAAATCGGGCGAGATTCGGATGAAAGGCAACACTGGGTATCCGTCCAAGACTTTGAGATCGGTCAATATGAAGTGACCCAGAAACAATGGCAAACGGTGATGGGGAATAACCCCTCTTACTTTGAAAACTGCGCCGACTGCCCGGTGGAAAAGGTGTCGTGGAATGACGTACAGGATTACCTCCGCCAATTGAACCAGCAAACAGGGAAAACGTACCGACTGCCGACCGAAGCGGAATGGGAATACGCCTGCCGGGGTGGAAAGGTGGGAGAAGTTTACTGTGGCGGTGATGATGTGAATCGGCTGGCTTGGTATGACGAAAACAGCGATAGCAAGACTCACTCCACCGGGAAGAAGGCGGCCAATGGCTATGGACTGTACGACATGAGCGGGAATGTCTGGGAATGGATCTGCTCGTCGTATGACGAGAAGTATGGCGGCGCGGAGGTCAAATGCGTCCAAAAAGATGCAACTGGCCCCCTGGCATTGCGGGGCGGCTCCTGGTACAACCGGCCCGCGTGGGTGCGTTCCGCCGACCGCGCCTGGGACACGCCGACGTACCGCAACGACGACGTCGGGTTCCGCCTCGCCAGATCATTATAACCATTTGATCTTTAATCTTTTACCCTTTTACGCGCGCGCAGCGCGCTTCTTTTCCGCGCGATTTTTTGGGGGGAAAGTTATCCACAGGGATGGTTGAAGTATTGTCATAACGAGAACCACGGTTACAACCCCGCGAGATGCTCACCATGCGTTTCCCCTACGGCATCGCCGATTTTCGCAAAATCCGCGAAGGCGATTACTTCTACGTGGACCGCACCGACCGGATTCCGCTGATCGAAGAGGCTGGCAGTCAACTGCTGTTCCTGCGCCCGCGCCGGTTCGGCAAAAGCCTGTGGCTATCGACGCTGGAAAACTATTACGACCTGGCGCGGGCGGACGACTTTGACCGACTGTTTGGCGGGCTGAAGATCGGCCAGAACCCGACGCCGCTGCGCAACCGCTATTTCATCTTTAAACTGAATTTTTCCGTGGTGGACCCCTGGGGCGATGCCGACGCGATCGCCGCCTCGCTCCACCGTCATATCAACAATGCCATTGAAGCGTTCGCCGCGCGATACCGGGAGGTGCTGAAGACGCCGATTGAATGTCATCCGACCGATGGGTTATCGTCGCTGAGCCGGTTGCTCACCGCCATCTCAACGACGCCCCACAAGCTGTATGTGCTGGTGGACGAATACGACAACTTCGCCAACGAAGTGATGATCAGCCCGTTGCACGGGACGCATCGCTACGAAGAACTGGTGCAAGGCGAAGGCACGATCAAGACCTTTTTCAAGGCGCTCAAGGCCGGCGCGGAAGGGCGGGGGATTGACCGGGTGTTTCTGACCGGGGTGTCGCCGGTGGTGCTCAGCGACATCACCAGCGGCTACAACGTGGCTGAGGACCTCTCGCAGCGGCCCCGGTTTCATGACCTGTGCGGCTTTACCGAAGCGGAATTGCGCGCTGCCCTGGAAGCCACCGCGGCGGCGCACGATCTCGACGCCGGGCCAGTGGACGCCGCCCTGGACCTGATGCGGGACTTCTACAACGGCTATCGGTTTACGTCGCAACGCGAGGAGCGGGTCTATAACCCCACCTTGGCGTTGTACTTTCTCAAACGTCTGGTTGAGGACGGCGCTTTCCCGGAACGATTACTCGACGACAACCTGGCGATGGACCGCAACTGGATTCAGTACGTCGCCCGGCTGCCGCACGGCGAGACCCTGGTCAACGCCACGTTGAACGACGCCGAACCGCTGGCGGTGGCGCAACTGGTCAACCGCTTCGGGGTGCTGGACATGCTCACCGCCCCACGCGACCCGGACTTCCTCGCCACCCTGCTCTATTACTTCGGCGTGCTGACTTTGGCCGGACGGGATGCGTTGGGCAAGCAGCAACTGACGATTCCCAACCAGGTGATCCGCAAGCTGTACGTTGAGCGATTGCGGGAACAGACGCTGCCGCGCTACGAAGACCAGGAACAACGGCAACGGGTCGCCGAACGGTTCTACGCCACCGGCGACCTGGGTCCGCTGTGCGGCCTGCTCGAACAAACCTGGTTCAAGGTCTTCGACAACCGGGATTTGCGCTGGAGTAATGAACTGGTGATCAAGACCGCCTTTCTGGCGGTGCTGTTCAACGACGCTTTTTATGTGATGGACTCGGAACCGGCGCTAGGCCGGGGCTACGGCGATCTGTTGCTGCGCGTGCGCCCGGACATGCGCCCATACGCCCTGCTCGATCACCTGCTGGAATTCAAGACGGTCACACTCAAGGCGGTGGGCCTGACCAGCGTCGAACTGGCGGCGAAGAGCCGGGAGGAGTTACGCGCCTTGCCGGTGGTGGCGGAGAAGCTGCGCGCGGCGGAAACCCAACTGGCCGCCTATCGGGGGGCTCTGGAACGCACCGGTGGCGAGCCGCTCAAGTTGCATACCCATGCGGTGGTCGGCATCGGGCTGGAGCGGCTGGTGTGGTAAACGATCAGGCAACGAAACGTCGAAAAGAAGCGACGCTGGGTGCCAAGGCACTGGCCAGTCCTGGTCTGGCCCCCAGGCTAACCCACCCTCCCCCGCCAAAACCCCCGGTTGCCGCCAAACTGGACCCCGACTAGACTTGGCGCCCAGTTTCCGCCCCTTCCCCAAGGACATCACCACGACGGTCAGGAGCCCATGCCGCCTACCCTTCCCCCCGATTCCGTTGGTCTGGTTATCCCCCAGATCGCCCACTTTGATGAACCACTAGCACTGGACTGCGGCCGGACGCTGGCGAACTATGAAATAGTTTACGAAACCTACGGCACGCTGAATGCCGACCGCAGCAACGCCGTGCTGATCTGCCACGCCCTGTCGGGCGACCACCATGTCGCCGGCTATCACGACGAGGACGATCCCGGCAAACCGGGTTGGTGGGACAACTGCATCGGTCCCGGCAAACCCATCGACACCCGCGAATTTTTCGTGGTGTGCTGCAACAACCTGGGCGGCTGCAAGGGCTCCACCGGCCCGACCGCGATCAACCCGGAGAATCGCAAGCCCTACGGTCCGGATTTCCCCATCGTCACCGTCAAGGACTGGGTGCGCAGTCAGGCGCGGCTGGCCGACCGGCTCGGCGTCCAGCAATGGGCGGCGGTCATCGGCGGCAGCCTCGGCGGGATGCAGGCCATGCAATGGACCATCACCTTTCCCGACCGGGTGCGTCATTCCCTGGTCATCGCCGCCGCGCCCCGGCTGTCGGCCCAGAACATCGCCTTCAACGAAGTCGCGCGACAGGCCATCCTGTCCGATCCCGACTTCCACCACGGCCACTACTACGAATTCGGCGTGGTGCCCCGGCGTGGGCTGATGCTGGCCCGGATGCTGGGTCACATCACCTATCTATCCGACGAGGGGATGCGCGCCAAGTTTGGCCGCGAACTGCGCGAAGGCAAGATGAATTTCAATTTCAACTTCGAGACCGAATTTCAGGTGGAAAGCTATCTGCGCCATCAGGGCCGCGCCTTCGTGGACCGCTTCGACGCCAACACCTATCTGCTGATCACCAAGACGCTGGATTACTTCGACCCGGCGGCGGACTTCGACGAGGATTTATCGGCGGCCTTTCATCGGACGCAAGCGCATTTCTTGGTGATTGCCTTCACCAGCGACTGGCGGTTCGCGCCGACCCGCTCGCGCGAAATCGTCCGAGCCCTGGTACGAGCGGGGCGGGAGGTCAGCTACGCTGAAATCCCCTCGGAACACGGCCACGACACCTTTCTGATGCCGATTCCGCTGTACCACGAGGTATTGCGGAGCTATCTGGCGCGAGTCGCCCGCGAGGTGAACGCCCATGCGGCCTGAACTGGAATTGATCAGCGAGTGGATTCGCCCCAGCGCGCGGGTGCTGGATCTGGGCTGCGGCGACGGCGCGTTGCTGGCCTATTTGCGCGAACATCGGCAAGTCAGCGGCTACGGCCTGGAAATCGACGGTGCCAACATGCTCCGGTGCATTCAGGCCGGCGTGAACGTCATCCACGCCGACTTGGAAGCGGGGTTGGCGGATTTCGGCGACAGCAGTTTCGACTACGTTATCATGACCCAAACCTTGCAAGCCGTGCGGCAAACCGAAACGCTGCTGGACGAAATGCTGCGGGTCGGCCGACAAGGCATCGTGACCTTTCCCAACTTCGGCTTCTGGCGCTGTCGGATCCAGATTGCCCTGCAAGGCTTGATGCCGGTGGTCAAGACCCTACCCTACCAATGGTACGACACACCGAACATCCACCTGTTCACCCTGCGCGATTTCGAGCAACTGTGCCGACGCAAGCACATCGATATTTTACAACGCACCGTCCTCGACCACGCCCACCGTCCCCGGCTGGGACCGCGGCTATGGCCCAACCTGCTGGGTGAAATCGCCCTATACCGACTGGGCCGGGCCTGAATGCCAGGCAAAATCCGCTTTCGGAGAAAGACCATGCCGATGAGCCAACCCGTCTCCCGCCGTTGCCTACGCAACCGTCGACCCCTCCAGCCACGCGGCTTCACCCTGATCGAAGTGATGGTTGTGGTGGTGATCCTCGGCATTCTGGCCGCCGTGGTAGTGCCGCGCATCATGGACAATCCGGACAAAGCCCGGGTGGTCAAGGCCAAGCAGGACATCCGGGTGATCAAGAATCAGATGGATCTGTACCGGCTGCACAACTTCCGCTACCCGACCACCGAACAGGGCATCGAGGCGCTGGCGCGGAAGCCCGCCGACGCGCCGCACTGGCAGGAGGGCGGCTATCTGGACAAACCGCCCATGGACCCCTGGGGCAAGCCGTATCAATATCTCAGCCCCGGCCAGCACGGCGACATCGACATTTACTCGCTGGGTGCTGACGGTCAACCAGGCGGCGAGGGTGTGGATGCCGACATCGGCAACTGGAATCTGGATCAATAGCGCAGGCGCCGGGGCGCCGAAACCCTGAACGCCAGAATCGCCACCGCGCCGCCGCGCGGTTTCACCCTGCTGGAAATCCTGGTGGTGCTGGTGCTGATCGGTATCATCACCAGCTTCGCCCTGCTATCGGCCGGCGGCGGCCCACGCACGCGATTGGCGGAAGAAGCGCGGCGACTGGCGGCGTTGGTGGAACTGCACCAGCAGGAAGCGATTTTGAACGGCGCAACCCACGGCATCCAGTTCGACCGTGCCGGCTATACCCTGCTGACCCTGGGCGAGAACGGCGAATGGCAACCCGCCACCACCGATACCTTGATCCATCATGCCTTGCCGGAGGACATCGTCCTGAGCCTGTGGGTCGAGGATCGGCCCGTCGATCTGAAAATCGCCCGCAAGCTGCCGCAGGTGCTGCTGCTGGCCAGCGGCGAGGCCACCGAATTCGTCGTCGTGTTCGGCTTCGCCGACGACCCGTCCCTGGATGCAGCGCGCTATCGGGTGGCGGGCGACGCGCTGGGTCGGCTGACGATGGGCGAGGTGACCCCGTAAAGCGCCCAGCCGATTTCATTGCAACGCAAGGCGCGCGCTTCGACCGGTTCAACCGGGGGACAAGGCGTCGCTCGATATGTCCAGCGCCTCGGCGCCGCGCGCCACATAAACGCCATGCGGTCGCGTATCCTCCAGCACCACCGCCCCCGCGCCCACGACGCCATGCGCGCCGATCCGGGCCTTGTTGCGAACCGTGACCCCGGTTCCCAGAAAGGCGTGCGACTCCACGATCACGCCGCCGCCAAGCATAACTCCGGAGCCGAGAAAGCAATGGTCCTCGATGACCGTGTGATGGCTGACGATGCAACCGCTGCCGATGAACACGTCATCGCCGATGCGCGAAAAGGGTTGCAGCAGCGAGCCGGCGCCCACCTTGCAGTTGCCACCCAGCTCGAGGCCAGCCCAGAGCGTCGCCGTGGGACTGACATAGCTGATCAGCCGGTATCCCAGCGCTCTCGCCTCGGCGCATCGCCGCGCGCGCAACCGATTCACCTCCGCATAACCCACGGCGATCATCATTTCGTAGTCATCGGGCGGATAGCGCCTCGCGATATCCTCGAACGGCACGACGGGCAAGCCGGCCAACCGATCGGCGCGGAGATACTTCGCGTCCACCGTGAACGCCTCGACGCAATGCCACGATTCCCGCGAGAGATGGTAGTGCATCACCTGAGCGGTGGAACCAATCCCGAACAGAACGACCCTTGCCATGCGCCCGTCCTCACACCCACCCAATCCGCCGTAGAACGGCCGCCATGTCGGTCCGGTCCAGTGGTTCATCGCGCCGCGACGGGTTCACTGGCCGCTCGGCTTCGAACCTCGATTCCTTGGGATTGCCCGTCAGCATCTTGGAAATTTCCTCCGCCTGGACAGCCACGGTCGGATGTCTGGCGACCCACAGCGGGGCCAGTCGCAAACCGAACCGGCGCTCCAACGCCGTCGCGAGCGCCGCCGCCGCCAAACTGTCGCCACCGTGCTCGACGAACGTGCGGCCGTCGCTTTCGACCGGCCGCCCCAGCACGGCCGACCACGCCGACCGCAATGCACCGATCAACTCAAGCGCGCTCGACGCGCCACCTACGCCCGCCGGGCCGTCGCCCGCCAAGGCAGTTCTGCAAACCGACTCCAGCGCACGGTAATCGGTCTTTCCGGTCGGCCCCAGCGGCAGGGATTCGATATCGACGAACAGGGTCGGAATGGCCGCGCCCGTCAGCCGCTGTTCAAGCCGCTGGCGAATCACCTCCCCGGTGGCAAGCGCAGCGTCGCGCAACAGGCAGGCGCACAGTCGCAACTGTCCAAACGCATCGGGTACGCCAACCACGGCCGCCCGCTCGATGCCCTGGATACATTCCAACTCGCGTTCGACCGCCGTCGGCATGACTCGCTCGCCGCGAATCTTCAATTGACGGTCGCCACGACCGTGATGTTCGAGCAGACCATCCTCGTTCCACCGGCCAAGATCGCGGGTCCAATAAACGCGCCGTGACGGATCGTCCGCATCCGCCCTGAGCCGGCCGTCAACTCCATCACCGCTCAGTTCAAGCGCGATATGCGCGGACGTGACGACGATTTCTCCTAAAGCGCCGTCGGGGACGGCCCGTCCATCGGGGTCGAGCAAGGCGACCGACCGCGACGGCAGTGGCCGCCCCACCGGAATCTGGGCCGCGCTCGCCAGTTCGCGCAGCGGCGCTCGATGCACCGCGACATGCAAGGTTTCCGTGCTCGAATAATGCACGTAGGCCATGCATTCCGGATGCACCAAAACCGCGATCTTACCCAGCGCGGCGGCGGAGATCGGTTCGCCTCCAACGATCACCTGCCGAACCTCGGACAAACGACCCAGTCCCTTGCAGGCGCGGGCGCACGATTCAAGCACGGTCGGCGTTCCATGCAAGATGACCGCCCCGCTGTCGGCGATGCGGCGATAGACCTGCGTGAAGGTCTCCCTGCGCAGGTCGAAACAGACCAACCCAACTCCACCTAACAGAGCGCGCCAGAACCCATTGATACCCGCCGCGCTGCTGGGTCTTGCCAAGCTGGCGACCCCTGTTCCGGGGCGATAATCATAGGCAACCCCCATTTCCTGGGCGTGCACGACGATTGCGTCGCGTCCAATGATCGCATGGGTGCGATGCCCCGACGATCCGGAGGTGGAGATGCAGTGCAAGCGCCGAACCCCGCCATTTCGTTGCGCGGATTCATCAATACCTTCTGGAATCGACGACGGCGGGTTTTGAGAAAGAACGACAACCCGGATTCCGTCCTTTTCACGCAACCGATCGGTCAACGTTCGCGTGCTCAGACACAGTGTTATCCGGAGTTGGCGCAGTACCGACCGGATCTGTTCATCGGGAAGCTCCGGGTCGATGGGCACGGCCATGACGCCGGCCTTCATGCACCCGACCAGCGCGGCAAAGTAGGCGCGGCTTGGAGGGATGAACACTCCGACGGGTCGATCGACGCCCGACGGGCCAAGCCGGGCCTCGATCGTCTCGGCCCATGCCGCGAGCCGCGCCAAGGTCAGCTTGCCGTCGGGAGCGTCGATGGCGGGCGCGCCGGGAGCAGCATGGTCAACCACGCGATTGAACGTCTCTTCAAGTCGATCGGTCACGAACGGGCCGCTTTCAAGTGGGGATCTGGGTTGCGCCAACCAGCGCCGTCGCTCACGAAAGGCTGGGAGCGAGGGGCGCGGCTTCCGGTTCGCCGTTCCGCGATACTCGGCGCTGGCCACCCTCGGTCTCGAACAGCGGACAGCCATTCAAAAAAGGGCGACAATTGTACAGAATTGTTTTTTGCAGCATGGATTGCCTCTTTCGCTGTATTTCCTCAAAGGAATCCAACGCAAAATGACCAAGATAGCTATGCCCTGCGATATAATTGCACGTCATCACATCCATATTCGCATCAACATAAATTTTCTCCAGACTCGCGCAGGACCTGCCTCGCGCATCGGAGCAAGGCGTCTCGGGAAAACAGAGCACTTCCAAAAAATCGTCACCTGCCCTCATCTCTCGATACAACTCGCGTAAAGCATTCTTTATCGATTCCACCGCAAGACTCGCATCGAAATATCGACCACGACCGGATGGAATCAAAGGCTTGACTTGGAATTTGTAAACTCCCATGGCCTTGGCGAATTTAAAGCAGGTCATCAATTCAGCCAAATTGTATCGGCAAAGCGTGAAACGTAAAATGACCTTCAAATCATGCTCCAAGGCATTGCGAATTCCATTCAAGAGCTTACGAACCGAGAAATGATCGCCCCGCATCCTGCGCAAGGTATCCTCATCCAATGAATCCATTGAAATCTTCACGATCCCAATTCCAGCATCCTTCATTTTTTCCGCCAAGTCCGATGAAAGCAAAATACCATTAGTATTGACGCCACAGGGCACCGCAACGGCCGATATTGATCGAGCAATTTTAAGTACCCCTTCCGTGCAAATCAAGGGTTCTCCTCCAGTCATGCGGACTTCCGTAATTCTGATTCCCAATCCAGCCGATTCACGCCGCCAATCCGCAAAGCGAGATAGAAACAGATCAATGTCGAGATTCCGGCTTTTTTTCGGCGAATCACTGTTCATGCAATGAAAACAGGCAAAATTGCACCGATCGGTTAATTTCAACTCGATTCCCAAGCGATTCGGCGCGGGAGTTTGATTCATGGCCTTGCCTTCCCTTTCCATCGATTCAATGCCTGCCTGTTGATGGCCAGGGCTTTTGGCAGAGTGTCGATACCGCCATAGGGTTCGTTCCGAAGCACGTGTCCCAGCGTCAGATAGACCATCGGATAGCCAAGGTCATCGAGATCAACAGCTAGGTATCCAAGCCTCTTCGCTCTTTTCTCGGGTTTTTTTTCCAATTCGATGCAGTAGGTCGGCACTTCGCCAAGCGGAGCAAGGTAGGATTTGGCGGCTTCATGGTCGCCCTTGAACGCCACGTCGAAATGTCGCCCCGGAATCCCGCCGCGGGCGACGCAGTGATCCAGAAAAGCTCGCGCTCGACGAAAAGCGACGCGCTCAAGGTCATCGAAACTCGCTCTATCACAAGGTATGTCGGAAGCTCTCAGTGCACCGACGACATGGTGTCGATCCAGGGACAAGCGCACCGTGACCTGCGCAAAAGACAGGAAGAAGGTCAACCGGTGTCGCCAATCCGGCTGGCCGACCCAGGATCCGTTGGTAAACAGAATCACTCGATTTTCAGGAAGCCGTGAGGCAAGAACCGCCAACATGTTCGGTAAATCAGGATGCAAGGTCGGTTCTCCCCCCGACAGGTTGAGAACGCCCTTGAAGCGTTCTTCAGCCAGAAGGTCCACGATGCTTTCAAAATCACCGATCGACAAGACGCCTCCACGCGAGGGACTACTTTTTGTGCAACAGGAAGGGCATCGAAAATTGCATTCACCGATGATTCTTATGGAAACCTTCGGGTCCTCATACGAACTTGCACCTTGAACCAAAGTTGGCATTATCCCGGCCTTAGCTCTGTTTGGAACGGACTGGCTCCCCTGGGATCGAACAAACAACGTGTTATCTTGCATAATAGAATTACCGTCCCGGTCCATTCAAGCCCGCCGCCTACCCACGCCCCGATCGCGGCTCCATTCGCGGCACGATGGTCGGCCAGCCCTTGCCCGGCATCGATAATCCAATTCCGCGCTACCCCGTCGGACGGCCAGATTCCGTACATGAAGCGCACTCATGGTTTTACCCTGCTGGAAGTGCTGGTGGCGCTGGCGGTGCTGGCCATCGCCATGGGGGCAATCATCCACGCAGCCACCCAAAGCATCAATACCACCGCCACTCTGCGCGATCGAACCTTCGCCGGCTGGGTCGCCCGCAACCAAATCAACGCCTTGCTGCTGGAGTCGAAACCCTGGCCCGAGGAAGGCTCTCGCGCGGGCAAGGCCGAACTGGCCAACCGGGTCTGGCACTGGGAGGCGCGGTTCCACACAACCGACGATCCAAATCTGCGCCGCCTTGAACTCACGGTGCGCGCCAGCGAGGGGAGCGCGGAACTCGGCAAGCTGATCGCCTTCAAGGGCAAGCCACCGGAGCCATCCACCGATGCGACCAGCCAGCCATCCGGAACCGCGGACAA
The DNA here is from genome assembly GCA_029624675.1 of Candidatus Contendibacter sp. GTDB lineage: Bacteria > Pseudomonadota > Gammaproteobacteria > Competibacterales > Competibacteraceae > Contendibacter. Next base: position 49,176 of record JARSSP010000071.1, read on the forward strand.
ACCGACGGCGATCCAGGAAGGGCAAACGCCGACGCCCCGACAGCCACATCCCGCGCCATGAAAGCGCCCAGTCATGGTTTTACCTTGCTGGAACTGCTGGTGGCCCTGGTGGTGTTCTCCATCATGGCGACCGCCGCCTACAGCGGTCTGCGCAATGTGCTGTACACCCGCGCCGCCGTGGAGGAGCAAAACCGACGGCTAGCGGCGGTGCAACTGGCGGTTTACCGACTGGAGCAGGACATCGAGCAAATCGTACCGCGCGGCATCCGCGACGAGTACGGCGAATCCCATGGCGCTCTGCTCGGCGGTCCGCTCGCCGCCGACCCGCTCACCCTGACCCGCGCCGGCTGGGATAATCCCCTCGGCCAACCGCGCGCCAGCCTGCAACGACTGACCTACCGGCTACAGGATGGCCGGTTGTGGCGGCTGCACTGGCCGGTGCTCGACCGGGGCGGCCCGATCAAACCGCGCGAGACGTTGTTACTCGACCGAGTGCGAGACTTCAAGGTACGGTTTCTGGAACAGGACGACTGGCGCGATGACTGGCCGCCACCATCGCCCAGTGAAGAAACCGACCCACCGGATCCCGACCGCCTGCCGCGCGCAGTGGAAATCCGCCTGACGCTGGAGGACTGGGGTGAAATCACTCGCCTGCTGCTCCTGCCCGATTAGCCGCGCTCAACTTCAAGCTGGCGTGGCTCTGATCACCGTGCTGCTGATCGTGTTCCTGGCCAGCCTCGCCGCCACCAGCCTCGCCACCCTGCAACAACTGGCCATCCGCCGGACCACTGTGCTTGAGCACCAGCAGCAGGCCCGGCTTTACACGCTCGGGGCCGAACAGGAAGCCATGATTATCTTGGTGCGCGATCGCCAGCGGAACGAAACCGATCATCCCAGCGAGGAATGGGCCAACCTGCCTCCGGCCCTGCCGATCGAGGGCGGTACGATCACCGTCCGCCTTACCGATCTGCAAGGTTGTTTCAACCTCAACAACCTGTGGCGCCCAGCGCCCGGCGAACAGCCGCCCACGCCCAACGAACCGAAAAAGAGTGGGGACAAGACCAAGGACGACAAGGGGGATCGCCCCCAGGATTCGGTCGATTCGGAAACCAACGCCGCGCCCAAACCCAACCCGCCCCCGCCCAGTCACCCCAAACCGGCCGCGTCCTCAGGCAAGGCTGGACTGGAGCCGGCCCAGGTCAAGCTGCTGCAACACCTGCTGGAAAATCTCGAACTGAAGCCGGCGCTGGCGCAGGTCATCGCCGACTGGATCGATCCCGATCCCGATCCCCAATTCCCCAACGGCGCCGAGGACAGCGATTACGCCGTCCTGAATCCACCTTATCTGGCTGCCAACCACCCATTCCTCGACGCATCCGAGCTGCGACTGCTCAAGGACCTGGATCGAGAGGCTTACGCCAAGCTGGCGCCAGTGGTCTGCGCCCTACCGCCCGGCACGCCATTGAACGTCAACACCGCGCAAGCCTCGGTGCTGGCGGCGCTGAGCGAGGAAGGGCCTAAACCGGCGGACTTCGAACGCCTGTCGAAGGATCGGCCGGCGGAAGGCTACAAAACCGTGGACGAATTTTTGAGCGCGGCCAAACTGACGGTGGACGCGCCGATCAAAGCCTTGCTGAGCGTCGACAGTCAGTATTTTCTCTTGCGGGCCGAGGCACGGGTGGGCGACGGACGCGCGATCCTATACAGTACGCTCTATCGCGATGAAAACGGCGTCCGTGCCCTGCGGCGCGATTTTGGCCATCAAGACTGAAACGACCTTGCCCGCTCCCCTTTGCTTTTTCCGCCTGCACCCGCCCGATCAAGCCGAGTGGCTGTGCCCCAACCGGGCGATCCGGCGCGGCGCGCTGGCCGAGATGGCCGAACAAACCGCCGGATCCCGATTGGTGTTGATCGCGCCCGGCGAGAAGGTCACTCTGCGTCCGGTTTCCTTGCCCAGCCGCAAACGGTCCACCTGGACGCGCGCCATACCTTATGCCTTGGAAGATCAGGTGGTCGAGGACATCGAGGCGCTGCATTTCGCCCTGGGCGACAAACCCGACGGCGACCGGCTGCCGGTGGCGATCGTCCATCGGGATGTCTTGCGCGGCTGGCTGGACACCTGCGCCCAGGCCGGACTGGCCTTGACCGCCATCGTCCCGGAGCCGCTGCTGCTGCCCTGGCAGGAAGGTGATTGGAGCATTTTGCTGGACGAACAGCGAGCAGTGGCGCGTATCGGTCGCTGGGACGGCTTCGCCGCCGAGCGGGATTTGCTGGATCTATTACTGAATCGGGCCATGGCCGAGGCCGGCGACGCCAAGCCGCGCCGACTGCGGGTCTGGGGCCACCCGCCGCCGGCCCTGACCGAGGTCGGGTTGGAATCGCGCATCGAGGACAGCGCTCCCGAACCCCTTCATGTGTTCGCCAGCGCCTATCCAGCGTTGGTGGCGATTAATCTATTGCAAGGCCCCTATAGCCCCCAGGCCAGTTGGGGACCACGATTGCGACCCTGGCGCGCGGCGGCGGCCCTGGCCGGCGCGTGGCTGCTGGTGCAAGGGCTTGGGTTGGCGCACGAACATTGGAGCCTACGGCGGGAACAAACCGCCTTGCGGGCCACGATGGAACAGGTCTACAAGGATGCCGTGCCCGGCACGACCCGGATCGTCAATCCCAGAGTCCAGTTGGAAACCCGCTTGCGGGAATTGCGTCCAGCCAGTGCCAGCGGGAGCACATTCCTTGAGCTGCTTTACCAAGGCGGCCAACCACTCTCTAGCTTTCCAGCCGTGACCTTGCGCAGCCTTGGCTATCGCGACGGCCAACTGGACCTTGACTTGGAGAGCGGCAATTCGGCGGTGCTGGATCAACTCCGGCGGAAACTGGACCAGCAACCGGGATTGCGGGTCGAGATGCGCGCCACGCAACGAGAAGGTCGGGTGGAAGGCAAGATCACACTGAAAAGGACACCCTCGTGAAAGCCTGGTGGGAAAGCTTGAGCCGCCGCGAGCGCCTCTCGACCGCCGGCGGCGCGGCGCTGGCCCTGGTACTGCTGCTCTACGCGCTGGCCTGGCAACCGTTTCAGACCAGCCACCGGCGATTGCGGCAGAGTGTCGCCGAGCAGCGCGCCGAGTTGGCCACGATGCGGCGGATGGCCGAGGAAATCAGGCGGCTGGACGGATCGAGTAAAACGCTGTCCATGGTCGATAACCGATCCCTGCTAACCCTGGTGGATCAAACCGCCCGAACCGCTGGGCTGGGCCCGGCTCTCAAGCGGGTCACGCCGCAGGGCGAGAACCGGCTCGGCGTTCAGTTCGATGCGGTTGAGTTCGACCAACTGATACCCTGGCTGGGCCAACTGGAACGCGACCATCGCGTCGCCATCGTCAATCTCAGCGTGGACCGGGTCGTCGCCGGCCGAGTGAACGTGCGCGCCATCGTTCAGGGCCGCCAACCATGAAGCGCATCCTGGCTTACAGTCTGCTGGGCGTGCTGACCTTCCTGCTATCCCTGCTGCTGCTGGCGCCAGCCGCTCCGGTGATCGACCGAATCGCCGCTCGCCTGCCCGGCTTCAGCGCGCAGGCCGTTGAGGGACTGGCGATGAAAGGTTCCGCTCGCGGCATCCAGTGGCGCGGCGTCCGGATTGATCGGCTAAACTGGAATTGGCGGGCGTCGGCGCTATGGACCGGCTGGCTGGAATTTCAATTGGACGCGGACGATCCCGAACTTCGGTTGAGCGGCAAGGCGGCGATCAACCCAAGTCAGCGATTGCGTTTGCGCGAGGCCAGCGGTCGGTTGCCGCTCGCCCGGCTGAACGCCCTGGCTGGACCACCCAAGCTGCCGTTGCAAGGCGTGGTGGAATTCAACCTGCGGGAATTGCTCCTAAACCACGCCGCCGGCTGGCCGCAAACCGCCGATGGCGTCATTCGTCTGCTGGACATGCGGCTCACCCTGGACCGGCCATTGAACCTGGGCGATTTCAAGGTCCAACTGATGCCCGCCAGTCCCGAGGGCGTCCAAGGCGCGGTCCAGGATCAGGGCGGGCCGTTGGCGCTGGAGGGCGCGCTACGCCTGCTGCCAGACGGTCGTTACCGCTTCACCGGTTGGGCAGCGGTACGCGACGACGGCGACCCGGCGCTCCGTCAGGCGCTGAGTCTGCTGGGGCCACCCGGCGACGATGGTCGCTGGGCCTTGAATTTTTCCGGCGTCCTGCTCCGGTAGGGGGCCGTTTGGAACGCCGTTCATCCACTTCCAATCGCAAAGGAATCACCAAGGGAGGCAACCACCGATGTACCTACAATCGCGCGGATTCCTGATCGTCCTGATGACGCTGGCGCTGGTCGCCTGCGCCAGTCAGCCACCGCCGCCACCCAAGGTCGATCTGCCATTAAGCGACGCCACGTTCCCAACACCGCTGGAACTGCAACCCCAGATCGGCTTCTGGCGCAACGTCTACGCCACCTGGGGGCGCGCCCAAGTCGCGCTGCACGATGACCGCTATCTTGATCTGGTGTACGGCGTCCTGACCCTACCCGGCGAGGTGGGCGAAAGCCAAACTCCCGAACAGCGGGATTTCGTCAAGGAACATCAGGAAAACCTGCGCGCCATACTGCGTCAGTTGGAGTCCAAGGTGGTCACCAACGCCCCGTTGACCCCCACCGAACAGAAGCTGGCGAACCATGTTCGGGCCAGTAGCGGCGGCTCCGGCGCCATCGTCGGCGCCAGCGACCGGCTGCGTACCCAGCGTGGCATGCGCGAGCGCTTCAAACGGGGGCTGGAAATCAGCGGTCGTTACGACGCGGCCTTTCGCGGCGTGTTTCGCGAAGCAGGGCTGCCCGACGATCTGGCCTACCTGCCGCACGTCGAGTCATCCTTCCAAAACCACGCCGCCTCCTCGGCCGGCGCGGTGGGCATGTGGCAATTCATGCCCGGCACCGCGCGCCATTTCGGCATGTTGAACGCGGCGGTGGACGAGCGACGCGATCCCGTGGCCTCGGCGCAGGGCGCGGCCCGCTATCTAGCCAACGCCCACGACCGCCTGGGGAGCTGGCCGCTCGTGCTCACTTCCTACAACCACGGCGTGGGAGGGATGAAGAACGCCCAGCAGATTTTCGGTAACGATTTCGTCGCCATCGTGCGGAATTATTCCGGAAAAGGCTTTGGTTTCGCGTCACGCAACTTCTACACGGAATTTCTGGCGGCCCGCGAAATCGCCCGCAACCCCCAACGCTTCTTTCCGGAAGGCATCCACTACGACCCTCCCCTAAACCTGGATCGGGTGCGGCTGCGGCAAGCGGTGAGCGCCATGACCCTGGCGAGCTATTACGAGGTCAATCCGTGGGAACTGACCAGTTTGAACAAAGCCTGGAGCCCGGCGGCCCAGGACAGCCGCATCGAACTACCGGCGGGAACTCTGGTGTGGTTGCCCGCCGGAACCGTGGAGCGGCTGGTGCAACGGGGTACCGCTGACCGCGCGCTGGCGCTGGCCGATCCGGTAACCACCAGTCGGATGCGCTGATCCCAGCCAACAAAAGCCCCCTCTTCATGCAAGAGGGGGCTTTTGTCTTTACATCAACCCAGCTTCTTGAAAAACGCCTTGGCCCGCTCTTTCTGGTTGGCATCGCCTTCCCGCAACACCTCATCCAGCAGGCTGCGCGCGCCTACCTGATCGCCCATCTCCAAATACGCCGAAGCCAGATCCAGCTTGGTTTCCACGTAATCAGCGGCGCTCATGCCTCTGTCAACCCTACCAGTCGCTCCTGTTTTATCGCCAAGCTTCAAGGTACCGCCGCCAAGGTTTTGCAGCGCCTCATCCAGCTTCAACGGCTCCTCGGCGGCGCTGGATTGCGCCAGTTCCTGAGTTACGTCGGCGAATTCGAACTTCAATCCTGGCGTTGGAGAACCGGTTGGTACGTCGACCGTGGGGGCTGGGGTCGACGATTCGGTCGGGGGTTCGGCGATGCCTCGTTCCAGTGGCGAAGATCCGGACGGCTTCCCTGCTCCCAAATTCCCCGGTTTCATCTCCAACGGCGGCAATTCGGACGGTTGCGGTCGAGCGGTCTTGCCCAGTCCAAGGCCATCAAGATCGAAATCCAAACCGTCCAAGCGCAACTCCGATGGCAATTCCGTTTGCGGCTGTACCGGCACCTCTCGTTGCTGCTCTTGTTCCATCAGCGGGCTGACGAGTTGGCGGGTCACCGACGCGGTGGGCGGCTCGGCCTCCAGCAACGGCGCCTTGATATCTCGGGGCGCCGCACCCGGACGAGCCGCCGACGCTGCTCCACCCTCGCCAAGACCAAAATCGTCCTTGAGCAACTCTCGAATCGGCCTGGGGGTCGCCGGACCCGCGAGACTAGGCGCCGCTTTTTCTTGAGCGGAAGTCGCTGGGGGAGCCGCCGCCGCCAATTTCACGGCGGGTCGCGGCCGCACGGAGACCGGTTCGCGTGGCCGGGTTCGGGCCGTTGTGCCTTCCTGAGATCGGACCACGGTCGGCAAGGTTTCCGTGGACTCCAGTATGGCCAACTCCTCCTCCGTCGACGACGTCGTCCGAGCGGGACGCCGCAACAATGGCAACACGATCAGAGCGGCGACGGCCAGCACGATCAGAGCGATGGCGATCCAGACGATCGGATTACTCATCCAACTGGATTCGGCAACCGGCGCCGCCGCCGGCGGCTTGGGTTTAGGGGCCGGCGCGGGCGGTTGCGGCGCGACCACCGAAGGCGCGACCACCGAAGGCGCGACCACCGAAGGCGCGACCACCGAAGGCGCGACCACCGAAGGCGCGGGCGGCGTTTCCGACCGGGGAACGGTGGATTGTGGAACGATTTCCCGCAGCGGTTCAGCGGGAGGCAACGAGGGCGGTGTCGAACCAGGTTCGGTAACCGGCACTGGCGTGGTGGGCGGCGGCGCCACCTCCGCCACCGGAGCCGGGGGTGGTAACGGCGTGGTGGTGATCGGTCGAGGCTGCGGCGTAACGAGCGCGACCGGCTCGGATGGGGACGCCGACCCCGGCGTGGATATTGTGGTCGGACCAGGGACCGTCAAGTCGGTCGGCGCGGAAGCGACCGCTGGTCCAGCCGGGGACGGGGGCGAAGGCGGCGCCGACGGCGCACCCAGCGCCTGCGCCGTCGGCACCTTGAGCGTGGCGCCGGAACGCAGGGTATTGGGGTTGCCGTCGACAAAGGCCGTCGGATTACCCGCGATCAGAATCGCCATCATCTGTGGCACGCTGATCGCGGCCGAGGGCCGGACCCGATTGGCGATGGTTGCCAAGGTCTCGCCGGACCTGACCGGTCCATAGAACGAAGCACCCTCGAAGCTCACCGGCGGCGCGGGCGGTAATTGTGGAACCGCGGGGGGTGGCGGCGCAACCGACGGCGACGCCACGACCGGCGGCAACGGCACCGCGACCGGCGGCGGCGCGGGTGGTTGCCGGCGATTTGCGTACAACTCGGGATCGAGTTGGATCGCAAACTCACGAAGCAGCCGGCCACGTTGCCAAGCTAACTCCAGCAACAAGGTGAAATTTGGTTCACGAATCGGCTCAAGCGAGGTGATTTTGATGATCTTTGGGCCACTGGGTGGCGTTTGCACCGAAAACCGCAGCTTCGAAAAAAATTCCAGCCGTTCGATCCCCGCCCGATTAAATTCCTCCTGACGAGGAATCCGCGCGGTCAAACCGGTCAGCTCGGTGGGATTGTTGATGATGAGGGGCAGTTCGGCTTCGAACACCTGATTGAGTGCCGAACGCACCTCCAGTTGGCCAACACCTAGGGCGAAGGCGCACCAGGGCGCTGCCAGCCCGGCTAAAAAGAAAAGTCGGAGTAATATCCTGATCGGCATGGAACCTGTCTCCATTCCGCCGCCGGTAAGATTGTTATGCCGGCGGGATGAGCTTGGATACCGCCGCCGGCGTTCGAGCCGGCGGCCGTTCCGCTTGGAACCGTGGGTGAAATGCGCGGCGGCTCGAAGCTTCCCGTTAAAGATACTCCTTAATCGGGATTTCCGCGATTTGGATGCGTGATGAAATTCCGTGAAATCCCGTACTCAACGGACGGAAGCTCCGCCCCAGCGAGATCAGCGTTCCAGCAGGATGCGCAGCATCCGTCGCAAGGGTTCGGCCGCGCCCCATAGGAGCTGATCGCCGCAAGTGAACGCCGCCAAATAATCGGGGCCCTGATTCAGCTTGCGCAGCCGGCCCACTGGCACGTTCAGGGTTCCGGTGACAGCGGTGGGCGTCAATTCACGGATGGAAAGCTCACGCTCGTTCGGCACCACCCTCACCCAATCGTTGGCCGCGCTGATCATTTCCGCTAGTTCATCCAGCGGCGCGGCTTGCGTCAATTTGATGGTCAGGGCCTGGCTGTGACAGCGCATCGCGCCCACGCGCACGCAGAGACCGTCGATGGGAATTGGGTGATCCGAACGCCCCAGAATCTTGTTGGTCTCGGCCTGGCCCTTCCACTCCTCGCGGCTCTGACCGTTGTCCATTTGCTTGTCGATCCAGGGAATCAAGCTGCCGGCCAGGGGCACGCCGAAGTTCGCGGTCGGGAAATCGCTGGAGCGGAGAGTCTCGGCCACGACGCGATCGATTTTGAGAATCGCCGAGGCCGGCTGATCCAGCCGGTCGGCCACCGCGCCATGGATCACGCCCATCTGCTGAATCAGTTCGCGCATGTTTTGAGCGCCGGCGCCGGACGCGGCCTGATAGGTCATGGCGGTCATCCACTCCACCAGACCATGGGCGAACAGTCCCCCCAGACCCATCAGCATCAGACTGACCGTGCAGTTGCCGCCGATGTAGTCCTTGATGCCTTGAGCCAGCGCGTTCTCGATCACTGTACGATTGACCGGATCTAGGATGATGACCGCGTCATCTTTCATCCGCAGCGTCGAGGCAGCATCGATCCAGTAGCCCTTCCAACCAGCGGCGCGTAGTCGCGGATAAATTTCGTTGGTGTAATCGCCACCCTGACAAGTGATGATGATATCCAGCGCCTTCAGATCGGCGATGGATTTGGCATCCTTCAGCACTGAAACCTCCCGGTCGATAGCCGGTCCCTGCCCCCCCACGTTGGAGGTGGTAAAGAACACCGGATCGATCAGGGCAAAGTCGTTTTCCGCCAGCATCCGCTCCATCAGCACGGAACCCACCATGCCACGCCAACCCACCAGACCGACTCGCATCATGAAACCGCCCTCATACATGTTTGCATTGACTGATTCAAAGCCCTACAACGCCGCCGCCACGGCGTCGCCCATCGCCTGAGTTCCCACCGGGATCATGCCGGGTGCCATGATATCCATGGTGCGCAAGCCCTTGTCCAACACCCGAGCGACCGCGCGCTCGATCCGTTCGGCCTGCTCCGGCGCGTTTAGGGTATCACGTAACAACATCGCCACCGCCAGAATAGCCGCCAGCGGATTGGCCACACCCCGGCCCGCGAGATCGGCAATGGCGCCATGACCCGGCCGATACAGACCCTTGCCATTGGCGTCCAGGCAAGCCGACGGCAACAGGCCGCTGGCAGCGGCCAACTGGGGGTGGAAAATAACCGGACGCGGATTGAAGGATAGTTCCAGGTCAGCGCACAGGTCCAGCAGGCCACGTTCCGGGCGCAACGATTGCTCCAACCGATCCCACTTTGGCCCGCCGACCGCGCCGAGCAGGATGGCGTCGGCCGCCCGCGCTTGACGGCGGGTTTCCTCGGGATACGGCGCCCCGAGCGCGTCCACCGCGCAACCGCCCAGCAAACCGTATTCCAACGTCACGTCCAGGCCGTGTTCCTGGCGCAGACATTCCAACACCTTCACCGCCTCGGCGACAACTTCCGGACCGACCCCGTCGCCGGGGAGAATCAGGATGTTATGAACCATGAATTGTCCTCGATGCGCCACAGCGCGCTCCACGCGCTTTCAACCACGCAAGCGCGTGGAAGCTTAAAGCCCGTTCGTTCACAAAACAAACTCCGGTTCGATGCCCACGGGACGCCTCTGGCGGTTCCAATGCTTCAAGCCCGCGTGATCGGGTTTGCAAACCCCTCCGTCCCCGTTACCCTAGCGCATCTCGACTACTTTCCAATGGGATCGTGCTCCCATGCGCCGCGACGACATTCTGGCTCTTCTGGTTTCGCTCGGGATCACCGGCCTGCTGTTGTGGGGGCTGGTGTATTTCGTCACCGAATGGTGGGGACGATTGCCCAAGGGGGTCGCTCTCATCCTCTTCATCCTGTTGGCCGTGATGGTCATTGGCTATCCGATCTATGCCCTGGCGCGCTGGTCGGATCGCTATCTGGCGCGGGTACGGGAAGCGCGCGGCCCGGATCGCAAGACCCCGGACTGACACCGGCACCGTATCGCCATCCCCATGTTCGGCCTGTTTCAACACTGGCGCCGACGCCGCCGACTTGAACGCGCCCGCCTTTCAGAGCTGGAATGGCAAGCGACGGTCGCCAATCTGCCGGTTCTGGCGGGTCTGACCCCGACGGAATTGGAGCGGTTGCGCGATCTGGCGACGCTGTTCCTGGCGGAAAAGGCGCTGGATCCAGCGGGGGGGCTGGAATTGACTCCGGAAATGGGGCCGCTGATCGCCGCGCAGGCCTGTCTGCCGATCCTAAACCTGGGGCTGGACTACTACCGGGACTGGAGCGCGGTGATCCTGTATCCCGAGGGCTTCCTCGCCCATCACGAATACACCGACCCGAACGGCTTGGTCCATAGCGTTCATCAGCCACTGATCGGCGAAGCCTGGGAACGCGGCCCGGTGATCCTGTCCTGGGCCGATATCGTGGACACGCTCGACCAGCCGGGCCTTAACGTGGTGATCCACGAAATGGCCCACAAGCTGGACATGCTGACCGGCGCGGTCAACGGTCTGCCGCCATTGCACCGGGGCATGACGGCGCGCAACTGGAGCCGTGCCTTCACCGCCGCTTACGACCACTTGCGCCGCCAAGTGGACTGGGGCCGGCCAACGGCGCTCGATCCCTACGCCACCGACAGTCCCGCCGAGTTTTTCGCCGTCGCCAGCGAAGCGTTCTTCGAAACACCGGCGGTGATCGCCGACACCTACCCCGCCGTTTATATCCAACTGCGGGCGTTTTACCGACAGGACTCGCTGGCCCGGCAGGCTAGCGTTTCCCCTCCAGTCGCGCCCGTCCCTCCCGGTCCACCACCCGAATCCAGGTAAAGTCCACCGCCGGCACGGTCACCAGCAGACAAGGGCTGGTCATGACTTGCGCTTGCCGGCGGCCAGGTGGGGGCTCGCGCCAATCCACCCGTATCGTCAATACGCCGGCGCGCAGGGCAGCAACATCATCGGCCAGCCTCAACCCATAACCCGCCGTGGACTGTTGGCCCATCGCGATCAACAACACGCCGGCGCGGGGAAAATCCACCACCGGTGGAGGCGACGGATTCAGCCACTGGCGGTTGATTTGCGCGTACACTTCGCGCCATTCACCAGCATCGGCAATCCAGCGCACGGCGGGGCGGCTCAGCCCACCGCACTGGCCTTGGCTGGCCAAGGCCGTGATCGGCAGGGTCGCGTCGCCCGCCGCGTTGCCGACCGGTTGGGCGCACCCCGCCACCGCCGTCAACGCCATGGCCCACAGCCCGCCTCGGCGTCTCATTGGACGGGGACCATCGTACCGACGTTGACCCCGAAGTTTTGCAGGCTGGGATCGATGGTCTGGAACGACCCTGAGCCCGACCCGCCGCCCGCGACCGCCGCGGCAACCGCCTTGCTGGCGTTGATCAGGCCATAGCCGAACTGATCGTCCTTGCCGGGCACGCCCAGATCGTCGGTCAGCGCGCCGCTGGTCAACAGATCGGCAACCTTCTGCGGCGTCAGGCTGGGCGCCACCGCTTTCATCAGCGCGATCACCCCCGCCACGTGCGGCGTCGCCATCGAGGTGCCCACAGCGATCCCATAGCCGTTCTCCCGCGCGCCGGTGCTGTCCGAGGCCGCCGTGCTTACCACTCCATCGGGTTGGCCATCCTGATTGACATCTTGCGCGAAGTTACCGCCGGGCGCGACCACGCTGATCCAGGAACCAAAATTGGAATACGGCGCCCGGGCCTTGTTGATGTCCACGGCGCCGACCGCGATGACGCCAGGAAAGGCAGCCGGATAGTTCAACTCGGTGGTGCCGTCGTTGCCAGCCGCCGCGACGATGACGACGCCGGCGGCGCGGGCCTGGTTGCACGCATCCTGAAGACCCGACGAAAAGCTGGTGCCGCCGATGCTCATATTAATCACGTCGGCGCGACGCGACGGCACCGTGCCCGAATCGTTGGCCAACCCGGCGGCGAAGCGTATTGCCTGTTCGATGTCGTAATCGTAGCCACCGCCGATCCCCAACCCCCGCAGCGGCATGACCTTGGCACCGAAGGCGACGCCGGCAACGCCAATTCCATTGTTGGTCGCCGCCACCACCGTGCCAGTGACATGGGTGCCGTGGAAGGAACTGTTCCCATTGCTTTCGGAGCGGTCGCCGGGATCGTCGGGATTGGGATCGATGCCATCGCCGTCGCCGGCGACGGCCGGGTCCTTGATGAAGTCGTAGCCAGCCACCAACTGCCCCTGCAAGTCGGGATGGCTAAGCGCCACGCCGGTATCAATCACCGCCACGATGGCGCCGGCGCCCGTGGTCACGTCCCAGGCCTGCGGTAAATTGATCTGCGGGTAATGCCACTGGTATTGGTAATAGGGATCGTTGGGAACGAACAGGGGCTTGTAAATGTAGTTCAGTTCGGCGGCCGCCACTTCCGGGTCCAGGCGCATTGCCTTAACCTGATACAACGTCTTCAGCTTGTCCAGGCTGGCCGAATCGGTGGGTTGAAACCCGCCGGGGAATGGGGACGATTCGGTGCTGGCCAAGGTCCGATAGGTCGCCACCTGCTTCAATCCCGCCAAATCGAATAGAACATTCCGCTGCCGGGTTTCATGCTTCCGGCCCGCGAATCCGCCCAGTGCATGCACTCGCGCCCGCAGTCCGCCCTGAACCTGGGCCCGTTGATCCGGGAAGCGCACGACGGCCTGGCCCACGGCGAACGAATCGCCCAAGCGCAAGCTGGCGGCAGCCGGCCCCCGCGCTGGACCGATGGTCAATTCATAGCGGGACGCCCCTCGACTCGCTCCCACCAGCACCAGATAGTCGCCGGCGGTCTTGACCGTCAACGACTCGACCCGAACCTGACCAGCCGAAGCGTCGAGCAGATTGCCGTCCAGATCGGCCAGCCCCAGGTCCAGATCAGCCTGGACGCCGTCACCGGCGATGGTCAGCGTAACTCGATCACCGGTTCCCAGGCTGACCTCGTACACGTCCACCAGGTCGCCAGTGGCGCGCGACCGACCTTCGGAACCACTGCCCGGCTGATTGACATAACCCGTCACGACAACGGGGTTGAGAAGAGTTTGAGCAGTCGCGGCGGTATCGTTGGAAACGAAGAGGGCATTGGGATCGTTGCCGTCGTCGCTGTCCACTGCGACCTCGACCACTGCGTCAAATATTTCAGGCGCTGTGTCGGTCTTTGCGGAAAGGGCCGAATCGTCGCTGCCAAAGCTCGCTTGCAGCGGCAGACCGACCAACCCCAGCAGGAGAAACGCATACTTCAAAAGTTTCACTTTCATTCCACCTCCTCTTCCAAAACAAGCCCGACGGGCGCCAACCGTTCGATTACACTGAATAGTGCGCTGAATTTCACGGCAATGACCATGCCGCAATCCTCGTTATTCCTGGAGCGGACTACAAGAAGTCATCCAGCCCGGCGGGCTCCCAAACGGCGCGTTGTACTCGCCAGCTTCCGCCACGCCGAACCAGTTCGAGATCAAAACGATACAGATCGGCATTCATCCCCGCCAGTTCGCTGGCGCTTACCACGGGCCGGCCAGCCATCGCCGCCGCCACGCGGACCGTGGCGCGATCCGGTTGCAAAAAGGCGATGTCACGAATTCGGGTGAACAGATGGATCGATTGATTGCGCAAGATATGCAGCCGAATCAGGCTCTCCATCGCCTTGCGGTTGTTGCCCTGGTCATCGGCGTAGTCGTCCGCGATCAGCGCGCGCAAACTCGCCGCGTCGCGCGCCTCGGCCGCGATTTGGGCCTGGGCGATCAGTTCCCGGATTTGGGTCTCGGGCGAAGTGGCGTCGCGCGAGCAGGCGATCAGCAGCAACGTCAATGTCATGACCGCCCAGACTGGTAACTGGGGGCGGTTGCGGATTACCGTGCGCAACGGCGGTTCCCACGGTCCCCGTCCACCTGGATTACAATCGGCGCTCGGTCTGTCCATCATGCTCACCCGCAAGAGAAACATCAGTTATGAATCATCGCTTTGAAATTCTTGAGCAGTCCAGCGGCTATCGCGGCTTTTTCCGTCTGGAAAAGTATCGGCTGCGGCACGAATTGTTCGCTGGCGGCTGGAGCCCGGAGATGATCCGCGAGTGCCTGGAGCGCGGCCACGCGGTCGCCGTCCTGCTCTATGACCCCGAGCGCGACCAGTTGGTTTTACTGGAACAGTTTCGAGTCGGCGCCCTGGTGTTCCCCGGCGGCCCCTGGTTGCTGGAAATCGTCGCCGGGATCATCGACCACCCCGGTGAAACCACCGAGGATGTGGCCCGACGGGAAACCATCGAGGAAGCTGGCTGCGAACTGCTCGACCTCGTGCCGATCCACCACTATTTGGTCAGTCCAGGCGGCACCTCGGAAAGCATTACCCTGTTCTGCGGGCGGATCGACGCTGGAACCGTCACCGGCGGTGTACGCGGCGTCGCCGCCGAGCACGAAGACATCCAGGTGCACGTAGTTCCCCGAACCGAGGCGCTGGCGTTGCTGCATTCCGGCCGGATCAACTCCGCCGCGCCGATCATCGCCCTGCAATGGTTGGAATTAAATCGGTCGAAATTGCTGGAACGCTGGCGAGTCGCGCCGGGCTAAATCCCCAGTTGGCGCAAGTCGGGATCCGGCTGCGCCCGTTCCCAGAGCGCCCGGAACAATTCCCGCAGCTCCTTCATCCGCTCGCTGGGCTGGGATTCGTACCCGCCAACCAACCGACGCGGATCGCTGAACCGCAGCAACGCCCGTTCGTCGGCGATGGCGAACGCCTGACCCAGTTCGGGCCGATCCGGCGCTTCCTCCCGGGTCAGGGTGCGCAGGATCAAGGCGGTGGTCAGCCGCTCGGTCAGCCGCACCAGCCCCGGACAGTCGCTGCGCCACTCGCGGGCTGGCGGCAACAGGAGATGAAAACGAATCTTGGGCTGGCTCACCACCCGGTTGCGAATGGCGGCGAGCAGGTCGGAATCGTTGTACAACTCCGGGCGCATGAACGGCGTATACAAATACAGCGTGCGCCGCAGGCCATCGAGCAGATCCAGGAAAGCACGCCGGCCATCGTCCAGCCCAGCCAGCGGAATCAGGGAAGATTCGTCAGGGTTCGCCATCACCGCCACCTCGCTACTCGGGAAAATCGTTGCTGTCAACGATATTAAAGACCAGGACGCGCCAAGGTTCACTCTTCTCCGCTCTTCACGGATCGTCAAGGTGCGTTGTTCCTTTCGGTTTGGCGGTTACCCGGCCCAAAATCGCGCCGGACTCAGGTCACCCAATACGGGTGGCGACATAATTGTTTACACCTTGCGGGCTTGAGCGGCGGCGTTGCCGATATACGTCGCCGGAGTCATGGCCAGCAACCGCTGTTTAGCCTCATCGGGAATAGCCAGATCGGCGATGAATGCCCGCAGTGTCTCACGCTCTATCCGTTGACCGCGAGTGAGGGCCTTGAGTTGCTCGTAGGGTTGTTCGATGCCGTAACGACGCATCACCGTCTGGATCGGTTCGGCTAGAACTTCCCAGTTATCGTCCAGATCGGCGGCCAGCGCCGGAGCGTTCACCTCCAGCTTGCCGATACCTTTCAGGCAGGATTGATACGCGACCAGCGAATGCGCCAGCCCGACCCCCAAGGTCCGCAACACGGTCGAGTCGGTCAAATCCCGCTGCCAGCGCGACACCGGCAACTTGGCGGTCAGATGATCGAGCAGCGCATTGGCGACACCCAAATTGCCCTCGGCGTTTTCGAAATCAATCGGATTGACCTTGTGCGGCATGGTCGAGGAGCCGATCTCCCCAGCCACGGTCTTCTGGCGGAAATAGCCGATGGCGATGTAGCTCCACACATCGCGGCAGAAATCCAGCAGCACGGTGTTGACGCGCATCACGGCGTGGAAGAACTCCGCCATGTAGTCGTGCGGCTCGATCTGGATGGTGTAGGGATTCCAGTCCAGGCCCAGGTCCTCGGTCACGAAGCGGCGGGCGAAGTCTTCCCAGTCCAGTTCCGGGTAGGCGGCCAGATGGGCGTTGTAGTTGCCGACCGCGCCATTGATCTTGCCCAATAACGGCACGCCGGCCAGTTGCGCCCGCTGCCGCTTCAGCCGATAGGCGACATTGGCCATTTCCTTGCCGAGCGTGGTCGGCGAGGCGGGCTGGCCGTGGGTGCGGGCCAGCATTGGCTGGTCGGCGTGTTGGTGCGCCAGGCGGGCGATGGCGACGATCATCTCGTCCAGTTGCGGCAGCAACACCTGGATGC
Source organism: Candidatus Contendibacter sp. (assembly GCA_029624675.1). Taxonomy (GTDB): domain Bacteria; phylum Pseudomonadota; class Gammaproteobacteria; order Competibacterales; family Competibacteraceae; genus Contendibacter. The sequence continues at coordinate 65,753 of JARSSP010000071.1, forward strand.
GAGCTTCGCGCAGCATCAGCGCGTAGGCCAGGTTGTTGATGTCCTCCGAGGTGCAGGCGAAGTGGATGAACTCGCTGACTGCCTCCAATTCGGCGTTGCCGGCGATTTTTTCCTTGAGCAGATATTCCACCGCCTTCACGTCGTGGTTGGTGATACGCTCGATGTTCTTGACCCGCTGGGCGTCGGCGGGGGTGAAATTCTGGACCAGCCCCTCAAGCAAACGGTTGGCGGCTTCGCTCAAGGGCTGAACCTCGGGAATGCCGGGATGATGGGCCAGCGCCCGCAGCCAGCGGACCTCCACCAACACCCGGTGGCGGATCAGGCCGAACTCGCTGAAAATCGGCCGTAACTCGGCGGTTTTGCTGGCATAGCGGCCATCGATGGGGGAAATGGCGGTCAGAGCGGTCAGTTCCATGGGATCGGTTCCTAGGTGGCGCGGGCGGCGGATCAGTCACTCCATTTTAATCCCGCCCTCCCGCCGTCGCCCGGAAAATCACCGCTCCCAGGATGATCGCCCCGCCGAGCAGCGCCAGCGGCCCCGGCGTTTCCCCCAGCAGCAGAAACACCCACAGCGGATTGAGCACCGGCTCGATCATCGGCAACAGAATCCCTTCCACCGCCCGAACCTGGCGCAGCGCCAGCGCGTACATGACATAGGGCAACCCGAGCTGCACCACGCCCAATAGCAACAATCCGATCCAACCGGTCGCATCCGGCATGGACTGAAACATGAACGGCAGGCCGATCAGACCCGCCAACAGATTGCCCAGCACCAGCGCCGAAATCGCCGATTCCTCGCGATGGCGGCGCAGGAACAGGGTCAGCCAGGCGAAGCAGAACCCGCTGGCCAGCGCCACGCCGTTGCCGAGATAGCCTTCCAGACTGAGCTGGTCACCAAAAAACAGCGACATCCCCAACAAGATCACCGTCAGGCTCAGCCAGTCTTTGCCGCGCGCCCGCTCGCCCAGAAACCAGGGGCTGAACAAAGCGACGTACACTGGCGCGGTGTATTGCAGCAGGATGGCGTTCGCCGCCGTGGTCAGCTTGTTGGCGATGACAAACAGCACCACCGTGCCAGCGTAGGCCACCGCCGCGCCGATCTGCTCGCGCGAACCGCTGAATCGCAATTCCTTGCGGAAGATCAGCGCGATCACCGCCGCGCCGATCAAGCTGCGCATCCCGGCGATGGCCACCGGATTCCAATCCACCCACTTGATCAGTAGCCCGCCCAGACTCCACAGAATCGCCGTCGCCAGCAACATCAGCACGGCGCGGCGATGGGCGGGATTGGTTTCAATCCGGGTTGGTTTGTTTGGAGTCCCGCTCGCCTCGGCGTTCACGCGCCGCCGCCCAGATAGGCATTCCGAATTTCCGGATTGGCCAGCAACGCCTCGGCCCGATCCTCCAGCACGATCCGACCTACCTCCATGACGTAGCCGCGATGGGCCAGCTTCAGGGCGGCGCGGGCGTTCTGTTCCACCAGGACGATGGTGACTCCCGCCTCGTTGATCTCCCAAAGGGTCTGGAAAATCGCCTTGACCAGCAGCGGCGCCAGGCCAAGGCTCGGCTCGTCCAGCAACAGGATGCGCGGGTTGGCCATCAGCGCCCGGCCAATCGCCAGCATCTGTTGCTCGCCGCCGCTGAGGGTGCCGGCCAATTGCTCGCGCCGTTGCGCCAAAACCGGGAACAGCTCGTAAATCCAGCGTAGGGTCTCGGTTACCTTAGCCTTGTCCTGGCGGGTGAACGCGCCCAGATTCAGATTTTCCCGCACGGTAAGGGCACCGAAGATACGGCGGCCTTCCGGGGCCTGGGCGATGCCCATCCTGACCAGGCGGTGGGCCGGCAGTTTGTGAATCGGACGGGACTCGAAGCGGATCTCGCCGCTGGTCGGCCGCAGCAGGCCGCTGATGGCGTGCAGGGTTGTGGTTTTTCCCGCGCCGTTCGCCCCGAGCAGGGTCACGATTTCGCCCTGCTGGACCTGAAGGTTGATCCCGTGCAGCGCCTCGACGTTGCCGTAACGGACGCGCAGATTTTCGACTTCAAGCAGCATGGTGGGAGCATTCCAGGCGAGTACGGTTCAGGACCATAAGTCCGCCAGTGGAAAAGCAATGGCCTCAAAGGGTACGGCGCGCACCTCGTCATCCTGCTGATAAACATGCTCCAGCGACCAGCGCCCTTCTCTCAGCACAAACACTTCCAAGGTTCGTGGCGCGGGATCGATCAGCCAGAGAAACGGAATTCCCTGCGCGGCGTAAATCGGCATCTTGTCCGCCCGGTCGGTTCGAGCCGTACCCGGTGACAGCACCTCGCACACCCAGTCGGGCGGCAGGGTGAAAAAAGCCGTATCCGGCATGGTGGGTAAACGCTCCCGCCGCCACCCGGCCAGATCGGGAACCAGAATATGCGGGCCGAGATGCAATTCCGGCTCGTCCAAAATCCACCAGCCACCCGGACCGCCTCGGCCTTTTTGAAACGGGCCTACCAGTTCATCGCCGATGGCTGAACTGGCTACCGCATGTTTGGGCGCGGGGCGTGGATGGGTGATCAGCTGACCATGAATAATCTCACCCACCAAGTTTTCGGGCAGATCGAACAAGTCTTCGTAGGTGGCGAATTTGCGAGCGGCGGCGGACATGGGAGCCTCATCGATCCAGCAAATTTATATCAACTCTCAAACCCACAACGCTCCCAGCGGAAATGAGATCGCCTCGAACGGCGCGGTGCGCACCTCTTCATCCTCCTGATAAACATGCTCCAGCGACCAGCGCCCATCGCGCAGCAGGAATACCTCCAGCGTGCGCGGCGCGGGATCGACCAGCCACAAAAACGGAATCCCCTGCGCGGCGTAAAGCGGCATCTTGTCCGCCCGGTCGGTTCGAGCTGTCCCCGGCGAGAGCACCTCGCAGACCCAGTCAGGCGGCAAGATAAAATAAGCCAGATCCGGCAGTTCCGGCATCCGTTCCCGCCGCCAGCCGGCCAGATCGGGCACCAGAATATGCGGGCCGAGGTGTAGTTCCGGCTCGTCCAGAATCCACCAGCCACCGGGACCGCCATCACGGCCACGGTGATAGGGAGTGCCGATGGTCATCCCAAGCGTGGAAGCGGCCGAGGCATGTTTGGGCGCCGGACGGGGATGGGTAATCAGTTGACCATGAATGATTTCGCCCACCAGATTTTCGGGCAGGTCGAACAAGTCTTCGTAAGTGGCGAATTTGCGAGCAGTCGCGGACATGGGAAATACTCCTTACTAAATAGTCGGATTCGCGCTACATCTCGCCACTGAACGGATCATCGGTTGGATCAGCCGATTTGAGCGCTTTCAATAGTTCCCGCAGGCTAAGAACACGGGAATAGGGCGAAGTGCGGCCCAGAGTAAGCCCTGGACGATGCTTCATGCGCGCTTCAAACTCGGTGATCACGCGCATGAGCACAGATCCGTTCCACTCAAGACCGGCATACGTAGGATCTTCGCTCACATCGAAGACTGCGTAGATTTCACTGCCCGCTGTGCCTGGATAGCCGTTGTGGCGCAGATCGCCCGCTGTAAGCACTCGACAGCCTGGGGTTCGCAACCGGAATAGACCAGGGGCAACAACTCCGCGATGCGTTCGAAGCAATAGATGCCGCGCCGACGCGATTTCAGGCGGGATGCGCCAGGAGCCGGGGCGATCGCCCAAGCGAACGTTCGCCAAACCCGTGCGGCGCGTCCAGTCAAGCTGCGTGGGAGTTTCGTACCAGGCGACGACGACATGATGCTCGGCGGGTGGCAACGCGCGGTCGTCGCCCCCTAGCGCATCGTGCTCCGCGAGGATTAGCGAACCGTAAGCCACTGGATTTTCCCGCAGAGCGTAGGACTCGGCCACGTGGTAGCTCACGCGCTCGCGGGCGGTCGTGCGGTTGGCCAAGTGTTCGATCACATCATCGAGAAAGCGACGCAGATCGTCCATGCCCTCGGCGGTACCGTCCAATCGCGGACGGATGGCAAACGCGCCGAGTCCCGGCAACACCTCATGAAAGCCCTCGAACTCTTCGAAGAGCTTGCCATCGCCACCGTTGCCCGGATAGAGCACATAAGCGCCAGCCGTGCGCCGGATGGCATCGCGGTAGGCGTGCATCTTGAGGAGATCGGCATACTTGGCTACCGTCGGCGTCTCGCGTTGGGATTCGGCGCGGTCGTGAATCACTTCCTCGTCGCGGTCATCGCCGAAAACCGCCCTCGCCAAGTCCAAGCGATATTTGGCGTCGAAGTGGATATGGACCATCGCTTCCTGTTTCTCAGCCTCTTCCTGGGTGAAATCGGCCGGCCAGATACTAATGGTGTAGTCCGGTTGCACCCCGCGCGTCCAACTGCCGGGCCGAGTGTGATCGTGATCCCGACGCCGCGTGAACTTGCGGTTGAAGTGAAATTCGGCGGCCAGCCGGCGGCCAGCCGTATGCGACCACACGCCTCCAATGGGTGTCCTTAGTTCGATGCCGCGTTGCAGTTTCAACCGTGGCAGACCCGCATCGTTCTCCACCAGTACCGTGTGAAGCGGGTCCGTGCAAGCAAACCTGGCGCGAAACAGAGCTTCGAGTTGAAAGAACAGCCAATATTCGTAGAGGATCGCCACGTTGCGCGCACCGCCCTGCCACACCTCCTGCCCGCCTGCCCACGCCAGTTGTGCGCCGACATGGAATTGCAACCACAGGTGGAGCAGTTCGCGGTAGCCGGCTTTGCGCTGGAGCACGGGGCTGCCGAGCGGAAGCGTTTCGGGATGGGCGATGTCCGGCAGGAAACCACGGCCGAGTAAGGCATCGAGCAGACCGCGCAGCCGGGCTACTTCGCGGAGCAGGCGGGCATTCTCCGACTTGGCGGCCTCGCGCGGGTCACGCCCAAGCAGCGCGCCAACTTCGGCGAGAAAGTCGCGGAACTCGACCAGCACCATCTTGGCGAAACGATTTTCCGGCGTATCGAGAAAATCGGTGCGCGTGGTGACGGTCACGCTCGTCGGTAGCGACGCGAGGCGCGATTGCGCAAGGCGCAGCGGATGCGTGGGCGGCACGGCCATGCGATTTCCCGCGCGGGCGACCTGGCGGGCGAAATCCCTGCCGGCTTTGAACGGACGGCTGATGTAACGCTCCTCACGCTCGTCCTCCAGGCGGCGGTGCGGATTGCGGAGCACTTCATCCACGGCACCGCGAAAGCGCGGCGATTCGAGCGTATGGCGGAGAAATTCCAGTTGTTGTTCGAACGCCGCACGGTTCGTGCGCCAGGCGGACGAGAGCCGAAGGCGCGTCGGCGCGCGACTGTCGAGCAACAGACCGGCGCACTTTGTGGCAATGTAGTCGAGCATCCCCCGGTAATGGGCGCGGTAGTCGATCTTTACCGACCGCACTTCGACGGCGGCGCGAGCGAGTGGCGCGGAATCGCCGCCGCGCATGACGACTAGCGGGAGTACGCCGCATTGGTCGCCGGGTTCGATGAAGCCCTCATCGCAGCCGCCCATCGCTGCCGGGTTACGAGTCACGCCGCGTTCTTCGCGCAATGCGAGGTCGGTTACGCCGTCGAGCGGTTCGAGGCGATAGACGTAGCGGCAACGCTCGCGCAGTTGCACCGGCTCTTCGCCGCGAGCCTGGGCCTCGACCTCGGGCCAGCGCACGAGCGGATGCGTCTCGCCGGTCAGCCCGGCGTCGCGGGTCGGCCAGAGCCGGATACGGGCCAGGATGCGCCCCTCTGCAGTGCGGCAGTCTACTTGCGCCGGATTCTGTGGTTCGGCGGACATCTCACGCTTCAGCGAAGGTGACGAATTGGTCGCGCACGAGCTTGCGCCACATCCGCATCACTTTGTCGAAGCTCAGCGGATAGCGGGCGGGATTGCCCGCCAGAACCCTTTCCACGGTTTCCGGGCCATACTTGGTTTCGTCTTGGGCACTCCCGGCCGCGCGGCAGCGAGTGAGAAAAGCCGGCGCATCGAGACCGGCGCGGTCGCCGCCGCAGGCCCAGGCGAACGCCCAGAGCAGCCCCTCTAGCCGGGGCCGCGAACCGTGAAGTTTCGGCAGCAATTTTTGCACGATGACAGCATCCATCGCCGCATCGAACCAATCGGTGCCGTTTTCGGCGTGCCCGCCGAGCAGACGGTAAAAATGGAGAAACCGCGCCGATTCGTTGACCAAACGAAAGCCGAACTCCACACCGTGGTCGCGCAACAGGTCGAAGAACAGCAGCACCTCGGCTTCAAAGCGGGCGCGCACTGCGGTGGGAGTGGAGACGGACTGGCTGACTTCTCTAATAAACGCCGCGCCGAAGCTGCTGCCGCGTCCGTTCAGCTCATCCAGCACTGGCGAGCGCGGCGCGGCGAGAAAGGCGACCAGATCCTCGCGGACCATACGAAATTCGATGACGTTGGCACGATCCAACACCTTGGGCGAAAACATGTAGGTCGTTTCGTCCACATTGATCGTGCCGATGATGAACAAATTGGATGGCAACCGGAGTTGCGGTTCCGCACCGATGCGGTATTGCGGGTTGCCGTCTCCATCCACGCCAGGGTAAAGCTCGATGGCCTCGTCCGATTCGATGAGCGAAAGCAGATCGGCGAAATAGCGCTCGACGTGCGAAAGATTCATTTCGTCAAGGATGAGGAAATGCGGAACGTCCGCGTTCTCTGGTTGCGCGGCCCGCTGAATCAGATCGAGGGTGGGGCGGGTGACGTAGCGCGTGGGGTCGAGTCCGTCCGGATAGCCGAGAATGTTGTCGTTGCCCGTCCAGTCCGCACCCACGGGAATCAAGGCGTAGGCGGGCGGCTGGTCCTCATCGACGGCGGGGGTAAGCCAGCGGGCGAACGCCTGCGCAAGTTTGGTTTTACCCGAGCCGGCAAGGCCGCTGAGGATGAGGAAGCGCTTTGCAGCGAGCGCGGCGACAAAGCGCAATAACAGTGGGTGACCGATGCGCAGACCGACATCCGCACTGTTTGCCAACCTCTCAAACGCAGTGAGCATGTCGGCAAGTTCACCGCTTCCGGTATCTTCATCGTCGAGGTCGGGGAGATATTCCTGCGGGTCGGCAACGGTATCACGCAATACGTCAGCCAGGGGTTGGCCGTTCAATGGCCGTGCTTGAACATCGAAGATCGCGCTAATCTCCTCGTCCGTCAGACCCAACTGCTCGATAAATGAAGCGCGCAGCCGTTCATCGAGTTGCGTGGTGTCCGCCACCGCCCCGAACCGCGCCTCAAAATCATCGGCCCGGTGATACCAAATGGCTGCATCTGTGAGAGCGGGGAGCTGCTTACCGGCCTTGAGCATTACGCTCGGAAGTTTTCGAGCATAATCTTTCGATAATTGCCCCTTTCTTGGGCGCTCGCCGACGATGTCGATGATTCCGCGCCACGCCGCTCCGGATAATGCGGGGCCGGTTCCATTAGTACGCCAGTTTTTTCCAAGATATTGCCAAGGCGATCCACTTGAACCAAAGACATTCACATAGGGTTTGTTGCGAAAATGCTGCGGTAGATGAGTTTCATGCTGCGCACAAGCTGCAAGATCATCAACCGCGGCACCCAAGCTCGAATTGTTTGCTGAGAACGACACAACGGTTTCATGTTCAAGAATACTCGCACGTTTGAACACGAGGAAATTCAACACGCTTCTTGACGCACGGGATTCGCCGAGGCGGACGACTGCCGCGCTGATAATTTTGGGGTGAATGAAGCGAGCCACAGAGCAAATCTCCTATATATCGCACCGTCCGTAAAACAGCCATCATGCGAACAGCGAATAATCCCACCTCGCGCAGCTATCCGAGTACCTTGCGCACTTCTCCGCAGAAGATAGGGCAGTTTTCATCGGCGTAGTATGCTTTACGCCGCAAGGTTGGTGACTCGAATACATCCTGGGCCAGCACGACAGGTTGCTTCGCGAGAGCCTGCTGCTCCTTGGCCGAGAGGCCACGCTTGCGCCGGAGCGCTTCACCGGGATGCAACGACCATTTCTCGGAGTATGAGGTCGAACCATCGGTCGCAACAGCGCTGTTGAGCAGCACGTTGGTATCGGTATCGTTGTTCTTGGCTCGCATTTCAGCTATCAAATTTTTTGCACTCGGCCCACCGCAACTATTAGCATAGTCTCTCAAGCCCACAACGCTCCCAGCGGAAATGAGATCGCCTCGAACGGCGCGGCGCAAACCTCCTCGTCCTCCTGATAAACGTGCTCCAGCGACCAGCGCCCATCGCGCAGCAGGAATACCTCCAGCGTGCGCGGCGCGGGATCGACCAGCCACAAAAACGGAATCCCCTGCGCGGCGTAAAGCGGCATCTTGTCGGCTCGATCCACCCGCGCCGTCCCCGGTGACAAAACTTCGCACACCCAGTCGGGCGGCAGAGTGAAATAGGCGATGTCCGGCATGGCGGGCAAGCGCTCGCGCCGCCAGCCAGCCAGATCGGGCACCAGGATATGCGGGCCGAGATGCAGTTCGGGCTCGAACAGAATCCACCAGCCGCCAGGCCCGCCGCGTCCTTTGTGGAACGGACTGATGAGTTCGTCGCCAATAGAAGAACTGGCTACGGCATGTTTGGGTGCGGGGCGCGGATGGGTGATCAGTTGACCGTGAATGATTTCGCCCACCACATTGTCAGGCAGATCGAACAAGTCTTCGTAGGTGGCGAATTTGCGAGCGGTGGCGGACATGGCCGAGGTCTCCTTAAACACGCCGAGGAACAACGTTGATTTTGCCACGGATGGAACACCGACGCCCGGCCAGATCACTCCACTCCCAGCAACGCCCGTTCCTCGTCCAGGGTAGCCTGTTCCCGTTGCTGCAAGGCCCACATCTGGGCGTACAAACCACCCTGTAGCAGCAGTTCGCGGTGGCTGCCCTGTTCCCGCACCCAGCCATGATCCAGCACCAGGATTTGATCGGCATCCACGATGGTCGACAGGCGGTGGGCGATCACCAGGGTCGTGTGTTCGGCGGCCACGGCCCGCAGCGCCTGCAAAATCGCCTGCTCGGACCGGCTGTCCAGCGCCGAGGTCGCTTCGTCGAAAATCAGGATGCGCGGCCGCTTGAGAATGGCCCGGGCAATCGCCACTCGCTGTTTTTCGCCGCCCGACAGCTTCAGACCGCGCTCGCCGACCACCGTATCGTAACCGGCCGGCAGCGCGGCGATGAAATCGTGCAACTGAGCCATCTGAACAGCAGCGACAATTTCCTCGCGGCTGGCGTCGGGCCGGGCGTAGGCCAGGTTGTAATAGAGCGTGTCGTTGAACAGCACGGTGTCCTGCGGGACGATACCGATGGCGGCGCGCAAACTGCGCTGAGTCACGGCGCGAAGGTCCTGGCCGTCGATCAGGATGCGCCCGCCGGTCACGTCATAGAACCGGAACAGCAACCGCGCCAGCGTGGACTTGCCGGCCCCACTGGCGCCGACCACCGCCAGTTTGCGCCCCGGCGGCACGCTGAAACTGACGTCGAATAAAATTTGCCGGTCCGATTGGTAACCGAACCGCACGTTGTCGAACCGCAGTTCACCGTGCGCCACCCGCAAGTCGGTCGCGGCGGGCGCGTCGCGGATTTCCGGCGTTCGCTCGAACAGGCGCACCAGATCGTCCATGTCGACCAGCGCGTACTTGATCTGCCGGTAGACGATACCGAGAAAATTCAGCGGGATGAACAGTTGTAGCAACAAGGCGTTGACCAGCACCAGATCGCCCAAGGTTATCGAGCCGGCGGCGACCTGGGTAGCGGCGGCGACCATCATGACCGTTACGCCGACGGCGATAATCGCGCCCTGACCGAAGTTGAGCACCGACATCGAGGTCTGGCTGAGGACGGCGCTGTTCTCCCACGCCGCCAGCGTGACGTCGCAGCGGCGCAGTTCCCAGTCCTCGTTGCCGAAATACTTGACCGTTTCGTAGTTGATCAGACTTTCGATCGCCTCGTTGCCGGCCTGTGATTCCAGCCGGTTCATCAGGTGGCGATGTTCCATCCGCCAGTGGGTGATCGCCAGGGTGAAAGCGACGTAGGCGGCGACGCTACCCAAGATGATGAGGGTGAAGAGCGGTGGATAACCGCCCAGCAGTACCGCCGCCGCCAGCAGGAACTCCACCGCCACCGGCAGGATGCTGAAAGCCAGGTAATTCAGCAGCGTGCTCAGGCTGCGGGCGCCCCGCTCCAGATCGCGGCTGATCGCGCCGGTCTTGCGCTCCAGGTGAAAGCGCAACGACAGATCGTGCAAATGTGCCAAGGTGCGCAGGGTCAGCCGGCGCATGGCACGGTAGCGGACTCGGGCGAACAGCACGTCGCGCAACTCGCTGAACAGCGCGTTACCCAGCTTCAGCGCGCCATAAGCCAACAGCAATGTCACCGGCAGCAGGACCACGGTTTGCTGGTGAGCGTCCAGGCGGTCGACGATCTGCTTGAGCGTCAACGGGACGCCGATGTTGGCGACCTTGGCCAGCACCAGACAGCCGAGCGCCAGCAGCACCCGGCCACGATACTCCCAAAGATACGGCAACAAAGCGCGCAGATTGGCTCCGTCACGACGTTCCTGACGAGGAGATTCGGTAAAGCGGAGATCGGGACGCATTACTATTTGCCGGAAAGACGAAGGGCCATCCCGAAGGATGGCCCTCGCAGCGCGATGAGGCTAAGGAACGAACGATCAATTCGACGGCGCGGGCGCAGCGGCTGGAGCGGCTGGAGCCGGAGCCGTTGCGGTGGGCGGCGGCGCGGCGTCCGTCTTGATGCCGGTTTCACCCAGCATATAGACGACGGCGTCCTTGAGGTTAGCCTCGGTCAACGAGGAACCGCCACCCTTGGGGGGCATGGCGCGGATACCCGTGACGCTATGTTTCACCAGGGTATCCAGGCCCTGGGCGAACCGGGATTCCCATTGGTCCTTGGCGCCGACCTTGGGCGCGCCCATCACGCCAGCCGCATGGCAGGCGGCGCAAACCTTGTTGTAAACCTCCTGGCCGGACAGTTTCAACTCGGTGCTGGCAGCGGGCTTGGGCACGGTGAAGGACACCTGGGCGACTGGCTTGATGCGTTCAAGCACGGCGGCCTGCTTGCGCGAGCCATCGTCGGGAGCAATGTTGCCGACGACGCCCATCAGGGCGGCCACCATGAACAGCACCGCGGCCAGCAACACCAGCGCCGAGATCAGGACCACGAGGGTGGTGACAACGGATTTATCTGTGGTTTGCGAACTCACACTCTCACCTCACTGAACGCATTCTCAACCTGCTCATTCCCGGCAACGTCGCGGCCAACCGGACTCGATTCGAACGCTTCCCCTGGCTCCGGTCGGAGGTTCGCGTGGCGCCGCCGTGGGTGGGAAGGTCTTGGCTTGGATTTGTTATCTTGGTTATCTTGTGTTTTAGGAAAGTTTAAGGCGCGTTGATTATAGCGTTATTTAGTGGAGTCTGGAAACCGCCGCTCCATGCCGGTCGAAAGGTGGATTATCCGTTAAATTCACTGAAAACCACCGCGCGGGCTGGACGCCGGGCGACGAGCCGGGCACAATACGCGCCCTGTCCTCAACGCGCCCGTAGCTCAGGTGGATAGAGTGTTGGCCTCCGAAGCCAAAGGTCGTGGGTTCGAGTCCCGCCGGGCGCGCCAGTTTTCAATCGCTTATCCGCCAGTTCCCTACCCTGTTCCCACGCCGCGAATTCAACCGCCGACACAACCAACCGGTTGCGAGCCGAGGATGACCGGCTCCGGCTCCAATTCAACCCCGAACGCCGCCCGCACCGAGGTTCGAATCGCCTCCGCCAATCGCAACACGTCTTCGCCCCGCGCGCCACCGCGATTGACCAACACCAGCGCCTGATGCTCGTACACACCCACCGAACCGATATTCCTACCCTTCCAGCCGCAGCGTTCGATCAGCCAGCCAGCGGCCAACTTCACCCTCCCGTCCGGCTTTGGGTAGTGGGGCAGATCGGGATGTTGGGCAATCAACCGGATAAAAACCGTCGCGTCCACGACCGGGTTCTTGAAGAAACTACCAGCGTTGGGGATTCGCGCTGGGTCCGGCAACTTGCGCGAGCGAATCGCCACCACCGCATCGAAAACATCCCATGCCGTCGGCTTGGCGATGTTCCGCGCCTCCAGTTCCCGCGCCACATCGGCGTAGCCAGTAACCGGTTGCCAACGTCTGGGCAATCGAAAAGTTACGGCGGTGATCAGATAGCGCCCAGCCGCCTCGCGCTTGAACACGCTGTCCCGATATCCGAACTGGCAGGCGGCGCGGTCGAAAGTCACCATTTCATCTGTTTCCAGATCAACCGCCTCCAACTGCTGGAATCGCTCGGCCACCTCCAAGCCGTAGGCGCCGATGTTCTGGATGGGCGCCGCGCCGACCGTGCCGGGAATCAGCGCCAGGTTTTCCAGGCCCGGCCAGCCCCGCTCTAGGGTCCAGCGCACAAAATCGGGCCAGATCTCCCCTGCTCCAGCGCGCACGAACCAAGCGTCGGCGCTTTCCGCGACGAGTGCCCGCCCGGAAATGCGAACGTGCAGCATCAACCCCTCGAAATCGCCGGTCAGGATCAGATTGCTGCCGCCACCGAGCACGAAGCGTCGCCGGTGTTTCCATTCGGGCATGGCGATCAAGCCGGCCAGTTGCGGGAGCGCCTCGATGGCGGCGAACCAGGCGGCGCGTGCTGGCAACCGAAACGTGTTGAGGGATTGCAGCGACGCGTCGTGCGTCAATAACGCAATTGACGGGTTCATGAACGACTCATCCAGTGGGTGGAGCGCCAACAGCCCCCAGTCTCGCGGGCCGGAAAATCCAGACGATAAAAAACCCGCCACATGGGCGGGTCCGCGCCATTCAGTCCAGCTCAGGCCGGTGCCGGCAACGCGGCGCGCAGCTTCTTCATGGCGTTGCTTTCCAGTTGCCGGATGCGTTCGGCGGACACCTGGTATTCGGCGGCCAGATCGTGCAGGGTCGGCTTGTCGTCGCTCAGCCAGCGCCGCCGCACGATGTCGCGGCTCCGCGGATCCAGCCGTTCCAGCGCTTCGCTCAGCCAGTTGGTGGTCCGCGCCTCCCAATCCTCCCGCTCCAGCGCCTCGGCCGGATCGGCTTGATCGTCGCGCAGATACGCCGAGGGACCATGGGCTTGCGGTTCATCGTCGCTCTCGGCGTCGGGGATCGGATCGAAGGCAATATCGTGCCCGCTCAACCGCGATTCCATTTCCAGCACCTGTTCAGGACTGACGCCCAATTCGCGAGCAACCGTGTTCACTTCCTCGTGGTTCAGCCAGCCCAGGCGCTTCTTGGCGCCACGCAGCTTGAAGAACAACTTGCGCTGGGCCTTGGTGGTGGCGACCTTGACGATCCGCCAGTTGCGGAGAATGAATTCGTGAATCTCCGCGCGGATCCAGTGCACCGCGAACGACACCAGCCGCACGCCATGGGCCGGATCGAAGCGCTTGACCGCCTTCATCAACCCTACATTGCCTTCCTGAATCAGATCGGCCAGCGGCAAACCGTAGCCGATGTAACCACGGGCAATATGCGTCACGAAGCGCAGGTGCGCCACGATCAGTCGCCGAGCGGCTTCCAAATCGTTGCGCAGCCTCAGGCGCTGGGCTAGTTCCTGCTCTTCCTCGGCGCTCAGCATCGGCACCTGGTTGACCGCCTGGATGTAGCTTTCCAGACTGTCGACTGGCGCCGGTAAACTCCCCATGCGCGGAACCAGCGCTGTCGTCATCGTCATTCACTTACTCCCCTCAGTTTGGCGTTGACCTAATTTTAGCACTCGCGCTATTTGAGTGCCAAACCGGGTTGGAGTTCCCTCACCACCGCCCTGGATGGCTTAATCGATGGCTTCCTCGTCCAGCAGGGCGGCGATGAACTCGGCGGCGTCGAATGTTCGCAAATCCTCGATGCTTTCACCGACCCCGATGAAACGGATCGGCAGTCCCAATCGGCGGGCGATGGCGAAGACAATACCCCCCTTGGCGGTGCCATCAAGCTTGGTCAGGATCAGCCCGGTCACGCCGACCGCCTCGTGAAATTGCACCGCCTGGTTGAGGGCGTTCTGGCCGGTGCTGGCGTCCACCACCAGCAATACCTCGTGCGGAGCGGTGGCGTCCACCTTGCCCATCACCCGCTTGATCTTCTTGAGTTCCTCCATCAGGTTCGACTGGGTATGCAACCGTCCAGCGGTGTCGGCGATCACCACGTCCAGCCGCCGGGACTGGGCGGCCTGGATCGCGTCGTAGATCACCGAGGCCGCGTCAGCGCCATTTTGTTGAGCGATGACCGGAATCTGGTTGCGCTCGCCCCAGACCTGCAGTTGCTCGACGGCGGCGGCGCGGAAGGTGTCGCCAGCCGCCAACAGCACCGAATGATCCGCGGCGCGCAGCCACTGGGCCAGTTTGCCAATGGTGGTGGTTTTGCCAACGCCGTTGACCCCCACCATCAGGATGACATAAGGCCGGGAATCACTGGGCCGCCACGGTTGCTGGCAAGGCGCGAGGATAGTCAACAGTTCCTCGCGTAGAGCCTGGAGCAGCGCCGGGACATCGTTCAACTGCTGGCGCGACACCCGCTCGGCCAGCCGCTTGATCAAATGCTGGGTGACATCGACGCCGACATCGGCCAGCAACAGGCGGCTTTCCAATTCCTCCAGCGCCTCGTCATCAAGCTTTTTGCCGGCAACCCAGCGGGACAAGCCGCTGACCAAACCTTGGCGAGTGCGCCGTAACCGGTCGCGCAATCGGGCGAAACGCTCGGGCCTAGACTTCGCCGGCTCGACCGATCCAGCGGCTGGCTCCAGCGCGCGGCTCCTGCCAAAAGGCCAGTGAATGGGTCGGTTCAGAACCTCGAACAAACTGGGTTTTCTGACTGGTGGGTCAACGGGATCGGGCTTGAAGTCGGTCATGATGATCATCCAGCAAACACTGGGACCACGCCTCCCGGATTGGGAGCGCGACGAAGAGCAAACCCGCGCGATTCAATCCGTGGCCAGCAACGCCTGGTCGATTCGGGACACCCAAATCAGCGCCTCGTCGTGGGCCAGCAGCAAGATTTGGAGATTATTGCGGTAATCCTGCCAGGACTTCTCAACGCACTCGGTCATGGCATCGGCATAGCAGGCCACCAGCCTATCCGGCGAATCGGTCATCCGGAACCGCCCCACGTGTTCCACCCCATGTCGCAGACAGACCAGATAAAGATCCAGCGTCTTGCGCACCGCGCCGAGCACCCCGATGCCCATCGACCCGCTGAGTCGTAGCGCGCATTGCAACGCCAGCAGATTCACCGTCTGGTTACGCTCCATCATCCTGTCCAAAGTCATCATGACTTATTTCACCTTGATCGTGTTCATTTATTGCATCGCAACATAATTTGCGATGATCGTCAAGCCAATTCGTCCGCGGCTCTCCACTGGTTATAACAGTGATATGCGAACCCTAGATGACGACGTGGACCGAGGTCACACCGCCACTGGCGCCTGGATGACTGGGTGTGCCTGATAGTCGATGACCTCAAAGTCCTCATAGCAGTACTCCGCAAGCCCGGCGGGCCGACGGTGGATCGCCAGGCGCGGCGCCGGATAGGGTTCGCGACTCAGTTGCAAGCGGGCTTGCTCCAAATGATTCCGGTACAGATGACAGTCGCCGCCGGTCCAAATCAATTCGCCGACCCGCAGGTCGGTCTGCTGGGCGACCAGGTGCGTCAGCAACGCATAGCTGGCGATGTTGAACGGCACGCCAAGGAACAGATCGGCGCTGCGCTGGTAAATCTGGCAGGACAATTCGCCATTGGCGACGTAAAACTGGAACAGCACGTGACAGGGCAACAACCGCATCCGTTCCAGCGCGCCGACATTCCACGCCGACACCAGGATCCGCCGCGAATCGGGATCGCACCGCAGTAAATCGAGAGCACGAGCCATCTGATCAATATGCCGGCCATCGGCCGCCTCCCAGTCGCGCCACTGCTTGCCATAGATCGGTCCCAGATCACCGTTTTCATCGGCCCACTCGTCCCAGATCGTCACCCCATGCTCGCGCAGGTAACGGAGGTGGGTATCACCACGCAGAAACCAAAGCAGTTCGTAAATGATCGAGCGCAGATGCAGCTTCTTGGTCGTCACCAGCGGAAAACCGCGCCGCAGATCGAAGCGCAGTTGCGCGCCGAACACGCTGAGTGTTCCCACTCCAGTCCGGTCCTCCTTGCCAACCCCCTCGGTCAGCACTCGCCGCAACAGATCAAGATAAGGTTTCATGGCGGGGAATCTCAAGGCTCCATTCCTCATCAAAACAGTGGCATTTTATGGTGCAATGCAATATAGTGACTGCAATTTCATGAAGCATGAATGGGTTACCGCGCGTTAGGTTATAGTAATGATCGCCAAAGCGACTTCCTCGATTCAAGTGATCGCCCGGCTGTCCCGGCTACTGGACGCCATCGCCGCGCATGACGAGCCCGTCAGCCTCAAAATCCTGGCCAGCGCCGCTGGTCTGCATCCTTCGACCGCATTTCGCATTTTGGCGTCGCTGATCGAGCACGACTTAGTCGAGCGCAGCGTCAACGGTCGCTACCGGCTGGGCGTTAAGTTGCTGTGTCTGGGCGACCGTGCTCGCAACCAGACTAGTCTTCAACGCGAAATTCACCCGCTGGTGGAGCGGTCACGCAACTTACTTGGTGAGCCCGCTCGTCCAGGTGACCGCGAGGACGGCACGGCGACATCGAACGCTTGTTAGAAACGCTAGGCCCCAGGGGGCCGGTCCCAAGCAAACCTCGCCCCTCGCCCGCTATCACATGGGCAATTCCATGATGAAGGCGGCGCCTTGACCGATATCACTCTCCACCCAGATACGTCCATTATGGTGTTCAACGATCTTCTGGCTGATCGGCAGCCCCAGACCCGTGCCTTTTGGCTTGCCGGCAAGACTATTACTGACCTGATGAAATTTCTCGAAGATCAGTTTGTGCTGGTCCTGGGCAATACCGGGGCCATTGTCACGAACCTCGATCCGCCAGCAGTCCGCCGCCGGCTCCAGTCGAATGATCACCTCACCGGTCTGCTCCGGGCAGAACTTCACGGCGTTCGACAACAAGTTGATGATCACCTGGGTCAGCCGGTCGTGATCGCCGACAATGGTCACCGGCCGGTCGCCCAGTTCCTCGCGCAAGGTCGCCGCCTTGTCGTGGAACAATTGGCTGGTGGAGTTGATGGCGTCCTGAATCAACGCCCGTAGATCGATTTCCTCGACGCGCCAGTCGATCCGCCCCGAATCGATCTTGGCCATGTCCAGGACCTGGTTGATCAACCGGGTCAACCGTTCGCTTTCCTTGACGATGATGCTGAGGAATCTGCCACGCTGTTCGACTTCCATGTCGGGGTTGGCCAGCAAAATTTCCGAAAAGGCGCGAATCGAGGTCAGCGGCGTGCGCAGTTCGTGGGTGACGGTGGAGATAAACTCGTCCTTCAGTCGATCCAGTTCCTGCAACCGGTCGTTGGCTTCACGCAGTTCGGCCGAGGCCGCTTCCAGTTTGCGGGATTGCTGCTCCAACCGACGGCTGTACTCAATGACCTGGGTGCTTTCGTCGAGGATGGTCATCACCTCCTCGATGCTGAGCACCTCGCCCATCATGATCGAGGAGATCATCACCCGAGCCGAAGCCGCGCCGATCGCGCCCGCCAACAACCGTTCGGTGTAATGGATCAATTGGGGGTCGGCTTGCAGCGGATAGTCGTCCTTGCCGTCGAGATAGCGGTCGAAGGCTTCGCTGGCGCGCTGTGGACCGATGAAGCGGGCCAACAGATCGTGGAGTTGGACGGTGTCCACCACGCCCCGCCACAGCAGCGCATCGCCGTCGTGGCGTTCACGCTCGAACACGTTGACGAACTGGCTACCCTGCACCTGTTCGATGGCGTTCGGCCGGCTTAACATCGAGCCGAACACCAAACCGCCGACGTTGACCAACATGCTCCAAAACACGGAGTGCATGTAGGGATCCGGGGTTTGCAGGCCGAACAGGGCGTAGGGCCTGAGCAGTTCCAGCCCAAACAATCCTTGCTCGACAAAGCCTACGCCGATCCAGCCGGAACGGGCCATGGCCGGCAGCAGCAAGGTATAGGCCCAGACCAGGAACCCACCGCTCAGGCCGATGAGCGCCCCGCGCCGGTTCGCCCGCTGCCAGTACAGGCCAATCAGAATCGGCGGCGCGAACTGGGCGGCGGCGGCGAAGGAAATCAGACCGCTGGCCACCAGGGCGTAGGATTCCCCGATGAACCGAAAGTATAGGTAGCCCAGCAGGATCAAAGCCGCGATGCCAGCGCGGCGAATGCCGAGCAGCAGGCCGGAAAGGTCGGAACGACCAGCCAGCCAGCGCGGGTTGGCGCGCAGCAGGATCGGCATCACCACGTCGTTGCAGATCATGGTGGAGAGGGTGACGGTTTCGAACAGGATCATGCTGGTGGCCGCCGACAGCCCCCCCAGGAATGCCAGCAGCGCCAGGACCGGCATTCGTTCGATCATCGGCAACGTCAGCACGAAGGTATCGGCATCCACGTTGCCCTCGGCGAAAATCAGTCGTCCACCGAGGGCAATCGGCAACACGAACAGGTTGATGACGAACAGATAGAGCGGAAACAGCCAGATCGCCTTGCGGATATGGGTCTCGTCGACATTCTCGACCACCAGCACCTGGAACTGCCGGGGCAGGAACAGGAACGCCATCATCGCCAGGAACATGAGCGACAACCAGCCACCGTAACCGCCTGGCACCACGCCGAACCGCATCAACGCCGCCAGTTCCGGTCGCGCCGCCGCTTGCTGGAACAGATCGCTGGGACCGCCGAACATCACGAAGGTCACCACCACGCCGACCAGCACGAAAGCCACCAGCTTGAACAGCGACTCGAACGCCACCGCCGCCACCATGCCCTCGTGACGCTCGGTAATGTCGATATGGCGGGTACCGAACAGGATGGCGAAGGCGATCAGCACCAACGCCACGAAGAAAGTATTGTCGGCCCAGAACGGTTGATGGGTTGAGAAGGCCGGCATCGCCACCACCGGATACTGGCGCAACAGGCTGAAACTAGTGGCGATGGCTTTTAGCTGAATGGAGATGTACGGCAGAATACCCAGTACAACGATCACGGTCACCATACCAGCCAGCAGGCTGCTTTTGCCGTAACGGGAAGCGACGAAGTCGGCGATGGAAGTGATGCGGTGGACCTTGGTGATGCGCACGATGCGTCGCAGCACAAGCCAGAACAACACCGCCATCAAGGTCGGACCCAAATAGACCGGCAGGAAATCGACTCCGCTCTTGGCCGCCAGGCCGACGCTGCCGTAAAAGGTCCAGGCGGTACAGTAGATCGCCAGCGACAGGGTGTAGATGTAGGGATTGGCGATGATCGAGCGGCCGGCGTCGGCGCGTTGGTCGCCGTAGTAGGCAATGCCGAACAGCACGCCCATGTAGGCCAACGCGCTGGCGATGATGACGCCGTCGCTTAACATTCAGGGTAACCCGGTCGGATTCGCGGTGCGTGCCTGGCGTTGTTCGGCGGGCGCGGCTTCCAGATGGGAAGTTCTCCCTAACACCACGGGTTGATCCGGTCGGTGGATTTCCGAATGTTCCACCACCACGATCAGCACGACGATGAGAATTAGCCATGCCAGATAAAGATAGAGATAGAGCAAGGGCACTCCAAACGGCATCCACGACCGGTCGAACAGATCCAGCACCGGATAGTTGAGCGCCAATACTCCAACGATAAACAGGATGACGATGTATTCCTTGGATTGTTGTCGCATCCCCTTTCCTCTTAAAAATGAGACATGGTCTTGCGAATCTCGACCATCTTGTCGGACGCCTCCAGCGCCTGGCCAAGGGTCTTGATCCCCTGCGCCTCCAGCAAATCCAGCAGCTTGAGAAACACCCGCGCCGTCACCAGCGAATCCCCCAGCGCGGTATGGCGATCATGCACGTCCACGCCCAATCGGTTGGCGATGGCGTCCAGGTTGTGATCGTCGGTGTAATCGTGCAAATAGCCGGACAACAACAGGGTGTCCAACACCGGATTGCCGAACCGCACGTTGAGCTTCCGTTCCTTCAGCTTCAGAAACTTCATGTCGAAGGCCGCGTTGTGCGCGACCAGCACGGTATGGTCGTCGCCGACGAAGGCGCGAAATCGCGGCAGCACCACATCGAGGCCAGCTTTGTCCCGAACCATGTCGTCGGTGATGCCGTGAAAGCGAATCGAAGCCTTGGGAATCGGCCGACCGGGGTTGACCAACTGATCGAAGTTTTCGCCCGCCAGAACCCGGCGATTGACAATGCGCACCCCGGCGATCTGGATGATCTCGTCGCCCTTGGAGGGCGCCAAACCGGTGGTTTCCGTATCGAACACCACGTAGGTGAGGGCGCTGAGCGGATAATTGACCAGATCACCCCATTCCGCGCGTTCCTGTTCGCCCAGGGAAAAGTCGTAGAATTCCGGCCGTTCCGGCGACGCCTCGGTGGGCTCCCGCCACTGCCGCGCGGACGCTGGCAGCGGCAGGCGCAACAGCGAGTAGCCGCGCCGCCGATGCGACTGGCTCCACAAATCGCTATTGTGCCGGCGTAACACCTCGCCCACCGTGGTCGCGCCCACCAGGTCTTGAACGTGTTCGCTCAACCAACCTTCCAACTGGTGGGCGGGCAGCGGCTGACCAAGCCAGATGATGTCCAGATAGACTCGGCGGTTCCCCAACAGGCATTCGATCTCAAAGGTGTCACCGACCCCCTCGGCACGAAGTTGATCGAGCAAATACTCAAGCAACAGCCTGATCGAGTGGTTGTCCACGTTCAACCAAAGCGGCATACCCACCATGCTGACTCTCGGACCCGCGCGGTCTTGCAAATGATGGATAAGGCTGCCCAGCAGATCGGTGGAGTAGACATCGTTCATCGGCCAGCGACTGGCGTACAGGTTGCGCAGGTCGAACGTCAATTCCTGCAACCGTTGGCTCAACCGCTCGCTTTCCTCGACCACCACGCGCTGAAATGCCTCGCGCTGCGCCCGATCCATGTCGGCGAACGTCATGACGGTTTCGGCCGCCGCTCGCAGATTGGCCAGTGGTCGGCGCAAATCCTCGGTGCGCGTCTTGATCAGGGAGCGTTCCATCTGTTGCGTGACATCGCGAAAGGCAATGACAAAAGCGGCGCCCCGCTCGTCGGCGCCGGGCAGAAGACTCATTCGGCAGTGGAACATGGTTTCATCGTCCACCGTGGCGCAGACGAATTCGGCGTCATCGTCGGGCTTGCCGTCATCCACGTTGCGTTGGCGATAATTCAGCAATTGCAACGTACTCTCGATGGGCGCGCGGGTCCACAGATCGTACAGCGAGCGGCCCAGCCCCAACGCCGCGCGACTGGGCAACAGCTTGAGCGCCGCTGGATTGTAAAGCAGGATGCGGGCGTCCTGGTCGCAGACCAGCACGCCCTCGGACAACTCGCGCAAGACGGTTTCCAACCGGGCCTTCTGCCCCTCGATTTCCTGGGTGCCGATGGCGGTGGCGGCGACCACCTCGCGGCGGGCCTTGTGCAGGGCCTCGCCCAATTCCAGCAACATGGCCGGAAACTCCCCCAACCAGTGCTGCTTAGGCAACTCCAGCACGTAGCCGGGGTTACTACGGGTGATAATCCGCGCGCCGCGGGCCAACGCGCCGAGCGGGATGAAGCAATTCCAGTCCAGCATCGCCCAGGCCACGGTGATCCCGCCGACGCTGAAGAACGCGGCCAGCGCCAACCACAGCAGGGTCCGGTCGCGCAGGTTCGGGTCGGGAACGACCAGGAACACTTGCCAGCCGATCCAGACCAGGGCGGCGAGCGTCAGGCTGCCCGGAACCAGCCAGAGCAGCCAAAGCCGGGTCCGGTAGCCCATGGCGGTTCAGCCCGCTCCCGCCAGTAGCTCGCGAACTCGCTCCACCACTTCCTGGGTCGAGAACGGCTTGGTGATGTAGTCGTCGGCGCCCAGCGCCAGACCCTTTTCCCGCTCGACCTCGCGGCCCTTGGCGGTCAGCATGATGATTCGGATATCCTTCCAGTCCGGGTTGGCGCGGACCGCCTGGCAAACTTCGTAACCGTTCTTGCGCGGCATCATCACATCGAGCAACATCAGATCGGGTGGTTCCGCCGCGATGGCGGTCAACGCCACCTCGCCATCGGAAGCGGTGCGCACTTGAAAACCCGCCTGCTTCATCAGAAATTCCAACGACAGGACGATGTTCGGTTCGTCGTCCACCACCAGAATCTTGTTGGCCATATCCACATTTTCCTCGGTCGCCAAGCGCTTTCGTTCAGGCGGGATATTATGATTATTTTTCCGCGTTATTGCGCGCCGCGCCGCCATCGCGCGACTCTGGCAAATTTTCCGGCTTTTTTTCGGCCGCGTCCTTGGCCAAACCGCCGCTGGCCTTGGCGACCGCTTCCCAGAATTTCTGCACCATTTCCATGGAAGTGAACTGGGTGGGCAGTAGCGGCTTCATCAAGGCCAGGGCATCGAAGTTGATCACGCCGCGTTGTAAATTGTCGCGGAGAGATTGCATCACATCGTCGTGGAAGGGCTGCACGTTCGGCAAACCCAGAAACTCGCGCATTTCCTGGGCGGTGGCCTCAACGCTGACATTGACTTTCATCGAAAAACTTCCTCGGGCTTGGGCAGGACGATCCGCGTCGCCATGAGTTTGGCGAGGGGTTGGGAGGGGTTGGGAAATTGGGAATTCTATCAAGCATAGCAGGAGTCGCGCCGGTCTTCCGGCCACATCGTCCAGGGGGCGCCCTCGTCTGGGTAAAACCGGTGGGAATCACCGCCAGTGGCAACCCCCGACGGGCGTGGCCCGACCATGCTACGCAGGAATTCGGCCATATTCGAAGCTTGCGCTTTTGTATAGATCATGTATAAATATATCTAGCTGAATACGGGCCAATCATTGATTATTTAACAATCCTTGTCCAACCATTCCACATTCCGCGGCGCGTGAGACTCCCGACATGATGAAGGTAAACCGCAGCCGTCATGGTCTGCCCAGCGACGGTCTGGTTCCCATCCGCACGGTATCCAGCCTGACTGGCGTCAACTCGGTGACGTTGCGCGCCTGGGAACGTCGCTACGATCTGATCAAGCCGGTGCGGACTCCCAAGGGGCACCGCTTGTACACCATGGCCGACGTGGACCGGATCCACCAGGTGGTGATGTTGCTGGACAACGGCATGTCCATTAGCCAGGTGCGACGGGTGCTGGAGGCCGACCAGGAGCGGCCCGAACCGGCGCCGGATTCCCCCCCCGACTTCAGTCCCTGGCGAAACTATCAGGAGCGGCTGTTGCAAGCCATCGCCGCCTTCGACGACCGGGAGTTGGGCGAGATTTACAACGAAGTGCTCTCGCTCTATCCGGTGGATATCGTCACCCACCGGTTGATCGTGCCGCTGCTAGGGGAGTTGGGCAAACGTTGGGCCCAGGGTTTGGGCAGCATCGCCGAGGAGCATTTTTTCAGCATGTTCCTGCGCAATGAACTGGGCGCTCGCTTTCACCATCTGAACCGCGACCGGCGGGGACCAAGGCTGCTGGCGGCCTGTCTGCCCGGCGAACACCACGAAGTTGGGCTGTTGTTGTTTGCCTTGGTGGCGCTGAACCGGGATTACGGGGTTGTACTGCTGGGACCCGACATCCCACTGTCGGAACTGCCGCCGGTGGTCGAGCAGGCCGCGATCCAGGCCGTCGTGCTGTCGGGATCGGCGGCCACGCCCCCGACGGTGATCGAGCAGGGTCTGTCCTCGCTCTGCCGGGCGGTTGCGCCACCGGTTTTCGTTGGCGGCCAGGTCACCCACCACCATGCCGAAGCCATCAACGCCGCCGGCGCGATTCCGCTGGGCGATGATTTGAACATGGCGCTGCGGGGGATTGGCGCGACACTGGCTCGCCGCTGACGCCAGCCCGCCACTGATCCTGAATCGCCACGATCTCTTCTTCCTCGGCGCCGCCCTGGAACACATCGTTCCAGGCCACGTACAGCAGGGTTCCCAGATAGACCGGCAACGGCAGCGCCAGCACCTGGGCGGGAATGGCGAACAGGTCGAGGAACGGCAGCGCCAGCAGGGCCAGCCCCGCCAATCCCAGGGGTGGGAGCAACCAGGGATTCAGTTGCACCGCCAGGGCGCTGCGCCGCCAGCATACCGACAGCGGCAGTTCGCGGAACAGGCGCAGGGGGATCGTGAACCAGGCCAGCAACACCTGGAGAATCAGCAGCGCGCTGCCCAACACGCTGAGTTGCGTCCCCAGCACGGTGGTGGTCACGCCAAAATTGACCGGCGGCGGCGGGGGTGGAACCCCGTAATCGACGGCGGCGAGATCGGCGGGCAGCAGTTGATCCCGAACCCAATAGGCCACCAGATAGCCCTGCAACAACAGCAAGAACAGGAACAGACTGGTCCTGATCAGCGCCTTGACGGCCGTCCGGTTGAACAACTGCCGCGCCGCCGGCAACTTCTTGCGATTGGCGGCGCGGGCCAGCCCGCAGGCCAGCGTCACCGTCAAGCTCAGCGGCAGGCCGTAACAGAATACGGTGACCAGCAACGCGACCCACCCGCCGCCCGGCGGCAGCCACCATTCCCAGACTGGCAACGCCAGCAAGCCGGCGGTGCCCGCCGGCGCGAACAGAGCCACGGTCACGAACAGTCCCGGCCGGCCCCACATCAGTTGCCATGCCTGAATCAGCCAATCCCAGCCATCGCGCGGGGTCAGCGCCCGCGGCCCGAAATCACGCATATCGCCCATCCGGTTGGGAACATCGGCGGCTAGTTTAACCGTTATGCGCCGCGTCGCCACGCTTCTTCAGACAGGCCACCTTGGCATCATCGCAGCAACCAAGCGGTCGATGGAACCCGCGCGCGTTCCCGTACCTGTCCTCTCCTCCCGCACCCCGGACCCGAGGACCGATGTGGTAAGCTTTTGGGGTCGGCCGGCCTCGGGTTCTCGCCGCAAAAAGACCCATTCGTTGGGTGGCATCATTGGGCGTCGTAACATCCGAACCGTCGTAAATGGAAACTTTTAGAGGCTCTGGGCAATGTATGTACCGAAGCATTTCGAAGAACACCGACCGGAAGAATTGCATCGTGTCATACGCGAGCACCCGCTCGGGATACTGATCCTGAACAGTGCCAACGGCCTCGACGCCAACCACATTCCCTTCGAGTTGAATGAAGAGAATGGACAAGCCGTTCTGCTCGCCCACGTGGCAAGGGCGAATCCCTTGTGGCGAGAGGCTAAAGACGGAGACGAAGCGTTCGTCATCTTCCGGGCGGCGAATGCGTACATTTCCCCGAACTGGTACCCGAGCAAACACCAGTTCCACAAGCAGGTTCCTACCTGGAACTACCAAGCGGTTCATGTCCAAGGAAAAATCAATATCCGCGATGACGAGAAGTTCGTCCGGGCGGTAGTCGCACGGCTCACGCGGACTAACGAAACCCGCTCAGGCCAAGAGCGACCGTGGAAGATGACAGATTCCTCAAAGGACTACATCGACCAAATGATTAACGCTGTGGTTGGTATAGAAATCAAAATAGAAAAAATCGTTGGTAAGTGGAAGCTGAGCCAAAACAAGGAAGGGCTAGACCGCTCAACAGCCGCCAGCGAACTGCAAAAGCGCGGCGACACGCTTACTTCGTCTGCCATGCTCGCAACTCTAAAGCCCAGTGCCTGATGCCGCCCAACCAGCCGTTGGAGCGGACGCCTCCGCACTACGCGCTCCGGCGCCGCTCAACGGCACGTTATCGTATTCTCGTAACACCATGGCATCTGGACCCACACTGACGAATCAGTCTGTCGCCAAAAGGCTCAAGCCGGCTTGGCGTACTATCTAACGTGAATTCCGTCTATTATTCACTGTGAGTCAACATGTTAAGCTCATTTTGGGACAAATTCAGCGAGGGCTTGCGGGGTTGATGGGTGTAGGCCACCAAGGCGGCCAAGACATTGACCATGGCGTTGACGACACTGCGATGTCGAGTGTGCTCGATCTGCTGGATGCTTTTGATCTGGTCGTTGATGGTTTCGATGATGGCCCGCTTGCGCAACAACAGCTTATCCACCATCGGCATCAGTTTGTTATGCATGTTTCGACGAATTTTGGTGATTAACCGCAAGCCCCGTTCCCAAAGTTCGTGAAACAGGCGATGGGCAATGTAGCCGCGATCGCCGATCAGCTTGCCGGTCAAACCCTGAGTCAGCTCGGGTACCGGTTCGCGATCATCCACGTTACCGGGGGTGATGCGAAAGGCCAGGAGTTCGCCCCGGTCATTGACCACCAGATGGAGTTTGAACCCGTAGAACCAGCCCATCGACGTTTTTCCCCGGCGGGCGACCTGCTTGAAGACTTGGTGGCTGTGAATGCGGCGGTTGTGACACACCACCAGCGAGGTGGCATCGACGAAGGCAATCCCGGTATCCTGGCCCCGGCGGGTGTGCAGATAGATGCACATCGGCATCAGGGCGGTCGGAATCAGCGCCACAAACCGGCTATAACTCAACAGGTTGGGAAACTCGCCCCGGCAGTGCCGGCAAAGGTGCAGTAGGTAAAACGCCTTGAAGTGACGATACTGGGATTGATGGAAATAAGTCAGGATCGTCATGATCTCGCCAAGGGTCAGCCGCGAGGTTCGCTTCCGCTGGCGCGTGCCGCCCGTCAGGAGCCGGCGATGCCAGGCCGGCAGGAACAACCGGCAAAAATCATCGACGTCGCAGAACAGGTCTTCTAAGCTCATGCAGGGGGCTCCTGAAGCAGTTGGGATCGCAACCGGGAACCTTAGCAGGTTCCGCTCCAGGGGCCACCTCTCCATCCTTATCCAGAACTCACGTTATCTACATACTAGGTTATCTCATCGGGCACATGGGTTCGGCATTTTCGGGAGCATTGGACCCTAACTCGCCCCTTGGCTCCGCCGCAGTCCTGCGTACCTGCTGGACCCCAAAGGATCTGAAAGAAGCCCGCGTGGAACGGGCTATCATCAAGCCGCTACCAACTCCCGACACCCGCCCACCGCTTCGGTTAGCTCCCGAAAGCGTAACCTCCAGAACCACCAGCGCACCGGGGCGTTCGATTCGTCGGGTCGCTCTCCCGGACGGACAAAAAATCATCGCACTGACGTTTGATCTTTGCGAGCAAGCTGTCGAGAAGACCGGTTACGACGGGGCGATAGTGGACTACCTGCGTGCCCACCAGATCAAGGCGACGTTCTTCGCGGGTGGCAAATGGATGCGCTCTCATCCCCAGCGCGCGATGCAGCTCATGGCGGATCCCTTATTTGAGGTCGGCAATCATGCCTGGACGCACGGTAATCTTCGCGTAATGCGCGGCGAGGAAATGCGGAACCAAATTGTCTGGACCCAAGCTCAATACGAGATTCTTTGGGAGGACTTGCAAAAAAGCCGCTGCGCGATCAATGCCGGGGCGCAGGAGATGGACCGCATACCCCGTCTTCCCAGAGTCTTTCGTTTTCCGTTTGGCGCGTGCAGCGCTGAATCCCTGCAAGCAGCCGCCCAACTGGGTCTGGACGCCATTCAATGGAACATCGTGACCGCTGATTCCGTTCGTGGCCAGACGGCGCGGGCCATCGCCGATACCCTGCTCAACAGCGCCGCACCCGGTTCCATCATCATCGCCCATGCCAATGGGCGCGGCCGGAACACCGCCGCCGCCCTCGCCATTGCAATTCCCGAGTTGCAAAAACGCGGGTACGAATTCGCCACCGTCAGCGAGTTGCTCGCGCGAGGCACACCGATCACCGAGGATACCTGCTATGAACTTAAACCCGGCGACAACAAGCGCTATGACAAGCTCTTTGGCAACGGAACGGGCCTCTAAAACGAACGCGCCGCCCTTTCGCCGGAGTCATTACCCCCTCCAGTCCTGCGAGCTTCGCGTCATGGAAGTCCAGTGGGCAAATCCCATCGCCGACCAACTGGCCCAATTGGAGCCTTGGCGTACTCTCGCCTATGCGCCGGAGGCTCTGGGCCGTTATCTCTCGGCCAGCACTCAGGACTCCATGCGCTTCGCCGTTCTGAGGGAAGGGATGATCGCCGGGGCGGTGTGCGTGCGCTTTCCCTGGCTACGCGGCGCTTACCTGGAGTTGATCGGCCTGTTTCCCCAAGCGCAGGGTCAAGGGATAGGTCGGGCCGTGTGTCAATGGCTTGAACAAGAGATCAGCGGCCATGCCGATAACCTGTGGACGCTCGTTTCTTCCTTTAACTCACCCGCGCGTCGATTCTATGCAAATTGCCACTTCACGGAGATTGGCGTGCTCAAGGATTTCGTGCGCCCCGGCCACGATGAAATCCTGATGCGCCGGATCACCAGTAAGGCCCGCTGATTGCTCGCGTCACTCACAGAATCAGGCCAGGAAATATTGCCGCAGAAACTCGTCGAACGTCATGTCATCCGCCGCTTCGATTTCCGCCTGCTCGCGCAGCGACCGCTCCGCCGCCTCGGTGAAAAACCGCTCCCGCTCCTCGGCCAATGGCTCGGACTGGAGCGCATCGCGATGCCGTTCGGACAGCCGCCGGACGTAGCGAAAGAAGTTTTCCCCACTGGCGCGCATCTCGGCCAGAATCCGGGCGGACGGAGTGCGGTCGGGATCGGCCAGCGCCTCCCGCTGTTCGGCCAGCGCCGCCGTATAGGGCCGACCACTTTTCCCCAGGTCGAGCAGCTCGCAAATCGGCTCCAGCGCCACCACGATCTCCGCCGCCCACCGTCGCACCGGCAGCGACGAATCGCGCCGGCGTTGCAGGACCAGGGCCGGGTCGCGGCCGGTCAGCGCCACCGCCATTTGATTGTCGTCGATCATCCGCCGCTCCTCGGCATCCAACGGCGGCGACTCGGCCAGCAAACAAAACAGCAGAAACGCTTCCAGGAACCGCAGTTGGGGCGTGGCCACTCCCAGCGGCTCCAGCGGATTGAGGTCCACCGAGCGCAATTCGACATAACGCACGCCCCGTTGCCCGAGCGCCAGGATCGGTTTCTCATTGCCTCGCGGTGGCTGCTTGGGCCGCATCGAGGTGTAGTATTCGTTCTCGATTTGCAGGACGTTGGCGTTGAGCTGGCGGTATTCGCCATCCACCTTCACCCCGATCCGCTCGTAGGGCGGCCACGGGGTATGAATGGCCTGGCCCAAGCTGGCGAGGTATTCGGGCAGCGAGTTGTAGCAGACGTTGACGCCGCTCTTCTTCTCGGTGCGGTTGGTGTAGCCCACGTTGCTCATCCGCAACGAAGTAGCGTAAGGCCCGTAGCAGGTATGGCCATCGAACTCGGCCAACGGGGTCGCCTTGCCATCGAGGAACGACTTGCATACCGCCGGCGACGCCCCGAACAGGTACAGAATCAGCCAACCGTGACGTTGCAGGTTGCGAATCAGGCCAAAATAGGATTCGGAACGGAAATCCTGGAGCGAACGACGATCACCTTCCTGGTCCTGGAACGCCGCCCAGAACTCGTCCGGCAGCGAAAAGTTAAAATGAATGCCGGCGATCACCTGCATGATCCGCCCGTAGCGCCAGGCCAGTCCGCGCCGATAAACATGCTTCATCATCCCCAGATTGGAGCGGCCATATTCGGCAATCGGGATGCTGGACTCACCGGCCAGGATACAGGGCATGCTCGCCGCCCACGGCAACTCGTCGCCGACGCGGCGATAGACGAACTGATGAATCTCGCGCAGGAAGCGCAGCGCCGCCTCGGGACTGGCCAGCGGCGGGGTGATGAACTCCAGCAACGCTTCCGAATAGTCGGTGGTGATGTAGGGATGGGTCAACGCCGAACCCAGGGCGGCGGGATGCGGGGTCTGGGCAATATAGCCATCCGGCGCCATCCGCAACGTCTCCTTTTCCAAACCGAGCCGGCGACCTTCGAGCAAGGCGCGGGAATCGGCGGCGAACAACCAGGTCAAACGCGAGTCAAGCATTCGGTCCAAGGGATTGATCTCATCGGTTGGCGGCGAGGCGCGGGGATTGTGCGCCGATCACCGGCAAAAATCACTTCACGGCGGCCACGGCGCCGCCTTCCGCGTTAGAGAGGCTTTGATGAGTAACGGCTTACTGCCCAGCCGGACCCCCGGCTGCATTCCCCTCGTTCCCGTCGCCGAAAGCGAGTTTGGCGCCTGGCTGGAACGGCAGGACGAATCCACGCGCCGCTGGCTGGCCGCGACCGGTTTCAAGGCAAAACCGGGCAGCTTCAGCCCGGTGCCCGGCCCAGACGGCCAATTACGGCGGGTGATCGCCGGCATCGCCAGCGCGGACGATCTCTGGGCGTTGGGCGGTCTGCCGACCAGCCTGCCGGAAGGCGATTACGTTCTCGACGCCGCGGTCGAACCCCGGCAACGGGAGCGGCTGACGCTGGGCTGGGCGCTGGGCGCCTACCAGTTCACCCGCTACAAGGCGCCGAAGCGGGCCATGGCGTGGCTGGTGCTCGACCCCGCCTGCGATGTCGGCCGCATCCGGCGCCAGGTCGAAGCGGTGACGCTGGCGCGCGATTTGATCAACACCCCCGCCGAGGACCTGATGCCGGAGCATCTGGCCGAGGTCACGCAGGCGCTCGGCCGGGAATTTGGCGCGAAGGTAGAGCAAATCGTCGGCGAGGAACTGCTGACCCGCAACTACCCGGCGATCCACGCGGTCGGCCGGGCCAGCGGTCATCCACCGCGCCTGCTGGATTTGCGCTGGGGCGATCCCACCCACCCCAAAGTCACGCTGGTCGGCAAGGGCGTTTGTTTCGACAGCGGCGGGCTGGATTTGAAACCGTCCAACGCCATGCGATTGATGAAAAAGGACATGGGCGGGGCCGCGACGGTGCTGGGACTGGCGCGGTTGATCATGGGCAGCGGTCTGCCGCTACGGTTGCGAGTGCTCATCGCGGCGGTGGACAACGCGGTGGCCGGCAACGCCTTCCGGCCCGGCGACGTACTCCGCTCACGCCAGGGATTGACGATCGAGGTTCACAACACTGACGCCGAGGGCCGGCTGATTCTCAGCGACGCCCTGACGGAAGCCGGGAACGAACAACCGGCGGTGATGCTCGATTTCGCCACCCTGACCGGCGCGGCGCGGGTGGCGCTCGGCCCAGAGATTCCAGCCCTGTTCTGCAACGACGAGGCGCTGGCGGCGGGCCTGCTAGCGGCGGCGGAGCGGGAACAGGACCCCTTCTGGCGGTTGCCGCTGCATCAGCCCTACCGCGAGATGCTGGACAGCAAGATCGCCGACATCGCCAACGCCTCGGAATCGTCCTATGCCGGCGCGATCACGGCGGCGTTGTTCCTGAAGGAATTCGTGCCGGCCGACATTCCGTGGGCGCATTTCGACCTGATGGCCTGGAACCCGAAGACCCAGCCGGGACGGCCGGAAGGCGGCGAAGCGATGGCGTTGCGGGCGGTGTTCGCGTGGCTGGAACAGCGTTACGGCGAGGATGGCTAAACCCCTCACCCCCTGCCCCTCTCCCACAAGGGGAAAGGGGAGCTAAATCGCTTAGGCCACCGGGTGCCGCAGTTGCGGATTCTGGACCGGCGGCTTGACCGAGTAGTCGTAGAACCCCTTGTTGGTCTTGCGGCCCAGATAGCCGAGCTGGACCAGGCGGGTCAGCGTGTGCGGGGGGGACACATGCGGCTGGTGCATGTCCTGATAGATGTTCAGGGTCATGGCCTCCACCACGTCCAGCCCGATGTAATCGGCCAGCTCGAACGGCCCCATCGGATGGGCGGCGCCGGACTTCATCGCGTGGTCGATGTCGGCGATGGTGCCGGTTCCCATCTCCAGCAGGCGAATCGCGCTGAGCATGTAGGGCGTCAGCAGCCGGTTGACGATGAAGCCGGTGGTGTCCTGCACGATCACCGGGTCTTTCTTGATCCTCTTGCAAAACTCGTTGAGCGTGTTGACCGTCTCGTCGGAGGTTTCGAAGGCGTGGATGATCTCGACCAGCTTCATCACGGTCGCCGGGTTGAAAAAGTGCAGGCCGGCCACCCGGTCGCGCTGCTTGCACACCGCCATCAGCGCCGTCACCGACAGCGTGGAGGTGTTGGTGGTCAGCAGCGTCTGCGGCGACACGATGCTTTCCAGGCGGCGAAACAGCGCTTTCTTGATCTCCAGATCCTCGATGACCGACTCGATGATCAGATCGCAGCCGGCGACATCCTCCTCCTTGGTGGTCAATTGCAGCAAACCGAGCGTGGAATCCTTGTGCTCGGCGGTCATCTTGCCGCGCTCGACCATCTTGGCGAGCGATTTCTCCAAGCCCGACCGAATCTTGTCGGTGGAACCCGGAGTCGCCTTGACCGCGACGGTAGAAATGCCGACCTGCGCGCACACCTGCGCCACGCCCAGACCCATCGCACCACAGCCCATAACACCGACTTTCTTGATTTCCATCGCTTGCGCCTTATCGTGGAGAGTTACATGTGGCTTTCCGGTCCCCCAAGTGGGCCGGTTTGAGTAAATCATCGAATATTATAGTGAATTTTCGGCTGCTCGCTGAATTCTCTCGCCGTCAACGGCCCCGCCAAGCTCAGTCAGCGGTGCTTGAACTCGGGCGCCCGCTTGCTGGCGAACGCTTCCATGCCTTCCTTCTGATCCTCGGTCGCGAACACGGCGTGGAAGGTCCGCCGCTCGAACAGCAGACCCTCGGCCAGCGTGGATTCGTAGGCGCGGTTCACGCACTCCTTGACCATCATGACCGCCGGCCGCGACTGAGCGGCGATCAATTCGGCGGTCTTGATCGCCTCTTCGATCAGCTCGGCCACCGGCACGATCCGGCTGACCAGGCCCGCCCGCTCAGCTTCCTCGACATCCATCATCCGTCCAGTCAGGCACAGTTCCATGGCCTTGGACTTGCCGACCAGCCGGGTCAGACGTTGCGTGCCCCCCGCGCCCGGCAGGATGCCCAGCTTGATTTCCGGTTGACCGAACTTGGCGGTGTCGGCGGCGAGAATGAAGTCGCACATCATCGCCAGCTCGCAGCCGCCGCCCAGCGCGTAGCCGGCCACCGCCGCGATCACCGGCTTGCGGCATCGGCTGACCCGCTCCCAGTTGCGGGTGATGAAATTACCCTGGTAGGCGTCCATGTACGAGTAATCCTTCATCCCCTTGATATCGGCGCCAGCGGCAAAAACCTTGTCGCCGCCGGTGAGGACGATGGCGCGGATGGCTTCGTCCGCCTCGACGGCATCCAACGCCTGGGTCAGTTCGTCCATCAAATCGTTGGACAGCGCATTGAAGGCTCTGGGGCGGTTGAGGGTGATCAAGGCCACCGGACCGCGGATTTCGACCCGGATGTTCTCGTAACTCATGGAGGTTCTCCTTCCTGACAGGGGCTGGGCCGCCTCGATTTTGCTTGATTTTGGCGGAATCGGCGGCGGCTGGCTTGCACGGAAACGTCACGCGAACCGCTGGTTGGCCGAAGTGGCCGATAGTATACGTCAGTCGGGGAAAACAGGGGGAACCGAACGGGTTGTCGGGGGGGCGCGAAACGGGTTCGTGCGTAACGTCAGGATTTGAGGCAAAGGCTTGCTCGGATCCCCTAACCTCCCAGGCTGGCCGTCAGCGCGGCCATGAACCTGGACGGATCGCCCTCCCAACGCAGCGGTTCGCCCACCCAGGCGTCGCAGAAGAACGGCACCGGTAACCAGTCGCCCTTGGGCAACACCTTGCCCAACCCATGCAGACGAACCGGGTAAATCGGCACGGTCGGCAACTGCTGGGCTAGCCAGACGATGCCGGTCTTGAGTTTGCCCAGTCGCTCCGGTTCGCCGCGGGTGCCTTCCGGGAAGAAGACCACGATATCGCCCGCCGCCAGCGCGTCCCGCACCGGCTCCAGCACCTCGGCGTGAGACCGGCCACTACCCACAGCCACCGGAATGATGCCGATCACGCGGGTGGCGAACCAGGCCCGCCACCGGCCGCGCAAAAAATAGTCCGCCGAGGCCACCGGCCGCGCGCGAGGCAGCAACCGCAATGGCAACAGCGCCATCAACACCAGCGCGTCGAGGTGGCTGTTGTGGTTGGCGACGATCAGGGCGGGACCAGCGGCGGGCAAGCGGTCGCGGTGGCGCACGTTGACCCCGACCGCCAGCAGCAGGAACGGCTTGACGATCAGCAGGAAAAACGTCAGGCGCAGCGCAGCGTAGCCCATGGTAACGTTCAAAAGTAGTAGTAGCGGGTGAAATGGAAGAATAGCGGCGCGGTGTAGGTCAAACTGTCCACCCGATCGAGAATGCCGCCATGGCCCGGCAATAGGTTGCCGCTGTCCTTGATGCCCAAATCGCGCTTGAGCGCCGACAGGCTCAGATCGCCGAAGAACCCGGCCACCGCGATCAGCGCGCCGGCCAGCAGCGCATCGAGGACGGAAAACGGCGTCAGCCACGGCGCCAGCAACGCCGCTAGCGGCATGGTGGTCAACACCCCGCCGACGAAGCCCTCCACCGTCTTGTTCGGGCTGACCGTGGGCGAGATTTTGTGCCTGCCCAACAGCTTGCCCCAGCAATACTGCGCCACGTCGTTCAACTCGGTCAGCAACAGCAGGAACAGCACCAGCCCCGGTCCGCTGACATGGGGATACTCCCCTTCCGGCAGCACCAGCAGATAGGCCAGATGACTCAGGCTGAACACCATGCTCATCAAGCCCCAATGCAGCGTGCCAGCGGCGCGTAAATAACCCTGGGTTTCCCCGTTCAGCACCATCGCCACCGGCAGCAGTAGGAACAGATAGACCGGGATGAAGATGATGAACATCCCGTACCATTCGATCCCGATCCAGAAATATTGCACCGGAATGCTCAGATAGGCCCAAAACAGTACCCGGCGGTCGGTCTGGCGGGTGGGAATCAGGGTCAGGTACTCCTTAAGGGCCAGGAAGCTGACCCCGCCGAAAAACACCAGCGCGGCGGCGCGGCTGAATATCAGCGCCAGCGAACACAGCGCCACGATCAGCCACCAACTGCGGATGCGCTGGCGCAATTCGCTGTCGGGCGCCGGCGCCAGCCACCATACCACGAGGGTCGCCAGGGCCAACAGCGCCCATACCCCACCCAGAATCACCATCACCGGCGAGGTCAGCGTGATGGACATGGCTTTACCTCCCGTAACGCGACGCGCAGTCGATTAACACAAGTCAGCATCAGCAAGCCGTTGGCAACCCACAGGGTAACCGTCAGCCAGAAACCGGCTGGCACACCGCAGCCTAGCAGCACCGCGATGCCACCGAGCAGCAAGGCGCGATCGCTTTTACCCAAGGGTCCATCATAGCGGCGACTGGCACCGATCTGCGTCGCCGTCACGCCGCAAAATTCGCTTAACAGCGCCAGCAGCGCCAACGCCACCACCGGCGCAACCGGTATGCCGGGAATCAAAACTAGCGGCAAATACAGAGCGGCGTCGGCCAGCACGTCGCCCAGTTCGTTCAAGACCGCCCCCAACGGCGTCGGTTGCTGAAACTCGCGGGCCAGCATTCCGTCGAGGGCATTCAGCGCCATGCGGATCAACAGCACCGGCGGCAACAGCAGCAACGTGGCCGGCGTTGGCCACCACGCGATGACCCCGGCCGCCGCGACCGCCAGCGCCAGCGCGGCGACCGTGACCTGATTGGCGCTGATTGCGCGAGCGTGCAGCCCGCGCGCGACCGGACGCAGCCAATTCTGGAAACGGGGTTTGAGTTCATACAGGGTGATCATGTGGCCTCCTCGGCCAGCCGCGCATCGGCAAGCATGGCGAGTGATGTCGATGCGACGACGATGCCAGGCCGCACGGCGCGGATTCGCTCGATCGCTTCCTGGATCGAACGGGCGCGTCCCGTCGTCGCCAGCCAGTTCGCCATGACGCACGCGCTACGGGAATAACCGAGGGCGCAATGAACCAATACAGGCCTGCCCTGCAGGACAGCCGCTTCAATGCGAACAGCGGCGTCACGCAGGGCGCGAGGCGACGGGCTGGTCAGGTCCATGATCTGCAAATTGACATAATCGCCCGCGCGCAACGGGCCGGCCTCGTCGAAATCGCCGGTGAGATCGAGCGCCAGGAGTCGGGGATGGGCGGCGGCGAAGGCTTCGGCTTCCCCATCGTCAAGTCGCGCGCCGACGAACACGCCCGGCAAAATTTCGGCAAGCGGCGTGGCCATCTTGCGCCGATGCCCACACCACGAGAGGTACTGGCCGGCGAGGTAGGGACCGAGAACCAGCTTGGCTGCCCAGGCAAGTCGCCCGCCCTCCTTTCGGAACACGACTGGACCGAGACCGGCGTAAGCCGCCGCAACGATCCCCAGGGAAACTCCCGACCAAAGGAACAGCAGCCAAAACCCGCCTTGCAGGGCCAGCACGAGGCTGATCGACGCGCCGGCCAGATAGCGCCCGGCCAGTCGAATCCCGCCTTTCGGTCGATAGGCGACGGTCTTGCCCATGGCGTCGGCCACGGGATCGGGAAACAGCCAGAACGCGATCACGCCGACCAGCGCCCCGGTCGGCAGGTCGATGAAATGATGCTGCCAGGTGGTCAGCGTGGAGGCGAAAATCAGGATAAACCAGCCGTGCAGCAATCCGCGCAACGGTCCGCGCGTGTGTTTGGCGTAGAGATACCACATGATCATGCCCAAGCTGACATGCAGGGAAGGCGCTTGATTGAAGGGCTGATCGAAGCCGTAAAGCGCCTGGAACAGGGTTCCGAATATCCCCTCAACTTCGGGTCGGGGAAAAGCGAACTTGAGCGGAAACAGCAGGAAACCCATGGCCGACAGCAGCACGGCGGTGATAATGCGCCAGGCGTGCCGATCCAGTTCCAGGCGGGTGCGACACAGCAGCACCGAGAACGCA
Organism: Candidatus Contendibacter sp.; assembly: GCA_029624675.1. GTDB lineage: Bacteria > Pseudomonadota > Gammaproteobacteria > Competibacterales > Competibacteraceae > Contendibacter. Next base: position 102,580 of record JARSSP010000071.1, read on the forward strand.
TAAAAAAGATCGAGCGACCAGTAGGGGATGATGGTCCAGGGCAAAACCGGAATCCGGCGCTCCCATTCGAAAAAGAAGCTGCCGACATCGGCCCGCAGCGAAGTCAACCCGTTGCAGGCACCGTAGACCAAAAAAAATCCGGGACCGAGCACCAGCACCATCCAGCCCAAGGCCGCTCGCCAGGGACGCGGCGGCGCGGTCGACACTCCCCGCTCAGCCATGGGAAGTCTCCTCTCGTCGTCGGGCCAGCGAAACGGTGAAAATTCCCCAGGGATCGGTCTCCTGCGCGATCTTTTCGAAACCGGCCTCGGCAACCAGTTGATCCATCTCCTGCTGGGTTCGACGGCGCATGATCCACGGCGCGCCGTTCCGATGACTGGTCAACACGCGGGCGATGAATTCGATCTGTGGATGCCAGGGCTGGCCGGTATAGAGCAGATAGCCGCCGGGAACCACCGCCTCGGCCAGACCGGCCAGCGACGCGCGCACCGGCCCATTTTCGGGGAACAACTCATATAGGCCAGAGACGATGCCGATGGTGGCGGCGCGGGGCAACGCCGCGAGGCTGGCTCGATCAAAAGCGTCGCCTTGCTCGAACGCGAAGCGCTCCGCCAGCCCGTATTCGGCAATCAGGCGCCGCCCCGCCGCCACGTTGCTGTCGCTGAAATCCCGCAGCAGGCCAGTGGCGGGAATGTCGGGATGCTCGCGCACGGCGTCCAGCACGTAGCGGCCGTGGCCAGCCGCGATGTCGACGAGGTGAACCGGCCGTCCCGCCGCCCGCAGATCCAGCATGGCCCGGCGCAGCAGTTTTTCCAGATGCGCCTTGCGCAAGCGGATACCCCGCCAGCCAATGGCGTTCAGATAATTCCGGTCGATCCGCCGCCCCAGCGCGGTCACGCCCTCGGCCCGGTTGCGATAGACGTAGTCCAGCGTGGCGCCCGAATCGAAGCCAGTCCTTACGCCGAGTCGCAAGCCCCGGCTCAACCGGGCGCCGATGGCGCGCAGCGCGAACCGGGTCAGGGCGTATTGGATACCCTTGAACGAAAAGGGAAACGGCGGGTTGGCCAGGGCTTCGTACTCGCGCTGGGTCGGGCTGTTGCGGTCCGCCTCCAGCAGCGAAGGTTCGCGCCGGGGTTGGGCGAAGGCGTCCAGAATGAAGCGGCGCGCGGCGCTCAGCGGTAAGTGGTTGTCCTTCTCGTTGAAGGTGTCGTGGAAAAAACCCGGATAAACGTGCATCTCCTTCACGGACGAACCCAGCCGCTCGAAAAACCGGCGCTGGCTATCCTGGTCCACCACCCAATCCGCCCCGGAGGTCAGCACCAGGGTCGGCACAGTGATCGCCGCCGCGTCCTCCACCAACTTGCGGCCCGCGTCGAACAAATCCACCAGCAGATTGACCGCGATGCAACGCGTGATCAGCGGATCAGCGTCGTAGCTTTCGATCTTCGCTGGATCGTGGGTCAGCAACTTCGCCTTGACGTAGCTGTTGACGAAGGCTTTCGGTTTGAATTTCAGCAGCAGGCGCAGGCCCGGAATGGCGAAGGGGACATACAGCCGCACCCGCAATGCCGGACTGCCCAGCACGAGGGCGCGAATTTTTGGCGCGTAATCGTGAACCCAGTTCGCCACCAGCACGCTGCCGACGCTGTGCGCGAGCACGGCGATGTTTTCCATCGGGATGCCGTAGTGGCGGGAAACGTGGCTGACGAAGCTGTCCACGTCCCGCGTCAGCACGCCAAGATGTTCGGCGTAACCGCGCTCGCCGGGACTGCGACCGTGGCCGCGAGCGTCCCAAGCAAACAGGGCGAAATCGGGTAGATCGAGTTTATCCACCACATCCCGCCAGCGGCCGGAATGTTCGTGACCACGATGGAACAGGATGATCGCTTGAGTCATGTGCTGTTCGGGCAACCATGCTCGATAAAAAAGTTCAACGCCATCCCAACTCCGAAAGCTATGCTCGCTGGCCTGACGGTTCGGTTTCATCGTGGTCTTCCTAATGAATTGATGCCTGGACACTCATCGCGCCGCATCTCCGGCGAGAATCATGGTAGTGTGAGCGAATGAATAACGCGCGAGGTTTCTGATCATGTCAAACGATGACCAGTGGGTGCGGGGCACGCTGCCAGCGCGCGCCAGTTTGCGTGAAGACTCGCGCCGCAAACCGAGCGCGACATTGATACGGAAGGTGGCGCGCGTGTACCACAAAAATCTGGTTGGCCGACCCTTGACCATGGCGCTGCGTGGGCCATCGCCGTTGAACGATGGCAAGAACCGGGCGAACGGGCTTTTTGGCATGATTTGTTTGGCAATGGGCTTTGGTTTGATGGTCAGCGGCGCGATCTTTACCCAGATTTGGGTGTTCGCCACCGGCGCCGGCGTCGTGGCGACCGGAGGCGCGCTCTTCCTGCGCAATCGAATCGCGCGCCGCCAGCCATTCGCGTTGACCGGTGGTTTAAACCAGGAGGCGGAAACCCTCGACGCCTACCTGAACGAAATCTCACCCCACCTGCCTCGCTCCGCGCTGGCCAGCCTGGCGCGAATCAAGGAAACGCTCGCTCGCGTTCTGACCGCTTCCGCCGACGGAGCCACGGCAACTGACGTATCACCGGAAGATCAGTTCTTCATCCGGGAGATGGTGGCCCGTTATTTACCCGACGCTTGCAAGCATTACCTGGATGTCGTGAGAACTACCGACGGACACATTCCGCCCGAGAACAGGCGTGAAGTCGATCAATCGCTTTGCGATCAATTGGACATCCTGCACGGTCGGCTGGAAAAGATACAGGCGACGATTGTCGCGGCCAAAGCACGGAAGCTCGCCAGCCATGAAGCCTTCATCAAGACCAAGCAATGAGCGGTCCACCAACGACTCCCCGCCCTTCTTTCGAAGTGCGATTCAAGGTTTATTTAGACTCAATCAGCTCGGTATCATGATGATCAAGGTTGGAAGCTGCCTCCATGAGATCGGCTTCAAATTTGTCACGGAGAGTTTTCGCCACCACAAAGGCCGAACTCACCATGAACAACCAGGACACCACCATGTAGCCTTTCTCCCAATTGCCAATTGCCAGGCGGAAAAGGCCCCAGGCCGTCAGCGCCATCGCCACGAAAAATCCGACCCACGCCGTGAATATCCAAGCTCCGGTATCGACTCTTTCATCCCGATTGTCGCGGATCATCTTCGCCAGGGCGAAGCAAGTAAACAGACAGAAGAAAAAGCCGGTTGCAAGGAACGCGCGATCCAGTTCCTGATTCGGTATATTCCACACGCCGATGGCGCAAGCGAGCACGGCGAGACCGAATGAAATCCATACCTGCATGATCCAGGCAGCCGTGTCACGGCGAACAAGATACTTTTGATTGTGCGACATAACAGTTATATCCTCTTTTATAAAACCAGCGGAAAAACTATAGCCGAACGGGGCCTTCAAGGCTGCGGTTGGCGGTGCGAAGTTGGTCTTGGCGGACCTTGTCGACATAGCCTTCAGCGCGTTGCAGATATTCGCGCATCACCGCGTTATTCTGGCCCATCACCTCAACAGCCTTGGCACGAAAATTATCCAAAGTATCCATGGCCTTGAAGGTCAGATTGAACATCTCCTTCATCTTTTCAATTCCGAGCAGCGGACTGGTTCCAAACCGCGCGGTGCGTTCGGCGTGGCTGTTCAACTGCTTGCTCGATTCGGCGATGAGATTCTCGATCGTACTGTTGACGCCGGCGAGTATGTTCATCACCTCGACCTGATTACCAGTCGCCCGCGCGACAGTTTGAGCAACCGCCAGCGCCGACATTCCTGTCGTCGCCACTCGATCACAGCCGATAATCATCTCGCGGTTGGTCTTTTTCAGCACGTCCAAAGCAAGATAGCTGTTCACGCAGACCGCCTGCTGGGTCAACATGTCCTGCAAGTTTTGCCGCGCATAGTAAAGCACCTCCTGCTCAAGGGCCCTTGCCCGTATCGCATCGGCCGCCTTCAGCTTCACCACCCATTGTGAAAGCATCGCGTCAAGTTGTTGGGCGAAACGTACAGCCGATTTCAGCCTCCGCATCGCCTCCCAAAGTTCGGCGCGAATCGTATCGATCTCGGCCTTATCACGTTGCATGTCATCGCGGGCCGCGTAGATCTGCTGCAACAAATTCCGTAACTGCGCCGCCGCGCTCTGAAAGCGGCGGAAGTAGGCCTTCAGTTTGTTGCCAAGTGGAATGATGCCGAGCAATTTTTTCTGGGACAGCAAATCGCCCTCCTTGCCCGGGTCCAGATCGTCCAGATGCCGACGCATTTGCTCGATCGCCTTGAAAGCTGGCGAGTCTTCCATGCCGACCATGTTTCGTTCCAGAAAACGGCTGCTCAACAGGCTCGAAGCGATGGATATTTCCTCGCGCCCAAGCCGAAAGGCGGAATCGAGTTTTGCCTTGAACGAATCGCTTTGCACGTCCTCGGCCAAAAGCGCGCTGACAAACCGCTCGACCTGATCGTCCACCGCCGCGGCCACTTCGGTGGGAAGCGGGATGGCATCATCCGCTTCATTGTCAGTCAGTGGCGAAATTGCCTTCGGCGGTTCCAGAATAAACGTCGTTGATGCTTCGGTTGTCGTCTCGGCGTGCGTCATACTGTTACCCCCACTAACCTAGCGTCCATTTAATACCCTGTTGATGTTGTAAACCCAGGTATCGCGACCCGTAATTTGTGAGGCCATCGGCTAAAGATATAACCAGTGCCGAGATGAAAGCGAACGTGGATTCGGCGGCTGGGAATTATCCCGCAATTCCCGTTCGGTTTGGCTTTTCTCCTGATCATTCCCGCTGTGCCGCAATTCCCATTCGGTTCGATCTTTCTCTATCCACCGCTGGAAAAAGCGGTGCCCACCACCAGTCTCCAGCAATACGCGGACTTCGCCACTCCGCAACCGGCCATTCCCGGTATCACCGATATCCACGGTAACCTCTTTCCCGGCCGAGTCCGCGCACGCAGACTCCTGGAATTGAATGCCGCCATCTGGCTGTGGGCATCTGTAGACACTCCTGCTCTGCCCGAATGCGGGCAAGGTCAACAAGGCGCCACACAGGAACAGGACCAATCCAATCTCTTGCGACAGCCTTCCCATTTGGAAGCCTCGCGTGCGTGCTTGATGAATCGCGTTCATTTGGCACCTCCAGTTCCAAGGCTTATCTATTATGAAGGCAAGTGTCGTGCCAGGTCCTATTATGAAGACAGTCCCTTGTTTGCACTGACTTATCGGGGACTTGTGGAATAGCTGCTAAAATGGCGGATACATTTCATGCAGGTTGGTACTACATTATTTGCTGATCCCTCCAGCTACAGGAGCACCTTGATGACAGAGGGCCGACGCCATCTTGATCCGGACGACCGGTCTTTCCTGGCCGCCGCCTCGGCGCTGATCATGGCCAATCCATTCGAGGTGACCCGCCAGCAAATCGCGGCCCTGGTCCCCGCCTCGGCCCTGGCGGCCATCGGCGACAGCCATCCGATGAATGCCCTGTTGCCATCTTTGATCCAGCGCCTCGACCGATTGACCCAGCATCACGCCGGCAGTCTGGCCCAGTATGCCGACGACGAACGGCAATGGCTGGCCGACGCCTGGCTGTTTTGCGATTACCATCGGTTCGTGCCGGAGATGGATCGGTCGATCGAGTGGGAACTGGCGCATCCCGGCCAGCCGGCGACGGTCTCGTTCGCCCCCGAGGCGTTGACGCTGCTGCGGGAACAGGGCTTCGGCGCGGCGGAAGCGGTTCGCTACTTCGGTCTGTTTTACCAACTGCGGCGCACCTATACCCTCATTGACCATGCGCTGACTGGCCCCAGCCCTTGCATGGGCGCATTGCGACGCGCGCTGTGGAACAACGTGTTCGGCCGCGACATGCGGGTCTATGAACGCTATCTGTGGAACCGCATGGAGGATTTTTCCACGCTGCTGTTGGGCGAGACCGGCAGCGGCAAGGGCGCGGCGGCGGCGGCCATCGGTCGCTCGGTGTACATCCCGTTCGATCCCGCCAGCAATCGCTTTCGCCACAGCTTCACCGACACCTTCATCGCCGTCAACCTGGCGGAATTTCCGGAAAGTCTGATCGAATCGGAATTGTTCGGCCATCGCAAGGGTGCGTTCACCGGGGCGGTGGAGGAGCATCAGGGGGTGTTCGCCCGGTGCAGTCCCTACGGCTCGCTATTTCTCGACGAGATCGGCGACGCCACCCTCGGCGTGCAAATCAAGCTACTGCGGGTGTTGCAGGAGCGCACGTTCACCCCGGTCGGCAGCCATAAACCGCAGCGTTTCTCCGGGCGGGTTATCGCCGCCACCCATCAATCCCTGGCGGAACTGCGCCAACAGGGCAAATTCCGCGAGGATTTCTTCTACCGGCTGTGTTCCGATGTCATCACCGTGCCGCCGTTGCGCCAACGCCTGGCCGAAACCCCGGCGGAACTGGATTTATTAGTGCAAGTGCTGGTGACGCGCCTGCTTGGCGCGGCCAGTCCCGAAGCGGATGAACTGGTATTGACCGCGCTGCGGCGCGAGTTGCCAGTGGATTACGCCTGGCCCGGCAACGTGCGGGAGTTGGAACAGGCGGTGCGCCGCATCCTGCTGACCGGCCATTACGGGGGCGAATCGGCGGCGGGGTCGGCGGAAGCCGACTTCTGGCGCCAGGCGCAAGCCGGAGCGCTGGATGCGCGCGGCCTGCTGGCCCAGTACTGCGCCCTGCTCTACCAGCGTTGCGGCAACTACGAGGAAGTTGCCCGGCGCACTGGACTAGACCGGCGGACGGTGCGGAAACATCTGCAAGCCGCCGGGACGCGCAACGGGGAGCCGAATGCCTGAATTCACTTGGCGCGGGTCGGCGGCATCAGCGAACTGTCCTGGCCGGTGCGCCGATAGACCGTGCCGGTAAAAATCGCCAACAAAGTCGGCCCGCTACGCACTTCCACCCGATAAACCGCCGTGCGCCGCCCCCGATGAACCTCGGTCGCCCATGCTTCCACTTCCGCGCCGGCTTGACTCGCTTGCAGATATTCCATGTGCGCGACGAGGGCGACCGCTAGGGTTCCATGCGAATTGGACGCCAACGCGAAGGCGGCGTCGGCCACCGAGTACAGAAAGCCGCCGTGCGCCGAGCCCCAACTGTTGAGAAACTCCGGCCGGATGACGCCCCATACCCGCGCCTGGCCGGGCATCGGAACCTCGGCTTGCAGGCCGAGCGCGATCATGAAGGGATCCAGCGTCGTGACGATCATCCCGGTCACCCGCCCCGCCGCGCGCTCGATCCCCGCTCGATCAGTTCCCCCCGCATCACCACCCGGCGCACCGATTGAGTCGGATGCGCGATTCGCTGCAACAACAGCTCGATGGTGGCTTGACCCAGGTCGTAGGTCGGCTGGGCGATCACGGTGACGCCCGGTTCCACCAGCCGGGTCCAGGGCAGGTTGTCGAAACCGGCCAGCGCGATCTGTTCGGGAACCCTTAAACGAGCCTCCCGCAAGGCTTCGACCAGTCCCAACAGGATAAGACCGTTGCTGGCCACCAGCGCGTCCGGCAAGGGCTGACGCCCCACCAGTTCACCAGCGACGGCGCGGGCAGCCTCGACCGTCGCTGGAACGGCCCTGGCCAGCGTTTCTAGGCCGTGAGTAGCCATCGCCGTCACATAACCTTCCTGCCGCTGCCGGCCGGTGGCGCTAGTCGCGCCGTAGACAAACGCGATCCGCCGATGATTCTGTTCGATGAGGTGCGCGATCAGGCGGTAGGCTGAATCGACGTTGTCCAGCACCACCGCATCGGCGACGGTATCGCGGTCGCAACGGTCAACCAGCACCACCGGAAATGAATAATCGTTCGGCCGAAAACGGGCCAGCCTCGGCAGCGTGGGCGACAGAATCACTCCACTGACGTTTTCATCCCGCATCAACTCCAGATACAGCGCCTCCTTCTCCGGATCCTCGTCGGCGTTGCACAAGATCACCCGCAACTGGTGCTGATAAGCCACGTCCTCGACCGCGCGGCTGACTTCGGTGAAAAACGGGTTACGGATATCCGACACGATCAGGCCAATGGTGTCGGTGCGACGCGAGCGCAAACGCCGCGCCGCCAAGTCCGGCCGATAGTCCAGCGCCTCGATCGCCGCCAATACCCGTTGCCGGGTCGCCTCGCTCACTCCGGGGTGGCCTGCCATCACCCGCGACACCGACGCCACCGAAACACCCGCCTGTTGGGCGACATCCTTGATCTGAGCCATTGGGTTGCCGTTCCTCCAAAAAAAGTAACGATCAAAATTATCCTTTTTCCATCTCCACGATCAACGCTTCCCGCACCCGCGCGTAGCGGCGATCCAATTCCCATAGCAAGGTGGCGACATCCTCCAAGCGCCGATCCTGCCCCCGCTGCTCCAATTCCTTGCTCAAGGCCACCAATTGGGTCGCTCCCAGGTTAGCGCTACTCGACTTGAAACTATGCGCCGCCTGGCGCAGCGCCTCGCTGTCTCCAGCGGCGACCGCGTCCCGTAACCGTTGCAGCAAGGCGGGCGCGCTATCCAGGTAGAGGCCGACGATCTTGCTCAACAAGCTGGGCTGGCCGGGCTGCCGCAACTCGCGGATTTGAGCCAGGACGCGCTCGTCCAACAGTGAATCGGTTGATGTGGGCGGTCTGGAGCGCGCGGTGAGCGACGGGGCCGCCAGGGCGTCGCCGACTACCGAATCCAGAACCGGCGCCCGGGGCGAGGCGGCGGGAGGCGGGCAGGCGGAATCGCCAGCGGCGGGCAACCAACGGTTCAGGATCGCCACCAGTCGCGCCTGCTCGAACGGTTTGCTCAGATAATCGTCCATTCCCGCCGCCAGGCATTGCTCCCGGATTCCCTTGACGATGTTCGCGGTCAAGGCGATGATCGGCACCCGCCGATCGCCAGTGGCGCTTTCGCGGCGCCGCCAAGCCGCGGTGGCGGCCCAGCCGTCCAGCACTGGCATTTGGCAGTCCATCAGCACCAGGTCATAGGGTTCCTTTTCCAAGGCGGCCAACGCCGCGCGTCCATCATTGACCGCCGTGCTCCGACAGCCCAACTCCTTGAGCATGGCCAGCGCCACTTCCTGGTTGACCAGGTTGTCCTCAACGACCAGCACCCGCGCGTCAAAGTGTATCTGCCGGTCATATCGTGGCAGGAGTCGCGACACCGGATCGGCGGTGGCTGGATCAATCAGCCGACACAAGGCATCGCGGAGTTCAGCCCGACGTATCGGTTTCTGCAGGTAGCGATTTACGCTAACCGCCACCTGGGAGCCGACGTCGCCCAGGCTACCGAGGGTCAACATCAGCAACCGAGGCATTCTCAGCATGGCGTCGGCACGGATCCGGCGGGCCAGTTCGACGCCATCCATCTCGGGCATGTTCCGATCCACGATCACCAGCTCGAAAACTTCTCTCGCCATGGCTGCTTGCCGCAGGGTGGCGAGCGCTTCCACCCCGCTCCCCACGCTGACTGCCCGCATGCCCCAACCGCTCAAATAGCGATGGAAAATCTCGCGCTGGGTGGCGTTGTCGTCCACCACCAACACGCGCCGATTCCGTAATTCGGCGTCGAGCGGCCGGACCGACCGCGAACTGGCCTCCCCGCGGGGCAGCGCGAGCGTGAACCAGAACGTCGAACCGACGCCCAGCGTGCTCTCGACGCCTATTTCGCCCCCCATCAATTGCACCAGTCGCTTGGAAATGGCCAATCCCAGACCGGTCCCGCCATAATGGCGGGTGGTGGAACCGTCCGCTTGGGTAAACGACTCGAAGATCCGAGTCTGGGCCGCTGGCGCGATTCCGACCCCCGTATCATTGACCTCGATCCGCAGCCGCGCCGTCTGGGCTTCTTGCTCCAGCAACCGTGGGCGAATCACCACTTCGCCCTGTTCGGTGAACTTGATGGCATTGCTCACTAGATTGATCAAGATTTGCCGCAACCGCGCCGGATCGCCTTGCAGGCCGCCCGGCAAGTCGTCCGCTAGATCGACCACCAGTTCCAGGCGCTTGCGGTGCGCCCGCTCGGCCAGCAGCACGGCGGTTTCCTCGACCAGTTCCCGTGGATCGAAGTCCACGGTTTCCAGCTCCAGCCGACCCGCCTCGACCTTGGAAAAGTCCAGAATATCGTCGATGACCGCCAGTAATGCCTGACCCGAACGCTGGATGGTGTCGGTAAATCGCCGCTGCTGGGCGTCCAGCGCCGTTCCTCGCAGCAACTCCGTCATCCCCAGGATGCCGTTCAGCGGGGTGCGGATTTCGTGGCTCATGGTGGCCAGAAACTGCGATTTGGCCAGATTGGCTGCTTCGGCGGCTGCCTTGGACCCGGTCAGTTCCCGGTTATCCTGGACCAGGCGCTCGGTCAGCGTTTCCAGAACCTGAACCGTGGCGGCGACCTCATCCTGGCTCACGGATGGAATCGACGCGCCAGTCACTTCAATCGCGATCCGTTCGGCCTGCGCGCGGAGGCGGCGCAACGGCCGCAGGACCCAGCGCACGATCAGAACGCCGAACAACAGGCTTCCGACCAAAATCAGCGCCGCATAGATCGCCGAACGCCGCAAGTTCTCGTCCAGCAACCGATAGGCCGAGGTGCTGTCCAGCTCGACCAGGATCACGAAGGCCTCGTCGACGATCAGTATCGGCAGATAGACGCGGGTTTTGCGCGCGACGATATCCTCGCGGTAGATGGGAATCTTTTTTTCAAAGGCCTCGGTTACGGCCCGGGAAGCCAGGCTCCGGCCGAGGGCGGAACTTGAAGCCAGGGTTTGGCCGGATCGCGACAGAAGCCCGAGGTTTGCGCCCACCTCATGGTTCAGGGTCTTGAAAAAATTCCCATCCAGACGCTGGCCGACGCTCAGCGCGCCGACGATTCTGTTCCCCGCCCGCAAGGGTTCGATGGCGCGAATCTCGACGCCCTGCGGGACGACGGTGCTGACCACATTGCCGGCGCCGTTCAGGGCCTCGTACACCCCCCATCCCATCGCCCGATCCCCCAGGCGCATCGGCTGATCGGACCGATAGGCCACGATTCCATGCTGGTCGATCACCTCGAACAAGTCTGTCCTGGACAGGTCGCCGATGCGGTCGAAAATCGCCGCGAGCGCGGCGACCCGATCCGGCTCCTCGCGCAAAAGGGCCGACGACAAGGCGCTTTCTTCCGCCAATACCCGGGCCAACCGCTGGAGTTGGGTGCTCTGCCGCGCGATCAAATTTTTAATGACTTGGCTGATGGTATCGATCTTGTCGATCTCGCGCGCGCGTATCGTCGTTTCCAGCAGATCGCTCGATATGTAGTAGGCGACCCCTTGCGAAAGGGCCACTAGCAACGCAAACACCAAGACCAGCGTCGCGCAGGTGCCAAGGCAAAACTTCATCGACCAGGCGCTCCGTCGCGCAAGGTTTGGATTCCCATCGGGAGGGGTAGCTTATCGGTCAATTGCGGTCAGCTTCTGGAAACGGCGGGAAGAATCCCGTGCTCGCGCAAGACGCGCGCGCCAGCGGGAGAACGGGCAAACGCTAGAAAAGCCTTGCCCGCCGGTGTCAGGGCACCGGGCCTGTAGATCAGCCCAAGTTCCAACCAGAGCGGATAGCTCCCCTTCTCCAGATTTTCCGAGGTCGGTTCGACGCCATCGAGCGCCAAGGGAATGACTTTGGTCGTACACGCGCCGAGAGCCGATCGATTGAGGAAGCCAAGGCTGGTCGGAAATCGATCCAACAACGCGACCAATTCCGGGTCGAGATGCACGACCTTGACGTTCTCGCCAAAGACGATGTCCTCGAACGGTTTGATGACCCGGCTGACCGCTTGCCGGGAAGCATCGGTCTTTTCGCGTCCGATCACCCGGATGGGAGCGGGGTCGCCGCCCAGTTCGCGCCAGTCGGTCAGCTTGCCGCTGAAAGCATCCACCGCCCGCGCCGACGTGATGCCGCGCACCGTGACCCCCGCCCCCGCCACGAAGGCCACCGGGTCGCGCCCGAGAGCGACGTAGACGATGCCTTTGCCGCGCTCGTCGTCCTTGAGCGGCCGGCCCACCCGCCCGAGGCTGGCCGTTCCCGCCTCGATGTCGCGCAGGGCGCCGGCGGTTCCCGTCGACGACGGGATCGTGACGGTATGCTGGCTCTGTTGCTGGTTGAACGCCTTGGCGAGTTGGGTCAAGACATATTCCGGATTGCCGCTGCCGGGAATGACCAACTCCTCAGCAAACGCGGCGCCCGTCAATGCCAGGGCAACGAACCATGCGACAATCATTCGAGACCACATACCCATTTCTCTCCGATCTGATGTTGTCCGCCGCAAACAAATGCGGGTCGGCATTGGGGGGTATTTGTGTACCTTATCATACACTCGATTGTCTCCAAATATTATCGAGCTTTCCAGGCAGGCGGGATTGCGAAACACGCCAACGCGGAGACCGAGGCCGGGACGGCGGCTTCGAGCGCCAACTTTCATCACTTTCAGCCGGAGTTTTCCCATGGCCAACGCCATCTGTTTGGGCGAATTGCTGATCGATTTTGTTCCCACCGTGACCGGCGCCGGCTTGATCGATGCGCCAGCGTTCGTCAAGGCGCCGGGCGGCGCACCGGGTAACGTAGCCGTTGGATTGGCGCGGCTCGGGGTTTCGAGCGCGTTCATGGGTAAGGTTGGCGACGATGTCTTCGGGCATTTCCTGGCCGACACCCTAGCCGAGGCGGGCGTGGATGTTGGCCCGCTGCGCTTCTCAAGCGAGGCGCGCACCGCGCTGGCGTTCGTCTCTTTGCGGGCGGACGGCGAACGGGAATTCATGTTTTACCGCCACCCCAGCGCCGACATGCTGTTCAATCCTCGGGAAGTGGACGTCGAGGCAATCCAACCTGCCAAGCTACTGCATTTCGGTTCGATCAGCCTGATCGGTGAGCCGTCGCGCAGCGCCACCTTGTACGCAGTCGACACGGCGCGCGCCGCCGGTTGCTTGATTTCCTACGATCCTAATCTGCGGCTACCGTTGTGGCCGGACGCGAACGCCGCGCGAGAGGGCATGTTGCTGGGTTTGGGGAAGGCGCATGTCGTCAAGCTCAGCGACGACGAAAGCGAGTTTTTGACCGGAATCGGCGACCCGAAAGCCGCCTGTCGGGCGCTCTGGCACGAGGAACTGAAGCTGATGGTCGTCACGCGGGGCCGGCCGGGTTGCGTCTATTTCACCCCGGAATGTTCCGGCGAGGTGGCGAGCTTCGCGGTCAAGGCGGTGGACGCGACCGGCGCGGGCGACGGCTTCATGGCTGGCCTGCTGCAAGGCTTGCTCGCCGATCCAGGCACATTCCGAAACGAAGCGAGTTTGCGCGAATTGTGTCGTTTCGCCAATGCGGTCGGGGCGCTTACGACCCTGAAACGGGGCGCGATTCCGGCATTGCCGGGGCGGGAGCAGGTTTGGAATTTCTTGAACAGCCGCGGATCGCGGATGTAACCATTCAGATATCCTGACGGTTTCGCCCCGTACTGATGGGTTTCGTTCCTCAACCCATCCTACAACTCATTGTTTTCGTAGGATGGGTTGAGCGTGGCGAAACCCATCGCCGGGCCGGGACGAGGAAGGATTGATGGGTTTCGTTCCTCAACCCATCCTACAACTCATTGTTTTCGTAGGATGGGTTGAGCGTGGCGAAACCCATCGCCGGGCCGGGACGAGGAAGGATTGATGGGTTTCGTTCCTCAACCCATCCTACAACTCATTGTTTTCGTAGGATGGGTTGAGCGTAGCGAAACCCATCGCCGGGCTGGAAGCCAGTCAGTTGAAATCTAGCCTCGAATTGGCGACAGTGCTTTATCATTTGAGGACAGATTCGTTGCCGGATTTGGTGGCGCGTTTGCTGGGATTCTCGACGGACAACCAGGATTTTGAAACATGATGGACTGGCAAGAAATCTGGAATTGGCTGAGAGATCAGCAAAATCGGGAAATAGTGACATTTATTGGCGGCGGCCTCGTGGTCGTACTGGGCGGCATCTGGGCGGTTTACACGCATTTCTTTCCTCGGCCCTCTCCACCTTCGGGCGATGCCGACCAAAGGAATAACGCGACCGCTCCCGCGCTCCCGCCGAACTCGGACCTTCCCGCTTTGCCGCCGCCCGATCCCGCCGCTTTGCGCGCGGTGTATCTCCGTTTGCGGGCCAGCGAGTGGCGGACCATCCCGCTGGATGTGCTCGACGAGCGGTCCGCCGACCCCGCCGCCCGGCGGTTGACCCTGGAGCAGGTGTACGTCGCGCTGAACGTGACCACGCCCCGCCCCAAGACGCTCTATCTGCAAGGCGTAGAAAACCACGAGCAACCACCGCTAGGCGCGGTGGAAGCGCTCTGTTGCGCGAAACGGCGACGCATGGTGCTACTGGGGCAACCGGGTTCCGGCAAGAGCACGCTGGGGCGCTATCTCTGTTTAACTCTGGCGGAAGCGTTGTCGGAACCGGACGCCGCGAATCTGGCGGAACGACTGCCGGGCTGGAATGGCCCTGTCCTGCTGCCGGTGTTCGTGCCGCTGCGCCAACTGGCGGCCGGTCTGTCGGCGACCGATCTTGGAAGCGCCAGCCAGATCGAAGCCTTCATCCGCCAGCAGATGGATGCGCGGGATGCCTTGCGCGGTTTCGGCGAGCCGTTGCTGAAAGAGTTGGAAATCCAGGGCGGGCTGGTGATCTTCGATGGCCTGGACGAAGTGACCGGCGCGCAGCGTGCGCGGGTCAAGCAGGCGCTCCAGGAATTCGCCGACCTGTATCCCCGTTGCCGGGTTTTGGTGACGTGCCGGGTACACAGCTACCGGCAGGATTCGGCGTGGCAATTGAACTGGGCCGCCGAACACACGCTGGCGGATTTCGATCAGAACCAGATCGAACGCTTCATCGAGGCTTGGTATCACGCGCTCGCCGTCTTGAATCCCGGCAGTCCGGTCGATTACGCCGGCAAGGCGCGCACCCTGAAAACCGCGCTCGCCCCGAATGATCCGCGCGGTTTGCGGGACTTGGCGGGAACGCCGCTGCTGCTTACCGTGATGGTGATCGTCCACGCCTACAAGGAACTGCCGGACAGCCGGGTCGGGGTGTATCGGGAATGCGTGGACATCCTGCTGCTGCGCTGGCAAGGGGCGCGCGAAGGCGAGGCGCGACGGCCGCCCTTGTTGAACGCCCTGCTGCCGCACGGCGGAACTGCCTCGAAGGTTAATCAGGGGTTGCGGGAAATCGCGTTCGAGGCGCACCGAGACGGCGAGCAGGATCAGCAAGGCGGTGGCCGAGCGCTGGTGAGCGACGTGATCATCGGCGGGGTGATGTGCCGCGAACTAGGGCCGCAAGGCGCTGAAATATTTCTGGATTACTGCCGGCACACCAACGGTCTGCTGCTGGTGGATCAAATCGTTGCGAGAGAAGCGGCCGAGCCGGCGATCCGCTACGTCTTTCCCCATTTGAGCTTCGAGGAATACCTGGCGGCGCTTTATCTGTTGCAAAAACCGGACGGCGGATTAGGAGAGGTCGTCAAACTGGCTGGCGATCCGGCCTGGTGGGAAGTAGCGCGGTTTTACGGGGAACACCAGTGTCACGACGAGTACAGCGCCAACCGGTATTTGGCGAAAACGCTGTTGGCGGAACTGTGTCCGGACCGGGCACCACGGGACCGCAACGATGGCGACTGGCGGCGGGTGTGGCTGGCGGGCGCTCTGCTGCCGGGCTGGCGGCGGAGCGTGCCCACGGACGCCCGCGAGCCTGCGCTAGAAAACCGGATCGCGGGCGACGTGGTGGCGCTGGTGGAAACGCCGGCGGCGCTGCGCCAGGACGCCCCGGCTCGGGCGGCGATAGGGCGCGT
Source organism: Candidatus Contendibacter sp. (assembly GCA_029624675.1). Taxonomy (GTDB): domain Bacteria; phylum Pseudomonadota; class Gammaproteobacteria; order Competibacterales; family Competibacteraceae; genus Contendibacter. The sequence continues at coordinate 118,406 of JARSSP010000071.1, forward strand.
GCTGGCGGCGTTGGGCGATCCCCGCCCCGGCGTCGGACTCGGTTCGGACGACCTGCCGGACGTACTGTGGGTGCGGATTCCGGGCACGCGAGCCGTTCGCGCCAGCGGCCGGTTTCCCGGCTTTACTGGCTTGCGTTTGGGTAACGGCGCGAAACCGGATTCTGAAGCCAGCGAGGACGAAAACTGGCCCGCCGATGCCGCGCCGCTGGAAGTCGTCGATTTTGAACTGGCCGCTTATCCGGTGACGGTGGCGCAGTTCCGGCCATTCGTGGAACAGGACGGTTATCGGGAAGAACGCTACTGGAGCGCGAACGGCTGGTGGTGGCGGGAAAGAGAGAACCAGTCGGAACCTTGGTTGTGGAATGATCCCAACTGGACCGTGCCGAATCAGCCGGTGATTGGAGTTTCCTGGTACGAAGCCGAAGCGTATTGCCACTGGCTGAACGAACAATTGCGCCAGCCGCTTGGAACCTTCCGCTTGCCGACGGAAGCGGAATGGGAATGGGCGGCGCGCGGCCCGGAAGGGCGGCGTTATCCGTGGGGAGACGAGTGGGAAGCGTGGCGCTGCAACGGCGCGGAATCCGGTCTTGATCGCACCAGCGCAGTGGGCTGTTTTCCGGGTGACGCGGCGGACTGGTGGCGGGTTATGACGGGCGGCGATAGTCGCTTGCACGATTTATCCGGTAATGTCTGGGAGTGGGCGTCGTCGGTGTATAACAAGGATTATTCAGAATCAAATCAGTCAGTTATCGACGCCAATTCCGGCGGTTCCCGGGTGCTGCGGGGCGGCTCGTGGGCCAACGTTCCGGGGTGGTTGCGGTCGGCCGCTCGCTACTGGAACGACCCGCGCGGTTGGGACGGCAACGCCGGGTTCCGTCTCGCCAGGACCTTATAACCCTTTGATCTTTTTTCTTTTTCCCTTTTTGGGGGTCCAGGGGGCGAAGCCCCCTGGCGTTTTTTTCGGGGTATAGCGTCAATAAGAAGAAAATCTCTGATCCTCGCTTGACTTTTAGATTGTAATCGATTACAAATACTCACGTACAAATAGTACATCGCCATAGGAGAAACAAATGAAAACGATTACTCGCTCCTGCATTCGACTCGACGCAAGGGCCGCCGCCAAGGACGAAGCCATCCGCCTCGCCGGGCAACTCCTAGCGGACGCCGGCTACATCGAACCCGGCTACATCGACAGCCTGCTCAAGCGCGAACAAGTCGCCAACACCTTCCTCGGCAGTGGCGTCGCCATTCCCCACGGCATGATCGAAGACCGCCACCTCATCCACCACACCGGCATCGCCATCCTGCAACTGCCCAACGGGGTCGAGTGGAACGAAGGCCAGAAAGCCTATCTGGTGGTTGCCATCGCCGCGCAATCGGACGAACACATCGGCCTGCTGCGTCGGCTCACACGCTTGATGCAGCAACCCGACGCCATCGACGCACTGGTGCAAGCGCATAACCCGCTGGTGCTGATCGCCGCGCTCGGTGATGCTCCGGCTCCAACCGTCGTCCTAGAACCGGAAGCCGCGCCCGCTTGGCCCGCCGACGCCGAAACGACCTGGACCGTGGATTACCCCAACGGCCTGCATGCCCGTCCCGCCACCCGCTGGGTTGAAACCGCCAAGCGCTTTCCCTGCGAGTTGCGCATCTACAAGGACGCCGAATTTGCCGACGCCAAGACGCTGACCGACCTGCTCGCCCTCGGCGTCACGAACGGGACCAACCTGCGACTCGCCGCGCGTGGCCCCGACGCTCAGCGCGCCCTGAACGCCCTGGTCGACACGGTGCGCGGACTGTCGGCCGTGGAACAGGCCGACGCCGAACGAGCGCGTAAAAATGCCTTGGCCGCCCGCAAGACCAAGCCCGATTGGACCCCGAGCGGCGCCCCGCGCACCCTGTACGGATTGGGCGCCAGCCCCGGCCTCGCGGTCGGCAAATTGGTCCGCCACGTCTCCCAACATTTCGACATCACCGACCAACCCGGCGACGTAATCGCCGAAGGCGAGGCGCTGGAACAAGCGTTGCTCGCGGTGCGCGCCGAGCGCGAGGAACTGGAAGGGCGCACTCGGCAGCGCCTCAGCGCCGCCGAAGCCGCCATCTTCGCCGCCCAACGCGAACTGTTGACCGATCCGGTACTGACCCGCGACGCGCTGACCACGATCATGCAGGGTCACGGCGTCGCCTGGTCCTGGCAACGAGCACTGCGGGCGCGCATCGACAAACTCCAACAGGTGAACGATCCGTTGCTGGCGGCTCGCGCGGTCGATCTGCGCGATGTCGGCGAACGGGTGCTGGCCCAATTGCTCGGCATCGAACGGCAGCAAATCACCCTGACCGAACCGTCGATCCTGGCGGCGGACGACCTCACCCCCTCCGACACCCTGCATCTCGATACCCGCCACGTGGTGGGACTCGCGACCAGCGTCGGCGGCCCTACCTCGCACACCGCGATTCTGGCTCGCACGCTGGGTTTGCCCGCCATCGTGGCGGCCGGTCCCGCTTTGCTGGCCGCGTCCGAAGGCGGCGTCGCCGTGTTGGATGGCGGCAGCGGCTGCCTCTATCTCGACGTGAGCGAGGCCGACCAGCGCAGCGTCGCCGAAGTGATCACTCGCCAAGCCGCCGCTCGCGAAAGCCTGCGCGCCACCCGCCATCTGCCGGCGACCACCACCGACGGCCACACGATCGAGATTGCCGCCAACGTCGCCAACCCGAAACAGGCCAGCGCGGCGCTGGACGCCGGCGCCGAAGGCATCGGCTTGATGCGTACCGAGTTCTTGTTCCTGGAACGCAACAATGCGCCGGACGAAGAGGAGCAGTATCAGGTTTATCGCGAAATGGTCGAAGTCATGGCCGGCCGCCGGCTAATCATCCGCACGCTGGATATCGGCGGCGACAAGCAGGTGCCCTATCTTGACCTGCCGCGCGAGGAAAATCCCTTCCTCGGCGTGCGCGGCGCGCGGCTGCTGTTGCAGCGGCAGGATCTGCTCTACGCCCAGTTGCGGGCGCTCTACCGCGCCGCCCAACACGGCCCGCTGTGGATCATGTTCCCGATGGTCACCCATGTCGGCGAGATCGAAGCCTTGCGCGGCCACTGCGAGCTGGCCCGCGAGCAAGTCAAAGGTCCCGAAGTCAAGCTCGGCATCATGGTTGAGGTGCCGGCGGTGGCGGTGATGGCCGACCGCTTCGCGTCCATGGTCGATTTCTTCTCCATCGGCACCAACGATCTGACCCAGTACACGCTGGCGGTGGATCGCCAGCATCCCGAACTCGCCGCGCAAGCCGACAGCCTGCATCCAGCCGTGCTCAACCTGATCGACGCCACGGTGCGGGGCGCGCAAGCGGCGGCCCGCTCGGTCGGTGGCGGCTGGGTCGGGGTCTGCGGCGGTCTGGCCGGCGATCCGCTGGGCGCCCGGATTCTGACCGGTCTGGGCGTCGACGAACTGAGCATGAGCGCCCAGGACATCGCCCCGGTGAAAGCCGCGCTGCGCGGCGAATCGCGGACATCGATGCAGGAACTGGCCCGACGCGCGCTGCGCGCCCGCACCGCCGAGGAAGTCCGCGCCCTATGAATCCGCTGAATCCCTTTGCCGAATCGCCCCACGTGGTCACCGTCGCGCTCAATCCGGCGCTGGACCAGACCATCGAAATCGCCGGCCTGCGTCCCGGTGCCGTCAACCGCGCCCTGCGGATGCAGGTCGATGTTGGCGGCAAGGCGGTCAACGTTGCCTCCTGCCTGTCCGACTTTGGGGTGAACACCGCCGTGACCGGCCAGATCGGCCGCGACAACGCCGCGCTGTTCGAGGAATTGTTCCAGCGCAAGAAGATCGCCAATCACTGCTACTACCTGGATGGCCTGACCCGGATCAACAGCAAGCTGGTCGATACGGTCAGCGGCGAGACCACCGATCTAAACATGCCGGGGCCGGAATTCACCCCCGCTGCCGCGACGGAATTGCTGGAGCAGGTGTTGCAACGCCTGGATTTGCTGGTCGAGCACGCGCGCTGGGTGGTGCTGTCCGGCAGCCTGCCGCCGGGGATACCGGAAGACGCCTACGCCACGATTACCCGACGAGTGCAAGCGGCCGGTGGCGCGGTCCTGCTCGACACCAGCGGCGCGCCGCTGCGAGTGGCGCTCGCGACCGGTCCCAAGATCGTCAAACCGAACCGGCATGAACTGGCTGAGTTGGTCGGTCGGCCGCTCGACACGCTGGAAGCTCTGGTCGCCACCGGGCGAGAACTGCTGGCCGGTTCACCCGCACCCGATCTGGTCGCGGTGTCGCTGGGCGAAGACGGCGCGTTGTTTCTCACTCGCAATCAAGCGCTACGCGCTTTACCGGCGCGGGTGAACGTCAGCAGCACCGTCGGCGCCGGCGACGCCATGGTAGCCGGCTTGGTCGCGGCGCAACTCGAAGGGTTGTCGCTGGCTGATACCGCCCGACTGGCAACCGCCTTCGCCGCCGCCAAGCTGACCCGGCTCGGTCCGCATCTACCGCGTCCGGCTGAGGTCCGCGCCCTCGCCCAGCAAATCAGCGTGCTACCCATCGCTTGAAGCAAAACACCCTCACCCTAGCCCTCTCCCAAAGGGAGAGGGAACTCACTGATTGGAAATTGAGAGGAACCCGAACATGGCTAAACTCGTTGCCGTCACCGCGTGCCCGACCGGCATCGCGCACACCATCATGGCCGCCGAAGGGCTGGAACAAGCCGCCAAGGCGCTCAAACATGACATCCACGTCGAGACCCAAGGCTCGGTCGGGACACGAAACACGCTGTCCGACGAGACCATCGCCGCCGCCGACATGGTCATCATCGCCGCCGACACGCGGGTGGACATCGCCCGCTTCGCCGACAAACCGCTCTACGAGACCACCACCGAACCGGCGATCCGCAACAGCGCCGCCGTGATCGAAGCCGCACTCGCCAGCGTTTCGGCATCGGCTGCCCCACCGGCGGCCAGCTTGAAGATCGTCGGCATCACCTCCTGCCCGACCGGCATCGCCCACACTTTCATGGCGGCGGAAGGCTTGGAACAGGGGGCGAAAAGCCAGGGCCACGCCGTCAAGATCGAAACCCAAGGCTCGGTCGGCGCCAAGAACAATCTGACCGCCGAAGATATCGCGGCGGCGGATCTGGTGATCATCGCCGCCGACACCCAGGTCGATAAAAGCCGGTTCGCCGGCAAGCGGATCTACGAGGCCAGCACCAAGGCGGCGATTCACGACGGCGCCGAACTGGTGCGCAAAGCCATCGCCGAAGCCAAGGTCGCGGGCGGCACGACGGGTGGCGCCAGTATCGAGGACCAGGTCAAGCAGGCCAAGGCCCAGCAGGCCGCCGCCCGTACCGGCGTTTACAAGCACTTGATGACCGGCGTGTCCTACATGCTGCCTTTCGTGGTGGCGGGCGGTTTGCTCATCGCCATCAGTTTCGCGCTCGGCGGCATCAACGTCTACGACGACGCCCACAAGGGCACCTTGGGCTGGACGTTGTTTCAGATCGGGGCGAAAGCGGGTTTCGCCTTGATGGTGCCGGTTTTGGCGGGCTTCATCGCCTATTCCATCGCCGACCGGCCAGGCATCACGCCGGGCATGATCGGCGGCATGATCGCCGGCGCGATCGGTTCCGGTTTTCTCGGTGGCATCGCCGCCGGCTTCCTCGCCGGTTATATCGTCAAATTTCTCAGCGACAACCTCCCATTGCCGCGCACGTTGGCCGGTCTCAAGCCGGTCTTGATCCTGCCGTTGCTCGGCACCACCCTCGTCGGTTTGCTGATGTATTACGTGGTCGGCGAACCGGTTGCCGCCGCGCTCGCGGCGATTACGAGCTGGCTCAAGGGGATGCAAGGCGCCAACGCGGCTTTCCTCGGCCTGTTGCTCGGCGCGATGATGGCGTTCGACATGGGGGGTCCGGTCAACAAGTCAGCCTACGCCTTCGCCACCGGCCTGATCACCAGCCAGACCGACCCTATTTACGGACCGATGGCGGCGGTGATGGCGGCTGGCATGACGCCACCCTTGGGGTTGGCGCTGGCCGCTCTGCTGTTCAAGAACCGTTTCTCGCTGGACGAACGGGAAGCGGCCGGTGCGACCGCCGCGCTCGGCATTTCCTTCATCACCGAAGGCGCGATTCCCTACGCTGCCAAGGACCCGCTGCGGGTCATTCCGGCGCTGGTGATCGGTTCGGCCCTCACCGGCGCGATTGCGATGGTGGCCGGCTGCGAGTTGCGGGTGCCGCACGGGGGTGTGTTCGTACTGCCGATTCCGAATGCGGTAACGAACCTCGGTCCCTATTTGTTCGCCATCGTAGTCGGCACGCTGGTGACGACCGCCGCGCTGTTCTTCCTGAAAAAGCCGGTCGAGGCCAAGGCGGCGCTCGCTCCCGCCGGCGCGCGCTGATGTCTTGAGTGATGTTGAGTGATGGGTGGTCCACCCCACGCCTTTCCACGGGCGGCGCAAACTCCGTCCGTGGTTTTTTACTTGTCATCGGGCGCTTTTTGTGAGGATCATTCCTCATCCAGGGATTACCGGCGATACCGTCAAACCCTCGCTAACCCGAAGAGCAACAGGAGGTCCGGCGTTATGAGCAACTTCCCTTCCACCGAACTCCAGCCCGAAGCATCCCGCGCGCCGCCGACCGGCGTCACCCGAATCCCGCGCGCGGCCCGTGCCCGGCTTCTCCTGCACGGCCCGGAAGCCGATCCCGCGTTCATGGAGATGCTGAATGAGGCGCTGCCCGACGAAGCGGCACGGCTGGCTTATCTGAATCACCTGGCCTGGGAATCTCGGACCTGACGGTCGGCGCCGGCGCCCGACCAACGCGCATGAAGCTTGGCTAACTGCTCCCAGACCCAGCCGCCGGGTATTTCCCGACCCCACAGGACGTAATCGAGCGCGTTCTCGTTGTGCAGGGTCAGATCGAGCGCGCCGCGCGCCGCGCCGCGCCCGGCCAGCAGCAGGCGGTCGCCCGCCTGAATCGGAGTGTGGCGATGCGGCAGCATCACGGTCGAATCGTCGGCCCGCGCCAGATACAGCACCCGACATTCCAGTTCCTGGGCACGGTCGTGCGGATCGAGCAGCACATCGCCCAACGTCACCGGAGGACCGGCGGGCACCGACAGCAGGCGCAGGAGCGCCGGCGCCTGATCCGCATCGACGCGCGCGCTCCACACCGTCGGCGCCTCCCAGCCGAAGCGCTCCGTCAGTTGATCCAGCAGGGTGCTGGCCCACGCTTCGCCCCGTTGCTTGATCTCGCTCAGAAAAGGGGCTAGCAACGGCGTGGTGAGAATCGCCAGGCACTCTCGGGCCACGATCTGGCTGGGAACGACCGTGAAATCGGATTCGAAGGCGTCGAACAAGGCTTGATTGGCTTGCAGGTTTTGCCGCAGGACCACGAACAGGTTCGGGTTCAACTCCCGCGCCGTGACCACGATCGACAGATTGTTGACATCGTCGTTGGTGCAGGCGACCACGCCCACGACTTCCCGGATGCCCGCCGCCAGCAGCGCCGGCGCACCGGCGCCGTCGCCGCGTACCCAGCGCTCGTCGCCCTCCACCGGCGGCGCGTGGTCGATGATGGTCACCGGAATTCCCATCTCCTCCAGCGTGGAGACCATGACCTTGCCGAACCGGCCGTGGCCGCACAGCACCCAACGGCCGCGTGGCGGGTCGCGGTGGGGCTCGACCACCGTTCCAGGCACGCCGGTCAGCCACTCCAGCAGGTGATAGGCCGCCGGCGCGTGCAGGGACAGCGCCAGGTAGCGACCGAACTTGTCGAAGGGGTTGATGATGTGGCGGGTGCCGAAGGACGCCATGTTGTTGGCGGTTTCGACCGTTTCGGCGCGGCACAGCGCCGGCAGTCCGGGCGCCAGCAGCCGGGCGGCGATGGCGATGGCCAGATTGGCGTTGTCGTCGTTGGTCAGGGCGATGACGCCCCGGCAGCAGCGGTGGGTCAGCCCGGCCAGCTTCAGCACTTCCGGTTGCCGGGCGTCGGCCGCCAGCGCCGGGACATCGGCGGAAAGACCGTGCAGGTCGAGTTGACTGACCCGGCCCTCGTCGATCTCGATCACCACCGCCCGCAGTCCGAGCGGGTCGAGGGCGCGGCAGATCAGTTGTCCGGTTTCGCCGTAGCCGCACACCAGGTAGAACGGCTCGCGCAGATGGCGGACCTTCTGGCCGAAGCGTTGCAGCCGCACGGCATTGCGGAAGTTCTGGTCCTGCAACAGCGCCAGCAGCGTGCCGATCGAGTAGGCCCAGCCGATCACCGACAGATAGATGCAAACGATCACCCACAGCCGTTGCCCGTCGGAGAAGGCGTAGGGGATTTCGCCGAAGCCGATGGTGGTCGCGGTGTAGCTGATGAAATAGAAGGCGTGAAACAGGCTCAGGCGGGTGGGCTGGCCTTCGGCGTCCACGCCGGGAACCAGGGTCAGGCCGACGACCGAGACCGCGTAGATCAGAATGATGGTGATCAGCGGCGCCCGCATTCGCCGCAGCGCCAGGAAAAACGTGCTTTCGTAGGCGGCCGGGTTCATCGTTTTTGCATGATCGTTTCGGCGATCAGGATGACCACCGACACCACGTTGGCGAACAGGGCGCCGCCGGAGAGCGACACCACCTTGGCGGTGATTTCGGGCGTCATGCCGGCGCCCGCCACATGGACGCTGTACCCCCACACCAGCGCCGCCGCGATCAGTTGCAAATCCGCGACCAGACTGGTGGACAGATGGATCGCGCCGATGTGGGTGCGGTCGCCGAACTTGAGCACGGTGGCGATCAGGTTGACCACGATGGCGGCGAACAGCTCGTAAACATCGTGGTGGATCGGATTGTCCAGGTCGCCGATGAAAAAGCCGAAATTCAGGGTGGCGGCCAGGACGATGAAGAAACCGAAGATGACTTTTTCGAGATTCATGACGGCGGGCGTTCCGTGGGTTTTCTAGTTCTGTGACGGAATGAGAAGGGTGTGGTCGACAATCGGACGTTCCAATCCGGTTGGATCGCGACAGCCATTATAATACGATCAGGTTTTATCGGGACTTTCGTCCCCAGCCCCATTCATTTCAGCCGATTTTTTGCCGCCACGCTTCTCACCGCCAATGCTCGCCCAAGAACTTTATCGCTCGGTGCGCGACAGCGTGCGGGACCTGTTGCCGATCGTGATCGTGATCGGCGTCTTTCAGGGCCTGATCCTGCGCCAGCCCATCCCCAACCTGGAGCAGATCGCGCTCGGCGGGCTGATGGTCGTTCTGGGCCTGACCCTGTTCATTCGCGGTCTGGAAATGGCGCTGTTTCCCATCGGCGAAACGCTGGCCCATGGCCTGGCCCGCAAGGGCAGTGTCCCGTGGCTGATCGGGTTCAGCTTCGCGCTGGGCTTCGGCACCACCGTGGCCGAACCGGCCCTGATCGCCATCGCCGACCAGGCCGCGCAAATCGCGGCGGGGGGCAACGCGATTCCGGCCACCCAGGAAGCCCGCGAATCCTACGCGCTCGGTCTGCGCCTGACCGTGGCCCTGTCGGTCGGCCTGGCGGTGGTCATCGGCGTGTTCCGCATCCTCAAGGGCTGGCCGATCCAGTGGTTCATCATCGCCGGCTATATCGGGGTGGTGATCATGACCGCGTTCGCTCCGCCGCAGATCATCGGCATCGCCTACGATTCCGGCGGCGTCACCACCTCCACGGTGACCGTTCCATTGCTGACCGCGCTCGGCGTGGGTCTGGCGCAAACCATTCGCGGCCGCAACCCGATGATCGACGGTTTTGGCTTGATCGCCTTCGCCTCGCTGACGCCGATGATCTTCGTGATGGTCTACGGGATACTGGTCCATGGTTGAAATCATCGCGGGACTGGCCCGCACCCTGCTGGAAACCCTGCGCGACGTGCTGCCGGTCGCGCTGGCTCTGTTCGGCTTCCAATACTGGATCCTGCGGCGACCGATCCCGCACCTCGGCCGCACCGTGCTCGGCTTCGTCTACGTGTTGCTGGGGCTGGCCCTGTTTCTGGAAGGGCTGGAAGCGGCGCTGTTCCCGCTCGGCCGCTTGATGGCCACCCAGCTCACCGATCCGGCCTTCCTTTACGGGGGCGCCGTCGCGCCGGACGCGCCGCACTGGGCGGACTATTTGTGGGTCTATGTCTTCGGGGCCGCCATCGGCTTCGCCACCACCATCGCCGAGCCGGCGCTGATCGCGGTGGCGATGAAGGCGTCGGCGGTGTCCGGCGGCACCATCACGGTCTGGGGCTTGCGGATTGCGGTGGCGATCGGCGTGGCCATCGGCATCGGCGTCGGTACCCTGCGCATCGTCACCGGCACGCCGCTGCACCTCTACATCATCGCCGGCTACGTGGTGGTAGTGATCCAGACCTGGTTTGCCCCGCGCAGCATCGTGCCGCTGGCCTACGATTCCGGCGGGGTGACCACTTCCACAGTGACCGTGCCGCTGGTGGCCGCGCTCGGCCTCGGCCTGGCCGGCACCATTCCGGGGCGCAGCCCGCTGCTGGACGGCTTCGGCCTGATCGCCTTCGCCAGTCTGTTCCCGATGATCACGGTGATGGGCTACGCGCAACTGGGCGAGTGGCAGGCGAACCGGCGGCGGGCGCGCGAGCGGTAATCACTCAGACGATTGAGGGTTGATTCGATGCACTTCAAACTGATCATCGCGATGGTCGATGAAGACAAAACCAACGCGGTGATGGACGCCGCGCGGGCGGCGGGCGCCACCGGCGCCACGGTGCTCAACCAGGCGCGCGGCGAAGGGCTCAAGCCGCCGACCACGTTTTTCGGCCTCAGCCTGGAGATGCGCCGGGACGTGCTGCTGCTGCTGGTCGAGGAGCATCTGAGCCGGCGGATTCTGGAATCGATCGCCAAAGCGGGCAAATTCGACGACACGCCGGGCACCGGCATCGCGTTGCAGGTCGATGTGGAGGATGCCATCGGCGTCAGCCACCAAATCCCCACGCTGACCAAACTGGTCGAGGACGAATTATGACGCAGGTTCGAGAGGTCATTCGGGTTCGCAACGTGATGAAAACCGCAGTGGACATGGTGGATGGAGCAACCACCGTGGCCGAGGCGCTGCGGGTGATGAAGCACATCGAAACCAAGTGTCTGATCGTCAACAAGCGGCACGACGACGACGAGTACGGCATCGTGCTGATTTCCGACATCGCCCGCCAGGTGCTGGCCAAGGATCGCGCGCCCGAGCGGGTCAACGTCTACGAGATCATGTCCAAGCCGGTGATCGCCGTGGACCCGCTGATGGACATCCGCTATTGCGCCCGGCTGTTCCAGAAATTCGGGCTGTCGCGGGCGCCGGTGATCGAGCAGGACCGGGTCATCGGCATCGTCAGCTATACCGACATGGTGCTGAAAGGGCTGTGCGCCAGCATTCCCGGCCACGGCGCCGCGCCCGCCTGAACAACGCGCCGCGTCGTTTCCCGCAAACCGACCACGCATGCGGACAACGCGCGTCGGCCACGCGGTTCAGGGGGCTTTTCCGAACCGCGCCAGCGCGTGGCGGCTCATCGCCTTGGCCAACTCGTTGGAGCCGAGGAATACTTTCGCGGCCCCTTCCTGTTCCAGCAGCGCGGCTTCCTGCTCGTTGTGGCCGCGGATGATGGTTTCGATGCCGGGATTGAGCGTGCGCGCGGTCTCGATCATCCGCCGCACGTCGAAGGTGTCGGGTATGGCAATCACCAACAGGCTGGCGTTGACGATATGGGCCTGGATCAAGACCGCCGGGTCGGCGGCGTCCCCGGAGACCGCCGCGATCCCGCTTTCCCTCAGCCGCTCGACCAGCTCGCGGTTTCGCTCGGCCACCACGTAGGGAATCCCGTGTTCGGCGAGCGTGTCGCCGACGCGGCGTCCGACCCGGCCGTAGCCCACCAAAACCACCTGTCCGGATAGAAACTTGACGTCGGTCGTCACGGGCAATTCGGCCAGGGGATTGACCGGCCGCTCCAGTCTTCGGGCCAGCCTGGAACGGGACCGGATCCAAACCTGAAACGGCTCCACGGCGGCAAACACCAGCGGATTGATGGCCATCGAGACCAGCGCGCCCGCCAGGATCAAACTTTGCCCTTCGGTCGGAAGCAAGCCCAGACTCTCCCCAAGCCCGGCCAGGATGAACGAGAACTCGCCGATCTGCGCCAAGCTGGCCGATACCGTGAGCGCGGTGTTCAACGGGTAACGCAAGGCGAGGACCAGGGCGGCGGCGGCGAGCGACTTGCCGATCACGATGATCCCCACCACGGCTAAAACCTGTAAGGGCTGCTTGATCAGGATGACCGGATCGAACAGCATCCCCACCGCGACGAAGAACAGCACGGCGAACGCTTCCCGCAGCGGCAGCGATTCCTGGGCGGCGCGGTGGCTGAACTCCGAATCCCGCAGGACCATGCCGGCGAAAAAGGCGCCCAAGGCAAACGAGACTCCGAACAGGGTGGCCGCCCCGTAAGCGATGCTGATGGCGGCCACCACGACGCACAGCGTGAACAGCTCGCGGGAACCGGTGCGGGCAACCTGCCAGAGCAACTTCGGGAACAGCCGGCGGCCGACCACCAGCATCAGCGCGATGAACGCGGCGACCTTGAGCAGCGTGAGGCCCAGCGCATACCAGGGGCTCCCGCCGTCGCCAGCCGGCGCATGGCCGCCGAGCCACCCCGCCAAGGGCGGCAGCAGCACCAGCACCAGCACCATGGCCAAATCCTCGACGATCAGCCAACCCACCGCGATTCGCCCATTCATCGAGGCCAGCGCGCCGCGCGCTTCAAGCGCCCTCAGTAGCACGACGGTGCTCGCCACGGACAGCGACAAACCGAATACCAGGGCTCCCCCCAGCCCCCAGCCCCAGGCGAGGGCAACGCCGGCGCCGAGCGCCGTGGCGACGGCGATTTGCAGCACGGCGCCGGGCACCGCGATCTTGCGCACGCCCAGCAGGTCATCCAGCGAGAAATGCAGGCCCACGCCGAACATCAGCAGCATCACTCCGATTTCGGCCAGCTCGCTCGCGATATGGGCGTCAGCGACGAAGCCGGGAGTGAACGGGCCGATAAGGACGCCCGCCAGCAGGTAGCCGACCAGGGCCGGAAGCTTGATGCGAACGGCGAGGAAGCCCAGCGCGAGGGCCAAGCCGAGCGCCGTGGCAATGGTCGTGATCAGGGGAAGGCTATGGGGTAGCAATCGGTCTCCTGTTTGCATCGAGTCGGTCGTACCGGAAGCAGCGGCGCTGGCGGGCGGCTTTCCCGGCGTGTGCATCTTCATACGATGCCTGCGACGGCGCGGTGATCGCCGATCTCGCCCAACACGGCACGAAGATCATCAACCTCAATTCAGTCCGAATGGAGATCGCCCGTCATCCGCGCCAACACCGCCCGAATGACGCGCTCCTGCAATTCCGGGTCGCCGGTGCGTTCCTCAACTAACTGGCGGATTCGCTGGGCGCGGTCGTCGAGAAAGGCTTGATAGCGGCGCTGCAGGCGGGCGCAGTCGTCCGCCGCCGTCGGCGCTCGCACCAGCCCCCGCGCGCCGTGGCTGGCGACGAGGGCGACGAGGGTTGCCTGTTCCAGGCTGCGGGCGGGAACCAGCGCGATTTGCTTGCGCCCGCGCACGAACCGCACCCCGCCTTGGTCGCTGAACAGGTCGTGGTGAACCTCCGCCACGCCTTGCACGGGCAGGTCGAAGGTGTCGTAAGGCCGGGTTAAATCGACGAATTCGGCGTAGGGGCGCAGCAGGTGGCCGAACCGGTCCCGGATGTCGGCCAGCACCTGGGCGGCGATTTCATCGGGCGTGGCCGCCAGCTTGCGCTTGGCCTTGTTCTTGTTCGCAATTGCCTTTTCTTCCTTTTGCCGGGCGTGCTCGAAAAATTCCCGCAGCCAGGCGTACAGGCGCTGTCGCAGTTCTAATCGTTCGCGCGGGTTGGCGACGCCCAGCAACTCCAGCACGGCGTCGTCCAGTTCGCGGCGGTCTTCCATGTCCAACTCGCATTGATCGGACAGGTCCGCCAAGGCTGTTTCTCGCCCGCCCTTGCGGTACGCCATTTGGCGCATCCGCCGTTCGGGTAGGAATTGCAGGGCTGGGCGTTGCTTCAGGGTTTGGAAAGCGAGGGCGACGCGCCGCTGATGGTCGGCGCTGCTCGGACGAGGATCTGGAACCGGCATGAGGGTTACATCCACAACCTCCGTTTTCAGATTGCCCTCGTTGCCTACCGGCCGCCCGTATTGGAACTTCGCCAGCACTGCCCAAGTTGAATTCAAAACGCCGGCCAACACGTCGCCAGCGATATCCGCAAGTGGCCGAATGTCGTACAGGTTGCAATTGGCTTGCAGATCGTGGTCGTTCGATGGCGCGGCGTGTTTGTACTGTTGCGACTTCGGCCAGAACATCGCGCCGCGAGCGTGCCCCGTCAGGTCGTACCAGCCCCGTTCGGCATTGGCGCGGGCGGCGCAGGTCGCGCCCTGGTGCCAGCCGTTGGCTTCGCCCCATTCGATGTACTTCAGCGCGTAAGTCTCTTGCAAGGCTTGGCGCGGTTCGCCGACCAGCAGAATCAGCCGGGCGCAATCCTGTGGGCGGACGGTGTAGCCCTTGACCTCCATCAGGCTGTGAACTTCCGGTTCCAGATAACGCGCCTCGATGGGGCGGATTTCGCCGCGTCCCTCGCCGCAGCGAACCAGCTTGACCGCGCCGGATTCCACTTGCTGGCGCGATACGCCGAATTCCTGCTCGAACGTCACCGGGTCGGAAATTTCGCCCAGACCATCGGCGCTGGCGTCGCGGGGAAAGAAAAACTCGTCCTTGCCGGATTTGACGCCGAACCGGACCTCGGCGATTTCCCCCAGCGGCGCCAGCCGGTCCCGAAACCGGTCGAGCCACTCGAACCAGAGATCGGGGGCGCGCAGGTGGATGCCCCACTTGCCGCCGTAATACGGAAAATCCCCCCTCACCCCTGGCCCCTCTCCCGCAAGGGGCGAGGGGATCATCAGTTGCCCCAGCCGAATCCCTTCCGCCAGCAATTCGCCCTGACGCACCCGCCGGGCGCGGTAGCGTTCGTTCCCGGCGTTGTCGGCCAAGCTCAGGATTTCATCCCGGAACGCATCCGCTGCCCGCACCGCTCCGGCGGTCGTGCCGTCGTGGGCCAAAATCTCGCCGATGGGGCGGCGCAACTGGACGAAGCGCACGAGATGATCCGCCCGTTCCTGGGCATCATCGCAGCGTTGCAGCAAGGTGGCGGTGGTGGCGACCCGCGCCCCGACGAACCACGGCTCGTCCAGACTTTCGAACACCGCCACGATCTTGAACCGCGCCAGCATCCAGCCTTGCAGCCGGAAGCCGTATTCCACGTCCAGCCATTGGCTGGAGGTCAGCAGGCACAGCCAGCCGTCGGGCTTGAGAAAGGTCGCGGCGTGCGGCCAGAAATAGCAATGCAAATCGCTGCGCCCGGACAGGTCCGCGCCGCTCTCCTGTTTGACCCGTTGCCGGTAGAACTCCTTGGTTCCGGGCGACGGCTGCCCGCCGCTCTTGGTCTTGTCGCTCTTGATGTCTTCCTGGCGGACGTAGGGCGGATTGCCGATCACCGCGTCCAGCGGCGGAATTTCGATGTCGCGCTGCTGGATTTTGCCCAAGCCCTTGCTCTGGACCCGCTGCGGCAGGCGCAAAAACCGCTGTTGCGCCCGCACGTCGAAAAAATCGGCGCGGGCGACGCGCGGATAGTTCTCGGCCTGAATCAGATCGCGGGTCGCCAGATTGATGGTGGTCAGGTGGGTGGCGAAGTGCGAAACGTCCACGCCGTACAGTTCGGCCAGCAAGCGGTCGTGGCCGCGCCCCGGCTGCAACTCGCGCTTGCGGGCGTAGGCGCGCACCAGGAAGGTGCCACCGCCGCAAGCCGGGTCCATCACCGTTTCCGCGCCGTCGCGGATGCAAAAGCTGTTGATCAGATCGACGACTTCGGCGCGGGTGTAGAACTGGCCGTACTTGTGCCGTTCTTCCGGGGCGATCAGCCGCTCGAAAATGCCGCCAATGATTTCGTAATCGAGCTTCGAGAAATCGAATTCGTGAATCTGCTCGATCAGCGTGCGCCAGTACGGTACGGCGGAGTCGGCGTAAAACGGAATCCGATTGCCGACGGCGGTATGATCCGCGCCGAACACCGTTTCGTAATCTTCGGTCACGCGCCGGGCGTCGGCGAAGAAACCTTCCAGGTGCAGCCGCAAGGCGTCGCCGGTGTCGAGATGCGCCGGCGCGGTCAGCTTGTGCAGTTGCGCCCCGTAGCGTTTCAGCAGCGCCTCGTAAAACACCAGCTTGTTGACCAGCGCGTAACCGGCGAACTGGGCCGCCCGCTCCAGGGTTTCGCGAATGTGGTCCGGGTCCGCGCCGAGCGTCCAGCCCTGCTCGTCGCGCATCCACCGTTCCAGTTCCGCCCGCTGGCGCGGGTGGGCGTGGCGGGCCGTCAGTTCCTCGAAAGTCAGCCGGATCGGCAGGCTCAGCGCCGATTCCAGCGCGTCGATAAACCGCTCGTCGGGCGGCTTGAACCCGACCTGGGCATGGCCCCGGACGATCCGCCCCAATGCATGCAGAAACAGGCCGAGCCATTGCTTGATGGCGTCCTGAGTGGCGGGCAGCGTCAGATGACTGGGTTTGGTGACGGTTGTCACCTGCCAGGATTGGTAACACTGGCCAGCGCCGGGGCCTTCACCGCCCGATTCCGCGTCCCACAACACGCATTCGTTGACGTTCCAGGTGAAGAAAAACCGCGCGCCCGCGCGTTGGGCCTTGGCGCGCGCATCGCGGACGACCGCGCTGTGATAGGGTGTGCCGCCGTCTTTCTGATACGGCAGCTTGACCTCGCCCGTCACCCGCACGCCACCGTCCCGGCCGAGCAGGGTCAAATCGCGCCGTTGCGGCGAACCCTGGCTGCGCCGCTCGCACCGCGCCTCGGA
Source organism: Candidatus Contendibacter sp. (assembly GCA_029624675.1). Classification (GTDB taxonomy): domain Bacteria; phylum Pseudomonadota; class Gammaproteobacteria; order Competibacterales; family Competibacteraceae; genus Contendibacter. The sequence continues at coordinate 135,332 of JARSSP010000071.1, forward strand.
AAAGGGCAGCGCCGGGTCTTTCTCCAGAATCAGATTCATCCACGACGCCGCCTGGCTGGTGAATTCCAGCTCGTGGGGCGCGTCGGCGTCGGGGTGGGGTGCTTGGCTACCGGAGTTCATGAGGATCGTGGGTCATGGGACATCGGCGTTGAACGGGTTCAACAGGCCGATGCCGCAGCCCTCGAAATCGCGGGTGTTGCGGGTGACGAGGGTCAGTTGATGCACTTGCGCGGTGGCGGCGATGAGCATGTCGGCCTGATCGCGCACGATGCCGCGCACCGAAAACTGTCCCCGCAACGTACCCGCGCAACGAGCGATAACCTCGGTAACGGGAAAAATGAGGCATTGCTCGGCAACGCGCGCTTCGAAGCCGTCAATCAGGCGGCGGTTGGCTTTGCGAGTCAGCCCGTAAATGGCTTCTTCCACCGTGACGGCGGAAATACCAACGATGGGCTGTCCCGCCGCCCACGCCAAAACGCCCCGGTTTGGCGATGGGCGTAATAACTCACTGAGAATATTGGTATCAATCAGGTAGTTCATCAAGTATTTCTAAAAAGGCATTGGGGCGATCCCGGCGTTCGGGCACGGGCAGCGGGTTTTCATCGCCGGCGGCCAGCACGCGCAGTTCGGCGAACGCTTCGCCCAACGTCTTCGCGCCTTGGCGCTCCCGCCACTGATTGAAGGAATTGAATGCTTCGGCGTCAATAACGGCGACAACCAAGCGATTCCGATTGTAGATCAATTGCGGTTCAGTGGCGGCTTGCTTGACCACCTGGGAAAAGCATTGCTTGGCTTGGGCAATATTCCAGGACATGGTGAGTTCTCCTATCCATTTTAGATATCAATCATAGACACCAAAATTCATAAAAAAGCCGGCGAGATTCGCCGGCTTTTTTCCAAACTGACCCGGCTGTTTCAGCCGGCGCGGCTCAGGCGTATTGCTGGGCCACGAAATCCCAGTTCACCAGATTCCAGAATGCCTCGACGTACTTGGGCCGCAGGTTGCGGTAATCGATGTAATAGGCATGCTCCCACACGTCACAGGTCAGCAGGGCTTTTTTACCCGTGGTCGCCGGCGTGCCAGCATTGGACGTGCTCATCAACTCGACCGAACCATCCGGATTCTTGACCAGCCAGCCCCAGCCCGAGCCGAAGGTGCCGACCGCGCACTTGGTGAACTCCTCCTTGAACGCCGCGAACGAGCCGAACTTCTGGTTGATCGCCGCCGCCAGCGCCCCGCCCGGCTCGCCGCCGCCGTTGGGTTTCAGGCAGTTCCAATAGAAGGTGTGGTTCCACACCTGGGCGGCGTTGTTGAAAATGCCGCCGGAAGACTTCAACACGATCTCTTCGAGCGACAGATTCTCGAATTCCGTGCCCTTGATCAGATTGTTCAGGTTGGTGACGTAGGCCTGATGGTGCTTGCCGTAGTGATACTCGAGGGTCTCCGCCGAGATATGCGGTTCCAGGGCGTTCCTGGCGTAGGGCAGTTCGGGCAGTTGGTGAACCATGCGTCGTCTCTCCATGGAAATTTCGGTGGTGGATAAGCGCCTGTTTGGAGTCCCGTGGCGACTTCAAGTTTCGTGGCCATCCCGGGGCCGGGCGCGAAAGCCAGGCTAGTCTAGACGCCGGTTCCGACCGATGCAACGCGGGGCTTGGAAGGCGCGGGTGTGTTATCCTTCTCCCTGATTTTGCGCGGAACGTCCCCAAGACCGCGCGCCCGTTTTCATCCTTGGAGATACAGCTTCATGAACCCGCGCAAGTTTCTGATTCCCGCACTCCTTGCCGCCTTGGTCGCCACCGGTTGCGTCAGTCTGGGCGGCGGTTCCGGCGGCGACGACAACACCACCAGCGCCGTCAGCGGGCGCGGCGGTCCCAAGGTCAGCGATTCCGAAATCACCGCCGGCATCAAGGACGCCTTCAAGCAGGATCCCGAACTCGCCGCGGCCAACATCGCGATCACGGTCGACAAGGGCGTGGTTAGCCTGAGTGGCAACACTCCCAACGTCCAGGCTTACAATCGCGCGGGTTCCCTAGCCCGCAACGTGCCCGGCGTGCGCCCGCCGGTCAACGTCTCCAACCTCCAGTATCCACGCTGACCCGACCTCCTCGATCCTTTTACACGACGATAAAACGCTATGTGTGGCATTGGCGGCGAACTGCGCCTCGACGGCGGCAAACCCGACTTGGCCCTGATGGGGCGGATGCTACGGCAACTAGCCCGACGTGGCCCCGACCATGAAGGCGTTTGGTCCGACGGTCCCCTGCTCTTCGGCCATCGCCGGCTATCGGTCATCGACCTGAGCGACCGTTCCAACCAGCCGATGGTGGATCCCAACCTGGGGCTGGCGCTGGTGTTCAACGGCGCGATCTACAACTACCGGGAACTGCGGCGCGAGCTGTTGGCCAAGGGCTACCGTTTCTTCTCCGACGGCGACACCGAGGTCATCCTCAAGGCCTACGCCGAATGGGGAGAACGGTGCGTCGAGCATCTGATCGGCATGTTCGCCTTCGCCCTCTGGAACCTGCGCGAGCGCAGCCTGTTCCTGGCCCGCGACCGGCTGGGCATCAAGCCGCTGTACTACAGCCAGGCGCCGGGCGTCTTCCGCTTCGCGTCCAACAGCCAGGCGCTGCTAGACGCGCCGGACGTGGACACCGCGCTCGATCCGGTCGCCCTGCACCATCAACTGACGCTGCACGCGGTCGTTCCCGCGCCGCGCACCATCCTGCGCGGCATCCGCAAGCTGGCGCCCGCCACCACATTGACGATCGATGCCCACGGCAACGCGCGTAGCCGCGTCTACTGGACCGTGCGGGCCCTACGTCCGGCGACTCCTCGCGACGAAATGGAATGGCTTGAAGCGGTTCACGCCGCGCTGCGGCTGGCGGTGCGGCGACGGTTGGACGTGGCCGACGTGCCGGTGGGCGTCCTGCTGTCCGGCGGGCTGGATTCCAGCCTGCTGGTGGCGCTGCTGGCCGAATCCGGCGTCCGCGACTTGCGGACCTTCTCGGTCGGCTTCGAGGATCAGCCCGAGGAAAAGGGCAGCGAATTCGAATATTCCGATCCGGTGGCCGCCCGTTACCAAACTCGTCACCAAAAATATCTGATTCCCAACGACCAGGTGCTCCAGCGCCTGCCGGAAGCGGTGACCTGCATGGCCGAGCCGATGGTCGGGCAGGACGCGGTGGCGTTCTTCCTGCTGGCCGAGCGGGTTTCCCAGGCGGTCAAGGTGGTGCAGAGCGGTCAGGGCGCCGACGAAGTGTTCGGCGGCTATTTCTGGTATCCGCGCATGGCCGCCGCGACGGGCAGCGATCTGGAACGGTTCCGAGCGCATTATTTCGACCGCGATCACGAAGAATTCCTGGAAACGGTCGCGCCGGCCTGGCACGGCCCCGACCACACCGCGCAATTCATCGCCGAACGACTGGCGGAGCCGGGCGCCGAGGACTATCTCGACCGAGTCTTGCGGCTGGACGTGACCACCCTGATCGTCGACGACCCGGTCAAGCGGGTGGACAACATGACCATGGCCTGGGGGCTGGAAGCACGGGTGCCGTTCCTCGATCACGAACTGGTGGAACTGGCGATGCAGTTGCCGCCGACTTTGAAGATCGGCGGCGACGGCAAGTACGTGTTGAAGAAAATCGCCCGCGGCCTGCTGCCCAACGCGGTGATCGACCGGCCCAAGGGCTATTTCCCGGTGCCGGCGCTCAAGTTCGTGCGCGGCGAATTCTTGGCGTTCATGCGCGACATCGTCAACTCGCGCGCCTGCCGGGAACGCGGTCTGTTTCAGCGGGCCTATCTGGATCGGCTTCTGTCGGCGCCGGAGGCGCATCTGACCCGCCTGCTGGGCAGCAAACTGTGGCACGCGGCGCTGTTGGAATTGTGGCTACAATTGAACGTGGACCCCGGCGCGCGGGTCCATGCCTGAATCTTCATCCATGCGAGGTGAACCAATGGACGTCTTGGAACGCATCAAAGAGCAGGTCGAAAACAATCCGGTGGTGATCTACATGAAGGGCACCCCGGAAGCGCCGCGCTGCGGCTTCTCGCACCGCGCCTCCCAGGCGCTCGCCGCCACCGGCCTGCCGTTCGCCTACGTGAACGTGCTGGAAGACCCGGAAATCTTCGACAACCTGCCTCGTTACGCCGACTGGCCGACGTTCCCGCAGATTTACATCAACGGCGAGTTGATTGGCGGTTGCGACATCACCCTTGAGCTTTATCAGAGCGGCGAATTGCAAAAGCTGATGGAAGCCGCCATCAAGCCCGCCAACGCCTGATCGCCCGGAACATGGCCACCACCCAGCGGGTTTTTCGCGTCTTCATCCATCCCGGCACCTACGCCGCAAGAGAAGGGATCCCCCCAACTTCAATCCTGGGCGTGGAAAATCCGCCCGGTGACACCCTTGCTGTCCGGTCCCAGGAGATACAGATAAGTGGCTAGAATATCCTCGGGATCGGTCCATGCCGCCGGGTCGCGTCCCGGATAGGCCCGCAGGCTCAGCGCTGTGCGCACCCGGCCTGGATCGAGGCTGTTGACCCGGATGGGGGTGTTGGCTTCAAGTTCGCTGGCCAGCAATTTCATCAGGGTCTGGGCGCCGCCCTTGGCCACCGCGTAGGCCCCCCAATAGGCCTGGCCGTCATCACCGACTTGGTCGGCGGTGAACACGATCGAGGCGTCGACGGAACGGTTCAGCAGGCCCAGCACGGCCTGAGTCAGCAGGAACGGCGCGTTAAGGTTGACTTGCAAGATCCGGTACCAGAACTCGATGTCGTAATTAGCGATGGGGGTAAGCCCCTCGAACAGGGCGGCGTTGTGCAACAGCCCGTCCAGCCGGCCGAATTCCTTGTCCAGTATGTGCGCCAGATCGACGTGATCCTTGGGGGTTGCGCCTTCCAGGTTCATCGGGTAGATGGCGGGTTTGGGACCGCCCGCCCGCTCGATTTCGTCGTAAACCTGTTCCAGCTTGCGGATAAAGCGGTCCAGCAAGACCACGGTCGCGCCATGAGCGGCCAACCGGCGTGCGACGGCGCGACCGATGCCGTCGCCAGCTCCCGTCACCAGGATAACCCGGTCTTTCAACAGATCGGCGGCAGGTTGATAATCCTTCATGGCGACCCCTTACGTTCGACGGGATGGATTGACCCAATTTTAGTCGACTGGGTATCCATTATGGACGGCGATGGCGACGTTTTTCGCGCCGTTGCGTCCGCCAAGCGAGCCACAGCTTGCGCAGCGGCGTCAGACGGGTGCATTGTTCCAGTAGTCGATAGCCGTCCTCGGCGATTTCCGTCAGCAGGGCCAGCGCTAGTTCCAGGCGGATCAGCAGACTGCGCTGCGCGTAGCGGTCGCCGTCCGGCAGATGCTCCAACGCTCGGCGGTGATAAGCGCGAATCCGTTCGGCCTGAAAGGCGAACAGTTGGCGGACGCGATCGGTGGTCTGCGCGGCCAACAGCGCGCCCGGATCGACGCCGAACCGCTGCATTTCGTCCGCTGGCAGATAAAACCGCCCGAGCCGGGCGTGAGGACGCACGTCGCATAGTAACTCAAACAGCAACAACAACGCGCCGGCCTCGTGGGCGAAGCGGGGTGTGGCCCGCCGATCCTGGTAGCCTAGGATTTCCACCGCCAGCAAGGCGGGGGTGCTGCCGCGCCGGTGGACGTACAGAGTCAGTTCGGTAAAGCTAGGGTAGGCATCGTAGTCCAGGTCCATCGCCACCCCATCCAGCATTTCCCGGAAGTATTCCTCGGGCAGGTTGAATTGGGACAGCCGCGGCTGCAGGGCGCGGGTGACCGGGTGTTGCGGTTCACCCGCAAACAGCCGATCGATTTCGATCCGCCACCAGTCCAACTTGGCTCGGGCCACGCTCGGGTCGTGGCACTCACTGACAATTTGGGCGGTTTCAAGTTGCAAAGCCCGCAGCGCGGTCAGGGCTTGCCGCTGGCTAAGCGGCAGTCCCAGTAGGCTATAACGGAAATCCAAGTCCTGCTGGGTGGCTAGGTCGTGACAATAGTCATTGGGACTCATGGTAATGGCGATCTGCTGGAGTCGTGGCTCTTCGCGCCACGACGGGAATGGTTGGCGCAGTTATTGCTTAACATTAAGACATGGGCCCGATATGAATCGTCGGGTAAGGAGTTTGCCATGATGACTCTGCGCGCGATCGAGAAGTTACCGCAAGATGAGCGGGCGTTGAACCGCGCTTCCTACCAATACTACCGCGCCCTCCTGCAGGGTGCGCCAGGTACGACGCGCCAGCGATTACGGCGACTCTGGCTGGACGAACTTCAGCGCCGCTGGCCGGATGCGTGGCGGTGAGGTCGACCCGGCCTGATCGTGCCACCGCTCGGTGGAGAATCCATTGGGAAATGGCATCGTCCCCGCGCGCTTTACTTGCCCTGCGCGCCCTGTTCGTGCAATAGCCGCCGTTCGCCCTCACGAATTCGGGCGGAGCGAATGGTGGACAACGAGCTGTCTTCTTCCTTGAGTTCCTTGGCGGGAATATCGGGCGGTGGTCGGGCGCCATAGTGGGTCCTGCCTTTGGCGTCGGTCCAGGTGTAGATCTGCCGGGTCGGTTGCACGGTGACCGGCCGGGCGTTGAGCTGAACCGGTTCGGCGATCTGGCCCTCGGGAGGCCGGTTGCCATAATGAACCCGGCCAGTGGCGTCCTTCCAGGTGTAGACCTCGTCGTCCCCAGTAGCGTGCGCGAGTCCACCCAATAACGCCAGCAGCGCCACCGCTACCGCCGAGCCCAGCCCTTGGTCGTGGGTCCAGGGATGGTTTCGCCTAGATGAGCGCTTCGGGCCATTCATTGTTGGAGCTATCGATAACGGGAACGACCAATACCGGCCGCTTGGACAGCAAGGTCAGTCGGCGCGTGGTCGAACCCAGGAAATCGACGCGCCGGACACCGCCGGTGTGGGCGCCCATGACGATCAGGTCGGCTTCGCAACGGTCGGCCTCGTGCAGGATGACTTCATAGGGAACGCCGCTGATCACGCGGATTTCCGAGATGACCTCGGTCTGTTCAAGCGTCGCGCCAAGCTCCTCGGCGCAGAATGCTTCCAGCCGCTTGTGGAATTTCTCCAGGACGCCGCGGGTTGCCTCGTGATGCAGTTCCTGGGCTTTTTCCGGTGACAGATAGGATTCCATCAGGAATCGAACCGAGTTGTTCAACGGTTCGACCACGTGCAGCAGAACGATCCGGGCGTTGTGCTGTCGCGCCAGGCCGACCGCGAAACGAAAGACCGGTCGCGTGTGGCTGCCGAGGGCGGTGGTGTAGAGAATGGTCTTGATCTGGGGAAGCATGGGCGCACTCCGCGTTCGGGGGCTGAAATTGCCGCAAGGCTGGGGGCCTGGGTCATGGTGATTGTTGACCTACCCCACATAGTTTAGTTGCTGACACTGGTGGCGACAGGCCCATCTTGGGGCGCGTTGGGTCGGATCGAAGCGGGCGCCGGAAAACAGGGGGCTGATCCGACAATTATCCATCCCCAGGTTTGTCGCCGTCAAAAAGGGGAACTACGCTATAATTGTCAATCCGAAAAATTCGGCGGGGCATTCCCGCGTCTTCCGCTGGAATCACTGACGAGCGCCACAATGAGCGAGCAGGACTACGATGTCATCGTAATCGGCACCGGTCCCGGGGGCGAGGGAGCCGCCATGAAAGCCGCCAAGGATGGGAAGTCGGTGGCGGTGATCGAAAAACACCACTTAGTCGGCGGTGGTTGCACCCACTGGGGTACCATTCCCTCCAAGGCGCTGCGTCATGCCATCAACCGGATGTTGGAGTTCAACACCAGTCCGGCCTTCCGCAACACGCTCGGCCACGCCCTGAAGCTATCCTATCCTGACTTGTTGCGCTCCGCCGAATCGGTCATCGCCCGTCAAACCACCATGCGCCAGGATTTTTACGAGCGTAACCGGGTCCAGCTCTATCATGGCCATGCCAAATTCCTTAATGCTCACACGCTTGAGGTCCGCGCTAACTCGCAAAATGAGTCGGAGACGCTGACCGCCGACGCCTTCGTCATCGCCTCCGGCTCCCATCCGTTCCGACCCCGCGACATCGATTTCAACCATCCGCGCATCTTCGACAGCGATACCATCCTCAGCATGTCCAGCACGCCGCGCTCGATCGTCGTCTACGGCGCGGGGGTAATCGGCTGCGAGTATGCCAGCATCTTCCGCAACATGGGCTGCAAGGTGGATTTGGTCGATACCCGCTCGCAACTCCTGTCGTTCCTCGACGACGAGATCGCCCACGCGCTCAGCTACCACTTGCGTGACCAGGGGGTGATGATCCGCCACAACGAGGAGTACGAAGCGGTGGAAGGGTTGCCGGATGGCGTGATGATGAGTTTGAAGTCCGGCAAGCGGATCAAGGCCGACGTGCTGTTATGGGCCAACGGCCGCACCGGCAACACCGCCCACATGGGGTTGGAAGACCTGGGCATCGAGCCCAACAGCCGCGGCCAGATCAAGGTGGACGACAACTACCGCACCGCCCTGTCACACATCTACGCGGTGGGTGATGTGATTGGCTATCCCAGCCTGGCGAGCGCCGCCTACGATCAGGGCCGGTTCGCCGCTACCCATCTGGTTAGCGGCGCGTGCGATCATCATCTAGTGGATTACATCCCGACCGGCATCTACACCTCACCAGAGATCAGTTCGGTGGGCCGCACCGAACGTGAGCTGACCGAGGCACGGGTGCCCTACGAGGTGGGCCATGCCTACTTCAAAAGCCTGGCGCGCGCCCAGATCACTGGCCGCACCGTGGGCATGCTCAAGCTGCTGTTCCACCGCGACACCCTGGAAATTCTGGGCATCCACTGCTTCGGCGACCAAGCGGCGGAAATCGTCCACATCGGCCAGGCGATCATGGCGCAGCGGGGCGAGGCCAATACGATTCAGTATTTCGTCAACACCACCTTCAACTATCCGACCATGGCCGAGGCGTACCGGGTAGCGGCGCTCAACGGCCTGAATCGGCTGGCCTAAATTAACGTGGAGGAATCCCGATGGACATCACCCCCTATCTCAAACTGATGGTCGATAAAAGCGCCTCCGACCTGTTTTTTCACGTTGGCGCGCCGGTCAACATCAAAATCGGTGGCGTGGTGCGCCCGATCGGTAACAAGGTGCTTGCGCCCGGTCAGGTGCGCGAGATCGCCTATTCGGTCATGAAGGACGACCAGATCAAGGAATTCGAACACGAATGGGAACTTAACTTTGCCATTCCGCTGCAAGGGGTCGGCCGGTTCCGCTCCAACGTATTCAAGCAGCGCGGCGAGGTGTCCATGGTGATTCGCTATATCAAGGGCGATATCCCACAAGTGGAGGAGTTGGGCCTGCCACCACTGTTGCGGCAGATCGTGATGGAAAAGCGCGGCCTGGTCATGCTGGTGGGCGCCACCGGGTCCGGCAAATCCACCACCTTGGCGGCAATGATCGACCATCGCAACTCCAGCGCGCCGGGCCACATCATCACCATCGAGGATCCGATCGAATTCACTCACCAGCACAAGAAGTCAGTGATCGCCCAGCGCGAGATCGGCATCGACACCCATGACTACGAGAACGCCCTGCGCAGCGCGATGCGCGAGGCGCCGGACGTGATCCTGGTGGGCGAGGTACGCGCCCGCGAGGTGATGAAATACGTGCTGACCTTCTCCGAAACCGGCCATCTGGTGCTGTCCACCCTGCACGCCAACAACGCCAACGGCGCGCTGGACCGCATCGTCAACTTTTTCCCCGAGGACGTGCGGCCGCAACTGCTGCTGGATTTGTCGCTGAACCTGCGCGCCATCATCTCGCAGCGGTTGGTCCGCTCGCTGACCGGTGGCTTGGTGCCGGCGGTGGAAGTGTTGTTGAACACGCCCTACATCGCCGATCTGATTCAAAAGGGTAAGATCGACTACGTCAAGGACGCGATGGAGCAATCCACCGAGTCGGGCACCCAGACCTTCGATCAGTCGCTGTTCAAGCTGTACCGAGAGGGCAAGATTTCCAAGGAGGAAGCCATCAAGAACGCGGATTCCAAGAACAATGTCGGTCTGAAGATCCGGTTGGCCGAAAGCGCCGAGACCACGAGTGCCGGTCGGCAAGCGGCCAACCTGGCCGATCTGGCCATTCACGACGAGGACGAGGACGACCGGGGACGGGCGTTTGGCGTCTGACCGGTTCGCGTCCGCCCGACGGATGGCGGACATCGCGCCGTTTCACGTCATGGCGTTGCTGGCCCGTGCCGGGGAGTTGGCAACGGCGGGCCGCTCCATCATTCACATGGAAGTCGGCGAGCCGGATTTTCCGACCGCCGCGCCGATCGTGGCCGCCGGTCAGCGGGCGTTGGCGGAAGGCCGCACTCGCTACACCGCTGCCGCTGGCCTGCCGGATCTGCGCCAGGCAATCAGCGTTCACTACCAGGAGCGATACGGGGTCGAGATTCCCGCCCAGCGCATTCTCGTCACTCCCGGCGCTTCGGGTGCGCTGCAACTGGCGACGGCGGCGCTGATCGATCCCGGCGACCGGGTGTTGCTGGCCGACCCCGGCTATCCCTGCAACCGCCATTTCGTGCGACTGGTGGAGGGCGAGGCGGTGGGGATTCCGGTCGGGCCGGAAACCGGTTATCAACTTACCGCCGGACTGGTCGAACACCATTGGGACGAGCGGACGGTGGCCGTGCTGTTGGCTTCGCCGGCCAATCCCACCGGCACGGTGATCGCGCCCGACGAGGTGGCGGCCATCGTCGCCACGGTCGAGGCGCGCGGCGGGCGGGTGATCATGGACGAGATTTACCACGGGCTGACTTACGGCGCCTCGGTGCAAACCGCGCTGGCGTATTCCGAGCGGGTCTTCGTCGTCAACAGCTTCAGCAAGTATTACGGGATGACCGGCTGGCGATTGGGTTGGCTGGTCGCTCCGGACGACTGCGTCGGCGACGCCGAGAAGCTGGCGCAAAACCTGTTCCTGGCCGCCTCCACCCCGGCGCAGTACGCCGCCCTGGCGGCTTTCGAGCCGGAGGCGCAAACGATCTTCGAGGAGCGGCGGCGGGAATTTCAGGCGCGGCGGGATTTTCTGCTGCCGGCGCTGCGCGAACTCGGCTTCCATATCCCCATCATCCCGGACGGCGCGTTTTATCTCTACGCCGACTGCGGTCGCTTCACCGACGACAGCTACGGTTTCGCCCTGCGTCTGCTGGAGGAAACCGGCGTCGCCATCACGCCGGGCCTGGATTTTGGTCATCACCTGCCGCGCCGGCATGTTCGTTTCGCCTACACCAACGCCGTTCCGCGACTGGCCGAGGGGGTGGAGCGGCTAAGACGGGCATTGCGAGTTTGAAGGGACTGTCCAGCCAGGGATTTAAAGGCCATGCCGCTCCAGCTTCAGCGCCGCCGAATTGATGCAATAGCGCAAGCCGGTCGGCTTGGGGCCGTCGTCGAACACATGGCCGAGATGCGCCCCACAGTCGGCGCAGAGGACTTCGGTACGACGCATGAACCAACTCTGATCCTCAGCGGTGGCGACCTGCTCCGCCACCATCGGCTGCCAAAAGCTCGGCCAGCCCGTGCCGGAATCGAACTTGGCGGCGGCATCGAACAGCGGAGCACCGCAACACGCGCAGCGGTAGACGCCCGGCTCGTGGCAATCGTGATACGCGCCGGTGAACGCCGGCTCGGTCCCCTTCTGGCGGCAAATCCGGTACTGCTCCGGGGTCAGTTGCGCGCGCCATTCGGCGTCGGTCTTGTCGATCTTGTGGCTCATGGTGGGTCCTCGCAAGTTCGGGATGCGCCGCAATAGACCACGCCAGCGTAAAATGGTGTCAGACCGCCGCGCGTTCGGGTTTCGCTCCGGCCCGCTGCTGTAAGGCTTCCCAGACATGCTCGGCCAGACCGACGCCCACTTCGTTGAAGGCCAGGAAAGTCAGGTCGGCCCCGGCCGCCAGCAGCGTCCGCTTTTCCTCGGGATAGCTGCCGACCGCGCCGATCAGACCCTGAAAACCGCGCCGCCGCAACTGCCGGCTGGCGATGCGCTTCGCCTCCAGATCCGGCATGGCCAAAATCACCGCTTTGATCCCATCGAGGCGCAGGCGATGCCAGAACCCGGGGTCCTCGGCGTCGGCGTATACCACCCGCCGCCCTTCGTGGGCGTGCCGCTCGACCTTGGTCAGGTCCGAATCGATGCCCGACACCATCAGCATCTTGTGCGGATGTTCGGGCATGTTCTGGCGCTTTTTGAGGAAATCGTAGGCGGCGGCGCCGGCGTGACCCATGCCGACGATCAGAATCTGGGTGCTGCCCAGCGACACCGGCTGCTCGTCGGGATGGTGCTGGGACCGTTCGAAGGGCGTCAATCGCACCGCCAGTCGTTCGTACAGACCATGGGCGAAGCGGTTCAGTGGCGCGGCCAGCACGAACGACACCGCCACCGCAATCGCCAGCATCACCAGCCAGCCGGCGTCCAACTGGCCGTTGCCGACCATGAATCGCACCACGATCAGGGTGAATTCGCTGTAGCTGGTCAGCGCCAGCGCCGCCAGGAACGCGGTGCGCGCCCGCAGCCGGAACGCGACGAGGATGAAAAAGAACAACGCGGCCTTCAGCGGCAGCAGCAACGCCAACGCCAGCGCCCCACCCAGAGCGGCCAGACTCGGCCAGCCCATCAGGCCGATTTGTAGGAAGAAGCCGATCAGCAGCACTTCCTTGAGCGACCATACCGACCGGGACAGCTCCATCGCCTTGGGATGTCCCACCAACAGCACCCCCAGCAGCAGCGCGCCCAGTTCCGAACTCAGGCCGAGGCGCTCGAAGCCGAGCCCGCCGACCACCAGCGCCAGCGTCAGACCGTACAGCACCAGCAGTTCGTCATGGCCGCTCCAGTCCAACACTTTCATCACCAGCGGCCGCAACAGCGGCAAGCCCAACGCCAGCAACGCCCAGGGCGAGGGCGCCACCGCGCCGGCGAACGCCATCAGGGCCAACGCCGCCAGGTCCTGAATGATCAGGACGCCAATCGCCAACCGGCCGTGAAAGGCGCGCAACTCGGCTTTTTCCTCCAGCGCCTTGGCCGCCAGCACCGTGCTGGAAAAACCCAGGATGGTGGCCAGAAGCACCGCTTGCCCCGTCGGCAGGGTCAAAACGGCGAGGAGCCCCAGACTCAGCAGACCGCCGCTGAGCGCCAGATGCAACAACCCACTGCCCCAGACATCGGGTCGAACCAGGCTTTTGATCCGCAGTTTCAAGCCGACGCTGAACAACAACAGCAAGATGCCGGTGTGGGCGATCTGGTCAAGCAGTTCGCTGCCACGCTGGCCAAGCGCGTTCAGGACGAACCCCGCCGCCAGGTAACCGACCAGCGCCGGCAATCCCAGATGACGAACCGCCAAACCCAGCGAAAAGGCGAGAGCCAGCCAAAGGGCGTCCATCGATGAAAAAACTTACGCTTTCTTCAGTACCCGCACCACGTACAGCAGCACCACCGCCCCCACCGTGGCGGTGATCAGGTGACCGATCAGACCAACCGCGGCGAAGCCAATCAGGCGGAACAGGAAACCGCCGACAAAGGCGCCAATCACTCCAATGACCAGATTGCCCGCCAACCCCATGCTGCTTCCGCGCATGAACTGGGTGGCGATCCAGCCCGCGATCAAACCGATCAACAAAAATCCAATCAGATCCATGGTTAATCTCCCGTGCAGGTGGGTTTATGGAAGGTTTCAATCATAACCCATGCCGAGCCAGAGCTAATCGGTTTGCGATTCCGCGAGCCAGGCCAGCAGCAAGGTATAGGCAATCGCAACCACGGTCGGCCCCAGAAACACTCCGATCAAACCGTAGGCGAGTAGGCCGCCGATCACGCCGAGGAACACCAGCGTCAGCGGCATGCTCATGCCGCGGGTGATCAACATCGGCCGGATGATGTTATCCACGCCCCCCACCACGACCAAGCCCCAAACCGCCATGAACGCGGCCCAACCGGCCTCGTCCCGCCCCCAGTACAGCCACCCCGCCACGGCCAACAGCGGCAGGGCGGCGCCGAACTGGGCGATGGCCAGCAGGAAACACACGAAGGCGAGCAAAATCGCCAGCGGCACCCCGGCGATCAGCAGGCCGATCAGCGCCAGACCGGCCTGAAGGAGGGCGGTCAGCACCACCCCGAGCGCCACGGCGCGGATGGCTTGCCGCGCCTGATCGCGGGCCTGCAGCGCCCGTTCCCCGCCGATACGGTCGGCGAGACGCCGGCCCACTTCATCCAGCGTTTCACCATTCAGGTAAAACACCAGCGTGAACACCACCACCAGCAGAAATTGAAGAAACAGTCCGCCGACCGCGCCCACTTGGCTGAACAACCAGCGTCCACCCGCCTGCACCGCCGGCCCAAGCCGCGCCCGCAAACTGTCGCCACCGGCGGCGGCGTCCCGCCAAACCTCCGCCAGCCGCGAGCCCACCAAGGGGAGTTCTCCCACCCAGGCCGGTGGCTCGTCGGGAATTCGCTCGACCGCCGTCTTGGCGTCCTGGAACAGCGTTTCGCCATGCTCGGCAAGCGCGAACATACCAGCCAACAGGGGTCCGATGACGAAGGCGATCAAAACCGTGGCCAGCAACAGCGCGCACCTTGCCCGGCTCCAGCGGAAGCGGTTCCGCAGCCAGGCCAGGCCCGGCCACACCGCGATGACGATGAACGCGCTCCACAACATGCTGGGTAAAAACGGCCGCAGAATGTAGAACACGGCCAGCAGCAACGAACCCACGATCAGCAACCGCAGCGCGGTTCGGACGGGTTCGGCAATGGCGGGCAGGGAATCGTCGGTGCTCATGAAACGAATTCTCCAAAAGGTAGGCCACGGCCTGATGAGGTAGGGAGTGGATTTCCACTCAATAGGTTGCCGTCAATCCTCCAGCAACTTGCCTGCTTGACGGTGGCTCAGCGGCTCCCGCCCCGCCACTTTGCAGAACTTTTGTCCCGGCCGGGCCAGCCGCTCGGTCGTCCGGGCGAACAGCAGGCCGCTAGTGGCGCTGCGAATCGGCGTCCGGGCCGCGCCCGGTGGCTCGCCCAGCGGATCCACCAGTTCCGCCACCACCTCGCCCACCGCGACCCGTTCCCCCAACCGCTTGCGATAGACCAACACGCCCGCCGCCGGCGCGGTCAATACGTCCACACCGTCTAGCGGAGTCGGTTCGCAAAGCGGTTCCGGCAACGGTCCCGGTGCGCCGGCGAGCACGCCGCGCCGCCGCAGGAAGCGCAGCAGCGCCGCCGCGTCGGTCGCCGCGTCCTTGTCGCGCACGTCCGCCTGGCCCCGCAGTTCCACCGTGGTCGCGAAACAGGCCAGCGGCACGGGTCCCTCCTCCGCCAGCGCCGCGCGCAGCTTCCACCACGGTCCCGCGCAGGCTTCGTCGAAGGGATTACCGCCCGGCTCGTCCTCCAGCAGGACCGCCGCCGCGCCCAGGTCCGCGCCCAGTTCGACGGCTGCGTCGCGCTGCCGACGGGAGGCGTACAGATGCAGCAGCGCCTCGCCATCGCAGTGCAGGTCAAAGACCCAATCCGCATCGATGGCCAGGCGTAGCAGCTCCAACTTGAGCGCGTCCGCTTCCCGCGCCGCCGTCCGCTCCGCCAACAGATTGCGCAACACCGCGCGAATTTGCGTCACGTTCGCCGTCGGATCGTCGCTCAACCGCCCCTTGACCCGTTCCAGCGCGTCCACCGCCAAATCGGGAAATCCCCGGTTGAAATTGCCGGTACCCTCGAAATCGAACCGGCCCAGCAACCGGCCATCGAGGTGCTGGCCCAGACCGATGGGATTGGCGACGGGAACCACCACCACTTCGCCCACGAGCCGACCTTCCCCCTGGGCCTGCTCCAGGCCACGCAACAGATGTTGCGTCACCAGCAACCCCGGTATCTCGTCGGCGTGGAGGGCAGCCTGAAAATAGGCCTTGGGCCGGGCGCCAGGCGTGCCGTAACGATGGACCCGCAACGTCCGCTCGACGCCGGGCGCGGGCGAGGGTAAAACGAGAGTCGCGGTGGACGTGGGCATGGCGGATGCTCCTCGTTCGATCGGGGATTGGGGGACCGGGCGCGAGGGTCTATCCTAACGCGCCCGGTCCCGAACCGCATCCGCGTTGGACCCTCCAGCGCCCGCCCCCCTCATTCGATCCCAATTTGTGGAAAACGCTCATGACGACGATGAAAGCCGTGCGTATTCACGCCTATGGCGGCCCTGAACTGCTGCATTACGAAGACGTGTCCCGACCCGAACCCGGACCCGACGACCTCCTGATCCAGGTGCGAGCGGCGGCGGTCAACCCGGTGGACTGGAAAATCCGCGAAGGTGACCTGCAAGGCGTTCTGAACCATCGGTTGCCACTGATCCTGGGTTGGGACATCGCCGGCACGGTGGTCGAGGTCGGTCCCGACACGACCGGCTTTGAGATCGGCGATGAGGTTTACACCCGACCTGACATTGAGCGCGACGGCGGTTACGCTGAATTCATCGCGGTCAAGGCCAGCGAGGTCGCGCCGAAGCCGGCCACGCTGGACCCGGTCCACGCCGCCGCCGTGCCGCTGGCCGCCCTGACCGCCTGGCAATCACTGGTGGACGCCGCCCAGTTGCAGGCTGGCCAAACCGTGCTGATCCACGCCGTCGCCGGGGGTGTGGGCAGCTTCGCGGCGCAACTGGCCAAGGCGCGGGGCGCGCGGGTCGCCGCCACCGCCTCGGCGGTCAATATTGGATTGGCGGCGGACCTGGGCGTCGACCAGTTCGTGGATTACACCCGAACCCGGTTCGAACAGGTAGTCAAGGAGGTGGACGTGGTGCTCGACACTATCGGTGGTGATGTTCAAGAACGCTCCTGGCAGGTCTTGAAACCGGGCGGCATCCTGGTTTCGGTGGTCAGCCCGCCGCCGGAAGCGACCGCCGCCGCATACGGCGTTCGTGGGGCCTTCGTGTTCATTCAGCCCAGTGGCCCGCAACTGGTGGAGATCGCCCGGTTGATCGACCAGGGGCCAATGAAACCGATCATCCACACCGTCCTGCCGCTGAGCGAGGCCCGTCAGGCCCAGGTCATCAGCCAGGGCGGCCATGCGCGCGGCAAGATCGTGCTGCGGGTCAGGGATTGAAAACCACCTGACTCGACCGGACCGGGCGAGCGTCGGCCAGACCGCGCCCGCCTCACCGCGCCGTGAAGTAAATATCGCCGTACCAGGCCGAGGCGCCCTGGCCGCTGTTGTCCGTATCGGTCATCAGGGCCACGGCGTCGATGGCGTCGATGTCCTCGCCGAACAACTGCCGAAAATCGGCGCGAATGTCGCGTTTCTCGCTGACCCAGCCGCCGGCGTCCTTCGTCCCCGAGCGCAGCGCCATCACCCGGGCATTGCTGGTAAACGCGTTGTTCCAGGTCGCGCCGACCGGTTGGTTGCTGGACCAGACATAGACCAGCGAGCGAGTTTTCCAGAACGCCGCGCCGCCCGCCACCACCACGTAGACCCGCGCCGGATAATCGTCGCCCGCCTGGGTTCGCTCGTCCACGCCGCTCAACACCCGGTCCACCCGCCACGACCAGTTCAGCCAGGGCGTGCGGTTCAAATCCACCCGGATTTCCCGGTACAGGCCCGAAGCCGCGCCCTGGCTGGCGGCAAACAGCGCCCGTCGCCCGCTCTTGTCGTCGAAGCCATAACGGGTTTCGCCCTGAAACGCCTTGGTTCGCCACCCATTCAAATCGCCGGCGGAAAACCGGCCGATCATCAGCGCGTCATCCGCCGCGCCCGCCATGGCCGAAATCGCCAGCAACGCCGCGCCCAGTCCCGCTTCGAATCTCATCACCTCGCCTCCGCCGGTTCAAACACTCGGTCCAGCAAATCCGCGTCGTCGAAATGCCGCCGGCCCACGAACGCAATGGCGTGCCGGCCACGCTCGCGCATGGCACCGGGCGAGGGCACGCCCGTCGGCCACAGTAACCAGCGTTCGGCCCGTTCGCTGCCAGCCACCAACCCATCCGGTCCAAACAGGCCACGCGACGGGCCGTTTTCCACCGGCACGGCGTACAACGCCGCGTACTCCCGCTCGTCCAGTTTCGTCACCGCGCCCGCCCGGTCCGCGTACACCCGTTGCAACTCGTGGCTGCCGGACGCCAGCCGGACCACGACACGTTCGCCCTCCCCCACCGTTGGCGCCGGCTGTGGAACCAGCGGGGGCTCGGCCCAGTCCGCCGTTTCCGCGCGCAGGCGCAAGGCCGGGCCAGGAAACAGCAGGTGATAACAGCCGCAGGCGTGAATGCTGTCGTACAGGAGTGGCCGACCCGCGCGATCCAGCGTCACCCGCCACAGCACTCCATCCAGCGGCCCACCCAACAGATCGAACGCGCCGGTCCTCGGGCGGGCCGCGAACCAGATCAGATAGTTGAGTTGCAACAGCGGTTCACCGCGCCAGCGAGCGTGGGAAACATAATGATAGACCGTCGGTTGGGCTGGATCGACCGTGGGCACGCCATCGGCCCGCCAGTACGGCGCGCCCGGTCGGTCGGCATCGGTGACGACATCCACTTCCCAGACCGGCGCATGAGCCGCGAACAAAGCTTGAAGCTGGACCGGATTCGGTTCGGGAATACCGAGCGCATCGCGGGGAATCGTCGCGACCTCGGTAGCGACCGGCGGCGCGGCGGGCAATCCGTAGCGGCGCGACGCGCCTTGCGCCGACCCATCCGCCAGGGGCCGGGTAAACCGGGCGCGAACCTCTTCCTGATAGCGGTGGACACCGAAATCCACTGGCACTATCGTCAGCGGATAGAGTCCCAGCACTTGGTTCAAGGTATCGTACTCGTCCGCCACCCGCGCCCGCGCCCGGATCAGCGCCAGCCGGCCGGGATCGCGCCCATCGGCGCTTTGCAGCGCGACCGCGCAGGACGCGAGCGTGACGGGAACCGTCTCGGCGGGCGCGTGACGACGGTTCAATTCCACCTTGACCGATTCCGGCAACGACATCCACTCCACCCCGCGGGCTTCCTGGTCCAGCGCGTTCAGCCGCGTCAGCCAAGCGGCGGTCTTGACGGGATCCAGGGGTTGCGCGCGGAAATCGGCCAGAAATCGGTCCACCCGCAGGTAGGGAAAACCGGCGACGCGGGTGAACGCGGATGGCGTCGTCCCGTGCTCGGCCACCGCCGCATCCAGCGCGGCGTACCCCTCCAGACAGTGCGCTTTGACCGGATCATCGAGGGAGTGAGGCGGATCGAGGGCGCAACCGGCCAGTAAACTCGCCAGCACCATCCCGATCAGACCCCATCCCATGACGCCCATTTCGATTCCCTCGCTCGGATTGCCCGCTACTAGCAAAGACTTTCCAACATGCTGGCGTGTTCCCTTCTCGCGATTCTCAATCCAGGTGCTATCGCCGGTTATAATCGCGATATCGCCATACGACGCGGCCCTGGCGGATTCAACGGGAGTACGCCCATGACTGGACCCGATGGACAGCACAGTTGGACTCTTCACATCCGCAAGGACAACCTCAAATTCGCGGCCGCGCATATGACCGTATTCCCCGACGGCCGCAAGGAACGCTTGCATGGCCACAACTACCAGGTGCAACTCGACCTGGAACTGGCCGCCCCTCCAACCTTGGCGCGGATGCTCAGCTACGAGGTCTTCAAGCAAGCATTGCGCGCGGCTTGCGCTGAGTGGGATGAGAAGGTGCTGATCGCTGGGAATAACCCCTGGCTGGAATGGCTACCTGGCGCGGAGGACGAGTGCGCGTTCCGGCTGTGCGGCAAGCGTTACGTGCTGCCCGCCGACGAGGTGGCGGTGCTGGCGACCGACAACATCACCGCCGAAAACCTGGCCCGACTGTTGTTCGAGCGATTTTGGGTGGAACTGACCCGCGATTCCCGTTGGCCCTGGCGAGAGTGCGTCAGGAAGGTCTGGCTGCGGGTCGACGAGTCGCGCGGCCAGGGCGCCACCTACGGTGTATCCGCGCTCATTTCCGATGAAGCTTGAATATCCATAGATGGCAGTCAGGGCGCCTCAAGCAACTTGGGTGCCTTGGAACGCGGGCATAAAAAAACCGCCAGCAAGTCCGGCTGGCGGTCAAGTACAGGATATTGAGCTTAAAACACGCTTCGCTGTGGAAACCAGCTCAAGCGCTGTCTATTTAAAGATAATTCGGCCCCACGGTAAATCAGGTAGATTGACAGGCGTATCATGGTTTCTACCTATGAATCCCGCGCGCCGACGCGCACGAAAACCGTCCCGCCGCATGCCGGGCACGGCGCGATGGCGGCGGGCGCATGAAACACCATCGGTTCGCCGCAAGCCTTGCATTGCAAGGTGCCGGGACCGGTGATCTCACCGCCGCGATATTCGACCGACCCCGCCCCTCCCTCGACGGCCTCGAACGTCGGGAACTCCAGCCGCGACTGGTCAACGCCACGCTGGAAAAAATCCAACAGCCGGTCTTCCAGCAGTTCCACGTCAAAGCGCAACCAAGCGCCCAAATCACGACCAGTATCGGCCAAATACTGGCCGGCGTCCTCCAGATCACGCTTCAGATAGCCGCCGATCAACCGCGCCTCCTCGCGGGTCAGTTCCCCCAGTTCCACCGCTTTTTCCGCCGCGTGCTCGATGCTGGCGCGTAACTGGGGTAATGCTTCCCGCTCGGCCTGTTCCAGTTCCTCCAGACGAAGCTTCACTCGCTCCATCATCCGGTGATAAGCCCGCGCCAGTGGCTTGCCCTGGGTTGGTTCGGTCATTTCGATTACTCCCCTGTCGCCGGTCGGGGCCATTCCGCACGGCGCGCGGTTCGCCCGATTGCGTCATTCTAGCCCGACTTCGCGCCAAGGCCCATCGCGACCGGTTCGGCGCGGCTACGAGTGGTCGGCGAAACCGCGACCGCCGGACAATTGCAAATCGTCGGCGTCCCATCCACGGGCAAGCGTCGCCCAACCCGCCACCCAAGCATGGTGCAGGTAGCTATTCGGGACATAAGGATTACGGTCCTCGCCCCGGGTCGCCGCGTCGACGCCTTGTCGGAACGCCTGGCGCAACAGCGGCGCCAGTTTTTTGTGAGCATTCATGTGGCCGTGCGTCATCCACCTTCGTCGATCAGAATTGATTAGAACTGTTGTGCATTTGAAAACAATTTTATTAAAAAAGCAACTTTGTTGCTTGACTACCATCCACCTGCATTCGATACAGGCTGGCGTACAGCCCGTTTCGGGCCAGTAGCTCGCCATGCGCACCCATCTCGACCAGGCGCCCCCGGTCCAGCACCACGATCCGATCCGCGTTCTCGATGGTGGACAGTCGGTGGGCGATCACGAAAGCGGTGCGTCCCTGGCGCAAGGTGTCCAACGCCTGTTGGACCTTGCGTTCCGACTGGGTATCGAGCGCCGAGGTCGCCTCGTCCAGGATCAGGATCGGAGCATTCTTGAGCAGAGCGCGGGCGATGGCCAGTCGCTGGCGCTGGCCACCCGACAGCCGCGCGCCGTTCTCGCCGATCAGGGTATTGATGCCCTGGGGCAACTCGCGGATGAACTCCAGGGCGTGGGCGCTCTCGGCGGCCCGAAGCAACTCGGCCTCGCTGGCCCGGAAGCCCGCGCCATAGGCGATGTTGGCGGCGACGGTGTCGTTGAACAACACAATGTCCTGACTGACGTAGGCGATGTTGGCGCGCAGATCGGCCAGGCGCAGGTCACGAATCGGAATGCCGTCCAGGCGGATTTCACCGGACTCCAATTCGTAGAAGCGCGGCAGTAGACTCATCAGCGTGGTCTTGCCACCGCCCGAAGGCCCCACCAGGGCGATGGTCTCGCCGGGTCGCACCTCAAGGTCGAATTGCTGGATCACCTCGGCGCCGTCGGCCCGATAGCGGTAGCCGACCTGTTGGAAACGGACCTCGCCCCGGGCCCGGCCAAGGGCTTGCGTCCCCCGGTCCGGCTCCGGCGGCTCGTCGAGCAGCGCAAAGAGGGTCTCCGCCGCCGCCAACCCGCGTTGCAATTGCTCGTTGACCTTGGTCAACCGCTTGATCGGCGACAACAACATCGCCATCGCCCCGAACAGCGACACGAATCCACCGACGGTGATTTGGTCGGCGGCTGACTGCAGCGCGGCCAGGTAGATCATCGCGCCCAGGGCGACAACCGCCAGCAGTTGCACCAGTGGTCCGCTGCCCTCGGACAGGGCGGCCAGCTTCAGGTTGAACTGGCGGACTCGATTGTTCACCCGGTGGAATCGCGCCCGCTCGTAGTCCTGGCCGCCGAAAATCTTGATGACCTTGTGGCCTTGCAGGATTTCATCGATCACGTGGGTCAGATCGCCCATCAACTCCTGCAATTCCCGGCTCAGGCGCCGCAGCCGCCGGCTGATCAGCCGCACGATCACGGCGATGCCGGGCGCGATCACGAACGCCAGCAGCGACAGCTTCCAGTTCAGATACAGCATCCAGCCCAGCAGGCCGATCACCGACAACCCATCCTTGACCAGCGCCACCAGCGCCTGGGTGGTGGCGGTCATCACCTGAGTGACGTCATAGGTCAGGCGGGACAGCAGACTGCCGGCGGAATGGTCGTCGAAATAGCGGGTCGGCAGGGTCAGCAATCGAGCGAACAAGGCGTTGCGCAAATCCATCACCACCCGGTGCGCGACCCACTCCATCGCCAGGCTGCCGACGAAACCGGCCACGCCACGAACGACGAACACCACCACCAGCAGCAGCGGCATCAGCCGGATGGCGCGTGGATCCTTGGCCACGAAGCTGCCGTCCAACAAGGGTTGGATCAGCGCCGGAATCAGCGGCTCGGTGGCCGCCGCCACCACGGTGCCCAGCAGCGAGAGCGCGAAAATCCGGGTGTACGGTCGAACGTAGCCCAGCAATCGCAGATACAAATCCTTGCTGTTCATGGTGCGGAGAGCGACAAGTGGGGATTGACAACAGGCGTCTTCACGCCTTGCCCTTGGGTTTTCCCATCCCATGCTATCATGACGCTCGCACGAAACATTCTCGAAAATAACCCATGAAACCGCAGATTCCCCCGTTCGAGCCGGCCCGGGTATTGATCGCCGGCGACGTAATGCTGGACCGCTACTGGTACGGCCCCGCCGCGCGCATCTCGCCAGAGGCGCCCGTGCCGGTGGTCAAGGTTGAGGCGGTCGAGGAGCGACCCGGCGGCGCGGCCAACGTGGCGGTCAACATCGCGACCCTCGGCGGCCAGGTCCGGGTGATCGGGGTCGCCGGGGCCGACGAGGCAGCGGTCGCGTTGGAAACCAAACTGCGCCGGCTAGGCGTGGCTTGCGAGCTGATCCGCCAGCCTGGCCAAGCCACGATCACCAAGCTGCGGGTCTTGAGCCGCAACCAACAGTTGCTGCGGCTGGATTTCGAGGACGGCTTCCCCGACTTCGAACCGGCCGCCCTGCGAGAACGCTTCGCCGTCCACCTGCCCGACAGCGACGTCGTGGTGCTGTCCGATTACCAAAAGGGCGCGCTGCGCGAGGTCGAGGCATTGATCCGCGTCGCCCGCGCCGCCGGCAAACCGGTGCTGGTGGACCCCAAGGGCCGCGATTTCGGCCGCTACCGGGGCGCCACCCTGTTGACGCCCAATCTGGCCGAATTCGAAAGCGTGGCCGGCCCCTGCCGCGACGAAGGCGAACTGGCGGAGCGAGGTCAGGCGCTGCGCGAGCGGCTGGAACTGGAAGCCCTGCTGATCACCCGCGGCGAGCAGGGCATGACCCTGTTGCGCGCCGGCGTCGAACCGCTGCATCTGGCGGCTCGCGCCCGTGAGGTCTACGACGTGACCGGGGCGGGCGACACCGTGATCGCCACGCTGGCCACCGGGCTGGCCGCCGGGCTGGATTTGTCGGCGGCGACGCCGCTGGCCAATCTGGCGGCCGGCATCGTGGTCGGCAAGCTGGGCGCCGCCAGCGTCACCGTGTCCGAGCTGCGCCGGGCGCTGTACGAACACGAGGAACCCCCGCGCGGGGTGTTGGACGAAGCGCAATTGCTGCGGACGGTCGCCGACGCCAAGGCCCATGGCGAAACCATCGTCATGACCAACGGCTGCTTCGACATTCTGCACGCCGGGCACGTGACCTATCTGGAACAGGCGAAACGGCTGGGCAATCGCTTGATCGTGGCGGTCAACGCCGACGCCACGGTGCGCCGGCTCAAGGGTCCCGACCGGCCGGTCAATCCGCTGGCGCAACGGATGCGGGTGCTGGCCGGACTAGCGGCGGTGGACTGGGTCGTTCCCTTTGTCGAGGATACGCCGGAGCGGCTGATCGGCGCGGTCCAGCCGGATTACCTGGTTAAGGGCGGCGACAACGACCCGGCCCATATTCCCGGCAATCGCGCTGTCTGGGACGCGGGCGGCCAGGTCGTGATCATGGATTACCTCGAAGGCTGCTCGACCACCGGCACCATCGCTCGAATCCTACGCCGGCCATGAAATCGCTGCATCCGGTCCTGAGCGTGGACATTGCCATCGTCGGCGGCGGTATCGCTGGCCTATGGCTGCTGGCCTGGCTGCGCCAGCGCGGCTACGGAGCGCTGCTGATCGAAAATCAACGGTTGGGCGCCGGACAGACCCTGTGCGCGCAGGGCATCATTCACGGCGGCGCCAAATACAGCCTGGGCGGCCAGATCAGCGATTCCGCCGCCGCCATCGCCGGGATGCCGGAAGCGTGGCAACGCTGCCTGCGTGGGGAGAGCGACCCGGATCTGCGCGCCGCGCGGCTGGTGGCCGATCATCAATACCTGTGGGCGACCCGCGCCCCCACCTCCCGGCTGGCGGCGTTCTTCGCCAGCAAGTTGATGCGCGACCGCATGGAGAAGATCGCCGAAGCAGATGCGGCCGACTATCCGCCCGCGCTGCGCCATCCCCGCTTCCGGGGCGCGGTGTACCGGCTGGACGAGCCGATCGTGGACGTGGCTTCGGTGCTGGCGGCATTGGCCGAGCCCCACCGCGAGGCGATCATCATCCACCAGGGACCCACGATGCCGACGGCGGACGGCACGTTCACTCTGCGTTACGCGGGTCAGCGGACGTGGGCGATCCGGCCAGTTTACACCGTATTCACCGCTGGCGCGGGCAACGCGGTATTGCCGTGGGCGACGCTGCAATTGCGACCGCTGCACATGGTCATGGCACGCGGTCCGACCCTGCCCGGCCCACTCCATGCGCACTGCCTGGGTGCCAGCGACGTACCGCGATTGACCGTGACCAGCCACCACGACCTCGGCGGGCGACTGATCTGGTATCTCGGTGGCGGCCTCGCCGAAGGCGGAGTCGAACGCGACCGCTACGATCAAATCCAGGCGGCGCGGCGAGAACTGAAAGCGCTGTTGCCATGGGTGGACTGGTCACCCGTGGAGTTTGCCACCTTCACCGTCCAGCGGGCCGAAGCACATCAACCTCGGGGCGGTCGGCCAGCCGAACCGGGCATTTTTCGCAATGGGCGGGTGCTCGCCGTCTGGCCCACCAAGCTGGCGTTCGCGCCGCTGCTAGCCGAACGCGTTGAGACTATACTGCGCACCTTGGGCGCGCGGCCCCGGTCGGTGAATTTGCTACCGCTGGCAAGCTGGCCCCGGCCGAAGGTAGCGGTTCCACCCTGGGATCGGGAGGATCTGGAATGGAGCTGAGGCCGTTGGGCATGACCGGTCTCAAAGTCAGCCCGCTGGGGCTGGGAACAGTGAAATTCGGTCGCAACCAGGGGGTCAAGTATCCCCGATCCTTTGCGTTGCCGTCGGACCGGGAGGCGCTGGCGCTGCTGGAACTGGCCTGGGAACTGGGGATCAACCTGCTCGATACCGCGCCCGCCTACGGTGAAAGCGAGGAGCGGCTGGGTCGGCTGTTGCGGCAGCGCCAGCGGGATTGGGTGATCGTGACCAAGGTCGGCGAGGAATTTCACGCCGGCGAATCCCATTTCGATTTTTCCGCCGCCGCCACTCGCGCCAGCGTGGAACGCAGCCTGCGGCGGCTGGGCGTCGAGGCGCTGGACGCGGTGCTGATCCATTCCAGCGGCGACGATCTGGCGATTCTGGAACGGGAAGAGGTATTGCCGACCCTGCTCGATCTTAAACAGGCCGGGTTGGTACGGGCTGTCGGAATGTCCAGTAAGACAGTCGCTGGCGGGCTGCGAGCGGTCGAATGCTGCGATGTGGTGATGGTCACCTACAACCCGCGCCAGCGGGAGGAACTGTCGGTGATCCGCGCCGCCGCCGGCAAGGGTGTGTTGATCAAGAAGGGCCTGCTCAGCGGTCACCTGGATCGGATATCGGAAGTCGACCCGGTGCGGACCTCATTGTGGTTGATCTTCGCCGAGCCGGGGGTCAGCAGTGTGGTGGTCGGCACCCTGAATCCAGATCACTTGCGAGCGAACGTGGCGGCGGTGAAAAGTGTGTTAGGGCTCAATCCCGCGCGCGCGACAGCGGCGCTTTCAGGCAAGATGATGTGAATGATCCATCGAACGTTCCCCCTACCCATGAAATCCCCCCAACCCCTTTTTTCAAACGCACCTCCAGTACCGAACAGACCAGCCCCCAGGGACGGCAAATCGTTGTGGTGCGGTTAAACATCAACGACATCAAAAACATGGAATAATGGGTGGCTTCCTTCGAACGCGACCACCCTGACCCACGCCAAAATGGACCGAACGGATCATTTTGGCGTGGAAAACTCCCGTTCCGACCCTGACATCTGTTGAGTCCGTCATGATGATCGACCACGCGCGGATAACGAACCGCCTGTGGCACGCAGCGTGCTTCAACCAGCGTCAGCATGAGCGTGCATCACCGTGGAGATCGCTATGGCCGCCCGATTTGCGGAAGTTCGCCCGAACGATGGTTTCGACAGATTCGCTTCGCCAAACTGGCAAATGGTGCCCGTCGGCGGCTTCAAAATGGTCTTCCTGTTCGATGCCGCGGGACTTTCCATCGCCAGCAGCAACACCGCCGTCGCCACGGTGCGGACTTCCAGCATCCTGGGCGTAACAATCCTTACGATCACCGGCGTGCGCGCGGGAACCTGTCAGATTCAGGTGGGTTTAGGGCCGTTGTTCGACGCCGTGCTCGACGTTTCGGTCAAGAACAAAAGGACGGTGCGGACCACGTTTCATTACGTCGATGACGGCCGCGTCCAAAAGACCGCGCGCCAGATCGCCGACTTGAACGATTTGATCATCGCCGCCAATCGCATCTTGTCGCCGCAGGCCAACATCGAAATCTCGCGCCACGGCGCCGCGCCGCTGCGGATCGCGCAGAACCTGAGGCGGGTGGTGCGTTTTTCCGCTCATCTTCCCGGCGTCGCCGCGCGCCAGCACGAATGGGATATCGTGACCAGTCACGCGGACAGAACCGCCGACTTCAACGTGTTTTTCGTCAAGGAGTACGAACAGGACCGAACGCCCTTGCGCGACGACACCGAAGCCGGCACGCTGGGCGGAAGCTGCATTTTCGAGGACAACACCGTGGATCCGGCGGGGTTGGTGCTAGCGCACGAACTGTTGCACCATTTGGGCGTCGATCACACCAACAACCGCCGGGACCTGATGTTCGATGGTTCGCCTAGCGGTTCCTTTATCCCCAAGGACCACGCCAACACGGCCAATCCTTGAGCACGCAGGGACAAGAACTTGGCGACCAGGTCGATCAAGTCGTTGCTGGTCTGGGCCGCGCCCGCTCTAGTGCTGGCGGCCCATCTTTTCGATGGGAATCTCCTCATGGCAAAACAGGCCGTCGATGTCGAACAACAGGTTGAGCAGGCGTTTCGCGCGGCGCGCGAAGGCGAGTTCGGCCACATCAGCCAATTACCGGCGCTGGGGCCGCGCGTGGCTCCCTTGCTGGCGCCCTATCTCCGCGATGATCGGGCGGATATCCGGCGCGAGGCGGTCGCGGTACTCGCCGCCGTCGGTGGCACGGCGGCCTTGCCCTTGCTGCTGGAAGCGCTCGGCGATCAAGACGCCGATATCCGCGAACGCGCGGCCCGCGCGCTCTACACCCGCTACAAGCCGACGACGCTGGCGCGCGACAAAGCGGCTGGTTCGGCGTTGCGCGCCAGCGTCCTGGCGGGCAATCACGCGGCGGCTTGCCTCCTGTTGCTGGGGTATTTCCCCGCCGCCGAGAACGAACAGTCGCTGCGCGCCGTGGTCGAGGGTTTCGGCGCGGAACGCACCAAACTCTCGGACTGGGGACCGGTGGTGGCGGTGGCGCTGCCGGCGCAAGTCGCGCTCTCGCAACTCGGAGACGGCGCTGCCCGCGAGGCGTTGTTACGGACCATCGACCGCGCGAGCGTCGCCGACATGGAATTTTTCTTGTCGGTGTTGCGCGACATCGACTCGCCGACCGTGTTGCACGCCATCAAAAAAGCGCTGGACGACGACCGGGAGATTGCTGGCGGCATTCCATCCGGCGCCGGACCGCGCCGACGGTTGCGTGATGCGGCGGTCGACGCTTTCGTGCGGCGCCTGAATCTGAAGGTCGATTTCGAGTTGACCGACAGCCGCCGCTATAGCGACGAACAAGTCGCCCAAGTGCGGCGGTCGATGGATGCGTCATTGCCGCGATAGGCGCGGGCGGATGGACAACCCAAGCGCCCCCAATCACCCACCGCGATAGGCCGCTTTCAGCGTCTCCAACCTGTCCTTGAGCACTTCCAGGCGGCCGGTCTTGAGGCTGGCTGTGCAACCGCTGACTGCGGGGAGACCACCGCATGGCCCGGTTGTACCTGATCGTGGCCAGCCTGTGTGAAATCGCCTGGCCGGCCGGCTTGAAGCTGGCGCAAACGCCGGGCCGGCTGGCGCTGGGCGTGGTCGTCGCCGTGGTCGGCATGGCCGCCAGCGGGGCGCGTACAGGGCAGAGGTGGATAACGCTCGCGTTCAGCGGCGAGCGAAGCGAGCCCGCCGCAACGCCAAGTTAGGCTCTGGCGGCGGGTTGGCAGGTGGTGGAACGATAGCCCAACCTTCTGCTGCATGTTTCTCCTGCCGGGCCTTCAGGTCAATGTAAATTCGATCCAAGTCATAACCTAGGCTGGCGGCGTGTCGTTCGCGAATATTCCGCGCTTCTTGAATAATTGTGTCACTCATCTTCGCCTCCTATAAGTGGATAAGTGGTTCAATGAGGTCTCCCGTGAAGGCCACAAGATGTAGTGGTGTGGCATTGGCAGCCCAAGGATGGAACGCTGAGCAGGTTCTGACCCGAGTGGAGTGCTGACCATGTCGATCACGATTAGCTTGCCCCTAGATCTGCCTGATGTCCGGGTGTTGGCCACCCAGGTGTTGCCGGATGCCACCCTGTTGATCGAGGTGGAAAGCACCCTCCGCACGGCCCAGTGCCACCGCTGTGGCCGGGAGATTGACCGGTTTCATGGGTTCGACCGCATGTGGTGATCTCCATGGGCTGGGCCAAGCGGTCAGACGCCGCCGGGAGGCGGGCGGCGCGGGAAGCGGCAGGTGATATTCTTGAGCATAGCGGTGGAAAAATATCGACAAGGAGCTCCACTTTGTCAACTTAGTGATATGGTGACGGCTATATTCAAATACGTGCCGCTCGGCCCGCTCGACCCCGCCCCACCAGAGAAACTCCATGACCATGCGCTTCTTCAACACCGCCGGGCCGGTCAACCTGACCCGGCATTACTGTCTCGACCCCTTGCGGCGGATCGATCTGGATATGCTGCTCCCATTGATCGAACAGGAAAAATACTTCATCCTCCACGCCCCCCGCCAGACCGGCAAGACCACTTGCCTGTTGGCGCTGCGCGAGTATCTCAACGCCGGGGACCGCTACCGCTGCGTCTACGTCAACGTCGAAATCGCCCAGAGCGCCCGCGAGGACGTGGCGGCGGCGATGCGGGCGATTCTGGCCGCGTTGGGCGACTGGGCGCGGGACGGGGCCGAGGATCGCTATCCAGGCGCGATCTGGCCGGCGATTCTGGAACGGCACGGCCCGCATCAGGCGCTGGAGGCGGTCTTGAGCGACTGGGCCGGCGCCAGCGACCGACCACTGGTGGTGCTGATCGACGAAATCGACGCCCTGATCGGCGATACCTTGATCGCGGTGTTGCGGCAATTGAGAGCGGGGTATCCCAAACGTCCGGTCCGCTTCCCTCAAACGGTGATTCTCTGCGGCGTGCGGGACGTGCGGGACTACCGGATTCATTCCGGCAGCACCAAGGAGATCATCACCGGCGGGTCGGCTTTCAACATCAAGGCCGAATCGCTGCGGCTGGGCAACTTCACGGCGGACGACATGGCCGCGCTGTACGCCGAACACACCGCCGCCACCGGCCAGACTTTCACCGCCGCCGCGCTGGAACGCGCCTGGGCGCTCAGTCGGGGCCAGCCGTGGCTGGTCAACGCCCTGGGCTACGAGACCTGCTTTCGGGCGCCCGCCGGGCGGGACCGGAGCCGGCCGATCGACGCCGAGGCGTTGGACCAGGCCAAGGAGGCGCTGATCCTGCGCCGGGAAACCCATCTCGACCAGTTGGCCGACAAGTTGCGCGAACCGCGGGTGCGGCGGGTGATCGAACCGGTATTGAGCGGTGACGAGCTTCAACTGGCTGCCAGCGATGAAGACATCCAGTACGTGCTCGATCTGGGGCTGATCGACCGGATCGACGGCCGCCTGGCCATCGCCAACGCCACCTACCGGGAGATCATTCCCCGGCAACTGACCTACGTCCAGCAACTGGACCTGGAAGCCAGCCAGCAACCCGCCTGGTACCTGCGCCCGGACGGCCGGCTGGACGAGGACAAGCTGCTGGCCGGATTCCAGGAGTTCTTCCGCGAACACTCCGAACACTGGCTGCGACGGTTCGACTACCAGGAAGCCGGCCCGCAACTCTTGATGCAAGCCTTCCTGCAACGGATCGTCAATGGCGGCGGCCGGGTGGAGCGCGAATACGGCCTGGGCCGGGGCCGGACCGATCTGCTGGTGATCTGGCACGCGCCGGGCGGGGTGCAGCGGATCGTGCTCGAACTGAAGATTTTACGCAAAAGCCGGGAGCGCACCCTGACCGAGGGGCTGGAGCAGACTTGGCAATACCTCGACCGGCTGGGCGAAGGGTCCGGCCATCTGGTGATCTTCGACCGCGGCGACCGGCCCTGGGACGAGAAGATTTACCGCCGCGAGGAGATCCATCGCGGGCGACCGATCACGGTGTGGGGGTGTTGAGGTCGTCATCCCCCAGCCCCCCGTCGGTGAGGGTGAAAACAGCGGTACGCCGGCGAGGGTGGCGGGCAGTACGTACCAGTGGGGAGTGACATTGTCCGGTGTGGGGCCTTACTTCCAGCATTGCGTCCCCGGCGGCAACGGATTCGGATAGGTCACGACTGGAAACATGGAAGGCACGTCAATGCAGCGCGGTCTGCCAGGACAGGACGCCATCAGGACTGGCTGCCTGTTGTCGCAGGGCGATATTCCGCCAGTGTTCCAGCAACTCGTAATAGACTTTTCTCCGCTCCGGTCTACCAGCCATGTCGGGGTGAGCCAGCAACATTTGCAGGTGATGCGCGATGGTGAAGTTCAATCCAGAACAGGGACGTAAGGTATAGCGCGTCATCAGATAACAAAGGGCTGTTTGGATCAGCGCCACGTCGGGCAGTGCCTCATTGTGGGAGGCATCAAGATCAACGGATTTCATGGCGGTTATTTCACTCCATCAGACAACGTTGATAGCAGGCCAAGGTGGAACCTGGAATTGGATTTCCCTCGGATTCTGAATCGACAGCGAGCCAGGCCAGCCGCCGCCAGTACCCGGCCAGGCGCCGAAGGACACAGCGCGCTTCCGGAGACCGACGGTCATCCGGATGGGCGCAGAGGGCATCGATATGGCGCACGATTTCAAAAGCCATGGCGGTGGAACGCCCGTTCAGGCTGGCATGAATCAGTTGTCCGATCCGAACCTCAATTTCCCGTGGAGTCAGCTCGACCATCGCCAAGCCTTCAATCACGCCATGCTGGTCGAAAGACCGCGGATACTTCTCAATGCCCACGTCAGGCAAATCCGCAAGCGCGGCGGCTTGGGCGAGAAATCGGGTCCGCGGGAACGGCGCATCGACCCGGGGCGTGAGAGTGGAAGCGGGAGTGAATACGTCCGCTCTTCGCCGGGCCGACGCTGAAAAAGAATGTCTTGACACAGAAGGGCCTCCTTGGTTGAGGAAGGTTGCTTGCGCAGGCTGGCTGCCGTCGCCCGGAGGCCGAAGGTGGCTGGCGCGGCGTCCCTTGCAGGGAGGCCGGAATGTGGGGATTATTTGGTCAGGATCAGTTTTCCCTGGCGGGTGATGCGCAGCCGGTATTCCTGCCCGGCGTGCTCGATCAGGATTTCCTGGTCGCCGTCGAACAGATCGCCGCTGGTCCACCGTTTCCGGGACGCGCCACTGCCGCCAGGATCGGGTCGAGCCAAGCGCGGATCGCGGCAGGGCGGGTTCACGACGGACGCTCCATTGCACACCAGCGCCGCGCGGTCTCGGCGGCGTCACCCTGGTTCAGGCGATGCGCGCAAGCGTGCAGGCACAAGGTCCGCACGCGGCATTTGGAAGCGTGATCGAGGCAGCGAAAATCGGTCACGCTCACCGCGCCGCAAACCAGAAGCTGGTAGAGCTTCCCCGCGTCGATGGCCAACTCGATTCCGCTCTCCTCCGCCTCACGGCCGGCGGCAATTCCAGCGTCGCATAATCCGATGGGGTTTCGGTTCGGGCCACGAATCGCTTCGCTGTCGAGCATGACGGCGGACCTCACGACGCCACCGCGTTCAAGCCGCGATTGAACGCCGCCAGGCTGGCGCGCGGCAACAACACCAGCGGTTTGGTGTGGCGCTCGCAGAAGCGCCTGATCCGATGCACCGCATCGTGGCTCACGCAATCCAGCGGACAGAGCACGGCGTCCGCCTGCCGCACCACGTCCCACAGTTGCGCGCGGGCGTCCTCGCGTCCGCCGTCGTGATGGATGAAACGGCCGTTGCGGCGCTCCACCAGTTCCCGAAAATGGGCGCATAAACCTTGGCGACCGCCGACGTACAGCACGCAGCGGCCTACCAGGTCGGAGCTGACGACCGCGGCGTCGGCATCGCCGCCGTCCATGCACGGCGGCGCCAGCAGTCGTTCCAAGGTGGTTTCCAGCATGTCCCGTTCTTGGCGGGACTCGGCCAGTTGTTGCGCAAGCCACTGGTTTTGGTCGATGGAACGGGTCACCTGTTGTTTCCAGTGGTCGGCGGCGGCTTCGGCGCGGTCGGCGCGGTCGCGGTCGGCGTCGAGCCGCTCGCGCAATTCCTCGACCTCGGCCCGCAAGCGCGCGGTCAACGGCTGCCCTTCCAGCACCGCCAAACGAGCTTCGGCGGCCTGGAGCCTGCTTTCCGCCTCCAGGGCTCGCGCCAGCCTTTTGTTCAACGCGGCGACCGCGTCTTCTTGCTCGGCCAGCCGGCGGCGGGCCGTTACCTTGGCATCGGCCAGTTGCGCTTCCAGTTCCGGGCAACGGTGTCTCAGCCGGTTCAACTCCTGTAAATCGACCCGGATCGACGCGCCGGACAAATGCGACAGCATGTGAACCTCGCCGTAGACGCGATCGAGCACGGAGTTCGGTACGCTGGGATGCGTGATCAAGGCCCAGTAAGCGCCCGCGACGTCGCCCGAGTGCAACGCCGCATCCCAGCAGGCCGCGAACGCCTCCGCCGATTGCGCTTTGCCGATTTGCTGGATGGCCGGCCTGTACTTGCGATCCAGATGCTTGTGGATCAGGCGACTCGCGGGCGTGGCTTCGCGGGCCGCAACGACAAATGCGCGATGCAAATCGTAATCGCTGGTCGGGGCTTGAGCGCCGCCGCCCAGCCGCCGCTGGAGTTGGCGCAGTTCGGCCAGGGTCAGGCAAGTACCGATTACGCTACAGTGATAGTATTGATCGAGTTCCCAAAGCTTTTTGCGCGGCGCGGCGAGTGATTTCCGAGGCTCCGCTGGGGGACAGGGCAAAAATGTCGGCCCGAGCGGCTTATCGCTACCTGGAGCGTTGCCCAAACAAAACTTCTTGCGCGGCATCGCGGAGAGGGCCTCGGGGGCGCCCCGAACGACTTGCGGGGATTTCAGCACGGCGTGATGCAGCTCGCACATCGGGTGATTCCGATTAAGGACTTGTGCGTTTAATGATAATAATTCTCGTTTAGATGTCAAACAAAACATGCGGAGATCGTGAGGATATGAGTTCGGACCACGAAGACGATCTGTCGGGGTTCGGGAGTGATCGCTGTTTTCGACCCCACCCCGCCGCTCGGCCATGACGCCCAACTCGCGCTTCGACCGCTGGCTGCTCGGCGACAAGGATGCGCTGACCGCAACCGAACTGGCGGGCTACAATTTGTTCAAGACCAGCGGCTGCGTCGCCTGCCACAACGGCTCGGTCGTGGGCGGCAACTCCTTCCAGAAGATGGGTGTCGTGACGCCCTACAAGACCACGAGCACGGCCGAGGGGATGGCGGGCGTGACCGGCAAGGATGCCGACCGCTTCAAGCTCAAGGTGCCGACCCTGCGCAACGTGGAACTGACCTATCCCTACTTCCACGATGGCGCGGCGCAGACCCTGACCGAGGCGGTGGACATCATGGGCCGCTTGCAGTTGGGCAAGAAGTTCACCGCCGAGGAGAACACCAAGATCGTGGCCTTCCTCAAGGCCCTGACCGGCGATCAGCCGTCGTTCCTGATGCCGATCCTGCCGCCGTCGACCGACAAGACCCCGCCGCCGAAGCCGTTCGGTTAAGTGCCAGCGGATTTTTTCGCGCCTGTGAAGCCCGGCTTCGGCCGGGCTTTTTCTTGAACGGCGGGCAAGCCAGTCAATAGCTTTGAAGCGCGTATCAGCACCGATAGCCGCCTAATCCACCCGTCCGCCGCGATAAGCCACCTTCAGCGTCTCCAACTTGTCCTTGAGCGCTTCGATATGACCGGATTTAAGGCTGACGCCGGCGATCGAGTTGAGCAGCACGCCGAGCGTCATGCCGTTGTGCAGCAGCGCCGACCACACCGGCGAGAGCAGGCCGAACGCCGCGCCGGCGATGACCGCCGTGTTGACGCCGGTGGAGACGCGGAAATGGTTGCGGATCAGGCGCAGGGTCCCCGCGCTCAGCGTTCTGGCCGCCAGCAAGGTCTGCAAATGCTCGTCGAGCAGCACGATGTCGGCGGTGGCGCGAGCCAGATCCGCGCCTCGGGGCATGGCCAACCCCACGTCGGCGGCGATCAGCGCCGGGGCGTCGTTCACCCCGTCGCCGATGAACGCTACTTTCGCGCCTTGCGCCCGCAGTTGTTCGACCACGGCGGCTTTGCGTTCCGGCGGGCATTCGGCGTGGACTTCGTCCATATCCAACTCCCGCGCCAGCGCCTCGGCCTTGTCCTGGCGGTCGCCGGTGAGCAGCACCAGCCGCCGAATTCCGGATTGGCGCAGTTGCGCCAGCACCGTTTTTGCTTCCGGGCGCAGGCTGTCGCGTAGACCGATCAACCCCAGCGGCTGCTGTTCCAACGCCACGTAGAGCAGCGTTTTGCCGGATTGCTCCAGCGCCGCGATGCGCTCTTCATGGGCGGCGAACGAGATATTTTGATGCGCTTCGAGAAAATGTCGGCTTCCGATCACCACGCAGCGCCCTTCGGC
Source organism: Candidatus Contendibacter sp. (assembly GCA_029624675.1). GTDB lineage: Bacteria > Pseudomonadota > Gammaproteobacteria > Competibacterales > Competibacteraceae > Contendibacter. The sequence goes on from JARSSP010000071.1 coordinate 170,937, forward strand.
GTGGGTGGTGAGACCGTGCGCCACCAGATAATCCACGTCTTCGTGTTCGATGTGCCCCAGATGCTGCCGGCGGGCCTGCTTGACCACCGCATCGGCGACCGGGTGCGTCGCGTGTTCCTCGATGGAGGCCACCAGCGCCAGCAGATGCGCCGCTTCCCAGTCCGCATCCAGGCTCAGTACGTCGGTTACTTCCAGCAGGCCGCTGGTCAAGGTGCCGGTCTTGTCGAACACGAAGGTGTCGGCTTGGGCCAGGCTGTCGAGCGCCGAACTGCCGCGAAACAAAATGCCGTGCTTGGCGCCCTGGTACATGGCGGACTTGATCGCCACCGGCGTGCCGAGTTTCAGGGCGCAGGCGTAATCCACCAGAAACACCGAGGCCAAGCGGTCGAGATCGCCGGTCGCGGCATACACCAGCGCGCCGGTGCCCAGCGTCAGATAGACCCGCTTGTCGGCCAGTTGCTCGGCCAGAGACTGGGTTCGCGACTGCTGTTGCAAGGCGTTTTCGATGAAGCGGGCGATGCGCGCGGTGGTGGTTTCCGCGCCGACGCGGGTGGCGCGGATGCGCAGGCGACCGCCTTCCAGCACGGTGCCGGACAGCACCTTGTCGCCCGGTTCCTTGCGCACGGCCAAGTTCTCGCCGGTGACGGACGCCTGATTGACCGCCGCGTTGCCGCCGACGACCTTGCCGTCGATGGGGATCATCTCGCCCGGTCCGACTTCGATGCGATCGCCGACGCGCAGTTCGTCGCACGGGATTTGCACCAGCACGCCGTCGCGCTCGACCCAGGCTTGCGTTGGCATCGGCTTGAGCAGATGGCGCAGCAGATCGTCGGCGTGGCGGGCGGTGCGCTGCTCCAGATACCCGCCCAACGCCAGCAAGCCTTGGGTGGCGATGGCGGTGAAATACTCGCCCCGCGCCGCCGCCAGGCTCACCGCCAGACTGTCCAGCACCTCGATTTTCAGCCCTTTCCGGCTCAGGGTCTGCGCGCCTTCCCACACGGTCGGAGCGATCAGGGCGTAGGTTAGCCAGCGGCGCAGCGGTTCAGCCAACATGGGCAGTAGGATCAGGCCACCCAACGCGCCGAACACCCGCAGCAAGTCGGGATCGGGCCGGCTGGCGACCGGGCTGGGTTCGGTCAGAAATTCCGGGGGCGGTCGCCGGAACCAGTCCAGGATCGCGCGGCGGTGGTGGCTCTGGCCGTCGTACTCGATGGCGATGCTGCCCGCATGGAGATTGGCCCGCGCGCCGCGCACGCCACCGAGGCTCAGCAGCGCGGCTTCCAGAGATAACCGGTCCAGTCGGCGGTCGGCCAGCCAGGGCGCGCGCAAGCGCAGGCGCTGGGGCAGTTCGTGGGCCAACTCGACCGTGGGCAGAGTTTCTGGAATCTGCATCGCGTAATTTTTGGGATGGGAGTGGAAAAAAGCCGACGTCGGTGGAATCGGTTTCCCGGCGCCGGCATTGCTTGCCTATTTGCCGGGTTGGGCTTCCGTCTTGATCTCCGCTTCCGCGTCCTTGAAGCGTTCCTTGATCTCTTCGACGCCGCCCTGGAACAGGCTCCAAAGCTTGACCAGCGACTTGATGGCGTTTTTCTGCACCGAGTCGTTGGTCAGCAGGAAGGTCAGGGCCGCGCCGGTGATCGCGCCCTTGACGAAGCGCTCGTCGCGGAAGTTGAAAAAGCTGCCCAAGCCGCCGTCGTGATGATGATGGGGCGCATAACCCGCCTGGAACTGCGCGTAGGCGGGATGCGTGTGATAGCCGGGGTGCGCGCTGTAGCCTGGCGGGTAATACCCTGGTCCGTAGTAGCCGGGATGGCCGCCTCGGTGATGATCCTGGTGCGCCCAGGGCGGGTTGTTGCCCGGCGCGGGCGGATGGCCGTAACCGCCTCGATACTGATCCTGATAGCCGCCGTGGTGATAGACCTGATGCGCCCAAGGGGGCGGGCCATTGCTCGGCGCGGGCGGATGGCCGTAGTGACCCTGATACTGCTCCTGGTAACCGCCGTGATACTGCGGTCCTTGTTCTGGCGGGCCTGCTTGCTGCTGGGCGGCTGGACCCTGCTGCGGACCGGGCTGCTGTGGAGACGCCTGATTATTTTGGGTTTCGTTCATTGGGATTCTCCCTGTTTTGACGGGTTCAACAAATACATCAAGGTGGCGCTGGTCACGAACATCGCGGCGAAACGGGTCAGGGTTTTGCTGCAACCCAGACTCTGGCCGACCAGGGTCGCGGCGGCGGTGGTCAGCCCGGTGACGGCGCCGGCTTGCAGCACGTCGTTCAACGCCAAACGGTGGTCGGCATCGTGGCGCTTGATCTGCGCGGCAGTCGCGGCGGCGGCGCCCACGGTCGCGCCCAGCGCGGCGTTTTGCAGCACCGCGACGGTGGACGGTGAAAAGGACTCTGGGCAGTCGTGCGGATAGTAGGGTGAGGGATAATAACGATCACTCACGCGGGCGCTCCTTCAGGTGGATGGGAAGAACAGTGGTCGGGATCGGTGAACAGGCCGACTTCCGCCAGCAGCACGGGCAGCGCCTCGCCGCGACTGTGTAGAAGGCGCTCCCACCACTGCGGCGGGATGCGCCGGGCGTCGTACTCGATCACCAGCGAAGCGGCAGACTTGTTCAGATGCAGGGCAGTGATGCCCGGCAGTCGCGCCAACCAGCTTTCCGGCGCGGCGTTCGGCCCTTGCGCCAGCCAGCCTAACACTCCGGCGTGCAGCCGCACCCGCAGTCGCCCGCGAACGTGATGGACGATGCGCAAATGGGGCAGAAGACCGGCCAACCGTGCCCAGTCGTCGCCGCTCGGCGGGATTGTCGAGTCGGACGGTTTCAACGAAATCCTCGCGCCAGCGACAGCACCGAGGTTTCGACGCTCTTGCGCAGCAGCGTGCCGAACAGGGCGTTGCCGAACAGGGCGCCGGCCTGCTTGACCAGATCGCCGCCGGCCGAGGCGGCGGGCGCGGCGGATATGGGGCTGTCCAGACAACCAGCCTTGTAGAGGTGGTACAGAATGTCGTCGGCGTTCAACCGGGCGGTGTCGTAATGAATCAGCACGCTGCCGATTTTGTCGTTGTGGCTATGGCTGTCGATGCCCGGTAGTTCTGCCAGCATCTTGCCTAGCTTAGCCCGACACTCGGCCCGATGCAGACGCGCGGTCTTGATCCGCAGACGACCCGGAACATGATGGATGTAGTAGCTCATCGCAATGACCTCGCAACGGGATTCGAGTGGACGTTTCGATGCAATCGTTCGCCTCCCCTCGCTGGCGGGCGGGGGGGTTGAGCGAGAAAGCGGCGCTCAACAAGGGTCGGACGGTAATCGCTTGCGCCGCCCGACGGCGACGGGATAGACCTTGACCTGCACTTTGAAACAGGACGCATTCGACGCGCAGCCGCTACAGCCGCCAGCGGGTGGCGCGTTCTTGACCGAACTGTCATCCCCCCAGCGGACGCCGAACCGGAAAAGTCCAGACGGCAGCCAAGATCGCAACAGGGCGAGCGCGGCGATCACCACGACCAACAACGCCAAGCCGTCCTGCCACATCTCAGCCACCTCCCAGCGCTAAGGCTACCCGGTAGGTAACGAAGGCGGCGAGATACGCCAACGCCATCAGGTAGACGAACATGAACGTCGCCCACCGCCAGGAGTTGGTCTCGCGGCGGACGGCGGCCAGCGTCGCCAGACATTGCGGGGCGAACACGTACCAGGCCAGCAACGACAGAGCCGTCGCCAGCGTCCAGCTCTGGGCCAGCGTCGTGGTCAGCGCTTCCGTGACGGCGCCTTCGTCGCCGCTCAGGGCGTACACGGTACCGAGCGCCGCCACCGCCACCTCGCGCGCCGCCAGGCCCGGCACCAAGGCGATGGCGATCTGCCAGTTGAAGCCGATCGGCGCCAGCAACGGTTCCAGCGTCCGCCCGATCAGGCCGGCGAAGCTGTAATAAATCGCCGGTTCCGTGGCGCCTTCCGGCGCGGCGGGAAAAGTGGACAGAAACCACAGGATGACCAGCACGCTCAAGATGATCGTGCCGATCCGACGCATGAAGATCTTGGCGCGCTCCCACAAACCCAACAATACATTGGCGGGATTCGGCCATTTGTAGCTGGGCAGTTCCATCAGCAAAGGCTGCCGGTCGCCGCGCAACAGGGTCAGCCGCAACACGCCCGCCACCGCCAGCGCGCCGACGATGCCGGTCGCGTACAGGCCGAACATGACCAGCCCTTGCAAACCGATCCCGCCCCAGACCGTGGTCGCGGGCACGAACGCGGCGATCAGCAAAACGTACACCGGCAACCGCGCCGAGCAGGTCATCAGCGGCGCGATCAGGATCGTGACCAAACGATCCAGCGGATGGGCGATGGTGCGCGCCGCCATGATGCCGGGAATGGCGCAGGCGAAGCTGGAGAGCAAGGGGATAAAGGCGCGGCCGTTCAAACCGACCGCGCTCATCAGCCGATCCATCAGGAACGCGGCGCGGGTCATGTAGCCGGAATCTTCCAGCAGCAGAATGAACAGGAACAAGATCAGGATTTGCGGCAGGAAGATCACCACGCCGCCCACGCCGGCGACGATGCCGTCGACCAGCAGGCTCTTGAGCAGGCTCTCCTCCATGTGCGCGGAGAGCCACTGCTGCAAGCCGGCCATGCCGCCGTCGATCCAGTCCATCGGTGCTTCCGCCCAACTGAACACGGCCTGGAACATCAGGAACAGCAGGGCGAGCAAAATCAGCGGTCCCGCCACCGGATGCAGCAATACCCGGTCGAGTTGCCGGGTAAGGTGTTCCGGCGCGCCCTCGCGGACCACGGCTTCTTGCAGCAGGCGCTCCACCTCTCGGTGGTGGGCGCGAATGGCGTCCGGCGAGGGCTCCACCCAGTCGGAGATCGCGGTGACACCATCCCCGGCCGGAGCCTGGTTCAACAGCGCGTCGATCTGGCCGAGCAGGTCTCGCACCCCGTGCTTGCGCATCGCCACGGTGGTCACCACCGGAATGCCCAACTGCCGTGACAGCGCTTCAGTGCTGATCTGACAGCCGCGCTTCTGGGCGATGTCCATCATGTTCAGCACCAGAATCAGCGGCCGGCCCAGTTGCCGCAACTCCAGCAACAGCCGCAAATGCTGACCCAGATTGGTGGCGTCGGTCACGCACACCAACGCATCCGGCAAGGTTTCTCGTGCCTGCCGGCCCAGCACCACGTCACGGGTGATGGCTTCGTCGGGGCTGCGGGCGCGCAGGCTGTAGCTGCCAGGCAGATCGAGCACTTCGACCGGATGGCCGCCCGGCGTTTTCAGCAAACCGCTTTTCCGCTCGACGGTCACGCCGGGGTAGTTACCGGTCTTTTGCCGGCCGCCGGTCAGGGTGTTGAACAGGGTGGTCTTGCCGCTGTTGGGCGGACCGACCAAGGCGATGCGGGCGGGTCTGAAACCCTCCGCGGCTAGAGTTCCAGCCGTCATGATAGCCGCGCCTCCTGCCCGGTCGACGACCTCGTGTCCGCGCCCTGGTCGAGCAACGGCCCGACCAGCACGGCGTTGGCCTCGCCGCGACGCAGGGCCACGGTCATGGTCTGATTGATCCGTACCGCCAGCGGGTCGCGACCCAGAAAACCGTGATGCAACACTTCGACGCAGGCGCCTTCGACGAAACCCATCTCCAAAAGACCGCGTTCGATGTCGCCTTCCCCGCTCTGCACGGCCAGGATGCGACCGACACCGCCCGGCCGCATCAATCCTAGGGGTTGTGTCAAACCCGCCTTCACCAAACGGCCCAGCTCGAACAGTTGGCGTTCCTGCCCACCGTGCCCGTCCATTTAAATCTCTCCGGCGACGTAGGCGTTGGTCTGACCCGGCGCCCGCAGCATCTTGTTCACTTCGTCCAGATGCGTTTGTTCGGCGGTGATCTGCGCGCGGGCGTATTCTTCAAGACGTACGTCCTGGTCGCGAGCGCAGTCCAACAATGCGTAATAGGCTTTGAGCGCCTCGCCCTCGTGAGCCAGCGATTCGCGCAGGATGTCGCCGATATCGTGCTGGTGGGTTTCCAGCAGCGGACCGATGCCGAGGGAGGGATGGCCGCCCAGACTGGTGATCAACTCGCCGGCCTGGCGGGCGTGCATCAAGCTCTCGTCGGCCTGAGCGTTGAGCCAGCCGACGATGGGGATGCGGTTGTAGCCGTACACCATCAGCGCGTAGTGGGTGTAGCGCACCACGCCGGCCAGCTCCAGTTCGAGAATGCGGTTCAACACGCCGATGGCGGCGTTCCGGTCAAATTCCTGGGTCATGTCGATGTGCCTCTTCGTCGTAAGATAATCCGTGATCGCGCCTCATCTGGCGTGAGAGCCAGACTACCGACATAGCTCTCACACTCGCTCCCTAACGCGCTTCAAATAATACTATACTACAAATAAGAATGGTTCTCAATAATAAAAACCGATTGGAGATATTGGAATTTGCTCGCTTAACCGTACACACCTCAACTGACACCGCGATCCAACTTCACCCTAAACCCTACCACGGCGCATCGTTTTTCAATATATTCAACGCCGAAAGCCACGTCCACCGCGTGGTCGATCAGGCCAAATTCGACCGGTTGCCGAGGGCTGGCGTGGTTCCGGTCTGGATTCTGGCGACGCAAGGCCCACGGCGCGCAACAACTCCACCACTTGCGCCTCGTCCAGTTCGTCCCAATGGCCGGGATGCAAACCGCGCCGCAAGGTCACCGGTCCATAACGCACCCGGGTCAGCCGGCTGACCGTGACACCCTGTGATTCCCATAACCGGCGCACCTCGCGGTGGCGGCCCTCGCGCAGGATTACGTGATACCAGTGATTGGCGCCCTCCCCGCCCGCCTCCCGAATCGCGTCGAACCGCGCCAATCCATCCTCCAGCACCACCCCCTCGCGCAGCCGTTTCAGCATCTCCGGCGCGACTTCGCCCAACACCCGCACCGCGTACTCCCGCTCGATCTGGGACGAGGGATGCATCAACCGGTTGGCCAACTCACCGTCGTTGGTCAGTAACAACAGACCCTGGGTATTCAAATCGAGCCGACCGACCGCGATCCAGCGACCATCGCGCAACGGCGGCAACCGTTCAAAGATCGTGGGTCGGTCTTCGGGATCGTGGCGGCTGGTCATTTCGCCGACCGGCTTGTAATAGGCCAGCACCCGCCGCCGCTGCCCGAACGGACGCACCTGGAGTGGTCGACCGTCGATTTGGATTTTCTCCGCACCGTTGACTTGGCCGCCCAGTTGCGCCACCACGCCGTTGACCGTGATCCGGCCCTGGCGAATCCAGTCTTCGATTTGGCGGCGGGAACCCAGCCCCATGCGGGCCAGGAATTTCTGCAAGCGTTCAGCCATCGGGGGATTCCGTCGGGGTGATGGAGTTTTCGTCCGGGACGGCCACGCGGCGCTCCAGTTCGGCACCGATGGCGTCCAGGTCGCGCGGCGTCGCCAACGGGGGCAACTCGCTCAAGCTTTTGAGATTGAAGTAGTCCAGAAACGCGCGGGTCGTGGCGTACAACGCGGGACGGCCCGGCACCTCGCGATGGCCGATTACCTTGATCCAGCCGCGCTCCTGCAAGGTTTTCATGATGCTGGAACTGACGCTGACCCCGCGCACCGCCTCGATCTCGCCCCGGGTCACCGGCTGGCGGTAAGCGATCAGCGCCAGCGTTTCCAGCAGCGCGCGGGAATAGCTGGCGGTCCGCTCTTCCCACAACCGCGTTACCCAGGGCGCGAACGCCTGGGGGACTTGCAGGCGAAAGCCGCTGGCCACCTCGACCAATTCCACGCCGCGTCCGGCGTAGTCGGCGGACAGCTCGGCCAGCGCCGCGCGTGCCGCGTCCCGCTCGGGCCGTTCCGCCTCGGGGAACGCCGCCAACAGCCGATCCAGCGTCAGCGGCTCGCCAGCGGCCAGCAACAACGCTTCCAAAACGCTCTTCAGTTCCGGCATGGGGACTTTCAGCCCCGCCGTCGGACGTGAATCGGCGCGAACGGTTCGGTCTGGACCAGTTCCAGCAGCGCTTCGCGCAATAATTCCAGCACCGCCAGAAACGTCACCACCACGCCCATCCGCCCCTCCTCCGGCCGAAACAGCGTGCTGAAGGGGATAAAGCGCAGCGCGTCCAGCCGTTCCAGCACCTGGCTCATCCGCTCGCGCACCGACAAGGTCTCGCGCCGGATCTGGTGCCGACCGAACAGTTCGGCGCGGGCCAGCACCTCGCGCAAGGCGGCCAGCAAATCGGTCAAACTCACCGGCGGCGGTGGCCGGCGGGTTTCCCGCTGGACCAGTTCCGCGCCGGCCGGGAAACAATCGCGTTCCAGTCGCGGCAGCGCATCCAGCGCCCGCGCCGCCTGTTGAAACCGCTCGTACTCCTGCAACCGCCGCACCAGCTCGGCGCGCGGATCTTCCTCTTCCGCCTCGATGGCCGCCGGGCGCGGCAACAGCAGTCGCGACTTGATCTCCGCCAGCCAGGCCGCCATCACCAGATATTCCGCCGCCAGTTCCAGCCGCATTTCCCGCATCAGCGCCAGATATTCCATGTACTGCCGGGTAATCTCCGCGACGGGAATATCGAGAATGTTCAGGCTCTGGCGCCTGATCAGGTAAAGCAGCAAGTCCAGCGGCCCCTCGAACGCCTCCAAAAAGACTTCCAGCGCATCGGGCGGAATGTAGAGGTCCCGCGGCAATTGGGTGTAGGGTTCGCCGCCCACCCTGGCGAGTGGCGACGAGTCGGCGGAAGCGTCCATCGTGCTGCTCATTCGCTGTATCGCGGAGATTTGGCTCTATGGCGATGGGCTGCCAACTCCTCATCGGTCAGTTGCTCTGGAGGCACAAGCCGATAATGTTTTTCATCACTGACCGCCATTCCATTTTCTGTTTTTTCAAAAGAAAATAGGGCGATCAGATTGTCTTCCATAAACTGCGCCGCAATGGGGCGACAAATCAGTTTTGGAAATTTACCGGTGCATAAAGCAAAGTCCCGTTCAATTTGCACAATTCCAAGCTGATCGGTTCCCCCCTTGGCCTGAACTGGAAAAACATAATGTGCGCCATATTGATCCAAGCCGACATAGACTTCGTCAGTCTCGACCTGACCCATATCAGGCACGGTGGTTCGTAAGTGATTTTGCAATGAATAGCAAGTCACACCAGTAAATATATCAATAAGTCTGTTATAGCGAAGCTTCGCAAGCAATCCTTGCTCATCGCCGGATGCATACCTAGCAATAATCCCAGGTGTTGCATCCGGGATTTTAGTCTCAACCAGCAGATTGTTTGGAATAATACGAGGCATGGAGGCCAGTGAAAATCTATACCTGGCCTGCCCTGTCGGGCGAATGACCCATTCCAGCCCCGCAGGCGCGCGTTGACGAATTGATGCTGGAAGATTGGCACGGTAACGAAAACTATAAACGACATCCCCAAGATTTTTAGGCAGCTTGATCCCAAGCTTCTTGGCGGTTTCCACCAGATCATCTCGTTCAAACGTCACCTCCTCGGCGCCTTCCCGATAATGCTGGTCAAAAATATCCTCAATTAGTCTGGTGTAACGGTTTTTTCGATCAGTCATGCCTTGCTTTCCCGCTATTAATCCATCATGGCCCAAGCCACTGAAGAATGACTACCTCTTCACGCATCTGTTTTTTGGTCACCGTGGCAAATCGGGTGCGGAAAAGATCAATATCCAATACCTTATAACCCAGCGACTGAGCGATATCCGCCAATAACTCTCCAGTCTTGATCATGACTTGCAAATAGGAAGCCTGATCTCCAACCACATACCCCAGATAGGCGCTAGGCTTCAGGAATGATCGCAATTCCGCCAGGTGCCTCGCCATGCCGCCAAAATATAATCGGGTTACTCGACCATAAAGTTTCTCAAACCCTGATGTCTTGTTAAGTTCAATCCGGCGTTTCTCAATGGCGGCGGCGGTGGATTGAATTTCATGATGATCGGTCACCCATCGATCATCGGCATCCCCCTTGTAAACATTGCGCGTATTTGAACGAATCAGCCCCTGTTTAAAATTTCTCAACTCAGCCTTATTGTTAATGAATCCAAGAAGAACGGATTCGAGGCGAGTGGTGCGGGTATAATCTTTTTCATTCGGGTAGGGGGGCGAAGTAAATACAGCATCTATACTGTTTGGTTTTAAAATAGTGGACAGTTGCCTTGCATCGGCGAGATGAACTTCAGCGGACGCCTGATGCTCAGGGATGGCGGTTAAATCATTAGCCATTGATATTATTTCCTTCATCCAGAGTTCAATGACCGGCGCATCCTGCTTTTTTATTCGACAAACCCCAACTTCAGGGCCAAAATGCAGATTACTAATCGAAAAAACCAGAGCCTTTGCAAAAGCGAGCAATTCATGATGATGATATTCATCATCCTTGGAACATTGTATTGCTTCAAGAAGGATTAGAGATTTATGCAGCGGGAGAGGACTGATGGAATCACTGAGCAGGAGGGAACAGGCTTCAGTTGACAAAGTCCGAAGGGTTTTTAGCTGCTCTTTTTGAATCATTCTTGCAGCACGGTCAGCTATCCGGTTGGCATGATCGATCAAATCATTCCCGGTTATGCGCCAGTCTATCTTGACCTTGCTCGCAAAATGCGCCATTGGATTGGCTTCGATCCCAATACTATCAATTCCCTGAACCTTGGATTCAACCAAAGTCGTTCCTGTACCACAAAATGGATCTAGAACAGTTTTACCGGAATGCAAGCCAAACTGATCAATATACTGTCTCACCAGATGTGGAGGAAAAGATAAAACAAACCGGTACCAATCATGGAATCGTTTATCTTGAAAACTCAATTTATTGGCCGCGCTATTTTTTTTATAAGCAGTCTTTTGATCTTTTTCTGAAAAGAAATCCAATTGCACCCGCTATTCCTCAACCTGTCCTGGAGAAACCTTGGCAAACCACAATCCCCCTCTCCCGCTAGTGGGCGAGGGGTGCAATCATTGTGATCAATACCACACTATTATCCCAGCGGCCGAATGCCTACCGCGCGCCGCAGTTCCGCCAGGAACGGGACGCTGTACTCGCGCGCCCGCGCCGCACCCTGTTTCAACACCTGCTCAACGTAGGCTGGCTGCGCCAGCAATTCCTGGTAACGCTGGCGTGGCTCGCTCAGCCGGGTGTTCAGATATTCGAACAGGATCTGCTTCATCTCGCCCCAGCCGATACCCTGGGCGTAGCGGGCGCGCATCGTCGCCGCTTCCTCGACCGTGGCGAAGGCCTGATAAATCTGGAACAACGTGCAGGCTTCCGGGTCCTTGGGCGCCTCGGGCGGCAGCGAGTTGGTCTTGATCCGCATGATCAGCTTGCGCAACGCCTTTTCCGGTTCGAACAACGGGATGGTGTTGCCGTAGCTCTTGCTCATCTTGCGCCCGTCCAAGCCGACCAGGACCGCCGCCCTCTCGTCCACCACCGCCTCGGGCAGCACGAAATGCTCGCCGTACAAGTAGTTAAAACGGGCGGCGATGTCGCGGGCCATCTCCAGATGCTGAACCTGGTCCTTGCCGACCGGGATTTTGCTGGCCTTGAACATCAGAATGTCGGCCGCCATCAAAATTGGGTAGCAGAACAAGCCCATGGTCACGCCCTGGTCGGGGTCCTTGTCGGGATCGGCCACGTTCTCGGCCACCGCCGCCTTGTAGGCGTGGGCACGGTTCATCAGCCCCTTGGCTGTCACGCAGGTCAAAATCCAGGTCAGTTCCAGAATCTCCGGAACGTCGGTCTGGGCGTAGAAAATGACATTCTCGACATCCAGCCCCAGCGCCAGCCAGGTCGCGGCGACTTCCAGCCGCGAGCGATGCACCAGCGCGGGATCCTGGCATTTGACCAGGGCGTGATAGTCGGCCAGAAAATAGAACGATTGCACGTCATGGCGATGGCTGGCTTCGATGGCGGGCAGGATGGCGCCGACGTAGTTGCCCAAATGCGGGGTGCCGGTGGTGGTGATGCCGGTGAGGGTGATTTCCATGACTGAATCTTTAGCCCAGGATGAAAGAGAGCAATTTATATAACCCAAGAACAACTGGATACAAAACAATATTCAGAGCGCCAGTGGCAATGAGAAGCAGCACGATCACCAAGCCATAGGGTTCAATTTTCGCCATCATGGTTCCAAATCTATTCGGCAATACTCCAGTCAACACCCGTGAACCATCCAGCGGTGGTATTGGCAAAAGATTTAGCGCCGCAAGGAAAAGATTGACGGAAATACCGGACTTACCCATCTCAAACAGAAAATCACCTGCCCCGGGCCAACTTCCCAATGCCCCACCAAGCTGAATGATTAGCCCCCAACCCAGCGCCATCAGGATGTTGGCCATCGGTCCGGCCAAGGCCACCAACGCCATGTCGCGCTTGGGCTGGCGCAACCGGTGATAATTAACTGGCACCGGCTTGGCCCAGCCGAAGATGAAGCCGCCGAACACCACCAGCAGCGCCGGAACCAGGACGGTGCCGACCGGGTCGACGTGCCGTAGTGGATTGAGGCTGAGCCGACCCTGAGCCTGGGCGGTGGTGTCGCCGCAACGCAGCGCCATCCAGCCGTGCGCGACTTCGTGCAGGGTAATCGCCAGCAGCAGCGGCGGGGCCATCACGACGAGAAGTTGGATCACGTTCAATTCTTGCATGGCGCGATTATACGCAGCCTGTCCAGGCGCGGACTAGAGAAACGGTCTGGCGTCGCCCAAACCCTCGCGGATCAATTGGGGCACATCCCCAGTCAGGTCAAGCACGGTGGTCGGTTCGTGCTGGCCAGGGCCACCGTCGATGATCCAATCGACCTCGTGGGACACGCGCTCCTCGATATCCTCGGGATCGGACAACGGCCAGTCATCCCCGGGTAGAACCAGGGTGCAGCTCATGATCGGTTCACCCAACTCGGTCAGCAGGGCGCGGACGATGGCGTTGTCCGGCACTCGGATACCAATGGTCTTGCGACGGGGATGTTGCAAGCGGCGCGGCACTTCGTGGGTGGCCTGCAGAATGAAGGTGAACGGCCCCGGCGTAGCCGCCTTGAGCAGCCGAAATCGCCGGTTGTCCACCTTGGCGTAGGTGGCGATCTCCGACAGATCGCGACAGACCAGGGTGAAATTGTGATGGCGGTCGGTCTGACGGATATGGCGAATCCGTTCCGCCGCTGCCTTGTCACCCAACTGGCACCCCAGTGCGTAGCTTGAATCGGTGGGATAGACGATCACGGCGCCTGCGCGCAACCGCTCCACCGCCCGCGTGATCAGGCGCGGCTGCGGATTGGCGGGATGAATTTGTAAAACGCGGCTCATGGCCTTATATTCTCAACGTTACGGATACGGTCGGGCCGGCAACTTGCCAGTCCGACGCGGTCCGGTCAAGACGGCAAGCGTGGGGCCGTCTTTCTTTTTTACCCCCGCCCCGCCCTTCCAACCCGCATGGAACCTTCGCCGCCGGCATGAAACTGTTGTTCGACTTTCTGCCCATCCTCCTGTTTTTCATCGCCTACAAGTTGAGCGACATCTATGTGGCCACTGGGGTGTTGATCGTCGCGACCCTGGCCCAAGTCGGCTGGATTTGGTTGCACCAGCGGCGAGTCGAGAAGATTCCACTGTTCACCGCCGCGCTGGTGCTGATCCTGGGCGGCGCGACCCTGCTCCTGCATGATCCGGTCTTCGTCAAATGGAAACCGACCGTGGTGAATTGGCTGTTCGCCGCAGTATTCCTGGGCAGCCGCTTCGTCGGCCAAAAGACCCTGCTAGAGCGAATGATGGGCGAACAACTGGAACTTCCCGCACCGGTCTGGGTCAAGCTGACATTCGCTTGGGCCGGGTTTTTTCTCGTCATGGGCGCGGCCAATCTCTACGTCGCGTTCACCTTCAGCGAGAACACCTGGGTCAATTTCAAGCTGTTTGGCCTGCTGGGTCTGACTCTGTTGTTCGTGCTGGCCCAAGCTTTGTACATGAGCCGCCACCTCAAGACCGACGCCGCCGACCCCTCCAAGGAACCCTGATCATGCTCTACGCCATCATTGGCCACGACGTGCCCGGTACGCTGGCCCAGCGCCTGGCTATCCGCTCCGTTCATCTGGAGCGATTGACCACCCTGTCGAACGAAGGCCGGCTGATGCTGGCGGGGCCGTTGCCAGCCATCGACAGTCCCGATCCCGGTCCCGCCGGCTTCGTGGGCAGTCTGTTGGTCGCCGAGTTCGCCACGTTGGAAGACGCGAGGACCTGGGCCGAGACCGATCCCTACGTCGCCGCCGGCGTGTGGGGAGCGGTCGAAGTCCATCCGTTCCGCAAGGTGCTGCCGGCATGAACGACCGGGTGGCCCTGATCGAGCAGCAGTTGCGCGCCGCCCTCGAACCCGAACGCCTGGCCATCGTGGACGACAGCGCCGCGCACGCCGGGCACGCCGGGGCGCGCGAAGGTGGCCATTTCACCGTCCACATCGTCTCCGCTGCCTTCGCCGGCAAAACCCCGATTCAGCGCCATCGCCTCGTCCACGCGGCGGTGGCGGACCTGATGCGCCGGGAAATCCACGCCCTCAGCATTCGGGCCTGGGCCCCGGAAGAAGCACCCCTGCCAATCCCGTAATCCAACCCACCGTTCTGGAATCCCGATCATGCGTAACATTCGCAAACTGACTTATCCCCTTCTGGCGCTGTCCTCGACCCTGCTGCTATCCGGCCTGGCGCTGGCGGCGGAAGAGAAGAAAACCGAACCGGCGCCAGCGCCAGCGCCCGCCGCTGTCAAGGCACCCGCCGCCGCGCCACCCGCCGCGTTCACCATTCCGGACCCAGTCGCGGTGGTCAACGGCAAACCGATTTCCAAGGCGGCCTTCGATCAGTACGCCCAGCAACTGCGCGGCAAGGCCAAGGTGGATTCGGCGGAAGCCAGCAAGGCGCTGGTCGATCAACTGGTCATGGAGGAACTGCTGGTGCAGGAAGCCGGCAAGCAGAAACTGGCCGATGATCCACAGTTCAAGCAGCAGATGGAAATGGTCCAGCGCAACTTGTTGGCCAGCACCATGGTACGTCGGATGTTGAGTGCGAACGCGCCCAGCGAGGAGGCGATCAAGAAGGAATACGACACCGCCGTCGCGGCGCTGAAGGGCAAGGAGTACAAGGCCAGCCACATCCTGGTGGATTCCGAGGACAAGGCCAAGGAAATCATCGCTGAACTGAAGAAGGGCGGCAATTTCGCTGAGCTGGCCAAGACCAAGTCCAGCGACAGTTCGGCGGCCAACGGTGGCGATCTGGGCTGGTTCACATCGAGCATGATGGTGCCCCCCTTCTCGGAGGCGGTCGCCAAGCTGGAAAAGGGCAAGTACAGCGAGCAACCGGTGCAAACTCCGTTCGGTTGGCACGTCATCCTGTTGGAGGATGTCCGCGACGCCACCCCGCCGTCCATGGACGAACTGAAGCCGCAAATCGCCCAGATGCTGCAAAGCCGGATGGTGAATGATTATCTGGAAAAATTGAAATCTGGCGCCAAGATCGAGGTCAAGGAAATCCAGGCGAGCGAGGCCAAACCCGCCGCCGCTCCGGAAGCCGCCAAGAAGGAAGAGAAGAAGTAAATCGCGAGTTGGGGGGAGGCCGTCAGGCCCAACCCCCTTCATCCGCCCCGGCGCGTGGGCGTCAAGTCCCTACTCCTTCAGCAACGCCCGCAATCCCGCCTCGTCCAGCACTGGCACGCCCAGTTCCCGCGCCCGATCCAGTTTGGAGCCCGCTTCGCGGCCCGCCACCACGTAATCGGTTTTCTTCGACACGCTACCGCTCACCTTGGCGCCCAGCGCCCGCAGTCGATCCGCCGCCTGATCGCGCGTCAGCGACTCCAGGGTACCAGTCAGCACAAAGGTCTTGCCGGCCAGCGGCCGATCAACGGTCCGTTCAACCTCGGTTTCCGGCCAACGCACGCCAGCGGCGCGCAGTCGGGCGATCACCTGCCGATTGTGCGGCTCCTGGAAAAACGCGCGAATCGCGGCCGTGACGACCGGACCGATATCCGGGACCTGTCGCAATTGGTCTTCCTCGGCGGCCATCAACGCGTCCAGCGTGCCGAAATGACCAGCCAGGGCCAGCGCTGTCGCTTCCCCTACCTCGCGAATTCCCAGCGCGTACAAAAACCGCGCCAGCGTCGTGTTCTTGCCGCGTTCGAGCGCCTCGACCAGTTTGACGGCGGAGCGTGAGCCCATCCGCTCCAGCCCGGCCAGCGTCGCCACATCCAGCCCATAGAGATCGGCGGGATTACGCACCAGTTCCCGCTCCACCAGTTGCTCGACCAGTTTGTCGCCCAGCCCCTCGATGTCCAGCGCCCGGCGCGAGGCGAAATGGCGAATGGCCTCCTGGCGCTGGGCGCGGCAATACAGGCCACCGATGCAGCGGGTCACCGCTTCGCCTTCGGGTCGAACCACCCGCGAACCGCACACCGGACAATTTTCCGGCATGACAAACGGCTGGGATTCCGCGGGACGCCGTTCCAACATCACGCCGACCACCTCGGGAATCACATCGCCGGCCCGCCGCACGATCACGGTATCGCCCACCCGCACGTCCTTGCGCGCGACCTCGTCGGCATTGTGCAGGGTTGCGTTGGTGACGGTGACGCCGCCGACGAACACCGGCCTGAGCCGCGCGACCGGCGTGATCGCGCCGGTGCGCCCCACCTGCACCTCGATGGTCTCGACCACGGTCAATTCTTCCTGGGCGGGGAATTTGTGCGCCACCGCCCAACGCGGTTCGCGGGTCCGAAAACCCAGTTGTTGTTGCCAATCCAGGCGGTTGACCTTGTACACCACCCCATCGATGTCAAAAGGCAGCGCATCGCGCTTCTCCGCAACGGCGCGGTGAAACGCGATCAAGCCCTCCGCGCCGCGCGCCACCGCCCGTTCGCCACATATCGGCAGACCCCATTCGGCCAGAGCATCGAGCACGGCGCCATGCGTGGCGGGCGCGGTCCAGCCTTGTATCTCGCCTAGCCCGTAGGCAAAAAACGACAACGGCCGCTTGGCGGCCAGGCTTGAGTCGAGTTGCCGGATGCTGCCGGCCGCGCCATTGCGCGGATTGACGAGGGTGGACAACCCGGCGGCCCGCTGGCGGGCGTTGTAGCGTTCAAAATCTGGGCGGCTCATATACGCCTCGCCACGCACCTCAAGCACGACGGGCGCGACTCCCCGCAACCGCAACGGCACTGCCTGGATGGTACGCACGTTCTGGGTGACATCCTCGCCGGTCTCGCCGTCGCCGCGCGTGGCAGCCTGGGTGAGTACACCATTTTCATAACGCAACGTGAGCGCCAAGCCGTCGAATTTCAGTTCGCAGGCATACTCGACCAGCGGCGTGTCCACACTCAAGTCCAGCTCGCGCCGCACTTGGGCGTCAAAGGTCCGGGCGCCGCCTGGACCGGTGTCGGTTTCGGTGCGGATGGACAACATCGGAACCCGATGCCGCACCGGCGCGAAAGCATCCAGCGGCTGACCGCCGACTCGCCGGGTCGGGGAATCGAGCGCGATCAGTTCCGGATAGGCGGTCTCCAGTCCCTGAAGTTCACGAAACAGCCGGTCGTACTCGACATCGGGAATTTCTGGATCGTCCAGCACGTAATAACAATAGCCATGCCAGTTCAATTGCTCGCGCAGCCAGGCGGCGCGGGTCTGGACATCGCTGGAAATCGCCACGGCGCCTCCGCGCTCAGTCAAGCAGCCCAAGCCAACGCCGCTCAAAATCGGCAACCTGGCCGCGCAGTTGCAGCAACATCGGGTTGGTCAGCCGGTTCTGGCGTTCGTCGCAGATGGTCCCACCCAGATTGCGCGCCAGATGATCGGCCCCAATCACCAGCAAATCCAATGCCTCCGTCCCCTCCAGCGGGCCAGGCAGATTCATGAACAGCAACAACCCCGGCGTGGATAAATCGGCCAGCGTTCGCGGATCGAACGCGCCCGGCTTGCGCAGATGCGCCATGCCGAAGACCGGCGCATCGCCGGCGGTTTCCCGATCCGGGAACCGTTCGAACACCCCCTCGGCATTCAGTCGAAGGTCCAGTTCCTCGGCCGCCGCCTGAATGCGCGGCCCCTCGAAGGGCTGTCCGCGCGGCGCCATCACGGTCAAAACCACGGTCATGGACAATCCCGCCGTTGCATCGGCCTCCTGGCGCGTCTCCGCTGGCGGCGGAGACTCCAGGGGCACGAACTCGGCCTCCACCCGGTTCCCCTGGTCGGCATTCCTTGGTTCGACCGGATGAATCTCCACATCCACCAGGACCTTGCTCGCCAAATGATGCTCGGGAGTAATCCGCCCCAGATCGCCAAAATCGTATTCATTCAGCAAGGGATCCGGCTGCGGCGACGGCTCGCCGAACACCACCGGCTCCCGTTCCGGCCGGCGTCGGCGTTTGCCGATTTGTTCCTTGATCCGGGACCGGATGCCCCAGAGATAGACCAGAATCACGACGACGGCGCCAATGCCCGCCAGCAGCCACTGCAACTGCGTCTTGTCCATTTTGATGCCACGAAAGCCCCGGATTGCGCGAACCGCAACCCTGTTGCGCCTAAGGAATGTCAAACCCCCATGACCGCCGCGGGCGGGATGGGGGCCAGATATCACCGTTTATACTCAAATCCCCGCACTTTCACAAACACCGCGTCCGCTTCGTTCGCAGCCGAGACGTCAAGCCAGCGTCGCCCACCGCGCCGCTTCCTCGACATCCACCGCCACCAGCCGCGACACACCCGGTTCCTGCATGGTCACTCCGGCCAGGTGCCGGGCGATTTCCATGGTCGCCTTGTTGTGGGTCACGAAAATGAATTGCACCCGCTCCGCCATCTCGCGAACCAGCGCACCGAATCGGTCAACATTGGCTTCGTCCAGCGGAGCGTCCACCTCGTCCAGCAGACAGAACGGCGCCGGATTGAGCTGAAAAATCGCGAACACCAGGGCGATGGCGGTCAACGCTTTCTCCCCACCGGACAACAGGCTAATCGAACCGATCCGCTTACCGGGCGGTTTGGCCATGATCGTCACTCCCGTATCCAGGGCATCCTCGCCAGTCAGATCCAGATACGCCTGACCACCACCGAACAGGCGCGGAAACAATTCCCCGAGACCGACATTCACCCGTTCGAAAGTCTCCCGAAACCGAGCGCGGGTTTCGCGATCCATCTTGCGCATGGCGTTTTCTAGGGTGGCCAGCGCCTCCAACAGATCGGCGTTCTGCGCGTCGAGATACCGTTTGCGCTCCGACACCTGGGCAAATTCCTCGATGGCCGCCAGATTGACCGCACCCAGCCGCTCGATGCGCCGCTCCACCTGCTCCAGTCGCGCCAGCCAATCGCTCTCGGCCACCGCGGCTGGGAGGGTCGACAAGATCGCTTCCGGTTCGCTGGCCAGTTCACGCACCTGGTCGAGGAGGGTTTGTTGGCGGATTCGCATCTCGCTAGCAGCCAACCGCCGTTCCTCCAACGCCCGGCGCAGCGTCTCAGCCTGGCGTTCACAGCGCCCGCGCGCCTGCTCGTCCGCCTGCAATTCGGCATCCTGGGCCTCCAAACGCTGCCGAGCGTCCCCTAGCTCCGCCTCCAGCGCCACGCGCCGTTCCAAACCCGCCGCCAGTTCGGCCTCGGCGGCGGCCAGACCCGCATCGGTGGCGGCGGCGCGCTCCGTCGCCAATTCCTCCCGCCGCGTCAACAGTTGACCGCGCTGCGTCGCCAACCGCGCCAACGCCTGCTCGGCGGCGACCAGACGGGCGCGCGCGGTCGCCAGCGTCACCGTCCAGCGGGATACGTCCTGACGGGCAACCTCCGCCCGATCCCGGCGATCGTGCAGTTCCACGCGCAGGCGTTCCCGGCGCGCGTCCAGCTCCTCCTGTTCGGCGCCCAAGCTTTCCAGGATCGACGCCGCCGCCTCCAGTCGCGCCCGGGCCAGTTCGATCCGCTCGCGCTCCTGCTCGCCCTGCTCCTCCAGTTCCGTGATTTCCCCGGCCAACGCCGCTCGGCGAGCACACGCCTGTTCGGCCTGGGCCAACCCTGCGTTCAACCGTCCCTGCGCGGTAGCGTGATCGCGGTGCCCCTGATTGACCGCTCGCTGCGTCTCTCGGCGCTGTTGCTCCAAGTTGCGCTGCCGCTCACGCAGGCGTTCCAATTCCTCTTCCCACTGTTCCAGCGCCGCTACATCCTCGGCCAACGCCGCCTCCAGGCAGCGGATTTCCCGCTCGCGCGCCAGCACGCCGTCATCGCCGCCGCGCGCCAGCCGCAACCAGTGACGCCCGCACAGCACGCCATCGGACGTCACCCAGGTCTCGCCGGCCCGCAACTCGGCGCGATTCGCCAGCGCCTCGGCGAGACTGGCGGCGACGCGCACGCCATCCAGCAACCCGGCGATCGGCCAAGACGTCCGCACCCGGCTGGCCAACGCGGTGGTGTCGGCCCGCGTCGACGAGGAGTCCGACAACGGTTCCAACAACGTCAGGCAGCCCAGGCTCAAATCGGCGACCGCGACCGCCGGTTCGCCCAGT
The DNA here is from genome assembly GCA_029624675.1 of Candidatus Contendibacter sp. GTDB lineage: Bacteria > Pseudomonadota > Gammaproteobacteria > Competibacterales > Competibacteraceae > Contendibacter. Next base: position 191,433 of record JARSSP010000071.1, read on the forward strand.
TCCGGCACGCAGACCGCATCCAGCCAGCCGGCCAAGGCCGTTTCCACCGCCTTTTCCCAACCAGGCTCCACTTCCAGCCGTTCCGCCAATCGCGGCGCCTCGGTCAAGCCCTGGCCGCGCAGCCATTGCTCCAGTCCCCCATCGTGCCGTCCCAAGGCTGCTTCCTGCAAAGCGCGCAACGCCGCCAGTCGGCCACGGCCGATCTGTAGCCGGTCGCGCGCCTCCCGCGCCCGCTGGCTGGTCTGACGCCGCGCGTCCTCGGTCGCGGCGACCGCCGTCTCGACGTCCGCCAGCCTTTCCTGCGCCATGCACAGCGCTTCGGCAACGCCTTGTTCGGCCGCTCTCAAATCGAGAATCTCGCCCTCAAACTCGATTTCGGCCAGTTGGACCAGATCGAATCGCAGTCGCTCCAAGCGCCGCTCGCCTTGCAACCACTGCCGTTCCCCCTGCTCGATCCAGGTGCGCTCCACCTCGGCTTGACGCTGGGCCTCGGCTTGACGCCGACTGAATTCCTCCCAAGCCACCTGCCCTTCGCGCAGCGCGATTTCGGCGGCGATCAGCGCGGCGCTGGCGTCCGCCTCGTTTGCCAGCGCCCGCGCCTGTTCCGGCTCGGCAGCGGCCAAAACCGCCGTCAGTTCGTCTCGTTGCCGCCGGTCCGCGTCCCACTGCGCCTCGACTTGCGCCAGCGCCGTCTCCATCTGACGCTCGTCATCCTCGCGCCGCCGTCGCAGGTCACGCTGATGCCGCAAAAACTGTTCAAGCCGGCTGATATCCGCGCCAGTCTGGTAGTAACGACCCTGGATCTCGTTAAGCCGGTCGCTCGATTCCAGTCGCCGCGCCCTTGCCGTTTCCAACCCAGCCTCCAGGCGTCGCTGTTCGGCCACCACCGCCTCCAGGGCGACTTCCCGCTCGCGTAGCTCGGCATCGCGAGCCTGGATTTCGACGCCCAAACTCCGCCAGCGCAAGGTCAGCAACTCCGCCCGCAGCCGGCGCTCGGCGGCACGCAGTTCGCGATACTGTTCAGCGGCGCGGGCCTGGCGCTGCAAATGGCGAAGTTGCCGCTCCAACTCCTCGCGCATGTCGTCGAGCCGGCCAAGGTTGTCACGGGCGTGCTGAATGCGGGTTTCGGTTTCGCGGCGGCGTTCCTTGTATTTGGAAATGCCGGCCGCTTCCTCTAAAAAGACACGCAACTCCTCTGGGCGAGCTTCGACCACCCGCGAAATCGTTCCCTGTTCGATGATGGCGTAACTACGCGGCCCCAGGCCGGTGCCCAGAAAGATATCGGCGATGTCGCGACGGCGACAGCGCGCGCCGTTGAGAAAGTAACTGGACTGGCCGTCGCGGCTAACCACCCGTCGGATGGCGATTTCGCCGTAATTGGCCCAGGGACCGCCCAGCCGACCCAGACGATTATCGAACACCAGTTCGATGGACGCCTGCCCAACCGGCTTGCGGCTGGCCGAACCGTTGAAGATCACATCGCTCATGGTTTCGCCGCGCAGGCTACGGGCCGAGCTTTCACCCATCACCCAGCGCACGGCATCGATGATGTTGGACTTGCCACAGCCGTTGGGGCCCACGATGCCCACCAGCTCGCTGGGCAAGTGCAGCACCGTCGGGTCCACGAACGACTTGAACCCCGCCAGCTTGATCGTACTCAAGCGCATGAAGGTGGAACGCGCGCTCCGCTCGGGTCAGGTTCGGCGGACCAGCGGTTGCAACACCGCCTCGATGGCGTCCAGGTCCGGGACAACCACCGGCTGATCCTGATAGCGCGCCCAGCTGAGGACGCCCGGCCGGCTCGACTCAGTGACGACGTCGGGATCAAGCCGGATTTCCTGGCGTTGCAAGTCGATCGGGCGCGGCACCGAGGTGCCGAGGATGCCAAAATGCGGCAGCCGGGAATCCGAACCCAAAGCATTGACGAAGATGATCCGGGAGTTGAGATCGGCCTCGGGCGCCACCCGAAAAACCAGCCGCCCCAGACTGACCAGCGGCGTGGTCAGATTGCGCCACAACATGGCGCCGACCACCCAATGCGGCGCCCCTTCGATCTGGAGCGGAGTGGCGAAGGGCAAAACCTCGACGACGAGGCTGTTGGGCAGAATCACCTGCCCGCCTTGCACCGCGACCAACAAACAACGGAGATTGGAGGAAGCTTCCATAACGGGGTCCGGGAAACAGGCAGCGCGGAACCGGCTCCGGCGATCCGGAGCCGGCCCGGCCGGCTTAGAGGATCAACTCCTGGGCGCGCTCGCCCAGAATCTGGCGAATCGACCGCAGCAACTGCTCTTCCTGATAGGGTTTGGTCAAATAGTCGTTGACGCCCAGTTTCATGGCCCGGTCCCGATGCTTGTCGCCACCGCGCGAAGTAACCATGATGACCGGCAGATGCGACAGCGTGGCCTGGTTGCGCACGTGAGCCAGCACTTCGAAACCGTCCATCCGCGGCATCTCGATATCGAGAATCGCCAGATCGGGCACCTGGGTCTGCAACATCGCCACGGCGTCCAGGCCATCCTTGGCCGTGATCACCCGGATATTGTGCCGCTCCAGAATCCGGGCCGTGACCTTGCGCATGGTGATCGAATCGTCGATGACCATGACGCTGAGCTTCTCCGGCCGAACCTCCTGCCGCGCCGCGCGCAAGGCGCGGCTTTCGACCTGCCGTTGCGTCTGGGAGCCGATGTTGCGCACCAGCGCCGCCAGCTCCAGCACCACCACCACCCGGCCATCGCCCAGCACCGTGGCGCCGGAGATACCGGGCACGCCGCTGAACTGCGGTCCGACCGGTTTGACGATGATTTCCTGATTGCCCTGCACTGCCTCGACCTGCAAGGCGACGCTGGCCTCCGCGCTACGGAACAACAGCGCGGGCGGGCGGCGATCCGCCACTTCCTCGAACGGCAGGATTTGCTCGCTACCGACCAGAATGCCCAGGTTGTGAATGGGATAATTGCGACCGCTGTACTGGTGTTGAACCTGCTCGCCCTTTAGATAGCTCTGAAATTCCTTTTCGTTGAGGCGCGTGACCAGCTCGATGCTGAGCAGGGGAATGGCGAACAGGCTCTCGCCCGCCCGCGCCAGCAGTGCCTGGGTGACCGAGAGCGAGAACGGCAGGCGGATGATGAAACGGGTGCCCTGGCCGCGCTCGGTCTGGATCAGCAAAGCGCCGCGCATGGCGCGGATCGCCTCGTTCACCACGTCCATGCCGACCCCGCGCCCAGCAATCTGGTCGACCGTGGCGGCCGTGGAAAAACCGGGGCGCAACAGCAAGGCGATCAGATCCTCCCGGGTCACCGGCTGGCCAGGCAACAGCAACCCCTTCTCCTCGCCCTTGGCCCGGATCGCGTCGAAATTGAGGCCGCCGCCGTCGTCGCCCAGTTCCAACACCAGTTCCGCACCTTCCCGCCGCAAGCTAAGGGAAATGGTGCCGATCTCGGACTTGCCGGCGGTCCGACGCCGTTCCGGCGTCTCGACGCCATGCGCCAACGAATTGCGCAACATGTGCTCCAGTGGCGCCACCATGTTTTCCAGCACGGTGCGGTCAACTTCCGATTCCTCACCGCCCACCAGCAATTCCGCCCGCTTGCCCAGCTCCTGGGCCGCCTGCCGCACCACCCGCCGCAACCGGGGAATGATGCTACCGAATCGCACCATGCCGGTGCGCATCAAACCTTGCTGGATTTCCTTGTTGACCTTGCTCTGCTGGTCGAGCAGCACGGCAATGTCCCGGGCATGTTCGCTCAAGGTGTTACCGACGTTGCCTAGGTCGTCGGCGATTTCCATGAGCGACCGGGTGACCTGTTGCAGCTCGGTAAATCGATCCAGTTCCAGGGGATCGAATTCCTGTTGATGCGCCGCGACGCCGTGATCGTGGCGGGACTGGATGCGAGCTTCGGCTTGGGTGGCAAGGTTGGTGACCTGGCGGCGCAGACGGGAAATGGTCTGCTCTAGCTCGTTCAGATTGAAACTCATGGCGCCGACGCCCTGGTCGATGCGGGCGCGGAAGATGCTGCTTTCGCCCATCTGATTGACCAGGGTATTTAGTAACGCGGCGCTGACCCGGATGCTGTCGGCGGGCGCGGCCTGCGGCGCAGCGGCGGGTGCTTCCACCGGTCGGACCGGTGCAACGGCGGACACGGCGATCGGAGCCGTAACAACGGGCGCGGTCGGTTGGGGCAATTCCATCGCCCCGCCACCGAGCACGTTCTGCAGTTCGTCAATCAGCGCCCGAGGCGGCGCCAGCCGAGCGCCCTTGATCACGTCCGCCAACATTTGATGGAGACCGTCCAAGGCGTGCTGAAGCGCATCCAGCACCGACGCCGACATCGACGCCGTACCCTTGCCCAGCGCGTCCAGCACCGATTCGGCGGCATGCGCCAGATCGCCGACCGACAGGATGCCCGCCATGCGCGAACCGCCCTTGAGGGTATGCATCTCGCGCCGCAGATTGTTCAGCAGTTCGACATTGGCCGGCTCGTCGCGCAACCGTCGCAAGATGAGGTCGCTGGAATCGAGCACCTCGGCGGCCTCGGTCTGGAACACTTCGACCAGCTCCCGATCCAACTCGGTCATGGGCCGCAGGGAGCGCGGTTCGGGAACCACCGCCGCTTCCTCGGGGACTATCGGCGCGGTCGGCAATCCTTCGCCCACGCCCCCCGTGGCAACCGCATCGGCCAACCGATGCAACTCGGCGATCAAATCGGTCGCGGGGGGCGGACTCGTTCCGCCGGCGGCCTCCCCCAGCATCTGATTGAGCTGATCGAGGGTGTGTTGCAGGTGATCCAATACGACCGGCGACGCTGGCTCCCTACTTTTGCCCAGTGCGTCCAGTACCGATTCGGCGGCGTGCGCCAGATCGCCGAACGTCATAATACCCGCCATGCGTGAACTGCCCTTGAGCGTGTGCATGCCCCGGCGTAGATCATTCAGCAATTCGGGCTGATCCGGCTCGACATTCAACTGTTGCAAGATGGCGTCGCTGGTGTCGAGGATCTCGGCCGCCTCGTATTGGAAAATCTGGGCCAACTCCAGTTCCACGGCGGGCGGCGCAAGCGGTTCCGGGGCCACGCCCGCGGCGGGCGGCGGGCTGACCGCGACGGCGGGTGGCATCGTGACCACGACCGGCTGCACGGGAGCGGGAGCCGCCTCGGCCAGTGGTTGTTCCCGCAACAACGCCTCGGCACGGGCGGTCAGTTGGTTCAGCGCCGCCACGGCATCGCTGCTCACCGTCGATGCATCGCCGATCAGCGGTTCCAATGGATCCAGCGCGTCCGCCGCCTCACCGACCAGGTCGGCGACCATGGGCGTGGCCGCCAATGTGCCGTTGAGAATGTGATTCAACAGATTTTCGAAACCGGCGGCAAACTCGCCGATCACGGTCGCGCCCACCACCCGCCCGCTGCCCTTGAGTGTATGAAACGCCCGGCGCAGGATCGTCGGCGCCTGCCGATCAGCCAGATTGCGCCGCCAGCCCGCCACATGTTCTTGAATGGTGGCCAGCTCGCCGCGCGCTTCCTCCAAAAACACTTCCACGAATTCCAGATCGATTCCCGCGGGAATCACCAAACCGGGCAACGGCGTGGGTTTGGGCTGGGCGGGCCGCAACAAGGCTCGCGCCCGCTCGACCAATGTCGGCAAGACCGTCAGTTCGTTTCCGCTTAGAGGCACCTCGCCCACCAGCGGCGCCAGCGCGGCGGCGGCGGCGGCAACGACATCGGCGATAGCCGGCTCGGGTTTCTGGGCACCGCCGAGCACCTGATTCAACAGATTTTCAAACTCCCAGGCGAAATCGCCGATCACGGTCGCGCCGACCATGCGGCCGCTACCCTTGAGCGTGTGGAAGGATCGCCGCAAGCTGGTCAGCGCCTGCTGGTCGTCCGGCCGTGCCCGCCAGAGATCCAGTTGTTCTCGAATGGTGGCCAATTCGCCGCAAGCCTCCTCCATGAAGATCTCGACGAATTCCGGATCGCCGTCGGCCAGCCCGATCAATGCGGCAAGATCGGTCGTGTCCGCCCCGGACGCGGCGCGCTCCTGCTCCACGGACGCCGCCATATCCGGCTCGACCGGCACGGCGGGCGCGGACGCGAATCGGGGTTCCGACGGTTCGACGGCGATGCTCTCGTCCGTTGGAGCCGGGATCGGCGCAACCGGCGCGGGTGTTTCGGATTCCGGCCATTCCGCCAGTTCCAGGGTGAGGGCCGAAATCGGATCCGGCTGGCCTAACCCGGCGTCGACGGCGCCGGCCATCGACGCGGGCGCCTCAAGTTCCCGCCATTCCGCCAGATCCAAAGCCAGCGCGGAAATCGGATCTGGCTGACTCAACCCGGCGTCAACAGCGCCGGCCGCCGGAGCAGTCGGCGAAATCTTTGGAGGGGCCGCTGGAGCCGGCGCGACAACCGGTTGGGTGGCGTCCAACGGCGCCATCCGAAGCAGGGTTTCCATCTGCGTCAAGTGCTCTTCCGTCGAGCGCAGCACCACCGCCACCGGCCCGTCGTCGCCCGCTGGATCGAGTTCCAGGGCATGGCCGAGCCCGGTCAAAATCTCGGTGCAAACCTCGCTCGCCAACGCGCCGTAGGATTCGGCGGCGTCGGTGGACAAACCGCCCACAACCCGATCCAAACGGGCCAGCACCCACGCGCCACGCGCCCAGTTCCGCCTGGCTAACAAGTCTTGCAGGGTTTGCAGGTCGCTTCGAAGCGACTTCCAGGACTCGGGGCGTTCGGGCGCAACATCCACCTGAGCGGCAAGGGTGTACTGCAGCCGTCGCAAGATATCCAGCAATGGATGCGCGGTGGCGTCGGCACCGCTGACGGTGGGCGTGGCGTCTCCCTGATGGGCCTGGCGCAGGATATCCTTCATCCTCGACAATTCGGCGTCCGACCGCTGGGCACCCAGAGACAAACTCGCCTCCAGATAATCCGCCAGCCGTTCGGTCGCCTGTCGCATCAGGGCTGGATCGAAGGCCCGATCTCGATTTTCCACCCGCTCCTGAACCAGCGCGCGCATCGCTTCCAGCAACGCCACGGCTTCCCGATGTTCCAACACCACCAGCGGCCCGCGAATCTGGTCGATGGCCTCGATCATGGCCTCCAAAGGTCCCAGATCGCGCGGCTCCTCGCGATGGAGATCCACATCGAGCTGCATCCGGCGCAAAGCCAACAGCAGATCTTCCTTGATAAGTTCCAATCGATTATCGGCGACACGATGCGAAATCATCACGCTACCTCCGCACGGAGAATCCGCCCAGCAGGCCAACGCCGTTTGGAAACGGGTTTATCGAGTCCACGGCGCATTCCGTACCCGGTGCTCTCGCCAAATCATTCGGGCAGATGGAAACCGGCCACCGATTGACGCAATTCCTGGGCCAGCCGATGCAGTTTGCCGATGGCGGAGGCGGTCGTCACGCTGCTTTCGGCGGTCTGGGCCGTGATTTCGTTGATGGAAATCATGGCGGTCGACACCCGCGACGCCATCTCCGAGACCTGACCGGCCGATTTGGAAATCTCGTCGATCAACTCGGCGAGTTTGGCGGACACCTTTTCGATCTCGTTCAACGCCTCGCCGGCCTTCTCCGCCAAGCCCGCGCCGCTGACCACCTCGCCGGTGCTTTTTTCCATCGAGATCACCGCCTCGTTGGTATCGGCCTGAATGGTCTTGACCAACGTCTCGATTCGTTTGGTGGCGTTGCTGGACCGTTCCGCCAGTCGTTGCACCTCGTCGGCGACCACCGCGAACCCGCGCCCGGCGTCACCCGCCGCCGAGGCCTGGATCGCGGCGTTCAGCGCCAGAATGTTGGTCTGGTCGGCGATATCGTTGATCAACGCCACGATGTCGCCAATTTCCTGGGAAGATTCACCCAGCCGCTTGATGCGTTTGGAGGTGTCCTGAATGTGCTCGCGGATGGTGTTCATGCCATGGATGGTGCGCCGCACCCGGTCGCCGCCTTCGTGAGCGATGCCCACCGATTTCTCGGCCACCTCGGCCGAGGAGGCGGTCTTGGCCGAAACCTCGTCCATGGAATGCGCCATTTGCATCACGGTGGAGCTGGCGTTCTCGATTTGCCGGGCCTGAATCTCGCTGGATTTGGCCAAGCCATCGGCGATGGCGCTGGTTTCCTGCACGGCGGCGGCGACCAGCCCCGACGTGTTGTTGATGGTGGACACCAGATCGCGCAACGCCTCGATGGCGTAGTTGACCGAGTCGGCGATGGCGCCGGTGATATCCTCGGTCACGCTGGCCTGCACGGTCAAATCGCCCTCGGCCAGGTTGCCCAGTTCGTCGAGCAGCCGCAGGATGGCGTCCTGATTGCGGCGGTTCTGCTCCTCGGTTTCCTGCTTGCGCTGCTCGGCCTCGACCAGCCGTTGTCGGCTTTCGCGATTCTGAATGACGAACAACATCACCAACAGGATCAACGCGATCGCGCCTAGCAGCCACGCCACGTTATAGCTGAGCGGAATGCCCAGTACGCTGAACTGACGGCCAGTTTCAGCGTACTGGTCGATCAGGCGGGTAGTCGCGTCCAGCAGGGCATCACCCTTGTTGGCGATGCCCACGGCAGCGTTCTGGACCTTGACCAATTCCGGCGCCTTCTCGCGGATACGGTCGGTTTCCGTCTCCAGTTGCTTGAACAGATCGGTCAGGTCCGTCAGCTTCTTGGCGCTGTCGGGGATGTTGACGCGCTCGGCGCCGGCCCCACCGTCGCGCATCCCTCGCAACACTTGACTGAACAGGTTGACGTTGCGGCCGAAGCGGTCGGCGGCGTTGGCGGCGCTCAACCCCCCCTCGCTTAACATGCGCTTGAGATCGCTCGTGATCTGTTCGCCCAACTGCAACTGCTTGGTGGCCTGGTAGACCTGCCGGCTGTCAACCCGGTTGTTGGCCAGGCTTTTGGCGATCTCGTCGGACAGGGTGTTCATCTGGGTCAGGGAGCTTTCCAACAAGGGAACCAGGTTGCTGACCGAAACCACCGGATCGCGCCCCGCCAGGATGATGTCGATTTCGGCCCGGACGGGCTTCCAGAGTTTTTCCAGTTCGTCCAGGACGGGCCGCACCGCGGGCGGCGCGGGCGGCAACCCCAGCGCGGCGCTGCCGTTTTTCTGATCGTTCAGCTTTTGCTCGAACCGATCACGGCTGTCCTTGAGCTTGGCGAACGCGGTTTCCTTGCCGCGCGCGGCCTCGAGCGCCTCGGTCACGATCGCGCGCGATAGCAGGCGCTGCTCGCCGGCCAGCTTGAAATAGTTCTCGTTTTGCTCGTTCTGCCGCCCCAAGGTCACAAAAATGACGCCCATCAGGATGATGAACAACAGCAACGCCCCCAACACAGCCAGATAGGTGGCGGAGAACCCTTTCAAAACCGAATCATCTTTCGAGTCACGCATTATTTATTTCTCATTGGAACCGAACATCCTGGTCAGCCCTGTCGGTGGATCCAACAGGAGCACCCTGGAAATCTTACTGGGACGCATGGAGGAATTGAGGATCCGCCAGCAGCTTGCCGGTGTCGAAGGCCAGCCAATACTGACCGTCATTCAAAAACGCCTCGGTGACGTAGGAGCGCAGGCCCACCTCCACATTGTCCAGCGTGGTCTGCCGATGCTGCGGTCCAAAGTGACGCATCCCCACGACCTCGTCCACCAGCAGGCCGTAATCCCACTGGCCCGAGCGAATGACGACCGCCTGGCTGCTGGGCAGTTGCGGCGTCGGCCGGCCGATCAGAAAATCCCGCAAGTCGGAAATCGAGATGACCTTGCCCCGCAAGTTGGCGATGCCCAGCAGCCAGCGCTTTACGCCCGGCACGCGGGTGATGCGGGGCATGGGGACGATCTCGGCCACATCGTCCATGGAGAATAGCAGGTTCCAGGAACCGAGCCGCAGCGCCAACCGCCCGCGAATCTCGGATAGTTGCGCGCTGACCGCCGCGACTGGAATGCGCTGGCGGACCCGCCGGTCGAGTTGCAACAGAATATCGAAGGGGTGCAGCGGGGGAGGCGCCGCGGGGGTGGAAGGTGCCGCATCTGCCACAGGACAGTCCTCTAGGCGGGATTTGGAGCAAAACGGCTGGTGCGCTGGGCCGAAACAGCGCGCTAGTGTTTTTTGTGTAATTCTTAGCATACTAGCGGCCAGGATGCCACGATGGAAAACAGTTTCCTTTCCTTAATTCAGCCTCGCAACCGTGTTCCGCTTCCCCACCGAGGGTTCGGAGCGGGTCGCGCAACCTTACGAACCGGTTGACCATGACTCTCAAGCTCGGCGTGGTGATGGATCCCATCACCACCATCACGATCAAAAAAGACACGACCTTCGCCATGTTGCTCGCCGCTCAGGCTCGCGGCTGGGAACTGCACTATCTCGAACAAACCGACCTTTACGCCCGCGGCGGTGAGGCGTGGGGTCGAACCCGCCGGTTGCGCGTCAAGGACGACAAGCACGGTTGGTTCACCTTTCACGGCGAGCGAGAACTGCCGCTGGCGGAACTGGACGTCATCCTGATGCGCAAGGATCCTCCGTTCGACATGGAGTACATCTACTCCACCTATGTGCTGGAGCTGGCCGAAAAGGCGGGCGCGCTGGTGGTGAACCGACCCCGCGCCCTGCGCGATGCCAACGAAAAATTCTTCGCCCTGAACTTTTCGCATTGCTGTCCGCCGACCCTGGTCAGCCGGGAGCCAGCGCGGCTCAAGGCGTTCCTGGACGAACACGATGATATCGTGGTCAAACCCCTGGATGGCATGGGTGGCGCGTCGGTATTTCGATTGCGTCAGAACGATCCCAACCTCAACGTGATTCTGGAAACGCTCACCGCCCACGGTCGGCGCACGACCATGGCGCAGCGCTACCTTTCAGAGGTAACGGCCGGCGACAAGCGCATTTTGCTCATCGACGGCGAACCCGTTCCCTATGCGCTGGCCCGGATTCCGCGGGCTGGCGAGACCCGGGCCAACCTGGCGGCGGGCGGCCGCGGCGAGGGTGTGCCACTGAGCGAGCGCGACCGCTGGATCTGCGCGCAAGTCGCGCCCACTCTGCGGGAAATGGGATTATTGTTCGTCGGCCTGGATGTGATCGGCGACTGGCTGACCGAGATCAACGTCACCAGTCCCACCTGCGCTCGGGAACTGGACGCCCAGTTTGGGTTGAATATCGGCGACGACCTGATGGCTGTCATCGCAGGGCGCGCGCGGCGCTGAGGGTCGCCGACACCGGATGAACGTCACCGCCCGCGACCCGGAAGAGGTCCGCCGCCTAGCGCTGGCGTCGGCGCTGGCGCTTGGCCTGCATATCGGATTGCTTCTCGGCGTCCCGACCGAAGATTGGTTACTGCACCAGTCCCGGCCGTTGCGCTTCGAGGTGGTTCTCTTGCCGCCGCTGGAGCGGCTGGAAAGTCCAGCCCCGCTCACCGCAACCGCGCCCGAGTCGCCGGAATTCCCCGTCCAGCCCGAGCCGGCCGGGGCTGGCACCGCTCCAGAACCGGTTATCCCGCCACCGGAACCCCAACCCATCCCATCGCCCGCCCCGCCTCCACCGCCGCAACCCGTGGCCACCGCCCCGCCGACAAAACTCGTCGCGCCGAAAGTTGCGCCCGCCAAGCCAGCGGTGGCCACCACCATCCTCCCGTTGCCGCGAACGCCAGCCAAGCCAACCACACTGGCCAAGATCTCGGCGTTGCCGGACAAGCCGACGACTCCTTCCCACAAGGCGACAGTCGCGGAACCTTCCAGCAAACCAGCCCCGGACAAAGCGCCGCCCGCGCCAAGACTCGCGCCGATGGAGACTTTTCGTCCATCCCTTGAAAAACCACTCGCCGACCGCGTGGAGCGGCCCGGACGCGGCGGAACGAGAGCGGGCGCGACCGGTCACCTGGACAGCGCCGCCCTGCTGAGCCAGATCGCCGGCCTGGACGCGGAAACCCAGCGGCGGGTGGGCGGCGCCGTTCGCGAACGGCGGGTCAACCTCGCCGACACCCGCTCCCTCGCCGGGTTCTATGCCGCTGACTGGGCGCGCAAGGTCACACGCGTTGGCGAAATGAACTTTCCCGATGCGGCCCGGCGGTCGAACCCTGGCGCTGGCCCGTTGCTGGACGTGGCCATTCAAGCCGATGGCGGTTTGCGGCACGTGCGCGTCCTCCGCTCGTCCGGCAATGCCGAACTGGACCAGGCGGCGCGGCGAATCGTTCAGCTCGCCGCGCCCTACCCGCCCTTTCCACCCGAACTGCGCCAACAAGTCGAATTGCTGCATATCGAAGCGCCGTGGCGTTTCGATCCGAGGGGACAGGTTCAGGTGCGCTGAGTTTGACGGCTGGTCGGCCACATGCGCATCCGGGCCGGAAACACCAAGGGTGACGCGCCGCAACCTTTCGACCCATGGTTCCCAGTGATCCACGCCATCATGCCGGATTGGCCAATACCGCAAAGGTCTGTTTGTCGGTATCGAGGATATGGCTGAACAACCAGTTGCGTAGGTACTCCATCATGCCCATCCCAACGATAAAGGGATTGTGGCCGATTTCCTCACGTAATTCGCGCAGTTCCGCTTCGAAGGATCGATGCTGCAAGCGGTGCTGTTCCAAACCGGCGTAGTCATGGGTCGCCATCAGGCGCTCCTCGGTCCTGAAGTGAATCCGCGCGTATTGCTCCAGGGCGAACAGGGCCTTGGCGATCTCGACCGTCCCCGCGCCTTCGCGGACGGCCTGGTAAACGCGGTTCGTCCAATCGAGCAGGTAGCGATGATGCTCGTCGATGATGTCGATCCCCACCGAATAGCTGTCTTGCCAGGGAAGCCAAACCTCCCCGCCAACACGACTGGTCGGCGTCACAAGCACGTCTCCGGGATTGACGGCGTCATCCTGATACCGGGCCTTGATCGCTAGAACCTCCGGCAGGGCTTCTCGAAAAGCCGCGACCACCTTCGGGTCGAACGCCTTGCCCGCTCCTTCCGCGATCAACTCAACGGCTTTTTCCACGGACCACGCTTCCTTGTACGGCCGTTTCGTGGTCAAGGCGTCGAACACGTCCGCCACCGCGCAGACGCGGCCGGAGAAAGGAATATCTTCTCCGCTCAGACCGTTGGGATAGCCACGGCCATCCCATCGCTCATGATGGGTCAAGGCGATTTCCCGCCCCATCCGGATCAGCGGATCATCCCCCTCCAGAATTCGGCCGCCGATGATCGGATGCTCTTTCATGGTCGCGAATTCTTCGTCGGTCAACTTACCGGGCTTTCTAAGAATCCGATCCTCGATCCCGATCTTGCCCACGTCGTGCATGGGCGCGGCCAACTCGATCAATGCGCATGTCTCCTCGTCGTAACCCAGGGTCCGCGCGATCACCCGCGCGTATTGACTCATGCGCAAAACGTGCAGGCCGGTCTCCACATCCCGAAATTCAGCCGCGACGCCAAGTTTGTGGATGATCTCGTTGCGGGCCATTTGGACTTCCAACCGGCTGATTCGCATCGTCTCTTCCATCTGCCGACGCCGGATGAGGTTGGTGAGGATGTCCGCCACGTCCGCCATGAACTGAGAAGCCTCTTTCACGGGCTGAGTTCCTGGCGGCAAAAGAATGGCCAAAACGCCATAAACGCGGCTCCCCTCGATCAGCGGTAGGGCGTGGCAACCGGCATCGTTCGCGTCCGACTGCAATCGGTTGTCGGGACAGTCGCTCAATCGGGAAAAGAAAAGCGGCTTCATCTCCTTGTAGGCCCGGCCACAGATGCAAGAACCCGCAAGCACCTTGGCGCAGGCCAGGCGTTGTGTTTCATCCAAGCCTCCTTGGGCGGCCAGGATCAACTCGCCCTTGCGGTTGGTCAGGAAGAGCATCCCGCGCGCATCGACCTTGAGCCAAGGCACGGCCTCCAGCACATCCAGGACGATCCCGAGATATTTTTCCAGGGAGAGATCGAGCAAAGCGGCCCGGGCGACCGCCAACAACGCCTGCTGTTGCTCGTGAAGCCGCCGCCGTCGGATTTCGATACGGTCCCGCTCGTCCGTAACGCTTGCGATACGATGATCGGCCTCGTTCAGCTCCTCGCGCGCCTGCCGAAGTTGCGCGGCCAAGGCCAGTTGCGCCTTTACCCTAGCCCAGAGCACCGGCGGGTTGATGGGTTTGGTAACGTAATCCACCGCGCCGGCTTGGAATCCCCGTGTTTCGTCCTCGGCCTGGGCCTTGCCAGTCAGAAAGATGACCGGAATTTCCCGCGTCCGGGGATTGGACTTGAGACGCTCGCAGACCATATAGCCATCCATCTCCGGCATCACCACGTCCAGCAAGATCAGATCGGGAGTCGGTTCTTCCTCGGCCAGACGCAATGCCTCGCCGCCTCCCCGCGCCACTCTGATCCGGTACTCCCGCTTCAGCAGGCTGGATAATATCTTGAGGTTGTCCACGTCGTCGTCGACGAGCAACAGGAGCTCTGTGTTTCTTGTCATGTCAACATCCCATGGTTTCCGCCAATACCCTGTCCAAGGTGTCAGCCGCCTCGACGAAGCGATAATCCTCGATCTGATCGCCAAGTTGCGCCAACGAGGCGGATGGCAATCCGGCGGCGAACGTCTTCTGATGCTCGACCCAAAAATCCTCGGCCGTGGGATCGTGGTTGAGCGCCCGCTCGCGCAGTTCGCCCAGCAATGATCTTAGGACCTTCGGATCGATCTCGCGCGCGTCTTGACGATTTTCCCGGCCGTCGCCTTGCTCCGCCGTGGATACCGACAGATCGGCGTCGATCACCTCCCGGGCCGCCTGTATCGCCTCTTGCAGCGCATCGATCAACCCGGCCACCTCGCTCTCCTCGCTGGACAGGGCCGCTTCCAACCGCGCCGAGACCTGCTGGACCGCGAGGATGCCGAGATTGCCCGCCATGCCCTTCAGAGTGTGCGCCAGGCGCGCGGCCTCGGCGCGGGAGCCGGCCGCCAGGAGATCGCGGAGGGTCTGGGCGGCCTGGCCGTAGTGGCTGGAGAAATGGGTCAGCAGCCGGCGCAGGAGCGCCTCGTTGCCGCCCAGGCGGTCAAGACACCCGGCCACATCGATGCCGGGCAAGACCAGCGCCGACGACGAAGCCTTTTCCTGCATGTCGAGAGGGACCTCCGCCAAAGCCAAATGGCGCGCAAGGGTCTTGAACAGCGAACGGGAATCGATGGGCTTTTCCACATGATCGTTCATGCCGGCGGCCCGCATTCGTTCGATTTCCTGTCGCTGCACATGAGCCGTGAGTCCGATGATCGGCAAGCGGTCGAATCCGGGCAAGGCGCGGATCCGGCGGGTCGCTTCATAACCATCCATCTCCGGCATCTGGATGTCCATGAACACCGCGTCGAACACCTTGGCGCCTCGCTGCTCCAGCGCGGCCACCGCTTCGGCGCCATTGGCCGCGATCGTCACGATCGCTCCGAACCGTTCCAACAGACCGCGAACCACCTCCTGATTGACGGCGTTGTCCTCCACCACCAGCAGGCAACGACCGGCCAGCTCGTCATCCCGCATCGATCTGGCGCTGGCGGGACTCCGGTCGCCCCCATCGGCAAGCGGCGCGGGTTCGAGCCTCTCCCCCACGCTAAACCAGGCGTCGAAACGGAAAGCGCTGCCTTCGCCGGGGCGGCTGTCCACGCTGATGGTTCCCTCCATCATCTCCACCAGTCGCTTGCTGATGGAGAGCCCGAGGCCGGTCCCGCCGTATTTCCGGGTAATGGAACTATCCGCCTGGCGAAAGGGCTGGAATATCAGTTGGATCTGTTCGGCGGTCATGCCAATGCCGGTATCCCGCACCGAAAACTCCAACCGAACGCGCCGACTCCTGGACTCCAGCCAGCGGACGGAGACCACGACTTTTCCCCGTGGGGTAAACTTGACGGCATTGTTGCCAAGATTGACCAAAACCTGACTCAAACGCAACGGATCGCCCATCAGAGCCCTGGGCGCCGCGGGCGCGATGTCGAGCAAAAGCTCCAGTCCCTTGTCCCGAGCCTTGTGCCCCACCACCGTGCTCAGATTCTCCATCACCCCATCCAGGTCGAAGTGGATGGACGCCATTTCCAACTGGCCGGCCTCGACCTTGGACAGATCCAGGATATCGTTAAGCAACCCGAGGAGAGATTTCGAGGCGCCATACGCCTTGCCCAAATAATCCCGCTGTCGATCGGACAAGGGGGTGTTCAGGCAAAGATGGATCATCCCCATGATTGCGTTCATCGGGGTGCGGATCTCATGGCTCATGTTGGCCAGAAATTCGCTTTTGGCCCGATTCGCCGCCTCCGCCGCTTCCTTGGCTTGCGCCAGCGCCGCCAGCATTCCCTGGTATTCGGTGATATCGCGGAAAGACCACAGACGAGCTTCTTGATTGTCCAGCATCAAGGATCGGCTATACCGCTCGAAAATTCGGCCATCCTTGAAATACAACAGGTCCCGCTGTTCTCGATCCGTTTGGCATACGTGGTTTACCCCACGGAGAAAACCGTCCGGATCGGACATCTGGTCGAGTACGTAGCCCAGCAACCGCTCGTCCTGACCCAGAAGGACCAACTCATCCGGTATGCGCCAGAGTTCCTGGAAGCGGTGATTGGTATTTAGAATCGCGCCATCGGCGTCAACCACCAGGATACCGTCGTCGGTCGAATCCAGCGTGGTGCGAAGCAGGGTTTCGCTTCGGGTCAACACCTGCTCGACATGGCGCCGTCTCCTGATCTCTCGCGCCAGTTTCCAGTTCCAATAGAGGATCGCGGCCAACCCGACGGCGACCGCCGCCAATACCCGCCACAGCAGGGCATGGTCCAAACCGACGGATTGCGGGGCCTGAACCCAGCGGCTGTAGATACCGTCCCGTTCGCTCTTGGGAACGGCCGCGATCCCTTTTTCCAAGATACCGGCCAGGATCGGCCAATCCCGCCGCACCGCCATGCTCGCGGCGAATTCATAAGGCGTGCTTCCGGCCATTCGGACCCGCAGGAACCCCTCGCGACCGATGGCGTGGCTGGTGGTGACCAGATTGCCGACGAAGGCATCGACCCACCGGTCGTCAACCGCGCGCAGGCCCGCTTCCATGGTGGCCACCGGCACCAGGCGGATCTCCGGATGATCCTGCCGTAACCATTCCTGGATAGCGTAGTCGTTCACCACCGCCACCCGTTTTCCAACCAGCGCCTCTAAACTCCCCACGAAGGGTGCGTCCACTAGCGCGAAGATCGCCACTGGAAAAGTGAGATAGGGGTTGGTAAACCGAAAGCGCCGCAGGCGGCCGGTGGTCTGGGCCACAGCCGGCAGCAGGTCAACTTCGCCACTATCGAGTTGTCGCAAAGCTTCGATCCAAGTGGGAAACGGGATGGACTCGAACCGGACGCCCAGCAATCTCCCCAAGCGATCCAGATACTCCACGGTCATGCCCACCGGACGGCCATTCTTATCGACATATTCGACGGGAGCCCTGTCGGGGTCGATGGCGTAACGGATGACGGAATGTTGCGCGAGCCAGGCGCGTTCCTCCTCGCTTAGGGCCACCTTGGCGGCGCTTTCGCCCTTTTCCGGAGTAGGCGCCAGCGAAGCGGCGACCTCCATCGGCTTCGCTCCGTCAAGGTTTCGCTCGAACAAAAATCCTTCCAAGTTCCGCAACTCACTTTCGTGATCCGCGGCCATCAGGGAACTGGCCGCCAGTTGAAGGCGTTGGGAAGGGATGGAACCCACCGGCAACGATCTTGGCAGCATCAGTTGCCGGGTCTTCTCCGCCTCGTAACGCAATGCCTCCCGGCTCTTGCGCTGGGAATAGCGATCCAGAATCAGATCGATGATCTCCTCCGGGTGATCCAGGGCATAGCGCCATCCGGCATTGCTGGCCTCGATGAAGGCGCGGGTTCGCTCCGGATGGACGGACGCCTCGGCGGTGGAGGTGAAAAGATAAACATCCCCCAACCCCGGAGTGTAACCTGTCAGTTCGATGATGTGGAACGGCACCCCCTTCTGTTCCAGATCGAACGGCTCGTTGCTGAGGAAGGCGGTCATGGCCTCCACCTCGCCACGGATGAACGGCCCGGTATCGAACGTGTGGGGCGCAATGGTCAGGTTGGCTCCAGGGACCAGTCCCGCTTCCCGCAAGGCAACCTGGAACGGAGGCGAGCGCAAGTCCTTGTCGGCGATCATCAACCGCTTGCCGTGGAGATCATCCAGGGTGCGGACGCCAGGCTGACCGAGCACCACCAGCGGGATCTTCTTGAAGTAGTTGGCCAAGAGCACGACCGGCCGCCCCCCAAGCCGCCAGCCGATCACGCTGCTGTTGGCGATGCCATAAGTGGCCCGGCCCGACAGCACCTCTTCAAGTAGATCGACGCCATGCGCGTATTCCCGCAATTCCACATCGAGACCTTGGTTTCGATAAAATCCTTTTTCGATGGCGGCATAGAAACCGGCAAATTCAAATTGATGCTTCCAGACCAATTGGAGGGAGACTTTTTCGAGAGAAGAGGCGGAGGTTCCGTCAACATTGGCTTCTTGGGTCGAAACCAATTGGAGGGAGACTTTTTCGAGAGAAGAGGCGGAGGTTCCGTCAACATTGGCTTCTTGGGTCGAACGAACCGCCGCGAGCGGAACATCCGCCGCGCCGGAATGGGGGGGGCCAAGCAAAAGCATAATCGAACCCAGCAGGAACAGGGCGGTCCCAAAGGGTCTGTATTTTAAAAATATATTTAAAAACAAAATCATAATCGATTATATCCCCTCACTCTCCGTCCCTTGGCGGAGCAACGCGGGTCAAGCAATTTCAATGATTAGAGATTTCATCCGCGCGCGCAATCCATCTTTCGAAGGATGCCAACCAAAGTACCCCCGTCCACCGAAGGGCGCGCGCCGTTATACTGTTCGTTAGTAACCGAAGAGGCATCCGTCGATGGTGACCGAACGTCATCCGCCACGCCGGACGCGGGATGGGTCAATCACCGACTGCTTCGGCCACGCTATCCTCCCGGCCGAGCCGGGGCCAAACTGAATCCCTCAATCCTCCTGCCCCATGACGCTCGATCTTTCCAGAATGCTTGGCGCGATGTTGCTGGCCACGCTGGCCATGCTCTCGCTGCTGGTCGGAGTAGGAATCGGCCTGTTCGCCAAACCTTCGCGGCGAACCAACGCCATCATCATGGCGCTCGGCACCGGCGCCCTGATTCAGGCGCTGGCGCTGGAACTGGCGTTTGAGGGCGCGGAGCGGCTGATCCGGGAGGCTCACCTAAGCGGCCTCGCCAGTTGGCTGTGGGTAGCGACGGGTTTTGCGCTGGGTGGCATAGCGTATTACCTGGGCGACCGCCGGCTGGAACGATACGGCGCCGCCTTGCGCCACCCCGCGCTCGCCAAGCTCTATCTGCTGCGCCAGAAACGGCAATGCTCGGCGGCGCTGCTAGCCCGATTGGCGCAGGTGGATTTGCTGCGCTCGCTGCCCCCCGAGGAAATGGAAGACGCGTTGCTGTGCGTCCAGCCGGCGCGTTTCACCGCCGGGGATATCGTCTTCCGCCGGGGTGAAACTGGCGATGCCTTGTATCTGATCGTCGCCGGCCAAGTCGCCATATCCGCCGGCGGGCGGGCCGAGAATACCGAAACCACCCTGCTCGCCCGGTTGACCGAGGGCCAGTCGTTCGGCGAAACGGCCCTACTGACCGGCGAACCACGCACCGCCACCGCCACCGCCGTCACCGACGTTGAACTGCTGAAAATCGCCAGGGAACATTTCGACGAGTTGCTCGACCGCTCGCCCCGCCTGCGCCAGGCGGTCGAAGCCCTGAACTCGCGACGACTCCTGCAAAACGTCGTCACCCTGCGTGGCTCCACCGACGCGGCGGCCTGGCAAAAACTGGCGCTGGCCAACATCCAGCGTCTGAGCCGCCAGGAAGAAATGACGCTGATGGTCAAGCACGCCGCGACCGGCGCGCCGCTGGCGCTGTTTCTCGGCGCGCTGCTCGATGGCATTCCGGAGTCCCTGGTGATTGGCTCCAGCTTCGTGGGGCTCGACTCGTTCCGCTTCACCTTCCTGGCGGCGGTGTTCCTGTCGAACCTGCCGGAAGCCATCGGCAGCGCGGTCGGCATGAAACAGGCGGGGTTCGGCACGCGACGCATCCTGACCCTGTGGGGACTGCTAGTGCTGGCCGGCGCGCTGGCGGCGGCATTGGGGAACGTCTTTCTCGCCGACGCGCCGCCGCCGCTGTTGACCCTGGTCGGAGCCATCGCCGGCGGTGGTATCCTGGCGATGGTGTCCTCGGTGATGATGCCCGAGGCCTACGAGGATGGCGGGCCGGCCGTCGGGTTGGCCACCATCGCCGGTTTTCTCACCGCCTTCTTGTTTACCTTCGTTTAGCCGACCATGACATTTTGGAGTCGTTGCGCGCGCCAGTGGGGACTGTGGCGCTCGGTGCTGATGTATCATGGCATTCCGTTGCGCCGGCGGCGGTTGACCCGGTTCTACGGGGCCTTCATCCGACCCGGCGATCTCTGCTTCGACCTTGGCGCGCACGTCGGCAGCCGGTTGCGAGCGTGGCTGCCGCTGGGCGCGCGGATCGTGGCGGTGGAGCCGCAGCCGCACTGCATGGCTCTGCTGCGCCGCTGGTTCGGCGATCACCCCTCGATCACCCTGGTCGAACAGGCGGTCGGAGCAACGCCTGGAATCGCCAGGCTGTTCATCAGCGCGCGTACCCCCACCGTGAGCAGCCTGTCGCCGGCCTGGATCGCGGCGACGCAACGAGAGCGCGGTTTCAGACGGGTGCGCTGGGACGACGCCATGCCCGTGCCGGTCACCACCCTGGATCAACTGATCGCCGCGCACGGCTTGCCCGCATTCTGCAAGATCGACGTGGAGGGTTACGAACTGGACGTATTGAAGGGTCTGACCCAACCCATTCGGGTGTTGTCCTTCGAATATCTGCGGGCTCATCTGGACGCGGCGCGGGCCTGCGTGGCGTATTTGGCGGCGCTGGGGCCCTATGAATTCAACGGATCGGTGGGCGAGGCGCAGCGCCTGCGTGCTCCGGCCTGGCTCGATGCCGACGCCTGCCTCGCCTGGCTCGACACGCTCGCCGGGCTGGGCGATTCCGGCGACCTTTACGCCCGGCTGCGAACGCCATGACTCCCGCCCTTGCGCCAGATCGGGTCTGGTCGGCGTTGCTGGCGCTGCGTCGCCATGTTCGGGAGGCGGCCACGGTTCCCGCGCACTGTGGCCTGCGCCTGGACCCGGATGGCCAGCCGGCGGTAACGCCCGCCGCCGATCCCGCCGCGCTGCTGGACATCGCCGCCGACGCGACGTGGACCGCTCGAATTTCGTTGGTCGCCGCCAGCGCGGAACTGTTGGATCTTTACCTGCCCATGGTCCTGGCCGGTCGGGACCGACCCTTGACGGTGGCGCATCTCGGGCAAAGCCTGGATGGGCGCATCGCCACCGTCAACGGAGCATCCTACTATGTGACCGGTCCCGCGAACCTGACCCATCTGCATCGGATGCGGGCGGTCTGCGACGCCATCGTGGTTGGCGCGGGCACGGTGGAGCGCGACGATCCGCAATTGACCACCCGGCGGGTGGTTGGCCCGCATCCAGTACGGGTCGTTCTCGATCCCCGCCGCCGCCTTGCCGCTGACCATGGCCTGTTCCACGACCGAACCACGCCAACCCTGCTGGTTTGCGCCGAGGCGCGAATCGACGAACCCGCGCCGGGCTACGCGGAACTCGTCGGCGTGCCGATGCAAGGCTCCAAACTGAATCTACGGGCGCTGTTGCAACGGCTGTGGGAACGCCGACTGTTCGCCGTTTTCATCGAGGGCGGTGGCCTGACCGTCTCGGCTTTTCTGGAACAGGAGTTGTTGGACCGGCTGCAAGTGACCGTCGCGCCGTTGATCATCGGCTCCGGTCGGCCTGGCATCACGCTGCCCGCCATCGCCGACTTGTCCCAGGGCTTGCGCCCCCGCCACCGCCGCTATCTCATGGGCGAGGACGTGCTGTTCGATTGCCGGCTGCGCGATGGCCCTGGTGAACCGATGCCCCGTTCCGGGCTCCAACCCATCTAAGCGAACGCTTTTCCCCTCGCGCCAATGCTTCCCGCCTGATCCCGCCCCATGCGCATTCAACGTCTCGACACCCTGAGCGATCTTCCCGCCGCTGAGTGGAACGCCCTGGTTCCCGACCGCAACCCGTTTCTCAGCCACGAATTCCTGAGCGCTCTGGAGCGCTACCAGTGCGTGGGTGAAGCCACGGGTTGGCTACCGTGGCACGTGATCTGTCGGGATGAACGGGGACGATTGCTAGGCGCGGCCCCGTTGTACCTGAAATTCAACTCCTACGGGGAATTTGTGTTCGACTGGGGCTGGGCGGAAGCCTACCGGCGCCATCGCCTGCCCTATTATCCCAAGCTGGTCGGCGCCATTCCCTATACCCCGGCCACCGGTCCCCGCTTGCTGCTCGCGCCCGACCCGCCCGCCCCCGAGGACGCCGCGCGGGCCATCGTCGAGTACGTATTGGAAGAGGCTCGGCGTCGGCGCTGGTCCTCGATCCATTGGCTGTTCCCACCGCCGACCGAATTGGACCGCTTGCAAGCGCGGGGCTTTCTGCCCCGGCTCGGCTGCCAGTTCCATTGGCGCAATCGCGGCTACCGGGATTTCCAGGATTTTCTGGACACCCTCACCGCCAAGCGGCGCAAGAACATCCACCGGGAACGCCGCCGCGTGCGCGAGGCCGGCCTGGAATTGCGGGTGCTGACCGGGCGGGAACTGAGCGAAAGTCAATGGCGCGGCGTCCACGACTTCTACTGCTCCACCTTCCAGCGGCTGGGCGGCGCCTCGACCCTCACCCTGCCCTTTTTCCAGGAAATCGCCGAAACTCTCGGCGATCGGCTGGTGCTGGTCCTGGCCTTCGCGCAAGGCCGCGAAGTCGCCGCCGCCATCAGTTTCCGTGGCGCCAGCACGCTCTACGGCCGGCACTGGGGCTGCCGGGCCGATTACGACAGCCTGCATTTCGAAGCCTGCTATTATCAGGGCCTGGAATACTGCATTCACCAGGGCTTGCAACGCTTCGAGCCGGGCGCGCAGGGCGAGCACAAGATTTACCGGGGGTTTCTGCCGACCTTGACCCACTCCGCCCACTGGATCGCCCATTCCGGTTTTCGCCAGGCCATCGCCGACTTTCTCGCTCGCGAAACGCCGGCGGTGCGCGAATACGCCCAGGACTTGCTGCAACATTCGCCCTACCGCGACGAGGTGACGCCTGATGCGCCTGCCGTGGCTGGATCCGCATAACGACGGCCAGCCGTTTCCTCCACCGGACCGTGCCTTGACCGAACCCGACGGCTTGCTGGCCGCCGGCGGCAGCCTAGCACCGCGCCGACTGTTGCGCGCCTACCGACAGGGCATTTTTCCCTGGTATTCCGTGGGCCAACCGATCCTGTGGTGGTCGCCCGACCCCCGGCTGGTCCTGTTTCCAGAATCGGTCAACGTCTCGCGCAGCCTGCGCCAGACGCTGAAGAAAGGCCGGTTCACCCTCACCGCCGACACGGCTTTCGAAGCGGTCATCGCCGCCTGCGCCGCACCGCGCGCTGGCCAGGAAACCGGCACTTGGATCACCCCGGAGATGAACCGGGCTTACCACCGCTTGCATCGGCTTGGCCACGCCCATTCCATGGAGACCTGGCATCAGGGCGAGTTGGTGGGCGGTCTGTATGGGGTCGCCGTGGGTCAGGTGTTCTTCGGCGAATCCATGTTCAGCACGATGAGCGATGCCTCCAAGGCGGCGCTGGTCATACTGGCCGCGCAATTGCGCCGCTGGGGATTCGCCCTGATCGACTGCCAGGTGCGCACCGAGCATCTGGCGCGCATGGGCGCGATCGAAATCGCCCGCGCCACCTTTCTGCGGTTGCTGGACCGGTACTGCCCTCTGCCCGGCCGGGATGGACCCTGGCGCCTCGATGACGACCTGTTCGCCGACCTGTTGCCCCCTCCCGCGCCGCCATGAGCAACCCCCGCGATTCGCTGTACGACCTGCGCATGTTCCTGACCACCGAGTATGCGTGCAGCTATCTACCGGGCCGGCGGGCGCGTAACCTGGTGGCCGATCCGGCGGCGACCGACGACCAACTCTACACCCGACTGGCGGACCTCGGCTTCCGGCGCAGCGGCGACCACGTTTACCGGCCGCACTGTCGGGGCTGCGTGGCCTGCCGGTCGTTGCGCATTCCGGTGGAGCGGTTCCAGCCGAACCGCGCGCAGCGACGAGTCTTGGCTCGCAATCAGGATCTACGGGGGCGAGCGACGGAAGCGGCATTCCGAGACGAGCATTTTGAGCTGTTCGCTCGCTACATCGCGGTCCGCCACCCCGGCGGCGGGATGGACCCAGCCAGCCCGGACCATTACTGGTCCTTCATCGCCTCGCGCTGGTGCCCGACCTGGTTGTGCGAATTCCGTCGCGACCAGGAATTGCTGGCGGTGGCGGTGGTGGATCGGCTGGGCGACGGACTGTCGGCGGTTTACACCTTCTTCGACCCGCTTCAGGAAGCGCGCGGCCTGGGCACCCAGGCTATTCTGTGGCAGATCGCGGAGGCGCGCCGGTTGGGGCTGAAGTGGGTGTATCTCGGCTATTGGGTGGAACCCTGCGGCAAGATGGCCTACAAGGCCCGCTTCAAGCCGCATGAAATCTTCATCACGGAACGATGGACGTGGATGGCGGGAGAGGATCGGAAATCCAGTCTCAAATCCCCCCCATCACCTCGCCCAGCCGGCTGACCCCACGCACCTCCAACCCTTCCACCCGCCCGCCGCGCCGGGGCAGATTGGCGCGCGGGACGATGGCCTGCTTGAAACCGTGCTTGGCCGCTTCCCGCAACCGCTCCTCGCCGTTGGGCACCGGGCGGATTTCCCCCGCCAGCCCGACCTCGCCGAACACTACCAGATCGATCGGCAGCGGCCGGTCGCGAAAGCTCGACAGCGCCGCCAGCAATACCGCCAAATCCGCCGCCGTCTCGTTGATCCGCACCCCGCCGACCGCGTTGACGTAGACGTCCTGGTCGTACATCGCTACCCCGCCGTGCCGGTGCAGCACCGCCAACAGCATCGCCAGTCGGTTCTGCTCCAGCCCCAGCGTCACCCGGCGCGGGTTGCCGCCGTGGCATTCGTCCACCAGCGCCTGAATTTCCACCAGCAGTGGCCGGGTGCCCTCGCGGGTGACCATGATCACGCTCCCGGCCACCGGCGTTTCGTGGCGGGACAGAAAAATCGCCGACGGATTGCTGACCTCCTTGAGCCCGTGCTCGGTCATCGCAAACACGCCCAGTTCGTTGACCGGCCCGTAGCGATTCTTCACCGCCCGCAGCACCCGCAACCGTCCGCTGGGATCGCCCTCGAAATACAGCACGGTGTCCACCATGTGCTCCAGCACCCGCGGACCCGCGATCGCGCCTTCCTTGGTCACGTGCCCCACTAGGAACAGAGCCGTCCCCGTCGCCTTGGCATGGCGCACCAGTTGCGCCGCGCTCTCGCGCACCTGCGCCACCGAGCCGGGGGCCGATTGCAACCGTTCGGTGTACACGGTCTGGATCGAGTCGATCACCATCACGCGGGGCTGCTCGATCTCGGCGGTCGCCAGCACCCGTTCGACGTTGATCTCCGGCAACAGCCGCAAGCGGTCGCGGGACAGTTGCAGGCGCTGGGCGCGCAGGCTGATTTGCTGGGGCGATTCCTCGCCGCTGACGTACAAGGTCCGGTCGCGCTCGGCCAGCACCGCCAGCACTTGCAGCAGCAGGGTGGATTTGCCGATGCCGGGATCACCGCCGATCAACGTCACCGACCCCTGAACCAATCCACCGCCCAGCACCCGGTCCAGTTCGCCATTGCCGCAGGACTGGCGGACCTCCGCGCTGGCGTCCACTTCGGCGAGGAGGCGCACCTCGCCTGCCGCCGCCGAACCGGTGTAGCCGGTAAACTTGGCCCCGCCCTTGCCTGCTGGCGGCGCGGCGGGCGCCTCCTGCAAGGTGTTCCAGGACCCGCAGTCGCCGCACTGGCCCGACCACTTGCTGGCCTGCGCCCCACACTCGGCGCAGACATAGACGGTGCGGGCCTTAGTCACCATCGGCGGGGACCACGTCGCGTTTGACCCGCGCCGTCACGCCGCATAGCAGCGTGTAGGAAATCGTCCCGGCGGCTTGGGCGATGCGCTCCACCGGCAACCCCTCGCCCCACAGCACCACCGAATCGCCGATTCGCGCCTCGGGATGCCGACGCAAATCGAGGGTGATCATGTCCATCGACACCCGGCCGATCAGCACCGCCTCGCGGCCGTTGAGCAATACCGGCGTTCCGGACGGCGCGTGGCGCGGATAGCCGTCGCCGTAGCCGACCGCCGCCACGCCCACGTCCATGTCTTCGGGGCAGACCCACGTTCCGCCGTAACCGACCGGCTCGCCCTGGCGCAGCCGTTTGATGGAAATAAGTCGGGTGTGCAAGGTCATCACGGGGCGCAAATCCTCGTCGGGCGCCAGGCTGTCCACGAACGGCGAGGCGCCATAGAGCATGATGCCGGGCCGCACCCAGTCGAAATGCGTTCGCGGCCAGCCGAGAATGCCGGCGGAATTGGCCAGCGAGCGTTCGCCGGGCAGATCGGCGATGGCCGCCTCGAAGGTTCGGAGTTGCCGGAGGGTGTCATCACAGTCCCGCTCGTCGGCCCTCGCCAGATGGCTCATCAAGCCGATGTCGGTTCGGACGGAAGGGCCATCGCGCAGGCGCTGAAAGATGGCGGGCGCGGTCTCCGGCTCCAGCCCCAGCCGGTGCATCCCGGTATCGATCTTCAGCCAGACCCGAACTGGCCGCTCCAGCCGGGCGGTTTCCAGCATCCGCGCCTGGTCGGGATGGTGGACGGCGACCGCCAAGTCGTGTCGGGCGCACGACGGCAATTCCGCCGCCTCGAACACACCTTCCAGCAGCAGGATCGGTCGGGTGACGCCAGCCTCGCGCAGGGTCAACGCCTCTTCAAGGCAGGCCACCGCGAAGGCGTCGGCATCCAGGGTTCGGGCGACTCGAACCAGACCGTGACCGTAACCGTCAGCCTTGACGGCAGCCGCCACCCGCCGACCCGGCGCGGCCACCCTGACCCGCCGCAGATTGTGAACCAGCGCCCTCAGATCGAGACGCACCGTCGTTGCTCGACTCATGGTCGGAATTCACCGCGTGGGTTTCAAAGCTTTCGCTCTGGCGGCCACTTCATCGCGCTGCTGGCCTATCAACCGCGCTTCGGAGATATAGCTTTCGAATCGGGTGTACTGCCCCAGGAAGGTCAGCGGAACCATGCCAATGGGACCGTTGCGTTGCTTGCCGATGATGATTTCCGCTTTGCCCTTGTCGGGGCTGTCGGGATTGTAGACTTCATCTCGGTAAATAAAACAAATTAAATCAGCATCTTGCTCGATAGCGCCCGACTCGCGTAAATCCGACATGATCGGCCGCTTGTCGCCACGCTGTTCCAGGGTGCGATTGAGCTGCGACAGCGCCAGCACCGGCGTCCCCAGTTCCCTGGCCAGGGCCTTGAGCGAACGGGAAATCTCCGACACCTCGGTGGCCCGGTTCTCGGTGGTGCCCGGCACCTGCATCAACTGGAGATAATCCACCACGATCAGCCCCAGTTGCCCCTCCTGCCGGTGCAGGCGCCGCGCCCGCGCCCGCAATTCGGTCGGACTCAGGCTGGAGCTGTCGTCGATGAACAGCCGCGCCTCGGACAACATGGTGATCGCCGAGGTCAGCCGTGGCCAGTCCTCCTCCTCCAGGCGGCCGGTGCGCACCTTGTGCTGATCGATCCGCCCCAGCGAGGAGACCAGCCGCATGATCAGGCTCTCGCCCGGCATTTCCATGCTGAACACCGCCACCGGGCACTTCACCTGGATCGCCGCGAATTCGACGATGTTCATCGCCAGGGCGGTCTTGCCCATCGATGGCCGCCCGGCGATCACGATCAAGTCGCCGCGTTGCAAACCGGCGGTCATCTCGTCGAAATCCTGCCAGCCGGTGGGAATGCCGGTGATGGGATTGTCGCGCTCGAACAGGATATCGATCCGCTCGACCGTGCGCGCCAGCAAATCCTTGATGCCGGTGAAGCCCTGCCGGGCGCGGGAACCCCGCTCGGCAATGGCGAACACTCGCTGCTCGGCGTCGTCCAGCAGTTCTCGGGTATCGCGGCCCCGGGGATCGTAGGCGCTGTCGGCAATTTCAGTACTGGTGCGAATCAGTTCGCGGCGGATCGCACGTTCGCGGATGATGTCGGCGTAAGCGCGGACGTTGGCGGCGCTGGGCGTATCCCGCACCATCACTCCCAGATAGGCGAAGCCGCCCGCTTCCTCCAACTGGTTGTTATCCTCCAGCCACTCCGCCAGCGTCAGCAGATCGAAGGGCTTGCCGCTTTCCGCCAGGCGGCGGATGGCGCGAAAGAGCAACCGATGATCGTTTCGGTAGAAATCGCTTTCATCCAATCGGTCCGCCACCTGATCCCAGGTGGCGTTGTCCAGCATCAGGCCCCCGAGCACCGCCTGCTCGGCTTCAAGCGAATGCGGCGGCGTCCGCAACGCCTCGGTGTCGGGGTCCTTCTTCATGACGGAACTCTCGAAGCCAAACCGGCGATCCGCCGCCCGTCGGCTGGGTCCGGCGGCGCGGCCACGAAATTCCCGCGAAGGGAGAAGCGCCCGCCAGGTGGATTGACCACCGCCGGGCTAGGTTCGCGCGCGGGGTCATCTTAGTGTAGCCCACCCCGACACGCACGCCGATCGGCGCTCAAGCCTCAGCGATGACATTGACCCGAATTTGGGTCCGAACCTCGCCGTGCAAGTGCAGGTCCACGTCGTATTCGCCGATTTGGCGAATTGATCCAGTCGGCAATCGCACTTCTTGCTTTTGCAATTCGATGCCGGCGGCGGACACCGCGTTGGCGATATCGGCCGGACCGACCGAGCCAAACAGCCGGCCTTCGCTGCCAGTCTTCACCGACAGGGTGACGATCAGCTCAGCCAACTGCTCGGCGCGGGCCCTAGCCTTGGCCAAGGACTCGGCGGCGATCCGCTCCAGCTCGGCGCGACGGGCCTCGAAACGAGCCAGGTTGGCTGCGGTCGCCTCGGTCGCCTTGCCTCTAGGAATCAAAAAATTGCGGGCATAGCCCGGCTTGACCTTGACCCGATCCCCCAGAACGCCCAGGCTGGTGACTTTTTCCAGCAGAATGATTTCCATCGTCGGATACTCCAGAATTCGATTCGATTTGATGCATAAACACGGTTCAGAGGCGTTTTGAGACGGCCTCTTTCGTCGAAAAAGATATTATCGCAGCAGACTTAGCGACACTGCGGCCCGAAAGGCACGGAACAGCGACACTGTGGCGCGCAACACCAGGGCCAGTAGCCATGGCGGCAACCAATAAACCGGCAACACGGCCAACATCGGCCACGGCGTGCCCAGCGTCATCCGGTCAGAGCCGCCACGTCAACCCGGCCAGCGCCATCAGCCACGCCCCCTCGGCCGCGCATGACAAAGGCGGTGAGTGATTTCATGGGCGTGCCGCGAGGCGACGGCGACGGTGGCGGAACCCTCGTCCCACCCAAACTCAATGCCGGTCGCAATAAGGCAGCAGCGCCAGAAACCGGGCGCGTTTGATCGCCACCGACAACTGCCGCTGATAGCGGGCCTTGGTGCCGGTGATGCGGCACGGCACGATCTTCCCGGTCTCGGTGATGTAGTTCTTCAGGACGGCGATGTCCTTGTAGTCGATTTCCTTGACGCCCTCGGCGGTGAAACGGCAAAACTTCTTGCGACGGAAAAAACGCGACATGATGGTCAACCCTCGGATGATTCGGTAGCGAGAATCTCAATGCGGGCGGCGTGCAATACCAGCCGGTATTCGCCCTCGCGGTGGTTGGCGCGGCTGACGAAACCTTGAATTCGGACGCGGGCGTCCGACGCCAATCGGCGGGCGGTGTCGGCGAGGGCGTCGCCGCAGGCCATGACGGGAATCCGGCAGCGCGCCTCGCGGGGCAAACCAGCTTCCCGTTGCTCGGAACGATGCTCCAGCAGAAAACGACTGATCGGCACGCCGGCCGGCGTGATCCGGGTCTCGCAGGCCCCGGCCAACTGACCAACGATGATCAGACAGTTGTCGGCGGGCGGCGCGGACAGCATGGCGGCGCGCGATCGGCGGCTGGCTCAGGCGGCCTCGTCGTCGGCCTCGGTCTCGGCCTCGTCGTCAGCCTCTTCCCGTTCGGCGCGACGGCCACGGGGCTCGTGTTCGTCTCGGTCGTCGCGGGTCTCGCGCTCGTCGCGGGACCGAACCAGCGGCGACGGTTCGGTTTCGGGACCATCCTTTTGGATGATGAGATTACGGATGACGGCGTCGTTGAACCGGAACGCGCTTTGTATTTCATCCAGCACCGACTGGCCGCACTCGACATTCATCAGGACGTAGTGGGCCTTGTGGATCTTGTTGATCGGATAGGCCAACTGCCGCCGGCCCCAGTCCTCGAACCGGTGAACCTTGCCGCCGTTTTCCTCGATCAGCGCGCGATAGCGATCCACCATCGCCTGAACCTGATCGCTCTGATCGGGATGCACCATAAACACGATTTCATAATGACGCATGAAAGCTCCCCACGGATTGAAACAGCCTCCCGCGCAAGCGGTGAGGCAAGGAGTCGCGACCCGGACGGGCCGCAAGGGGTAAGCATTCTAGGGGGAAAGATCGGGAGGCGCAACGGCGCTATCCCGTCAGCAACGTCGGCGTCAACAACGCGACAGTTTCGGCCAGCTCGCAGGCCGCGCCGAGCGTATCGCCGGTCGCCCCACCCAACCGCGCCAGCAGTCCATGGCGCAATCCGACCAAACCCAGGCCCAACGCAACCAGCAGCACCCCACCCTGCCATTCCAGAAAGGCGACGGTCGCGACGGCGATGAGGAGCACCAGCAAGCCGCAGCTCACGCGGGGCAAATGATTCGCGTAGGGCGCCCCCAAACCGTCGGGGTGGATATAGGGCATGGTGATCAGCAGCACAAGGATGACGGCGCGGCCCAGCACGGGCGCCAATAACAAGGGGACGCGGGCGTCGCCGGCCAGCAGCGCCTGCAGGGCCGCGAATTTGGTCAGCAACACCAGCACGACCGCGACAATGGCGATGGGGCCGCTGCGAGGGTCCTTCATGATCGCCAGGGTACGGTCGCGGTTACCCTGGCCGCCGATCCAGGCGTCGGCGGTGTCGGCCAGCCCGTCCAGATGCAACCCGCCGGTCAGCAACACCCACGCCGCCAGCACCAGCGCCGCCAATACGCCGGGATCGACCAGCCACAGCACGGTGTGCAGTCCGGCCAGCAGCGCGCCGATGAGCAATCCCACCACCGGGAAGAACAAGACCGACAGTCCCAGTTCCTCGGGGCGCGGTGGACCGCTGGACGGCGGAACCGGCAGCCGGGTTAGCAATTGCAAAGCCAGCGCGAAAGCGCGGATCATGCCAGCCGGCCGTTGTGAAACACCAAATGGGGATCGGCCTCCGGATCGTGGTGTTGGCGAATACGGCTGAGCGCGGCGAAAGGCACCTCGATTCGCCAGATCCGCCGCACCGGCATGTCGAGCAGACGGCGTAGCACCATGCGAATGGTGCCGCCGTGAGCGATCAGGAGTACATGCCGCCCGTGATGGCGCCACATCAGCTCGTCCCAGGCCCGGCCGACACGCCGGTCGAACGCCTCGACCGGCTCGCCGCCGGGAATCGGATGCGCGACCGGCTCGCGCCAGAAGCGCGCCAGCGCCCGCGGGTCGGTGTCATGCACCTCGGCCACGCTGCGACCTTCCCAGACCCCGAAGCCGATTTCCCCGAAGTCGTCGACGATTTCCAGTGGCCGGTCCAGGCGTGTGGCCAGTTCGCGGGCGAAGGCGGCGCAGCGGATCAGTGGCGAACTGACGATGGCCTCCCATTCCCGATAGTCGCCCACCGCCGCGCGCATCTGCTCCCAGCCGCGCGGGCTGAGCGGATCGTCGACCGATCCCCGAAACATCTGGCCGCCTTCCGGTTCACCGTGCCGCAGCAAATCCACGATGGTGAAATCACCGCTCATGCCCGCGAGACTCCGGCTTCGGCGAAGGTGGCCATGTCGGCGTGCAGGGCGGCGGCGGCGCGCAAAATCGGCATGGCCACGGCCGCGCCGCTGCCTTCGCCCAGCCGCATGCTCAGATCGAGCAGCGGTTTCACCGCCAGCGCGTCCATGAGTTGGCGGTGGCCAGGCTCGGCGGAACAGTGCGAATAAAAGAGCCAAGCCGCCAGTTCCGGGCGCAATCGCACCGCGACTAGGGCGGCGGCGGTGGCGATGAAGCCATCCACCAGGGCCGGCAGGCCGAGTTGGCCGCAACGCAGGTAGGCACCCGCCAGCGCGGCGATCTCGAAGCCCCCCAGCCGTTGCAGCGCGATCAGCGGTTGGTCGCTACGCTGGTGGGCCAGCGCTCGTTCGATGACCAACGCCTTGCGAGCGACACCGGCGGCGTCCAAACCGGTGCCGGGACCGGCGAGACGCGCGGCAGGCAGGCCGAGCAGCGAACAGGCGATGGCGGCGGCGCTGGTGGTGTTGCCGATACCCATCTCGCCGCCGATAAACAGTCGCGCGCCATTGATCGCCGCCCGTTCGGCGGCATCATGACCGGCCATTAGTGCGTCGCGCAACTGGTCGACCGTCATCGCCGGCTCGCGCACGAAGTTGGCCGTGCCCGGTCCGACCCGGGCGTCCAGCACGCCTGGCAGTTCCTCCAACGGCCGCACGGTGCCGACGTTGACCACTTCCAGGCGGGCGTCCCAGGTCCGGGCCAACACGCTGATGGCCGCGCCGCCCCGGGCGAAGTTGCGGACCATTTCGGCGGTCACGATCTGCGGGAAGGCGGAAACACCCTCGGCCACCACGCCGTGATCGCCAGCGAACACCGTGATCCACACCTTATCCACTCGCGGTCGTTGAACGCCCTGCATCGCGGCCAGCGTGACGCCCAGTTCCTCCAGTCGGCCCAGCGAACCAGGCGGCTTGGTGAGTTGCGCCTGCCGCTCGCGGGCGGCGGCCAGCACAGCGGCGTCGAGGGTGACGATGGGTGCGTCGTACCAATGATGGCTCATGCGGGACAGTCCTTGAGGGTAAGGGAAAAACCGGCGATCACGAAGCTGACCCGGTCACAGCATTGGGCGACCGTCTGATGCAGGCGGCCGGCTTCATCGCGAAACCGACGGGCCAGCGGGTTGGCGGGGACGATACCCTGACCGACTTCGTTGCTCACCAGCAAAATGTGACCGGGCAAGGTGGGCAGCACGGTCAACAGGGCCTGGGTTTCGGCGGCCAGCGCGTCGTCGCCGGCGGCCAGCAGGTTGCCCAGCCACAACGTCAGGCAATCCACCAGCAGGCAACGGCTTGGAGCGGCGTGGGCGCGCAAGGCGGCGGCCAGGGCCAAGGGTTCCTCGACCAGCGCCCAGTGGCCCGGCCGTTCGGCGCGGTGGCGGGCGATGCGCTCGGCCATTTCCGCGTCACCCGCCTGGGCGGTGGCGAGGTAAGTGACACCGAAGCCGCTGTCGGCGGCCCGGCGCTGGGCGAAGGCGCTTTTGCCCGAGCGGGCGCCGCCGAGAATGAATTCCTTCATGGCTTAATGAGTTCTGTTTTTCATGATCGCCTCTTGCGGGCGGCGCGGCCTATTATCGTTGATTTCGGCGGATTGCCAAACCGGGCGGACGCCAGGCGGCCATGAAGCCAGTTGCACTTCACCCTCGATCTTGACCGCTTCTACCCTGGAGCATGACGGGTCCTGATATCACTTCTCGATTTGACGCAACGATGCAGCGTGCTATACCTATAAATTATCTGGATAATATGGTTTCAAACCCCCCACTGAACAACGTGGTCAACATGGAGCGACTTCACGGTACCCGATAACTGCCCGAGAGCATGGCGACCCACCAGAATCGGCCAGAAAACCTTTACAGGTCCGGCGGGGCGGCTCGAACCAGGCTTTGCATTTCAGCTTTGATAGGGAGAACGTAAATTTGACCGAGCGAAATGAGCGAGCGGTCCCTCGCCTCGATCAAGGCATCGACCAAGAACTGGCGGCGATATTGCGAGAAGCCCACGCCGCGCTAGGGTGGGCAACGAACAAGGGAGACCTGGCCACCCACTTGTTTTCCAAGCCGGCCGACATCCTGGACCTGATCCTGGACGTCATCCCTCAGGGCATCGTGATGGTGGACGGCGTCTACCGCACCCTGGCGTTCAATCGCCCCATGTTCGACATTTTCCACCTACCCCCCGGCACTTTTCATATCGGCATGGACTTTCGCGACGTGCTTCGCGTCTGGGCGCAACATACGGGGCAAACCGCCGCGATGCTGGAACAGGCAATCCGCAGATTGGATCTGCGGGAGCCTTTCTCGTTCGAATTTCCCCAGGAAATTCGGGGAGAGCCGCGCTGGTGCCTGCTGACGCACACCCCGCTGCCGGGCGGCGGTTTCGTGCGCACCTTCACCGACATCACCGAGCGCAAGCGCCTGGAACAAGAGTTGGAGCGTCTGTCGCGAGTGGACTCGCTCACCGGGGCCATGGCCCGGCGGGCCTTCGACCAGCGCCTCGCCGAGGAAATCGAACGGGCGCGGCGCCTTGATCACCCCTTGACCCTGCTGATCGCCGACCTGGATCACTTCAAGCAAGTCAACGACACCCGCGGCCATCACGCCGGGGACATGGCCCTGCGCGGCTTCGTGGCCGTGTGCCGGCAGGAGTTTCGAAAATACGATCTGGTGGGCCGCCTCGGCGGCGAGGAGTTCGCGCTGTTGCTGCCCGACACCGGGCTTGGCGTCGCCCTGGTCGCGGCCGAGCGGCTGCGCGCGGCCGTGGCCCGCTCCCCCATCGATCCCGGCGTTCCAGGACAGATTTTTCACATCACCGCCAGCATCGGCGTCACCCAACTGCGCCCGGCGGATGACACCGCCACCTTCATCCAACGAGCCGATCAAGCCTTGTACGCGGCCAAGGCGGCTGGCCGCAACAGTGTTCGGTGCGTAGAGGCGGCCCATGAATCGCATGGTAATGCCAGCTAACCTCCAGCCGATTTGAGAGCTAGAAACCTCTCCTAAAACGCCAGTCTCACCAAAACCATTGACAACCATGGCGTCATGGTTAGGTTCTCCCAATCCTTACGCTTTTCGCTCAATCTGGCCATTCGGCGCGAGCACTCAGTACCTCGGCAAGCACTCAAAAGTGTCCTATTCGAACGGAATGACCATGTTCAAACCCTTGCCGCCCGCCAGTTAGGGGTAGTGCTGGTGACGGACAGGCGTTACAATCAACAATTGACTTAATAAGTTGACACAACAATATGATTCGCTATAATTTAGTGACAAATACAAAAAACCAATTTGAATCAAAAAGTAGCGAGTAAGCGGCTGGTTAAAAACTACCCAGGGGAATGGTGACGAACCGGAGTTTACCAGAACATCCTTCAGGCCCGGCGGGGCGACCCGGACCCGTGTCGAAATCCGGGGTGGCCCGACAAACTCCAATCCTGGAGGGGGAGCGTGAGTCTGACCGAGCGAGATGAACAAGCGACTCCTCGCCCCGATCAAAGCGCCGAGGGGGGGCTTTCGACGCTAATAGAAGCCTATGCCGCGTTGGGGTGGACAACACCCAAGGGTGACCTGGCCACCCACTTGTTTTCCAAGCCGGCTGATTTTTTAGCTCTGATTCTGGATATCATCCCCCAGGGCATCGTGATGGTGGACAGCGCCTACCGCACCCTGGCGTTCAACCGTCCCATGTTCGACATTTTCCACCTGCCCCCCGGCACTTTTCATATCGGCATGGACTTTCGCGACGTGCTTCGCGTCTGGGCGCAACATACGGGGCAAACCGCCGCGATGCTGGAACAGGCAATCCGCAGATTGGATCTGCGGGAGCCTTTCTCGTTCGAATTTCCCCAGGAAATTCGGGGAGAGCCGCGCTGGTGCCTGCTGACGCACACCCCGCTGCCGGGCGGCGGTTTCGTGCGCACCTTCACCGACATCACCGAGCGCAAGCGCCTGGAACAAGAGTTGGAGCGTCTGTCGCGAGTGGACTCGCTCACCGGGGCCATGGCCCGGCGGGCCTTCGACCAGCGCCTCGCCGAGGAAATCGAACGGGCGCGGCGCCTTGATCACCCCTTGACCCTGCTGATCGCCGACCTGGATCACTTCAAGCAAGTCAACGACACCCGCGGCCATCACGCCGGGGACATGGCCCTGCGCGGCTTCGTGGCCGTGTGCCGGCAGGAGTTTCGAAAATACGATCTGGTGGGCCGCCTCGGCGGCGAGGAGTTCGCGCTGTTGCTGCCCGACACCGGGCTTGGCGTCGCCCTGGTCGCGGCCGAGCGGCTGCGCGCGGCCGTGGCCCGCTCCCCCATCGATCCCGGCGTTCCAGGACAGATTTTTCACATCACCGCCAGCATCGGCGTCACCCAACTGCGCCCGGCGGATGACACCGCCACCTTCATCCAACGAGCCGATCAAGCCTTGTACGCAGCCAAGGCGGCCGGGCGTAACGCCGTCCGGGGCGAAGAGAGCGAGGTCAGCCCCGCAGCGCCGCGATGACTGGCTGGGTTTCGGGCCAGACCCCACGCCATAGATGGAATGCTTCCGCCGCCTGTTCCACCAGCATCCCCAGACCGTCCAGGGACTGGACCGCACCCCGCTCCCATCCCCAGCGCACGAAAGCGGTCGGTTCGCGACCATACATCAAGTCGTAGCACCAACCATCCGCCGTTAGCACTCCGTCCGGCAACGGCGGCACGGCGTCGCTCAAGCCGGCGGTCGTAGCGTTGACGATCAGGTCGAACGACCGCCCCGCCAGATCGGCGAAGCCGCAACCGGTCACCGGCCCGAGATCGCCGAAGCGCAGCGCCAATTCGGCCGCCCTGCTGGCGGTGCGGTTGGCGATGACCAGTTGCGCCGGTCGTTCCGCCAGCAACGGCTGCAACACCCCCCGCGCCGCGCCGCCCGCGCCCAGCAATAGAATGCGCCGGCCCGCCAGCGCGCAACCGTGGTTGATCTTCAGATCGCGCACCAGACCCGGTCCGTCGGTATTGTCGCCGCGCGCGCCGGTCGGCTCGAAACTCAACGTGTTGACCGCCCCGGCTCGCTCGGCGCGGGCGCTGAGTAAATCGGCGAACACCCATGCATCCTGCTTGAACGGGACAGTCACGTTGAACCCCTTGCCACCCGCGTCCCGAAACGCCCGCGCCGCCGCCGCGAATCCGCCTGGCTCCACCCGAATGGCGCGGTATTCAAGACGCTGGCCGGTTTGGGCCGCAAACAGAGTATGAATGCGCGGCGACTGGCTATGGGCGATGGGATTGCCCATCACGGCGTACTGGTCGGGTTGATTCGTCATCATTCTCTAATTTCCTTGGCGCGGGTTCAGCGGCGCCCGCAATCGTCGCGCGAATTCCGCCGGTGGAACGTATTGCAATAGCGCCTCGCCGTTATCGCCCAACAGCAGGTCCAGCCCCATGGCTGGATACAACCAGTGCGCGCCATCCTGGGCGGCGATGCGTTCGGCCGGCTCGCCAAAGCGCTTGCGCACCAGGTCGGCGTCGAACTTGACCACCGGCATATACGTGATCGCGGTGACGACTGCCTCCAGCCCCAGAGTCGTATCGGCTTCGGCAACCGGATAACGCCGGCCGCCGTCGGCGGTGGGTTTGCCAGCGCCGGCGCGGCCCCGCAATCCCTCCAGCATCGGCTCGGGCAAACGGGCCGCCAGCACCAGCCGAACGTTCAGCCCGCCGACCACCGCGTCCCGGAAATACGCTTCCAGGCTCAACTCGCCGTTCTTGCCCTGGAACACGCCCAGCTCGTAGCGCCGGCCCAGTTTGTCGACCGCGTCCCGCACCGTGCTCCGGCCCAGGGTCAAACCGAACACGGTGAGGGTCGCGCCATCCGGGCTGGCGGTAACTTGCCAGGGCAAATCCTGACCAGGTGTGGAGGATTGACCACCCGGCGGGCGCATGATCGCCAGAAAAAAACCGCTCAGCGCCACGCCCAGCGCGGCCAGCAGCAGAATCTTCCCCTTTTTCACGACGCCCGCAGCCAACCGGCCACCTGTCCCGCGAAATAGGTCAAAACCGCGTCGGCCCCGGCTCGCTTGATGCCCAGCAGCGATTCCAGGACCACCGCTCTCTCGTCCAGCCAGCCGTTGTGGGCGGCGGCCAGCAGCATGGCGTACTCGCCGCTGACCTGATAGACGAACGTGGGCGCGGCGAACTGGTCCTTGACCCGGCGCACGATGTCCAGATAGGGCATTCCGGGCTTGATCATCACGATGTCGGCGCCCTCCTCCAGGTCCATCGCCACCTCGCGCAACGCCTCGTCGCTGTTAGCCGGGTCCATCTGATAACTGTATTTGTTGCCCTTGCCCAGCGCGCCCGCCGAACCGACCGCGTCGCGGAACGGCCCGTAGAAGCTGGAAGCGTACTTGGCGGAATAGGCCAGGATGCGGGTATGAATGAAATCGTTGGATTCGAGCGCCTCGCGGATCGCGCCAATGCGCCCGTCCATCATGTCCGAGGGCGCGACGATGTCGGCCCCCGCCTCGGCGTGCGACAGCGCCTGCCGGACCAGCACGCTCACGGTTTCGTCGTTCAGCACGTAACCGGACTCGTCCACCAGGCCGTCCTGACCGTGGCTGGTGAAGGGATCCAACGCCACGTCGGTGATGACGCCCAGTTCCGGCAAGGCCGCCTTCAGCGCCCGCACCGCCCGCTGCGCCAGCCCGTCCAGGTTGTACGCCTCGGCGGCGTCCAGCGATTTCGCCTCTGGCGGCGTGACCGGAAACAGCGCCACCGCCGGCACGCCCAGCGTCGCCAGAGTTTCGGCCTCGCGCACTAATTGGTCGATGCTCAGCCGTTCCACCCCTGGCATCGAAGCCACCGGCTCGCGGCGCCGTTCACCCTCGATCACGAATAGCGGTTGAATCAGATCGGCGGTGGTCAGCACGGTCTCGCGCGCCAACCGGCGGGAAAAGTCGTCGCGGCGCATCCGGCGCGGGCGAGCGCCGGGAAACTGGCCGACAATGATCTGGGGCAATCGGGACACGGTGATATCCTCCAGGGCGGACGGTCAAAGACCGTCGCGTATCCTCAATGCAAAGTGAGGCGGAATTATAACCCAAGCCGCAATCGCCCTGGCCTCAACCCATTCCAATCGCCCACCGGGAAGCCTCACTCATGACCAACCTGCTCCACCACGAATCCGCCATCCGCCTGAGCTGTTTCCTCGCCGTGCTGGTTCTGATGATGCTGTGGGAATGGCGCCAGCCGCGCCGGTTGCCGAGTTTGCCGCGCGTTCGGCGCTGGCCGGCCAATCTCGGTATCATCGTGGTGGACAGTCTGGTGGTGCGGCTGGTGTTCCCGGTGCTGGCGGTCGGCGCGGCGGGACTGGCGGAAGCGAAGGGCTGGGGTCTGTTTCATGCGCTCGATGCGCCGTTCGGGCTGGCCCTCGTCGCTTCCCTGCTACTGCTGGACTTGACCATCTACGCCCAGCACGTCCTGTTTCACAAGCTGCCGCTGTTATGGCGGCTGCATCGGATGCACCACACCGATCTGGATTTCGACGTCACCACCGCCCTGCGCTTTCATCCGTTGGAAATCGTGCTGTCGATGCTGATCAAGCTGGCGGCGGTCGTGGCGCTGGGCGCGTCGCCGGTGACTGTCATGCTGTTTGAAGTCATTTTAAACGCCACCGCGATGTTCAATCATGGCAACGTGCGCCTGCCGCTCAAGCGGGACCGCGCCTTGCGGTGGGTGCTGGTCACGCCCGACATGCACCGGGTTCACCATTCGATTCGGGTCGAGGAAACGGACAGCAATTTTGGCTTTAACCTGCCGTGGTGGGATCGACTGTTCGGGACTTATCGGGATCAGCCCCGCGATGGTCACGCTGGGATGACCATCGGCCTGGAATACTTCCGCGACCAGCGGGCGACCACGCTAACGGGTTTGTTGCTGCAACCGTTTCTGAACGAACGCCGACCAGTGACCTGAAATGCGTCAAGTTCACCGTTCCCGCCCTTCCAACTCTTCCCAGCGCCCGTAGGCCGTTTCCAGTTCTGATTCCAGCGTCCGCAACTCCTCCAGCCGCCGGGCGACGACCGCCGCTTCCTGCTTGTAAAAGGCGGGGTCGGCGGTCAGCGCGTGCAAATCCCGCTGGCGTTGCTCCAATTCCTCGATGCGCCCCGGCAACCGCTCTAGTTCCCGCCGCTCGTTGTAGCTCAGCTTGCCCGGCGTGGCGGGTTTCGCCGGTTTCGGCGCGGGTGTTGGCGCGGGCTTGGACTTGACGGCGGGAACCGATTCCGGCGCGGGTCGTTGCCGCAACCAATCGGTGTAACCGCCGACGTATTCCTGAATCCGCCCGTCGCTCTCGAACACCAGGCAACTGGTCGCCACATTGTCCAGAAACGCCCGGTCGTGGCTGACCAGCAGCAGGGTGCCGGTGTAATCCAGCAACAGTTCTTCCAGCAGTTCCAGCGTTTCCAGGTCGAGATCGTTGGTCGGTTCGTCCATGACCAGCAGGTTGGCCGGCCGGGTGAACAGTCGCGCCAGCAACAACCGGTTACGTTCGCCGCCGGACAGGGATTTGACCGGGGAACGCGCTCGCTGGGCGGTGAACAGGAAATCGCCCAGATAGCCGATGACGTGGCGGCGCTGGCCGTTGATTTCGATGGTTTCCCGCCCGCCCGCGACGCTGTCCAACACGGTTTGTTCGGGGTCCAGTTGCTCGCGCAGTTGATCGAAATAGGCGATTTCCAGCTTGGTCCCGTGCCGCACTTGGCCGACGTCCGGTGGTAAACGTCCGAGCAGGAGGTTCAGCAGCGTGGTTTTACCGGAGCCGTTGGGACCGATCAAGCCGATGCGGTCGCCGCGCAGGATGCGGGTCGAGAAATCGCGGATCAGCGGTTCGCCCTGCCAGGCGTAGCGGACGTTTTGCGCTTCGATGACCAGTTTGCCGGACAATTCCGCCTGTTCCAGCGCGAAGCTGGCCTTGCCGAGTTGCTCGCGGCGCTGACGACGTTCCTCGCGCAGCGCCAGCAACGCCAACACCCGGCCCTCGTTGCGGGTACGGCGGGCCTTGATCCCTTGCCGAATCCAGACTTCTTCTTGCGCTAGCTTTTTATCGAACTTGGCGTTGTGGCGGGCTTCGACTTCTAGCAACGCCGCTTTCTTTTCCAGGAACGCGGCGTAGTCGCCCGGCCACGAAGTCAGCGCGCCGCGATCCAGTTCCAGCAAGCGGGTCGCCAGCCGTTGCAGCAGGGCGCGGTCGTGGGTGACGAACAGCAAGCCGCCGCGAAATTCCAGCAGTTCATCTTCCAACCACTGGATGGTTTCCAGGTCGAGATGGTTGGTCGGCTCGTCCAGCAGCAGCACGTCGGGGTCGCGCACCAGCGCCCGGCCCAGCAACACCCGTCGCCGCCAACCGCCCGACAGTTCCGCCAGTGACGTGTCGGCGGGCAGTTGCAAACGGCTGATGACGGTTTCGACCCGCTGTTGCCAGCGCCAGCCATCGCGGGCTTCCAGTTCGTGTTGCAACTGTTCCATCCGTCGCATCTGTCCCGGCGTGTGATCGTGGGCCAGGCGCAGCGCGGCGTCGTGGTAGTCGGCCAGCAACGTCCCCAGCCCTTCCAGCCCGCCAGCAACAATTTCGAACACGGTGGCCGTGGTGTCGGCGGGCAACTCCTGCGCCAGCGTGGCGACGCGCAAACCGGGTTGCCGCCAGATGTCGCCGCCGTCGGGCTGAATTTCGCCGGCCAGCAGGCGCAGCAGCGTGGTTTTGCCCGCGCCGTTGCGGCCAATCAGGCAGACCCGTTCGCCGGCATCGAGTTGAAAGCTGGTGTCGTCCAGCAACTTTTCGGCGCCGAAGGCGATGGAGAGGTGGTCGATGCTGAGTAAGGGCATTACGGGGATTTCCGTTCGTGGCAAATTTAAGAGAACGGATTGAGCAAACACGCCCCAGAACGTTCTACATCACGGGTATCGCGGGTAACCAAAGTCAGGTCATGGACCAAGGCGGTGGCAGCAAGTAAACCATCGGCAACCGGAATAGGGTCTGGAATACCGAGCCGGCCCCAACAGTCGGTAATTTCTTCCGTAACTGGCAACAACCGATCACCTAGCGAACCCCGGAGACGGTGCAACCAAGCCTCCAGGCTTTCCGCCGCCACTTGGTCCCGACGGCGCAGCAACTCCACTCCTCGGCGAATCTCACCCAAGACAATGACAGAGATATAGATTTCGGATTCTTCGATCCCGCCATACCACTGAAGGACACCGGAATTACCGCGTTCCCTTTTGCGTAGTTCAGCCAAAATATTTGTGTCGATCAGGAATCCCATGTCATATCCTGCCTTCCGAAATCACGCGGGCGGGAAAAATCACTATCGTCTCCAACATCAGGCATATCGGCCAAAAGAGATTTCAGACTGGGTGGTGATACAGTTTCTTCTTCCACAATAAGCAACACTTCAAGTCGACGATGACGGAATGCTTCGGGAACGGGGATCGCATCGGGTGCATTGTCATAAATTCGGCGAATGGCTTGCATGATTTAATCTCGATTCGCAAAGGGCTGTTAACTCAATACTGTGCCATGTTTTCCACACGAAAGGCTTGATCTTCCTCAACGCGATTCCTGCTTTCGATGTAGCGCACGATCCAAAAACTCCCATCATCGCGCCGTTTGAGCATCACCGGCGAGCCATAGGTTTTATGCGCGGCGTCGACTTTTTCCAAGGTCTCATCGCTGTTTAGCAGATGCCCGCCTTTGGTTTCCAGCAGCAGCACACCGCCGCCGCGTGTCCGGTCTTTCACGCCGACGGCGAAATCGGGGAAATAGCGGTCGCCGTCGGGCAATACGATGCCGATGGACCACGGCTTTCGCGGCTCGTTGCGATGCCACCACAACACCGTTTCCGACGGGTCGGCGTCGAGTAGTTCAGCAAACTTCCGTTCGTTTTCGTTCAACTCTGGTGGTAGGACCCCGTAGACATTCAGGCGGGACCGCTGCGCGCCCGGCGCCATTTCCAGACGTTCGGGCAAGGGCGCGGTTTCCACTATTTCCTTATTGAGCGCCGCGCTGGCTCGGGCCGCATCACGCACCAGTTTGGGATAATGCGCCAGGATCACATTCAGAGCATCCCGCAATTCTTCATCCGACAGCCCGATGCCTTGGTGATCGTTGTATTCCAGTCGCAACCGCGCCAGCAACATTTCCTCCAAGTCACGCTGGCTGTAATACTGTGCGTCGTATAAAACACGCTGCGCCCGCCGCGCCAATTGCGCACGGGACAATTTCGCCTGCACCGTGTCCACCACTTCTTCATGGTGGCTGAAAATGTCGGTAATTTTCTTGCGGGTGATTTTGACACTTTTGCGCAGGCCGGCGTTTAACACTTCCGCGTTCAGATTCAGATTCGCCCCGATCCCTTTTAACAATTCGTCGGTGGATAATGGCAAGCGTTTGGTCTGAAAACGGGTCGGCATTCCTTGGCGCAACGGGTAAAGCATGTTGCCGGGTAAAGGCATTGCGGGTTGAAGAGGCTCGTTTTGCCTTGACGCGGGGAGCGCTGCCGGCAAGGGCAAATCAAAACCGGGTAGGATTTGCAGGGTCCTGAAATCCCACGAATCATCAACACGCACCGTCGTGGATTCGGATTCATTATCAGTCACGAATTTCCAGGCGGGCGGCATATAAGA
This sequence comes from Candidatus Contendibacter sp., assembly GCA_029624675.1. Taxonomy (GTDB): domain Bacteria; phylum Pseudomonadota; class Gammaproteobacteria; order Competibacterales; family Competibacteraceae; genus Contendibacter. Next base: position 235,167 of record JARSSP010000071.1, read on the forward strand.
CTGGGGTAGAAATCTCGTTTGCCCGTCCTTGATCACCTGAACTTGGGCCTCTCCCGCGACGCGCACCAGCATCGTATAAGGGCTGATGCCCGACAGTTCGGTCTGAATGGCGTTGATTTTCTCGCCCGCACCGATCAAGCCGCCTTGACTTTCCGCTTCGGCCAGAAAGACATAACCGCAACGCAATAGCGTGGGCAGGGATTTATCGAGCGATCTGGATTGCAATCGGCGATGCACGCGCAAAATGCGCCCGACCACTTGCACGCCAAAATCGGTATCTTTCGCCCCGCGCATGGAAACCACGGTAAAGGCGCGCGGCGCGTCGAATCCCAGCGCCACCGCCATTTTGAACAACAACACTTCCTTGCTTTCGTCCAGCGCCACCGCCAGCAAATCATCATTGGGTTCATCGGCGGTGTACCAAGCGATTGCGTCTTCCGGTACCTTTAATTCCAGCAGGCGGGTTTTCGCTTCCTGAATGGCGGATGTTCCGGCGTTGCCCTTGTTGCCGACTTGAACCAGCATCAAGGGCGTCAGGCTGACTCCTATTTCCGCCAGTTGTTTTTTAATGGCGCTGTGGGTTTGCCAGCCTTCCGCCAGTGCGGTCGCGGGAATATCGCCCAAGGTTTCCTGATTATTGGGCGTCAGATAAGCGATGCACTGCACACCTTCCTTGATTAAACCAGCGTCCACGGCTTCCTTGCGCGAAACGCGATGCCGGTGCAATTCACCAATGCCTGCTGCTTTCCGGAATTTTTCCACGTCGGCATCATCCGGCGTGGCGGTAATGAGCAGGGTGAAATCGGGGCGCATGATGTCCCGATAGAAGCGCACCGCTTCGGTGGCGCTGGTAAAGCCATGATGGGCTTCGTCCACCACCACGCCGATGCGGAAATCCGCCTGCCGTAAACGAGGAATGAATTCATCCAGCGCCAGCGACAAATCGCCACTGGTGCGCAGCTTGCGCGTTTCGGCATTGCGGGCCGCCACCGAGGCCCATGTCGTGACGAAGACATCGCCGCTTTGGGCGGAATAGGCGACGCGCTCGCTCGCCAAATCGCGTACCCGCAAGCCGGGAAAATCCCGCTTTAACGCGCCCTTGGCCTGTTCGACCAGATTGGCGAAGGGCGTGAACCAGAACCAGACGATCCGGGCGTTATGAGAATGGTCGGGGCCGGCAAACGCTTCGGCGATTAAACCGGCCATCAGGGTTTTACCGGCTCCGGTGGGCGCTTCCAGCAGCACGCAGCCATTGAAGGCGCTGGCGGCGCGGCGGCTGTCCTCGTCCGCCGCCGCCTGCATTTGGCTTTCGGCGTAGCGGAAGATGTCCAGCGCTTTGTTGACGGCTTCGCGTTGATAGCGTTTTGGCGTTGGGGCGCTCATGTCCGCGTTCCCAAACCGAAACGATTGACCAGAAATTGAGGAATCGCTTGAAAGCTGGCCCGCTCGTCCTCGATCTGCTGATGCAACCAGCCCGGTTGCCAGGAATAAATCATGGCGGTTCCGGCATCCTGAATGGCCTGCTCCAGGATTCCGATGACGGCTTCGGAAACCTTGGGGACGTAGAGCATGATTCCGTTTTCGGTTTCGGCCTGCTGAATGGGTGCCACCGCATCGAACGGTGTCAATGTTTCGGTGTGGATGAGTTGCAATGCCGTCCAGACTTGTCCGTGTTCGATTTCGCTCAAGACTCTTTCGGCGGGAATGCGGCGGGCGCGAAGATAGGCGAAACCGGCTCCTTGCGTTGCCAATAAATCGCCGCCTAAACCTTCCACCCATTCGCCTTTTTTATTGCGGTAGCCAGCGATCACCCGCCGCACCCGCTCGGCGCAAACATCGCGGCAGAGATTCTTGTCCGGCGCGTCGGCGGTCGCTTCGGTATTCGATACCAGAATGAAACGCCGGTTGCCACCGTCTTCTTGGTTCAGTTTCAGCACGGCGTGGGCGGTGGTGCCAGAACCGGCGAAGAAGTCCAGAATCAAATCGCCGGGTTTAGTGGCAATGCGGAGAATTCGTTCTATAAGACGGATAGGTTTTGGAGTGGAGAACACTAAAGCGGAATTTTCAAATTGCAAGATTTCTTGAACTTCCTTTTTGGCGTCTTGGGTATGTCCAACTTCTTCGTATTTCCAAAGCGTTTGTGGCACAATACCTTCTTTCACTTCCGATAAAAAACGCTTGAGCGCTGGCACATTGTTGCCATTTGGTCCCCACCAAACTCGGTTATCTTTATCAAGTTCTAAAAATGATTCATAGCTCTGACGCCAATATCTTGTGCCAGACGTAAATTTTTTACCTGTTGGACCGGTGACTTCATATAATCCTTTACTGTAGAAGTTGCGTGCAGTCATGTCACTAGCTTTCCAAGGCCCTCGCGGATCATTATCTAGATTCTTATAAGCACTGGTTTGATCTTCAGAGCGGGGGACAGGATTAGGACGCCAAATATCCCGGTTTATAGAGTAAATCAAAACATATTCATGATCGTCAGAAAAATGTTGGGCAGTATTTTTTGGCGA
>JARSSP010000072.1 GCA_029624675.1 Candidatus Contendibacter sp.
CGCCGCCGCCGTCGCCGCCGCCGCCGCCGCCGAAGCCGCCGCCGCCGCCGAAGCCGCCCAGTCGGCTCGGGCCACCGCCGGCCCCGCCTATTCTTCCTGGGGCGCCATTGCCATTCGCCTGGAAGCCGCCGCCGCCGCCGCCGCCGCCGCCGCCCCTGTGGCCAGCGCCACCCGCGCCGCCACAGGGAGTGGCCCCGCACGGGAAGGGACCCCCGAAGCCACCACCAGCACCGCCCAGCGGCGCATCCTGGCCGATGCCGCCGCCGCCCAGTATGCTGCCGATGCCGGTGCTGCCACCCTCCGCAGTGTTGGCGGTCAGCGTCACGCCGTCCAGGGTCAAGTCGCCCTGATTGAAAATCGCCCCGCCCGCCCCCAGGCCGCCGCCGCCAACTTGGGCGTTGCCGCCCTTAGCGTGGCCGTTGCGCAGGGTCAGATTCTTCAGGGTCAGGGTTCCCGCATTCAGGCCGAGAGTCAGCCCGCCACTGACGTAGAACAGGCGGAATTTGGCGCTGGCGCTGGCGTCGCGCTCGATGATGGCGCCATTCCCCTCCACGGTGATGGCGCTGCTGATCGCCGGCAGGGCGTTGGGGCCGTACCAGTAGTTGTCGGGGGTGGTGAAGGTGTAGACACAGCCGGCCGCCAGGTTGAGGGTATTGGGCGGGCTGTTGGTGTTAGCGGTGTTGATGGCGGCGATCAGGTCGGTGGTATTGCACGCCACGTTAATCGTGGCCGCCCCCGCCGGTGCGGCCAGGCCGAGCGGCACGCCAAGCAGCAACAGTAACCAGGGGAGTCGATCCATGGGGGACGGTGGATGGGCCGGAGCACAGTGGAGATGTCGCATGGGAAGTTTTCCTAAAGGAGCCAGCGATACGCAATCCACACTATTATTACGGAATTCGCGGAGAAAATCAGGATTGAGACGCTTCGCGACTGACCAGCACTTTGTCGATCCGCTGGCCGTCCATATCCACCACTTCGAACCGGTAACCGCCCCAGGCGAACCACTGGCCGGTCACGGGCACCTCGCCCAATCGCGCCAGCACCAGCCCGGCCAGGGTGTAATAGCCATTCTCGGCGGGGATTTCGCGCGGATTCAGCAATTCCCACAATTGATCCAGCGGCAGCCCACCATCCACCAGCCAGGAACCATCTTCCCGCTGCACCACCGGCGGTTCCGCCGTCGCGCGGGGTTCCGCCAGCGCGCCGACGATGGCCTCCATCAGATCGGTGAGCGTCACCAGCCCTTCCAGGCCGCCGTACTCATCGCGAACCAGCGCCAGCCGTGCCGGCGACTGCTTGAGCACATCGAGCACCTGCAACGCGTCGGTGCTTTCGTGCACCACCGGCGCTTCCTGGAGCAGCGCGTCGAAGTCGGGCTCCCGACCGGCGAGATAGCAGTCGAGCACGTCCTTGGCCCGGATCACGCCTTGAACTTCATCAATGGAGCCGCGCCCGGCCGGGAAGCGGGGAAAGCGATGGGCGCGAATCGTGTGCAGCAGCACCGCCGGCGGGTCATCCAGATCGAGCCAGACGATGGCGGGGCGGTGCGTCATCACCGCGCCGACCGGCCGATCCGCCAGCCGCATGACGCCGCTGATCATCGCCTGCTCGGCGCGCTCCACCACCCCCGCCGCCGCCGCCTCGGTCAGCAGAGCCTTGATTTCCTCGTCGGTGACGCGCTGTTTGGGAATCGAACTGCCGCCCAGGAGTCGCAAGACCGCGCGGGTGGAAAAATCGAGCAGCCAGACCAGCGGGGAGCCGATCCAGGCCATGATCCACAAAGGCCAGGCCGCCGCCGCTGCCAGTCGTTCGGGGTCGCGCAAGGCCAGGTGTTTTGGCACGAGTTCGCCGACGATCAGCGACAAATAGGTGATCGACGCCACCACCAGACCCAGCGCCAGACTGGCGCTGTGAGCCGCGATGGCGGGAAAAGTGGCCGCCAGCCAGGCGCCCAGCGGTTGCGCCAGGGTCGCGCCGCCGAAGGCGCCGGCGAGGATACCGATCAAGGTAATGCCGATCTGGACCGTGGACAGGAACCGGCCTGGCTGTTCGGCCAGGCGTAGGGCCGTCGCCGCGCCGCGCTGGCCGGCCTCGGCCATCTGTCGCAGCCGGGTCTTGCGCGCGGACACCACCGCCAGTTCGGCCATGGCGAAGAAGCCGTTGAGCGCGATCAACAACAGGATGATCAGGGCTTCGCTGATCGCCATGGCGCGGATTCCCGCTCTCGGTTATTCCACCACCTGTCCGGCCCAGGCGCGGGTCTTGAACCAGTAGTCGTGGCGTTCCTTCAGCCAGCCGTCCTGCTGGCGCAGCAAAATCCAGTTGTTGAAGAAGTTCAGCGCGTCGGGGTCGCCCTTGCGCAGCGCGAAGCCTTCCGCGCCCTGCACGAACGGCTCGGGGATCGGCAGGAACAGCTTGTCGGGATGCTTGAGCGCCTCAAAGGCCGGGGTCGGGGTGCTGGTGACGAAAGCGTGGGCCTTGCCGTTCAGCACTTCCTGCAAGGCCAGCGCGTCCTCGTCGAACTGGCGCAGCGTGGCCTTGGGCATCAGCCGCCTGGCGGCGGTGGCCGGGGTCGCGCCGCGCCGCGCGGCCAGCACCACGTCCGGTTTGTTGAAGTCTTCCAGCGACTTGAAACCGGCCGCCAGTTCCTTGTTAGCGACCAGGTGCGTGCCGGAATTGGCGTAGGGCTGGGTGAAGTTGACGGTCAGGTTGCGTTCCGGGGTGATGGTCATGCCGCCGATCACCACGTCGAACTTGCCGGCCAGCAGGGCGGGAATGATGCCGTCCCAGGCGGTGGGCACAAACTCGACCTTGATCTTCATATCCTCGGCCAACTGCTTGGCAACGTCGATTTCGTAACCGATCAACTCGCCGTTCTTGTCGCGCATCGCCCAGGGCACGAAGGTGGACATACCGACCCGGATCGAACCGCGTTTCTTGATGGTTTCCAGCACGCTGCCGGCGGCAAGTTGCTGGTTGACGCTCTGGGCGCGGGCCAACGGCGGCGCCAGGATGGCGAGCAGCAGGACAGCGGTGGTGAGTACGGCCAACAAACGGTTTTTCATGACGGACTCTCCTCGGCAGGGGGGCACTCAAGGTTATAGCGAACGATCCATCGTCGGGCAACCACGCCGGCTCCGAACGGTGGCGGGTGGCCGGGTTTGCCAGCGGTCATTTTTAGGTCGATGCCGATTTGCGTCGCCGGGCCGGTTCCATCCGGCTGACCGCTTGTTATTGGTGTATCATGGTTGGGAATTGGTGAAGCGGCGCGAAGTGGAGTAGACACGGACGAGGTGGGCGAACCGAGCCGAACGACTGGGCGGATGGCTACGAGAAGCGCAATAAAGCCGCCCACCAGCGGTTGGCGGCGGGCAACACCACCGCGTTCGTGGTGCACGCTCTACAACAAGCCCCGCTGAAACGACCGGAGTTATCGATGGAACAACCTCCCAAAGCGATCCAAAACACCGGTTCCGGCGCAGTCGCCACCAAAGACGGCGTGGCCGCTGGAACAGGCGGCGTGGCGGTCGCCGGCAATCACACCGGTGCGATCAACACTGGCTTACAGATCGTCAACCACTACCACGCCGCAAGCGACCAGCGCCAGACCAAAGATCAGATCGCGCAGCAGGTCACCGGCTATTTGCGTTGGTTACAAGCGCGCACGGAGAACATCGAACTGCGCGGCATCGAGCGGGCGGGCGGGGCGCCGGTGGTGTTGCTGCCGTTGGAGACGGCCTATGTGCCGCTGCGCGCTAAATGGATGCGGGGTGGTGCGGATATCGCCTTGAACCAGGTGCTGGGGTTAGGCAATCGCCTGGTCATCATCGGCGGACCCGGTTCCGGCAAGACGACGGTCCTAATGCACATGGCCTGGGCGCTCGCGTCTTCGCTACTGAGCGGACAACCCGATCCGGCGCGCTCGCGTCTTGGCCCTCTAATAAAGCCGATCAAACGCGGCGAGAAAGGCAATCCGCTCCCGCCCCAGGAATGCAAACCAAACGAACTACCGTTACCCATCTTCGTGCCCTTGGCCTCCTTCGCTCGTTACCGCCGCAACCTGGCGGACAACGCACCGGCGAAAGAGCGAACCCTGGCCTACTTCATCTCGCACCACTTGATCAGCAAGCAGGCCGACTTCAATTTACCCGCTGACTTCTTCGTGCAACTGCTCAAGAACGGTCGGGACGTGCTCCTGCTGTTGGATGGGCTGGACGAAGTGGCGAACGAGGACGAGCGCGCCGAGATCCGCCAGTCGGTGGAAGACTTGGTACACGGGCGCGAGGCCCTGCGCGTCGTGGTCACCTGCCGCACTATCGCCTATCGCAGCGGGCGCACAGCGCTGGGCGCGAATTTCCGCGAGATCGCCGTGCAGCCGCTCGACTTTGAGCAGCACATCGCGCCGATGGTGTGCCAAGCTTACGCCTGCATTTACCCGCGCGACGCGGCCTTGCGCGCCGAGCGCGCGAACGACTTGCTGGACGGAATCCAACGGCTGGAAGCAGAACGCCACGCACGACTGGGCGAACAGGCCAAGGCGCTGGTGGATAGCCCGCTTCTGGTGCGGCTGTTGTTGATCGTGCATTTCAACAACCGCAAGCTGCCCGAGGAACGTGCCGAGCTGTTCGAGAAAGCTATCAATGCGCTGCTGCAAGTAGACTACGGGCGTGAAGAGAGCGACATTCGTGAACTGTCGACAGATTGGAAGCTGTATCGCGACATGGCGCAGCATCTCGCTTTCCACATGCACCAGCAGGGGCGCGATCAAGGCCGCGAGATCGAGGAGCCGGCGCTGAAAGTGGCTTTGCGTCAGGAGGAAGAGTTCAAACCACGCATCGACGACTTCCTCAGCCATGCCCGCCAGCGTGGCAGCGTGTTGGAGGAGCGCGACGGCGCGTATCGGTTCATTCATCTGGCCCTTCAGGAATTCTTGGTAGCCCGCTACCTGCGGGAGGTGATCGGCGGAGAGGGCCGTGAGGCTATTCTCGCCTTCCTTGGCGGTCGGCTGGATGATCCGTGGTGGCGCGAGCCGATTTTGCTGTTGGTCGGCTATATGGCCATCAATGCCACCCGCTCGGCGCGGGATTTCATCAGCGCGCTGGCCCGAGCGGGCAGTCGCCCGAACATACAGTTCGCCGCCGTCGAGTTGGCGGTCACGGCGGCGCAGGAATGGCGCGACAGCGGTGAGGCGACCCGGACGGATTGTGCCCGGCGCATTGTGGCGTTGTTGAGCGGTTCGGAGACATCGACAGCAGCATCCAAGCCGATCCTGCGCGCTCGCGCGGGCGACATCCTGGCGCGCTTGAGCGATTCGCGCTTCGATGCCGAACACTGGTATTTACCTACCGAACCGCTGTTCGGCTTTATCGAGATTCCCGCCGGTGATTTCGGAATGGGCGAGAGCCCACCGCACCGGGTTTCCCTGCCGCATTATTACCTGGCCCGCTGGCCGGTAACGGTGGCGCAGTTTGCCGCCTTCGTGCGGGATAGCGGCCACAAGCCCGCAGACTCAGACTGCTTGAAGGGGATCGTCAACCATCCAGTGGCTTACGTTACTTGGCATGAGGCGATGGCGTATGGCCACTGGCTGAACGAGCAGTTACGCAAACTGGCCCGCGAACGCCTAGACATCGAAAAACCTCTGTCCGAATCCGAACGCCGGTTCTGGCAAGGACTGGCCGAGGGTTCCTTGGGCATCGGCTTGCCCTCCGAAGCGGAATGGGAGAAAGCGGCACGCGGTAACGACGGCCGGATTTATCCGTGGGGAAACGAGCCCGATCCCAATCGCGCCAACTACAACGATACCGGCCTCGGCGCGACCAGTGCCGTGGGTTGTTTTGCTGGTGGCACCAGCCCGTATGGCTGTGAGGAGATGAGCGGTAACGTTTGGGAGTGGACGCGCAGCCTGTATAGCGACTATCCCTATCCGCTGGAAGGTCCAAGGCGCCAAGCGCGGGAAAACCTGAATGCGCCAGACAACGTCAGCCGGGTGCTGCGGGGCGGCGCGTTCCGCCACGATGCGTGGCTCGCGCGCTGCGCCCACCGCCTCGTCGGCGATCCCGGCAACCGCTTCAACGTCTGCGGTTTCCGTGTGGTGGCGTCCCCATTGGTTTTCTCTGATCGATGAAAACTCTGATCTCTGGTCGCGGCGGGTTCGGGCGTGTGTGCCCCCCTTTTTTGAAAGGGGCCGGAAATCCCCCCTTACCCCCCTTTTTCAAAGGGGGGAATAAACGGTTACAGCGGTAGCAGGCAACGCCATGAAATTTCCCTATGGCCTAAGCGATTTCAGCAAAATCGTCCTGGGTAATTACTTTTATGAGGATCGCACCGGTCGGATTCCGTTGCTGGAAGCGGCGGGGGATCAACTGATCTTCATCCGCCCGCGCCGCTTCGGCAAAAGCCTGCTGCTGTCGATGCTGGAACACTACTACGACCTGAACCAGGCCGACCGCTTCGAGGCGTTGTTCGGGTCACTGGCCATCGGCCAAAATCCCACGCCGCTGCATAACCAGTACTTTGTCATGAAGTGGGATTTCTCGCTGGTGAAAGCGCAAGGCGAGGTGAAGGACATCGAAGCGGCCCTGCATCGGCACATCAATTTATGCATTCGGCGCTGCGCGAAGAATTACCAGTTCGACGTCGACATCCGCGAAGACGACGCCATTTACTCCTTCGGCTCCCTGCTCACCGCGATCCGGTTCTCCGACCATCGCCTGTACTTGCTGATCGACGAATACGACAACTTCGCCAACGAAGTGCTGATGGCGGGGCAGGGGCGGGGTCATTACGAAGCGTTGCTGTACGGCGAGGGCTTGCTCAAAACCGTGTTCAAGGCCGTCAAAGCGGCGGCGGGCGGGCAAGGCCTGGATCGAGCGTTCATCACCGGCGTCTCGCCCGTCGTCATGAGCGACATGACCAGCGGCTACAACGTCGGCGAGAACATCTACCTGGAACCGCTGTTCAACGACCTGTGCGGCTTCACTGAGGCGGAAATCGCCGCCGTGCTGGCGCGGATGGCCGAAGAAGGCGGCGCGTGGTCGGCCGACGCGGCGCTGGAGACGATGCGCACCTTCTACAACGGCTATCGGTTCAGCGCCAAGGCCGGCGCGAGAGCCTGTACAACCCGACCCTAAGCCTCTACTTCCTCAAATACCTGCAAAACCACGGCGAATACCCCGACCCGCTGCTGGCCGAAAATCTGGCGATGGATCGCAACAAGCTCACGTACATCGCCCGTCTGCCGCACGGCGAGGCGCTGCTGATCGACGCCTTGAGCGGCGACGACGTGGTCACCATCCCGCAACTAGCCCGGCGCTTCGGCGTGCAAGACATGCTGAATGCGGTCAAGGACCAAGCGTTCATGGCGTCTCTGCTGTACTACTTCGGGGTGTTAACCTGGGTCGGTTTGACGCCCTTCAACGAATGCGTCCTGAAAATCCCGAATCTCGTGGCCAAGTCGCTATACGTGGAACGCCTGCAAGAGTCGTGGTTGCCGGACTACGAGGATCGACTCCGCATCCAGCGGGTCAGCAAACATTTCTGCCAGACGGGCGATTTACAGCCGCTCTGCGATTTCGTCGAACAGCGGTATTTCCAGGTTCTCTCCAATCGCGATTACCGCTGGAGCAACGAACTAGCGATCAAGATCGCGTTTCTCACCCTGCTGTTCAACGACCGGCTGTACATGATGGTGTCGGAACTGGAAATGGATCGCGGCTACGTCGATTTGAGCTTGATCGTCCGGCCCGACATGCGGCGATTCCAGGCCCTCGACCTGTTGCTGGAGTTCAAGTATTTGAGCCCGAAAGACTTGGAACTAACCGGCGAACAGGCGCGCGAGCGAAGCCGCAAGCAACTAGCCGCCCTCCCGGCGGTGGCGGCGAAGCTGGACGAGGCCGCGGAGCAGGCCCGCCGCTATGGCGCGACGCTGCGGGAACGCTACGGCTTGACCGACCTGCGGGCGTTCGCCGTGGTCGCCATCGGTTTCGAGCGGGTGGTGTGGCGGGCGGTTTGATCGGCTACGGCGCGAGCGTCTCCACCTCGAACCGCACCACCCGGCGTTGCTCCCGGCTGAACTCCACGCCGATCAGATGGATCGGCTGGCCCTCCGCCCGATATTTGTCGGCATAACCCCGCTCCTGGATTTGCCGCAGGGCTTGGCCTTCGGGGACCAGTTCGACCACCTTAAACTCAAACAGATAAATCTGGCCGTTGAACCGTACCGCCAGGTCCAGGCGGCCCTGGCAACTGGCATCCTCCGGCGTCATGTCCAGCCCCAGCGCGGCGAAGTAGGCGTAGAACACGCTGGCGTAATAGCCCTCGTAGCGGGCGATGGGGTTGTTGCGGTACCAGTCGGCGGGAATGCCGGCGAAGAAGGCGGTGAACAACCGCTCCAGCCCGGCGAAGTCGTTGGCCAGCAAGAGCCGGTATAGCGACTTGCGATGCTGGACGTCGGCCTGGGTTTCGGGCGTCCAGGCCGCCAGCAGCGCGATGTTCAGGCTTTGGTAGACCTCGTGGTTCGGATAGCGCAGCCGGTAGAAGTAACTGCCGCTGATCTCTTCCTCCAGATCGATGGTGAGATAGCCGGTTTGAAACAGCAGCGCTTCCGTCGAAATCCGGTCCACATCGAAGGCCCCCAGCAGCGCGGCGTCGGTTTCCAGTTGGCCGAGCGTCGGCAACCAGGTTTGCCGCTCGGTGAGCAGGTCGAGCAGGAAAGTCGGTGTGCCGGTCTCGAACCACCAGGGCCGGAATTGGCGCTTTTCGAATAGCAACAGCACGTCGAACGGGTTGTAGACGGCCTCGCCGGTCCAGTTGTACCCGTTGTACCAGCGGCGAATCCGCCCGCGATCCAGCCCGGCCAACTCCGGAGCGAACACTGCGTCGAGATCGGCGTCGGTGTAGCCACAGATCGCGGAATAGCTGGCGTCCACGGTGATGTCGTTCAGGTTGTTCAACCCAGAAAATAAACTCACCTTGCTGAACTTGCTGACCCCGGTGAGGAAAGCGAAGCGGATGTGAGCATCCGAATCCTTGATCACCGAATACAGGTTCCGCAGTCCGTCGCGCACGATCCGGGCCGTATCCGGGCGAGTCAGGTTGTCCAAAATCGGCTTATCGTACTCGTCGACCAGCACCACCACGCGCTGGGCGGTGGCGGCGTGGGCCTGGCGAATCAGTTCGGCGAAACAGCCTTCGATCCCTGGCTCGGTGCAACTCAGGCCCAAGGCCGCTTGGTTGATGTGGAGTTGTTCTCGAATCTTGCGCTCCAGGTCTTCCAGGCTTTGCACCACTCCGCCACCGAAGCTGAAACGGATGATCGGGTAGCGTTTCCCCCAATCCCATCGGTCGTGGATGAACAAGCCCCGAAACAGCGGTTCGTTGCCGGCGAACAGCTCGGCCAGGGTGTCGAGGAACAGCGACTTGCCGAAGCGGCGCGGGCGGGAGAGAAAGTAGTGCGTGCCAGTCTGGATCAGTTGCAGGGCGAAATCGGTCTTGTCGACGTAGTAGCAGTCGTCTTCGCGCAGCTTAGCGAAGGTTTGAATGCCGAGAGGCAGTTTCTTGCGGGTCATGGGCGGGGCCTAGAGAGAGCAATGCGCTTATTCTATAGCTGCCGAGCGCGTCATGGCGGACCGGTCGGCGGCCATCGCTCTCGTTCCGACGCGCCCGCGTGGGAGTGCCGTCAAGCCGCTCCAGTGGCCCACCAGGTGGCTCCATGGGGATAGAACGGGGCTCCCACGTCCAGCGCGGGAGCCAGACCCCGAATCGTCGCCACTGCGGCGGCGTCACGGTCGACGCAGCAGTGGCGGTCGTCTTCGCGAATCGCTAAACCCGTCGCCGCAACCGGGCCAGCGCCAGCCCGAACAGGCCGATCAAGGCGCTCAGGCCCCAGACCGAGAACACCGGGATGCCCTCGGCCACGCCGGCCAGGCGCCGGAAGCGGAACGTGCCGGTCACGTCTTGGCCCGCGGTGGGCGTCAGGGTGATGCTGCTGATGACGCACTGCGGCGCTGGCACGGAGCAGAGCACCTCGTCCAACACCCAGCCGGGGGGCGGCGGTTGGTCGTTGACCGTGTAGGACTGGCCGGGGATCAGGTTGGTGAAGGTCTGGGTTTGGCCGTGTTGCAGGCTGAACGCCGTGGGGGTCAAGCCGACGGTGGTAAAGTCGAAGGTGGTGGGGGCGGAGCCGGGGGCGTCCAGTTGAATGGTCAACGTCGCCAGTTGGATGAGCGTGTCGGTGTCGGTGGCCGAGTTGTTGCCCGGCGTGGGATCAGTCGCGCTGCTCGCAATCGTCGCGGTGTTGACGAGCGTCCCGGTGGCGGTGGGATCGATGGTGCAGATCGCGGTGTAGGTGACCGAGGCGCCGACCGGCAGGTTGAGGGCCGTATCGTTGATGTTGCCGGAGGCCGGTCCGGCGGTGTTGCCGGTGGCGCCGCCGGCGGCGACGCTGGTGTAGCTCACGCTGGCGCAGGCCGCCGGGAAGGTGTCGGCGACGCTGGCGTTGATCACGGCCGATGGGCCGGCGTTCGCGGCCACGAGGGTGTAGGTGGTGGTCAGCCCCGGCGTCGAGGTGGTACTGCCGTTGGTCTTGGTGATGGATAGATCGGCCTGTGGCGTCAGGGTGCTGCTGTCGGTCGCCGAATTGTTGGTGGGGTCGGAATCCGGGAAGGGGCTCGAAATGGTCGCGGTGTTGGCGAGCGTGCCGGTGGCGGTGGGATCGATGGTACAGGTCGCGGTGTAGATCACCGAAGCGCCGGCCGGCAGGTTGAGGGCCGTATCGTTGATGTTACCCGAGGCCGGTCCGGCGGTGTTGCCGGTGGCGCCGCTGGCGGCGACGCTGGTGTAACTCACGCTGGCGCAGGCCGCCGGGAAGGTGTCGGCAACGGTGGCGTTGGTTACGGCCGACGGCCCCGCGTTCGAGGCCACGAGGGTGTAGGTAGTGGGGGTGCCCGGCGTCGAGGTGGTACTGCCGTTGGTCTTGGTGATGCTCAGATCCGCCGAGGTAGTGAGTGTATCGGTGTCGGTGGCCGAGTTGTTGCCCGGCGTGGGATCCGTCGTGCTGCTCGCAATCGTCGCGGTGTTGGCGAGCGTCCCGGTGGCGGTGGGATCGATGGCGCAGATCGCGGTGTAGGTGACCGAGGCGCCAACCGGCAGGTTGAGGGCCGTATCGTTGATGTTGCCGGAGGCCGGCCCCGCCGTGTTGCCGGTGGCGCCGCCGGCGGCGACGCTGGTGTAGCTCACGCTGGTGCAGGCTGCCGGGAAGGTGTCGGCAACGGTCGCACCGGTCACGGCCGACGGCCCCGCGTTCGAGGCCACGAGGGTGTAGGTAGTGGGGGTGCCCGGCGTCGAGGTGGTGCTGCCGTTGGTCTTGGTGATGGATAGATCGGCCGAAGACGCGCCATTGCAAGGCGCGGGTTGTGTGGCGCCGTTGCTGGTGATCGACAACGCGTAAGGCCCGGAAGGGCCAGGCGGCGTGCCGCCGGTCGAATAGCCGTCCACCACGATATAGAGCGTGGTGCCGGCCGCGATGTTACCCACCGTAACCGATTCAGCCACGCCGCCCACACCCGTATCGTCGATGGCCAAGCCGTCCGCCAACGAGCTGGAGACGGTATTGCAATAGGTGATGAGCGCCAAGTCCTGGGCGCCTGTCGGGTCCATCGTAATGGTCAGGGTGTCTGGATTGCCGCTGGGGAACGATAGCTGATACACCACATCCGGGGCCGTGCCCGTGCCGGCGTACACCGCACCGCGCGGCAGTGACCCGGCTGGACCCGCGCCATTGGCGATGGTGGCGCAAGTGGCGGTGAGGGTGGGGGCGGTGGTATCGGCTGGCAGGTCGTAGTTGTCCGTCGCGCCGACCGTGGTGCCGGTGTCATTGTACGGCAGCGACGTGATGCAGGTGGCGGTGGCCTGCGTGTCGCCGCCCGCGCCGAAGGCGTTGTCCGTCGCCACCAGAGCGCTTCCACAAAGCAGCGAAGAGAGGAGCAGGCCGTGGGAGATCGGGTGCGCCAATCCGCCGGTTTCATCGCGCTCCCTTGCGTTCGTGCCCAGCAACTCGCGTACCATTGAACTGATCAGTGCCTCCCTGGGCAACGCCCGTCCGGGCTGGATCGACCTGTTCCCCGTGGCTGAGCGCGTGGTTCGTATCTGTGAAAGTTGCATCGTAACCCCCTGAAAAAGCATTTTAGAAACCAAGACAGCCAAAATCCGCCTTAGGGAAAAATCGTGCTAGACCAATAATTCGTTCGCGTTGCGCGGCGCTAAGGCCGGACTGTCCGCGTCCCGCAATCCCCTGGTTGAAGCGATTGCCCCGGGGATCGGCTTCGCTAGCGCTGATGATCGTTTCAATCGCCTGACGGGGCGCGGCAATGCCATAAAACGTCAACAATCGCTCCACCGTGCCGGGCTTGTCGGAGATCATCGTTTCATAATTTAGCCAACACAAGGATAGCCGCCCTTCCCGCTCCGCGCGCTGCCATGAAACGACGAACTGAAAGTACCAGGGCACGGCGTATTCGATCAACAAGTCGATGCGCTCTTCGTCGCTGAATCGGTCAAAATCGGCGCGATCAAAGAAGGTGCTGAAGGTAAAGCCTCCTTTGTAAAAATCGAGCAGGCTCATCACGGTATCGAAAATATTGCGCACCAGGATCACGGGGCGGATACCGAACGCCTGCATCAACTGAATATTGGCTTCGGTGGCGCGGCAATGCTGTTGCGTGACCTTATTGACCCTGCCGAACTTGGCAAGCTGCGGCAAATCCAGTTCGTGCTCGTTCTGGAGTGCGGCATACGTGCAAAAAAGATCCTTGAATTGAGTCAATTTAACCAGCACGTTTTTTAAAAACGTGGAACCGCTTTTGGGCGCGCAGGCAATGAAGAGATGTCTTCCCAATTGTTCCGGCGGGTAGTCCTGGGTGTAATCCGCCAGGCGCGCGCGCGTCTTAACGAAGCCTAGGGCATTGGTCAAATCGACGTAATAGGAGGGGCAGGGCTGGATGGCAATGGCGCGACGCACACAGGCCAGCGCTGCTTCATGTTGCCGGGCGCGATAGAATATCTTGCCCAAGTCGTAATAAACGTCCGCGAATCGTCCGCGAAATTCCATGTCCCCCGCCATTTCACCACGCAACCGCAAGGCGAAAACGTCCGGTAAATGGCGATTGGTCGTGTCGAAATCATTGGTCTGTAGCAGAAGCTCGATATATTGTTTATAAGCAGTCATCAGGTTGTGGGTGATGACATCGTAGGCCGCCAAGTGAGGCGGCGCTTTGGCCAAGGCCCGCTGAAAAGCGGCGATAGCCTCTTCGGGATTGCCTTGTCGCAAATGGGAGTTGCCGGAGTCAATTTCGCTCTTGAGCCATAAAAGCAATGCTTGATCTTGCGGAGAGGCGGAGAAAGTCACTGAGTTTTGTTGTGGCATTCGGGCAGTTTTTAATGGGGTTTAAGGGCTATGTCTACCGAAAAATCAATGGGATGGATAACTTCTTCAAGCTTATACCCTAATGGATTCTTTTCAAGACGACTTTTAAAAGCTTCCAAGCAAATCGTGGCGAACCAGCCGACTGAACAACAACCCTCACACCTGTCTCTCTCCCGCCAACAGGCGAGGGGTTTTCATCCAGCCTTCCAGGCGTCGTTACCGGTGAAAATCTTCTCCCGGCGGATGATCGTTCACGGGTAACCTTCTATAATCAAAAGGTTAATCTTAAATCTCTTGGGCATCAACACAAATCCGGACAGGTTGCTTCCATGGACTTTGTCACCCGCTACCGCCAGCCCAGCCTTGTCGAGGCCCAAACCGGTCTCGTGCTGGTTTTCATGGCGTCCACCGAGTTGGTCGATGACCAGCAGACCGATGCCGCCGTTCCTGCCATTTTCTCCGGCCAGATCGCCCAACCGCTGATCTTCCGCAATTTGCTGCTCGGCTTGCGGCAGACGGTGGAAGCCCGTTTCTACCGGCCCGACTGGTGGCGCCTGCTGGACCCGGTCATCACCTCGGGCCATCAACTGTTGCGGCTGGAATGCTTCTCCAGTTGCGCCAGCGTCTACGCCCGCGCCGACCTCACCGAGAACGCCTTCGCGGACGGCGCCTTCAACCGCAACGGTACCACCAACGTCGATTTCAACGGCGCCTTTCTGAACCATCTGGCGCAACTGCGGCCCGGCAAGCCGGCCCACTTCGAGATGGGCGAACAGTCGATCAAGCTCCAGTCGCAGCGGGGTGAGGCGGTCGAACACAAGGTCAAATTGCCGGAGCGCTGGATGAAGGGTTTCCTGCAAGTGCAGGCGGTGCATCGCCAGGCCGAGCCGTTGTTCGAACTGGATCGCCTGACCGCCGGCCAGTTGCTGACTCAGATTCCCGCCAGTACCCGGGGCACGCTGTTTCTGGTCCCGAAGCGCCACAAACCGGAAATCCTCCATCGCCAGCCCGCCGGCCAGGGTGGGTTCATCGCCGTCACCGACGGTCATCGATTGCGACTGCTGCAATCCATCCTGCCGGATTTGCAGGTGTTGCGGGTCTATCAAACCGAAGCGACCGGCGCGTCATTGTGGGTGGCGGACACCGGCGCGGCCCAGTTTACGCTGGGGCTGTCGAGCGCGGCGGCGCACGGTTTTTCCGGCGACGGCGACGCGCTGCGCCAGTTGCGCGCGGCGGACATCGACGAGGTCGATCTGGCGCTGGCCCGCGTCGCCGCCCACAGCCTGAATCATTTCACCATCGCCGATTTGGCCCAGCATCAGGATTTGCCGCTGCCGCGCGCCACCGAAATCGTGGACCGGCTCGCCCAGCAGGGCTTGCTGGGCTTCGACCGGGATCGCGACCGCTACTTCTACCGCCAGTTGCCGTTTCTGGTGGACGCCAAGAATCAGCCCGGCCGGCTTCAGGGTTCCAAAGCGTTACTAGAGAAGCAATCGGTCGAGATCGAGCGGCGCGCGCGGCGCGACGATGGCGAATTGATCGCCAGCGGCTGGGTGCGCGGGGAAAGCGGTTATTACCAGGTCGCGCTGCGGGTAGACAGTCAGGGCTATTTGCGCGAGGGCCGCTGTACCTGTCCCTGGATACAGCGGCACGAACTGCGGCGCGGCCCCTGCAAGCACCTGTTGGCGCTGCGCTTCGCGGCGGAGCAGGCGTCGTGAGTGACGCGCTGTTTCAAACCCTGCTGCGCGAACTGTTCGAGGGCGACGACGACCGGCTGCGCGACATGTTGCGACCACTGACCGCCGAGCAGCGCAAGGCGCTGTTCGAGCAATTCGGCGAGTTGTTCAAGGTGTTGAACCGCGCCTGCCGTTTCGAGCAGGCAGCGCGGCCGGCCAAATTGGCCGACCTGTATCGGGCCATTCGGGAAGACCCGGTTGCCTTTCTGCGCGATCAAGCGACCACGTTGGCCGCGCCGGGGGTGCTCAACAATCCGCAGGCGTTGCAGGGAGGCTTGTTGCAACAGCGCGCTTATGGCGCCTTGATGTCCTTCTACAGCCGCTTGAATCTGCTGATGGCGGGGCTGGCGGGTAAAGGCGGCGTGGCAGGCGCGTTCAAGACCAGTTCCCGGCAACCGGTGCGGACGCAGAAGTTCGTTCTGTATGTGGGGCGGGTGTTGCTGGATCGGCCGGAGCCCTGGATCGGCGACGCCGTGGCGCGGGTGTTCGAGCAGGTGTTGAGCCGGGCGCGGTTCACCGGCGGCGATCAGGGCGTGGCGCGCTTGATGTTGGAAGCGCGCCAGCAACATCCCGAATGGGCGGACACGCTGGTGCCCTGGCTCGGCATGGCCATGCGCCGCGACGGTTTTTTCAGCCACGCGCTGAAAGGCTTCGACTCCGCCATGATCCTGGCCGGGCTGGATTATGAACCGCCCGCGCAGGAAGGCTTTTTCGAGCCGTTGCTGGACGCGAGGGTCGTCGATACGCTGATCCGCCGGATCGCCGAAGGCAACCTGCCGCGCGCCGACTTTCTAGCGCTGATCGTGCGCAAGCTGCAAAGTCCCCTGCGGCCCTTGGTCGCCAAATGCTGGATCGACCTGTTGAGTCGCCTGGCGCCGACCGACGCCGAAATCCGGGTTCATGCCGGGGACTTCATCATCATGCTCAACGCCCCGGCGCCGGCGGCCGGCAAGCTGGCGTTCGGCATCGTGGAGCGGCATTTTTTGGAGGAGGCTGACCCGGCGGAACTGGTTGGAGCGCTGGGTTATGCGTTGCAAAACCCGATGCAGACGCTCGCTAAATCGGCCCTGCGCCTGCTCAAAAAACAGGTCAAGGCCAAACCCGAACTGACCGTATCCATCTTGAACGCGGTCGCGAACGGCCTGAGCAGCCCTCATGCCGCGCTGCGCGCCGATCTGCTGCGCTGGCTCGGGACGTTCCAGCCGCAACGGTTCGACGAGGCTACGCTGACGCAATTGCAAAGCGCGGCGGCGGCGCTGCCTCCTGCCGAACTCGCCCCCATCGCTCACCTGCTCGCCGAACGTCCCGCGACTTCATCGGATGGTGTGGATGAAGAGGGTTTTGATCGGCATTCCGACCTGTTGGCGGCGGTGGATGCGATCCGGCAGCGGGTGGAAGCTGATCCCGCCAATTCGCTGTCGCGTCGGCGGCTGGCGTATCTGGACCAGTACCTTGCGACCGGTCAATGCGGCGAGCTGGAAGCGACTGTCCCCGACCATTCGTCCGCGTTGTCTTCCCCCGACTTCGCGTTGCACGAGACGGCGGAAGCCTTGGCGCTGGACATCGCGCGGACGCGGAATCGCGTGTTCACCCAGACCGACTACGACCGCATCTTCGCCAGTATGCTGCGCTTCGCCGGTTCGGCTCGTTCCGAGCGGGTCGGCGCCATCCTTGCGCCGGTGTTGGATCAATTGAGCGAATGGCAGCAGGGATCGCTGGAGGGGTCCGGGTGGTGGGATCGGGGCGGGGAATTACCGGCGCTGTTTTTGGTCCGGGCTTGGCGGGGCGAGGCGTTGCCGAGTCTGCCCAAGAACAGCCGGGGCGGGCAGTTGCTCGACAGCCAGTTCAAACCGGCCCAGCGGCGACGGCTAAAACAGGTGCCGGCCTTGATCGCCGCTGGTCACAATACGTTGCTGTCCACGCCGACCCACACGGCGGGCTGGTTGACGCCGACGGTGTTCGCCGACCGCTTCAACGCGCTCCCGCCGCGTTTGCTCGATGCCGACGAACTCGGCGCGGCGCTGTATCGCTTGCCGGCGCTGCCGGAACAGCGGGCCGACGCCTGGAATCGGCTGGCGCCAGGGATCGTCAAGCTCGACGCGCCGTTCGCCGATGCGCTGGTTCTGGCCTTGGCGCCCGCCGCCGAGGTGGAATCCGCGCTCGAACGGTGGTTGCAACGCTGCGAGAAACACCCGCCGACCGAGCCGCTGTTCCATACGCTGTCGGGCGGTTTTACCGGCGGCGGTCTGGTGGGTACCTTGTGCGTCAAAGTCTTCCACCATGATCCCGATGCCGCCGAGAACGTCGCGTTTCGGCTGTTCGGCGCCGCGTTGCGCTGCCGGTTCGGTTTGGGCGATGCGGGCATCGCTGGCCGCGCGCCCCGCTTGTTGGAGCGGTTGTCCTCGGCGCGCGGTTGGTTCAGCCGGATGTTTCACGAATCGCAACTGAAATCCACCCTGCTGACGGAACTGTTGTTCGCGCCCCAGCCCGTGACCGACGCGCTGATCGAGCAACTGCATTCCTCGTTTTCATTCTATCTGGGTCAGGATACATCTCATCCGGTCCTGTGGCCGTACCTGCTGGCCGATACCCGCTATTTCGCGACGCCCGATCTGGCCGCGGACCAAGCGTTCCGCTTTCCGCCGCTGGCGCAGCGCCTGTTCGAGGCCGGTTTGTATCGCCAAGGGCGCAAGGAAGATTATAACCGGGACCTGACGTTAAGCCTGCTGGCGCTGGGCAAGTTGCCGCAAGCCGATATTTGCCCGCATCTGGATCGGGTGGCGCGCGGGTTGTTGGCGACGCAGACCCCGCAACGGGAAGGGTGCGTCGATGTGCTCGCGCAAGGACTGCGCGATGGCCGCGTTACGCCCACGGACCTCGCCGGCGCGCTGGCCGGGCAAATCGCGGTCACGGAACAGGGCTTCGCGCAACTGGATCAGGCGTTGGCGTCGCTGGGCGCGACCGGCAAAGCAGGGCAGGCGACGGTGTTGCTGGCGTTGGAACAGGTCATCGGCGGCGACGTGGCGAAATTTTCGCCCCGCAAGCTGTCGCTGCTGTTGGACCGACTCGCCGGCATCCTGGACGAAACGCGGCGGGCCGTACACGATCCGTCCGCCCGGCGAGAGCTGGAACAACTGGCGGCGACGAAGAAAAAATCCGTCGCCCGCGACAAGGCGAGCGCTCTGATCGCCCGATCCGGCCCGGCCGATCAGCCGCCGCCGCCAGTCCTGGCCGTGGCGGCGCTGGAACAATCCTGAAGGGGCTTTGGCGTGGCAAGGCGGTGTTAAAAAACCTCCCCCGCCAGCGGGAGAGGGATCGCCACCCAGCCTTTCCTGGGGCGTTACTTCGCCACGACCGGAATCATCCATTGCAGGTAATACGCCTGAACGTAAGTGATGACGCCGATGATGGTGGCAAAGAACAGGCTGTGTTTCAGCGTGAAGCGGAACAGGTCCGATTCCTTGCCCACCAGTCCGGTCGCGGCGCAGGCGACCGCGATGGACTGCGGCGAGATCATCTTGCCGGTGACGCCGCCGGTGGTGTTGGCGGCAATGGTCAGGGTCGGATCGACGCCGATCTGTTGGGCGGTTACCTGCTGCAAGTTGGCGAATAGGGCGTTGCTGGAGGTATCGGAACCGGTCAGGAACACGCCGAGCCAGCCCAGGAACGGGGAGAAGAAGGGGAACAACACGCCGGTTGCGGCGAAAGCCAGGCCCAGCGTTGAGGAAGCGCCGGAGTAATTGGCGATGAAGGCAAAGCCGAGCACCAGGCCGATGGTGAAGATCGGCCGGGCCAGTTCCACCAAAGTTTCCCAGAACGTGGTGAAAAACGTCTTGACGTTGACCCCTAGAATAAACGCGCTGATGACGGCCGCCAGCAGAATGGACGTTCCCGTCGCCGACAGCACGTCGAATTTGTAAATGGCGTCATAGGGCGTGAGCGCCTTGACGATGGGCACGTCTTTCAGGACCAGCTTGTCCAGTCCGGGAATATGAAAGCTCATCACCCATGCCTCCAGCGGAGCCCCTTTGGCGAACAGGGCCTTGAACGAGGGCAGCGTCCAGATGGTCACCATGATGGTCAGGACGATAAACGGCGACCAAGCTTTGAAAATCTGGCCCGCGCTATACTCGGAACGGACAGGTCGCGTCGCCGTGCTGGCCCCGTTGCCGCCCGCGCCCTGAAACGCGAAGTTTTCCTGGGGTTGCCAGACAAAGCGCAGGAACAAGGTCAGAGCGAGCAAGCTCACCAGGGCGGAGGTGATGTCGGGTAGCTCGTAGGCCCAGTGGTTGGAGGTGTAATACTGGGTCAGCGCGAAAGCCGCCGCCGCGACGAAAATGGCCGGCCAGGTTTCCCGCACGCCGCGCCAGCCGTCCATGATGAATACCAGCCAGAACGGAACGAACAGCGACAGCAGCGGCAGTTGCCGGCCCGCCATCTGGCCGATGAGGAACGGATCGGTGCTGGTGACCTTGCCGGCAACCGTGATGGGAATACCCAGAGCGCCGAACGCCACCGGCGCGGTGTTGGCGATCAGGCACAGGCCGGCGGCATAGAGCGGATTGAAGCCCAGACCCACCAGCAACGCGGCGGTAATCGCCACTGGGGCGCCGAATCCCGCCGCGCCTTCCAGAAACGCGCCGAAGCAGAAGCCGACCAGGACCATCTGCAAACGCTGGTCGCCGGTAATGGACAAGACCGAGGACCGAATGATCTCGAACTGGCCGGTTTTGACCGTGAGTTTGTACAGAAACACGGCGGCCACGATGATCCAGGAAATCGGCCACAAGCCGTACAGGAAACCGTAACCGGTCGCGGCCAGCGCCATCGAGGCCGGCATTTGATACACGACGATGGCGATGACGACGGCGAGCGCCACCGTGATCAAACCGGCGATATGGCCTTTCATCCGTAAGACGGCCAGTGCGATGAAGAAAAAGATGATCGGAATGGCGGCGACCAGGGCGGAAAGCCATAGATTGCCACCCAGTGGTGTGTAAACCATGAGTCCATGGTTGCATGGTGGGAAATTCCTCGGATGGTGGTTGACGACGACACGTTTTTTTCTTCCTGAAACCCCAGTCGGGCAAATCGCGGGCGCAAAAAGCCCCCAACCCGCCCGCGCGGGCGTCCTTGAGAACTGGGAAATGCCAGGGAATCAGCCGGTATCGGGCCGCGAGCAGCGGTCTACCAGATAGACGATGGAGCGGTAGTAGCGCCCGCTGTGGAGAGACAAGCCGATTTCACAGGTGCGACTGGTGGAATACCCAGACCGGCAGTCATCCGGCAACGCCGCTGGCAAATCCCGCAAGGCGCTGGCGTTCAACTCCGGGTGGGTGAAACCTTTGTCGCCGGCCCAGCCGCAGCAGGAAACCCGGTCGGGGATGACGACGCGCTCGGCGCAGGTCTCGGCGATGGTCTTGAGCTTGGCCTGCAAGCCCATGTGGGTGGTGCTGCACGTCGGGTGCAGAGCGACGGTTTCCGGCAGCTTGCGCAGCGCCAGCCGCTCCAGCACGAAGTCGTGCAGGAATTCGGTGATGTCGTACAGCTTCAGCCCGGATTGCTCCTGGTTGCGCTTGAGCCGTAGCGAGCACGGGCTGGTATCGATGACGATGAGGTCTTGCCCGTCGCGGCTGGCCTTGCGCAGAGCTTGTTCCACCTCGGCCCGCTTGGCGTCGGCTTGTTCTGGCAAGCCTTTGCTGGCGAAGGGCTGGCCGCAGCACAGCGAAGTTCGATCCTCGGGCAGGATGACCTCGAAACCGGCCCGGCGCAGCAGGGCGGCGGTTTTCACCGGCAGGGCATCCGATTCGGGGTCGTCCTTGGCCGGTCCCATCGTGCGGCTGGCGCAACTGGGGAAATAGACGACGCGCGGACGGTCCACCGCCGTCTTGGCTTCTGGCTTGGGTAGCGCTCCGGCGGTGGGCATGTAGCGATTCCACAGCGGAATCCGGTTCCCGGACAGCTTGCGCGCGGCGCCGATTACGCTGCCTTGCAACCAGGCGCCAAAGATCTTGTGGGAGAGATTGGCGGCGCCCAGGCCGAGCCGGGTGACGGCGGTGACGCTATTAAATTGCTTTGCGAGCTGGTTGCCGATCCATTGCGCGGTCGCGCCCCGTCGTTGCTCGCGTTGCTTCAGCATCATCGTGCCGGTGTTGATGCCGACCGGACAGGTCAGGGAACACAGGCTGTCGGCGGCGCAAGTATCGATCCCTTGGTACTGATACGCCTCGCTGATCGCCTTTAGTCGGCTGCCGTCCTCGCCCGCCCCCTGCAAGCGCGCCATTTCCCGCAAGCCAACGATGCGCTGGCGCGGTGACAGGGTCAGGGCGCGGGACGGACAGTTCGGCTCGCAGAAGCCGCATTCGATGCACTTGTCCACCAGCGGATCGACGGCGGCCATCGGCTTGATGTGCTTGAGGTGCGCCTCCGGGTCGTCGTTGAGGATAACGCCGGGATTGAGCAGGTTGCGGGGATCGAACAGCGCCTTGATTTCACGCATCAACCGGTAGGCTTGTTGGCCCCATTCCAGTTCGACGAACGGGGCGATGTTGCGGCCGGTGCCGTGTTCCGCCTTTAGCGAGCCGTCGTACTGATGGACGATCATCTGGCACACGTCGTCCATGAAGTGTTTGTAGCGCTCGGTTTCCGCTGACTGGGCAAAGTCGGGCGTGATGACGAAATGCAAATTGCCTTCCAGCGCGTGGCCGAAAATGATCGAACCGGCGTAGCCGTGTCGGTCAAACAGGCGCTGCAAGTCCAGAGTCATCGCCGCCAACTGGGGTACGGGAACCGCGACA
The DNA here is from genome assembly GCA_029624675.1 of Candidatus Contendibacter sp. Classification (GTDB taxonomy): domain Bacteria; phylum Pseudomonadota; class Gammaproteobacteria; order Competibacterales; family Competibacteraceae; genus Contendibacter. Next base: position 21,957 of record JARSSP010000072.1, read on the forward strand.
TCCTCGATGATGACAGTGGTGCCGGTCGCCCGCGCCGAACCGACCGAAGGGAACAGCCCTTGGCGGATCGCCCACAACTGGGTGAACTCTTCTGGCCGGTCGGTGAACTGGAACGGGAGCAGGGTGGGTATGGCGGCGATGCCTGCGGTGATTATTTCGACCTGAGCGGTCAAGTTCACCGAATCCATCGCCCGCGTTTCGACCAGCAGAGCGGCGGCGGTTTCCGGCAGTTCCTTGAAGTAAGGCGGCATTCCCGCTTTGTTTTCCACCGAACGGATCGAGGCGCGGTCCATCAGTTCCACCGCCGCCACCGGCTGGCTTTTCAGCACCGCCACGGCTTCGCAGGCGGTCTGGATGTCGGGGAAGATCATCAGCGCCGTGGCTTTGTGGCTGTGCTCTTCGACCGTGTGGTAGGTGATTTCGGCGATGAAGCCCAGGGTGCCTTCGGAGCCGATCATCAGGTGTTGCAGAATCTCGAACGGGTCTTCGTAGTCCACCAGGGCGTTGAGGCTGTAGCCGCAGGTGTTCTTGATCTTGAACTTGGCGCGGATGCGTTCCGCCAGCGCCGCGTCGGCGCGGGTGCGCTGGCCGAGTTCGGCCAACCGATCGAGCAGGGTGCCATGACTGGCGCGGAACGCCTCGCGGCTGGCGGGATCGCCGGTGTCCAGCACCGCGCCGTCGGCCAGCATCACCCGCATGCTGTTCAACGTCTGGTAGCTGTTCTGGGCGGTGCCGCAGCACATGCCGCTGGCGTTGTTGGCGGCGATGCCGCCGATCTGGCAGGTGTTGATCGAAGCGGGGTCCGGCCCGATCTTGCGCCGGTAGGGAGCTAGGTAGCGGTTGGCGTGGCCGCCGATCAAGCCGGGTTGCAAGGTGATGGTCGCCGCATCCGGGCCAATTTTCCAGCCGCGCCAGCCGTCGCCCAGTTGCAGCAACACCGAATCGGTGACCGCCTGACCGGAGAGGCTGGTGCCGGCGGCGCGGAATGTCACCGGCGTTCCATGCTGATGCGCCAGCGCCAGAATGCGCCGCATCTCGTCCTCGCTGTCCACCCGCGCCACCAGCTTGGGAATCAGCCGGTACAGGCTGGCGTCGGTACCGTAGGCGAGCGTGCGCAAGGGGTCGGTTATGAGACGCTCCGCTGGAATGAACTGTTGCAGGTCGCGGTGCAGTTGCTCGTGGGCCGTCGATTGCATCGGTGGTTGAGCCTCTTTTTGGTGGTGGGCGCGCCGGACTAGGCGGTGCGCTATTTTTTTCGTAACCGTTCGCTCCCCGCTCCGGCGGGAGCGGGTTGGGCAAGGGATGAATCAAGAAAACTAAAGCGAGCTAATCGTCCAGGATCAGCACGATCAACTCCTTGGGGCCATGGACGCCGAAGGTCAGGACCAATTCGATATCGGCGGTCTTGGACGGGCCGGAGATCAGCAGAGCGTTGGTCGGCATCCCTTCGGCCCAATGCTCCCGGCGCATGGCTTCGGCCAATGAGCTGTGAATTTTCGCCGCTTCCAGCACCGCGATATGCAGTGCTGGCGCCAGCGACATCAGGCGCGGTTCGTTCGCGTCCGGCCACAAAATCAAGGCGCCCACGTCGGCGAGTCCGCCTTTGGTTGAGGTGATGCTAGCATCGATGGTGAACAGCCGTTCCTTACTCTGCTCCACCGCCTCGGTGTAGCCGACCAGCGGCGGCAGGTCGCTTTCCCAGCTTTCCGCGAGCGTGGTTCCGATGAGGGTGGTTGGAGCGCATAGCAGGCCGTTTAACGAACGCTGGCGGAGCAGTTCCTTGAGGGCAGCCGTCCAGTTCCGACTGTCGGTGACGATCACCTCGGCGTGCATGTTTTCCATCAGCCGCTTGAGTCGCGCTATTTTGTCGGCGCGACCGAGTTCCGCTTCAAGCGGCGCGGCGGGTTCGGTCGTGGCGGCGGTGTTTTGCGACGCGACCGCGCGCAAGCGGGTCAGGATGTTGGCGCGGGCGTTACTCATCGGCGATCCCCTTCTCTTTGACCAGCGCGTGCAGGCTCTTGGCGGCGAACGGGGGCAAGGCTCTGGATTGGGTCCACTTTTTCACGATGTTCGGCTCCGGCAGCTTGGGCAGTTGCGGACCCAGCAGACTCAATAGCTTAGCGTTCAGGGCGTTGACCCAAGGCGTGGCGTTGCTCAACGCCCAGCCTTTCCAGGTCAGGCTTTCCGCCGCGTTGACCTTGTAGCCGTGACCCTTGACCGCGTTCGGTGTATCCACCTTGTTATAGGACTCGACGCGCAGGCGGCGCAGAATATCGGTGATCGGAATCTTGACCGGACAGACTTCCTCGCAAGCCCCGCAGAAGGTGGACGCGGTCGCCATCGTCCCAGCGTGATCCAACCCTTCCAGTTGCGGGGTCAGAATCGAACCGATGGGACCGGGATAGACGTAACCGTAGGCGTGGCCGCCGAGCCGGGTATAGACCGGACAGTGGTTCAAGCAGGTGCCGCAGCGGATGCACTTCAGGGTTTGCCGCAGTTCGGGATCGGCCCAGATTTTGGAGCGACCGTTGTCGAGCAGAACCAGATGCACTTCCCTGGGGCCGTCCTTCTCGCCCGGTTTGCGCGGCGAGGTGATCATGTTGAAATAAGTGGTGATCAACTGGCCGGTGGCGGAGCCGGTCAGCAGGCGTAACAGCGGCGGCACGTCCTCCAGACGCTCGACGACTTTTTCCAGGCCCATCACCGCGATATGCACCGGCGGCGCGGTGGTGCACATCCGGCCGTTGCCCTCGTTTTCCACCAAGCAAAGCGTGCCGGTTTCAGCGACCGCGAAATTGACCCCGCTGACTCCGACTTCCCCGGCGAAAAACTTTTCGCGCAGCACCTGGCGGGCGATGGCGTTGAGTTCCTCGACCACTTCTGTGTAGGGCGTGTTCGGAATCTTCTCGTGAAACAGCCGCGCGATCTGATCGCGGTTCTTGTGGATGGCCGGCACGATGATGTGCGACGGCGTTTCGTGATCCAGTTGGATGATGTACTCGCCAAGGTCGGTTTCCAGCGCCTCGATGCCGCGTTCCGCCAGGAAATGGTTGAGGTGCATTTCCTCCGACACCATCGACTTGCCCTTGATGACGCGGGTGGCGCCGTGGCGCTGGATGATGTCCAGGCAGATTTGATTGGCTTCCGCCGGGGTTTCGGCCCAATGCACCTGAATGCCGTTCTCGGTGCATTTCCGCTCCAGTTGCTCCAGCAATTCCGGCAGCTTGTTCAGCGCTCGCCGGCGGATGGCGTCGCCGTGCGCCCGCAGTTGCTCGAACGCTTCCGGGTCGGAAAACAGGGTCCGGCGCCGCAGCCCCAAGGTGTCCATCGCCGCGCGGAGGTTGCGACGCAATTGCCCGTCGCCCAGCGCCTTTTTGAAATTCTTGGGAAAATCGACCGTGGTCTGGGTCATTGGGTGCGCTCCAGCAGGAATTCGGCGACGTGCTTGGCGGGAATCGGGCTGTTGCGGTGCTTGAGCGCCCCGCCGATGTTCATCAGGCAGCCGCAATCGCCGGAGAGCAGCAGGGAAGCGCCGGTTTGCTCGATGTCGGCCACCTTGTCGGCGACCATCGCCGAGGACAGATCGGCCTGCTTGACGGAGAAGGAACCGCCGAAGCCGCAGCATTCCCGCTCCCGTTGCAACTCGATCAGCTCGACGTTCTTCAACTGGCGCACGAGCGACTTGGAATGCTCGATCACCCGCATCTCGCGCAGCGCGCTACAGGAAGAATGCCAGGTGACCTTGATCGGCTGGCCCCGGTCTTCGAGGCGTACTTCCAGCACCTTGACGAGAAATTCGGTCAGCTCGAACACCCGGCCGGCGAAGCGTTGCGCCTCGGCGGCTTCGGGTTCGTTGGCGAAGAGTTTGGGGTAGTGGTGTTTGAGCATCCCGCCGCAGGAACCGGAGGGAATGATGATGGGGTAGTCCTTGGGGAAGGCTTTAAGCTGTTGTCGGGCAACCTTTTTGGCTTCCTCCAGAAAACCGGAGTTGTAGGCGGGTTGGCCACAGCAGGATTGCGACTGGGGATAGACGACCTGGATGCCTTCGCGTTGCAGGAGTTCGATGCCGGCCATGCCGGCTTGGGGAAAACACAGATCGATCAGACAGGTACCGAAGTAATACACCTTCTCGGGACGGGTGGGCATGGTGATACCTTCTCCGACTTTGGTGGTTGGCGCCGTCCGCGTACCGCTGTCCCGATCCGGGTCGGCGGTGCAGTGGCTTGTCATTATTATTGACCGTTACCGGACCCATCGTGGAAAAGGTTCTTTGGTAAGCTGGTCTGACCAATTTATAGCAGTTCGTTTTTCGGTTTGCAAGCTTTTTGGTAAGCTGGTCTGACCAAAATTTTGCTAACCCCGCCGATACCGCGAACGATGCGTTATTAGCGATGTCTCGGTACTCATGAAAACGAGTGCCGCATGGCACAATAACGGCGATATTGAGTGCAACGCTTGGGCGAAATCATGCAATTCGAAACGATAAACCCTCCGAAGGTCTCGGATGCCATCGTCAGCCAGATCGAGCAGTTGATTCTGGAAGGCGTGCTCAAACCGGGCGAACGGTTGCCGCCCGAGCGGGAACTGGCGCAGCAGTTGAACGTGTCCCGTCCGTCACTGCGCGAAGCGATCACGACGCTGAAATCGAGGGGACTGTTGCAGAGCCGGCGGGGCGGGGGCAATTTCGTGGTCGACGTCATTGCGCCCACGCTCACCGATCCGTTGATCCTGCTGTTGCAAAACCATCCCAAGGCGATGTTCGACGTGCTGGAATTGCGCCACGCTTTGGAAGAAGTCGCGGCTTATTTCGCCGCGCTCCGCGCTACCGACGCCGACCGGGAAATTCTGCGCTGTCGATTCGCGGCGTTGGAGGAGATCCAAACCGGTCCGCGCGAGCCGCAACACGACGCCATCGTGGACGCCAGCTTTCACCTGGCCATCGCCGATGCCTCTCATAACGTGGCGCTGATCCACGTCATGCGCGGCCTGTTCGATCTGCTGCTGAGCAATATCTGCCGCTCGCTGGAACGGCTCTATACCCGTGAAAGTAGCTACTCGGTCATCCACGCCCAGCATCAGGCCATCTTGAAAGGGGTGTTGGAACGCGATCCCGACGCCGCCCGGCAGGCCGCGCACGTTCACCTTTCCTTCGTCGAAACGACCTTGCGCGATATCGACGAGGAAGCCACTCGTCAGGAATTGTCGCGGCGCCGGTTGCAGGGTTTGTCGAACCTGGAGGCGAACGCGGCGCCGTAGCCGTCTGGGATTCGAACCTCCGGGACAGCGCATCCCATGCCGGCAAGTCGAAACCGTCCGTTGGATCAGCGCCGGCGTTGGAACCGTTGGCGGTCCGCATTGGACAGCCTGGCGTTTCTCGTCGTGCTCGCCGGGCTGGGCTGGGTCATCGTGGAGGGCGCCGGGACGCTGCATTACAACTGGCAGTGGTACCGGGTGCCGCAATATCTCTACCGGTTCGAGGATGGGGTGTTCCAACCGGGTCCGCTGTTGCGCGGGTTGGGGGTGACGCTGGAACTGACCGGCTGGAGTTTGACGCTGGCGGTGGGGTTCGGGCTGACGGCGGCGTTGTTGCAGCGTTCCGCTTCGTGGACCGGGCGCGCGGTGGCGCGGGTCTACGTGGAAATCGTCCGCAATACCCCAATGCTGGTCCAGCTTTATCTGGTCTATTTCGTGCTGGCGCCGATTTTGGGGATGGACCGGTTCGCGGCGGCGGTGCTGGCGCTGGCGTTGTTCGAGGGCGCATTCGCGGCGGAAATCTTCCGCGCCGGCATCGAGGCCATTCCGCGCGGGCAGTGGGAGGCGGCGGACGCGCTTGGCCTGTCGCGGTACGCGGTCTATCGTCGGGTGATCCTGCCGCAGGCCATTCGGCTAGTGTTGCCGCCGCTGACCGGATTAGCGGTGTCGCTGATCAAGCATTCGGCGCTGGTCAGCGTGATCGCGGTGGCCGATCTGACCACCGAGGGCCGCAATCTCATCGCCGACACTTTCATGACTTTCGAATTGTGGTTCACGGTGGCGGCGCTGTATTTGACCCTGACCACCAGCCTGTCGCTGCTGGTCGGCTGGCTGGAGCGCCGGTTGCCGGTGCGCGGCGGGGAGCAGGGTTGAGTGAGAGTGGTAAACCCCCTTGGTTTCGTTACCCTTTGAATGTGTATTTCGACGCCGACGGGAGCGATCATGAACACGCTGAGAATATTGCCGTTGCTGCTGTTGCCCCTACTGGCGTGGGCCGATACGCTCTATAAATCGGTGGGCCCGGATGGGACCGTCATCTACAGCGATAAACCGCTCGCTGGCGGCCAGGTTGAAAAAACGCTGGAATACACGCCCGGTCCCTCCAGCCCCTTGCCCGATTATGTTCTGCGGTACAAGGAAGAGTTGGAGAAGCAGGTGAAGCAACGCGCCGCTGGCGCCCAGCGCACCGACGATACCCCGCAACTGTTCACGACCTCCTGGTGTGGCTTTTGCCGCAAGGCCAAGGCTTATCTTGCCAGCAAGGGGATTTCCTATACGGAACACGACATCGAAACGCCGGATGGCATGGCGGCGCTGGTTCACTTCGGCGGCGGTCGCGGAGTGCCCGTCCTCTCTTGGCGGGGCAAGCGGGTGCAAGGGTTTTCCGAGACCAGCTACGATGCGTTTTTTCGGTGACTGAAGGGATTCCAAGCCTCGTGCGTTTCCCCAGGTCCCGGTTCGGCTGGCTGGACGCGCTGATTCTGGCCGTGATGCTCGGCCTGTTCAGTTACGTGCTGTATCGGGCGCAAAGCCATTTCCATTACAACTGGGACTGGCGGCTAATTCCCGGTTATTTCGTCCGCCATAACGCCGAGCGCGGTTGGACGCTGAATCTGCTGGGACAGGGGTTGTTGGCGACGGCGCGGCTGGCGTTGTGGGGTAGTCTGCTAGCGGCGCTGATCGGCGGAACGATGGGCGTGTGCCGATTGTCGCGCAGCCTGTTTCTGCGCCTGCTCAGCCGAACCTATGTCGAACTGATTCGCAATGTGCCGCCGCTGGTGTTCATTTTTATCTTCTATTTTTTCATTAGCGGCCAGTTATCGCCACTGTTGGAAATGGAAAACCGAATCGCCAACGCCGCTCCGGAAACCCTGCGGGTGCTGGCGTTCCTGTTCGGTCCGCCGGAACTGTTGTCGAACTTTCTGTCTGGTTTGATCTGTCTGGCGCTGTTCGAGGGCGCGTATGTCACGGAGATCGTCCGCGCCGGTATCGAGGCGATTCCACGAGGGCAGTGGGAGGCGGCCCAGGCGCTGGGTTTGCGTTCCAGCCAGGTGATGAACGAGGTGGTGTTGCCGCAGGCGGTGCGACAGATGATTCCGGCGCTGGCCGGGCAATTCATCTCGCTGATCAAGGATTCCTCGCTGATTTCGCTGATTTCGATTCAGGAACTGACGTTCGCGGGAACCGAGTTGGCGGTGTCGTCGGGGCGGGTGTTCGAGGTTTGGCTGACGGTGGCGGCGCTGTATTTCTTATTGTGCTTCGGCCTGGCGCGGTGGTTCCGGCGGCTGGAGCGGCGGCTGGGTCGGCATCGGCATTGAACGGCCCGGAAGATTGGGCCGACCGCCGCCGCGCGCCCAAGGCATGAATTTTCTCACTGAACGATGTAACTGGAAGGGTCCCATGGCCACCACGACACCCGAAAACCCCGCTGAATGGCTCAACGCCACCGCCGAATTGACCATCGCTGGCCAAAAAGTGCGCCTGGAGATGCCGGTCCCGGCCGGATCGGCCCGCCTGGCCGAACTGTTGCCGGTGTTTCGCTCGATGACCGACGCCTTCGTCGCGGTTTCGGTGGCCAACGCCCGCGCCGAGGGTTTTGAAATCTCTTGCCAAAAAGGCTGTGGCGCCTGTTGCCGGCAACTGGTTCCCGTTGCCGAAATCGAGGCGCGGCGCCTGTGGGCGGTGGTGGAGGCCATGCCGGAACCTCGCCGTTCCACGGTTCGCGCGCGGTTCGAGGCCGCGCGCCAGGGTTTGGCGGAAGTTGGGTTGTTGGAAAAATTGCGGGAACCTCGGCAATTTCAAGATGAGGACGTGATTCCGTTCGGCGTGGATTATTTCCAGCAGGGGATCGCCTGCCCGTTTTTGGAGGAGGAATCCTGTTCGATCTATGCGGAACGGCCCTTGACCTGCCGCGAGTATCTGGTGGTGACGCCCGCCGCGCACTGCGCCGCGCCCACGGTCGAGTCGGTGAGTTGCGTGAAACTGGTCCTGCGCACCGCCCGGACGATCCGGGGTTTGAACGCGGAACACAGCGAATATGGCGAGCCGTGGGTGGCGCTGATTCTGGCGCTGGAATGGGCGGAGGCGCACCCGGACGAGTCGTCGCCGCAACCGGGGCCGGCATGGGTGCGGGAGACGTTCGGCCGGTTGACCGGACGCGCGGCGTCGGAGGCCGGGCCTTGAACGCGGCCCGCGTTCCTCAGCCGCCCAACAGCGCCGGCAGGATCGCCACCACCGGATCGTGATCGCTGGCCGGCTCCGGTTGGCCGGGCGCGGCGTCGCTGTTGAGATGCGGGATGCGCGCCGTCGCGCCCCGCCGCAGAGCCGGACTGACCAGAATGTGATCCAGCGCCTGCGGTTGGCCACCGTGACGGCGGGTGTAGGCCTGCCCGCGCGGTAGATCCTCCAACAGATTATGGAACGATTCGCCCTTGAGCAGCTTCAGGGTCTTGGAACCGGGCACATCGTTCAAATCGCCGAGCAGCACGATGGCCGCCTGGGGATCGCAGGCCAGCAGGTCGGCGGCGAACTGGTGGACGATCTCGGCTTGGGCGTGACGCTGCTTCTTGGCGTAATCCCCCTCGCGACGGGTGATCGAGCGCATGGACTTGAAGTGGCAGACGATCACGAACAGGCGCTGGCCCTGAATCTCAAGCTCCGCCGCCAGCGCCTTGCGGCAGGGCGCCCAGTGGCAGTGGTCGTCGCCGACGAAGGCGGGATGGGTGGGGGCAATGCGGCCGGGATTCAGCGTCAGGCGAGGCCGGCCGCCGTTGAGGCGGATGCCGACACTGTCCTCGGGCTTGGCGTCGCCCCGGTCGGGGAACAACACGGTCGCCGGGTTGAACAGCAGCCCGACCCGGATGTGAGCGCCAGCCATGCCGCCGTCTCGGTGGGCCAGCGGCGCAATCTCCCGAAAGGCGTAGCGCGGACCCCCGGCGGCGGCGATGGCGGTGATCAGTGTCTGGTAGGCGGGATCGGCCGGAACCCGTCCTTCCGCGCTCGCTGGACCTTCCCCCTTGACTTCCTGCACCGCCAGAATATCGGGTCCGGCCAGTTCCCGAGCGATCATTGCGCCCAGTTGCCGCAGGCGCGCGGAAGAGACGTCCGCGCCGAAGTTGCACAGGTTGAAGGTAGCGATGGTCGGCCGCATGGCGAATCCCTATTGTCGTTAGTGGTTTGTGATTCAAGATTAGCCGCGAATGTGTGAAATTGCCGAGTTCGGCGCGGTTCGGCCGGTGGGATGGAGCGCCGCGCTCAACCACCGTTGGCCTGGAAGCGCAAGCGCGCCCGGATCCGCGCGCCGCCCAGGACGCCCCGGTCGATTTCCAGCCGGCCGTAGTAGACCTCCTCGACCAGATCGCGGACCACCGCCAACCCGATGCCGTGGCCGGCGACCGTGGGATCGGCGCGCTGGCCGCGGTTGAGCAGCAGCGGGGCCTGGTCGGTGGGAATGCCAGGGCCATCATCCTCGACTTCCAGCACCAGTTCCATGCGTCCGTCGTGATCGGCGGGATGAACGCGCACCACCACCTGTCGGCGACACCATTTGCAGGCGTTGTCGGCTAGGTTGCCGAGAATTTCCAGCAGGTCCCCCTCGTCCCCGTAGAACACCGTCGTCGCGGCGATTTCGGCCCGCAGTTGCGGGGCGCGGTCGGCGTAGACCTTGGCCAGTGAGTCCAGAATCTTGCGGGCGAGAGGCGCGACCGGCAGCGGCGCGCTGAGGGCGATGCGCCCGGCGGCGGCGGCGCGTTGCAGTTGATAGTCCACCGTGCGGTTCATCCGCCCCACCTGCTCGCCCAGGGTTCGGCGCAGTTCGTCGGCGTCGGCGTCGTTTTCCAGTGCCCCGCGCGCCACTGCCAACGGCGTTTTCAGGCTGTGGGCCAGATCGCCCAGGGCGTTGCGATAGCGTTCGAGATGGGCGCGGCCCTGACGCAGCAGGGCGTTCAGATTCATCGTCAGCGGCCGCAATTCCTCGGGATAGCCACTGCTCAGTTCGTCTTGCCGACCGGCTTCGATGTCCTTGATTTCGGTGGCGACCCGGCGTAGGGGTTGCAGACTCCAGCGCAGAATCAGACCCTGCGCCGCCAGCAGCACCCCAGTCGAGGCCAGCAGCCAGCCCCACAGCCCGCGCCGAAAGCTCCAGACTTGATCGTCGAAATCCTGGCGGGTCTCGGCGACTCGAAAGGTGTAGAGTTGATATTGATTGCGAGCGACTTCCCAACTGACCGTGAAGGCCAGCACGAACAGCGGCGTCCCGTCGGACGCTTCCAGCGGCGCGAACTGGGTGTCGCCGGGATTGCGCACCGCCGGGAAGAACGGCAGCGCCAGCCCAAGCAAGGAGGGTGAATGCCATATCAGGGTGCCTTGGCCATCCATCACGTCGGCGTACAAGCCGGAATCCGGAGTGGAGAAGCGGGCCTCGGGCAAGCTCTGCGGTAGGGTCAGACGATTGAAGGCGTCCACGTTGACGGCGCCCAGCAGTATATAGACTTGGGCTTGCAGGCGGTCCTCGACGGCGGCCAGGGCGCTGTCGCGGAACGCCCGGTCCAGGCTCAGGCCGGTCAGGCCGAGAAAGGCGGCCAGCACCACGCTGGCGGCGATCAGCAGGCGGCCGCGCAGGGAGTTCACGTGTCAGCCGGCGGTTCGTTCCAGCCGGAAGCGATAGCCGCGCCCGCGCAGCGTTTCGATGGGATTGAGGTCGCGGTTCGGATCGAGCTTGCGGCGCAGCCGACCCACCAGCACTTCCAGCACGTTGCTGTCGCGATCCTCGTCTTCCTGGTAAAGATGCTCGGTCAACTCGGTCTTGGAGATCACCGTGCCAGCGTGCAGCATCAGGTATTCCAGCAACTTGTATTCATAGGCGGTCAATTCCACCGCCTGGCCGGCCAGGGTGACCTGTTGCGCGCCGGTGTCCAGGGCGATGGGGCCGCAGCGGAGTACCGCCTGGGTCCAGCCGCCGGTGCGGCGGATCAGCGCCCGCAATCGCGCCAGCAGTTCTTCCGTGTAGAACGGTTTGACCAGATAATCGTCGGCGCCGGCTTCCAATCCCTCGACCTTGTCCTGCCAGCGGCCGCGCGCGGTCAGGATCAGCACCGGAAACTTGCGGCCCGCCGCCCGCCAACGCCGAATCACCTCGATGCCCGACAGGTCGGGGAGGCCGAGATCCACCACCGCCGCGTCCAGCGGATATTCCTGGCCAAGATACAACCCCGTGCGACCATCGGCGGCGCTGTCCACGGCGTAGCCTTGCTCGCGCAACTGGGTGGTCACCCGCTCCCGCAAGGCGGCTTCATCCTCGATGATCAAAATGCGCATGGTTTGGAGGGCTCGTACGTTTGGGGGTAGAAGCGGGGATTCAGTCGCGCACCGCGCCGCTGTTGGGATCGAAATGCAGGCTGCGTACCCGGCCATCCGGTTGCAGGATGCGGACCCGATAACCACCATTCTGGCCGTTCTGACCGTCCGGATTGCCGCCCTGCTGCACGCCGAGTACCCGGCCGCCGGTGGCTTCGCGGGCGGCGCGGGCGGCCCGATCCGGGTCGGCGAAGGGGCGAGAGGGCGGCGGACCCGGTCGGCCAGGCGGTGGCGGCGCGTAAACCTCGCTCCGATACCCGGATTGTGCCCGCGCGCCGCTGGCGGCCAGCAGACCCGCCAGCGCCAGGAGCGCTAGACGGGGGAGTTGCCGTGACCTGTCGAACATGTTCGGGATCTTTCGCATGAGGATGAGGTTGAATGAGCATAAAGCCTATCGGGTTAAGAATGAATCGGGACTGAATTATCGCCCCGTGTCTTCCCTGGACGGAGTTGGGGTGTTCAGTATGGATTCAGCCAGTGATTTCTAGGCTGAATTCGCAAGCTTAGGGCGGCGACGACGAGTCGTCGCGGACCAGTGACCAACCGGGAGCGGATTCGATGAAAGCGAAATGGTGGGCGGGGTTGATGGCGGCGTTGTTGTTGGGGCCGACTGTGGTCTGGGCGCAGCGCTATGGCGGTGATGTCGAGGTGGAGGTGGTCGGCGACCGTGGCCGGACGTTGCCGCAATATCCGGTGCGCGAGGAGCGAGGCGGGGTTTACAAGGCGTATCTGGAGGCGGTGCGGGGTCGGAACTATTCGATCCAGGTTCGTAACCGCACCAACCAGCGCATTGGCGTGGTGATCGCGGTGGATGGGCGCAACATCATTTCCGGCGACCGCTCCGAGCTGCGACCGGACGAGCGGATGTACGTGCTCGGTCCGTATCAGCAGGAGAGCTACGAAGGCTGGCGCACCGGCAAGAACCGGGTCAATCGATTTTACTTTACCGAGGCTGGCGATTCCTATTCGGGCGCCTGGGGCGATTACTCGGCGATGGGCGTGATCGCGGTGGCGGCGTTCCGCGAGTCGACGCGGGTTCAACCGCAACCGTGGAGTCAGGAAGGACCGGGTTATAGCGATCAACGGGGATTGCGGCGCGCGCCGTCCGCGGCGGAAGGCGCGCCGCGCGCCGCGCCGGCGGAGCCGGGCACTGGCTATGGCGAAAGGGAGTGGTCGCCATCGCGGCGAGTGGAGTTCGATCCCGAGCAGCGGCCGTTCGTCCAGGTCTTTTTGAAGTACGCCTGGCGGGAAACCTTGTGCCGTCAAGGCGTGGCGGACTGCGGTGAAGGTCGTCGGCCGCCGCGCAACCGGTTATGGAACGAGGACGATCATTACACTCCGCCCCCGCCGCGCGAGGAGCGCGAGGAATGGCGGTAGGAAGCACATGATTACCCACAAGCCTCTCTCCCCCTTGTGGGAGAGGGCTGGGGTGGGGAGGAAAAAGCCTGAAGATGATTCAAAATAGAGACGTAAGCTCAATATTATGTTTATTTTAGCTTTCATAGCCTCCTAAAGCCCCCTAAACTTGAAAAATTTTGAACATTCGCAGTGTTCAGTCTTTTAGTTTTGATACCAAAATTTGGCGATTGGCAAGTTTATTGCCATACTTAACAACCAGAGAGCATGATCTGGTTCAGATACGAGGAAATTACTCGGATACAAGGTCCAGAGTGAGCCGCCATACAGGCGCTGAATGACGAAAAAGGGCATAACTGGACTCTACGCGCAAAGGATGATGCCGTGATCGATCGCTGCCCTTGCGGCGAGTAACGAGCGGACCGGTGGCGATACCGGCCCGCTTTTTTGAGAGCGACGCCGAAACCGTGCCATGAGCGCCTTCGTAGCCGTCTTCAACCGCGACGGGAAGCCGGTCGAGACCGAGATGATCGAGCGAATGCTCGATGCGGCGCCGGAATATGCCGTGCATGGCCAAAACCGTTGGGTGGACGGTCCAGTGGGTTTGGGGCGTCAGCATTTCTGGGTTTTGCCGGAAGAAATTGGCGAAGTTCAACCGTTGTTTGACGGGGACAGCCGCTGTGCCCTGGTCGCGGATGTCCGACTGGACAATCGGGGCGAACTGATACAGGCGCTGGGGCTGCGGGGTGATTCCGCGCGGTTATTGTCGGACAGTCGCCTGCTATTCGCCGCCTATCGACATTGGGGCGCCGGTTGCGTCGATCACCTACTAGGAGATTTCGCCTTCGCGGTCTGGGATCCGCGCTCGAAAACCCTGTTCGCGGCGCGAGATCCGCTAGGCAGCCGGGGACTCAGTTATTTCATCAATGATTCGGTGGCGCTGTTGGCTTCCAGCGTCGAGCAATTGCTGGCGCACCCGATGGTCGTTCCGCGCATCAACGAGGCCAGGGTTGCGGAATACCTAGCGGTCGAGTGGTCAAATCAGGAAGAAACGTTCTTTCAAGACGTGTACGATCTGCCACCGGGTCACGGGTTGACGGTTTCGCTTGAGCGGATCGAACGCCGGGAGTATTGCGATCTGCTGCCGCGCGCGCCGATCCGCTATCGAGACCCCGCCGCCTACGCCGATCACTTTCGGGAGCTGGTGACCGAGGCGGTACGGTGTCGGCTTCGGGTCACGGGTCGGATTGGCATCTCGCTCAGTGGTGGTCTCGATTCCACGTTTCTGGCCGCCGTCGCCGCCCGACTGATCGCCGGTCAGCCCGCCGCGCCCGATTTGACCTGCTACTCGTATGCTTTCGAACGACAGGTCGAATGTGACGAACGGTCCTATATCGAACCGCTCGTCGCTCAGCTTGGAATCAAATCCAGGTATGTTTGGTGCGATGACTTATGGACGTTTCGCGAGATCGACCGCTGGCCGGTTCAGCGGGATTTCGTTTTTTGGGATGCTTATGCCTGGCTCCCCCAGACGGTGCGGGAAGCCGCTCACCAAGACGATTGCCGGGTGTTGCTGGGCGGCTATTACGGGGATTCGTTGATGGTGGGGGAGCGGTCATGGACAAGCGCGATGTTGGCTGAGGGGCGGTTTGCCGACTGGTTGCGCGAGCTTTGGCGAGCGCGGCGCGAGCTGGACTGGTGGGCGGAATTGCTGAACGTGGTTCGGCCTTGGACGCCCGCCGGATTCCGACGAATTTGGCGCGCGATGCGGAACAGACGGCGGGGCGGGGCGGCATACCCCGGCCTTGCACCGGGGTTGGCCAGGCGGGTGGACCTGGAGGCCCGCCGCGCCGGCTACGAACGCCAAGCCGCAGCTGTTCCGCCCACGATCCGGGAATTCTATCATTCCCTGCGGACGGACCTCCCCACGCAGGGAACCGCCAGCGTGCAGCGCCAATACAACCAACTTGGGATGGAATTGCTATCTCCCTACGCCGATCGCCGGTTGGTGGAATTCGTGCTGGCGATTCCCGCCGACCAGATCGGGAAACCGGGATCGGGGCGCAATCGATGGCTTCAGCGGGAAGCCATGCTGGGGCTGGTGCCGGAAAGCGTTCGCTTGCGACCGCGTAAAACGACGTTCTATCCACTGATGCGGGAAGGACTGTTCGAGAAGGAATGCGCGACGGTGGCCGAGCTTTTGCAAAACCCGCGCATGGTCGCGTTGGGTTATGTGAGTGGAACGTGGTTCGCTAGGCGCCCGCCGACCGCGGCGCTGTCCGACAGTGAGGTTTTGTTTTTATGGCTGTGCCTGAGCCTTGAACTCTGGTTGCGGCGCTTTGATTTATCGAACAAGTTGAATTGTTGAACAACCAAAATTTTCTGGAGGTGGGTGATGAAAACGAGCAGCGAGCCTTCCGGGCTGGTACGGGACCAAACGGGTGTTTTGGTTGAGCAAACCGAGGCGCAAGCTGTAGCCAGGACCGGAAAAAGATATCGTCCGCCATCGTTGACCTACCATGGAGAAATACGCAGTCTGACTTTGGGCCCTAGCGCTGGAATTGGGGAAAGCGGCAATCAGATGACGCGGAAGGCGTAGGGTGGATAAGGCGCTCCGCGCCGCATCCACCCGCGATGGACTGGACCGGTAAAGTAACCCCGCCGTTCCGACCACCCGGCCCGCATGAGGATTCAGGGTCTTGTCCATGCTGGATATTTTGGCGGACAACCGCCATCTCAACATCCACTTTCAAAAGGTGTACGCCATGCTGCAAATCAACATCGAACGCCTGCCCAGCTACCAGAAGGGCATGGAAAAGGGCATGGAGGAAGGCGCGCATCGCAAGGCGCTGGCGGTGGCCGAGTGCTCCTGGCGATGAACTTTTCACCGGAACAGGTCGCTGCCATTACCCAATTGCCATTGGCGGAAATTCCAAGGAAAGAGCGGTGAGCGGATGGACCGCCGGGGCAATCGCCGCGCACGCTAACAGCCTTTTCCCAAGGACCGTCCAGCTATGCCCCGCGCTTGGCGCAATTTCCCCGACTACTGGCGCCGGCTGCGCGAGGCGCTGCTCAATCCGCGCGTGGATGACAAGGCGCTGGAAGCGGCTCTGCGCGAAGCGCGGGCACGACAACCGTTGCCGGTGGTGTGGCTGATCGGTAAGACCCAGGCTGGCAAAACCTCGATCATCCGAGCCCTGACCGGCAGCGAAGCCGCCGAGATTGGCAACGGCTTTCAGCCCTGCACCCGCACCGCCCGGTTCCACGATTTCCCAGCCGAGGCCCCGGTGGTACGGTTTATCGACACGCGCGGTCTGGGCGAGGTGGCCTACGATCCCAGCGACGACATCCACTATTGCGAATCGCAAGCCCATCTGCTGCTGGGGGTGATGAAAGCGACCGATATTCGCCAGGATACCGTGTTTGACGTGCTGCGCGCGGTGCGTCGCCGCCATCCCGAATGGCCGGTGCTGATCGCCCAGACCGGTTTGCACGAGGCGTATCCATCCAGTGGCGGGCACCTGCTGCCGTATCCCTATGATCGTGAGCCGTGGCCGCCTCAGGTTCCCGTCGATCTGAGCCGCGCCCTGCGCACGCAACGCGACCGACTGGAGGCGCTGCCCGGTTCGGCCCCGGTGCGCTGGGTTCCTATCGATCTGACCGTGCCGGAGGACGGCTACGAACCGGTGAATTACGGCCTGGACGCGCTCTGGACCGCGATTGAAGCCATCTCGACCCTGGGCTTGCAAGCGATGCTGCGGGGCGACGTCGGGATTCGCGATCTTTACGACCGCGCCGCCCACCCCCATATCGTCGGTCATGCCCTGGCCGCCGCCGGCGTGGGGGCGCTGCCGGTGGTGGACCTGGTCGGCGTGCCGGCGGTACAGGCTAGCCTGCTGCGCGTGCTCGCCAAATTGTATAAGCAGGACTGGAATGCACGGATGGCGTCCGAATTTCTCAGCCTGCTTGGCGCGGGCATCGGCATCGGCTACGTGGCGCGAACGGCCGGTCGGGAGTTGATCAAGTTCGTGCCCTGGTTGGGGCAGACGGTCGGCGCGGTCTGGGGCGCGACCGCCAGCGGCGCGACGACCTATGCCCTCGGCAAAGCCGCCGGCTACTACTTCGCCAACCGGCGGCGACACCGCCTGGTGGATGCGGAGGTGCTGCGCCGGATTTACGCCGAGGCGCTGGCCAGCGGCGCGAATCTTTTCAAGAAGCCACCGGGGGAGAATCGGCCATGAAAGCCCTGTTCAACCGGCTGGACCGCCTGCGCGTGGCGGCGCTGCTGCTGTGGGCCCTGCCGGTTGTGGCGCTGTTGCCGCTCGGACTGTTCTGGCTGTGGCGGGTGGAGGCTTTGCCCTGGTGGTTGCTGGCCCTGGTGCTGTGCAGCGGGGCCGGTTATGGCTTGCAACGCTGGCTGCGGCAACGCGACCGCCAATTACTGGCCGGCGCGATGACTGGTCCCGATCCGGGCTGGCCGCCGAAGGAGGAGGGAGCCTGGGTCGTGGTCGAGCGACTAGCGGAGGAAGCGAAGCCGGAGGATTGGCCGCTGGACGAGGGCGGGTGGCTGTGGACGCTGGGCCGGAACACCCTGGACGCCGTCGCCCGCTACTACCACCCGAAACAGGAGCGGCCACTGCTGGAATTGACCGTGCCGCATACCTTGCTGATCATCGAACGGGCCAGCCGCGACCTGCGCACCGCCGTCACCGATCATATCCCCCTCAGCCACCGCCTGACCCTCGGCGATTTGCTTCGCGCCTGGCGCTGGAAGGATGCCGCCGAACGGTTGCTGAACGTTTATCGGGCCGGCCGACTGGTGATCAATCCGGCCGATGCACTGCTCAGCGAGGTTTGGGGCCATCTGCGCGGCCAGGCCTATGGCGCGGCCTGGATCGAGTTACAGCGCTGGCTGTTGCGCGAATACGTCCGCAAGGTCGGTTATTACGCCATCGAGTTGTACAGCGGGCGGTTGACCTTGACCGATGCCAAGCCGATGCCCGAACCGACCACGGCCGAAAACCCGGTCACCGAGCCTTTGCGGATCGTGGTGCTGGGTCGGGCCAACGCCGGCAAATCGAGTCTGATCAACGCGCTGTTCGGCCGGCTGACCGCCGCGACCGACGTGCTGCCGGACACCACGACCGGATTGACGCCCTACCGGCTGGAGCGCGACGGGTTGGACGCGGCGCTGATTTTCGACGCGCCGGGCTGCGATACCGAACTGCTGAGCAGCAAGGTCCTAAAACAGGCGGTGCGGGACGCGGATTTGCTCCTCTGGGTCTGCGCCGCTCATCGGCCTGATCGGCAAATCGAGCGGCAAACCTTGGACACCGTGCGCGGCTGGCAGGCCGAGCGGCTGGATCGTCGCCCACCGCCCTTGCTGGTCGTGGTTAGTCACGTCGACCGATTGCGCCCGCCGCGCGAATGGCAACCACCCTACGATTTGCGCGATTCACGGAGTACGAAAGCGGTCAATATCCACGCGGCGGTGGCAACCGTGGCCGAGGATCTGGCGGTTCCCGTCGCGGCGGTCATTCCGGTCTGTCTGGCCGATGGGCGGGTTTACAACGTGGATGACGCGCTGTGGGCGGCGATTCTGGAACATCAGGACGAGGCGAACAAGGTTCGGTTCCTGCGCTGCCTGGAGGAACGAAAACGGGCGGAGAACTGGGCGCTGCTGCGCCGGCAACTGGCGAACGCCGGACGGCGGCTGCTGGAACTGCCGGGGCGGGCGCTGGGATGAGGGCGCGACCCCGCCGCCGCCGACCATGCCGCGCCTGATTCATAACCTGCTCCGCGTGGGTCTGGGTCTGGGTGTCGTCCTGACGCTGATTTTGCACGTCAATGGGTTCCATTCGCTGGCGCTGGTCGATCAGTTGGAACTGTTCGCCTACGATACCCGGTTGCGCTTGACGATGCCCGGCGGGGTGGATCCACGCATCGTCATCGTGGACATTGACGAGATCAGTTTGCAGCGGGAAGGACAATGGCCCTGGTCGCGGCAACGGCTGGCGCGGCTGGTGGAAATCCTGTTCACCGACTATCGCATCCAGTTGCTGGCGTTCGATATCGTATTCGCCGAAACCGAGCGCGATTCGGCGGCGGCCGTGCTGGAGACCTTGGCCCAGGGCGCGCTGCGCGAGGACGCCGCCTTCCAGCGGGAATGGGCGCGGCTGCAACCGGCGCTGGCCGGCGACGCCCAGTTTGCCGCCAGTCTGCGGGATCGGCCGGTGGTGCTGGGCTATTACTTCACCCTGCCGGGCCAGCGAGGCCACGACCTCCGCCTCGGGCAACTTCCCGCCGCCGCCGCGCCGACTGCCGATCTGGCGGACGCTCCCAACCCCTTTGCCGTCGCCACTGGCTATAGCGCCAGTTTGCCGTTGCTACAAGCCAGCGCCCCAAGCGGCGGCTTTTTTAACAGTCCGCTGGTGGACGCGGATGGCCGGTTTCGCCGGCTGCCCCTGTTGCTGAGTCATGACGACCAGCTTTACGAGCATTTCGCGCTGGCGGCGGTGCGGACCCTGCTGGGCGGACCACCGCTGGAATTCGTGACCGGCGCCGGCTATCGCGATGTCCCCGGTGGCCGGCGGGTGGAGGCGGTACGGGTCGGCGGTGTCTTCGATATCCCAGTGGATGCCCAAGGCGCGGTGTGGGTGCCCTATCGGGGGCCACGCGGCAGTTTTCCCTATGTTTCCGCCAGCGCGGTGCTGCATCGACAGGCGGATCCACGGCAGTTGGACGGTGCTATCGTGTTGGTGGGAGCCACCGCCGCCGGCTTGAGCGATTTGCGGGCCACCCCGGTGCAAGACATCTATCCGGGCGTCGAGGTCAACGCCAATCTGGTGGCGGGGATTCTGGACCAGAGCCTCAAGTACCAACCGGTGTTCGTCCGGGGTCTGGAAAGCCTGCTGCTGGCGCTGCTGGGCGGAGTGGGGATCGCGCTGGGGTTTTTGCCGCCGCTACGCACCCTGCTGGGCACGGTGGCGTTGGCCGCCGTCACGGTCGGTCTGAATCTGTACGCTTGGCAACGGTTGAACTGGGTGATTCCACTCGCCCCGGCGCTGGTGTTGCTCGCACTGTTGTATCTGCTGCAAAGTAGCTATGGCTATTTCACCCAGACCCGCCGCGAGCAGCGGTTGGCGCGGTTGTTCGGTCAGTACGTGCCGCGCGAACTGGTCACCGAGATGAGTCGGCGGCCGGGCGGCTACGGGCTGGGCGGGGAAAGCCGGGAAATGACGGTGCTGTTCAGCGACATTCAGGACTTCACCACGGTTTCGGAAACGCTGGAGCCGCGCCAGTTGACCCAACTCATGCAGTTCATCCTGACGCCGTTGACCCAGGCGATTCACGAACAGCGCGGCACGGTGGACAAGTACATCGGCGACGCCATCATGGCGTTCTGGGGGGCACCGCTGCCCGATCCCGATCATGCCCGCCATGCCGTGCGCGCGGCGCTGGCGATGCGGGCGCGGCTGGAGGCACTGGCACCGGAACTGGCGGCCCACGACTGGCCGGCCCTGCGAATCCGTATCGGCGTCAACAGTGGGGTGATGAGCGTGGGCAACATGGGTTCGGAATTTCGCATGGCCTACACCGTGCTGGGCGACGCGGTCAACCTGGCGGCGCGGCTGGAAAGCGCCGCCAAGCAATACCGGGTGTCGATCGTGCTGAGCGAAACCACCCGCGCGGCGGTTCCCGAACTGGCCTGCCGGGAGCTGGATCGGGTGCGGGTCAAGGGTCGCGCCCAGCCCGTGACCCTGTTCGAGCCGCTGGGACCGACCGACGCGCTGACCGATGTGCTGCGGGAGGAACTGGCGCTGCACGAGCAGGCGCTTGTCGCCTATCGCGCCGGCGATTGGGAGTTGGCCGTCGCCCGGTTCGAGGTGTTGCGAATCCGACAGCCGGAACGGGCCTTGTATACACTGTATCTGGAACGGATTGCTCGGTTGCGCGTTCATCCGCCCGTCGCTTGGGACGGCGTTTTCACGCTCGCTGAAAAGTAACCATTCGCTCCCCTGGTCCGTTGGTGGAAGAGGGGTCTGATGTCAGGGTTTTCTTGGAGGATTATCGTTATGTTGCGTTGCAAAATCAGGTTGATCGCGGGGCTTGTCATCTGGCTGTTCGCCGCGGTGGGGTATGCGGCGCCCCAGACGGAAGTGGCTGGCTATGTTACCCGGGTGCGGGGCGAGGTGGTCAGCGAAGCCGCGACGGGTCGGCAACCGCTGGCGCTGGGCCGTGTCCTGTATCTCGGCGACCGCATCGTGACCGGGGCTGACGCCCGGCTGGAGGCGCGGATGCGGGACGGCATGGTCATCACCCTGGGTGAGAAGACCGAGTTTGTGATTCAGCAGGTCGCGGGCGTGACCCCGGACAAAAATAATTCAGTCTTTGAACTGGCCAAGGGCGTGTTCCGGTCCGTCACCGCCCAGACCGAGGAAAAATCGCAACCCAGGGAACCTTGTCGGGTGGAAACGCCGGTGGCCACCATCGGTATTCGCGGCACCGAGTTATGGGGTGGTTTCAATTTGCTCGACGTCGGCCCGCGCACGCTGGACGTCGTGATGCTGGCGGGCAAGGGTGTGTATGTCGAAAGTGCGGCAGGGAGGAAACGGGTGGAATTGAAGCAGGCCGGGGAGGGGACCATGGTGAAAGGTCCTGGTCAGGCGCCGACTCCCGTCAAGGCGTGGGGGGAGAAAAAACTCCAGGCGGCGCAGCGCACGGTGGCGTGGTAACGAGGCGGACAGGGCAATGTTGAACGACGATACCCAGAACGGGATGTTGGCGATGGCGTTCGGGCGTTGAGAAGGAACTGGCGCGATGGGTGATCGGTGGTTGCGGCTGCGGCGACATGGGTTGGTCTTCTGGCGGTTGTCGTGGACGGAGCGTGGCTGGCTGGTGCGGGCGTGGCTGATGTTGCACAGCGTGGCGCTGGCGTTGCGTTGGGCGGGTTTTCAGCGGGTGTACGGTTGGCTGGAGCGCGGGTCGTTGGGAGTGGGTGGGACGCTGGAAGGTGAAGACCGGGTTTTAATCCAGGCTCAAGCGATAGCCCGCTTGGTGGGAGGCGCGGCGGCGTGGAGCCTGCATTGCCCCACCTGCTTGCATCGTTCATTGACCTTATGGTGGTTGCTGCGGCGGCGAGGCATTGCCAGCGAATTGCGGATCGGGGTCCGCCTGGAGCAGGGACGGTTCGAGGCGCATGCCTGGGTGGAGCGCCAGGGCGCGGCGCTGAACGACCGGGCGGATATCAGCCAGGATTTCGCGCCGTTCGATACCGCGCGTTGGTCTCTGCCATGAGCAGCGGCGCGGCGGGTTCCCATCCGCACGACGCCAGCTACAAGCTATTGTTCTCGCATCCGGCGATGGTGGCCGATTTGTTGATCGGTTTCGTTCACGAGGAGTGGGTGGCGGAGCTGGATTTTGCCACGCTGGAGAAGTATCCGGGTAGCTACGTCAGCGACGACCTGCGCCCACGGGCGGACGATGTGGTGTGGCGGGTGCGCTGGCGCGAGCGGTGGCTTTACGTTTACCTGCTGTAGAGTTTCAGTCGGAGCCGGACCCGTTCATGGCGGTGCGGATGTTGATCTATGTCGGGTTGCTGTATCAGGATCTGATCCGTGCCGGACAACGGACCCCGGCCGGGTATTTGCCACCGGTGTTGCTGTTGGTGCTGTACAACGGGCGGCCCCGCTGGACGGCGGCGACCGAACTGGCCGCGCTGATCGAACCGCCGCCGGCGGGTTTGGAGCGCTACCAGCCCGGCTTGCGCTATCTGCTGGTGGAGGAGAACCGCTACGGCGAAGCCGAGTTGGCGCCGTTGCGCAATCTGAGCGCGGCGTTGTTCCGGCTGGAGAACAGCCGGGGACCGGCGGAACTGGAACAGGTGGTGGCGACGCTGGTCGAATGGTTGCGGGCGCCGGAGCAGGCCAGTTTGCGGCGGGCGTTCGCGACTTGGTTGCGGCGGGTGTTGTTGCCAGCGCGGCTGCCGGGAGTACGATTGGAGGCGGTGCGTGAATTGAGCGAGGTGCGGGATATGTTGGCGGAACGGGTGTTGGAATGGACCGAAGAATGGAAGCAGCAGGGCTTGCGGGAGGGCTTGCAGCAGGGCGAGGCGGAAATGTTACTGCGGCTGTTGCGGCGGCGGTTTGGGGAACTACCGCCCGAGGTGATGGAACGGGTGCGGCAGGGCGACAGCGAAAGGTTGCTGGTTTGGAGCGAACGGGTGTTGGACGCGGAGTCGTTGGCGGCGGTGTTCGAGGATCGAGCGAACTGACTGATGAGCGGCATCGCGGGCATCATCCATTTCGACGGCCAACCGGTCGAGCCGGGGCTGATCGAGAAGATGACCAGCGCCATGGCCCATCGGGGGCCGGATGGCATCAACCACTGGGTCAAGGGCTCGGTCGCGCTCGGGCAATGCATGTTGCGCACCACGCCGGAATCGCTGGAAGAACACCAGCCGCTGACCAACGAGGACGAGAGTCTGGTGCTGGTCATGGACGGGCGGGTGGATAACTGGGAGGAATTGCGGCGAGAGTTATTGGGACGTGGTGCGGTGCTGCGCAACCGCGCCGATGCCGAATTGGTGCTGCGGGCCTACGAGATCTGGGGCCGCGATTGTCTGGCGCATATTGACGGCGATTTCGCGCTGGTGATTTGGGATGCGCGGCGGCGGGAAGCCTTTTGTGCCCGCGACCGCATGGGCAATAAACCGTTCAACTATCACTGGGATGGCAAGACCTTCGTTTTCGCCTCCGAGTTGCATACGATTTTGGCGTTGTCCTGGGTGTCCGAGATATTCAATGAAGGAATGCTGGCCGAGTTTCTGGCAGCCGAGTGGTATTCCAGGGATGAAACCTTCTGGCAGGGCATCCTGCGGTTGGTGGCGGCACACTTAATGGTGGTTGGAGTTGCAGGACCGCAGCCGGAACAATATTGGGAACCTGATCTTTGGGTGACACTGCCTTATATAAGAGATGAAGAATATATCGATCACTACCGCGAATTAATTTTCGACAGTGTTAGAAGGTTATCACGCTCGCATCGGTCGGTCGCTGTCGAAGTCAGCGGTGGCCTCGATTCGTCGGCCATTTTTTGTGTAGCTGAGCATTTGCGCCGCTCTGGACGGTTTGCCGGGCCCTGTGCGAACGGCTATACTCTGTCCTTCACCGATGATGAGAAAGCCAACGAAACCTTATATTCTCAAGCCGTAGCTGAATATCTAGGTATTCCAGTCCACGAGGTCTCTCCCTCACGAGTTGAACTATCATGGTTTGACAAGCGTGCTCACGCCTATTTAGATTTTCCAGGTTTCCCGAATGCAACAATGGCCGAGTCCTTATTATTGCAAGCATCATTGAAAGGAAGTCGAGTAATTCTGAATGGCGTAGGTGGAGACGAATGGTTGGCAGGTTCCCGCTTATATTATGCCGAAGAGTTTGCTCGCCGAGGGTGGCATGCATTATTTACGTGCTTTGCAACAGATGTTGAAATATTCGGCATCTCACAAACCATGTGTTGGCTAGCGCGGTATGGCCTCCTTCCTCTTCTCCCGGTGTCAGTTGTAGCAGGTCTACGATATCTGAATAGGTGCTTTAGAAGAAATAAGTTCAGTGAGTTTTACTGGCTGTCCCCCACTATGAAAGATCTAATACGACGACGCCAAGCAGCTAGTCGTCAGAGATATCAGAATGTGCACTGGATTGGTCAACGGGAGCTGCTGGCAACCCGTTACGACGCCTATCTTGGCATAGCACGGGAACAAGCGGAATTTACATACGCGAGTTTTGGATTAGAACCTCGCCGTCCGCTCCATACCGCTGCGTTCGTCCAATTTGCTTTTTCGACGCCTGAGCGCCTGCGTTTGCGTGGAGACAGAGACAAATTTATTTCCATATTGAAGGTTAAAACCCCCGCCTTTCAGGCGGGCAGATTTCA
>JARSSP010000073.1 GCA_029624675.1 Candidatus Contendibacter sp.
GCGAAAGTGGGGGAAACGCGGGGAGTTGGTCGGCGAAAGTGGGGGAAACGCGGGGAGTCGGCCAGCCAAAGTGGGGGAAACGCGGGGAGTCGGCCAGCCAAAGTGGGGGAAACGCGGGGAGTCGAGGCCAAAGTGGGGGAAACGCGGGGAATATCCTGGGGGTGAGGTGCGTTTGCAATCCCCCACTTTCTGGTTTATACCTGCTTGGCAAAGAGGCGAGGCTGCGAGGAACGCCATGAGTCCCGACATCACCGACCTGCTGGGCAACGACGTCCGGAAACCGACGGCGCTGGTTCATTTCGAGCGAGACATGCCGCTGACCGAGCAGAAGGTGATGACGCTGATCATCTTCCATTGCCAGGTCGCCGACAAGGACGAAAGCGGCTTCTATCACATCCGCAAAAACTTCGTGCGCCGCTTTCTCGGCTGGGACGACAGCCACAACTATCCGCGCATCTACGAAGCGTTCGAGAAAATCTTCGACAACACCATCCGCTGGAACCTGCTGGGCAAGGACAAGACCTTCAAGAGCCTCAAGTGCAAGCTGATCGTCAGCCTGCTCGAACCAACCGACACCGGTCCGTTCATCGGGTTCAAGCTCCATCCCGACCTGGAGCCGGCCATCAAGGACCCCCGGCTGTTCGCCCGGATCAAGCTGATCATGATGGCGATTCTGGCCAAGCCCAAGTACGCTTTCCCGCTCTACGAAATCCTGTCCGACTGCTACTCGCGCGGCGAGCGGGTGATTCGACTGTCCCTGCAGGAACTGAAGGAATCGCTGGGCATCGCGGGGTCCTACTACGATCAATTCATCGCGTTCAAGAAGGAAGTGCTTCGGCCCAACCTGGCGGCCATCAACCAGAACACCGACTGTCAGGTGACTTACGACACCTATCGAGAAGGGAGAAAAGTGGCCGGCGTGGTGTTCACCATCGACAAGCAGGACTGGCGACCGCCCCTGCTGGAAGAGCATCTGCGCGAGTTGCAGAGCTACTACCAGCCGATTCCGGCCGAACCGCCGGCCCTGAGTGCGCCGCCGGCCTCCAGCGCGGAAGAACAGGAGTTTGTGGACAGCGTGAAACTCCACCAGGTCGCCGAGGCTGACGCTCTACAGGCGATTCGGACTCATGGCCTGAATGGGGCGCGGGCGATCCGCGATTACGCCTTGCGCCAGGCGACGCGCAGAAAGGGCTCGAAGGATCAGGTCCGGGATCTTGGCGCCTACATGGCGCGCTGCTTTCGCGAGGGCTATGGCCGATGGGAGGAGCAGGACCCGTTGAACTTGAAGCGCGCCGAAGCGACGCCCCCGGAGGCACGATCCGCCAGGAAGGCGGCGTCCGAAACCGAGCGCCTCGCGGCCAAATTCAAAACCGCGTTCCGAACGCATCAGAGTCAACTGGTGGACGAGCGGCTGGGCCGCATGTCGGCGGAGGAACGGGCGCGGTTCGACGATGAATTCGCCGCCCGCCATGCGATTTGGGCGCAAAAGTTTCGCGAGCTGGGCCCCACGACGCCCCTGTTGCGCTCCGCCTTCGAGGCGTTCGCCGTCGAGAAGCTGCTGGATTCCGAGCAAAAGGATGTTGTGGCGTTTGCCCGGGAGCGCGCGGCCTCGGCCGAAGTCGTCGAGTGGCTGCAACGCGCGGTTTGAACGTCGCGGGCCAGCGAGGCCTATCGGTCGGCCCGGACCGACGGCGGATGCTGATCGAGCCAGTAATCCAACCCCTGGGCGTTCAGTTCGACATCCATCCTCAACACCTCGCGCCACTGTTCGGCGTCCAGCCGCCAGCCTTGCCGCGCCGCCTCGGCGTCCATTAGCGCCCACAGCCCGTCCAGAATCCGCGCGCCGCGCGCTGGGCCAGCGTCGCGTTCCCGTTCGGCCACCGCCACATGCGCGTCGATCAGCCGGTGCAGATCGTCGCCCAGGCGCGGAATGTCGGTGACGCGGGAGAAGTGGGTGAGGTACAACGCTTCGGGCTGGCGGGCCAGAATGCGATCCACGGAGGCGTGCATCGCCGCCGGCTCGAATTGGGTGGGCGTGGTGGTGGGAATGACCGACGGCCGTCCATCCACGTCCAGCTCGCGGAAGGACAGCCCGAAGATGTCGCCGGTGAACAGGCAACCGCCGCGCGGATCGTGCAAGCACAGATGGTGGCGGGCATGGCCGGGGGTTTCCAGGCAGATCAGGGTCCGGCCGGCGAGATCGATGCTGTGGCCGTCACCGACCGCCAGGATTCGGTCGGCGGGGACGGGCAACAGCTCGCCATACAGCCGATGGGCTTCGTCCGCGCCATAGACCGCCTGGACTGCCGCGAACAATTGGGTGGGATCAGCCATGTGTCGCGCGCCGCGCGGATGCACGACCAGCCGCGCCTCGGGAAAGGCCTGCATCATCGCGCCCGCGCCGCCGGCGTGATCCAAATGGACGTGCGTCAAAAACACGTAGTCCACGCAAGTTGGCGACAGCCCCAGGATTCGCAGGGCTTGCAGGGCGCGCGGCAGGGCCGCGTTGTTGGCGGTGTCCACCACGGCGACCCGGCCGCGCTCGACGATGAAGTGAATGGCGTTGAGCCAGGGCCGGATGTAGCCGGCGTCGACGGCGTAAATACCGTGATCGTAGCGTAGTGGTTCAGGCATGAGCGTTCTCGCTGGGATGGACAAACCGGTCAGTGAAGGGGTGGGAGGTTATGATGACAAACACGATGGCCCTGCCGAAAGCGGCCCAAGCTTGCCTGATCTGCCAGGCCCCCCTGCCATTTTCGCGGGGGCGCGATGACAAGCTGTGCGGTCGCGGGGAATGCGAGTGGCGGTATGCGCTGCTGCGAAGACGGCGCGAGGTTTGCGCGATTTGTGGCCGGCCGCTGGCCGCGCGGGAATTGCCCACCCAGATTTGCGCGGCTTCAGCCTGTCAGCGGGTGGCGGTTGTGGAACGCGGGCAGGTCGTGCACGAGCGTAACCAGGCTCGCTACGCGGCGTTGATCCAACGGGAGATCGAACAGGCCACGCGATTGCGCGACCGGGTGATGGCCGGGTTTGGTTTCCGCGAGTCGGACTCGTTTCGGTTGACGGTGGTCCCGGCGGCCACGGCCCGGCTGGTAAATCTGCCGGAGCGCCGCCGCCGCGCGTTGCGCGACCATGTGAACGCGCTGATTGGCCAGACCGCCGGATTGCCCGCGCCGCCGCCGCCCGTTGAGGAACCCGCGTCGCCGCCCACGGAGCGGGAATCCCAAGTTCAGGCCGTTTTGGGCCGGGCGTGCGCCTGTTGCCAGGGATTCTGCTGTGAGGGCGGCGGTGATCGCGCCTACCTGACCGTGGAAACGATTCAGCGCTACCGGGCCGCGCATCCGGGCCAGCGTCCCCGTGACATCCTCGCCGCCTACCTGGAACGGGTGGGCCATCGAACCGTCGAGGGGTCCTGCGTCTATCACCAGGCCGAAGGCTGCGCCCTGCCCCGCGCGCTGCGCGCCGATCTGTGCAACCGGCATTTTTGCAAGGCGCTGGTGGAATTTCAGCGGGATTTGCCCGCGACCGGTCCGATTCGCGGCTTTTTCGTGGCCGCGGATTACGGCGTCCTGCACGCGGCGACGCTGGTTCACAATGCCCAGGCATTGGTCGTTCAGGGAGTAAAAGAGCTAGAACCTTGAGTTTCCACGCGGGCCAGCGCCGCCGGCGTGGTTCGCTCCGCCGCCAGCCGCGCGACCCAGGCGTTCGCCGCGCTGGCGGTGATTCCCTGCACGCCGTTGGGAAACAGACCACCCGCCAACGTCAACAGCGCCATGACGCCCGCAATCAAAACCTCGCGCGGCCGCAGGTCCATCGCCGTCGCCACCGCCGGATCGGTCACCGGCCCCAGGAACGCCCGCTGGAAGAAGCCGAGGAGATAAGCAGCCCCCAGCACCGCGCCACCAACGGCGACCAGCGCCAGGCCGGGATGCGCTTGCCAGACGCCGATCAGGATCAGCAACTCGGCGGCGAAACCGCTGGTGCCGGGCAGCCCGATGGAAGCCATCCCCAGCAGCAGGAAGAAAGCCGTCAGCCGGGGCAGCGGCCGGGCCAGCCCGCCCAGGCTGGCCAGATCGGTCGAGCCCAGCCGGTGGTGCAGGAAACCGGCGATCAGGAACAGACCGCCAGCGATGACCCCGAAGTTCGCCAGTTGAAACACCGCGCCCTGCACGCCCTGGACGTTCAGGGTCCCGATGCCGACGATGACCAGTCCAACGTGGCTCACGCTGGAAAAGGCCAACACCTTGCGCAGATTGGCCTGCTGTAGCGCCACCAGAGCCCCGTAGAGCGCGCCAAATCCTCCCAGGCTCATCAGGAGCCACCCGTGATCGTGCGCGGCTCCTGGGGCCAGCGGGACGGCAAAACGCAGAATGCCGAAAGCGCCGAGCTTGAGACCCACCAGCAGCGCGCTCAGGCCGGTCGGCCCCTCGCGCAGCACGGTGGGCAGCCAGGTGTGGAACGGGAACAGGGGAGCCTTGACGGCGAAGCCGAAAAACAGCAGCAGGAAGATTGGCGTCTGCGCCGAGGCTGGAAGTGGGTGTTCGAGCAGGACCCGGTAATCGAACGTCAGCCCGCCCGGCGCGGGGACGCCCACGGCGTTGGCGTGACCCAGCCCCAGCAGCACGATGGCGAACAGCAGGGGAATTCCGCCGGCCAGCATGAACAGGGTGTATTTAGTCGCGGCGAAGCGCCGTTCCGGCCCGATGCCCCACAGGCTGATCAGGAAATAGATGGGGACCAGGGTCAGTTCCCAGAACAGGAAGAACAGCACCAGGTCCAGGGCGCAAAACACGCCGATGGTGAAGCTCTCCAGCGTCAGCAGCAGGGCGAAGTACAGCCGGGGCATGAACTGGATGGAGGTCCACGACGCCAGGATGACGCCGCAGAACAGCAACGCCGTCAGCGGCGGGAACAGGGCGGCGATGCCGTCGATGCCCAGCAGGTATTGAACGTTCAGGCTGGGAATCCAGGACGCCCGCTCCACCAGTTGCATTCCGGCGCTGTTCGGGTTCAGGGCCGCTAGCATCGCCAGCGCCAGGATCAATTCCAGCACGGCCCCGGTTAGCGCCACGACCCGCGCGGCGCGGCCCTCGGGCAGAAACGGCAGCAACAGCGCCCAGGCCAGCGGCAGCAGAATCAGCAGGCTCAGGATGGGAAAGCCGAATGAATCGGCGGCGGGCAGGGATTCAGGATAGGACAACACTCTTGCCAAGCTCCTTGGAAAAGTGGTGAGAGCTGATTTGCAGTTTCCGGCTCAGGTAAAGCCGATGGGCGTCGTGTCGGGTTACACCTGAGTCGAGATGAAATTGGTCGCAGGATAATTCCCGCGCTTTTTCCAGGAGCCAGTCGAGCAGCATTCCGCCATAACCACGCTTGCGGAACGCGCTTCGACTGATAAGGTCGTCCACATAAAAAATTCGTCCCCAGGCCAGGAATTCGGCGATACGATAACCCGCCACGGCGACTACTTGATCATACGAGGTGGCGTATACGAGAATATAGCCATGGTTTTTCATTTGGCGTTGAGCCCGCGCCACGAATTCATGTTCGGAAAGGTGCGGTCTCAATTCATGTAACGTGGTAAAGCAGGCTCTTATTTCGGTTTCCGTGGAAGCGACGCGAATATCCACACGTTCCTCAGGAACCACTGAATTACCCTGGGTTTGGCGCAAGGAATAATTAGGGTTTTGCCGATGGCAACGCATAGGTGATCCTTGTGCCTTCGACTTTCACATATCCTTGTTCTACAAGTGCTTCGTAGACTGCATCGATATCGCTTGATGGAATATCCCTACCACATCTCGCATGAATAGTGCTCCACAATGTCTTGGGAGTACGGGGCTTTGATGCCTTGCGTTTGATAAGATCATCCACAGCCACTTTGATCAGTTCTTCTTTGGTTGGCTTTATTTGCACGGTATTCAGCTTCTGTTCAGTGGTGAGTTTTGGCTGCGGTATGGCAGATAGAGGCGGTTTGAAACAGGGCATTTCTTCAATAGACGCCGACCGTGCAGCGAAGATTTTTTTGCTCTTGAGGTGCTGAATCAGTGGATCGAAGCCAGTATCTTTTGAAATGATGTGGAAGAATCCCAAAGGCTCAACTGACGCCAATGCGCCAAGATAATAGGCAATGTGAAAATCAAGAGCATTTCGCCCAGAGGTTTCCAAGACAATGTATTCAGCTCTTTCTCCAAGTTCTTGCATAGCCAATACAAGCTCGACGGGCAGCTTGGTGTTATTCGGCCCGAGGAATACCCGTACTCGGAAGTTCTCGCCCTTCAAGAATGCGATGGATTTTACCTGGACGTTCTCGTAGTCGACCAAGACATAGTTCATCTTCACGCTTTTATCCTTGCCGGAAGTTTTGTCTCCCTCAACGATGAAGGATCAAAAGGTTAGTGTTTGTCCCCCGTCTCAAACAGCCCCGCCACATTCTCCACCGCCCCGCTGATCGTTTCCAGCCACGGATGGGCGTAGAGACCGACGCTCACCATCACCGCGCACAGCAGCGCGGCCATGATCAGTTCCCGGTTGCGCAAATCGATCAGGGGCTGCGTCGTGCTGCGGGGATTGCGGGCGAGGAAAATCCGCTGATACGACCATAGCAGGTAACCCGCCGCCAGCACGTTGCCGGAAGCAGCCAGCGTGGCGACGCCCCAGCCGTAGGTTTCGAGCACGCCTTCCAGCGCCAGATGGGCGGCCTCGAAACCGGGTGTGCCCGGCATGGCGATGCTGCCCAGCACCACCACCAGGAAGGTCAATCCGAGCAGGGGCGCGGCGTCGAACAGTCCGCCCAGGCGGTAGAACCGGGTCACGCCCAGCCGACGTTGCAGCAGCCCCGCCACCATGAACAGCCCGGCTGTGGCCAGGCCCAGATTCAGGCTCAGCAGCAGACTTCCCTGCAAGCCCGGTGGATTGAGCGCGAACAGGCCGACCAGGAGCGCGCCAGTGTGACTGACCACGGCGAAGGCCAGCAGCCGGCGCAAATCCTTCTGCATCAGGGCGAGCAGCGCGCCGTAGCCCATGCCGGCCAGCCCCAATACGATTACCGCGGCGGCCCATTGTTGAGTGGCGGCGGGCAGCAGCGGGAACGCGAAACGGAGCAGTGCGTAAACCCCTACCTTCACGCCCGCCAGCAACGCCAGGCCCACCGCGACCGTACCGTGCTGGGCCACGACCGGCAGCCAGGCGTGAAACGGGAACAGCGCCAGCCGCACCGCCAGACCGCCAAACACCAGCGCGAAGATTAAGGACTGAAGACCCGGCGCCGCAGGCGTGGTGAGTAGGGCGGACAGTTCGAAGGACCAACCGCCATCCGTGGCGGCGGCGTGGTTCCAGCCCAGCAGCACGATCCCGGCCAGCAGCGCCGCCAGGCCGCTCGACAGGTCGCGGGCCAGCCGCCAGGCCGCTCGCCCGCGCGCCGGGCTGGTTCCCCAGCGCCAGACCAGGAACGCCACCGGGATAACCTCGGCCAGCGCGAACAGCCAGAACTGCATCAGATTCAGCGCGGTGAACATGCCCATCAGCGCCGCTTCCTGCGCCAACACGCCCGCCACCAGCACGCCTGGCCGCTCCCGCCGAATCGGTTGGGCATAAAGCAGGATCAGCAGCGTCAGTAGCGCCGTCAGCGGCAGGAACAACACGCCGAGGCCGTCAACACCGAGATGGAGGCTCAGCCAAGGCAACGGCTCGAACCGTTCGACCAGTTGCGCGGCGGGGTCGTGCGGGTGGAACCGGATCAACGTCGCTATCGTCAGCAGCAGTTCCACGCTCGCGGTCGCCAGACCCAGCGTCAGCGCCGTTTGGATGCGCTGGATTCGCCATGTCGCGATCATTCCCACCAGCGGCGTCAGGAGCAGCAAGCTTAAGAATGGAAAACCGGCCAGCCCGGTTTCCGGGCTTTCGCCGGCGCGCACGATTTCGCGCAGGCCCACCAGCGCGATGAGCACCACCAGCGTCGCTGCCATCCAGGCCCAGGACCGCCGCAACCCGCGCTCGATCCGGCCCAGCCCGTTGCCGAGCCGGCGGCTGGCAGCCACGATGCCCTGTCCCACGGCTCGGAATACCAACAGCTCTTCGAACCCGTGAACCACCGCCGCCGTCCGCTCGGTGATCCAACCCAGAATGCCGGGGTCCCGATCCGCCGCGTTGGGCGCACGCTCCAGAATCCGCCCGGCGCCAACCTGGCGCTCCTCCCACTGGGCCAGCGACGACAGGGCGTTCACCGCTGGGGCTGGCAGCCCGGTCGCCCGATCCACCGCGACGGTGTCGAAGCGGTTCAGGGCGCGGGCCAGCCGACGCACCGGTCGGACCACGGCCCAGTCCGCCGCGTCTTCCAGCCAGAATCGTTGCAACGCCGCCGCGTAGGCCCGGTGTCGTCGCGCGAGAAAGGCCGGTACGGGCCTGACGCGCGTGCCGGGTGGCGGGTACAACACCGAGGGCGCACGGAGAAACTGGTAGCCGCGAACGATGGCGTGACCACACAGGTGAACCAGCGCCAGCGTCCAGAAACCGAGTCCGCAGGCAAGAACCATCAGCCCCAACTGGCCGGTCGTGGAGAAAATCAGGGCGCTTTTGATGTCGGTCTGGGCCAATCCTGCCCAGAAACCGTACAAGGCCGTCGCCAGCCCGATCACCGCCAGCGCCGCCATGGCCGCCGGCGACTGCTCGAACAGCGGTTGCAGGCGCAACAAGAGATAAACGCCGGCGTGGACCATGACCGCGCCGTAGAACAGCGCGCTCGACGGCGTGGGGCCTTCCATGGCCCGGGCCAGCCACGGCGCCAGAGGGATTTGCCCCGATTTGGCGACCGCCGCCAGCAGGAAACAACCGGCCAGGATTCCCGCCTGGCCAGAACTCAGGCCCGCCGCCCCGGCGTTCACCGTCGCCCAGTCCGCGCTTCCCAGCCAATGGAACGCCAGGGCGATGCCCAGCAGAAAACCGGCGTCGCCGATCCGGTTGGTGACGAACGCGCGGGTGGCGTTGGCCGCCGCCGCCGGTCGGTCCTGGAAAAACGCGATCAGCAGGTAGGAACACAGCCCGGCGACCTCCCAACCGACGAAGGTCAACACCGCGTTGCCGCTCATGACCAGCAACGGCATCGCGGCGGAAAACAGGCTCAGGATCATGAAGAAGCGATGAAAGCCGGCTTCCCGGTGCAGGTAGTTCACCGAAAACCGGGTGACCAGCAGGCACAACAGGGCAGCCAGGGTGGTCAGCGTCAGGCTGAGCCGGTCGGCGAGAAAATTCACTTCGACTTGAACGGTGCCGCTGCTCAGCCAGCGCCCGAGCGTCAACTGTTCGGGCAATTCGCCGGCAAGCCGGGCGGCGACCAGCGCGAGCGTGGCCACGAACGCGGCGGAGACGGCGGTCAGGGCGATCCGGCTGGTGCGCCGCTCGTGTGCTTCACCGCTGGCCCGACCGAACAGGATAGCCACGCCGATCCAGAGCGCGGCGACCAGCGGCAGGGCCGGAACGAGACCGGCGATTCCCTCAAACATGGCCGCTTCCTCCAACGCGGGCCGGCGGCAGCGGGCCGGCGTGGCCCCGGTACCAGTCGCCCGATCGGGCGCGCTCGGGCAAGGGGTGGACCGGGCGGGTCCAGGGGACGAACCCCCGCGCCGGGTCGAAGATCGCGAATTCCCCGCTGTCGGGTTCTTTGGCGATCAGATGAATCCATTCGTTGCCGATCAATTCCCGCAGCGACGGCTGGCGACCGTAAATGGCGGCCAGTATCTCGGTGCGGGCCTCGACCACGATCTGCAAGCGCAGCGGTTCGTGAATCTCGATCATCTGTCTGGGTAGCCCGGTGCGCAGGTCGCTGCTCGCGCCCTCCATTACCGCGAACAGCCCGGTGACGTTGTGCGGCAGCTTGGTGCCGCAACCCAGCCGTTCGTTGCTGACGGTGGAAAAATAGTATTCCAGGTTGATGCCGGCGCCGACCGGTCCCACCGCCAGCAGGATACCCTCCAGCACGGTCCCTTCGGGGTCCTGGGTCGGATCGTAGGAGATCAGGAACGCGCGCCGGTCCAGGAACAGACCCTGGCTTATCGAACGCCGGCCGACCAGCGCGGCGGCGTTGGTGGCGTGACCCAGTTCCGGTCGGGCCTGGCTGAAATCACGGGCGCGGCCGACGATGTGGCGCAGAGCCTGGGCGGGCGTCGGATGGCGTGGGGCGGAGGCCAGGCGGCGGCAGCGTTCGTGGGCCGACAGGGCGCACGCCTGGTCCAGGTCCCGGCGCAACGCCGCCAGCGCCGTTTTCGCCTCGGTCGACAGGTCGTCCAGATCGTAGAAGGTGATCTCCTCGTCGCAGGTGTTGTGTTCGGCCCCGACGAACCCCGTATCGGCCGGGATGTGAATGCCGCGTTCGGCCAGCAGCGCCCGCACAGTTGAACGGTTGGCCATGGCCGCGAAAACGCGGGCGTTCGGGCCGCCGTGACGGCCGCTGCACGCTCCGCAGTCGTAGGCGGCCAGGTGCGGATTGTTCTGGCTCATCGAACCGTGGCCCATCAGCGCCACCACCGGCGCGAATTGCGCGGTCAGGCCGATGTTGCGCAGCAGGGCGGCCACCCGGTCGGCCTGCTCGGCGTCGGTGAAGCCCAGCCGTGGGTTTTCCGGCGTGGCCGGGGCGGTGGGGTCGGACGTTGTAACCGCGACCTGGGTGGACGGTGGCGGTGTCCACCACGCGGCGACGGCTTCCGCGAACCGCGCCTGCGGGAGCGGGGCCAGCACCTTGCTCGCCAGCGCCAGCAACGCGCCCGGCGCCAGCAGGTCGATCAGTGGGAACGACGACAGCAGGTTGCGCCGCAGTTCCGGCAGCAGGGTCCGCAGCCGGTCGCGCAGCGTGCGCCGCCGGTCGCGCCGGGCGATTTGGGTTTCGGTTCCAGGCCGCGCCACTTCGCGCACCTCGTGGGCGGGCGTGACCACCACCGGGCAAAGCGGGGTGACCTCGTGGTCGTCCAGACCGCGCCAGTTGATCGCCACGCCGAAAAAACCGGCCGCGCCCAGCGTCTCGATGCGCGGATTCAATTCTTCCAGGTGGCGACGGAAGCCTTCCTCCCGGTCGTCGATGCAGAAGATCACCTGGGCTTGCGGCCGTTGCTCGCGCGTGGCCCAGCGCCCGCGCCCGTGGTTGTTCGCCAGCGCGTTGAGCAATGCCTCCCGATAGTGGCGCTCGTAGGCGCATAGCCAGAGCGCGCCGCGCAGAGTGGCTGGCAACTCATCCAGCGTCGCTAGCAGGCGTTCAATCTCCGCTGGAGTCAGCGCGCGCAGTTCACCGCCAGCCAGGCCGAGATGCTGGGCTAGCCGGAACAGCCGCCAGGCGTTGCCGTGGACCGTGGGCGCATCGGATTCAGCCGCCGCCGGACTGTGTCGCCAGGTCCAGATCATGTCGGCGAGGGTATCCCAAACGGTGGGCGCGGATTCCTCGATCCCCCTTTCCCTTTGGGAGAGGGGTTGGGGGTGAGGGTGGTTGGCTTCCCTCTTCCCAGGTGGGAGAGAGGTTGTGGGTGAGGGGACCATTCCCGCCTCGGTCAACGCCCGCGCTCGACTGGCCAGATACTCGGGCAAGCGTCCTTCGTGGAGCGCGTGCCGGACTAGCGCCTCCGCCGGACGCGCGGTGAAGTAAGCGCGCAGCGTCGGCAACGCGCCTTCCAGGCCCCAGGTTTCGCGACACAGGCGCTCGATCCACAGGCCATCGAGACCCAACCGCACCGCCAGATAATCGGTGAGTGCGACCGGAGTTTCCCGGTTGGCTGGGTAGTGGGGATGTTGCTGACGCCAGTTCATCATTCCGGACCAGCCCGGTAATTCCAGGGCCAGACGGGTGAGATAGCCTTCCCAGCACGATTCGGGCAGGCCCAGCCGGCGAAGTTCGGCGGCGATAACCTCGACCGGGTCTTCCGGCCAGCGGGCCAGCGCCGCTCGCCCGCCGGACGGCCCCGCGAAGGTCCAGGCCATGTCGCTGCCCGCCAGCCGCCGCCAGGCCGCGTACAACCCTTCGGCCCGCTCGGGCAGCCGCCACGCGGCTAACCCCTCGTCGAGATGGGCGGCGCACAGGCGGATGAGGACGGGGCGCACCCGATCCAGCAGGTCCTGGCCGGTGAGGGTCCGCAGCAACCCGCGTAGCGTGACGCCCACGCCCACGTCCGCGAACAGCCGCTCGACCAGCGCCGCCGCTTCCGCCCGCATGTGCTGATGCACGGCCGGTTCTCGTTCATCCGCCGCACTCCCTGTCTTGAACCGCGCCAACAGGGTTTTCGCCAGGTTCAACTGCAAGTCCACCAGTTCCTCGGGATGGAGACCGTCGGCCGGCAAGTGGAAAGCTTCCAGACAGACCCGCCACAGATCCTCCACGGCGTCCCGCTCGCCGGTCACGCCGTCCCGCGCGGCGGTTTCCAACAACCGCTGGCGCATGATCGCGGGGACATCTTCCTGGAACCGGTGGGTGGCGTCGAGTTCTTCCATCCGCCAGACGAGCTGGCTGGGCGTCAGGGCGTCCACGCCGTGGACCAGGG
This sequence comes from Candidatus Contendibacter sp., assembly GCA_029624675.1. Classification (GTDB taxonomy): domain Bacteria; phylum Pseudomonadota; class Gammaproteobacteria; order Competibacterales; family Competibacteraceae; genus Contendibacter. The sequence continues at coordinate 12,516 of JARSSP010000073.1, forward strand.
AGATTCGCAACACCTCGCCGCGACCGATTTCCCGCTCGCCCAGGCGAACCAGCGTGGCGCCGGCCCGCAATTCGGCGCGTTCGGCCAGGACCGCCGCCAAATCCGCGTCGGTGATCCGGCCAGCCCGGTACTGCTTACGGAATTCTTCCTCCGGCCAATAGGCGCGAATTCCGGTCAGCCGTTCGAAAGCCGCCAGCGCCTCCTCGAAGGGCAGATGCTGGTAGCCGTGCAGCGTATTGTGATGGACGAAATTGAGGATTGGCGCCTGGCCGGGCACTACATGGTCGAGATGCGCCACGATCTGTTCGATGATCTGGCGCGGATCGCCCGGCGGTGACTGGGACACGCTGGCGGGATCCCGATGGGTCGTCGCGGACATGGCGTTCTCCTACGGCAGCCGAGTGAAGACGGCGCTCAACCGCGCGACCGTGACGTTCATCAGGTCCGTGGCGAACGCAGGTTGCAATCCCAGGACCAGCAGCCCCGCCATCAGCGGAGCCGCCGCCGCCCACTCGCGCGGCCGCAGGTCGGGGAGTCCGGCCAGTTCCGGGCGCGGCGGACCGGTGAACAACTGGCCCATGGCGCGAATCGCGTAGGCCGCGCTCACCAGCACGCCGAGACTCATCAACAGCATCAGCCACCCCCACCGCTCGAAGCCGCCGAGCAGGGCGTGCAGTTCGGCCACGAAGCCGGCCAGGCCGGGCATTCCCATCGAGGCGAGCAGGGCCAGGGTGATCAGGAGGGTGAAGCCGGGCGTGACCCGCGCCAGCGCGCCGTAATCGGCCAGTTCGCGGCTGTGAGTGCGCTCGTACAGCAGGCCGATCAGCAGGAACAGCGCGCCGGCGATCAGGCCGTGGGCGGTCATTTGCAGGGTCGCGCCCATCAGTCCGGTCTCGTTCAGGGCTGACATTCCCAGCAACACCACGCCCATGTGGCTGATCGAGGAATAGGCGATCATCGCTTTCAAATCGCTCTGCCGCCAGGCCAGCAATCCGCCGTAAAGAATACTGGCCAGCGCGATCCCGACCAGCAGCGGCTGCAACAACAGAGTCGCCTCCGGCAGCATCGGCGCGACCCGCAACAGACCGTAGGCGCCCATCTTGAGCAACACGCCGGAGAGCAGGATGCTGACCGGGCTGGGCGCTTCGACATGGGCCAGCGGCAGCCAGCCGTGCAGCGGGAAAATGGGAATCTTGACCCCGAATCCGACCAGGAACGCCAGCAGCAGCAACACCTGCTGGTCGCGGGGCAGGCTGGCCGCCGCCTGGGCGATGGCGGCCATGGCGAACGACGGGGTCGGCGTGCTCCGGTAGGCCATGATGAGGCCGATCAGGATGAAAATTGCCCCGCCCATGGTGTACAGGACGAAGCTGAGGCTGGCGGCGTGCCGTTTTTCCCCGCCCCACAGGTCGATGAGGAAAAACAGCGGAATCAGGGTCAATTCCCAGAACATGAAGAACAGGGTCCAGTCCTGGGCCATGAACACGCCGAGCATGGCGAATTCCAGGATCAGCAGCCAGGCGTGGTAGCCCTTGACCCGGCTGGTCACCGATTCCGAGGCCAGCAGGGCCACGACGGTGAGCAGGGTGGCCAGCAGCACCATCGGCAGGGACAGCCCATCCACGCCCAGCGCGTAGGAAACCCCCAGGGTGGGACTCCACACCACCTGCTCCGCGAATTGAATCGCCGCCGTGGTCCGGTCGAACGCGGCGATCAGTCTCCAGGCCAGCGCCAGGGCCAATCCGGCGTGAAACAGGGCGACGGCGCGGATGAGACGCGGCTGGGCCGCCGGCAGCAGGGCGACCAGGACCGCGCCAAAGAACGGGGCCCACAGAATGAGGCTAAGCATTCGCATTTGTTAGAATCCGTTGGAGCGAAGGGCGGATCAGGACGATGGATAGCGTTCGTAATGATACCCGCATTCCCGGTAAGGGCGGGATAGGCTTTCTCGGCGCGGCGAACCAGGGGATTGGTCCAGGCCAATCGGGAGGAGCAACGCTCCCAATATTCCACGTGGAATATTCTCTCGTCCCATGCTGTTCTGAAATTACGGGGTCAGAATATTCCACGTGGAATATTCCACCGCCCGCCCGCCACCGGGTTTCCATTTCCCATCGTTCCACTCCCCACCCTGGAGGTTGTTCCATGCCCCTGCTTGCCCTGCAAACCTCGGTGCGCCTGTCCAACCAGCAGCGCCATGATCTGCTTGCTCCCTTGTCGAAAATCGTCGCCGAGTGCATCGGCAAGCCAGAACGCTACGTCATGGTCACCGTCAGCGAAGCCGCGATGCTGATGGGCGGCGCGGAAGGTCTCGCCGCCTACGCCGACATCCGCAGCATCGGTGGCTTGAATGGCGCGGTCAACCGCAAATTGTCCGAGCGCATTTGCGCGCTGCTGCAAGAACAGCTCGACATCCCGCCCGACCGGGTCTACCTCGGGTTCACCAGCGTCAGCGCCGAAAACTGGGGCTGGAACGGCGGGACGTTTGGCTGACCAACGCCGCGCGAGGAGAAATACCATGACGCGACCTGCGCTCAAACCCCAGCAAGAGGGTTTCACTTACGGCGATTATTGCCGTTGGCCGGACGACGAACGCTGGGAACTGATCGACGGCGAAGCTTACGGCATGGCCGCGCCGGGTCTTCTTCATCAAACGGTGGTCGGTGAGCTGTTTTTGCAAGTCGCCAACTACCTGCGTGGCAAACCCTGCCGGCCCGTTGTCGCGCCCTTCGATGTGCGCCTGCCGCGCGGGAACGAGGCCGACGACGCCGTAACCACGGTCGTGCAGCCCGACATTTCGGTCATTTGCGATCCGGCCAAGCTGGACGAGCGCGGCTGTCGCGGCGCGCCGGACTGGGTGATCGAGGTGCTGTCGCCCAGCACCGCCGCCAAGGATCAGATTCAGAAGCTGGCCGCCTACGAACGCGCCGGGGTGCGCGAGGTTTGGCTGGTGCATCCCACCGATCGGGTCGTCATCGTCTACACTGTGAGCGCCGACGGGGGTTATGGCAAACCCGTCATTCACGAAACCAGGGGAACGCTGGCGGCCGGCCTGTTTCCTGACTTGCTGATCGAATGGGGACTGGTGTTTCAAGATTCGACCGTTCAGCCGTCTTCTCCCCCAACCAAGGATCTTGCATGAAGGCCAATATCATCATGAACCCCCATCCGATGACGCTGCGGCCCACCGATACGGTGGCGACCGCCGCCGACCGGATTCTCAAGCATCACTTGCGCCATCTGCCGGTGGTGGACGACCAGGGCCGTTACCTGGGCACGTTCAGCGTCTACTCGCTGCTGAAACTGACCCTGCCCAAGGCGGTGCTGGACAAGCATGGGTTGGATAACGTGTCCTTCGTCACCGAGAGCGTCGAGGATCTGGCCCAGCGCCTGGGCAAGCGCCGCGACGAACCGGTCAAGAACTGGTTGAACATCCACGAGGTCGCTCGTCCCGATACCCACGCCATGGAGATCATGCTCCTGATGCTGCACGGGCGAACCACCAGCGTGCCGGTGGTGAATAAGACGAATAACCGGTTGGAAGGCATCATTTCGTTCTGGGATGTCCTGGAAAAGCTGGTGGGGGAGAACCCCTGACATGCACGAAACGACCGCAGCCGCCTCGACCTTCCACATGGTGCTGGCGGCCCTGATTTTCGTGATCACCTACGTGGTGATCATGACCGAGCGGGTCAACCGCGCCATCGTCGCCCTGCTCGCCGCCGGCGTGATGATTCTGTTCGGCGTCATCAACCAGGAAGCCGCCATTCGCGGCGTGGACTTCAACACCATTGGCCTGCTGATCGGGATGATGGTCATCGTCGCCATTACCCGCCAGTCCGGCGTATTCCAATATTTGGCGATCTGGTCGGCCAAGAAGGTCGATGCCAGCCCCTGGGGCATTCTGGCGATGTTGTCGGTGGTCACCGCTGTGGTGTCGGCGTTCCTGGACAACGTCACCACCGTGCTGCTGATCGTGCCGGTCGCGCTGCTGATCACCGAGGAACTCAAGGTCAAAGCCTATCCCTATCTGTTCTCGATGATTTTGGCTTCCAACATCGGCGGCACCGCGACGCTGATCGGCGATCCGCCCAACATCATGATCGGCTCGGCGGTTAATCTGACCTTCAACGATTTCGTGGTGAATCTGGCCCCGGTGGTTGTGGTGGTCTTGATCGCCAACCTGATCCCGATCTATTTCATCTGGGGCCGGCATCTCAAGGCTGCTCCCGAGGATCGCCAGCGGGTCATGAACTTCAACGAGCGCGAGGCGATCACCGATCAATCGTTGCTGAAAAAGTGTCTGGCGGTGATCGGCGTGGTGGTGCTGTCGTTCGTGTTCGCCCGCTTCCTGGGGCTGGAAGCCGCCACCATCGGCTTGTTCGGCGCCGCCGCGCTGCTGTTGCTGCAATGCTGGCCGCACGACGCCGACGAGCAATCCAAATTGGTGACGCACGCTTTCACCGAGACCGAATGGATCACCATCTTCTTCTTCGTCGGGTTGTTCATCGTGGTGCATGGCCTGGACAGCACCGGCCTGCTCAGGCTGCTGGCGGACAAGGTGCTGGCGGTGACTGGCGGCGAGTTGAACGCGACCGCGATGGTGGTGCTCTGGTCCTCGGCGGTGCTGTCGGCGTTCATCGATAACATTCCGTTTGTCGCCACCATGATCCCGCTGATTAAAGCAATGGCTCCCTCATTCGGCGGCCCGGAAGGCTTGATGCCGCTGTGGTGGGCGCTGTCGCTGGGCGCGTGCCTGGGCGGCAACGGCACCTTGATCGGCGCCAGCGCCAACCTGGTGGTGGCCGGTTTCGCCGAACGCGCCAATCAGCCGATCCGCTTCGTGCCCTTCCTGCTGACCGCGTTCCCGCTGATGCTGCTGTCGGTCGCGATCTGTACCGTTTATTTGTACTGGCGGTATCTGTAATTTTCTACCCCCTTGCGTCCGCCGGTCGTCCGCCGGCGGGCGTGGAGTTGTCCCCGGTGAAGCCTTCCGCATGAACACGCATTCCGATTCCGCCCCGCACGATTCTCGCCTCCTGCCGCTGACCCTGGCCGCCATCGGCGTGGTGTACGGCGACATCGGCACCAGCCCGTTGTACGCCATGCGTGAATGCTTCGGCGGTAGCCATGCGCTGGCCCCCACCCACGACAACGTGCTGGGCGTGCTCTCCCTGATTTTCTGGGCGCTAATCATCGTCATTTCCGTCAAATATGTGACCTTCGTCATGCGCGCCGATAACCGGGGCGAGGGCGGGATTCTGGCGTTGCTGGCCTTGACCACCCGCAATTTCAAGGGTACGAAGCAGCAACGCGGCTGGCTGATCGGATTGGGCATCTTCGGCGCGGCGCTGTTCTATGGCGATGGGGTGATCACCCCGGCCATTTCGGTTTTGAGCGCGGTCGAGGGCCTGCACATCGCTACCCCGATGCTGGACGACTACGTGATTCCGATCACACTGGTCATCTTGTTGGCGCTGTTCCTGATTCAGGCGCATGGTACGGCACGGGTGGGAGCCTATTTCGGCCCGATCATGGTGGTCTGGTTCGCCACCCTGGCGCTATTGGGCCTGGTCAGTCTGGTGCAAGCGCCGGAGGTGCTGGCGGCGTTCAACCCCGAATACGCGCTCCATTTCTTCGCGGTCAATCGCTGGGGCGGTTTTCTGGTGCTCGGCGCGGTGTTTCTGGCGGTGACCGGCGGCGAGGCGCTGTACGCCGATATGGGCCACTTCGGCAAGAAACCGATTCGGTTGGCCTGGTTCTCCTTCGTGTTGCCGGCAATCCTGCTCAACTATCTGGGTCAGGGCGCGCTGCTGTTGCGCGATCCGACGGCGGTCACCCATCCGTTCTATTTGTTGGCTCCGTCCTGGCTGTTGTATCCGATGGTCATGCTGGCGACCATGGCCACCGTCATCGCCTCGCAGGCGGTGATTTCCGGGGTGTTCTCCGTCACCCGGCAGGCGGCGCAACTGGGCTACTGTCCGCGCATCGCCATTCGCCATACTTCCGATCAGGCTATCGGCCAGATTTACGTGCCCGCCGCCAACTGGGCCTTGCTACTGGCCGTTACCGGTCTGGTGCTCGGCTTTCATACCTCGTCCAACCTGGCCGCCGCCTACGGCATCGCGGTCACCATCGCGATGGCGATTGACACGCTGCTGGTGCTGACGCTGGCTCGCACGAGTTGGAACTGGAGCTGGCTCCGCGTGGGGTTGGCGGTCGTGGCTTTCCTGCTGCTGGAACTGGCGTTTCTCAGCGCCAACGCCCTCAAGATCGGTCATGGCGGCTGGATTACCCTGCTGATCGCGGCGGCGATCTTTACCTTGATGATCACCTGGAAGGACGGGCGCAAACTGCTGAATCAGCGGCTGCGCGAGAGCGCCATGCCGTTGGATATCTTCCTGCAAAGCCTGACGCATGGCTCCACCCTGCGGGTGCCGGGCACGGCGGTGTTTCTGACCAGCAACCCCAACGGCGTGCCGAACGCGCTGCTGCACAACATGAAGCACAACAAGGTGGTGCACGAGCGCCTGGTGTTGCTGACGGTGGCGCCGGAGGAAATCCCACGCCTGGCGGACCAGGAGCGGGTGACGGTGCATGACCTGGGGCACAATACCTGGCGGATCGTCGTCCGCTACGGCTTCACCGAGAATCCCGATCTGCCCCACGCCCTGGCGCTGTGCGAGCCGCACGGGCTGAGCTTCGAGATGATGGACACCACGTTCTTCCTGGGCCGGGCGACGTTGATTCCCACCACGCGGGCCGGCATGGCGCTGTGGCGCGAAAAGCTGTTCGCCGGCCTGTTTCGCAACGCGACCCGCCCGATGGAGTTTTTCCGCATCCCCTACAACCGAGTGGTGGAGCTGGGGACGCAGGTGGAGTTGTAGGGCGGCCCATTGGACCCAGCCGGTTGGGGTTATGGTCAACGGCGGCGTGCGTACCCCATGGAAAATTTGGGGGGAATCCCGGATTACCAATCGAGCACGAAGAAATTCGCACGCTCGCGGCCGACGAACCGGAACAGCTCGGTCATGGCCACGAACGATTCGTTCGTCCTCGGCCTGGATACCAATGCGGTCTGGAAATTGTTCAGGTTGCGCGGTGAAATGCAACCGATCAGCCACGACACGTTGGGGGCCTCGTGGATCAGGATGCCCCGCTCCGGCTCGGTTACGGCGCCGTGGATCCGGAGGCAATTGCCGTCGTGCACCACCGGCCCCGTCCAGTTCCCTTGACCATCCTTACCCTGATACAGGTGCCTGACGACGGAATTCCCCGATTCCACCGTGACTTGATAGGCGCCCTCCTTCTTCGTCTTGAACGAACCGCAGTTCGGGCGCAGTTGCACGTAGCCGTCCATCCGCTCGATGGTCGTGTACCGCAGGACTTCGGTAATTTTGCCGCCGTCGGACTGGAGCTTGAGCGCGCGGCTTTCGCCGGGCATGACGGTGACGGTGTCACCGTCACCGGCTCTTCCAGCCTCGACCAGGCTGGCAGCCGTGACCGTCGGCCCATTGACGGCCAGCAGCTTTCCGAAGCGCCCGTGCAGGCTCCCGTAACTGAACAGATGGGTCGGCGTTCTTACGAGGAATAAAGTGATCGCCATGGCGATGTCTCCTGTGAAAATACGATGAAAAGCATATAGGGCCTTCTGTTCGGGTTTGCTGGCGTAGCGGGAATCGAAGCAACGGTCGCTGCTCCGGCCCCGCCCCCGCCCGACAGTTGCGCCGTCACTACTTGGCGATCACAACCTCAAGGTATTCGCTGGGCACGACGAGCGAGTTCGGCCCGCCCACGTTCAAGCGTTCCAGCAGAGCGGTAATGTCTTCGGTCAAACTCGCCTGGCGAGCGGGATCGAGCGCCGCGTACACCTTGTGGGTCGGGCCGTAAAAGTCGCGGAATACCTCGATCCAGTGCGCGGCGGAGCGATAGCGGAAATTGAAGTCACGCCGCACGCAGCGAATGTCGGTCGCGTCCGGGCCGAACATCTCAACGATGCGCGGCTCGGAACCCCACAACATGGGCGACCGCAGGCCCGCAGGTGGCGGGACGTAAGCGGCGATCACGCGAAACAGTTGGCCGATGAACCCCTCCGGCGTCCAGTTCGCCAGGCCGATCCGGCCGCCGCCGCGCACCACGCGCATCAATTCGCGCGCCGCCTGGTTTTGGTCGGGGGCAAACATCGCGCCGAACGTGGACAACGCCACGTCGAACGATCCCTCCGCGAACGGCAACGCCTCCGCGTCCGCCACTTGGAATTGGACGTCCAGCCCTTCGGCCTGAGCCCGCGCCGCGCCTTTTTCGAGCAGGTGCGGCACATAGTCGGTCGAGGTCACGCACGCGAAGCGGCGCGCGGCCGCCAGCGTGGCGTTGCCGTTGCCCGCCGCCACGTCCAGCACGCGCTCGTCGGCCCGCACGTCGGCCGCTTCCGCCAGCGACTCGCCGACGATCTGGAGCGTGGTGCCGATGACCGCGAAATCGCCGCTGGCCCAGGTGACCTGCTGGCGTTGCTTGATCGCGTTGAAATCGACGGCGGCGTCGGTAACGGTCGCGGTTTTCGCCGAGGTTGCTGGCGTGCAAACATTCAGTTCAAGACCCATGTCAGTTCTCCCGATGGTGAATGGAAATCAAGCCTACTCGTCCCCTGGCGGCGTCGATGGGAAGGGTACAGTCTTCCTTCGTTGGTGCCGCTTATGGTTGCCGGTGAGTCGCATTGTTCCGGATGGGCGGCCTTGACGCTTCACCAGGCGTCCACCAAACTTGATCGAGCGTCGCGAAAAATCCACGACCAAATCGCTCATCCATACTGTTCGATCAGCCATCCACCGTCGGTCCCTCGTCATGAGCCGAGATACGCTTTCCGACCTGCTGCGCAGCGTGCGCCTGCGCGGCGCGGTGTTCTTCTACGTGAGCTTGCGCGATCAGTGGTCCGCCGAGGCCTCGACGGCGCGGGAAATCGCCGAGGCGGTGATGCCCGGCTGCGAGCATGTCATGGAGTACCACATGATCGCCAAGGGCGACGGCTGGGCGGCCGTGTCGGGATTGTCGCCGGTACGGCTCGCCGCCGGCGACATCGTGATGTTTCCGCAGGGAGACCGTCACGTGATTTCGAGCGCGCCCGGCCTGGAGCCGAACCGGCGCGAGCCCGAGTGGGTCTTCGCGCGGCGCAACGACCCGAAGCCGTTGCCGATCTCGATTCGGCACGGCGTCGTCGACGATCAGGCGAGGATGCCGATCGAAGACGCCGAGGCGGTGCTGGTGTGCGGGTTTCTCGGCTGCGACCTCAAGCCGTTCAATCCACTGATTGCCGCGTTGCCGCGCATCTTGCATCTGCCAGCGTCGCGCGCCGGCGGCTGGGTCGCCCGCGTGATCGACCAGGCGGTGGTGGAATCGAACGAACGTCGGCCCGGCGGCGACGCCGTGCTCGAACGCCTGTCGGAAATGATGTTCGTCGATGTGGCACGCCGTTACCTCGACAGCTTGGCCGAGGATGCCACTGGCTGGCTTGCGGGACTGCGCGACCGCTTCGTCGGCAAGGCGCTCGCGCTGTTGCACGAACGCCCCGACCACCCGTGGACCGTCGACGACCTCGGCCGCGAGGTCGGCTTGTCACGTTCCGCGCTTCACGAGCGGTTCGTGAGCTTCCTCGGCCATCCGCCGATGCACTATCTGGCCAACTGGCGCATCCAGCTCGGCGCCCGGCTGTTGCGCGAATCGAATCGCACTGTGGCAACCATCGCGCTCGACGTCGGTTACGACTCCGAGGCGGCGTTCTCGCGCGCCTTCCGGCGGATGGTCGGCATGCCGCCGGCCACGTGGCGGAAAGCACAGGCCGGCGCGTAGACGGTGTCGGGAAACCGCGATGATTCCAAGGGAAGAACGCGGGCCGCCGATCTAAGCCCGCCAGTCGGGGGCGATCAGGCCGTCCACGATGCCGGCCAGGCGAAATAAGCCGCTTCCAGATCATGACCCAGTTGCAACGGGCGCGTCCACACCCCGCGCTCCAGTTCGTGCGCCGGCAACCCGCCACGGGCAGAATCACCTACGAATTGGGTCAGATCCTCCATGTGGGTCATGATGTCCAACCGCTTGCCATCCATCGTCATCGGTGGGTTCCTCGGATGATTGGGTTTTCGTCAACCACGATCTACCCACGTCCGGGCCACTGGACAAGGGACCCACTGTCCCTTTCCGGGGCTTACCAACGCTTGCCAGCTACTCCCGCACTCGACTGGTTACGCCCGTTTTAAATGAAAATAAAGAATAACTATTTGTATTTTTATTCTTTTTATTTTTAATCCAGCGTTTCTATACTGCTCGTCGCATTCACTGATCCTTCGATCAAGTCAACGACCCGCGCTTTCGAAATGGACGGAGATCGTGCGCTGGCACGACAGGCGTGGTGCTGCCGGGCGGCGGGATGACCGCCCCTTTCTACCGAAATCGTCTTGTTCCGGGGAGGTTCCCATGTCGCTCGCACCGCTTGTCGCCCACTTCAACCAGCAATTCCAACAAGCGGCCTGGGCGGGGGCGCGGGCGCCCTTCGCCCTGGAAGAAGGCGCCGTGGTGGCCGGATTTTACGGCATGCGGCTGGAGAGCGTCTTCGACGCGCTTCTGGATGCCGAGGATGAGGTGCTCGGCTATCAGGCCTGGCTTCACGCCTTCAGCCCGCGCGGCAATAGCGTATCGCCCCGGGCGCCTTACGCCGTCGCCCTCGACGAGGATTCCATCGTCTACCTCGACCGCCTGGTTCGCACCCTGCACGTCCTTAACGCCGCCGCCTGGGGGCTGAGCGGATTGTTATTGCTGGAGGTCCATCCCTGGCATATTGCCCGGGTGTCCGGCGATCACGGAGCGGTGTTCGAGGGTATTCTGCGCGACTGCGGCCGGGCGCCGGGCGATGTGGTTCTGGAAATCGCCGAAGCCGTCGTGCTGGATAGTGGCCACCTGGTCCAGGCCATCGCCAGTTTCCGGGCGCGGGGCTTCGGCATCGCCCTGCACCAGCGCGGCGTTGATCCCAGCGAGCTGGATCGGTCGCTGGCCTTGCAACCGGATATCATCAAGCTGGGCTATTCGCATCTGCGAGCGGCGGAAATGAGCGCCGACGAACTGCGCGCACTGGCCCAACGCGTCCAGCGGATCAAGAATCATGGCGCGCGGGTGTTTCTGCTTGGCGTTGCCACCGAGCATCAGGCCCAGATAGCCCGCTGGGTCGGCGCCGATGGCTATCAGGACCGCGTCCGCCATCCGGTCGAGGCGACCACCGTCCTCATCGTGCCGGGTTTGGGCGACTCCGGGCCAGATCACTGGCAAACCCTGTGGGGCCGGGACCACCCGGCGTACCGGCGGGTCCGCCAGCGAAACTGGCGCCAACCGCAAGTCGACGAATGGGTCGAGGCCCTGGATCGGGAAATCCGCCGCGCGCCCAGTCCGGTGATCCTGGTTGGACACAGCCTGGGCTGCATCACCATTGCCGAGTGGGCCAGGCGCCGCTGGGCCGATGTCCGAGGGGCCTTGCTGGTGGCGCCCGCCGACACCGACCACCGTCCGTTCTTCGACGGGGTGCCGCTGCGACCCTTGCCATTTCCGAGCATCCTCGTCGCCAGCGAGAACGATCCACACCTCGAACTGGAGCGGGCGAAGTGGTTTGCCCAGCACTGGGGCAGCCGCCTGGTCAATCTCGGCCAGGCTGGCCATATCAACGTCGAATCGGGGTTTGGGCCCTGGCCCGAAGGGGAAACCCTGCTGGCCGAACTGCGAGCCGGCGCCTTGCGCCCGTCCGCCGGGTTGCCGGTGCCGACCGTGGTCGGGTCACCCTTGCCCCTCGCCGCGAGCGCGGCGATTTGAGGAAGCCCGAATCGTTTCCAAGTTGGCTTGGAGAAGCGGCCCGTCTGGCAAAGGTCGGCGACCGTATGGTCTTCAGATGCCAGCGCCAGCCTCGAATGTTTCGCCGCGCGCCGGCGGGAGGCTGGCCGCGGAACTGGCGTTGCGCACGAGGGATTCGCTCAGTTCCGGATTGCACAATTCGATGAACCGATACGCGAAATTGCGTAGATAGTGGCCCCGGCGGACGGCGATCCAGGTGATGTTCTTCTCGAATAGCCGAGCGCCGTCGAGCAGACGCAAGCCGATGTCCTTGACCGGGCTGAAAGCCACCGAGGCAATGATGCCGATGCCGAGACCCAGCTCGACATAGGTTTTGATCACGTCGGCGTCCAGCGCCGAGATCACGATGTCGGGCGCCAGCCCCGCCCGCGCGAAAGCGGCGTCGAGCCTGGAGCGGCCGGTAAAGCCCTCGTGATAGGTGATGAGCGGATGTTCCGCGATGGCCTCCAGGGTGAGCGGCCGAACCGAGACCAGCGGGTGCCCGTCCGGCACGATCACGGCGTGATGCCACTCGTAAAACGCGAAGGAGGCCAGTTCCGCCACGCTGGCCAGCGCTTCGGTGGCAATGCCGATGTCGGCCTCGCCGGCCAGCAACATCGTGGCGATCTCGGCCGGACTGGCCTGGTGAAGCGCCAGGTGGACGCGGGGAAAGGCGGCCTTGAACTGGCCGACCACCGGCGGCAAGGCGTAGCGCGCCTGGGTGTGGGTGGTGGCAACGCGGAGCTGGCCCTGGTCGCGGTTGGAAAACTGCTCCGCAAGCTGGCGGATGTTCCTGGCGTCCAGCAGCATGCGTCGGACGATCTCGACCAGTTCCTTGCCCGGCTCGGTGAGTCCCAGCAGCCGCTTGCCCCGGCGGACGAACAGTTCGATGCCGAGTTCGTCCTCCAGGTCCTTGATGTGCTTGCTCACCCCGGACTGCGAGGTGAACAGCGCATTGGCGACCTCGGTCAGGTTGAAGTTGCAGCGCACCGCTTCCTGGATGATGCGCAGTTGTTGGAAGTTCAAATTCCCTCTCCATCGACGCCGATCAGGCTACCCGCCGGGAGGGGCGTCCGTCCCGCCGGCCGGGGCTCGGGCGCGAACAAGCGAATCCGCGCCGGCTTCAGGCGCACCCGTTGCCCGTTCGCGAGATTCAGCGCGGCCACGCGCTCGCGCGACAATTCCACTTCGTAAAAGCGGCCGGATTCGCGTTCCGCGCCGGTCAGTTCGACCCGCGCGGTGGGGCCAAAGGCCAACACCCGTTCGACGCGCGCCGCGATGCCCGCGTTTCCCGCCGGGTTCGTTTCGATGTCCAGTTCGTGGGGGCGAACGAAGCCCAGCGCCTCGGCGCCGGGCTGAAAGCCGTTATGGCCCAGGGGCAAGCTCCCCTCGCCGACGTGCAGATGATGGTCCTGGACCCGGCCGTGAAACAGATTGACCGCGCCAAGAAAGCCATACACGAACGGCGAGGCCGGCTGTTCGTAGACCTCGTAAGGGGTACCGACCTGTTCGACGCGGCCACGATTCATCACCACGACCCGATCCGACACCTCCAGCGCCTCTTCCTGATCGTGGGTCACGAACAGGCTGGTGATATGCAGCGCATCGTGCAGTTGGCGCAACCAGCGGCGCAACTCCTTGCGAACCTTGGCGTCCAGCGCGCCGAACGGCTCGTCGAGCAACAGCACGCGCGGCTCGACCGCCAGGGCGCGGGCCAGGGCGATCCGCTGCCGCTGGCCGCCGGACAATTGCGTGGGATAGCGCTGGGCGAGCGCCGACAACTGCACCAGGTCCAGAAGCTCGCGAACGCGGGATTGAATCGCGCTCTCGCCGGGGCGTTGCCCGCGCGGCTTGATCCGCAGCCCGAAGGCGACATTGTCGAACACGGTCATGTGCCGAAACAGGGCGTAATGCTGGAACACGAAGCCGACTTGCCGCTCGCGGACGTGGGCGGTGGAAGCGTCCTCGCCGTCCAGAAACACCTGACCGCCGTCGGCGGACTCCAAACCGGCGATGATCCGCAGCAGGGTGGTTTTGCCACAGCCGGACGGACCCAGCAAGCCCACCAGTTGGCCGGTCGGAAAATCCAGGGTGACGTCGTCGAGCGCGACGAACTGGCCGAACCGTTTGGCGATGTTTTGCACGCGAATGCTCATGCGGATGCTCCCGATTCCTCGCCGACGCTCAACTGTTGCCGGCCCCGCCGTTCCACCAGGGATTTGACGACCAGAGTCAGCAACGCCAGCAGCGCCAGCAGCGAGGCCACCGCGAAGGCGGCGGCGAAGTTGTATTCGTTGTAAAGGATTTCCACGTACAAAGGCATCGTATTAGTCCGCCCCCGAATATGGCCGGACACCACCGAGACCGCGCCGAATTCCCCCATGGCGCGGGCGTTGGACAGGATGACGCCGTAGAGCAAGCCCCATTTGACGTTCGGCAGGGTGACGCGCCAGAAGGTTTGCCAGCCGGAGGCCCCCAGCACGATGGCCGCCTCTTCTTCCTCCCGGCCCTGGGCTTCCATCAGGGGAATCAGCTCGCGGGCGACGAACGGGAAGGTGACGAAGATCGTCGCCAGCACCAGACCGGGCACGGCGAAAATGATCTTCACGTCGTGTGCCATCAGCCAGGGGCCGAACCAGCCCTGCGCCCCGAACAGCAGCACGAAAATCAGACCGGCAACGACCGGTGAAACCGAGAACGGCAAATCGATCAAGGTCGTGAGCAACTGCTTGCCGCGAAAATTGAACTTGGCAATCGCCCAGGCCGCCGACACGCCAAACACCAGATTAAGCGGCACGGCAATCGCGGCGACGAGCAGGGTCAGGAAAATCGCGGATCGGGCGTCTGGATCGACCAGCGCCGCGAAATAGACTCCCCAGCCCTTGCGAAGGGCTTCGGCGAAGACCGTCACCAAGGGCAATAACAGGAACAGCGCAAAGAACGCCAGCGCGATGGCGATCAGAATCCCGCGCACCCAGGCAGGTTCGCGGGTGGCGGCGCTGGCCTCGAATCGCCGCGAGTGGACGGTCCAATGAGTGGCAACGGCGGCGCCCATGCTTATCCTCCTCCGTGACTACGGTTGGCCCATGCCTGCAAGCCATTGATCAGGAAAAGCAAGATAAACGAAGTCACCAGCATGACGGCGGCAATCGCCGTAGCGCCGGGGTAATCGAACTGCTCCAGTTTGGTGATGATCAGTAGCGGAGTGATTTCTGACACCATCGGCACATTGCCAGCGATAAAGATCACCGAACCGTATTCGCCCACCGCGCGGGCGAAGGCCAGGGCGAAGCCGGTCAGCAGCGCGGGCAGCACCGGCGGCAACACCACGCGATAGAACGTCTGCCAGCGATCCGCGCCGAGGCTGGCGGCCGCTTCTTCCAGTTCGGTCTCCAGATCTTCCAGCACTGGCTGCACCGTGCGCACCACGAAGGGGAGGCCGATGAAGATCAGCGCCACCAGAATCCCCAGCGGCGTGAAGGCGACCTTGATGCCCAACGGTTGCAGCCATTGCCCCAGCCAGCCGTTGCCCGCATAGATGGCGGTCAGCGCGATGCCGGCGACCGCCGTGGGCAGGGCGAAGGGCAAATCCACCAGCGCATCGACGATCCGCTTGCCTGGAAAGCTGTAGCGCACCAGCACCCAGGCGAAGATCAGTCCGAACACGGCGTTGATGGCGGCGGCCAGCAGCGAGGTGCCGAAACTCACCCGATAGGAGGCCACCACGCGCGGCGCGCTGATCACCGTCCAGAACTGCTCCCAGGTCAGGGACGTGGACTTCAGAAAAACCGCGGCGAGCGGGATCAGCACGATCAGCGCCAGATACACCAGGGTATAGCCCAGCGCCAGCGGAAACCCCGGCAGGACGCGATGCGGTTTGCCGGCGCGCATCAGCGATTCACCACGATCTGGTCGTACACGCCGCCATCAGCGAAGTGCGTCTGTTGCGCTTTCGCCCAGCCACCGAAGACCTCGTCCACCGTGAAAAGCTGGATCGGTTTGAACTGCCCGGCGTGCTGTTTCAGGATCGTCTCCAGCCGTGGCCGGAAGAAATGCCGGGCGACGATTTCCTGACCGGCGGGGGAATAGAGAAATTCCAGGTAGCCCTGGGCTTGCTTGCGAGTCCCTTTTTTGTCCACTACCCGATCCACCACGGCGACCGGCGCTTCGGCCTGAATGCTGATCGAGGGATAGATCACCTCGAATTTCTCACTGCCCAACTCGCGGCCGATCAGCACCGCCTCGTTTTCGAAGGTCACCAGCACGTCGCCCAGATCGCGCTGGGTGAAGGTCGTGGTGGCACCGCGTCCGCCGCCATCCAGCACCGGCACGTTGCGGAACAGGCGGGCCACGAAATCGCGCGCCCTGGCTTCATCGCCGCCCTTCTTGATCGCGTAGCCCCAGGCCGCCAGATAGGCGTAGCGGCCGTTGCCGGAGGTCTTGGGATTGGGAACGATCACCGCAATGCCCGGTTTGACCAGGTCGTCCCAGTCGCGAACGTGCTTGGGATTGCCTTTGCGCACCAGAAATACGGTGGTCGAGGTATACGGCGCGCTGTCGTGAGGGAGACGCTGGCGCCAGTCCTTCGGCACCAACCCGCCAGCGGCCAGCAAATCGATGTCGGTGGCCTGGTTCATGGTGACTACGTCGGCTTCCAGGCCGTTAGCCACCGCGAGCGCCTGCTTGCTCGATCCGCCGTGGGACTGTTCGACGGCGACTTTCTCGCCCGTGGTTTTGGCCCAGTGCTCGATGAAAGCCGGGTTGATGTCCTTGTATAACTCGCGAGTCACGTCGTAGGACACGTTCAGGAGCGCGACATCGGCGTGCGCGGTCCCACACAGCAGGACGACTCCCCCCAGTAAGACGCGAACAACGTCGAACAAAAATCTCATCGCCAGACTCCAGAGCAAGTTATAAACAAACCGGAGTCTAAAAACGAATGGTAATAACGAAAAATAATAAATTCCGAAATCCTTATGCGTTTTTCTGCAAAAGCGGAAAAATTTCATAATTCATTTTATTGAATTTAATAAGCATTTTTTATTCATTTTAATTTTTAAAGACCCCGTTTAATCTGTTCGCCACTGACAGCGGATCGTTATCGGTTTCAGGGGAATCATGCGATTGCGGGGGCGATGAGGTGATGGGTGCTTTTGGGCGGCGGAGACAGCCGCCCTTTTTTTATGGCAACGCCCTGTCAATTTATTGGATTATTATCCGTTAAATTAGAAATTTTCCTTTAAAAATAAATACTTTTATAATTTTGGACCGTATTGGAATACACCCGTTTTTATTGTTCACTCCATCATAGAGATACTCATTCCATGTCCGAGACGAGCGAAATCCGGCATACGCTAGGCGAACTGGCGGCCCGCCAGCTTGCCAACACCACCAAAACCGCGCCGCAGATGCGGGCGATCACACCCCGCTGGCTGATTGCCTGCCTGCCTTGGGTACCGGTCGAAGCCGGCACCTACCGGGTCAATCAGGTCATCGAAGCGCGCGCCGGGGCTCCCGCCGATGTCGAGTGCAGCCCCCAGGACGAGAGCGACCTGCCCGAGGCTTACGTCGATTACCAGGAGCAACCGCGCGAATTCACGCTGAGCGCCATGACCACGGTTCTGGACGTGCAGACCCGCGTCTCCGATCTGTACCGCAGCCCCTACGATCAAATCCGGGAGCAACTCCGCCTCACCATCGAGAAGGTCAAGGAGAAGCAGGAGAGCGAAATCATCAACAATCCCGACTACGGCCTGTTGAGCCAAGTCGCCGATTCGTTTCGCGTTCAAACCCGCGACGGGACGCCGACCCCCGACGATCTGGACGAACTGATCGCGCGGGTCTGGAAGGAGCCCGCCTTCTTTCTGGCGCACCCGCGCGCCATCGCCGCTTTCGGGCGCGAATGCACCTATCGGGGCGTGCCGCCGGCCACGGTGAATTTGTTCGGCTCGCCGTTCATTACCTGGCGTGGCATTCCGCTCATCCCCAGCGACAAGCTGTACGTGAACGACAACAAAACCAGCATCCTGCTGCTGCGCACCGGCGAAAAGCGGCAAGGAGTGGTCGGCTTGTTCCAGCCGGGATTGCCGGGCGAGGTGTCGCCCAGCCTGTCGGTCCGGTTCATGGGCATCAACCGCAAGGCGATCGCCTCCTACCTGATTTCGCTCTATTGCTCGGTGGCGGCGCTCACCGAGGATGCGCTCGGCGTGCTCGAAGGCGTCGAGGTGGATCGCTACCATGAGTATCAGTAACCCCGAAGCTGGCGGAGCACCGTTCGACCCCGCCCTAATCGCCCGGCTCGCCAAAGAACTGTTCGCCGTGCTGCCGGGACATGCGGGACCTCCCCCCGGCGCGGGCGTGGCCTCGGCGCCACCGGCCACCCCACCGCACGAGGTCGGGGCGCTGCCGGTCGCGCCGGCGATACCGCCGTCGTCGGCGGTCGGAAACCTGACCGGTGCGGAGTTGCGCTCGGCGCCCGCCACGGTGTCGGGCGCGACCATACGGCCGCCGCAAGCCGGTTTCACCCCGTCCGCCGCGCTCGGGCCTTACGATTTTCGCCCCGAACTGATCCCCGACGAGGGGGCACTGACGGTTCCGGGCGGCGGCGTTGCGACAACGCCGCCGGCCACGCCCCCGGTCGAGATGGGCGCACTGTCCGCCGCGCCGGCGACGACCCCCGGATCGGTGGTCGCCCCGCCGACCGAGGCCGAACTGCGCGCCTTGCCCGCCTCGCTGGCGGATACGTCGGCACAAGCGCCACAGCCTGCGTCGATTCCATCCGCGCCCGCAGCGCCCGGATCGTCCTATTACTTTCTTGAAGCGGCGCAAGCGCCACCGCCACCCGCCACCCCCGCCTTTCCTCATGGGGATTACGGCTTCGATCCCGCCATGCTCCCCGACCTGGGGCTCTTGGCCGGCCCGTATGATCCGCGCGCGGAGCGGCGGAATTTCCCGGCCTGACTGGACGATGAGGACGTGGTGGGTGAGCTGGAGAACAACATGTTAGCAAGCGAGTATTTCTCTTTGCCCGGCGTTCCGGGGCTGCAATCGCCGCCGGGCGTTCCGGTCCCGCCGGGTTTCGCCGCGCGTCCCTTCGATCCCCGGACCGTGCGGCGCGATTTTCCGATCCTGCAAGAGCGGGTGCATGGCCAGCCGCTGATCTGGCTCGACAACGCCGCCACCACCCAGAAACCCAACGCGGTCATCGACCGTCTCGCCCACTTCTACCGGCACGAAAACTCCAACATCCACCGTGCGGCCCACGAACTGGCGGCGCGGGCCACGGACGCCTACGAATCGGCGCGGGAGAAAACACGGCGCTTCCTCAACGCTCCCTCGACCCGCGAAATCATCTTCGTGCGCGGCACCACCGAGGGCATCAACCTGGTCGCCCAGAGTTGGGGACGCCGTAACGTCGGGCCGGACGACGAGATCGTCATCACCTGGCTGGAGCACCACGCCAACATCGTGCCCTGGCAGCAGTTGTGCGCCGAGAAAGGCGCCCGTCTGCGGGTCGCGCCGGTGGATGATCGCGGTCAGGTGATTTTGGAAGAGTACGAGAAGTTGCTCGGTCCCCGGACCCGGCTGGTGGCGTTCAGCCAGGTGTCGAACGCGCTCGGCACCGTCACGCCGGCGCGGGAGATGGTGGAGATCGCCCACCGCCACGGGGCTCGGGTGCTGGTCGATGGCGCGCAGGCCGTTTCCCACATGCGGGTGGACGTGCAGTCGCTGGACTGCGACTGGTACGTTTTTTCCGGCCACAAGGTGTTCGGCCCCACCGGCATCGGCGCCGTGTTCGGCAAGGAGGATCTACTCAACACCACGCCGCCGTGGCAGGGCGGCGGCAACATGATCGTGGACGTCACCTTCGAGAAGACCGTCTACCAGCCGGCGCCGGGCCGCTTCGAAGCCGGTACCGGCAACATCGCCGACGCGGTGGGGCTGGGCGCGGCGCTCGATTACCTCGACCAGATCGGCATGGAAAATGTCAGCCGCTACGAGCACGACCTGCTGGCGTATGGCACGCGGGGTCTCCTGAGCGTCCCCGGCTTGCGGCTCATCGGCACGGCGGCCGAGAAAGCAGGAGTGCTCTCTTTCGTGCTCGACGGGTTCCGCAGCGAGGATGTCGGCAAGGCGCTGGACGAGGAGGGCATCGCGGTGCGCGCCGGCCATCACTGCGCCCAGCCCATCCTGCGCCGCTTCGGGCTGGAGAGCACCGTCCGCCCGTCGCTGGCGGTGTACAACCTGCGCGAAGACCTCGATGCCCTGGTCGCCGCGCTGCTGCGGATTCAGGCCGGGCGCGGCCGTTAGAAACCCTCACCCCCGGCCCCTCTCCCAGCAGGAGAGGGGAGTGATCAGCCCTGCGTCCAGGGTAATCCTTCGGCCCGCCAGCCGCTCGCGCCCCGGTGACCGTCGTCGTCGAGCGGCCCCTCGAAACCATCCGCCACGTTGTAGACGGTATAGCCCCGCTCGGCGAGAAATTCGGCGGCATCCCGCGACCGGATACCGCTGCGGCAGATCAGGTAGACCAAGCGCCCCGGCGTAACGCCCCGCGCTTGCAATTCCCGCAGGAACCGGGGATTGCGTTCCATGCTCGGGAACACCTGCCATTCCACCTGCATCAAGCCCTTGCCCAGACCGGAAAGGTCCGGAACACCGACGTACTTCCATTCGGCTTGGGTGCGGATATCGATCAGCACCGCTTCGGGCTGGTTTTGCAGCGCCTGCCAAGTCTGGATCGAGCTAACATTCCCGAGAAACCGTCCCAACATGGCCCCGGCCTCCCGATCGGCGCGCGGGCGGGATTCCACTTGGGTCAAGTGCGCTCTTTGCGCGGCGTAACCTCTGGGCATCGTGTCATCCTCCTTCGGTGAACGTACAGGTATTCAAAGGTCAACTGGCAATTCGCGCATGGCTCGTCACCACGTACATGACGGCTTTGGCTTGGCCAAGATTGCGATAGACATGCGCGACATCGGCCACGAACTGGATCGCGTCGCCGGCGGCCAGCGCGTAGCGGTTTTCGGCGATGACGATTTCGATCTCGCCCTGGCTGACCACCAAGTTCTTGATGGTGCCCGGCGGCTGCGGCCCGAAGGCTTCCTCTCCCCGACCCTTGAGCCGCAATTCATAAAATTCCACCCAGCGGGGCGGGTCCGGGGAAAACAAGGCCCGCAAGCAAACGCGGCCATCCCCGGAAAGCAGCCGCTTTGCGCCAGCCGCCGGCAGCGGCCACACGCTTTCCGCCCGCTCCTCACCCAGAAACGTCGAAAGAGGCGCTTCCAGTGCATGGGCGATCTTGCATAACACCGCGACGGTCGGGGTGCTGCGCCCCAGCTCGATCTGGCTCAGCATCGCCCGGCTGACGCCCGACCGCCCGGCCAGCGCTTCCAGCGACAGTCCGCGGCGCTTGCGCAGCTTGCGAACGTGGCCGCCGATGACGGCGGCCAAGCTTCCCGCGCATGCTCCCGGTCCGGGTTCCGCTGGCAGGGGAATCACCTCCGCCCGGGGCGACGACGGTGGCAAACGGTCGGTGCGCCCGGCCAGCACCCTCGGCGATTCGTCGCGCATCGGTCGCATCCTCGCGCTCGAATCGAAACGGCCGCTCAAATCCCGGCGCCGCCATCGAACGCCTCGCTGCGCACCTGCGCCTGCGAGATATTGCTGCCCGGCGGCACGCTGCGGGTGAGCCAGACATTGCCGCCGATGATCGAGCCGCGACCGATGGTGACCCGGCCCAAAATCGTCGCGCCGGCGTAGATCACCACATCGTCCTCGACGATGGGATGACGGGCGTTGCCCTTGACCAAACTGCCGTCCTCGCCGACGGGAAACCGTTTGGCCCCCAGGGTTACGGCCTGGTATAGCCGCACCCGCTGGCCGATCACCGCCGTCTCGCCGATGACCACGCCGGTGCCGTGATCGATGAAAAAGCCACGGTCGATGTCCGCGCCTGGGTGAATGTCGATGCCGGTGGCCGAGTGGGCGATTTCCGCGATGATCCGGGCGACCAGCGGAGCCCCCAGCCAGTGCAACTCGTGGGCGATGCGATGGTGGATGATAGCGGTGATGCCGGGGTAGCAGACCAGCACTTGATCGACGCTGGTGGCCGCCGGATCGCCTTCGTAGGCCGCCCGGATATCGCTGTCGAGCACCACCCGGACCTTGGGCAGGCGGGCGGCGAAAGTCCGGGTGATGTCCAGGGCCCGCTCGCGCCGCGCCGCGCGAAGACCCTGCTGCTCGGAGGCATACTGAAGCTCCAGGTTCACCTGTTCGAACAGATCCCGCAGCGTCGCGTCCAGGGTGTGCCCGACGAAATAATCGATTCCCTCGTCGGTCAATTCCGGCGACCCCAGGCGATTGGGAAACAGGGCGGCTTTCAGTCCGTCCAAAATCCTCTCTAGAGCCTTGCGCGACGGCAAGCGGGGCGGGCGATCCGCCGCCCGTTGCCGGTCCACCAGCGCCCTGACTCGCACGTCGCGCAATTCGGCCACGATGGAATCCAGGTCCCAGGGCGAGCCGGCGACCAGGGGCGCATTGGCCGGCTGAACCCTCGCGTTCATGCCGCCAGTCCCTTGGCGTCGAATACACCCTCAAACAGCACCGAACTCAGATAGCGCTCGCCGGAGTCGGGCAGCACCACCACGATGGTTTTGCCGGCGGACTGGAGGCGCTTGGCGACGCGGACGGCCACGGCCGCCGCCGCGCCGCAGGAAATGCCCGACAAAATGCCCTCCTCGCGGGCCAGCCGGTGGGCGTAGTGGATCGCTTCCTCATTGCTGACCTGCTCGATCTCGTCCACCAGCGACAAATCGAGCACCTCCGGCACGAAACCGGCGCCGATC
The DNA here is from genome assembly GCA_029624675.1 of Candidatus Contendibacter sp. GTDB lineage: Bacteria > Pseudomonadota > Gammaproteobacteria > Competibacterales > Competibacteraceae > Contendibacter. The sequence goes on from JARSSP010000073.1 coordinate 35,225, forward strand.
CCCTGAATCTTGTGGGGCGCGGGTTTCAACGGCTCGCCGGCCCGCTTCTGGGTCAAGACCGGACTCGCGGTGGGCTCGACCGCCACCGACACGATGGGCTTGCGCTGGGCGTGCTTGATGTAGCGCGAGACGCCGGTGATGGTGCCGCCGGTGCCGACGCCCGACACCAGGATATCGATGGCGCCCTCGGTGTCGTCCCAGATTTCCGGGCCGGTGGTCTGCTCGTGAATGGCCGGGTTCGCCGGGTTCTTGAACTGTTGCAGCAAGACGTAACGCTCGGGGTCGGAGGCGGCGATTTCCTCGGCTTTCGCCACCGCGCCGCTCATCCCCCGCGCGCCTTCCGTCAGCACCAGCGTCGCGCCGTAGGCGATCAGCAGCTTGCGGCGCTCCAGGCTCATGGTTTCCGGCATGGTCAGGGTGAGTGGGATACCACGAGCGGCGGCGACGAAGGCCAGGGCGATGCCGGTATTGCCACTGGTCGGCTCGACCAGATGCTTGCCGGGACCGAGCAGGCCCCGCCGTTCGGCGTCCCAGATCATCGCCGCGCCGATCCGGCATTTGACCGAATAAGCCGGATTGCGGCCTTCGATTTTCGCCAGCACCGTGGCGCGCGCGCCGTCGGTGATCCGGTTGAGCCGCACCAGCGGGGTGCGGCCGATCGACAGGGAGTTGTCTTCGTACCAGTGTGGCATCGGCGGTTCTCCAGTCACTACTTGGCGGCGGGTTGATAGATTTGGTCGAAGATGCCACCGTCGTCGAAATGGGTCTTCTGCGCTTTCTGCCAGCCGCCGAATACTTCGTCGATAGTGAAGAGGTTCACCTTGGCGAATTGATCGGCGTACTGGGCCGCGATTTTGGGATCGCGCGGGCGGTAGAAGTGCTTGCCGGCGATGTTCTGCCCCAGGGGGCTGTAGAGATAATTCAGATACGCCTCGGCAACCTTGCGCGTGCCCTTCTTGTCCACCACCTTGTCGACCACGGTGACCGGCGGCTCGGCCAGGATCGACAGCGCTGGGGTCACGATCTCGAACTGGTCCGGCCCCAGTTCCTTCTGGGCCAGATACGCCTCGTTCTCCCAGGCGATGAGCACGTCGCCGATGCCGCGCTCCACGAAGGTCGTGGTCGAGCCGCGCGCCCCGGAGTCAAGCACGGGGACGTTCTTGTATAACTGACTCACAAACTCACGGGCCTTGGCCTCGTCACCGCCGTGTTTCTTCAGCGCGTAACCCCAGGCGGCGAGATAGTTCCAGCGGGCGCCGCCGGAAGTCTTGGGGTTGGGAGTGATGACCGAAACGCCTGGCTTGACCAGATCGTCCCAGTCCTTGATCCCCTTGGGGTTGCCCTTGCGGACCAGGAACACGATGGTCGAGGTGTAGGGCGCGCTGTTGTTCGGCAACCGCTGTTGCCAATCTTTGGGGATCAGCTTGCCCTTCTCGGCGATAGCGTCGATGTCGTAGGCCAAGGCCAGGGTCACCACGTCGGCTTCCAGGCCGTCGATCACCGCCCGTGCCTGCTTGCCGGAGCCGCCGTGCGACTGCTGGACGGTGACGGCTTCACCGCTCTGGTTTTTCCAGTGCTTGGCGAAGGCGATGTTGAAGTCCTGATAAAGCTCGCGGGTCGGATCGTAGGAGACGTTGAGCAGGGTGGTTTCCGCGAAGGCGAATGAACTGGCGCCCACCGTCAGGGCAAGGGTGAGCAGGGTCTGAGAAAGGCGGGGGGTTTTCATCAAGCGTTCTCCAAGGGTTAATAACCCGATGAACTATACAACCCGATTCCTTATGATCGGAATTAAGAAAAACTGGATTACTTATCGAGATGAGGCATAAGGCGCGATGGGAGCCTGAATAAAATAACTATTTGATCTATAAGGCTATAGGGCTAGCTTTCAGCCGGCTTTTGGCCGGGCAAACGCAGAAATTTTTTAGAAAAATCAATGAGTAGTTTTTCGACAGCATCTCGGGTCGGGTGAAGCACTAGGCCTGCCAGTCGGGGGCGATCAGGCCGTCCACGATGCCGATGCGCCGGTCGGCGGCGCTGGCGAAGGTCAGATCGTGGGTGACGGCGACCACGGTTTTTCCCAGTTCGCGGGTCAGATCGTGCAGGATTTGCCGGACGTTGGCCGAGGCGTGGCTGTCCAGATTGCCGGTCGGTTCGTCGGCCAGCACCACCGGTGGATCGTTGGCCAGGGCGCGGGCGATGGCCACGCGCTGGCGCTGGCCGCCGGACAATTGATGCGGGCGCTTGTGGCCCTGGTCGCCCAGGCCCAGTTGGCGGAGCAACTCCGCCGCCCGTTGTCGGGCCTCGTCCTCCGGCCGCGCGCTGAGCCGGCGCATCGGCAACAGTACATTGTCGAGCACGGTAAATTCGGCCAGCAGGAAATGAAACTGGAACACGAAACCGAGTTTTTCCAACCGGGTTGCCGCCAGTTCGTCCTCGCCGAAGCGGGAGGTGTCCCGGCCATCCAGCCAGACCCGGCCCGAGGTTGGCGTGTCCAGCAGCCCCAGCAGGTACAGCAGGGAGGATTTACCGGAGCCGGAAGGCCCCATGATGGCCACGAATTCGCCGCGCTCGATGTCCAGCGTGACGTCCTGCACCAGGGTGACCGGCACCTCGCCGGGCAGAACCCGCCCGAGATTTTCGGCCGCCAGGATCGGGTTCAACCCATGCCTCGCAGGATCGTGACCGGCTGAACCCGCGCCGCCTTGCGCGCCGGCAGCACCGCCGCGCCCACCGCCGAGGCCATCGCGAATCCCAGCGCCAGCAGGTATTGGTCGTAGCCCCAGTAGATCGGCAGATGGACGATGTCGGTGGCGCCGGGCGGCTTGATCTCGACCTGAATCAGCAACCCCATCAATCCCAGCCCCAACCCCAACCCAAGCAGACTGCCCACCAACCCCAGCATTACCCCTTCCGCTAGAAAAATGCGCCGGATATCGTGAGCGTGAAAGCCCATGGATTTGAGAATGGCGATGTCGTGGACTTTCTCCATCACGATGGTGGAAAGCGTGTTGTAGATGCCGAAGGCGGCTACCACCAGAATCGCCGACACCACGCTGTACATGATCAGGTTGCGCACCAGCAGCACGCTCATCAGGTCTTCCGAGGCTTCCAGCCAGGACACCGCCTTGTAGCCGATCCGCGCCTCGATCAGGCTGGCGACCTCGCGGGCGACGTAGGGATCATCGAACTGGAGGATGAAGCGGTTCACCCGGTCGGGTCGGTCCAGCAGCCCCTGCGCCCGTTTCAGCAGGGTGAAGGTCTGGGTTTCGTCGTAACCGGCGTTGCCGGTGCGAAAGATGCCGACCACCTTCAGGGCGCGCGACTCGCCCGCCGGCGAAACGGCGTTGACCACGCCGCCCAGGCTCAGACCGAATTTCCTGGCCAGACCCTCGCCGATCACCAGGCCGTTGGGATGGGCGGCCAGCGCCTCCAGCGAGCCTTGCGTCATCTTGTCCTCGATGGTCGAAACCCCCTTCATCTTCGCTGGGACGATGCCGTTGAGGGTAACGCCCTCGCTGCGCCCGGCGAAGGTCAGCACCACCGATCCCACCAGCACCGGGGCGGCGCGCAGGCCCGGCAGGGATTCGATGAACGCCAGCTTTTGGGCATGGCCGCGAATTCCGCGTACCTCGCGCAGCGGTTTGACCCGACGCAGTTCAACCGCGCCGTCGGGCCAGCGTAGGGTTGCTGGTTGCGGCTGGGGATTACGGTACTCGTCGTACACGGTGAGGTGCGGGCTGTTGTCCACCAGGCGCTTGATGAAATCCCGTTCGGAGCCGCGCATCAGGGACGACACCGCCAGGAAGAACGCCACGCCGAGGGCAATGCCGACCAGCGAAACCAGGGTGGGCCGCTTGCGGCTGACCAGATGGGTGACGGCGATGGCGAGTTGGATCGACACGGTGGATCCCTGGCCGAAGGTCAAGCGGTTGGAAAAAGGTGGGTGCCGAACTGGCGTCGACGGCGCCGCTTGGCGGAAAATAGCCCAAGTCTCGAACCGGGCGCAACGACCGCCCGCTTCGTCCATCGCCGCCCGTGAACCTCTCGAATCATTGACTCATGAAAGCTTTTAATATCGAGCGCGTCCTCAGCGTTCACCACTGGAACGATACGTTGTTCAGCTTTAGAACCACCCGCGATCCAGCGCTGCGCTTCCAAAATGGCCATTTCGTCATGCTCGGCCTGGAAGTGGACGGCCGCCCATTGATGCGAGCCTATAGCATCGCCAGCGCTAACTACGAGGAACATCTGGAGTTCTTCAGCATCAAGGTGCGGAGTGGTCCGCTCACCTCGCGGTTGCAGCATCTCAAGGAAGGCGATCCCGTCCTGATCAGCCGCAAGCCGGTGGGCACCCTAGTGATCGACGATCTGCTACCCGGCCAGCGCTTGTACCTGCTCGGTTCGGGAACCGGGCTGGCGCCGTTCCTGAGCATCATCAAGGACCCGAATACCTATGACCGCTTCGACCGGGTCGTGCTGGCGCATGGCGTTCGTCATACCAGCGAATTGGCCTATGCCGATGTCATCGCCCACGAACTGCCAACGCACGAGTTTCTGGGCGACATGATCCGCGAGAAGCTGATTTACTACCCGACCGTGACGCGCGAACCCTTTCGCAACCAGGGGAGACTGACTCACTTGATCGAGTCGGGCAAGCTGTGCGCCGATATCGGCCTGCCACCGCTTGATCCCGCTCAGGACCGGGTGATGATCTGCGGCAGCCCAGCGCTGCTCAAGGACGCCTGCGCGCTCCTAAACGCATGGGGGTTCCACATTTCGCCGCATATCGGCGAACCCGGCCATTACGTGATCGAACGGGCTTTCGTCGAAAAATAGCGCCGCCAGCGGGCGGCCTGTTTCCGCAGCATCGCGATCGCGTTGGCGATGCCGGGGTACCAGGGACGGCTGCGGAGATAACCCACCCAACGGTCGCGAAAACCCCGCAGTTGCGCCAGTTGCGCCCCGACCCAGGCGTCCACCCGCGCCGCCCAGGCATAGGCCGCGATCACCTTCGGCCGGGCGGCGTTCCAGGTGAGATGGGCGAAATAACCCAGGCTGACCTTGGCGGCGATGGTTACCGCCACGGCCGCCAGCGCGCCGAAATAGCGGTAGCTCAACAGGACGGCGAGCTTGGAGATTTCCAGCAAGCCCAGCGATAGCAGCGACACCGCCAGCCCCGCCGCCGGGGGCAAGCCGGCCATCCAGTGCTGGTAGCGCTGGATGAATTGCTGTCGCTGTAACCAGTTGGCCAGTGACTGGATCGGTCCGAACAACAGCGTGACCAGGATATAGAGCAGCCCAAGGGTATGACCGATCCACCGGAGTACTGGGTGCCGATGGCGGCGGTGTTCGGTGTCGTCATGGGTCACGACCATCGATCTCCGTAAAAAATGCCTATGTGGAAACCTGCTTTGTCACCCGGAACCGATCTTCAATTTCCGGCGAATTTTTATTATCCCCCGCATCCAAACGACGCGCGCTGACGCACACAGGAAGGAACGTCGCTGTTTGCGATGGACACCCTGTCCCCTGTCACCGAGGAGCAAGATGATGAACGAGTCAGCCCATATCGAAATGGTTCAACGGTTGTACGCCGACTTCGTGCGCGGCGACATTCCCTCCATTCTGGCGGTCCTCGATCCAGCGGTCGAATGGATCAACGGGGGATCGACTATCATAGCGTATGCGGGAACGCGCCACGGCTCGGCGCAAGTGCAAGAATTTTTCGCGGCGCTCGACGCCAGCGTTGAGGTTCGAACCTTCGAACCGCGCGAGTACCTGGCTCAGGGTGATCGTGTCGTTGCGATGGGTCGCTGGACGGGTCGGGCCAAGGCCACTGGCCGCGAGTACACGAGCGACTGGGCCATGGCGTGGACGATCAAGAACAGCCGGGTGACCGCGTTTCGTTCCTACGAGGACACCGAGGCCATGGCGGCGGCCTTTACCGCATAACCCCCAACTATCGTTACCATCATTCGAGAGGCGCCCATGACTGCCACGCTTCACGTCGTCGCCCGCATCACCGCGCGGCCGGATACCGTCGCGCAAACCCAGACACTTCTGCAAAACCTGCTTGAACCCACCCGCCGCGAGCCGGGCTGCCTGCGCTATACCCTGTTGCACAACCACGTCGATCCCACCGATTTCACCTTCGTGGAAGAATGGGCCGATCAAGCGGCGCTGGACGCCCATCTCGCCTCGCCGCATGTACAGGCGGCCCTGGCCGAGGCGCCAAGTCTGCTGGCGGCGCCGCCCGACATTCGTCCCTATGCCCTGATCGGGTAAAAGGTTGCCTGGAAACCCCTCTCCCGCAACTGGGAGAGGAGCAGGGATGAGGGTGTTTTTAATCAGCGGGGGAACAAGGAGTGAATCGGACCATGGCGGCTTACGTGCTGGACACCGTATGGCAGGTGGCGGCGGAACCGGAAGCGGTTTGGCTGGCGCTGACCCTTATGGAGGACTGGCCGGCGTGGTGGCGCGGCGTGCTGATGGTCGAACGCCTCGAAAAAGGCGATTCCAGCGGGCTGGGCCGCCGCTACCGCACCACCTGGCGTGGCCGGTTGCCCTATACCCTGACGTTCGAGACGGAAACCACCCAAATCGAGCGCCCCCTCCTCATCGAAGGCCGCGCCCGTGGCCAGTTGCAAGGCGTCGGGACCTGGCGGTTGCGACCCGACCGGGGCGGAACCCGGATCGATTACCGCTGGGCGGTGCGGACCACGCAGTCCTGGATGAACGCGCTGGCGCCGTTGGCTCGACCCGTATTTTGCTGGAACCACGACGCCATCATGCGCTGGGGGGCCGAGGGGATCGGGCAGTGGCTCGGTGTACCGGCGCGGTTTGGAAGCGGCTAACGCGGCGGGGCAATGCACCGGCGCCCGTCGTCCGGTGTGATGGGTTGGAACATTGATCTTGCGAGGTTGACCGATGACTCCAAAAGCGGCTCGAAACGTGGCCTTGCGGCTGATTCATTTTCTGGAAACCGGCGCGGCGCTGCCCGGCCTGTTCACCGACGACGTGTTTTGCGATTTCACCCTGCCGTGCTGGCGACTGCAAGCACAAGGTCTGGAGCCGGTGGTGGCGCTGCGCCGTCATGGCCATCCCGGGCCCAGTCACGTTCCCCGCTGGCGCTGCGATCCCACCCCTACCGGCTTCCTTCTGGAAGTTGAGGAGCGGTGGGAACAAGAGGGTGAGAACTGGTATTGCCGGGAGCTGATCCGCGCCGACGTGGTGGGCGAGTCCATCGCCGAGATCGCCGTCTATTGCACGGGAGACTGGAATACGGCCCGGCAAGCCGAACATCAGCGGGCGGTTCATTTGTTGCGGCCTTAGGGATTGCACGGGCGGGCAAGGGGCGAGAGTGTCTTCGTTGGATTGATTCATCCATCAGTCGACGCGTGAACCTAAAACCATATAAAAATCCATTAATCAATCAGTTGTAGGTGATGGCGGCTTTGGCCGCGATGGCTGACCCTTCTATCGCGAGCAAGCGCGCTCCTACAATCAGTAGCTCGGCCTTCGTATAGTTTCTGAGTCGTGTTCTTAGGGAAGAAACCACGACCTGTTACTGTTTTTATGGTTGCTGTTCTTGTTTGGTTGGCAGGCCGCCAGCAACGCTTGCAAAAGCGTGGCTAATCCGTCCTGATGGAGTTGTTCCACTTTCAGAACGACAGCGCCATCGCAAGGCGCAAAATCCTCGCAAGGCGTCTCGGGCATGATCGCCACGACCAGCGGCGCGAATCGTTCACTGCGTAGGCCAGCGAGCGCATGGAACAGCTTCATCGTCGATTCCAGCCACGGTAAGACAATAGCGTCCGGGTAGGTCATCAAAGCTTGCCGCAAGCCATCATCGCAATCGGCGGCGTGACCGATCCATTCCAACTCCGGTTGGGCTGCGAGCCGGCTCAAGTCCACCGGTGGTTGGCAAGCCTGCAGCGCGATGGTCAGCAGACGAAGATTACGTCGAGAATTGGGTGGTAGGTTCATCGGAGCGATGCTTTCCGCGCGGATGATGATGGAAAACAAGTTACATGGCCGAAGAACGCATTGGTATCGGGTAAACCCTGATTTTCTGGGGTGGTAAGACCTGATTTTCAGGCCGAAAAACCCGTTTTTGGAGCCGGGCAAGGCATCGTGGTCGAGCTATCTTGAAATCGCGACGCCGTGTGTTCTCCGGCGGTGAACCATTCAGATTTCGGAGTGAATTAGCCCAACGCGAATGGCGAAACGAGTGAGACCGGCCACGTCGCGGATATTCAATCGTTCCATCAGTTGAGAGCGATGGGTTTCCACGGTCTTGATGCTGAGGGACAACCGTTCGGCGATCTCGCGGGTCGCGCAACCTTCCGCGATCAGTTGCAGAATTTCGCGCTGGCGCCTTGTCAGCGATTCAAGCCCACCCGGAACTTGAGCTTCCTCTGGAGGATGGCGGACAAGCCGCAGATACTCATCAAGCAGGTGGCGCGACACCGCCGGACTGAGCCAGCGTTCGCCCTTCAGCACGGCCCGCAACGCGTTCTCCAGTTCGGTGACGGCGGCGTCCTTGACCACGTAGCCAACCGCGCCGGCGCGCAACGCCGCCAGCACATAGTTCTCGGCGGTGTGCATGGACAGGATGATCACTTGGGTTTCGGGCACCTCCTTCGCGATCAGGGCCGTGGCATCCAGTCCGTTCAGTTCCGGCATGCTGATGTCGATCAAGGCGATCTGAGGCTTCCATCGCCGGGCCAGGCGCACCGCCTCGCGACCGTCGCCCGCCTCGGCGACGACTTGAAATCCCGTGAAACCTTCGACCAGGGTGCGCAGTCCCGCCCGCACCAGGGTGTGATCATCGGCCAGCAACACGTTGACCTCGCTCATACGCTCTTCTCCGCCAACGGAATGAAAACTTCGACCCGGGTTCCGATTCCCGCTTGACTGGTCAGCGCGAACCGGCCGTCGAGCAATTCGGCACGCTCGCGCATGCTGTTCAGACCCAAACCGGCGTCGGGCTTGCTGGAAACTGCTTTCAGGTCAAAACCGCTGCCGTCGTCCTGGATCGCGAGTGCGAAGGACTGGTCGACGACTTCGGCGGTCACGGTGATATGCCGCGCCGCGCCGTGCCGGATCGCGTTGTTGACCGCTTCCTGCACGATCCGAAACACGGCGGTTTCGATGTCCGAAGACAAGGGCGTGAAGCGGTCCAAAACCGCGACTTCGCAACCCGAGCGTTCCGCCTGTCGGCGCGCGTGCCAGTGCAGCGCCGCCGCCAGTCCCAGATCGTCGAGCACTGAGGGGCGGAGATCACGCGCGATGTCGCGCAGGCGTTCGAGTAGATGATTAGCGATATCCAGGCAATCGGCGATGCGGCGCTGTTCCATTTCATCTCGCATGCCGCGACTCAGCAAACCCAGATTGAGTTTGAAGGCGGCCAATTGCTGGCCGAAATCATCGTGCAGCTCGCGGGCTAACATGCGGCGCTCCTCTTCCTGCACCGAAAGCAGGCGGCGGGATAGGGCCTGAAGCCGTTGAGTCGATTCCTTCAGCATGATTTCGGCCTGCTTGCGCTGGGT
>JARSSP010000074.1 GCA_029624675.1 Candidatus Contendibacter sp.
GCACCGGCGTCGCTTTCACGATCCGGCTGAAGGTGAGTCAGAACTCGGCGAAGGGATTGCCACATGCCTGGTCGAGGCCATGGTAGCTGAGTTCGTGCTCGCTCCCAGGGGTGTCGAAGAACCGGGTCGACAGTAGGAAATCGGTTGTCACTTTGCGCTCTAACACATCGATCGCGCGCGCGGTGGACGCAGGCAACAGGCAGCGCACCAGAGGGCTGAAGTAGAGCCGCGGTGCATTCAGCAAGAACTCGATGACGGGGGCCCTGTGGTGGTCGCTCGCGTCTCGGGCACGCCACCAATCGCGCGCGAAGGCAAGGACCTCGTCGGGAGAGATGCGAACATAGCCGGCCCGCTCGGCGATAATGCGGGGGAGGATGGCCTCTTCGGCCGCTGCCACCCGCAGCGGAATCAGGCTCGCCAAGCCGCCTGACAGCACGGCGCGGCGGGTTACGCACAAGCGTTTTGTCACGTCATAACCTTCTGTCAGGCCAAACGATCAGCGGCCCGGAGTGCCAGCGCCGCTGCGGTCAGGGACGGATTGGTGGCGGGACAGGTGGGGAGCACTGCCGTTCCGACGACGACCAGGTTGCGAAAGCGATGATGGCGCAGGTCGGCATCAACGACGGAAGTACGCGGGTCGGCCCCCATGCGCAGCGTGCCCTGCAGATGGGATTCGGTTCGCCGCCAGCCGCGGAAGTGAATTGCCTCCACCGGCAATGGCCGCAGCAGGTCCGGCAACCGCTCGATCATCCGGCCGATCCCTGCACGGGCGTAATCACTCGCTCCCGGACAGTGGATCTGTGGGCGCCCTTTGCTGTCGGCTGGACCGACGTGGTTCTTGTCATCGACCAGATCCTCGGCAACCAGAAGCAGCGGCAGCGTCTGCCGCCAGCGGCCGAACTCCGTTCGGAGGCCGTCCCACCAGTGGTTGCGCGTGAACACGATGACGGCGCCCGCGGTGCGGCGATGCGCACCATCGTAGAGGAGGTAGTTGACGCCCGTGCTCATCGTGCTGCCGTCGAAGGCATCGAGACCATCGAGCAGCACCTCCACCGTCGCTCCGAGCTGCTCGTTCAGTCCGCGGCCGCAGAGCCCGCCGCCCATGCCCGAATTCTGCAGGATATGCGGACTGAAGATCGCGTTCGCCCCCAGAACCACCAGCTCGGTGCGGATCGACACCTGCTTGCCGCCGTGTCTGAAGTGGACACCCGTCACGTCATCGCCAACATGGTCCAGGGCGAGAACCTCGGCATCGACCAGGATCGACACCCGCGGATCGCCGTAGGTCTCCTGCATCCCATTGAGGACGGTGAACTTTGCATCCGCCGGACAGAGGTTGCAGGTTGCAGAGGAGCAGCAGGCGTTCCTGCTTTCGGTGGCGACGCGGGCGCGCGCGGTCGCACCAATGAAGTGGTGGAGCGGCTGCGCCTGCTGCATCATCCGGTCGGCGGACGTGCCCCGGTGGGGCGGCTGGGGGAAGGGCGCGGAACGCGGAAAGAGATTGGCGCTCGCAGGGTCACCGGATACCGCCATGATCCGTTCTGCGGCGACGTAGTAGCGCTCCAGGTCATCGTAGCTCAGCGGCCAGTCGCAGCCGACGCCATAGCTGCTGAAGAGGCGGAAATCGGAAGGATGCATCCTTGGCGTCTGACCCCACCAGCAGTTGGTGCCGCCGCCGAACGCAAGCGTGAACGTCCACGGTTTGTGTCCCTCGCCAACGCGGACGCTCTCCATTGCCGGGATGGAGGCGTTCCTGCCCTCTTCGCGCTGCCGCTGATGGTCACGGTAGGGCCCTCTTTCCAGGACCAGGATCCGCACCGAGGGCTTCGCCTTGGCGAGAAACCGGTGCAGAAAGAAGGACGCGCCAAACCCTGAGCCGATGACGACGACATCGAAGCGCGCATCCGGAGCCAGCGACGTCAGGGTGTTCATGGCCGGGTGCCTAATGCATTGCCATTGCGCAGCAGGGGCGGTTGCGTCGAGCCAATTCTTACTAGGTGATATCGTGCTGAAAAGTCGTTAACCAGACCGACATTCGGCCTTACACATGCGCGCTGAGGCTGGACCGGCCCTCCCTTTGACCGGACAGGCAACCCCGCGCTTGGCGGCCCGGCGCCGCACGACCGCCGCCGCCGGCCGCTCCAATGGAGTCCCCGCCGCCGGTCGCGCCCTTCGCGGACCGAATGAGTGGCGATTTGTGAACTGGCGTGCAATAAGGGGCGCACTCCAATCAGGGATCCCTCTTGCATGCCAGGGTGATCATAGGTTGTGCAGGCGCCACCGTTTAGCAATAATCAGTGGATGTCTTTGCCCTTTTCTCGGTCAGGCACCCAACGCTGGAATGAGAGGCTTGGCCCCCGCCATTTCCTATTACAGCGTTAACGACTCAAGCCAATAGTGCTATAAATGATTGCAATTCCCTCCACCAATACCACTTGGCCCTCACGCGAAGCCAGCGCTTGGTTCACTGCGGCGTGCCTCGGCGGCTTCGCGCTGGTCGTTGCCGTTCTGATCGCGATGCCCGGGCGAACGGTCACTGCGATCTATCCCGAAGATGTCCTACTGTTCGTCGATGCGGCTTACCGTACAGCCGAAGGCCAGGTCCACCACATGGCCTACCACGCCCCGTTTGGCGTTCTCGCCTCGTGGCTCCCATTTCTTGGCCTGATTACAAGCGGATCAACAGGCGGTGCATTACCAGCCGCGGTTGCGCTATTTATAATTTTCTTGACGCCGCCACTGCTTTACGTTGTGACAACGCGCTTGCCGGTTATTGTTTCTATATTATTAGGTGTCTACATTTTATTGCTTGTAGGAGCGCCGCTTTGTGTTGGTGACCTGCCGTCGCGGATCACCCTCGCAATGTGGTACAATAGGTTTTGCCAAGGGTTATTAATTCTTCAGTTATGTCTTTACCTGAGTCCTTCGGCGCGAACACGATGGCACACGGTTGTCGACGGCGTGCTAGCCGGAATCCTGTGTGCCGTGATGCTCTACCTCAAGATTACTTATGGCCTCGTTTCACTGGCGGCGATCGTTCTTTGGAGCCTGTGCGGTCGGACCCAACGGGCGTCGGCGCTACTCGCACTTGGCTGCGTCGCAGCCGTCGCGACGGGGCTCGAGGTGGCAATCCCCGGAATCCATGTTGCCTACGCGCACGATGTCCATTTTGCGATGACGGCAAGCGCGGGGCTGTTCGGGGGTATCGCGGCGCCGTTGAAGGCGGCGTTGAATCACGCCAATGAGGTCGCCTTGGGTGCGCTCGCGCTGGGGTTAGGGTTTACGGCGTGCGCCGTTACGACAAGCGATGCGCTGTTCGTGGCATTCGTCCTGGCGGCGTCGTTGGTTCTCTTCACTCAGAACACGGCCGACCGTTCCCTGCCCGAGGTGGTGTTGCTTCCCGTCTTGGTCGCAGCGCGGCTTGCCGAGGGCGCGGAAACCAAGGATCGGCGACTGTTGACTTACGTGATCCCGGGTTTGCTTGTTGTGTTCATGGCAGAGCCCTTTGTTTATCGCTCCCTCGCTCTCTACCGGCATTTCTCCTACGCCCGCGTCGCGCCTGCGCCCGGGGACACCGCCGCCGCGCTGCCGGGTTTCGTTACGTTGGACTACGGAATGACGCTGGCCAATTCCCTCGGTTCGGAGCGCGCCGTGGTGGCGATCAACGAACCCGGTCTGACAACCCAAGAGATCTTTCAGATCGCCCGAAGTGGGTTTCCAGATCATGGGGTTTCGGCACTGAAAGCGGCAGAGTACATGTATACGATAAATAAGGGAATCGAAACCCTGTCTGGCATTGACCGCGGCGACGGGACGGTCTTGACCTTTGATTTTTCAAATCCCTTTCCCTTTGCCATGAACCTGCCATCGCCGCGTAATTCATTGCTGCAGTATCACTACCGCAGGCAATTCAGCGAACAAGCGTTCATCCCGTCGGAAGTTCTTTTCTCTGATGTTTCGGTTGTCATGATCCCGACTTTGCCGAGCGGCTTGACTGACCGAAACAAAATGATCAGCCTTTACGAAGAATATCTGCAGCGCAACTTCGCGATCTCCCAGACGACCGATTACTGGGTGGTGTGGACACGTCAACTGCAGGTATCACGCGAGACGAAGGACGAACATGAACGACGCTTTGTCGGAAGCGCGCCTGAAGCTGGCAATCGTAACTCCCGTCTTTAACGACTGGGGGCCCCTCGAGCAGTTGCTCGTTGACTTAGACGCTCACCTGAAAGCAGAAAACGTCGACGTCCATGTTATTGCCGTCGATGACGGCTCGCTCGTTCCCGCCCCAGCCGCTTTGATGGGAAGCACGAGACACGCTCATCTGCAATCGTTGGAGATCCTGACCCTCGCCTGCAACCTTGGCCACCAGCGGGCGATCGCCGTCGCTTTGGCCGACGTCGCTACGCGCAAGGGCTTCGATGTCGTGATCGTTATGGACTGCGACGGAGAAGACCGGCCAGAGGCGATTCCGGCCCTTCTGGCAGAACATTGGAAGCAGCCAGGAGCCTTCATTGTAGCCGCTCGGGCGAAACGATCAGAAGGCGCCCTCTTCACCTTCAATTACGCACTCTATAAGTTTATCTTTAGGTTGTTGACAGGAAAAACGATCCTATTCGGAAATTTCTGTCTTATACCATTTGGCCTGTTGCAAAGATTGGTCTTTATGCCATCCCTTTGGAACCACCTGGCCGCAACCCTCCTGTTCTCGCGTCTTCCGCTCCTTCTTGTGCCTACGGTACGCGGAACTCGCTATGCAGGCAAATCGTCGATGAACCTCGTTTCGCTTACCACCCACGGATTGAGCGCGATCTCGGTGTTCATCGATGCGGTTTTTACGCGTTTGCTGTTTGCCTGCCTAATCATCATCGCTGTTAGCGCCGTTGCGGCCGGGAGCGTCATCGCTATCCGTCTTATGACGACCCTTGCGACGCCGGGCTGGGCAACAACGCTGGTAACAGCGCTTACGATTATTGCCTTGCAGGCTGGCTTGCTCGTCACATGCAGCGCGTTCCTTGCTCTGGCCGGACGGTCGAACATTCCTGTTGTCCCGGCGCGCTGCCAGGACCTGTTCATTGCCTCGCGAAACCGCATTTACTGAAGCCGGCAGTAACCCACGCTCCGCATTGGCGAGTTGCGGCAACAGGGCATTATCACGCGAAGGATGGCGGGCGTCGTAGCCGCGCGTAGCGATCATGTCCCGAGGAGTGGTGCAGGCGCGGGGCCGCTGGCGGTCTCCGGCGGTTTGGCCGCGTGGTCAGGCTGCCCCGGCGGCACTGTCGGCGCCAGCGCCAGCTTGCGCAGCCGGGCTTGCGAGTGCGACGGAGTAGCGCCTGGACGTGATCGAGCGTCCCATGCTACTAGGAAAAAAGGCGGCTCAGGGGACGAACGCAATGAACTACATTCGCAGTGGCACGTTCAAGAGCGGTACGGCGACCAACGTCGATCAGGGCGTCAGCGCCAGCGTCGCCGGCCTTGATGCCTCGCTCGCATTCTACCAGGGGACGGAAGGCGACTACACGCTCAATGGCACCGCGCGCTCGGAGGTGTTCGCCTATTACTTGAAGGTTGGCTCGAACGCCGGCTATCGGTTCGACGGCGTTCTGGTGATCAATGCCGGCGGCGGCAACGACCTCGTCGATCTCACCAACAGTGCCAATCCCTATCCGCATGACGTCACCGTCGATGGCGGCGCCGGCAACGACACGATCTGGTCCGGCCCTGGCGCTGACGAGCTGATCGGCGGCGCCGACA